>NZ_JBIDAD010000011.1:0-292352 GCF_043202315.1 Streptomyces sp. NPDC048211
TCGAGGGCGAACACACCGGCTCCGTACAGGTACCGACCCCCTCCCTCACCCCGCGCGGCTCCACCGCCCAGGCACCCGCCCACAGCTGACAGCGGCAACTGACCGGAGCGGGAGGTCGAAACGCGGTCGGCTAAGGGCTGCGCGAGCTGCGTGAGCTGCGTGAGCTCCAGGGTCCTGCCCCGGCCCGGACCCTGGACCCACCCCGGCCCACTTGCGGGAGCCGCATGACGAGGTCGGCTCCCGAACGACTCCGAAGACGGCCGAAAAGCGCTCAGTGGCCTGATTCCATTGAATGGATCAGGAACCCGGGAGACCTTCCGGCATCACGGCATATATGCGGATCGCCGGGTCGCGGTGTGCACGCGAATACCGCGAACGTGGTGACTGATTTCTCCCCATCGGTCACCGCTGTGACTGATTCGACTTTATGATCCCTTTGCCCGTCGCATTCCGGTCCTTTCGTGGCCGGGAAGACGGAAATTCCTTATGGCGTGTGCATTCAATGCGGTACTCTCCGCACGTAGGGATTACCGCACTGTCACTTTCAGGGGGAAGAGTGAAGGCTTCTACAGGGTTTGCCGGAATCTGTTCTGTTTTGCTCGCTGTCACCGTGGCGGCGCCTGCCGCATCGGCGGCCGACAGGGCTGAATCGACGAACGCGCCGATTGCCACCGTGGACGTCCAGGGCATCCAGGTCGACAAGCAGGCAAGTGACACGACCAAGCAGATCGTTGCGGCCGATGCGAAGGTCGCCGCAGCCGCTGCCAACGTATGCGGCACGGGCTACACGATCTCTGTCAGTGCCGCCCGTTACGGCACGTACGGCACCACGTACACCTGGACCAATGGCAAGACGACAGGCAGCAGTTACTACGACAAGCCGATCTGCGCCGTGTTCTTCAACGACACCGGAGTCGCGCATTCCATGCGGCTCAAGCTGGCGGACAACTACACGGACACGGCCGACGTCGAGGACTCCGGAACGTTCAGCAGCTACGCCGGGCCCCTCTACCAGAACCGTGGCTATTGCGGTCAGGCGTACTCGTACATGAAGATCGGCACCAAGGTCGTCGTCGACAACTACCTCACCGTGGGTGCCTGTAACTGATGCAATTCCGCCGCACTGTGCTGCGCCCCGCAACGTGGGGCGCAGCACTGCTCATCACTGCGCTGGTCACCGGATGCTCGGACAGTACGAGCCCCTCCGCCGACCCCTCGCCGTCATCTCCCGCCGTCACCCCCGCGTCATCGCCTCCTGTCACGCCGAGCAGCACCCCGAGTGCTCCGGAGGCGACTGAGGCGAGTCCGGAACCGTCACCGGTCATCAGTCACGAGGGCAAGACGAAGATCGTCACGCTCGGCGATGTGGAGGTCCGGGTCACGCGCGGTGCGATCGGCTTCAATGTCGCCTGCAATGCCACCAATACCTATGACAGGACGCTCAACATCAGGGTCACCGTCAGCGTGGGAATCGGTGAGGACTGGGTGCGCGCGACCAAATTCGACTTCCCGAATGTGGCGGCGGGCCAGACGGGCAGAGAGACCACGCTCGTAGGTGACACCTACGAGGGCGAGCTGCCGGACGACCCGAAGGTCTACATCGACTCGGTCATAAACTACTGAGCGGCAGTGCCGGTGGGCGGACCGTATGCGGCGATAACGCATGCGTTGCGCGGCCCCGCGCCCGACGGGATGGCTGCTCTGCGGCCAGTTGGTGAGGGAAGCGTGGCGAGTCGCGCGTGATCTGCATGCGGCTCCCGAGATTCCCCTTTGCCGAAAGAGAGCATTCCGTCCCGCGCCGGGCGAGTTCGTAATGCGCTCTTTCATTGGCTCGTGGCGGTTGCCTGCGGTCGCTACGGTTGCTACTTCCCTGCTGTACCGCTGATCAGCCGCCGATGATCCGCACGATCGGCTCCTGAGACACGACCTCGATTGTCCCCGGTCGCCTTCGAGTTGGTAAACGGCCCCGAGCTGTCGCAGACCCGTGCGCCCGGGTTTCGCCGACGATCGATCCTGTTGGTGTCAGCCGCTGATGTCATCGCCAGATGGACCCGTTCAGGACGCCGGTGTCCGCACGTACCCGATGGCGACAAGTCCCACTCCGATGACAGCGGCACTCGGAGACCAGAATGCGCCCCATACGAGCAGGAGGGCGCCTGCCCCCCACACCCTTGGCCGCTTGACGTGCCGCTGTAGCCGGCGGCCGGGGACTCGTCCGAGGATCAGCGCATGGATGCCAAGTACGGCACCTGTCAGGGCAAGGGCGATCGCTACGAACAGCGCGCCGAGCACCATAGCCCCAAAAGTCGAGCCCACGGCCCACCCCCCCCCAAACGCCACCCTTCAGTGGCTGGCCCAGTGTGGCAGAGGGAGCGACCGCTCGAACTGGCGCGCCAAGGCCGGTGGAGTCTCAGCGATTGAGGCGGCAGGGCTCGCCGCCGTCCACGGCGATGGTGAGCCCGTCCGCCTTCGACTCACACTCCTTGGAGCGGGCGTGATTCAGGGCGTCAAGGTGGAGCGCGCCCCACGATGCTCACCACGCTCCGGCCGGCACTCGCGAACGCCGCCCCGCCCATCCCGGTGGCCGTGGGGAGTGGGCTGGACGCGGCGAATGCGCAGCTGGAGTTCCGCAAGGTCCTCGCCTGCGTCGCAGAGAAGCCCGGAATCGAGCTCAAGCGCATGAGTGGACCATCCGGGAGACCCGGACGTCGTTCGTCTCGATCTTGTCGGACCGAGATATCCCGCTCGAAGAGATCTGGCGACTCGGTGGCCACTCCGGCACGGCCGTGACCGAGGAGGTCCACCGGAAGCAGATCTGCCCGGTGATCCAGACCGGAGCTGTGGCCGTGGACGGGATCTTTGGCACGCCCTCGCCTCCGAGGCGGTAGCCACACAACTAGTCACGCACCCGAAAACAGGTGAGGCACCTAGGAACGTTCCTAGGTGCCTCACCTGCTGTTTTGGCTGTCGGGGTGGCGGGATTTGAACCCACGACCTCTTCGTCCCGAACGAAGCGCGCTGCCAAGCTGCGCTACACCCCGATCGCCGCCGGTCTCCCGGCGACATCGATTACTTTAGCCCACTGGCGCCCGGAGACGAAATCCGCTTTTTGCGTCGAACGCGCGGCCGCCCCCGGTCAGACGTCTCGCGCCGTCAAGGTCAGCAGGGTCGCTTCCGGGGGGCAGGCGAAGCGCACCGGGGTGTAGCGGTTGGTGCCGCAGCCGGCCGAGACGTGGAGGTAGGCGCGGTGGCCCTCGGCCGTGTGGCTGGAGAGGCCCTTCACGCGGTCCGTGTCCAGGTCGCAGTTGGTGACCAGGGCGCCGTAGAACGGGATGCACAGCTGGCCGCCGTGGGTGTGGCCGGCCAGGATCAGCGGGTAGCCGTCCGCGGTGAAGGCGTCGAGGGAGCGCAGGTAGGGGGCGTGGACCACGCCGATGGAGAGGTCGGCGCCCGTCTCGGGGCCGCCCGAGACCTCGGCGTAACGGTCACGCCGGATGTGCGGGTCATCGAGGCCGGTGAAGGCCAGCTCCAGGCCGTCGAGCTTCAGGCGGCCGCGGGTGTTGGACAGGTTCAGCCAGCCCGCGTCGTCGAAGGCGTCGCGCATCGGTTCCCACGGGTTGTGGACGACGCCGACCGCCGGGGTGTTCCCGTTGAGCCCGTGCTTGCCCGCGGCCTTCTCGAAGAGGTAGCGGGCGGGGTTGCGGAGCTTCGGGCCGTAGTAGTCGTTGGAGCCGAAGACGTACACCCCCGGGAACTCCATCAGCGGGCCGAGCGCGTCGAGCAGTTCCGGTACGGCCTCCGGGTCGGAGAGGTTGTCGCCGGTGTTCACGACGAAGTCCGGGCGCAGCCCGGCCAGGGACTGGAGCCAGGCGCGCTTCTTGCGCTGGCCGCTGACCATGTGGACGTCGGAGACCTGCAGGACGCGCAACGGGCGTGCTCCGTGCGGGAGTACGGGGATGGCGACCCTTCGCAGGCGGAACGAGCGGGCCTCGAATCCGGCTGCGTAGGCGAGACCGGCGGCGCCGGCCGCGGCGGTGACCGCCGTGATTTTCAGGGGTACTCCGTAGCGTGCGCGCATGCGCCCATCGTCGCAGACGGTGCGTGTCCACAGGAAAACCGGCGGGCGGCGGACACCCCGTACCTGCCACAATCACCTCATGACCACGCTCAAGTCCAAGCTCAAGGAAGACCTCACCACGGCCATGAAGGCGCGCGACGAGCTGACCTCGTCCACGCTCCGGCTGACCCTCACCGCGATCACCAAGGAGGAGGTCGGCGGAAAGACGGCCCGCGAACTCTCCGACGACGAGGTGCAGAAGGTGATCGCCAAGGAGGCCAAGAAGCGCCGCGAGGCGGCCGAGGCCTTCGCCAAGGGCGGCCGGACCGAGCAGGCCGAGCGCGAGAAGAGGGAGGGTGAGCTGCTCGACGCCTACCTTCCCCAGCAGCTGAGCGACGACGAGCTGACCGCGATCGTGGCGTCCGCCGTGGACGAGGCGAAGTCCGGCGGGGCCGAAGGGCCGCGCGCCATGGGTGCCGTCATGAAGATCGTGAACCCGAAGGTCGCGGGCCGCGCCGAGGGCGGCCGGGTGGCCGCCACGGTGAAGAAGCTCCTCGCAGGCTGAGGCCCCGGAGGTCGGCAGTCTGAGGACATGAGAGTGGGGGGGCCCCCGCCCGGGGGGGCCCCCCCGCATGTGGCGCGGTCGGCGGGCCGTGTGGGGCGGACGCCGGGGGGGGGGGGGGGGGGGCCGCGCCGTTGATCCCCCCCCCCGCGGGCGCCGCCCGGGGGGGGCGTCTGTCTTACTCCTGGGGGGGGGCCCCCCCCCCGCCGGCGCCCCCCCACTCTCATGTCCGGCGTACGCGGGACCGTGTCCGGCGTACGCGGGGGCGGGCCGGGTCAGGGGCCGTTCGTCCCGCCGTCGTTCTGGCCGCGGCCGTTGCCGTCGTTTCCGCCGATCAGGTCCGGCGAGATGCTGATGCCGGGGAAGGGGGTGTCGTCGCCGGGCTTGTCGTCGCCCTGGCCCGGCTTGTTCTTGTCCCGGTCCTTGTTCTTGTCCTTGTCCTCCTTCGGCTTCGCCCGCGGTACGTCGACCGGGGTGAAGGCCGGGGTCTCGGAGGCGTCGAGAGAGCCGGTCATCGCCGTCTTCCAGATGGGACCGGGCAGACAGCCACCGCAGACGTCCTCGTAGTACTGACCGCCGATGGTGATGTTGCTCATCGGGATCTGGCGGGCCCCGTCGCTGCCGACCCACACCGCCGTGGACAGGTTCGGTGTGTAGCCGACGAACCAGGCGTTGATGCGCTCGTCGGTCGTACCGGTCTTGCCCGCGTTGTCACGGTCGCTGAGACCGGCCGACTGGCCGGTGCCGTCCGCGACGACGCCCTTGAGCATCTGGTTGATGGTGTCGGCCGTGTGCTCGCTCATGGCCCGGTCGCACGTCGACTTCGGTACGTCGATCTGCTTGCCGTCCGGCTTGGTCACCGACAGGATCGCGATCGGGGAGCAGTACGAACCGCGGTTGGCGAAGGTGGCGTACACCGAGGCCATCGCCAGCGGCGTCGACTCCTGGCCGCCGAGGGTGGTGTTGGCGACCTGCCACAGCGGCTTGTTGTCGCCGCGGTTGTAGCCGACCTTCTTCGCCATCGCGAGCGTCTCGCAGAGGCCGGTCTTCTGCTCCAGTTTCGCGAAGTAGGTGTTGATCGACTTGCCCAGCGCGCTGGTCATGTCGAACATGCCCTTCTCGGTCTCGAGCTCGTTCCCGACCTCCCACGGCTTGTCGTCCGCGGGCTGGTTGTCGCAGGTGCGGAAGCTCTCGCCCGGCAGGGAGATCTCGTGGGGGGTGGTGAAGCTCTGCGCCGGGCTGATGCCCTTCTCCAGCGCCGCCGCTGCGGTGATCGGCTTGAAGGTCGATCCCACCTGGAAGCCGGCGTAGCTGCCGCCCATCTTGTGGTCGACGGAGAGGTTCAGCACCGTCTGGTGCTTGGACGCGTCGAGTCCGTACGGGCGTGACTGGGCCATGGCCAGGATCTGGCCGGTGCCGGGCTGGACCTGGACGACCGAGGCCGCGACCTTGTCGGTCTCGTTGACCCGGGAGGTCGCCGCCTCGTTGGAGGCGGCCTGGGAACGCGGGTCCAGGGTCGTCTTGATGGTGAGTCCGCCGGTCGCCCAGAGCTTGGCGCGGTCCTTCGCGGTCTTGCCGAAGGCCGGGTCGCTCGTGACGATCTGGCGTACGTAGTCGCAGAAGAAGCCGGACCCGCTGACCGCGGTGATGCAGCCGTTCTTCGGCCGCTTCACCTTCAGCTTGATCGGGGAGGCCTTGGCCTTGTCGGCCTCCTCCTGCGAGATGTCCTTGACGTCGGCCATCCGCTGGATGACGGTGTTGCGACGCTTGGTCGCCTCTTCCTTGTCGTTGACGGGGTCGTAGCGGCTGGGCGACTGCACGATGCCGGCCAGCATCGCCGCCTCCTCCAGCTTCAGGTCCTTCGCCGGCTTGGAGAAGTACCGCTGGGAGGCCGCCTCGACGCCGTACGCCTGCTGACCGAAGAACGTGATGTTGAGGTAGTTCTCCAGGATCTTCTTCTTGCCGAGCTCTTCCTCGACCTGGATCGCGTACTTCAGCTCCTGGACCTTGCGGCCCAGCGTCTGCTGGGTGGCCTGGGCGACCTTGGTCGGGTCGTCGCCCGCCTCCTCGACGAAGACGTTCTTCACGTACTGCTGGGTGAGGGTCGACGCGCCCTGCGCGGTCCCGCCCGCCTGTACGTTGCGGTTCATCGCGCGCAGGATGCCCTTGAGGTCGACGGCGCCGTGCTCGTAGAAGCGGGCGTCCTCGATCGCGATGATCGCTTTCTGCATGTACGGGGAGATCTTCGTCAGCGGCACCACGGTGCGGTCCCGCGAGTACACCGTGGCGATCTGGCTGCCCTGGTTGTCCAGAATCGTGGTGCGCTGGCTCAGCGGCGGAGTCTTCAGGTTGGCCGGGATCTCGTCGAACCCGTCGACCGTCCCCTTGGCGGCGAGACCCAGTGCTCCGGCGGCCGGCAGCGCGATGCCCGCCAGGACCACTCCGGAGAGTGCGGCGACACCGAGGAACTTGGCGGCCTGCTGGGTCGTCGTGAGACCCCCGCCCGAGCGCTTCTTTGGCATGGGGGCAGCCTACGTTCTGATTCGCCGGACACACGTATATGCCTTGGCCTAAGCTGCTCTCAACTGTCACAGCAGTCCGGTTTTGTATCAACCCCCCTGCATGACCCTGTCCATGACCCGGCCACGAGTTCAGGCGCTCCCGAAATCGCCTCGTGTGTCATCGACCGTCCGTTATGGCTCAGGTGGTCTGTCCAGATTCCGCCGGGATAGTCGCGCATGTCCTCACCTCACTCCCCTGGGTGATCTGCCGCATACGCATAGTCCGTTCGGGCCATTCAAGATTGGGCCCGAAGGGGGTGTTGTGCTGTCGCCACCTTCCGTAACGTCCTCAACTGGCAGCGGTGAATATGCCGCTGCCGCCGTGGGGGAGCCTCGATTCGGGAGAGGACGGCGCCGGGATGGGCTGGGTAACCGACTGGAGTGCGCAGGCAGCCTGCCGCACTACCGATCCGGATGAACTGTTCGTACAAGGGGCAGCGCAGAACAGAGCCAAGGCGGTGTGCACCGGATGCCCGGTGCGGACCGAGTGCCTGGCCGATGCGCTGGACAATCGCGTCGAATTCGGCGTGTGGGGCGGAATGACCGAGCGGGAGCGCCGCGCACTGCTGCGCCGGCGCCCGACGGTCACGTCCTGGCGCCGACTGCTGGAGACCGCGCGCAGCGAGTACGAGCGGTCCACGGGCATCCTGCCTGTGGCGATCGGGCTGGAGGACGACGAACTGCACGAGACGTTCGCCGCCGTGGGGTAGGGCGGGGCGGCCGGACGGCCGACGGGGTGACTACGCAGCTCCGGCCGGGGCGGAACCGGTCGCGAGCCGGTCCCCGACGGCTCGCAGTCCTGCGAGGTCATGGACATCTCCGGGCAGCGCGTCCACCGCGGTTACGGCCACCTCGGGATGCAGTGCGGTGAAGCGGTCGCGTGTGCGCTGTTCGCGCGCGACCACCTGCATCCGCTCGGCATGCAGCCGCAACAGGCCGGCCGTCAGTTGTTCGACGGTGACGGCGTCTGCGGTCGCGGTGTCCTTGGTCGTGGCGTCGCCGGCCGGGTCGTGCGTGGCCTCGGCGTTGCCGGTCGGGTGGGGCGTGGTCCCGGCCTTCGTGCTCGGGTTGTCTGCGGTCGAGTCGTCTGTGGTCACGGCGTCCGTACGGGCGTCGGCTCGGACGCCCGGGATGTCGGCGGGCTCGTGTTCCGAGGCATGCTCGGACGGTTCGGGGGTGGCGGCTCCTGCGGTGTCCGGGGTCTGTGCGGAACCGGCCGCGGGGGATTCGGCGGGCTCACGAAGTCCAGCCTTCCCGGCCCCCTGATCCACAATGCCGTCGGCCTCAAGATTTTCTGCGGCGGCCAGCGCGCGCTCCGCGGACAGCCGCGCGGCGTCACTGCCGTGGACCCGGTTGAGCACCAGACCCGCCAGCGGCATGTCCTCCGCGGCCAGCCGCTCCACGAAATACGCCGCTTCGCGGAGCGCGTCCCGCTCCGGTGTCGCGACGACGAGGAACGCCGTGCCCGGTGCCTGGAGGAGCTTGTACGTGGCATCGGCGCGGGTGCGGAACCCGCCGAACATGGTGTCCATCGCGGCGACGAAGGTCTGCACATCGCGCAGGAACTGACCGCCGAGCAGCTTGCCCAGCGTCCCCGTCATCATCGACATGCCCACGTTGAGGAACTTCATTCCGGCCCGGCCGCCCATTTTCGCCGGGGCCATCAGCAGCTTGATGAACTTGCCGTCCAGGAACGAGCCCAGCCGCTTCGGCGCGTCCAGGAAGTCCAGTGCGGAACGCGACGGCGGGGTGTCGACGACGATCAGGTCCCACTCGTCGCGCGCCCGCAGCTGACCGAGCTTCTCCATCGCCATGTACTCCTGCGTGCCCGCGAAGCCGGCCGACAGGGACTGGTAGAAGGGGTTCTCCAGGATCGCTCGCGCCCGGTCCCCGTCCGCGTGCGCCTCGACGATCTCGTCGAAGGTCCGCTTCATGTCGAGCATCATGGCGTGCAGCTCGCCGGCGCCCTCGGTCCCGACGCCCTTCACCCGGCGGGGGATGTTGTCCAGGGAGTCGATGCCCATGGACTGGGCGAGCCTGCGCGCCGGGTCGATGGTGAGCACGACGACCTTGCGGCCGCGCTCGGCCGCGCGTACGCCGAGGGCAGCCGCCGTCGTCGTCTTGCCGACACCGCCCGAGCCGCAGCACACGACGATCCGGATGTCCGGGTCGTCGAGCAGGGCGTCGGTGTCCAGGCCCGGGGCGGGCGCCGGGGCCGTACCGGCTTCCGCGCCCGTGCCGACGTTCGCGTCCGCGCCCGTGTCCGCGTTCCTGTCCGCGCCGGCGTCCGTGTCCGTACCGGCATCCGTGTCCGATGTCATGAGCCCACCCCTTGTTCCGCCGCACCCTCGCCCGCGCCCTGCTCGCGCAGCTCCATCGCCAGCTCGTACAGCCCGGCCGGGTCCACGCCCTCGCCGATCAGCGGGAGTTCGTACCCCGGCAGTCCGAGCTCCGCCAGCACGGCGCGCTGCTCACGCTCCAGCTCCACCCGCTGGGCGTGTTCGGCCGCCTGCTCGACGAGGGGGCGTACGAGCCCCGCGGAGCCGGTCACGCCCGCCCGGGTGAGCGTCTTGGCGATCTCCTTGCGCCGCCCTCCCGCGGCGGTGCGCAGCGCGTCCTCGTCCAGCAGGTGCGGGCGCACCATGTTCACGATGACCCGGCCCACCGGCAGTTCGGCGGCCCGCAGCTCCGCGATGCCGTCGGCGGTCTCCTGGACCGGCATCTCCTCCAGCAGGGTCACCATGTGCACCGCCGTCTCGGGAGACTTCAGCACCCGCATCACGGCCTGCGCCTGATTGTGTATCGGGCCGATCCGGGCCAGCCCGGCCACCTCGTCGTTCACGTTGAGGAAGCGGGTGATGCGGCCGGTCGGCGGGGCATCCATGATCACGTAGTCGTAGACGAACCGGTTCCGCTTGTCCTTGCGGCGCACCGCCTCGCACGCCTTGCCCGTCAGCAGGACGTCCCGGACACCGGGCGCGATGGTGGTGGCGAAGTCGATCGCGCCGAGTTTCTTCAGCGCCCGGCCGGCGCTGCCGAGCTTGTAGAACATCTGGAGGTAGTCGAGGAGGGCGCGCTCGGCATCGATCGCGAGGGCGTACACCTCTCCGCCGCCCGGCGCGACGGCGATCTTGCGTTCCTCGTAGGGGAGTGAATCCGCCTCGAAGAGCTGGGCGATGCCCTGTCTGCCCTCGACCTCGACGAGGAGGGTGCGCCTGCCCTCGGTCGCGAGGGCGAGCGCGAGGGCGGCGGCGACCGTGGTCTTACCGGTACCGCCCTTGCCGCTGACGACCTGGAACCTGCTCACGTATTCGAGCCTAACCAGTCGTGCCGCAGGCTACGCACGAGGCTGCGCGTCCCGTGGACCGGCCAGGCATTACAGTCGGGCCATGACCAAGTGGGAATACGCGACCGTGCCCCTTCTCGTGCACGCGACCAAGCAGATTCTGGACACCTGGGGCGAGGACGGCTGGGAGCTGGTCCAGGTCGTTCCCGGCCCGAACAACCCCGAGCAGCTCGTGGCCTACCTGAAGCGGGAGAAGCAGTAGTGGCGGGCGCCGTCGAGGCGAAGCTCGCCGAACTCGGGCTGGCCCTGCCGGACGTCGTGCCGCCGCTCGCCTCGTACCAGCCGGCCGTCCAGTCCGGGGTGTACGTGTACACCTCGGGCCAGCTGCCGATGGTGGACGGCAAGCTCGCCGTCACCGGCAAGGTCGGCGCCGAGGTCACGGCCGACGAGGCCAAGGAACTGGCGAAGACCTGCGCGCTCAACGCGCTGGCCGCCGTGAAGTCGGTCGCGGGCGACCTGGACCGGATCGCCCGCGTCGTGAAGGTCGTCGGCTTCGTCGCCTCGGCCACGGACTTCACCGGCCAGCCCGCCGTGATCAACGGTGCGAGCGAACTGCTCGGCGCCGTACTCGGCGACAAGGGCGTGCACGCCCGCAGCGCCGTCGGCGTCGCGGTGCTGCCGCTGGACGCGCCCGTAGAGGTCGAGGTCCAGGTCGAGCTGACCGGAGTCTGAGCCGAAGCCGTACCGCGGCCGGTGTTCCGACACCGGCCGCGCGGGGATCCCGTCCGGTCGTGACGACCGGGCGGGATCAGCTGTGTACGGGGCATGTACGGATCACTGCGCCCCTCGAACATCGGCGCGGTTCCGGATAGCCTCCGGCCATGTCCAATGGTCAGTGGTACCCACCGGAATGGCCCGACCGGATCCGGGCCCTCGCCGCAGGCGAACTGACGGCAGCAACGCCCAGGCGGGCCGCCACCGTGATGCTGCTCCGGGACTCCGCGACGGGTACCGGGGACGGGCCCACGGTCCACATGCTGCGCCGGCGCACCTCGATGGCCTTTGCCGGAGGGGCGTACGCCTATCCGGGTGGCGGAGTCGACCCGCGCGACGACGACCGGCTTGTCGGCTGGGCAGGACCCTCGCTCGAAAGCTGGGCGAAGCGGCTCGGTGCCGGCACACCGGCCGAGGCGCAGGCGATCGTCTGCGCGGCGGTCCGCGAGACGTACGAGGAGGCGGGCGTCCTGCTCGCCGGCCCGACCGCGGGCACGGTCGTCACGGACACCACCGGGGCGGACTGGGAGGCCGACCGCGAGGCCCTGGTCGCGCGGGACCTGTCGTTCGCGGAGTTCCTCGACCGGCGCGGACTCGTGCTGCGCTCGGACCTGCTCGGCGCATGGGCGCGCTGGATCACTCCGGAGTTCGAACCGCGCCGCTACGACACGTGGTTCTTCGTCGCCGCGCTCCCGGCCGGTCAGCGCACCCGCAACGCCTCGACGGAGGCGGACCGCACGGTGTGGATCGGTCCGGGCGAGGCCGCCGACGGATACGACCGCGGGGAGCTGACGATGATGCCGCCGACGATCTCCACGCTGCGTGCGCTCAGGCCGTACGCCACCGCCGCACAGGCGCTGGAGGCCGCATCGGTCCAGGACCTCACCCCCGTACTCGCACAGGCCCGTCTGGAGGGCGACGAGCTGGTGCTGAGCTGGCCGGGGCACGAGGAGTTCACCAAGCGCCTCCCCACGGGCGGCACCATCGCCACGGGCGGTGGTTCCGCATGAGCGAGGCTGCGGCGCTGCCCGGACAGCCGCGCGGCGGGGTGCTGTCCGGTCCGGCCACGACCCGTACGGTCAACGTCCTCGCGCCCAACGCGTCGGCGATGACCCTGGACGGCACCAACACCTGGATCGTCGCCGAGCCCGACTCGGACCTCGCGGTGGTCATCGACCCGGGGCCGCTGGACGAAGCGCATCTGCGGGCGGTCATCGACACGGCCGAGCGGGCGGGCCGCCGGATCGCGCTCACCCTCCTCACCCACGGCCACCCCGACCACGCGGAGGGCGCGGCCAGGTTCGCCGAGCTGACGCGTACGAAGGTACGGGCCCTGGATCCGGAGCTGCGTCTCGGTGACGAGGGTCTGGGCACGGGTGACGTGATCACGACCGGCGGTCTCGAGATGTACGTGGTGCCCACCCCGGGCCACACGGCGGACTCGCTCTCGTTCCATCTGCCGGCCGATCGCGCGGTGCTGACGGGGGACACGGTCCTCGGGCGCGGGACGACGCTGGTGGCGCACCCGGACGGGCGGCTGGGGGACTACCTCGACTCGCTGCGGCGGCTGCGCTCGCTGACGGTCGACGACGGGGTGGACACGGTGCTGCCGGGGCACGGCCCCGTGCTGGACGACGCGCAGGGCGCGGTCGAGTTCTACCTGGCGCACCGCGCGCACCGCCTGGCCCAGATCGAGACGGCCGTCGAAGCCGGGTACCTGACGTCGTCCCAGGTGGTGGCGCATGTGTACGCGGACGTGGACCGGTCCCTGTGGCCCGCGGCGGAGCTGTCGGTGAGGGCGCAGCTGGAATACCTGACCGAGCACGGGCTGATCTGACGGGGCTGCCCTGCGTCGGCCCGGACGGGCACGGGCTGGTCCGCGCGGGCCTGATCCGACGGGGCTGTGCTGCCGTGGACGGGCACGGGCTGGTCCGGCGGGCTCTGCCCCGGATACACGCGAGGGGCCCCACCGGTGTCGGCGGGGCCCCTCGGACGTTGCGTACGACGACGGGTCAGCGGGACCGCTTGGCCAGCCGCTCCACGTCCAGCAGGATCACCGCACGGGCCTCCAGCCGCAGCCAGCCGCGGCCGGCGAAGTCGGCGAGGGCCTTGTTGACCGTCTCGCGGGAAGCGCCGACCAGCTGGGCCAGCTCCTCCTGCGTCAGGTCGTGCACGACGTGGATGCCTTCCTCCGACTGGACGCCGAAGCGGCGCGACAGGTCGAGGAGGGCGCGGGCGACGCGGCCCGGCACGTCGGAGAAGACCAGGTCGGACATCTGGTCGTTGGTCTTGCGCAGGCGCCGCGCGACGGCGCGCAGCAGGGCCGTGGCCACCTCGGGGCGCACGTTGAGCCAGGGCTGCAGGTCACCGTGGCCGAGGCCGAGGAGCTTCACCTCGGTCAGCGCGGTCGCGGTGGCGGTACGCGGGCCCGGGTCGAAGAGCGACAGCTCACCGATCAGCTCGCCGGGGCCGAGGACCGCCAGCATGTTCTCGCGCCCGTCGGGGGAGGTGCGGTGGAGCTTCACCTTGCCCTCGGTGACCACATAGAGGCGGTCACCCGGGTCACCCTCGTGGAACAGCGCGTCGCCGCGCGCGAGGGTCACCTCACTCATCGAGGCGCGGAGCTCCGCGGCCTGCTCGTCATCGAGCGCCGCGAAAAGCGGGGCGCGCCGCAGAACGTCGTCCACGAGTTCTCTCCTTGTCGGCCTGTTCAGGGAACCGTGGTCCCCATCATGCCGGACGGTAAAACAGTGCGATCAATCACAAACCAGTTTGACGCACGTGCGTGCCGGGGCGTACGGCAGGGGGCCGATTGGGGGTCGACCGCCGCTGGGCGGGGTCGATGCCGACGGCAGGTGCTGGGCCGGACGAGTGACCGAAGCGCCGGTGAGAGCGCAGGTCAACGGGGCTGACGAGCGGTCGGCCGAGCGGAATTCCGCTGTGGGCGAACGGGCCCGCGCGAGACGGGTGAATGCCGCAAATGGCCCGACGGGCCGGGCGGGCTGGACAGGCCGGGTGGGCTGGACGGGCCGGGCGGTGGGGTGGCGGGTGTGGTGGTCGGAGCTTCGGTGGCTGCTCCTTGCCGCCGGCTCGGTGGGGAGAGGCGCGCCCTATCGAACCCTCCGGTGCTCATACCCCTGGGCAGTATGTGAATTCCAGTTGACTCATACCCCCTAGGGGTATCTACTCGTGGTGTCGCGACGCCCGCCGGAAGCGAGGAGGTCCCGGACATCCGGTCGTCCGGTTGCCGGGATGGCGACGGCACGACAGTCCGCACCCCAGCGGGCTGTTCCGGCTGTCGCCCGCCTGACGCACGTCCGAACCGCACGTCTCTCTGCCCCCGCCCGATCCGCTGAGGAGTCCGCCATGAACACCGCACTGAAGATCACCGCCTTCACCGCCGGCCTCGCCACCGTCTTCGGAGCCTCGTACGGCATCGGCCACGCGACCGGCGACACGTCCTCGAAGGCGGCCACGACCGCACATGCCGGGCACGCCGAGGGCTCCGCGCCCTCGGATCCGGCCTCCCCGGGTGGCGACGGCGCGTCGGACGGCGCCGGTCACCTGCCCGGTGGCCTGCAGATCTCCGAACGCGGCTACACGCTCAGTCTCGGCGACTCCTACGTCACCGCAGGCGGCCCCGTCGACCTGCGATTCCGGATCCTCGGAGCGGACGGCAGGCCCGTCACCGCCTACCGGCCCGCGCACGGCAAGGAGTTGCACCTCATCGTCGCCCCGCGCGACCTCTCCACCTTCCAGCACCTGCACCCGAGCCGTGCCGCCGACGGGACGTGGCGCACCTCCGCGGATCTGTCCGCTGCCGGTGAGTACCGCGTGTTCGCCGACTTCACCCCGGCCGGCACTTCGCAGGGCCTCACCCTCGGCGCCGATCTTCACGCCGCCGGAGACCTGCGTCCGGTGCCACCGGCCAGGACGGGACGTACCGTCACCGTCGACGGCTACCGCGTCACCCTGACCGGCGATCTCACGCCCGGCCGCGCCACCCGGCTCGGCCTCACCGTCGCCCAGGACGGCAGGCCCGTCACCGATCTCCAGCCCTACCTCGGGGCTTACGGACACCTGGTCGCGCTGAGGGCCGGCGACCTCGCCTACCTGCACGTCCACCCCGACGGAGAGCCGGGTGACGCCGGCACCGCGCCCGGTCCGGACATCGCCTTCACCACCACGGCGCCCAGCCGGGGCAGTTACCGCCTGTTTCTGGACTTCCGGCACGGGGGCGTGGTCCGCACTGCCGCGTTCACGGTCACCGCCACCGATGGCCCGGCGCGCGGAGCCATCCCGGCCGCGCCGTCCGCCACCCCGGCCTCGCCCTCCGCGACCCCGGCGTCGCCGTCCACGCCGGTTGAGCACGGCGGGGACCACGAGCACTGAGACGTCCATCGGCACCGGGGGACGAGCTGCCTGCCGTGGTGGTTCGCCGTAGTGGTCCCGACGTGGCGGAACCGCCGCGCGGCCTGCGACTTCCCGGGGCCACGGGCCGGCGCACCGGGACCCGCTGCCGGGACTGCCGGACCGCGGATCTTCAGGGAAGGGCCGCGGACACTCGGGGAAGGGCCGCGGATACTCGGGGGAATGGCCGAGATCGTGACCGGCTCATGAACCGGCCCCGTGGGTTCGCCCCGTCGGCGTAGCCTTCGTGCATGGCAGAGAGCAAGGTCCGGAAGGCCGCGGTCGAACCGGCGGTGAAGGCGGCTGCGAAGCCGAGGAAGCCGGAGTCGCACCTGGCGATGGTGCGGCGGGCGCGGAAGATCAACCGTGTCCTGGCGGAGACGTATCCGTACGCGCATCCGGAGCTGGACTTCGAGACGCCCTTCCAGTTGCTGGTGGCCACCGTGCTGTCGGCGCAGACGACGGATCTGCGGGTGAACCAGACGACGCCGGCGCTGTTCGCGAAGTACCCGACTCCGGAGGACATGGCGATGGCCGTCCCGGAGGAAATGGAAGAGATCATTCGGCCGACCGGCTTCTTCCGGGCCAAGACCAAGTCGCTCATAGGCCTCTCCGCCGCGCTCCGGGACCGTTTCGGCGGCGAGGTGCCGGGACGGCTGGCCGATCTCGTGACGCTGCCCGGGGTCGGACGCAAGACCGCCAATGTGGTCCTCGGCAACGCCTTCGGCGTTCCGGGGATCACGGTCGACACACACTTCGGCCGGCTGGTCCGGCGCTGGAAGTGGACCGAGCAGGAGGACCCGGAGAAGGTCGAGGCCGATGTCGCGGCGATCTTCCCCAAGAGCGAGTGGACGATGCTGTCGCACCGCGTCGTCTTCCACGGCCGCCGTGTCTGCCACTCCCGCAAGCCCGCCTGCGGTGCCTGTCCGGTCGCTCCGCTCTGTCCTTCGTACGGTGAGGGCGAGACGGACCCCGAGAAGGCGCGGAAGCTGCTCAAGTACGAGATGGGGGGCCAGCCGGGCCAGCGGTTGAAGCCGCCGTCGGACTACCCGGGCAGGCCCGCCCCGGCCCTGGGCGCCGACTGACGCGTCGGGCCGCGCCGGAACGAAATGCGTGAGGACAGGCGTTGTGAAACGAGGGGTGCCTATGAAGACGCATGAACACAGCACGGACGCGGCCACCGCCGCCGAACCGGCCAGGCCCGGCGTGGCGGCGGCAGCACATGCGGCACCGGACCCGGACGCGGCACGTGCTGCGTGGGACGCGGTGCACGGGGGACGGGACGCGGTTCCGGGCTCGGCCCATGGGGCACTGCGCGATGCTGCACTCCGCACTGCGGGCAACGCCGGGGAGCGGGCCCCGCACGCCGCCGCGCACGACGCCATCCCGGACGCCCGGGACGATGTCGCGATCGACGTCACGACCGAGGGCCTGCCCGGCTGGCTGGACCCCGTCGCCCGAGCGGCGCGGACCGTCGAGCCGCAGCAGCTCAGCCGTTTTCTGCCGCCGGAGAGCGGTGCCGGGCGGCAGTCCGCCGTGCTCGTCCTGTTCGGTGAGGGGGAACGGGGGCCGGAGCTGCTTCTGATGGAGCGCGCCGGAAGCCTGCGTTCCCATCCGGGGCAGCCCTCCTTCCCCGGCGGCTCCCTCGACCCGGCCGACGGGGATCAGGAGACGACAGGACCGCTGCGGGCCGCTCTGCGCGAGGCGGAGGAGGAGACCGGCCTCGATCCGCGCGGGGTGCAGATCTTCGGCGTGCTGCCCCGGCTCTACATCCCCGTGAGCAGCTTCGTGGTGACGCCCGTCCTCGGCTGGTGGCGTTCGCCCAGCCCGGTCGGGGTCGTCGATCCCGCCGAGACCGCCCGGGTATTCACGGTTCCCGTGGCGGATCTCACGGATCCGGCCAACCGGGTGACCACACACCACCCCAGCGGCCACCGGGGCCCGGCATTTCTGGTCGAATCCGCACTCGTATGGGGGTTCACGGCAGGGGTGATCGACCGGATTCTGCACTTCGCGGGCTGGGAGCGCCCCTGGGACAGGGCCAAGCAGGTGCCGCTCGACTGGCGCGCATGACAGGCTGACTTCCGTGCTCCGCTGCTCCGGGCCTTCCCGGTCACGGGGAGACGTACGGGCCCGGTGACGAATCTGCGAGGCAATAGACGGTGAACGTGCTGGACATCCTGCTGCTGGCCGGCGCCGTGTGGTTCGCGGTCATCGGCTACCGCCAGGGGTTCGTCGTCGGCATTCTGTCGGTGATCGGGTTCCTGGGAGGCGGTCTCGTCGCCGTCTATCTGCTGCCCATCCTGTGGGACCAGGTGACGGACGGCTCGGAGGTCTCGTCGACCGCGGCCATCGTCGCGGTGGTGATCGTGATCGTGTGCGCCTCGGTGGGCCAGGCATTCACCACTCACCTGGGGAACAAACTCCGCAGATACATCACGTGGTCGCCCGCGCGCGCCCTCGACGCGACCGGCGGCTCCCTCGTGAACGTCGTCGCGATGCTGCTGGTGGCGTGGCTGATCGGCTCCGCGCTGGCCGGTACGTCCCTGCCGACGCTGGGCAAGGAGGTCCGTAACTCCTCCGTCCTGCTCGGCATCTCCCGGGTCATGCCGCCCCAGGCCTCCACCTGGTTCACGGACTTCTCCTCGGTTCTCGCGCAGAACGGTTTCCCGCAGGTCTTCAGCCCGTTCGCCAACGAACCGATCACCGAGGTCAGGGCCCCGGACCCGGCCCTGGCCGGCAGCCCGGTCGCCGCCCGCGCCAAGCGGTCGATCGTCAAGGTCGTCGGTACGGCCCCGAGCTGCGGCAAGGTCCTCGAAGGCACCGGGTTCGTCTTCTCCGACCGCCGGGTGATGACCAATGCCCACGTCGTCGGCGGCGTCGACGAGCCGACCGTGCAGATCGGCGGCCAGGGACGGCTGTACGACGCGAAGGTCGTCCTCTACGACTGGCAGCGCGACATCGCCGTCCTCGACGTGCCGGACCTCGACGCGACACCGCTGCGGTTCACCGACACCGACCACGACGCCGAGACCGGGAACAGTGCGATCGTCGCGGGGTTCCCGGAGAACGGCTCGTACGACGTACGCTCCGCGCGCGTCCGGGCCCGCATCGACGCGAGCGGGCCCGACATCTACCACCGGGGCACCGTCCGTCGCGATGTGTACTCGCTCTTCACGACGGTCCGTCAGGGCAACTCCGGCGGTCCGCTGCTGACGCCCGACGGCAAGGTCTACGGAGTCGTGTTCGCCAAGTCGCTCGACGACCCCGACACCGGTTACGCCCTCACGGCCGACGAGATCCGCCAGGACATCACGCAGGGCCGTAAGGCCAACCAGCAGGTCGACAGCCAGGGGTGCGCGCTGTAGCCCGGACCGGCCCAGAGGGGATCAGAGCCGGAACGGCCCTGGGAACCCTCGTGACAGCGGCGGATCCGCCGCCCCGGCCCCCGGCGAACCCCGAGGGCGCCGGAGTACCGGAGCCTGTGGAGCGGGAGCGGTGCGGCCGTACGTCAGTCGCGCGGATGGCGCAGCCGCGCCGAGACCCAGCGGGCCCGGCGGCGGAGGATGCGCGGAATGCCGAGCCGGGGATCATGCAGAACATGCATAGCGTGCACCCGGCCCTGGAGGCCGCCCCCCTCATGAGTGCCCGGAGCCGCCGTGGCGGTCGAGCGACGATTGCGTGCTGCGTCACCGAAGTCGTGCGTCCAGCCCATACTCGGACGTCTGCCCGTGACGCATGGTCGGTAACCGCCCATCCGCCAGCCAATTGGCCTATGCGGCAGGCAAGTGGCTGTTCGTCGGACATGTGTGCGTGTCGGCTAGCGATCGGGCTCGGAATCCTTGAGCCAGCTGATGAGTTCGGCCGAGAATCCGGCCGGATCCTCCTCGTGGGGGAAGTGCCCCAGACCGTCGAAAAGTCGCCACCGGTACGGTGCCTCGACGTATTCGCCGGACCCCGCCGAGCTCCGGGTACGGACCGCCGGATCGAGTGAACCGTGCAGATGCAGCGTGGGCACCCGCACCGGCCGCTTCATGCGCCGGTTGAACTGGATGCCGTCGGGCCGCGCCAGCGAACGCACCATCCAGCGGTACGGCTCGATCGAGCAGTGCGCGGTCGACGGGATGGACATGGCGCGTCGGTAGACGTCCAGCGCCGCGTCGTCGGGGAACTCCGCCGTGCCCGGACCGGCCCACTCGTGGATCAGCCGCCCGACCAACGCCGCGTCGTCCGCGACGAGCTGACGCTCCGGCACCCAGGGCCGCTGGAAACCCCAGATGTACGAGCCCGCGCGCGACTGGGCGAAGTCGGAGAGCATCGAGGAGCGCCACCGGCGCGGATGCGGCATCGAGGAGACCACCAGCCGGCGCACCAGCTTCGGACGCATCACCGCGGCCGTCCAGGCCAGGTAGCCGCCCATGTCGTGGCCGACCAGCGCGGCGTCCGGCTCGCCGAGCGAGCGGATGACGCCGGTGATGTCGAGCGCCAGGTTGGCGGGGTCGTAACCGCGCGGCGTCCGGTCACTGCCGCCCACCCCGCGCAGGTCCATCGCCACGGCGCGGAAGCCCGCGTCGGCGAGCGCCGGGAGCTGATGGCGCCAGGTCCACCAGAACTGCGGAAACCCGTGCAGGAGGAGGACCAGGGGCCCTTCCCCCATTTCGGCGATGTGGAAGCGGGCACCGTTGGCCGCGACGTCCCGGTGGGTCCAGGGGCCGTCGAGGCGGACGGGGCCGCCGGCCGCCGCAGCGGGGCCCGGGGCGGGCGGAGTGGGGGCGGGGCCCGCCGGACCGGCCGGCCTGTCGTGGCCTGCCCGGTCTTCCGGGCTCACAGGGCGGAATGCGCTGGAATCGGGGACCGTCATGTGGATGAGCGTGCCACAGCCGACGCCTTGTCCTGGACCGGACGGTTCTCGATGGCCTTGTCCGCACGTGTGCTGCCGCCCGCCGGGAGGATGGCATCGGCGCCGACGCTCGCCCGCGGGTGCGGCTTGACGCCCTGCAGGACAGCGGCCGTCTGCTTGGCCGACGCGATGGACTTCTCCGGCGGCTTGACCTTCTTGAACTTGGCGTAGCCGAACAGGGCGAGCAGGATCCCCAGCAGGATGAACGCACCGCCCACGATCAGGAACGACCAGGCGAGCCCCAGTCCCAGGTTGTGGATGCCGTACGCGGCCGCGAAGCTCAGCACCGGGATCGCGAACAGAATCAGCACGCCCGTGACGATGAATGCCACGCTGCCGATGACGCCGCGCTTGACGTCCTGCCGCACCTCGGCCTTGGCCAGGGCAATCTCGTCGTGTACCAGCGCCGACAGTTCGGCCGTCGCCGAGGCGACCAGCTGGCCGAGACTACGGTCGGCGCTGCCCGCGTAATTGCCGGGGTCGCTCATCCCTGACTCCCTCTCCTGTTCAACACATCCGATGTCAGATCATGCCGGACTGTCCGGCTTGCTGCTCGCTGCCCCCGCCAGTTCGGCAAGGCGGCGGTGCTCGGCCGCCTTCTTCTCGTAGAGCGCGGCCATCCGCAGGTGGTACTCCGGATCGTCCTGCTCGTAGACGTCCGGAACCCCGGACGCGTCCTCGTCGAGTTCCTCGGCGTCGAACAGCTCCCGGTATCTGCGTACCCGCAGTTTGAGCAGTACACCGGAGAGTACGGCGGCAATCAGGGAACCGATGAGAACCGACGCCTTGATCTCGTTGATCATGTCGTCGTCGCCGACGAAGGCGAGCTCCCCGATCAGCAGCGAGACGGTGAAGCCGATGCCGGCGAGTGAGGCGACCGCGAAGACATCGGCCCAGGCCAGGTCCTTGTTCAGCTCCGCCTTGGTGAAACGGGTGGCGAGCCACGTCCCGCCGAAGATGCCGATCGTCTTGCCGACGACGAGTCCCAGGACGACACCGAGCGTTTCGGGCCGGGTGAACACACCGGCCAGCGCCCCGCCGGAGAGGGAGACTCCGGCGGAGAAGAGCGCGAAGAGCGGTACGGCGAAGCCGGCGGACAGCGGGCGGACCAGGTGCTCGATGCGTTCGCCGGGGGACTGCTCCTCGCCCTCGCGCCGGGTGCAGCGCAGCATCAGCCCCATGGCGACACCGGCGATGGTGGCGTGGATGCCGCTGTTGTACATCAGCCCCCAGATGACCAGGGCGAGCGGTACGTAGACGTACCAGCCGCGCACGTTCAGGCGCAGCAGCAGATAGAAGACCGCCAGGCCGACGAAGGCGCCGATGAGCGCGACGAAGTCGATGTTCTCGGTGAAGAACACCGCGATGATCAGGATCGCGAAGAGGTCGTCGACGACGGCGAGGGTCAGCAGGAACGCGCGGAGCGCGGACGGCAGTGAGGTGCCGATGACGGCGAGGACGGCGAGCGCGAAGGCGATGTCGGTCGCTGTGGGGACGGCCCAGCCGTCCGTGGAACCGTTGCCGGTCACGTTCACCAGCGTGTAGACGATGGCCGGTACGGCCATGCCGCACAGCGCGGCGATGACCGGGAGCGCTGCCGCTTTCGGGTCGCGCAGCTCACCCGCGACGAGTTCGCGCTTGAGCTCGACCCCCGCCACGAAGAAGAAGACCGCGAGCAGTCCGTCGGCCGCCCAGTGCGCCACGGAGAGATGGAGGCCGAGCGAACCGGGTCCGAAGTGGAAGTGACTGACCGACGAGTAGCTCGATCCGAAGGTGTTCGCCCAGATGAGTGCGCCCACGGCGGCGACCAGCAGGATGACTCCGCCGACGGTCTCCGTACGCAGGGCTTCGGCGAGGTAGTTGCGCTCGGGGAGCGGTAGGCGTCCCAGGAAGGTGCGACGGGGGGAAGGGGGTGCGGGGGTGGGCGTGGCCACGGGGGGAGACCTCCGGGTCGGTACGGCAGCGATGGCATGGCTGATGCACTTGCCGACCAGACTTCCCGGCACACCCTGTGGAGATTTCTTATCGTTTTATTGATCAGCTGCCACTGTACCCGGGGTGTGCGGGGCTGTGACCGGTGATGATCACCCTAAATGCCCGAAGGGCATCCGGCGCGTTGCCGGATGCCCTTCGGGGCGTGCGCTGTCTCCGAGGCCTCTGGGGCCCTCGGGGCCTGGCCCCGGAGCCTCAGGGTTCTCGGAGCCTCAGTCCTCGGAGGGGGACTGGGGCAGTTGGGTCTGGATGAGGTCCATGACGGATGAGTCGGTGAGTGTGGTGACGTCGCCCAGGGCGCGGTTTTCGGCGACGTCGCGCAGGAGGCGTCGCATGATCTTGCCGGAGCGGGTCTTGGGGAGTTCGGCGACCGGCATGATGCGCTTGGGCTTGGCGATGGGGCCGAGTGTGGTGCCGACGTGGTTGCGGAGTTCGGCGACGAGGTCGTCGGAGGCGGTGGCGGTGCCGCGCAGGATCACGAAGGCGACGATGGCCTGGCCGGTGGTCTCGTCGGCGGCGCCGACGACGGCGGCTTCGGCGACGGCCGGGTGCGAGACGAGTGCGGATTCGACTTCGGTGGTCGAGATGTTGTGCCCGGAGACGAGCATGACGTCGTCGACGCGGCCCAGGAGCCAGATGTCGCCGTCCTCGTCCTTCTTGGCGCCGTCGCCCGCGAAGTACTTGCCTTCGAAGCGGGACCAGTAGGTGTCGAGGAAGCGCTGGTCGTCGCGCCAGATGGTGCGGAGCATGGAGGGCCACGGCTTGGTGAGGACGAGGTAGCCGCCTCCGCCGTCGGGGACCTCGCGTGCTTCGTCGTCGACGACGGTGGCGCTGATGCCGGGCAGGGCGCGCTGGGCGCTGCCGGGCTTGGTCTCGGTGACGCCGGGCAGCGGCGAGATCATCATCGCGCCGGTCTCGGTCTGCCACCAGGTGTCCACGATGGGGCACGTGTCGGCGCCGATGTGCTTGCGGTACCACATCCATGCCTCGGGGTTGATCGGCTCACCGACCGAACCCAGGACCCGGAGGCTGCTCAGGTCGAACTTGGCGGGGATGTCGTCACCCCACTTCATGAACGTGCGGATCGCGGTCGGTGCGGTGTAGAGGATCGTGACGCCGTACTTCTGGACGATCTCCCAGAAGCGCCCCTGGTGCGGGGTGTCGGGCGTGCCCTCGTACATGACCTGCGTCGCGCCGTTGGCCAGCGGGCCGTAGACGATGTAGGAGTGTCCGGTCACCCAGCCGATGTCCGCGGTGCACCAGTAGACATCGGTCTCCGGCTTCAGGTCGAAGACCGCGTGGTGGGTGTACGCGGCCTGGGTGAGGTAGCCGCCGGAGGTGTGCAGGATGCCCTTGGGCTTCCCGGTGGTGCCCGAGGTGTAGAGGATGAACAGGGGCTGTTCGGCCTCGAACGCTTCGGGGGTGTGCTCGGTGGACTGGCGTGCGGTGATCTCGTGCCACCAGACGTCGCGTCCCTCGGTCCACGCGGTGTCCTGGCCGGTGCGGCGGACGACGAGGACGTGCTCGACGCTCTCGATGCGGGAGACGGCGTCGTCGACGGCGGGCTTGAGCGCGGAGGGCTTGCCGCGGCGGTAGCCGCCGTCGGAGGTGATGACGACCTTCGCGTCCGCGTCCTGGATGCGCGCGGCGATCGCGTCGGCGGAGAAGCCGCCGAAGACGACCGAGTGCGCTGCACCGATGCGGGCGCAGGCCAGCATCGCGACGGCGGCCTCGGGGATCATCGGGAGGTAGACGGCGACGCGGTCGCCCTTGCCGACACCGAGCTCGGTCAGCGCGTTCGCGGCGCGTGAGACCTCGTCCTTGAGTTCGGCGTAGGTGATGGCGCGGCTGTCGCCGGGCTCGCCCTCGAAGTGGATGGCGACCCGGTCGCCGTTGCCCGCCTCGACGTGACGGTCCACGCAGTTGTACGCGACGTTGAGCTCGCCGTCCGCGAACCACTTCGCGAAGGGCGGGTTGCTCCAGTCGAGCGTCTCGGTCGGCTCCGTGGCCCAGGTCAGGCGGTGGGCCTGCTCGGCCCAGAAGCCCAGCCGGTCCGCCTCGGCCTGCTCGTACGCCTCCGCTGTGACGTTGGCGTTCGCGGCCAGATCGGCAGGCGGTGCGAACCGCCGCTCCTCTTTGAGCAGATTGGCCAAGCTTTCGTTGCTCACGACATCTCCCATTCCCAGGGTGTCCGTTGTGTCCCGGGGCATAGCTCATCAGGCCGGGGGCCGGGTGACAAGTGCCTGCCGGGAATTGGTTTAGACCTGTGTCTTCGTGTATGGAGGCACGATCCCGCTTCCGCGGCGGGGTGATGCGGTGATGAGGTGGTGCAGCGAAGGTGGTGCGGTGTGTAGGTGGTGCAGGTGGTGCAGGTGGTGCAGGTGGTGCGGAAGCGGGGCCACAAGGTCACACGTGCCCGGGAGAGATGTGGTTCAGGCGCCGGTACGCGCCAGCTCGGCCGGATGGGATGGATTGACCGGGTCGGTCGAAGAGGACGGATGGGAAGGGCTGATCGGGTCGAACACCTCGTCGAGCCCGCTGCCGGCATTCGCGCCCTCGGTCAGCAGATACGACTGCGCCTCGGCCACGTGGAAATACATGCCATGGAGCTGAAGGGTGCCTTCGGCAAGGCGCCGTGACACCGACGTATGGGCCCGCAGGTGGTCGAGCTGCTGAACGACATTGGTGAGGCAGAGCTGCTCCACCGCATCGGCAGGCAGGCGGCCGGAGATCCGGGCCCAGGCACGGGTGCGCGAGGACATGCGCTCCAGGCTGGGGAGGCCGTGCCGGAGCCAGCGCCAGAGAGCGGTTTCCGGGCCGTCCGGCCTGCTGCCCAGCAACGCGTTCATCGCCCCGCAGCCGGAGTGCCCGCAGATGGTGATGGACTCGACCCCCAGCACATCCACCGCGTACTCGATGGCCGCACCGACCGAATGGTCGCCGGCCTCGGAGTCAGGCGGTGGCACCAGATTTCCGATGTTGCGGACCGTGAACAGGTCACCGGGACCGCTCGCCGTGATCATGCTCGTGACCAGCCGGGAATCCGCGCAGGTGATGAACAGCTGCGAGGGACGCTGCCCCTCCTCGGCGAGTCTCGCCAACTCTTCTCGGACCAGTGGAGCCGTATTGCGCTGGAACGAGCTGAGGCCGCTGACCAGCCGTTGACTGCCGGTCGGGCGTGGCCGGGCCGGCATGTGGTCTGGCTCGAAATCGCCTGCCCGATCCAGTGCGCGATCGGGCGCGTGATCCGGTGCGCTCCCGGGCGGGTGTTCCTCGGTGGGACCGAGTGCTGCGGGGTCGAGGAAGGATCCTGACCTCGCCCCGCCGTCCGAGTCCTCTGCGTACGGATGCGTACGCGTGAGCGTGGGAGTCGGTCCCCCGGCGCCGGTGACAGCGCCGGAGCCGGGCCCGGACCCGGTAGTAGCGTGGACGGGAATGCCGTCGATCGTCGCACCCGCACCCGCACCCGCAGCGTCATCAGTCACCGGCGCCGCTGCGTGCGTTTCCTTTCGGCCATCCACAGGTGTGATCGTTCCCGCGCTGCTGTTCGCATCTGCATTCACTTGTGCATTCGCTCCCGCGCCGGCGATGGGCACGTGCTCCGGCCGGTCGTGGCAGTGGTGGTTTCGCCAGGGAGTCCAGGGGCGGCAGCAGGAGTGCGCGGCGGAGGCGGGTTCGGCGATCCTGCCTCCGGACCTGCCCGTGAACGCGACCCGGCCGCCGTGGGCGGCATGGGCATTGCTCCAGTCATGGATCAGCTCGTATGCCGCGTGATCCATGAAGAATCCGTCCAACTCGACTACTGCGTCGGCGTCCTGCGGCAGCTGGCCCAGCGCTCTACTCAGGCGAGGCACGGCGAGGAACGTCAACTGCCCTCGTACGACGACCAGATGCTTTCCGTTGTGCTCGGAAACGGTGATCCGGGTACGGGCCAGCCGGTGCAGGGCGACGGCCACCGCCACAGCGATTCCGATCGCTACACCCTTGAGTACTCCGAAGAGCAGCACGCCGGTGATCGTCGCGCCGTACACCAGGAATTCGCGGTGCTTGTGAACGTTGCGGATGTGGGCGAAGTTCACCATCTGGACGCCCACCACCATGACGAGCGCGCCGAGGGCGGCCAGCGGGATCCACTCCAGCGCGGTGACCAGCAGGCCGGTGGCGAGCAGGACCCAGATGCCGTGCAGGACGGTGGAGGCGCGTCCGGTCGCTCCGGCCCGTACGTTCGCCGAGCTCCGCACCGCGCCGCCGGACACCGCCAGCCCGCCGAGGAGGCCGGACACGGTGTTGGCGATGCCCTGTGCCCGTAGCTCCCGGTCGAGGTCGGAGCGTTTGGTCGGGAGTGTGGCCGGGGAGAAGCCCGACTCGGTCGCATCGGCGGTGCGTCCGCCGGGGTGGCCGCCGCCCGGCTCGGCGGCCGACCGGGTCGACCGCTCACGGTTCCGGTCGGCAGTCAGTTTGTCCACCGCGACGGCAGCGAGCAGAGATTCCAGACTGGCCACGAGCATCATCGTGAATACGGCCGTGGCCAGGCCGAGCGCAGGTCCCTGGGGCATCTCAGGCAGGGCGTGCGAGCGCCAGGAGGGCAGGTCGACCCGCGCGATCGAGGGTGCTGCGAGCGCGGCCACGGCGGTTGCCACGGCCACCGAGGCCAGGGCTGCGGGCACTCGCCGCATGATCTGTCCGGCGCGTCCCGGAATGCGGGGCCACAGCACCAGGATCGTGACGGTGAGCCCGCCGATCAACGGTGCCGCCGGTCCCACGCGCTCCAACTGGGCCGGAAGATGCAATGCGTTGGAGACGGCCGAGCTCTGTGGCGTACCGCCGAGCACGATGTGCAGTTGAGCGAGTGCGATCGCCACACCGATGCCGGCGAGCGTGCCGTGGACGATGGCGGGACTGACGGCCAGCGCGCTGCGCGCCGCCCGTAGTGAGCCCAGCACGATCTGCAGCAGGCCTGCTCCGATGGTGATCGCACAGGTGGTGCGCCAGCCGTAGATCTGAATCAACTCGGCTGTCACCACGGTCAGTCCGGCGGACGGGCCGGAGACCTGCAAAGGGGTGCCGCCGAGCAGTCCGGCGACGATGCCGCCGACTGCGGCGGAGATGAGGCCTGCTTCCAGCGGGGCGTCCATGGCGACGGCAAGGCCGAGTGACATGGGGACGGCAAGCAGGAAGACGGTGATCGATGCGGACAGGTCGGCGCCCGCGATGCGGAATCGTCCGCCGCGGTGCGGCGGTGGCGGGCTGTGAGGTCGCTTGACTCCCGAGGATCGGGGAGGGCGCGAACTGCGGGATGAGTGGTCATGACGAGTGGGGACGCAAGCAGACATGTTTCCCGTCTCCTCCGGGGCAGCGCGGTCGCGGAACGTGGGGACGCGGCCGTGGGTCACGGCGTGCAGCGGCGGGATATCTCAACTCTCGGTAAACAGATCGTAATGGAGAGTAAAGATGCATGTCCAGGATTAAGGGCAAATGGGCCATTCAAGCACCCGTTCCAGTGAATAGGCAGCTTTTCATCCGGCCTGTCGCCCGAATTTGTGTGCAGTGCGTGCGACTTTGACCGCGCCGTGTCGGCGCTTCGGCGCAAGTTACCTGCGAGGAAGAGGGTGGGCGGATGATGGCCGCCACGAAGTGGTTCGTCCGGGGCGTCATCGCTGTCGCGCTGGTCGCGGGAGTGGCTGGCTGTACCGGGGCGGGTTCCGGCCCGGGCGGTTCGGGTCCCGGTGCCGCGAACGGTGCCGCAGGAGCGAAGAAGAAGGCGGCCGAAGCGGCGCCCAAGAGCGTGTTCCGGCTCATCGGGGACGGCTCGACCGCCTTCACGGGTGCCCAGCCGAAACAGCCGGCTGTGCATCGCCTGGCGCCTGGTCAGAAGCCTCCGCAGTTCGTGGTCTTCTCCTGGGACGGGGCAGGAGAGGACAGCCAGCGGCTCTTCTCCCACTTCCGCGAGGTGGGCAAGAAGTACCACGCGAACATGACGTACTTCCTCAGCGGCGTGTACCTCCTGCCTGAGGCGAAGCGCAAGCTCTATGACCCGCCGAAGCACAACGCGGGCAGTTCCGATATCGGCTTCAACGACACCGAGGGCATCCGCGACACCCTTGCCCAGGTCCGTGGTGCCTGGCTGGACGGCAATGAGATCGGTACCCACTTCAACGGCCACTTCTGCGGCAAGGACGGCGGTGTAGGTACCTGGTCCGTCGACGAGTGGAAGAGCGAGATCAACCAGGCCAAGTCGTTCGTGAAGGGCTGGAAGAGTAACGATCCGGATCTCAAGGACGACAAGTCGCTGCCCTTCGACTACGACAAGGAACTGATCGGCGGCCGGACGCCCTGCCTGGAAGGGCAGAAGAACATGGTTGCGGCGGCCCGTTCGATGGGCTTCCGCTACGACTCCAGCGGAGTCAACGACCAGGTCTGGCCGAAGAAGAAGGACGGCATCTGGGACCTCTCGATGCAGCTCGTTCCAGTGCCGGGGCGCGAGTTCGAGACTCTGTCGATGGACTACAACTTCATGTTCAACCAGTCCGGTACGACGCAGGGCGATCCGGACCAGCACGAGTACTGGGGCGATCAGATGCGGGACGGCCTGATCCAGGCCTTCGACCGCGCATACGACGGCAACCGTGCCCCCCTGATCATCGGCAACCACTTCGAGTCCTGGAACGGTGGCACGTACATGCGCGCCATCGAGGAGACGATCGAGACGGTGTGCACCAAGGAAGGCGTGCGCTGTGTGTCGTTCAAGCAGCTTGCTGACTGGCTGGACGCACAGGATCCGGCCACGCTCGCCAAGCTCGGCACACTGAAGGTCGGCAAGGCACCGACAACCAGCTGGGTGTCGTTCCTCGGCGGGGGTGCGAGTCCCCGCAAGGGTGAGGGTGAGGCCCAACGCCAGGGGCAGGCCGAGGCGAAAGCGCCCGCCGGATCTACGGGTCACGAGGCCGACCACTAGGGCGACTGCGACACCGGGGGTGGGGGCGCCCCCACCGCATAAGCCGTTGCGTCGGCTGGTGGGCCCACCGCTATGCCATCCGTTACGTCGGTTGGCCGGCGAGCTGGGCCGTCCGTTGCGTCGATGGTGGGCGGGCCGGCTGTCTGCCGAGGAGAAGCCATGGCATCGGCGGTCGGGTAGCCATGGCGCCGGCGGTCTGGAGGCCGCGGCGCCAAAGGTCGGGAGACTGCGGCGCCAGCGGTTGGGAGGTCACCGTGCCCGAGGCCGGGAGGCTGTGGCGCCGATGGCTGGTCGCCGGGACGATGCGTCTCGGCTGGTCCCCGAGCGGGCAACGGCCAGGGCCTGTCCTGTCCGGTAGATCGAGACAGGGCATGCCCTGGCTGTAGCCGCTCAGGCGGGCTGGGCGGCCTCGGCCTGCGCGTACCGCTCGTCGAGTACGAAGGCAGGGTCGACCTGGGCGGCCAGGTCGGCCCCCGTCTTCTCGTTGCCCCAACTCTCCGCGTTCTTCAGATGGAAGTGGACCATCTGCCGCGTGTAGCGCTCCCAGTCCCGCTGTCCGTACGAGTCCTCCGCGGCGTTCTGAAGGAACTGGAGCGCCATCCGGTTGTCCGCCTCCAGCAGCTCGAAGCGGGCAGGGCGTCCCTTCTCCATGGCCCGCACCCAGTCGGAGTGCCCGATGGTGACCAGCAGGTCGTCGCCGACCTCGGAGCGCAGGAACTCAAGGTCGTCCTCCCCCTGCACCTTGTTGCCGACAACCTTCAGTGCGACGCCGAAGTCCTGGGCGTACTCCTTGTACTGGCGGTAGACCGAGACGCCCTTGCGGGTCGGTTCGGCGACCAGGAACGTCATGTCGAAACGGGTGAACATGCCGGAGGCGAAGGAGTCCGAACCGGCGGTCATGTCGACCACGACGTACTCCTCGGGGCCGTCGACGAGGTGGTTGAGACAGAGCTCGACCGCGCCGACCTTGGAGTGATAGCAGGCCACCCCCAGGTCCGACTCGGTGAACGGTCCCGTGACCATCAGCCGGATGTCCCCGTCATCGAGCTCGACCGTGCGGGCGCAGGCGTCGTAGACGGGGTTGTCCTCGCATACCCGCAGCAGCCGAGAACCCTCGCCCGGCGGCGTCGTCTTGATCATCGTCTCGGCCGACGTGATGCGCGGATTGCTGCCCCGCAGATACTCCTTGATCAGTGGCAGCTGCGCCCCCATGGCGGGCAGGGACGCCGCGTCCTTCTCGTCGAGGCCGAGCGCGGCCCCGAGATGCTGGTTGATGTCGGCGTCCACCGCGACGACGTGAGCTTCATTGGCGGCAAGGTGGCGGATGAAGAGCGAGGACAGCGTGGTCTTGCCGCTGCCGCCCTTCCCTACGAAAGCGATCTTCATGTTCACCTAGGGTAGTCGCATGATTGCTTTCCGCTGCCATGGTTCGTGAAGAATGCCACTCCGGACGGGCAGGTGCGCACGGGGCGCGTAGCCTCGCTACTTATGAGTACGACTTCCTCGGACCCGCTCGCCGCCCTGGGTGCACTGCCAGGTGTGCCCGATGCGGTGGACTCCGTACGCAAGGCTGTCGACCGGGTCTACGGGCACCGTGTCATGCGGCGCCGCAGTAATGAGGTGACCGCCGAGGCCGCACTGAGGGGCGCTCGGGGGTCGGCGGCACTCTCCGGCGCCGACTGGAATCTTGAGGAGGTCCGCCGTCGGACCGACTTCAGCGGTGACGGTGAGGCGCACGTGATCGGGGCAGCGCTGCGGTTGACGGCCGAGGCGGGTCAACTGCTCTCCATTTGGCGGCAGTCCCCCTTGCGGGTCCTCGCGCGACTTCATCTGGTGGCAGCCGGAGGCGCGGCGCCGGAGGATGCGGTCGGGCGGCCCCGGCTGGCGGGCGAGCCGGTGGACGAGCCTCTGATCGAGGCGCCCCTGCCGGGTGCCGACGAGGTCGCGGGGCGGCTCGAGGGACTCAGCGGGCTCATTCTTTCGGGGAGTGCGGCTCCCGCTCTGGTGACGGCCGCAGTCGTGCACGGCGAATTGCTGGCCCTGCGCCCCTTCGGGTCGTACAACGGCCTGGTGGCGCGGACCGCTGAACGGATCGTGCTGATCGGAAGCGGTCTCGACCCGAAGTCGATCTGCCCCGCCGAGGTCGGACATGCGGAACAGGGGCGGGCCGCTTACGTTGCCGCCTTCGAGGGCTACCTGTCGGGGACGCCGGACGGCATGGGTGCCTGGATCGCGCACTGCGGCCGGGCGGCGGAGCTGGGCGTCAGGGAGTCGACTGCGGTATGTGAGGCCCTTCAGCGCGGTGCGGCGTAGCGGGAGACTCGCCGCGCGATGACCTCCTGCCGGAACCTGTCCGGCTTCGGCTGCTCTGCCGGCCAGTGAGGGCCGCCTTCGCGCCGGGTGGAAAGGGTTGCGGCGGTACCGTCCTCGGTACCGCCGCTGGCATGTCCGCCCAGTTACCAAGCGTCCTCGATATATGCCCATCAGGTCGGATGCTTTGTCCGTTCCTGGTGCGGCTGGCCCGTAATCGACGGGTCGACGTCGCGTGGGTGCCCGGCTTTCATGCGCGGTCCGTGGGGCCTTCTCTGCGTTACAGGTCATCCTCTCGGATGTCCTTGGTCTCGCGGGCCGTTGAGTCCTTTGTACTCCAGGGTCCGGGTGAGCGGAAGTGCTGACCAGACTTCTTTACTTTTATGTTCAATTACGGACGAGTTGGTTCAAAGAGGAAAGCGCGGGGCGGGTAGGAGGTGAGGGGGTGCGGGGGATGCGGGACGGGGTCGGCGTCAGTGGGTGTGGCGCCCGGTGCCGTGTGTCCCGCGGTGGCGCCCGGCGCGCCGTGTGCCGGTGTGGGCCGGGGGACTCCGCGCAGGTCGGTGGAATCGGCGCCCCCCCCGCGCGCGGAGCCGTCACGCGGTACCCATCACTCAGTACCCATCGCGCAGAGCCCGGGTATCTGAGGGCTGGCTACGCGGACGCCGTGGTGGTGCGTCGGCGAGCGGTGTACCAGACGAGGCCGGCTGTGAGTGCCGCAGCGCCCACCGCTGCAGCGGCCATGAGCGCGGGCCGCGGTGGCATCGAGAGTGAGGGCAAGCGTTGCTTGAGTCGGACCGGGCGGTCGAAGACGAGAATCGGCCATTCCCGAAGGGTCGCTTCACGCCTCAGCGCGCGGTCCGGGTTGACCGCGTGCGGATGACCGACGGATTCCAGCATCGGCACATCAGTGGCTGAATCGCTGTATGCGTAGCAGCGGGTGAGGTCGTAGCCCTCGGACACGGCAAGAGCCCTGATGGCCTCGGCCTTCGTGGGTCCGTACGCGTAGTACTCCACCTCCCCGGTGAAGCATCCGTCGTCGCCGACGACCATTCGGGTGGCGACGACGCGGTCGGCGCCCAGTAGCTCACCGATCGGTTCCACGACTTCGGCGCCCGAAGTCGACACGATCACCACATCGCGGCCGGCGGTGTGATGCTCCTCGATGAGGGTCGCGGCTTCGTCGTAGATGATCGGGTCGATCAGATCGTGCAGGGTCTCGGCGACGATTTCCTTCACCTGCTGGACGTTCCAGCCCTTGCAGAGCGATGAGAGATATTCACGCATCCGCTCCATCTGGTCGTGATCTGCGCCCCCGGCAAGGAACACGAACTGTGCGTACGCGGTGCGCAGTACGGCGCGGCGGTTGATCAGTCCGCCTTGGTAGAAGGACTTGCTGAAGGTCAGCGTCGATGACTTCGCAATGACCGTCTTGTCCAGGTCAAAGAAGGCGGCTGTGCGCGGCAAGAAGCGGTTTTCCACAAGGCAGAGCATAGGGGCCCACCATTCGGCGTAAACCCCGGCGCGTGGGTTTGCTTGAGAAGGCTCTCGGGTACACCATGGAAGTCACGGATCGTTCGCGACCGTGCTAACCCGGTCCGACTCCTCCCCCCCCGAGTCGGCCGTGGGGACGACCCCCGCTCTCCCCCCCGGCGGGGGTCGTCGCATGTCCGGGCGCGGTTCTGTCGCTCGGAATCGAGCATTTCTCCTCCTTTTCGGCCGTGATGGCCCACAGGCGTGATCGCCTCCCATCAGCATGCATCGTCACGATGTGTGACGGAAGGGCTGCACTCGGAAGTCACTGGTGTGGGCGACGGAGTTATTCACAACGGCGGAGCTGTCCACAGTTCTTGAGCAAGATCCACACGATTTCCGGAAGCACTGCACCGTGATTCCACCCGTGAAGTCCACGGGTCTGGAATCACCGTTTCTCGGAACGCTCCGAGAACGCCGCGAACCGTGGTGAAGGTGAGTGAAGAAGGGGGCGGAGATCGTGGCTGAATCCAGTGCACGGGATCGTCTGCCGGCAGTCGAGGCACGACGGGGCGGACCGCTGATCGTGACCGAGGATGTGGAGCTGCTCGACGATCTGCTGCGGCTGTGCGCAGCCGCCGGAGCGGAGCCCGAGGTCCATCACACGCTGCCGGACCGCAGAGGGGGATGGGAACAGGCGCCCATGGTTCTCGTGGGCGACGATGCGGCGACGCGATGCCGCGGGGCGGCTCGCAGGCGCGGTGTGATGCTCGTGGGACGCGATCAGGATGCCCCCGAGGTGTGGCGCAGGGCGGTGGAGATCGGGGCCGAGTATGTGCTGCGTCTGCCCGATTCGGAGAACTGGCTGGTCGACCAGATCGCCAACGCGGCCGAGGGGGTCGGCCGGCCCGCGCTGACCGTCGGAGTGATCGGTGGCAGGGGAGGCGCCGGTGCGTCCACCCTGGCCTGTGCGCTGGCGGTGACAGCTGCGAGGGCCGGACAGCGGACCATGCTGATCGACGGCGATCCGCTGGGTGGGGGCATCGATGTGCTGCTCGGTGGGGAGCGCGCCGAGGGGATGAGGTGGCCTGATTTCGCCCATTCCAAGGGGCGGGTCGGTGGGGGAGCGCTGGAGGAGTCGTTGCCGGCGCTGCACGGGCTGCGCGTCCTCAGCTGGGGCCGTGACGACTGGGTCGTGATTCCGCCGCAGGCCATGCAGGCGGTTCTTGGCGCCGCCCGAAGGCTGGGCGGAGTGGTGGTGGTCGATCTGCCGCGCCGGATCGATGAGGCGGTGGCCGAGGCGCTGGCGCAGTTGGACCTGGGGCTCTTGGTGGTGCCCGGGGAACTGCGGGCGGTCGCTGCGGCGAAGCGGGTGGCGTCGATGGCCGGAATGGTGCTGGAGGACCTTCGCGTGGTGGCGCGCGGACCGTACGCGTCCGGGCTCGACGACCGGTGGGTGGCGCATGCCATGGGGCTTCCTCTTGCCGGTGAACTCCCCTTGGAGCCGGGGCTGCTCGCCGAACAGGACATGGGGGAACCACCGGGTAACAGCCCTCGTGGGGCGCTGGCCAGGTTCTGTTCGGCCTTCTGGGACCGGGCACTTGCCGGCGAGACGGCCGGAGGCCCGGCTGCCAGGGGAGGCGCGTCATGACCGAGGCCCTGCTCGACGCGGTGCGGCAGCGGCTGGCGGAGAGCGGGGTGGCGCCGACTCCGGCGGGTGTGGCGGCGGCTCTGAGGGCCCAGGGGCGATTGCTCGGCGACATCGAAGTGCTGGGTGTGGCGGACGAGTTGCGTGGCGAACTGATCGGGACCGGCGTGCTGGAGCCGCTGCTCGCCGATCCTGCCGTCACGGATGTGCTGGTATCCGCACCTGACCGGGTGTGGGTGGACCGGGGCCGCGGGCTCGAACTCACCTCGGTGTCCTTCACCGACGCGGGAGCGGTCCGCAGGCTGGCGCAGCGGCTGGCGGCCGTTGCTGGACGGCGCCTGGACGACGCCAGGCCTTGGGTGGACGCCCGCCTTCCGGACGGAACCCGGATGCATGCCGTGCTCCCGCCGGTCTCGGTCGGATCGACGTGCTTGTCGCTCCGGGTGGTCCGGCCGAAGGCGTTCTCGTTGCGGGAGCTGGTTGCGGCCGGGACGGTCCCACCGGGCGGTGACCGGGTGCTGCGGGCTTTGGTGGAGGCCCGGGTCTCCTACCTCATCAGCGGTGGAACGGGAGCGGGAAAGACGACGCTCCTGTCCAGCATGCTCGGCGTCGTGGGGGAGCGGGAGCGGATCGTGCTCGCCGAGGACTCGGCCGAGCTCCGGCCGGACCACCCGCACGTGGTGCGCCTCGAGTCGCGCCCTGCGAATCAGGAGGGTGCCGGGCGGGTGACCCTCCGGGACCTGGTGCGGCAGGCCCTTCGTATGCGCCCCGACAGGCTGGTGGTCGGAGAGGTGCGAGGTGCCGAGGTCACCGAATTGCTGGCGGCCTTGAACACGGGGCATGAGGGCGGCTGCGGGACTGTTCACGCGAACGCCGCCGAACACGTTCCGGCGCGGCTGGAGGCGCTGGGGACCGCTGCGGGTCTGGACCGGACGGCACTTCACAGCCAGTTGGCGGCAGCGTTGTCGGTGGTGGTCCATCTCGTACGGGACCGGACCGGGCGGCGAAGGATCTCCGAGGTTCAGGTGCTGGAACGCGATGGAGCGGGGCTGGTGGTGACCGTGCCCGCGCTGCGCTGGGGAGCGGCCGGATTCGAGCGTGAGCGGGGCTGGGAGCGGCTGCGGACGTTGATCGGGGGCGAGCGGTGAGCGGTGGTGCGTCGACGGGCGTGCCGGAAGCGGCGTACGCGGCCGCGCTGTGCGTGGCAGCAGCTGCCGGTCTGGGAGCCGTTGAACGAAGGCGAGGGCGCCGGAGAGCACGGGTGCTGTTCGGCGACGGAGTCGGACAGGCGCCATTTCGGGAGAGCTGGGATATCGGCAGGAGTCGGGTTCGCGGGTGGCTGAGCCGGCGGCGGGAGTGGCTGTGCCTGCCGGTCGCTCTGGTTCCAGCCGTCCTTGGCGAGTCCGTGCTGCCGGTGATCGCGGGGGTGGCCGTGGTTCCCGTGGTGCGGCGGTGGCTGCGGAGAAGGGAACTGCGCAGGGAAGGGGAGCGGCGTGCCGCGGGCGTGGTGGACCTGTGCGGCGCCGTGGTGGGCGAGCTGAGGGCCGGGCACGAGCCGGGGCAGGCGCTGTTGGTCGCGGTGCACGGCACGCGGGTGCTGGGTGCGGCGGGCCCCGGGGTGTCGGCCGCGGCCCGGTTCGGGGGCGATGTCCCGCGGGCGCTGGGGCAGGCGGCGTGCGAGCCGGGCTTGGAGGGGCTCGCGGGAGTGGCCGCTTGCTGGCGGGTGGCAGCGGATGGCGGTGCCGGTCTCGCGGCCGGTCTGGACCGGTTGGAGGTCGCGTTACGGGCCGAGCTGCGCCGACGGGAGGAGCTGCGGGCCCAACTGGCCGGTGCCTGGTCGACGGTCGCGGTGCTGACGCTGCTGCCGGTGCTGGGTCTGGGGCTGGGAGCGGCACTCGGGGCCGATCCACTGGGTGTGTTGCTGCACAGCCCCGCCGGACTGGTCTGTCTGGTGCTGGGCGGATCGCTGGAAGCGCTCGGGCTGTGCTGGGCCACCCGGATCGTCCGTAAGGGAGAAGTCGCATGAGCGCCCTGGTCGCCGAAGTTGTCCACAGGGTGGGGGTGGTGGGGCTGGTGCTGGGCGTGTGTGTGCAGGTGGCTCAGGCCCTGGTGCGACGCCGGACAGGGCAGCGGGTGCGGCGGCGAGGTCTGGCACTCCTCGCGGTGTCCTCCATCGGTCCGGTGTCCCCCGTCGGCCCGGGATCCCTTGGCGGGCCGGCCGGCATACGCGCGGCCGGCCGCATGCGATGGCCGCACTTCGCCGCCGGTGCCAAGCAGTGGGCGGCGGTGCTGGGTGCCGTTCTGACGGGCTGGATTCTGGTGGGCGGTCCCGCGGGGTGGGCGGTCGGACTGGCGGCGGCCTGCGGTACGTGGAGGTGGCAGCGCACGCGGCTCGGGCAGGCGTCGAGAGCCGCTGCCGACGAGGCGGCGCGAGCAGAGGAGTCCATGCGCTGGCTTCCGCTGGCGGCAGATCTGCTGGCGGCCTGCATTTCTGCGGGGGCCGGTCCGCGCGAGGCGGCGGAGGCGGTCGGCGCGTCGCTGGGCGGGTGCGTCGGTGAGCAACTCGCGCGTACGGCTGCGGAGATCCGCCTCGGCGGCGACCCGGCAGTGGCCTGGGGGAGGTTCGGAGAGATACCGGGTGCCGCCGCTCTGGCGCGCTGTCTGTACCGGGCCGGTGCGACCGGCGCTCCCGCGGCGGAGCCGGTATCGAGGCTGGCCGAGGCGATGAGGGCCGAGCGGGCGAGCGCGGCGGTGGCGCGGGCGCAGCGGGCCGCGGTGTTGATCACTGCGCCGGTCGGGCTCTGCTTCCTTCCTGCCTTCCTCACCGTGGGCGTGGCTCCTGTGGTGATCGGGCTGGCAGGGGGACTGCTGCAGCCTTGATATTCCACAAGTCATAAATAGAGGCAATTCACACAAAAAGTATTGATTTACGGGGGTTTGAAGTGATGCGGAATGTCGTGCGCTGGATGCGAACCGTGGCGCGCAAGGTGCGGTCGGACGTCGGAATGACGACGTCCGAATACGCGGTCGGAACGATCGCGGCGTGTGCGTTTGCCGCGGTGCTCTACAAGGTCGTCACCAGCGCGCCGGTCATGGCTCAGTTGCAATCACTGTTGAAGGACGCACTCGATGCGAAATTCTGATCAGGGAACCTGGGCGGAAGGCTGGGGCGAGAGGGGCGGGCGGGAGAGACACGCCCGGGTGAGAGGCGGACCGGCGAGGCGGTGCGGTGACTGCGGGGCGGTGACGGCTGAGGCGGCCATGGCGATCCCGGTGCTGGTGATCTTCGCGCTTGCCCTGTTGTGGGCGCTGATGGCGGCCTCGGCCCAGATCCGGTGTGTGGACGCGGCTCGAGCCGGTGCGCGGGCGGCAGCCCGTTCCGAACCGGAGGCGCAGGTGAGGGAGGCCGCACTCTCTGCGGCACCCGACCGGGCCCGGGTCGAGGTGGAGCGGGCCGGGGATCTGTGGCGGGTCACCGTCGCGGCGTCGGCGCCCGGCCCCGGGCCGCTGACTGTGGCACTGAGCGCGGAGGCCGCGGCGGCAGCCGAGGATGCGGTGGAGGCCCAGGACGCGGCGGGGGCGGCGCCGTGACGCGGCCCGGCCGCCCCCGGGGGCCGGCGCTGGGGTCGCATCGGCTGGGTGTGCGCGGGAAGGGGCGGGATCGAGGACTGGCGACCGTGTGGTCTGCGGTGACCGCGCTGGCGCTGTGTGTGGTCTTCGCGGTGGTTCTGGCTCTCGGGCAGGTGGTGGTGGTTCGGCATCGGGCCGGGGGCGCGGCCGACCTGGCCGCGCTGGCTGCTGCCGACCGCGCTCTGGAGGGGGCCGCCGCGGCCTGCCGGTCCGCCAGGGAGGTGGCTGCGGCGCAGGGAGCGGAGGTGGTGCGGTGCACCGTCCAGGGGGAGATTGCCGATGTGACGGCCCGAGTCAGGCGTGGGCCGTACGCGCCGCAGGTCAGGTCCCGGGCGGGTCCGGTGACCGCGGTGCCCGCTCAGGCCCCCGGAGAGCGAGGTGTCCCTGGAGAACCTGGTTCCTCCGGAGAGCCCGGCACTTCCGGAGGACCCGATTCCTTCGGAGAGCCCGGTGCCTCTGGACAACCTGGTTCCTCTGGAGAACTTGGTGCCACCAGCGGGCTGAATTCCTCTTGAGAGCTAGCTGGACTGCCCCGTGGAGCCGGACTGCCCGGCAGGACCTGACTCCTCCGCGGTGTCTGCCCCGCCTGCCCCGCGCGTCCTGTCCGCCCGGTGCGGCCCGGGCATCCTGTCCGCACTGCCCGGGCCGGGTGGGGCGGACCGGAGGAGTTCCGTGAGCAGGCGGACGGCGCCCCGTTTGTGCAGCGGTTCGTTGCCGTTGCCGCACTTGGGGGACTGGATGCACGACGGGCAGCCCGCCTCGCACTCGCAGGACGCGATCGCTTGGCGTGTGGCGGCCAGCCAGTCGTGGGCGGTGTGGAAGGCGCGTTCGGCGAAACCGGCGCCGCCGGGGTGGCCGTCGTACACGAAGACGGTCGGCAGCAGCGTGTCCGGATGCAGCGGCACGGACACTCCGCCGATGTCCCAGCGGTCGCAGGTGGCGAAGAGCGGCAGCATTCCGATCGACGCGTGTTCGGCGGCGTGCAACGCGCCGCCCAGGATCTCCGGGTTGATCCGTGCCGTGTCGAGTTGGTCCTGGGTGACCGTCCACCACACGGCCCGGGTGCGCAGCGTGCGGGGCGGAAGATCCAGCTTGGTCTCGCCGAGCACCTCGCCGGTGATCAGTTTGCGACGGAGGAAGGAGACGACCTGATTGGTCACTTCGACGGAGCCGTAACAGAGCCGCCCGTCCCCCCAGGGGATCTCGGTATCGGTCTCCAGGACGGCGATGGCGGTGGTGTCGCGGGCGGTCGTCGAGTAGGGCGGATTGGCTTCCTCGACGAGCGCGACCGAGTCCTCCAGATCCAGTTTCCGGACCAGATAGGTGCGGCCTTGGTGGAGGTGGACGGCGCCCTCGTGGACGGCGGTGTGCGCGGCGGACTCGTCGACGGTGCCCAGCAGCCTGCCGGTGCCCTCCTCGACGATCTGGACGGGGCGGCCGCCCTCGCCCCGGATGTCGGTGAGGTCGGCGGCCCGCTCCCGCCGGGTCCAGTGCCAGCCCGAGGCCCGCTTGCGGAGCAGCTTCGCGGTTTCCAGCTGCGGCAGCAGCTCTGCCGCGGCTGGGCCGAAGAGGGCCAGGTCCGATTCGGTGAGCGGCAGCTCGGCGGCGGCGGCGCACAGGTGGGGGGCCAGCACGTACGGGTTGTCCGGGTCGAGGACGGTCGACTCCACAGGCTGCTGGAACAGCGCTTCGGGATGGTGGACGAGGAAGGTGTCCAGCGGGTCGTCGCGGGCCACCAGGATGGCGAGGGCGCCTTGGCCGGCCCGCCCTGCGCGGCCGGCCTGCTGCCACAGCGAGGCTCTGGTGCCTGGGTAACCCGCGATCACGACCGCGTCCAGGCCGGAGACGTCGATGCCGAGTTCGAGGGCGGTGGTGGCGGCCAGACCGAGAAGGCTGCCGGAATGCAGAGCGTGCTCCAGGGCGCGGCGCTCCTCGGGGAGATAACCCCCGCGGTAGGCGGCGACCCGGGAGGGCAGAGAGCGGTCGATCTCGGCGAGGCGTTCCTTGGCGATGACGGAAATGAGCTCGGCGCCGCGCCGTGAGCGTACGAAGGCGACGGAACGCACTCCTTGCACGGTCAGGTCGGTGAGCAGGTCGGCGGTCTCGGCTGTGGCGGTTCGACGCACGGGGGCGCCCTTCTCGCCGGACAGCTCCGTCAGCGGCGGTTCCCACAGGGCGAAGACCAGCTCGCCGCGCGGGGAGGCGTCGTCGGCGACCTCCGTGACCGGGAGGCCGGTGAGACGGCCGGCCGCGACGGACGGCTCCGCGGAAGTGGCGGAGGCGAGCAGGAAGACCGGATCGGCTCCGTAGCGGGCGCACAGGCGGCGTAGCCGGCGCACCACCTGGGCGACATGCGAGCCGAAGACACCGCGATAGGTGTGGCACTCGTCGATGACGACATAGCGCAGGGCGCGCAGGAAGGAGGACCAGCGGGGATGGGACGGGAGTATCCCCCGGTGCAGCATGTCGGGATTGGTGAGGACGTAGTTGGCGTACTGGCGTACCCATTCGCGTTCTTCGACCGGGGTGTCTCCGTCGTACACAGCGGGCCGGATCCCGTTGCCCAGGGGAGCCGCGAGGTCCCTCACCGAGCGCCGCTGGTCGGCTGCCAGGGCCTTGGTGGGGGCGAGGTAGAGGGCGGTCGCCCCACGGCCGTTGGGGGCCTCGGAGCCGTCCAGGAGGGCACTGAGGACCGGGGCGAGGTAGGCCAGGGACTTGCCGGACGCCGTACCGGTGGCGATCACGACCGACTCGCCGTCCAGTGCGTGCTCGGCCGCTGCGGCCTGATGGGCCCATGGATGATCGATGCCGGCCTTCTGGATGGCGGCGATGACTTCCGGACGGATGCGATCGGGCCAGATGGCATGGGTTCCCGTGCGCGGGGGCAAGTGCTCCGTATGAGTGATGCGCGCGGACCGGCCCGCCCCTGCGGCGAGCCGGTCGAGGACCATGTCGGGAGAGGGGCGGGAAGCCCTGCTCTCGGGCGGTCGACTGGGGCGGTGATTCTTGGCCATCGGCACCGAGTGTGTCACTGGCGAGACGGACAATGGTCCCAAGGCGTCGTGCATGGCTGCCCGTAAGTGATTGAATGCCATCGCGGCTGGCGATCCGTCCCCTGGCTCCGCCGGGGAGACCGAGGGGCGACCGCTCGATAGCAAGGTGCTGGAGGATCCGTGGACCTGTCCTTGTCGACTCGCAATGTGTCCGGCCCTGGTGGCGACCGTACGGTCGTCGAGGTCGGTGGCGAGATTGATGTGTATACCGCGCCCAAGCTGCGCGAGCAGTTGGTCGAGTTGGTGAATGACGGCAGCTACCACTTGGTTGTCGACATGGAAGGCGTCGACTTCCTCGACTCCACCGGCCTCGGCGTGCTCGTGGGCGGCTTGAAGCGTGTTCGGGCCCATGAGGGCTCGTTGCGACTGGTGTGCAACCAGGAGCGCATTCTCAAGATTTTCCGCATCACCGGTCTGACCAAGGTGTTCCCGATTCACACCACGGTCGATGAGGCCGTGGCGGCGACCGACTGACGTCCCGCCCGCGGTCGGGCCGGCCCTGGGGCCGGTCCGGCGGTGGTCGGTGCGACGGCGGTCCACACCAGGGCCGCCGGATCGGCGGTGGGCGTGCATCGGCGGCCGATGGTTCCGGCGGCCGGTGTCCGACACCCCTTCGTCACTCGTTCGGCGGATTGCGGCTGACATTCATCTGATGGCCGACGGACCGGTCGCCATGCGATTCGGATCACCGCTTCGCAGACTGCCGAACGACTGCCGAACGACTGCCGAACGACTGCCGAACGGCTGCCGAACGGCTGGCGAAACAACTGCCGAACCACCGTCGGACGATTGTCGGACGGCGGCTGCGCGTCAGCTGGATGGCCGGGGCGCGGTCGGCCCGGTGGTTCGGCCGATCGGTCAGCGGTTTCCGCAGACAGAGTCAGGAGTACAGGGCCGCGTGTCCGGCTCCTGTGGATGCACACACGTACGTTCGAGGGGGATCGCATGGCCACCGTTGAACTCCGCTTCAGCGCCCAGCCCGAACACGTCAGAACGGCCCGCCTCGTGGCGGCTGCCGTGGCGCGCCGGGCCGGGGTCGACGAGGCCGTGCTCGACGAGGTCAGACTCGCCGTGGGGGAAGCCTGCAGCCGGGCGGTCGGGCTGCACCGCAGCCACGGCATCACAGCGCCTGTCACGGTCGTCCTGATCGAGGAGGAGAAGTCCTTCTCCATCGAGGTCGGCGACGAGGTGCCCGGCCCGGGTGCCGACGGGTCCGTGCCCGGTGTCGGATCCGGACGCGGCGACGCCACGCCCGGGGTGGGACTGGATGAGCCGGAACCGGACGCCGAAGGCGACGGCGAGGACGAGATGGGTCTCGCGGTCATCAGCGGTCTGGTCGACGACGTCGAGGTCAGGTCCGGTGCGGACGGCGGAGTGATCCGTATGAGCTGGCCGAAGACGCCGGCCACCGTGCTGTGAGCCGGGGGCGCACGCCGGCCACCGTGCTTTGAGCCCGGGGCGCACACCGGACGCCGTGCTGTGAACCGGCCGAAGGCCATCGGCCCCGCGCGTCGGGCCGGGGCGGTCACCGATCACCGTGCTCCGCACCGGCTGCCGACGTTGGTCACCGTGCTGTGCACCCGCCGCCGGTGGTGACCACCGCGCCTTGAGTCGACTGCCGACGTCCTTGTGTCGACTGCCGACCCGGTCTCCCGTGAGATGAGCTGGCCGAAGACGCCGGACGGCGGCCGGCCGTTCTTCGTCGTGGCGGCTCGGGGTTCTGGGGTGGTTCGGTCACCCCGACGGCGTAGCCGGGTGACGGAACCCATCCCTGATCCTGATTCCGAGGCCCTGCTGAGCAGGGCCTTTTTCGGTTCTGCCCCTCTGGGTGGTTGTGCGGAAATGCGCCCGCCCCATTACTGCATTCGGTCCAGGCGGAGAACTCGATCAATTGCCGTTCGGTGGATGAAGGTCAATTACATTTACCGCGCACTGTTTTGATCGTGTTCCGCTCCCTACAATCCGTCCACGTCTTGAGCGCTGAGCGTCAAGGAGGACGTATGGCGGGGTTCGGCACCACACCACTGGAAGAACTGACGCAGTTTTCCGCACTTTCCGACCCACCCACCACTCTCGCGGCCGCAGTACTCACCGATGACAACCGTGTCATCGTGATCGTCGTCGCGGTCGTCGCCGTCGCCGCACTGGTCGTCGCCCGGCTGCTGGTACGCCAGGTACTGGCGGCGGGCGAGGGCAGCGAGCGCATGAAGGAGATCGCGGCGGCGGTCCAGGAGGGCGCGAATGCCTATCTGGCCCGGCAGTTGCGTACCGTCGGCGCATTCGCAGTCGTGGTCTTCTTCCTGCTTCTGCTGCTTCCGGCCGACAACTGGTCGCAGCGCGCGGGCCGTTCGCTGTTCTTCCTGGTGGGTGCCCTTTTCTCGGCAGCCACCGGATACATCGGCATGCGCCTGGCCGTACGGAGCAATGTCCGGGTGGCAGCCGCCGCGCGGGAAGCGACTCCCGCGGAAGGCGAACCGGAAAAGGATCTCACCGAGGTTTCGCACAAAGCGATGAAGATCGCTTTCCGTACGGGTGGCGTGGTCGGCATGATTACCGTGGGGCTCGGGCTTCTCGGCGCCTCCTGCGTGGTCCTCGTCTACGCCGCCGACGCGCCCAAGGTGCTGGAGGGATTCGGGCTCGGCGCGGCGCTGATCGCGATGTTCATGAGGGTCGGGGGCGGCATCTTCACCAAGGCCGCCGACGTCGGCGCCGACCTGGTCGGCAAGGTGGAACAGGGCATCCCGGAGGACGACCCGCGCAACGCCGCCACCATCGCCGACAACGTGGGCGACAACGTCGGGGACTGTGCGGGCATGGCCGCCGACCTCTTCGAGTCGTACGCCGTCACGCTGGTCGCCGCACTGATCCTGGGCAAGGCCGCCTTCGGAGACTCGGGGCTGGCCTTTCCCCTGATCGTGCCGGCGATCGGTGTGGTCACCGCGATGATCGGCATTTTCGCGGTCGCCCCGCGCCGCGCCGACCGCAGCGGGATGACCGCCATCAACCGCGGGTTCTTCATCTCCGCCGTCATCTCGCTCGTGCTGGTGGCCGTAGCGGTCTTCGCCTACCTGCCCTCCTCGTACGCGGAACTGGACGGGGTCACGGACACGGCCATCACCTCGCACGGCGGGGACCCGCGGGTCTTCGCGCTGGTCGCCGTCGCCATCGGCATCGTGCTGGCAGCCCTGATCCAGCAGCTGACCGGCTACTTCACCGAGACCACCCGGCGTCCCGTCAGGGACATCGGCAAGTCCTCACTGACCGGACCGGCGACCGTCGTGCTCGCCGGTATCTCCATCGGCCTGGAATCCGCCGTCTACACCGCGCTGCTGATCGGGCTCGGGGTCTACGGGGCGTTCCTGCTCGGCGGTACGTCGATCATGCTGGCGCTCTTCGCCGTGGCGCTGGCCGGTACGGGGCTGCTCACCACCGTCGGTGTCATCGTCGCGATGGACACCTTCGGCCCGGTCTCCGACAACGCGCAGGGCATCGCCGAGATGTCCGGCGACGTCACCGGGGCCGGCGCGCAGGTGCTCACCGACCTGGACGCCGTGGGCAACACCACCAAGGCCATCACCAAGGGCATCGCCATCGCCACCGCCGTCCTGGCGGCGGCGGCGCTGTTCGGTTCGTACCGTGACGCGATCGCCACCGCGGTCGACGACGTCGGCGCCTCGGCCGGGGAGATGGGGCTGAGTCTGGACATCTCCCAGCCCAACAACCTGGTCGGCCTGATCCTCGGTGCCGCAGTGGTCTTCCTCTTCTCCGGGCTCGCCATCAACGCGGTGTCCCGGTCCGCGGGCGCCGTGGTCTACGAGGTGCGGCGACAGTTCCGTGAGCACCCCGGGATCATGGACTACAGCGAGAAGCCGGAGTACGGGCGCGTCGTCGACATCTGCACCAAGGACGCGCTGCGCGAGCTGGCCACCCCCGGTCTGCTGGCGGTGCTGGCGCCGATCGCGGTCGGCTTCACCTTCGGTGTCGGCGCACTCGGCTCGTATCTGGCGGGCGCGATCGGCACCGGGACGCTGATGGCCGTCTTCCTCGCCAACTCCGGCGGTGCGTGGGACAACGCCAAGAAGCTCGTCGAGGATGGTCACCACGGCGGCAAGGGCAGTGACGCCCATGCCGCGACCGTCATCGGTGACACGGTCGGCGATCCGTTCAAGGACACGGCCGGGCCGGCGATCAATCCCCTGCTCAAGGTGATGAACCTGGTTGCCCTGCTCATCGCACCCGCGGTGGTGCAGTTCAGCTACGGCGAGGACGCGAGCGCGGCGGTGCGCGCGGTGGTGGCGGTGCTGGCCATCGGGATCATCGTCGGCGCGGTCTACGTCTCCAAGCGGCGGGGGATCGCGGTGGGGGACGACGGCGATTCCGGAGAGGGAGGCGGGGAGGCCACTGCGAGGCCGGCCGACCCGGCGGCCGCTCCGTAGGAGGGATCCGCACCGCGTACGCCGTCATCGGGCGACGCCGGATCAGAGCATGGGCGGGCGCGGCTTTCTGATGCCGCGTCCGCCCGTGTGCATATCCGCACGGGTGGTGGATCGTTCAGGTGTTCCCGTGCTCGGGGGCCGTGTGGGTGAGTTGTATCTCCCTCATTTCCCTTGGTGCAAATGGCTGCAAAAGGCCATCCATCGGGCGACCGGCACCCGGATGGAGGGCGCTCGGCGTGTAAGTTCCGGGGCCGAGAGCCTTGGAAGGGACCAATCCGGTGAACAAGAAGCTTGCGGCCGCGCTGTCCGGCGGTGCGGTACTGGTACTGACGCTGTCCGGCTGCAGCGACGACAGCGACAACAAGGTGAACGACTGGGCCAAGAAGGTCTGTGACCAGTTCCAGCCCCAGCTGCAGAAGATCGCGAACGCCAACGCCTCCATCCAGCAGCAGACCGCCGACAACAGCAAGCCCGCCGATGTCCAGAAGGCCGACTCGGCAGCCTTCCAGCAGATCTCGGAGGCGTACAAGGCGCTGGGCACGGCCGTCGACGCGGCGGGTCCGCCGCCGGTCGACGACGGTGAGGCCACGCAGAAGGCGGCCGTGAAGGAGCTCAACGCCTCCTCCGTGGCCTACGCGGATCTGCAGAAGAAGGTCGACGCCCTGAACACGAAGGACCAGGCGAAGTTCGCCGACGGCCTCAAGGGCATCGCGGACGAGCTGAACAAGATCAGCACCAATGGGGACCAGGCGCAGAAGAAGCTTGAGTCCGGCGAGGTCGGTACCGCGATGGCCAAGCAGAAGGGCTGCCAGAAGCCGACGGCCTCGGCAGCGCCCTCGGCCGCCTCCTCGAAGGACGCGAAGCCGTCCACCGAGGCGACGCCGTCCAAGGAGGCTTCCGCCTCGCCCAGCAAGAAGTCGTAACCGGGGGCGGCTCGCGGCTTCGGCCGCGGGCCCCTTCGAGGGCAGCCGCGCGGCTGTCACAGCGGATGTACGCCTGCCACCCGACGGGCGTACGGACGGCCCGGCGGCCCCTGGTGGGCCGCCGGGCCGCTGCCGTTGTCAGTGGGAGCCGTCACAATGGGGCATGTGAGTAAGACCAGCCTTCCCGCAGCAGACCACGCGACCCGGCTTCGCGCAGCCCTGCTCGCCGCCGCCTTCACCGCCGACGGGCTCCTTGACCTGCTCGGCGCACCCGCCTACGCCGCGCTCGCCCGCAGCGAGACGGTTCCGGCGCTGCGTGCCACCCGGGGGGACGCGCCGCTCGACACACTCGTGCGCCTCTTCCTGCTCCAGCGCCCGGTCCCCGCCGGGCGTGCGGCCGCCGTGCTGCCGCTGGAGGAATGCGTGGCGGACGGCTGGCTGACCGAGTCGGACGGCGAGGTGCGGGCGACGGTCGACGTGCGGCCGTACAGCGGGCCGGAGGACCAGGACTGGTTCATCGTCTCCGACCTGGGCTGCGCGGTGGGCGGCGCGGGCGGGATCGGTTCGCACGAGGAGGGCGTCGTCCTCGGCATCGGAGGGGCCTCCACCACACTCGCCGGGATCACCGTCCGCCGACCGGTGGGCTCCGCACTGGACGTCGGCACGGGTTCCGGTATCCAGGCGCTCCACGCCTCGCAGCACGCCACTCGGGTCACCGCCACCGACCTCAACCCGCGCGCCCTCGACTTCACCCGGCTCACCCTCGCCCTGTCCGGCGCCGCCCCGGCCGACCTCCGCGAGGGGTCCCTGTACGAGCCCGTCGGCACCGAGACGTACGACCTCATCGTTTCCAACCCGCCCTTCGTCATCTCGCCCGGCGCCCGCCTCACCTACCGCGACGGTGGCATGGCGGGCGACGACCTGTGCCGGACCCTGGTGCAGCAGACCGGCGACCGGCTCAATGACGGCGGCTACGCCCACTTCCTGGCCAACTGGCAGCACACCGAGGACGAGGAGTGGCAGGACAGGCTGCGGTCCTGGATCCCGCACGGCTGCGACGCCTGGATCGTGCAGCGCGAGGTGCAGGACGTCACGCAGTACGCCGAGTTGTGGCTCCGCGACAGCGGCGACCACCGCACGGACCCCGCGGAGTACACCGCGCGGTACGACGCCTGGCTGGACGAGTTCGAGGCCCACGGGACGAAGGGGGTCGGCTTCGGCTGGATCACGCTGCGGAAGTCCGCCGCGGCTGCCGCCGGAGAGCCCTCGATCGTGATCGAGGAGTGGCCGCACGCGGTGGAGCAGCCGCTCGGACCGGCCGTCGAGGCGCACTTCGCCCGCCAGGACTACCTGCGGGAGCAGGACGACGCGGGGCTGCTGGCCGCGCACTTCACCCTCGCCGCCGAGGTCGTGCAGGAGCAGGTGGGGCTGCCGGGGGCCGAGGATCCCGAGCATGTGGTGCTGCGTCAGAACCGCGGCATGCGACGCGCGACGAAGGTCGACGCGGTCGGTGCCGGATTCGCGGGCGTGTGCGACGGATCGCTGCCCGCCGGCCGGATCCTGGACGCGATCGCCCAGTTGATGAACGAGGACCCGGTGCAGCTGCGCGACCGCACCCCGCAGGCCATCCGGCTCCTGGTCGAAGAGGGCTTCCTGGAGCCACTGCCCCCGGCCGGGCGGATGGCCGGATGATCCGTATCGAGCTGGACGAGGCATCGCTCGGAGCGACCCGGATCGCCATCAGCCCGCTGTGGGACGCGTTCTGCAGCCTGCATCTGACGATGCCGCACCGCGCCCCCTCCCGGCCCTACGAGGAGTGGGTGGTGCGCGCCCGCGAAGTGCTGCGGGAGGACGAGCGGACCGATGCGCTGCGGCTGTTGATCGACGGCCCGAACAACTTCCCGGACTTCCTGCTGCCGCGTCCGGTCGGGGCCGCTTCGGTCGATGCGGAGCTGGACACGGTCCGGGCGACGCCCGCCGATGTCGTACGGGCCGGGATCGCCGAGCACTATGCGGGGCTCGACGACCATCCCCGCGTCCGGCCGTACCTGGTGGACCCCGAGGCAGCCTGCTCGGCCCTCGCCGATGCGTACGCGGCGTACTGGGAAGGCGCGATGGCCGCGCACTGGCCCACGATGCGCCGGCTCGTCGAGGACGAGGTCCTCATCAGGGCCCGGACCTTCGCCACCGAAGGCATCGACGCGTTGTTCACCGGTCTGGAGAGCCGCGCCAAGTGGACGCCGCCGGTCCTTGAGCTGACGAAGCACATCGACGCGGAGTACCGGGCGGGTGAGCGTCGGCTGCTGCTCGTCCCGCTCGTCTTCGCCGAGGGCTGCCGGCTCTACTCGACCGACGACCCCGAAGTCCTGACGGTCTCCTTCCAGGCCCGTGGCGCGGGTGCGCTGCGTGAACGGCCGGCGGAGCGCGCCGAGAGCGGTGACCGGCTCGGGCTGTTGCTGGGCCGGGGCCGTGCCTCGGTCCTGCGGCAGCTCGGCGGACCGCTCACCACGGCCGGGATAGCCGACCGGCTGGGGCTGGCGCCGAGCACGGTCTCGGAGCATCTGTCGGTCCTTGCCGAGGCAGATGTCGTCACACGGCACCGGATCGGCCGCAGCGTGTACTACCAGCTCACGGACACCGGGCGGGCCCTGCTCGCGCTGCTGTCCGGGGAGGACGTGCTGCGCGCAGTGTCCTGAGGGGCATGCGGGTGGACTCGGCGGGGCGCCGCGACAGGGGGCCCGGGACGATTCGGTGGCCCCCGAATTGATGGCGAGCGCGGTGCCTCCGGTCCTAGCGTCCCCGCCATGCTTGCGATCGAGGCGAAGAACCTGCGCCGCACCTACACCAGCCGGACCGGCTTCCTGCGTCCGCGTCGCACCGAGACGGAAGCCGTGCGCGGCGTGTCCTTCGAGGTGGCACGCGGCGAGCTCTTCGGGCTCCTCGGTCCCAACGGGGCGGGCAAGACCACCACCATCAAGATGCTCAACACCCTGCTGCTGCCCACCTCCGGGACCGCCCGGGTCCTGGGTCACGACGTGGCATCCGACCCCGTCGCCGTACGCCGGAGGATCGGCTACGTCTTCGGCGGCGACCGGGGCCTGTACGACCGGCTCTCCGCCCTGGACAATCTGCGTTACTTCGCCGAGTTGTACGCCGTCGAACCCCGCGAGCAGAAGCGGCGGATCGTCGAACTGCTCGATCTGGTGGGCCTGACCGGCCGGGAGAGGGAACGGGTCGAGGGGTACTCGCGCGGGATGCGGCAGCGGCTGCACATCGCACGCGGACTCCTGCACCGGCCCGAGGTCCTGTTCCTCGACGAACCCTCCATCGGTGTCGACCCGGTGGCGGCCCGCGATCTGCGGCGCACCGTCGCCGATCTGCGGGCCGGTGGCACCACCGTGCTGCTGACCACCCATTACATGGCCGAGGCGGATGAGCTGTGCGACCGGATCGCGGTCATCGCCGGCGGCACGATCCGCGCGCTGGGGACTCCGGACCGGCTCAAGTCCCGGGTCCAGGAGCGCGACGTCCTGGAGATCGAGGCGTACGGGGCGGGCGAGGAACATCTCGACCGCATCCGTGCCCTGGCGGGCGTGCACGGGGTGGCTGCCGAGGACCGGGGCAGCCGACAGGCCGTCATCGTGCAGACGGAACGCGGCGCGGAGCTGCACGGGCAGGTGCTGGCGGCGCTCGACGGTGTGCGGGTGGGACGGCTCGTCACCCGCGAACCCACGCTGGAGGACGCCTACATCGCGATCGTCGAGGAGGCGGAGCAGGGCGTTCCGGCGGCGAGCGGGAAGGGTGTCCCGGTGGAAGGAGGGAAGGACGGTCCGCCGGACGCAGCCGACGCACCGGCGGCGGAGGAGGAAGCGGCGGAGGCCCGTCGTGCTGCCGAGACGGTCGGGTCCATCGACGGGGCCGCGGCATGACGCCCGCCCGGGCCTTGCGCCTGATCGTCGTCGGTGTGCGTACCCACGTCTCGTACATGAGCCGTTCACCGCTCGAAATCACCTTCGCCGTCCTCGTACCCCTCGTGTACGCGACCCTCGCCGTCTATCTCTTCCGCGCCGCCGACGACCCCGACCACCTGCTCACCGCGGCCGTCGGCGCCGGGCTGATGGGCATCTGGTCCTCGGTGCTCTTCGGATCCGGCGGGGCCGTACAGAACCAGCGCTGGCTCGGCACGCTGGAGACTCTGGTCGCCTCACCCACCCCGCTCTCCCTCGTCCTGCTGCCGATCACCCTGGCCACCGCCGTCATCGGGACGTACGCCATGGGGGCGACGGTGCTCTGGGGTGCCGTGCTCTTCGACGTACCGCTCGACTTCGCGCACCCGCTGCTCTTCCTGATCGCCGTGCCGGTGTGTGTCGTGTCGCTCGGGATGATGGGTCTGCTGCTCGCCGCCACGTTCGTGCTGCTGCGCAACGCCAACGCACTCGCCAACCCGCTGGACGCCCCCGTGTGGCTGCTGTCCGGGATGCTCGTGCCCGTCACCGTGCTGCCGGACTGGACGCGTCCGGTTTCCTGGGCGCTGCCCACCACCTGGGGTTCGCGGGCGGTGCACGCGGCGACCTCGGGTGGGGCGGAGACCATTGGGGTGCTGGTCCCGATGACCGTGGCCCTCGCTCTCGGCGCGGTGTACGCGGTGGCCGCCGTCCTGGTCCTGGGGCGGGTCGAGCAGCGTGCGCGGGCCGCAGCCACCCTCTCCCTCGCCTGAATCCGCCGAGCCCCCGTGCCGTACGCCCCTGAAGCGGCCGAGCCCCGTGCCGTCTGTCCTTGAAGCGGCCGGGTTCCGAGGCGTCAGCCCTTGAATTTCCTCGAAGCTTCCCGCCCCACCCCAGGAGTTGCCCACATGCCTGCGCTCACACCGGCTCCGGCCGTCGCGGACCCCGGCTCCGGCCCCGCCCTCGTCCCCGCCCCCGTCCGAAGCCTGCGCTTGAGGGCCGTCTCCGCTCTGCGGCTCGTCGTGATCGGTGGCGGCCTGTCCTACCGGGCCCTCTTCAACTGGACGACGCCGCCCATGTTCATCGGCACCCTGCTGGTCGGGCCACTGCTGCAACTGCTGTTCTTCGTCTTCCTGGGGCGAGAGCTCCACGTCGCCGACGACCGGTTCTATCTGCTCGGCAACGCCGTCGTCTCCGCGTCGACCGCCTGTGTGTACGGCGGCACGATGGCCATCGCCAACGAGCGCCGTTACGGGACGCTCGGCGCTGTGCTGCTGAGCCCCCGGAACCGGGCTCCGCTCTGGTTCGGCCGTGCTCTGCCCTATGTACTGAACGGCCTTGTCATCAGCGTCTTCACGCTCTCCGTGGCCTGTCTGCTGCTCGGGCTCCGGATTCCGGTTGGGGCCCTGCCCGGGCTGGCGGCGGTTCTCCTCGCGGCGGCGGCGGGATGTTCCGCCTTCGGTCTGGCGCTGGGGGCGCTGGGACTGCGGTTCCGTGACGTCTTCCTCATCTCGAACGTGGCCAGTTCCGGGCTCCTGCTCCTGACCGGCGCGAACGTGCCGCGGGAGAAGCTGCCGGACTGGATGCGGGCCGTCGGGGACGTCCTGCCGATGACCCACGCGGCCGAAACGGCACGTGAGTTGTCCGCAGGCGCAGGTCTCGACGGCCGGGGCATCGCCGCGGAGCTTGCGACGGGGGCGGGGTACATCGTGCTCGCCGTCGTCCTGCTGAAGGTGTTCGAACGGGGCAGCAGGCGGCGCGCGACCCTCGACGTGATGTGAATTCGGCCATGGTCGCCGCGCACGCGCGGCCGAGGTGGCCCCCTGGGGCTCGGCTGTTCACCCGGCGTTCGCGTCGGCGACGTTCCGCAGTGGGAGTCTCCCCGGAACCGGGCGGCACCTACGGGCAGACCATGCCGGGCCGCGCCAGGGGGACAGGGAGGCGTACGGGTATGGAGAGCGGACCCGCAGTCTTCGCCGGAACGGTGTTCGCGCTGTTCGGCGCCGCGCTGCTGCTGTGGACGGGGGCGCGCGTGCTGCACCGTGCGCCGGTGGCGCACGGGGTGAGCCCCGCCGTCTCCACCGCACTCGCCACTGTGTTCGGCGTACTTTTCCTCGTCCTCGGGGTGTGGTGCCTCCGCCACATCTGAACCCCCGTCCGGGTCCGCATCCGGGCGGCCCTCGAGCCCGCACCCGAGCCCGCTCCCGCCCCGGCCGCCCGCGCCCGCCCCGGAACACGCCCGGGCCGCCCGCCCCTCGCCCCCCGTACCCGCAGAGCAGCCACAGTGCCGCCGAAACCCGCAGGCAGCGGCCCTGCGCGGGGCGGACGGAGCGGGCCGGGCGGCAGGAATGGCGGAAGTCGGGTTACCGTTCGAGTGGCCGTTGCGGGCTTTTGCCGTTTGACACGGGGGCGGGTTGTACCGTCACACTCCGCAGCGACAGCACTGTCGGCAGCGCCATCGCACTGCCCTGATGCCCACCAGCGTCGACCGGAGAGAAGAGCGAAGTTGTCCCCGACCAGCGAGACCGCACAGGGCGGCCGCCGACTCGTCATCGTCGAGTCGCCTGCCAAGGCGAAGACGATCAAGGGCTATCTCGGCCCCGGATACGTCGTCGAGGCGAGCGTCGGGCACATCCGCGACCTCCCGAACGGCGCCGCCGAGGTGCCGGACGAGTACACCGGCGAGGTACGCCGCCTCGGCGTCGACGTGGAGAACGACTTCCAGCCGATCTACGTCGTCAACGCCGACAAGAAGGCCCAGGTCAGGAAGCTCAAGCAGCTGCTGGCCGAATCCGACGAACTCTTCCTCGCCACCGATGAGGACCGCGAGGGCGAAGCCATCGCGTGGCACCTGCAGGAAGTGCTCAAGCCCAAGGTCCCGGTCCACCGGATGGTCTTCCACGAGATCACCAAGGACGCGATCAGGTCCGCCGTCGCCAACCCGCGCGAGCTCAACCAGCGCATGGTCGACGCCCAGGAGACCCGCCGCATCCTCGACCGCCTCTACGGCTACGAGGTCTCGCCGGTCCTGTGGAAGAAGGTCATGCCGCGGCTGTCGGCGGGCCGTGTCCAGTCCGTCGCCACCCGCCTCGTCGTCGAGCGGGAGCGCGAGCGCATCGCCTTCCGTTCCGCCGAGTACTGGGACCTGACCGGCACCTTCGCCACCGGCCGGACCGGTGACGCCTCCGACCCCTCGACGCTCACCGCCCGCCTCAGCGCGGTCGACGGGCGCCGGATCGCCCAGGGCCGCGACTTCGGCCCGGACGGGCAGCTCAAGGCCGGCTCCGCCCAGACGCTGCACCTGGACGAGACGAACGCCCGCGCCCTGGCCGCCGCGCTCGCCGACTCCGCCTTCGCCGTGCGGTCCGTCGAGTCGAAGCCGTACCGCCGCTCCCCGTACGCCCCCTTCCGTACGACGACCCTCCAGCAGGAGGCGAGCCGGAAGCTGGGCTTCGGGGCCAAGGCCACCATGCAGGTCGCGCAGAAGCTGTACGAGAACGGCTTCATCACCTATATGCGTACCGACTCCACGACCCTCTCGGACACCGCGATCTCCGCGGCCCGGGCGCAGGTCACGCAGCTCTACGGTGCGAATTACCTGCCGGACAAGCCCCGTACGTACGCCGGCAAGGTCAAGAACGCGCAGGAGGCGCACGAGGCGATCCGCCCCTCCGGCGACCGCTTCCGCACCCCTGCGGAGACCGGTCTCACCGGCGACCAGTTCCGGCTCTACGAGCTGATCTGGAAGCGGACCGTCGCCTCCCAGATGAAGGACGCGGTCGGCAACTCCGTCACCGTCAAGATCGGTGGCCGGGCGAGCGACGGCCGGGACGCCGAGTTCTCCGCGTCCGGCAAGACGATCACCTTCCACGGCTTCATGAAGGCGTACGTCGAAGGCGCCGACGACCCGAACGCCGAGCTCGACGACCGCGAGCGCCGGCTGCCGCAGGTCGCCGAGGGCGACGCGCTGACCGCCGACGAGGTCACCGTCGACGGCCACGCGACCAAGCCGCCGGCCCGCTACACCGAGGCCTCGCTGGTCAAGGAGCTCGAAGAGCGCGAGATCGGCCGCCCGTCGACGTACGCCTCGATCATCGGGACGATCCTCGACCGCGGGTACGTGTTCAAGAAGGGCACGGCGCTCGTTCCGTCGTTCCTGTCGTTCGCCGTGGTCAACCTGCTGGAGAAGCACTTCGGCCGGCTCGTCGACTACGACTTCACGGCCCGTATGGAGGACGACCTCGACCGCATCGCGCGGGGCGAGGCCCAGTCCGTGCCGTGGCTGAAGCGCTTCTACTTCGGTGCGCAGGAGGGTGACGACACGGCCGGTGCCGGGAAGGCCTCCGACGCGGGCAACGGCGACGGCGACCACCTCGGCGGGCTCAAGGAGCTCGTCACCGACCTCGGCGCGATCGACGCCCGGGAGATCTCCTCGTTCCCCGTCGGCAACGACATCAAGCTCCGGGTCGGCCGGTACGGCCCGTACATCGAGCGCGGTGAGAAGGACTCCGAGGGCCACCAGCGCGCGGACGTCCCCGAGGAGCTGGCGCCCGACGAGCTGTCCGTCGAGTACGCGGAGGAGCTGCTGGCCAAGCCCAGCGGCGACTTCGAGCTCGGTGCGGACCCGGTCAGCGGGAACCAGATCATCGCCAAGGACGGCCGCTACGGCCCGTACGTCACCGAGGTGCTGCCCGAGGGCACCCCGAAGACCGGCAAGAACGCGGTGAAGCCGCGGACGGCCTCGTTGTTCAAGTCGATGTCCCTCGACACGGTGACGCTGGCCGACGCGCTGAAGCTGATGTCCCTGCCGCGCGTCGTCGGCGAGGACGCCGAGGGCGTCGAGATCACCGCGCAGAACGGCCGCTACGGCCCGTACCTGAAGAAGGGCACGGACTCGCGGTCCCTCACCTCCGAGGACCAGCTCTTCGACATCACCCTCGAAGAGGCCCTCGCCATCTACGCCCAGCCCAAGCAGCGCGGGCGGGCCGCCGCCAAGCCGCCGCTGAAGGAACTGGGTACGGACCCGGTGAGCGGTGCTCCGGTCGTGGTCAAGGACGGGCGGTTCGGCGCGTACGTCACCGACGGCGAGACGAACGCGACGCTGCGGAGCGACGACAGCGTCGAGGAGATCACGCCGGAGCGCGGCTACGAGCTGCTCGCCGAGAAGCGTGCCAAGGGGCCCGCCAAGAAGAAGACGGCGAAGAAGGCTCCGGCAAAGAAGGCGCCGGCGAAGAAGGCCACCGCGGCGAAGAAGACCGCGGCGAAGAAGACGACGACCGCGGCCAAGAAGACCGCCGCGAAGAAGACGACGGGCGCGGCGAAGAAGACCGTGACGAAGAAGGCGGCTTCCGCGGCTTCCTCGGAGGACTGACCCTTACGGGGTCCTGTACGGATTCCTGAGCGCCGGGCGGGCTGGACGAGTGTCCGGCCCGCCCGGCGCTGCCGCGTTCCGGAGCGGTCCGGGGGTTCCTGTGCGGTCCGAGGCGTTGTGGAGCGGGCGGGGGTGGAGGCCGGGTGCGCCTGTGGCGGGCTGTCCCCTCCCCGTAACCGGGGGATCCGCCCCGGACCTCCGCTCCTCAATCGCCGGAGAGGCTGAACCGTGCGGTGGAGCGGCAGGGGCCGATGGGGATGAATGGCCGGCTCGGGCAGGACAGGCCGGAACGGAATGGGTCCGAGGGGCTGATGGGCCGGAGTGGCGGCGAGGGTCCGGCGCATGGTCTGCGGTCGTTTGTTCGGACGCGCCCCCCGGGCACTACCCCGCTCCCGATAGGCTGGGCGGATGACGCGAGCCGAGCAGCCAACGGTCGTGAGCCCCACCTCCGACACACTTGCCGCAGACTCACGCGAGCGCGCCGTACGGGCCCTGTTGCGTGTTCCCCCGCTGAAGCGGTTGTGGAGCGCCCAGCTCGTCGGCAGTACCGGCGATGCACTCGCCCTTCTCGTGCTGGTGTTGCTGTCGCTGCAAGCGGCGGTCCTTGAGGGCTCATTCGGATCCGGATACCGCGGGGCGGCCTTCGCCGTCGCCGCCGTCTTCGGGGCCCGGATTATTTCCACCCTGCTCTTCGGAGCCGTACTCCTGGGGCCGCTGACGACCCTGACGGCCCCGGGAGGGCCGCTCGACCGGCGGTGGCTGATGATCGGCGCCGACGGGCTACGGCTCGCGCTGCTGGTCATCGCGCCCCTGTGGATCGACTGGACGCCCGACAAGGCGCTCATGATGATCCTGATCACCGTCTTCGTCACCGGCGCCGGCGAGCGCCTGTGGACCATCGCGAAGGACGGCGCAGCGCCCGCGCTGCTGCCCGCACCGCCGATCGAGGGCGCCGCGGTGCGCCCGCTGCCGGACCACCTCGACGCCCTGCGCCGGCTGTCGCTGCGTACGGACTTCGCCGCCGTTCCCGCCGCCGCGGCCGTTCTGCTGGTGGCCACGCTCATCGGCAACCTGCTGGGCTCGGGCCTGGAGTGGTTCTCCTTCCACCAGGCGGCCCTCGGCTCGTACGTCGCCGCCGGGCTGTTCTCCGCCTCCATCTCCACCCTGTACTTCCTGGAACTGCCCGGTTCACCGACGCCCCGCCCGCGCTCGCCCCTGGAGGGACTGCGCCGGCCGTCCTCCGGCAGCGGACCGGACAAGGGCCGCACCGGTGCCGTCCCGCTGATCGTCGCGACCTGCGCCGCGGTCGCGGGAGCGATCGCGGCCGCGGCCGCCGTCGCCGCACTGCACGCCGCCGACCTCGGCGGCGGCCCCGCCACCTTCGCGCTGCTGATCCTCGCCCTGACCGGCGCTACGGGCGTCGGCATCCGCACCGCGCAGAAGGTGCTGCCGACCCTGTCGCGCCGGCGGCTGCTCTCCCTGGCCACCGCCGTCACCGGAGTCGCCCTCCTGGCGATGGGCCTGGTCCCGGACACGGCGACCGTCATCCTGATCGCCGTACTCGCCGGATACACGGCGGGTGTCGCCGCGAACACGGGCCACGTCCTCGTCGACCAGGAGACCGAGGAGTTCCGCCGGACCCGCACCACCGAGCACCTCCAGGCCGTCGTCCGGGTCCTGATCGCGCTCGGTGCGGTCGGCGGCCCGCTGGTGGCCGCCGCCATCGGCCCCCAGCGGCTCACCGCGGGCGACTTCGTCTTCGCGCACGGCGGTGCCGCCTTCACCCTGATGCTGATCGGCGCCCTGCTGCTGCCGGTCGCCGCGATCGTCCTCGCGAAGGCGGACGACCGCTCCGGTGTCCCGCTTCGCCGCGATCTGCGTGAGGCGCTGCGGGGCGGCGACCCGGCGGTCGCCCCCGCCGCGACCGGCTTCTTCCTCGCCCTGGAGGGCGGCGACGGAGCCGGCAAGTCCACCCAGGTCGAGGCGCTCGCCGAATGGATCCGGGCCAAGGGCCACGAGGTCGTCGTCACCCGTGAACCCGGTGCGACCCCCGTCGGCAAGCGGCTGCGCTCGATCCTGCTCGACGTGTCGTCGGCCGGTCTCTCCAACCGGGCCGAGGCCCTGCTGTACGCCGCCGACCGCGCCGAGCACGTCGACTCGGTCGTGCGTCCGGCGCTGGACCGGGGCGCGATCGTCATCTCCGACCGCTACATCGACTCGTCCGTCGCCTATCAGGGTGCGGGCCGCGATCTGGCGCCGACGGAGATCGCCCGGATCTCGCGCTGGGCGACGAGCGGTCTCGTACCGCATCTGACGGTGCTTCTGGACGTCGACCCGCAGACTGCGAGGGAACGGTTCACCGAGGCGCCCGACCGGCTGGAGTCCGAGCCGCCCGAGTTCCACGCCCGGGTGCGGTCCGGCTTCCTGACGCTGGCCGCCGCCGATCCGACGCGGTACCTGGTGGTGGACGCCGGTCAGGAACCGGAGGCGATCACCACGGTCGTACGCCACCGGCTCGACCAGCTCCTTCCGCTCTCCGAGGCCGAGATCAAGGCCCGGGAAGAGGCGCGCAAGGCCGCCGAGGAAGAGGCCAGGCGCCGCGCCGAGGAGGAGGCGGCCCGCAAGGCCGAGGAGGAGCGTCTGGAGCGCGAGCGGCAGGAACAGCTCGCGAAGCTCCGCGCCGAGGAGGAGGAGCGCAAGCGCCGCGAGGAGGAGGAAGCGCGCCGCCGTGAAGCCGAACGGCAGGCGGAGGAGGCCCGGCAGCGTGCCGAGGAGGCCCGCCGCGTCGCCGAGGAGGAGCGCGCCCGGATCGAGGCCGAGGACGCGGCCCGCGAGGCCGAGCAGGCCCGGCTGCGCCGCCAGGCCGAGGAGGAGGCCCGGCTGCGCCAGGAGGCCGAGGCCCGGCGTCTGGAGAAGCAGCGCAAGGCCGAGGAGGCTCTGCTCCGGGCCGAGGCGGCACGCCGGCAGGCCGAGGCCGAGGCCTCCGCGGCCGCCGAGAGCGCCCGCGAGCGGGCAGCGGCTGCCCAGGCGGAAGCCGATGCCGAGGCGGCTGCTGCCGCGAAGGCCTCGCGCGACCGGTCCGCGTCGTCCGAGTCGGACAGCGAGCTGACGGTGCCCACCCCGATCGTCAACCCGAACGAGATCACGCAGCCGGTGCCTTCCCCGGTGGATCCGGAGTCCGGCTCCGGGCGGCCCCGCAGCGCCTCGCCGTCCGCGCCCTGGCCTTCCGACGAGGCCGAGACGACGATGATCCCGAAGATCTCCGACGCGTCCGGACACCCCGGTGCGGCGGACGAGACGGCGGTGCTTCCGCCGGTCCGGGACACGGGACGGGACGCGGGGCGGAACTCCGGACGCGGCGCCGGACACGACTCCGGACGCGAGGCCGACCCCGCGGACCGGGTGCCGCGCGGCATCTTCCGGGACGAGCGCCCGGCAGGCTCCGTACCGGAGGGTGAGAACGAGCGCACCCGCGAGCTGCCGCAGATCACCGACCCGCACGCCGACCCGCACGCGGACCGGAACCAGCAGGAGTCGTCCGGACGGTCACGGCGCCCGCGCCCGGACTGGGCGGAGGAGACCCCGCTGGACGATCTGCCCACGCTGGCGGACGAGCTGCTCGGCGACCACGACGACGAGGGCCCCGAGAACAAGGGCCGGGGACGCCGCCCGCGTCGCTGACCGGGGAGACCGATGGTCCTGCGCGAACAGGCGCGGGACCATCGGCGTCCAGCCTTCCGTCCGCCACCGCCCCCTCGGGCTGCCGCCGTCGGTACGCCGTCCATCCATCCGCCGTCGCTCCGCCGTCCGTCGTCGCTCTGCCGGGATTGTCAGACCCGTCCCCCACAATGGGAAGCCGGATCGACGAACGTCACGGCGGCAGCCGTGACGAGAGCCACACAGGGCCGCGCCGCCGTTCCACGGAACGGCGGCGCGGCCGCACACCACCGGAAGGGCGGTGACCCATGTCCGTATGGGACGACCTGGTCGGCCAGGACCGCGTGCAGGAGCAGCTCGGTGCCGCCGCCCGGGACGCCGACGCGCTGGTCACCGCCAACTCCTCGGGAGAGCCGGTGCCGCCCGGTTCGAGGATGACCCACGCCTGGCTGTTCACCGGGCCCCCGGGTTCCGGCCGGTCCACCGCGGCCCGGGCCTTCGCCGCCGCCCTGCAGTGCACCAGTCCGGACCGTGCCCTGGGCGGGGCGCCGGGCTGCGGCTTCTGCGACGGCTGTCACACGAGCCTCATCGGTACGCACGCCGACGTCGACGTGATCCGCACCGATCTGCTCTCCATCGGTGTGAAGGAGACCCGGGAGCTGGTCCGCCGCGCCCAGCTCTCGCCGGCCGTGGGGCGCTGGCAGGTCATCGTCATGGAGGATGCCGACCGCCTCACCGAGGGCGCGGGCAATGTGCTGCTGAAAGCGGTCGAGGAGCCGGCGCCCCGCACGGTGTGGCTGCTCTGCGCGCCCTCGCTGGAGGACGTGCTGCCCACGATCCGGTCCCGCTGCCGCCACCTCACCCTGCGCACCCCGTCGGTCGAAGCCGTCGCCGACGTCCTGATCCGGCGGGACGGCATCGATCCGGAGCGGGCCGCGGCCGCCTCCCGCGCGACCCAGGGGCACATCGGCAGGGCCCGCCGCCTTGCCACCGACGAGCGGGCCCGTGCCCGCAGGGCGGCCGTCCTCAAGCTTCCGCTGCGCGTCGACGACATCGGCGGCTGTCTCAAGGCCGCGCAGGAGCTGATCGACACGGCTACGGACGACGCGAAGCAGGCGTCCGAGGATGTCGACGTCAAGGAGACGGAAGACATGAAGGCGGCGCTCGGCGCCTCCGCAGGGGGCCGGATGCCGCGGGGTACGGCAGGGGTGATGAAGGAGCTGGAGGACCGGCAGAAGCGCCGTAAGACCCGTACGCAGCGCGACAGCCTCGATCTGGCACTCACCGAGCTGACCGGGTTCTACCGTGATGTGCTCGCTCTGCAGCTGGGTTCCCGGATCGCCATCGCCAATGCGGACGCCCAGGACTCCCTCGACCGCATCGCCCGCTCGTCCACACCCGAGCGCACCCTGCGCCGGATCGAGGCGGTGTCCGCCTGCCGCCGGGCCCTGGACCGCAACGTGGCCCCGCTGCTCGCGGTGGAGGCGATGACGATGGCGCTGCGGGCGGGCTGAAGCTGCCGGGCGGCCTGAACCTGCCGGGCGCGGTGGGGGCCTGGCGCCGACGGGACGGCCAACGGCTGCGGGCCGAGCACGGACGGGACAGCCAACCCGCCCCTGCACGACGGGGGCGGCACACGGGCCGGACGGTCAACCCGCCGATCGGTCGCCGAATCACCTGAAAGAGCAGGGAAACGGACGAGTCGCCGCCCGGCGGCTACGCTCCGGACATGCACACCAGGCGCCCGCTCCGCACCCTCGCCCTTGCGCTCGGCACTGCCGGCCTCCTCATCTCCGGCTGCACCGACGGAGGTTCGACGACAGGCGCCTCGTCGCCCGCGCAGGCGGCCTCGGCCTCGCCCTCCGCCGTACCGGCCGCGCTGAAGCCGTTCTACGCCCAGCACCTGAGCTGGCGGGACTGCGGTGTGACCGGATTCCAGTGCGCCACGATGAAGGCGCCTCTCGACTACGCGAAGCCGGACGGCGGCGAGATCAAGCTGGCCGTCTCCCGCAAGAAGGCCACGGGACCCGGAAAGCGGATCGGCTCCCTCCTGGTCAACCCGGGAGGTCCCGGCGGATCGGCCATCGGCTATCTCCAGGGCTACGCCGCGATCGGCTACCCCGCCCAGGTGCGCGCCCGCTACGACATGGTCGCCATCGACCCGCGCGGAGTGGCGCGCAGCGAACCCGTCGAATGCCTCACCGGTTCGCAGATGGACGCCTACACGCAGGTCGACCAGACCCCTGACGACGCGGTCGAGGTCACGAAGCTGAGCGGCGCCTTCCAGAAGTTCGCCACGGGCTGCGAGCAGCGCTCGGGCGAGATCCTGCCGCACGTCTCCACCGTGGAGACGGCCCGCGACATGGACGTCCTGCGCGCGCTGCTCGGGGACGGGCAACTGCACTACGTCGGTGCCTCGTACGGCACCTTCCTGGGCGCGACGTATGCCGAGCTCTTCCCCGGGCGGGCCGGCCGGCTCGTCCTCGACGGCGCGATGGATCCCTCGCTGGCGTCGGTCGAGATGAACCGCGACCAGACGGCGGGCTTCGAGACCGCGTTCCAGTCCTTCGCCGCGGACTGCGTGAAGAAGGCTGACTGCCCGCTCGGCACGGTGTCCGCCGCAGACGCGGCGACCAACCTGAAGAAGCTGTTCAGTGATCTCGACGCGAAGCCGATCCCCACGGGCGAGTCCCGCAAGCTCGGCGAGTCCCTCGCCACCACGGGCGTCATCGCCGCCATGTACGACGAGACGGCCTGGCCCCAGCTCCGTGAGGCGCTCACCGGCGCCAAGGCGGGCGACGGCTCGGGTCTGCTCTCCCTGGCGGACAGCTATTACGAGCGCGAGCCGAACGGCACGTACGCGAACCTCATGTACGCCAACGCGGCCGTGAACTGCCTGGACCTCCCGCCCGCCTTCGCCACCTCCGAGGCGGTCACCCAGGCCCTTCCCGCCTTCGAGAAGGCGTCGCCGGTCTTCGGGAAGGGCTTCGCCTGGGCCTCCCTGAACTGCGCCTACTGGCCGGTCCCCGCCACCGGCACCCCGCACGCCATCAAGGCCGAGGGCGCCGCCCCGATCGTGGTCGTTGGCACCACCCGGGACCCGGCGACCCCGTACAAGTGGGCGAAGTCCCTGGCCGGCCAGCTCTCCTCGGGCACGCTCCTCACGTACGAGGGCGACGGGCACACGGCGTACGGCCGCGGCAGCGACTGCATCGACACGGCGATCAACAGGTACCTCCTGGAGGGCACCGTGCCGGACGACGGCAAGAAGTGCTCCTGACCTGCACCGAAGGCTCCAGGACGGGGCGGTACGGAGCACTCCCGGAAACTGTGTAGACTTGGCGACGCTGCTGATCGCACCATGGTGCGACAGGGCGTGCCGCCTTAGCTCAGTTGGCCAGAGCAACGCACTCGTAATGCGTAGGTCTCGGGTTCGAATCCCGAAGGCGGCTCCGCTTAAGCCTCAGGACTCACTCGCCGTGACCTGGGGCTTTTGCTTTTCCTTGATCAATGAGTGGTCTACGCCACCCGCTTGATTCGGCGCCAGAACGTCCCATGGGGGCCAGATGGGGGCCCGAGCGCAGGAGAGGTGTCCTCCGCGTCCGCGTCACGCAGCTTCTTTGCCCTCCCCCTTGCCCCGCTTCTTGGACTTCTTCTTCGGCTTCTTGGCTACCTTCTTCTGCTCCTTCGCCCGGTAGGCCGCCATCAGGTCGAGGGAAGCCGAGGCCGTCGCCGCATGCATCTCGGGCAGCACCGTCTGGTAGGTGTCGGTCGTCATCCGCATCGAGGAGTGCCCCAGCATCGCCTGGACTGCCTTCGGCGCGACGCCGGCGGCGAGCGCCAGACTCGCGGCCTCGTGGCGGCCGTCGTGGAGCCGGATCGGCGGCAGACCGGACAGCGACACAAGGCGGTCCCAGCGGTCCGAGAAGAACTGCGGGTGGTACGCAGAGCCGTCCTCCCGCGTGAAGACGCGGTTACCCGAGTCCTTCCAAGCCCGGTGCGCTTCCCACTGCTTGCGCTCGGCACGCTGCTTCTTGCGCCACGCCTTGAGGAGCAGGACCGAGTCGCGGTTCAGCTTGATGTCGCGGACGCTGTCGGCCTTCGGGGTGTCCTCGTGGATCTCGTAAGAGATCGACACCAGCTGCTCGGTGACGTGGATGATCTCCTCGTCGAGGTTCACCTCGTCCCAGGTGAGTGCTGCGAGCTCGCCGCGGCGCAGGCCGTGGAAGAGCACCAGGTGCCAGCCGGGGAACTGCCGGTCCTCGACGATGAAGTCCAGGAACTCTGCGGTCTGCTCCAGGGTCCACACCATGACGGGCGACGGCTTCTGGCCCGTGCGCTTCCAGCGGGCGACACGTGGGGCGGTCCATGCCAGCGCGCGGGCTTTGGTCACCTTGGGGAGCGTCAGGAACTGCGCGTAGTTCTTGGCGATCAGCTCCTCCTTCAGCGCATCGTTGAGCGCGGACGACAGCGTGGCCTTGATGCTGAGCATCGTGGACGGCCCCGTGGTCCGCTGCAGCTGCTTACGCTCGACGGCATGCCGGTCGCGGGCATCCGCCCAGACGCCGCGCAGCTGGGCTCGCTCGGCCCTCTCTGCGGGGGTGCCGGCGGGGGCGTTGCGCCACGCCAGGCATGCGGTGTCGGCCGCCTCCTGCAGTTCGGCCACACGGCCGCGGTGCTCGGTGCGGCGCTCGTTGTCGGCGATGATCCAGTCGAAGATGCCCTGGCAGTGGCGGGCGCGCAGATCGCGCAGCTTCAGTGCGCCGAGGTGGGGCACCATGTACAGCTCGATGTCCCGCCCGTATTCGTGGGCAGTGGTCCGCTTCAGCTCGGTCTTCTTCTTCTTGAGCCAGCGGTCGAGGAACTGGGCCACAGTTTCCTCGGACATGACGTTCACGCCCGCCTTGGCGGCCTTCCATACTTCCTCGGCTCGGGCCGCGGCCTCCTCCTGCGTGCGGAACCCGCCCTCCCGTGGCCGGCGGCGCTTGCCGTCGCCGCCGCGCTCCAGCTCGATCTGGAAGTACCACGAGCCGTGGGTGCGCTCCTTGAGGCGCGGGCAGTTGCGGTCCAGCCGACCGACCTTCTGGGCGCCGTCGTCGTCAAGAGCCGGCTCGCCATCCTTCTCGAACAGCGGCCCCATACAGGTGCACCGTTTGTACGTCTTCTCTTCGAACATGGGCCCCCCAGCCTCTTCGTTTAGCTTTCACTCAGGGCCCACATTCTTCCCTACCTGCCCTGCGCGAGGCTGCCCGTTACCTGGGGTGACGTGTATCGTGTGGCCAGGTTGGCGCGGGGGAGAACGCGACAACAAACATGACGACGACAAGCACCACTGCGACTGTCGATCAGCGCGGAATGAGCCTGGACGAGGTCCTGGCGCTGCCCGCGACCGTCAATGTCGTGACCGCCGCCCGTGCGCTGGGTATCGGCCATAACAAGGCGTATGACCTGATCAAGGCCGGATTGTTCCCTGTGCGAACTCTGTCCATGGGAAACACTGTGCGCATCCCCACAGCAGCGTTGTGGGAGGCGCTGGGGGTCGGCTCGCTGCGACAGGGACTGACGTCTGCGGGCCGCTGAGTTGAGTTTGGGACGGTGGCATGCCGCGCTTGTACGGCTTCGACAACCAGACCCGGACGCGCGTGCGCGCCCCGGAGCGGCAGGTCGTGCGCGAAGCTGTGGGTCGAATCCGAGCGGGCCAGTCGCAGGCGGAGGCCGCAGCCTGGATGACCGCTGAGGGCCACCGCGGGACCATGGGCGGCGAGTGGACGAGCATGACGCTCGGCCGACTGCTGGACAACCCGGCGATCGCCGGACTTGAGCGTGACCCCGACACGAACGAGCTGCGAGAGACCGGCCGCGAGGCGCTGATCACACCGGAGGAGTTCCGGTGGCTGCAGCAGCGCCCCGGCCGGCGCGGCAGTATCCGCAGCATCGAGCCACGTGAAGACGACTACGAGTACCTGCTCAGCGAGGGACTGACCGAGTGCGGGGACTGCGGGCAGCACATGGCGGGCAGCCGCACGGACGCGGGGTCGCCGTCGTACCGATGCCAGTCCAACTTCGAGGGACGCGGCGGGTGCGGGAAGGTCCGCATCAACGCACCACGTCTTGAAGACCACGTCGGCGAGTGCGTGCTCGGCGAACTGTCCCGGCCCGGCGCTCAGGCCGCCCTGGAGGCTGCTCGCGAGGCGATGGCTGCTGAGGCGCAGCAGGCGGTTGTCCGGATCGCTGCTCTGGAAGGGGCGCGCGCCGAGCTGGTCGGGCCCTACGCAGAAGGTCAGCTGTCACGGGGCACGCTCGTAGCCGCAGACCGGCGCATTGGCCGGGACTTGAGGGCTGAGCGGGCACGGCTGCGCTACCTGGAGCAGGGCGTCGACGTGCCGCTGGGTGGGGTCGAGGACCTGGCCCGCTGGTGGGAACATGCGCCGTTCGCCTCCAAGCGGGGCCTGGTGCTGTTGCTCGTGAAGAAGATCCAGGTCCGTCCAGCGCGCGCCCGCGGCGTGCGGGACGTCGACGACCGGGTGAACCTGGTCTGGCGCACCGCCCTCGCCGCATAGGCGGCGCGCCTGGCCGTCAGTCGTGCACGTCGTGGTCAGGGGATCCCGCCCACCAGTAAATGACCTCGTTCAGCGTTTCGACGCCTAGCTTCACGCGCAGCTCGCGCAGTTGGTTGTTGAGCCAGGCCGCGCTGATGCCGACGTTCTTCGCTGCCCGTTTCTGATTGCGGCCCAAGCACAGCTCGCGCAGCACCGCCCGCTGCGTCGGGTTGGTCGTCAGTCCCTGCTCCGGAAGGTTGGTGCGGGCACCCAGCCACAGGTCGGCGCGCTCCCAGAACAGGTCGAAGACGTGCGCGAGCCGTGCGACGACCAGCGGATCGGTCACCATGACCGCTTCCTCGGGGGATCCCTCACCCTCGGCTGTGTACACGGGGACGAAGGCCACGCGGCGGTCGAAGATGATGCTGCGCGGGAACCTGCCCTGGATGGTGCGGATTTCGCCGCCGAGGGCTGCCATGTCACTGGCCCAGCTGCCGACGGCGCTCACGCGGCGTACGGAAGCGTGGTAGATCGTGCGCATCACCAGGCCACGGCGTAGGCCGGCGCGGTCCCGTTCGAGAGAGTGCGCCAGGTCCTCGGGTTTGCGGGAGCCGGGCTGAGCGGCTGTGATCTCCGTGCGAGCGGCGCTGTGTTCGGCGGCGATGCGCTCGTTGATGAGTCGCCGCCCGACCAGGTGCTGCACGGCATCGTCGGGAGACCGAGCTACCTGGTAGCGGTCGCGGAGGTCCACCAGAAGGTCCGGCATCGCGTCCGCGTACGCGGTCAGCGCCGACATGTGAGTGTGAAGTATCTGCATCATCTGCAGTGCGGCGTGGCGCGGTTGGACGGGCGTGTAGGTGTCCGGCGTGTACGGATAAGCGACCGCTAGTCCTGATCTCAAAAGGGAATCAAGTCCCGGAGTATCAGGGGTCAGGGATTCTCTGTCGAGTATGCGCTGGTATGTGATGACCGCTTGTTCGGACAGATCCGGCAGGTCGGGAATTAGTGGCACCTAACGACCCCTGATTTGTGTGACTAGTGAAAGTACCGCAATGGCTGTTCTTGATCTTTTCACAAGACCACTACAAAGTTGCGGTCTGGGCGACGCTCGTACGTCGCACGCAGTGGCCGGGCGTCTTGTGGTGCAGCTGCATTCTGAGGCTGCCGTCACGCCCGCTTTGCTCTCACATCATTGCGAGTTAGGGGCTCTTGTGACTATTTCCCGAACTGTCCGTATCTTCACTGCCGCCGTGCTGGCCGTATTGGCCGGATTCTTCGTGGCCGGTCAGGTACACACGCAGGCGGGCGCGGCCCTTGCTGACACCACGTGGTCTGCCCCCATCGACACCATTCCGAGCCCGCCGGCCGACGCCGACCCGGCTCACCCTGCCGACACCACATGGTCGGCTCCCGTCGACGGCGGGACTGAGGGCGACCCGGTTCCGGTCACCCCCAACGACACCACCTGGGGCTGGTAGCCCACCAGTTGCGGTCGGCCGGGCGCTGTAGGGGGGCCTGCGGGTGCCCGGCCAAGACCAAGTCGGCGGCCCTTGAGAGGGCTTGCGCGGCCTGGACGCATCGGGCATCTACGCGCGATGCGGTCTCAGGGGACGGTGACAGGGGCGGGGCACCCGCCCAGGGGGAGGGCCTAAGTGGCGATCGATCCGGAACGCATCCGCCAACGCATGCTGGAGGCCGAGGAATCCGGCCGACGTGGACTGAGGGCAGAGGAAGCCCGAGCGATACTGCGTGAGCTGGCTGTGGTGAGGGACGGGACGTCGAAGGATGAGCGGCGCAGCGAGATAGCGGCGCTGACGCGGGCGAGCTGAGGATCGCGTATTCGCCGGGGCGGACATCTCAGGATGTCCGCCCCGACGCGCGCCCTGACCTGGGCAGATGGCGAAGAATTTTGTGGCCCCCACCCATAAATGCGACTAGAATAAGGGCATGTGGAGGGGAATGGCCCCTCCGGCCAGCCCCTTGGAGTAAGTCGTGACGATCCGGGCCATCGCAATCGACAAGATCCACCGCAACGAGCGCCAGCCTCGCGAGTTCTTCGATGAAGCTGCCCTCCAGGAACTCGCCGACTCCATCGTGCGGTTCGGGCTCATGCAGCCCATCGAGGTACGGCGCGACCGAGACGCCGGCGGGTACGAGATCGTCGCGGGCGAGCGCCGCTGGCGCGCCCACCAGGTAGCCGGGATCCCCCAGATCAAGTGCATCATCACCGACGACGACCTGAGCACGCTGGAGCGGTTCAAGCGGTCGGTCGCCGAGAACATCAACCGCGCCGACATGACGCCAATGGAGGAGGCCAAGGCATTCCGCCGCATCCTGGACGACCAGGAAGGTGCCGGGCCGGGCGACGTCGCCAAGGAATTCGGCAAGTCCACCCAGTACGTGAACCTGCGCCTCGCCCTGCTCGACCTCACCGAAGAAGTCCAGCAGCACGTCAACTCCGGCGCCATCGGCACCCAGGCCGCCGTACAGATCGCGTCCCTGACCCCCGGCAACCAGCGGGCGGTCATGCACAAGTGGGCCAAGGGCGCCTTCAGCGGCGACAACGAGTTGGTTCACTTCGCCTACGCACTGAAGCAGCAGCAGGGGCAGACCTTCGCGCTGATCCTGGAGGACATGACCGAAGAGGAGCGCGAGGAGCGGCAGCGCGAGCGCACCACCACCCGCAAGAACATCGACAACATCGAGCGGGTGCAGGGCCTGCTGGAGGACCTGGCCAAGACCGACCCGCAGAAGCTCGCCCTGGCCCTGGAGGGCGAAGTGGGCGCCCGACTGGAGCAGATGGACCGCGTGGCCGACGCGGTTGCGAAGGCCCGCTTCAACCTGCGGCAGGCCAAGGCCCACGCCGATGCCCGCGACATCGTCCTCAATCCCGACGCCGAGGCCAAGCGCCTTTCGACCCCGGCTCGGCCGGAGGCCGTACCCGCAGCCTGACCTGCCTGGCCTGCCCCGTCCGGGGGCGCGCCCTCGCCCATCGAAGGAGAACCCATGAGCGACAGCACCGACCGCCCCGACTGGCGCCGGATGAAGCCCGCCGACTTTGGTGCCCGCACCAAGGTCAGACAGGATGCCCTGTTCCTCGTCGACCAGCCCGACGCCTGCGGCACGGAGGCCCTGGACGGACTCGGCTTCGGCGTCGCCCTGTGGGCGGACCCGGGCGACCGGTCAGCAAGCAACCTGGACGCATAGATGTGCCACAACACTGGACCGTGGTACGTTCTGCGCGTTGATCAGGAACGGCTGCAGCCGCGGGACCGGCCCATCGACAATGCCGTGGCATGCGGCATCCCCCTCGGTGTCTGGCGGGTGGCAACCCCCCCGCGCCCTACCCGCCAGACGCCGGCGCCGCCCATGCGGAGCCACCCGGGGACGCCGCTCCACGCATCCGCGAATGGACCCGCCCGGCCCTCCAGGCCGGGCGGGTCGCCGCGTACCGGGGAGGGGCAACGTGACGACTGCGACCTATCGCACCGACGGCGCCGCCGACCCTGACCTGTACGAGCGACTCATGCGCGAACGCTACGGACCACTGCCCAAGCTGCTGGCCGAACTCGACAGCCCGCCCGAACCACCTGCCCGGAGAAGAACGAAGATGCCCGCGCTGTCACCGACCATCCACGAGCCCAACCCCGACCCGAAGGCCGATGAGCACTACGCCGACCTGGCAGCCGGGATCAAGGAGGCCGGGATCGGCCGCCCCCGCCCCGCGCGAAGCGACGAGCCGGAGCGCACCCCGCCATTCCCCGGCGCGAGCTGGTGCAAGTCCTGCGACAGCTGGTGCACACCGCAGGGCATGTGCCGCTGCAACAACCGATAGGCGACCGACAGTTGCGCTACTTCCACGGCGGTGTCCCCGGGCTGCGGCCCGGGGACACCGTCATCCCGCACCCCCCGAGGCTCCTCGACGGATGCTCGGTCTGCTCCGCCCGAGCGCAAGGCCTGACCGCCACGCTGGACGGCCACCCCGTAGACCCGCCCACCCGACGCCCCGACCGCGTGTACATCACCACCGACCGCGAGTACGCCCGCTTCTACGCTTCCCTCTGCTGGTACGGCGACCTCTACACAGTCGAACCGGTCGGAGAGCCCGAGCCCTCCACCGAGGATCCGTTCCCCTCCTGGTGCACCCCTGCGGCCCGCGTGATCTCCGTCTACGACCGGGCAGTTCAGCTCAACTCCAGTCAGCGCAACCGCCTCGTACGCCGCTGGGCCCAGGCTGACCGGGCGGCAGGGAGATGACCGTCCCCCGCTCCGAGCGACCGACAGTGGAACAGATGCGGCATCTCATCGGCCACACCGACCAACGTGCCCTCAGCTTCGCCGAGGCGGCACGGCTCCGTGCAGGCTTCGAGCACCTGGTGGCCAGCCAGGCCAGACAGCAGGCCAGGGTCGACGACCTCAGCCGCCGAGCCGCCGGCGAAACCCGGCCGGCCCTCGACTTCGGCTGCGACGCCTGCCATGCCGCTGCCGGGTCCCCCTGCACCCGCCGCTACGGCCAGCCCATGCAAGGGTTCCACGGCCAGCGCCTCACCGCGGCCGCCGACGAGCTGAACCCGCCATGACCAGCACACGCCAGCAGGAGCATCCATCCCGGCACCAGCACCCACCAGCAGTGCCCCGACATGCTTCAACCCCGGGAATCTGTACTGCTGTTGTCGCCGCAGCAGCACATCAGCGACTGCGGCTACGGTGGGCAGCACAAGCCCAACAAAGAGACGGCCCACGGCTGGTGATGAAAGCACCGGCCGCGGGCCTAAGCAGCAGGAGAGTGACCTCCCGTGCCTGTTCCGAACGTTATCGCGCCCGTGGCCGGCGGCCGCACGAGGGCGACCAGACTGTTGGTAACCGCAGTGTTCCTTGCGGCGGTCGCTGTGTTCGAATCCGTCGGATTCCGCCTGTCGTACGAGGCCCTGCACCGCGTCGCCGTCGAGAACGGCGTCTCCGCAGAATCCGCGTGGATGTTCCCCGTACTCGTCGACGGCGGCATCGTCATGGGCTCCATCGGCGTCGTCCGTGCCCTGGCAGGCCGGCGTTCAACCAGGCCGTACTGGACCGTGACGTTCGGCTTCACCCTGGTGTCCTGGGCCTTCAACGTGTCCAACGCCCCGCAGACGGCCGGCGGGTGGGCGGTAGCCACCGTCGCGCCGCTCGCACAGATGGTCGCCCTGGAGATGGGCATGCAGGAACTGCGCGCACTGCTGCTGCCGCAGGCCGAAGCCGACGAGGAGCCCCCAACATCAGCAGCAGTCCTGCTGCCGGTGCTGTCGTCTGCAACACCAGCACCAACAGAAGTGCTGCCCGCCCCGACCGAGCCCGCTGCCATCGCTGCTCCACCGTCAGCCAGCACCGATCAGCAGCAGGAACAGCAGGAGCAGGAGCAGTCGGAGGAACCGCAGCAGCAGGAGCAGCAGTTGCTGGAGCCGGAGCAGCACAAGAGCGGCGGAGAAGAGCAGCACCAGCAGCAGCGGACGCCGCTGCAGCCGGACACCAGCAGAGCGTGGGCAGTGCTGTACGAGGAGTGCAGCAGCGAGGACGAGCGGATCGCCCTGACGCGCGGCGCGCTCGCCGACCGGCGCAAGCTGACAGCACCCCAGTGGTCGGTGGACATCGGAAAGGGCGAGACCCGGGCGCGGGTTCTGCTGCGCGCGGCCCGCAAGCCGCATCCCAACGACGCCGCCGCCGAGGCACAGCCGGAGCCTGCGCGGGCGTGATCCTCTATCGTGGGCGGGCGTAGGGCGCGGGGGAACGCCTCCTACACAAAGGACTCCTCCCGTGAGTGCTGCGCCCGCCCGCATTCCCGAGTCGCTGCTGCCCCTGGCGGTACCGGTCGACGACCTGGTGGCGTACTACCGCAACCCGCGCACCGGCGACGTCGACGCCATCGCCGAGTCGCTGCGCATCAACGGCCAGTACAAGGCCATCGTCGTCAACCGCGGCACCCACACCGGCCGCCCCAACGAGATCCTGGCGGGCAACCACACCTGGGCCGCCGCCCAGCAGCTGGGCTGGGACCAGATCGCCGCCACGTTCGTCGACGTCCAGGACGAGGATGCGGCCCGCATCGTCGTCGTCGACAACCGCACCTCGGACCTGGCCGGCTACGACAGCGAGCTGCTGGCCGACATCCTCGAAGAGCTGCCCGACCTGGACGGCACCGGCTACGACCAGGGCGCACTGGACAAGCTGCTGGACCACCGGTCCCTGCCCGACACGATCGACCTGCCCTCCGACGGTGCAGGCACCGGGGCGATGGCCAAGCTGGATTACCTGCAGTGGGGCTACCTGCAGTGGTCCACCACTCGCGTGCAGATCACGTCCGCCGAGGTGGAAACCCTGAACCGCATCTACGAGCAGTTCCTCACCGAGGCCCGCTCCGATCTCGGCTTCGGCTGGCACCTTCTGCAGGAGGCCCACTCCGACACCGCCGAGGCGCCTACCGCCGACGACGAAACCGAAGACCAGACCGACGCCGACGCCGACGCCGACGCCGACGCCGACGCCGGCGACACCGAGGCCGAGGACGGGGACGACGCATGAGCAGCGCCCCCACCACGACGTTCCACGAGGCCTACCCGCTCAAGGACTTGCGCCCGGCCGACTACAACCCGCGACACCTCTCCGATGAAGCCTTCGCCCGGCTCCAGGAGTCCATCGGCCGCCACGGCGTCGTCAAGCCGGTCATCCTCAACGCCGACGGCACGTTGGTCGCAGGCCACCAGAGAACCAAAGCCATGACCGCGCTGGGGATGACACACACCCCGGCGGTCATGCTCGGCACGAAGGTCCGCCTCACCGACGAAATCCAGTTCAACCTCCTGCACAACCGCGTCGAGACCGAGGCGTCGGTGGTGTACGCGCAGCCCGGCCCCATCGGCGCCTGGTCGTACATCCCGTGGAAGACCATCGAAGTGGCTGTCTCCCGAAACAAGCCGTTCCAGCAGGCCATCAACTACATGACCGGCGGCCACGGCCCGTGGGGTTCCGTCGTCATCGACGACCAGGGGCAGATCGCGCTCAACGCCGAGTACGCGGTGGTCGCGGCCGCCAACCACTTCGACGTCCTCGCATGGACCTGCGCGTCCTCGGACGCCGCGGTGCTGGTCGCCGACCTCACCGGCGAGTACGGCGTGTACGACTGGACCGGCCTGGAGGACCAGGCGCCGGTCTACAACCAGCACATCATCCAGCCCAAGCGGCTGCGCCAGTACACCTCGCTGAAGAAGGCCGGGAAGCTCGCCTACAAGTCGGAGGTGTGGGAGAAGCTGGCGCTGCCCCGGCTGCGCAAGGCCCCCGAGACGCGGGTGGTGGACTTCGGTGCGGGCCACGGCGACTACGCGAAGAAGCTGCGCCCCGAGGGTTACCAGATCGACGACTACGAGCCGTTCCGCACGACCCCCGGCAAGTACGCGGTGGACATCAGGGGCGTCGTGTCCATGATCCGCACCGTCGAGAAGCGGCTCGCCCAGCACGGCCTGTACGAAATGGTTGTCCTCGACTCCGTCATCAACGCGACGACGTCGCTGGATTACCAGCACTGGGTGCTGACCACCGTCAACGCGCTCGTCGCCGCCGACGGCACGGTGTGCATCGGCACCCGCAACCTGCTGGCCGAGCAGGCTTTTGAGAACAAGCAGCATGCCACCAGCGCCAATGACGCCACCCGGCTTTCGTTCCTCGACTCCGAGAACGTCGACATGCGGTTCATGCAGGGCAAGTGGATGCGGATCCGGTACCACACGCCCGAGTCGCTGAAGGAACTGCTGGAGGCGTACTTCGGTGACGTGACGGTCGCCGGCCGCTCGAACGCGACGCTGCGGGCCATCTGCAAGGAGCCTCTGCCGCTCTCCGACCTCGATTACGAGAAGGCCCTCGACGAGGAATTCAACATGCCCTATCCAAACGAATTCAGGCACGGTCGCCATAAGCGACTTGTCGAAATTTTGATAAAATTGGTTAAAGAAAGGAATAATCGGGCCGAGTAATTCACGGCCCCTATTCAGAGGGGGAAATGCCGTAATGCCGCAACCGCCCGTACGGGTTGGGATCACCGCCGCCGCACCGTACCTGATCATGTGGCTGGCCGGGGTTCGTCACATCAACCTGGACAAGCACTGCCTGGAAACCTTCGGCGAGGCCGACCGGGCGCCGCTCAACCCGCGGGCACCTCACCAAAAAGTCACGCTGCCGGCCGACAACCGTCCGCTGGCCTGGTACCTGTGCGCCCTGCCCCACCCGTGGGACTGGGCGCACAACGCACACCTCGCCTTCGACTACGCCGAAGGTCACCAGTGGGCAGGCCCGGCCCTGGTGCCGGGCCTGCGCGTGACGCTCGACAATGCCCGCCCCATCACCGGATGGGGCGAACGCTCCATCCCCGCCAACGCGCCACGCCGCCACCAGTACCTCTACCGCACCTGCCGCAACTGGCAATTCGCGTGGTGGCTGCGCACCAACCGAAACGCACCCGACGCACCACCACCCGGCCAGCTGCCGCCCGACCCTGACGCACCCCAGCAGCTGACCTTCCCGTAGCACCACCTGCACTACGGCCCGGCGGCCACACCAGGTCGCCGGGCCGCAATGCGATCATGTTTCCTGGCGCGGGGGCGCGCAGCAGCGAGAGGACCACGGCTGGTGGGACGCCCCGACAAGGCCGCGCGCGCCGCCATCGCTCAGCGGCGAGCGGACGCCATCGATCTACGCCTCGCCGGTGTCGACTGGCTCACCGTCGGCCGGAAACTCGCCGCCGACCCGGCCATCAACTCTGACCGCATCGCCTACCCGCAGGGCTACGGCGTCGACCGGTACAAAAGGGGCCTGGAGCCGCCGGCCGACGACCAGCTCATCAACGCCGCCTGCAAGGACGTCCGCCAGGCGCTCAAGGAACGCACCACCGAGCAGGACGAGAAGGCCGACGAGCTGCGCGCCGTGGAAAACCTGCGCCTGGACCGGCTGTTCTTCGTCGCCTACCGGCAAGCCGTCAAGGACGGCGACCTGCCCGCCATCGACCGGGCGCTGCGGATCATGGAACGCCGTGCCCGCATGAACGGCCTCGACAAGCCGAACAAGACCGAGATCGTCACCCCGGCCACTTCGGGCAGCGAGCTGACCGCCATCGCACTCGACGAACTCGAAGCCCTCATCGGCATCAGCGAGGAGGCCGCACATGGCTCCGACGAGTAGCAGCAAACGCGAAGCCCAGCTTCTGGACGCCTACCGCACCAGACCACCCGCGCAGCGCCGAGCCATGGCCGCCAAGGCCTCCCCAGAGCTACGCACTCAACTCGCCCGCATCGAACGCCACATCGCCATGGACGCCTCCCCAGGCGCAATGGCTGCCGTCCTCACCGAACGCCGCGAGATGCAGGCCCGTCACCTCCACCTCATCGACCAGGCGTGGATCGACATGGCCGAGGGCCGCGCCGACCGCGTCATGATCACCATGCCGCCGCGACACGGCAAGTCGAGACGGGCATCGCGCTGGGCCCCCCTGTGGTACCTCCGCCAGCACCCCGACCGCCGCATCATGATCGCCTCCTACTCCGGTGACCTCGCCGAAGAGCACTCCCGCTGGATCCGGGACGCCATCGAAACGTGGGGCGACGACCTCGGCATCAACCTCAACCCCTCCAGCCGGGCCGCCATGCGGTTCGACATCGCCGGCCACCAAGGCGGCCTCGTCGCAGCCGGCATCGGCGGCAGCCTCACCGGCAAGGGCGCCACCATCGCCCTGGTCGACGACCCCGTGCAGGACATGGCCTCCGCCGACTCCCCGAGCATGCGCCGCAAGACGTGGGAGTGGTGGCAGTCCGTCCTGCAGACCCGGCTGGAGCCCGACGGGGCGATCTGCGTCATCCAGACCCGATGGAACGAAGACGACCTCGCCGGCCGCATCCTCGCCGACGCACAGGCCAACGAGTGGAAGATCATCGACCTTCCCGCCCTCGCCGACAGCGACACTGACCCGCTCGGCCGGGCCCAAGGCGAACCCCTATGGCCCGAACGCTTCGACGCCGACCACCACGCCACGACCCGCCGCCGCGTCGGCGAACGCGTATGGGCCGCCCTCTACCAGCAAAAGCCCCGTCCCCCTGAGGGCGGTGTGTGGCAGCGAGCCTGGATCACCGACAATCGCATCACCACCGTCGAGTTCGGCGGCCTCGACCTGGCCCGCGTCATCGTCGCCGTCGACCCCGCCGGCGGAGAGTCCTCAGTCGGCGACGAGACCGGCATCATCGGCGCCGCCCGCGGCTACGACGGCCACCTGTACATCCTTGAGGACCGCTCCGCCTCCATGGGCGCCAACGACTGGGGCCTCGCCGCGTGCCGCCTCGCCCTCGCCCTCAAAGCTGACGCGATCGTCGTGGAGTCCAACTACGGCGGCGACATGGCCCGCCAAGTCCTCTCCCAGGCATGGGAGCAGCTGCGCCGCGACGGCACGACCGCCGGTCAGCTCATGCCCAGGGTCCTCGAAGTCACCGCGAAGGTCGGCAAACGCCTGCGGGCCGAACCCATCGCCCAGCTCTACGAGCAGGGCCTCATCCACCACGTCGGCGCCCACGTCCGCCTCGAAGAGCAGATGGCGACATGGGTCGTCGGCATGGACTCGCCCGACCGCATGGACGCCGCCGTCCACGGACTGACCGAACTCGCCGACCCCGACCAGCTCGCCGCGGTAGCCGGGCACATCCACGATGACCGCCTCGGTGGACGCCGGTAGGACCCCCGATACGGCCCCATAAAGGAGAACGTCCCAAGGGCGCGGCCACTGCTACTGTCTCCGGCCATGACAACCAGGGGGAAACTGGGCGCCGGAGTAGTGGCGGTGGCGGGTGTCGTGGGCGGCATTGTGGTGCTGTGGCCGACTCACGAGAGCGCGCCTCCAGCGCCGACATCGGAGCAGGTCAAGGCCTCCGCCCAAGCGCGTATGGATGCCTCGTTGCTGGACGGTCGCAAGGAGCAGCTGGCGCTGTTGCAGGCGGGGAAGACTCCTAGCAACGAGCTGTGCCAGGGGGTGTGGGATGGGAAGACGCCCACCGAACAGGGACCTCTTTCCCACGGTATGTGGATGACCGGCTGCAACGACGTGCCGAGCCCGTAGCTCGCCACGCAGTAGTAATCTGCGGCCATCGTTTAGGGGCGGACGCTGGGGGGCAGCACGTGAGAATTCAGACCATCGCGCCGAAGGGAATGCCGCGCCCTACGGGAGAAGAAGGCCACGTTCTACTCGACGCGATCTGGGCGTACTTCCGTGAGCACCACTGCTGGCCGACCTTCGACGACATCGATCGGAAGCTGTACGCGCAGGACCTGCAGTTCGAGGATGTCGTACAACAACTGTGTCCCGCGCTGCTGCGCGGAGTCGGCCCCGACATCTCGCAGCTGCCGCAGGGCTCACAGGATCTGGGCTTGACCATCGCAGGCGCAGCGAACTGCACTGGCACTGGGGTGCCGATCCGCATCTTTCTCGACATGGTGCGAACAGCGGCGGACTTGGAACTTGCCTGGCTGCCAGCGGACCGTGGTCAACTGCCCTGGATGCAGCCCAGCGACCTTGGCCACATTTCGGCGCGCACGCGAGCCGCAGGGATCTTGGCGGAGGCGAGGTTCGCCGCCGCCGCGTTCGCGCAGCAAGAGGCCTGCTTCCGAGGCGGAAGTATCAAGCGGGAGACGCTGGACTGGTCCCTCAGCTTCGACCGGGGCATCCGACCGTTCGCTGGAGTGCAAGAGCTGGAGGAGTACTGGCGCATCCGCGAGCAGGTGTTGGGGCCCAAGCGGATCGAAGACGACAACCGGCTGTTCGCCAAGCGGCCCACGTGGTTCTCGCTACCGGAACCACCGCGACCGGCCGCCGACGTTCCCGTCGAGGGATCCTTGGAGTCCATGTCTGTGACCTGCGTCCTGCACCCGGAGATTGCGCTGGCCGCTGCTGAGCGGTTCAACAGCGGCTTCTACCTCGACGCGGTGAGCCGCGCATTTCAGGCGGTAGAGCACCGCGTGCAGACCCTGGCTGGCAGCAAAGAGATCGGCGAGAGACTCATGGGCATCGCCTTCGGCGCCAAGCCAGGCCCGCCGCTGCTCACGGTGACACGGTCCACGGGTGCCTCGCTGGATAGCGAGCAGAACGGCATGCAGTTCCTCTTCAAGGGCGCAACGGGCGCGCTGCGGAACCCTCGGATGCACGGGCCGGCCGAGGAGGACGCACGCGACGAGGCCGAGGAGATGTTGGTGTTCGCCAGCTTCCTCATGCGGCGGCTCGACATCGAGGACGACAAGCGGGACGCCGCCGCCACGCCGTAGTAGACGCCCAGCGCGAGGAAAGGCCCGAGCGCAGGTCGGGCCGTATCCTGGCGGCGCGGGCGCGGGGCCTTGCATGCCCTGGAGGCATCCGTTGAGCCTGCGCGAACTGATCATCGACGCATGGTCGTGGATCAACTACAAGCCCGCCATGGCCGACCCGGAGCGTCCCGGCCACCGTGCGTTCCCCGAGCTGAACCATTCCTGGGTGCCCGAGCCGGACCGACGCCGGTTGGCCGTCTACAAGGTGTTGGCCGCGTACGACAACAACCAGGCCGGCCAGCTCGCCACCGCCACCGGCGACCTCCACGGCCTGGAGCGGCGCGAGTTGGGCGACCCAGCCAAGCTCATCGACACCACACTGGGCTACCTGCTGGGCGCAGAGCAGACCATCGTGGTGCCCGGAGCCGAGCACGCCGAGGGCCGCGGGCCCGCCGGCGTCGACGGAGACGAGGGTGACGCGCCGCCGCCCGGTGCTGTTCAGGCAGCCGACCTGCAGGAGCGGCTACGCACCTGGGCAGAGAAGGAACTGTGGCCGCTGCGGATCCAGCAGGCCGAACGCTGCGCGGTGCGCTGCGGAGACGCCGTGTACACCCTGGCCTGGGAACCAGCCAAGCAACGGGTGCTGCTGCGTACCTACGACCCGGGGTTCTACTTCCCCGAGTGGGACGAAGGCGAGCAGGACAGCTCCGAGTACCCCTCTCGGATCCACTTCGCGTGGGATCTCCCTGCCGACCCGGCGCGCGGACTGAAGGACCGGGTGCGGCGCATCACCTACGAGCTCGGGCCGATCGGCGCCGCGACCGCACCGGGCATCACCAAGGACGGCCGCGCAATCCGTGAGCAGGTAGCGGGCGCCGACGGAGATCCCGTGCTGACCGTGGGCGACACCAAGCACCCGGTGACGGGCAGTGTGCAGCGGACGTACCCGTGGGCGCCGGGCCGTCCCTCGGGGACCACCTGCTACCTGACGGACGCCGAATGGCTGCTGGAAGACCTCGGCGGTGCCCACGACCTGTACTCGCTGCCCGCCGGCAAGGCAGCCCATCGGGTCCGGTCCGACGGGCAGGTGTTGGATCGGCTGGACCTGATGGTCGACTTCATCCCCGTGGTGCACGTCCCCAACACCATCCCTGACGGTGGAGAGCACTGGGGCAAATCGTCGCTGGGCACGGTACTGCAGCTGCTGGACGAGCTGGCCGCCACCGACACCGACAGTGCGTCCGCGTCGGCGACGACTGGGACCCCGATCGTGGCCCTGTCCGGGGCCCGCCTACCCATTGACCGCACCACTGGGCAGCCTCTGCCGGTCCGGGTCGAGGCCGGCACGGTGTGGCAGCTGTCCGACAGCGGGCGCATGGATGCTTTGGACACCTCGGCGCAGCTTGCGGAACTGCGGCAGCGTATCGACCACATGCTCACCCGGCTTGCCTCGAACACCCGGCTGACCACGGCCGGGCTGGGCAGCCTCGACCCGGCATCGGTGCCTTCCGGGTATGCGCTGCAGCTGGCCTTGGGGCCGCTGGACTCCCTGATCGCCGCGATGCGTCTGGCCCGCGCCCACAAATATGTGCTGCTGCTGCGCATGGTGCAGCGCCTGCACCAGGCCGGGCAGGTGTGGCCGGCCGGCGAGTCGCTGCCCGCACGCCTGGTGTGGGGGACTCACACCCCCACCGACCGCGCCACCGTCCTTGCCGACGTCGTGGCCGGATACGGCGCGGGGGTGTTCTCACTGGAGACGGCTGTGCGGATGCTGCAGGAAGCCGGATACCCCGTCGAGGACGTCGCCGAGGAGGTGGAGCGTATCCAGAAGCGGGCGTTCGACCAGGCCGCACGCCTCGCGGACGCCACCGGCGACAACGCGGCCGTACGTCAGTTCCTGGGGCTCCCTGAGGCTGACCCGCTGCCGACGGTCCCGCTCATCCCCGGTCAGCCCGCCGTGCCCTTGCCGGGGACTGAGACCGGCAACGTGGACCCGGGCGGTCTCGGGGCGAGTTGAGCGTCAGACCCACTGTGTGAGGAGCTCGTTGTAGACAGCCCTGCAGTCTCGCGCGACCTGCTGGTACTGCTCGGCTGTCACCGGGGTGACCGCATCATGGTCGGGCGTGCGGTCCTTACTCAGGTGCATCACATGGCGGCTGGCCAGGACCCACGCGTCCTTGAGTCGTGACTTGGCTTCCGCGTCGGTGGTTGCCCAGCCGGGTACGAAGTCGACCGCCCGCCAGTCCCGCTTCTCCTTGTCGTGGGTCAGGAACTCGGTGAGGAGCCGAACGTTCACCCAGAACGATTCGATGCACGCGGCGCGGACCACCTCGTCCATCCCGAGCCCGTCGGGCAGCAGCGGGGCCAGCTGGTCGATCTGGGCGGCCGTGTATTCGATGAAGTGCAGCGCCCTGCGCTCAGGGGTCAGTTGGGACGCCCACCAGGACGCCGGAGGATTACTGGCCATGGGCGCAGCATAGGTCCGGTCCCTGTTGGACGGCCTGTGACTACACTGATTGACGGCGCGGGGGCGCTGCTGTTGGAGGACGACACCGCCATGGCCCGCCCGCTGCCTTGCCCGAAGACGCCCATCGGTTTCCGACGCGGCGGCCGCCCGATCTTTCCGATCGTGGGCGCGGACCCCACTGACCCGTCCAACGACCAGCTCCCCGACTCGCCGCAGCCTCCTGCCCAGACAGGGCCGACGCTGGACCAGGAGACGCTGACGCGGCTGCTGGCCCGCGAGAAGCAGCAGGGCGAACGCGCCGCGGTACGCAAGCTCGTGGAGCAGCTGGGGTTCGCCAAGACCGACGACCTGGCCGCGTTCGTCAAGGCGCAGCAAGACGCGCAGGATGCGCAGCTGACGGAGGTGCAGCGCCGGGAGAAGGCCGCCGACGACGCTGCCGCCGCCGCTGCTGCCCGTGAGGCCGCTGCGATCGCCCGCGAGAGGACCGCGGTCCGCCGCTCCGCCCTCGTTGCGCTCGGCGCCACCGGTGTGGACCTCGCCGACGCTGAACGTCTCCTGGCCATCGATGACGACGCCGACGAGCAGGCCGTCACTGGTGCGGCCACCGCGCTCAAGGCACGCCGGCCGGAACTGTTCGGGAAGACGCCCGCCCCGGCGGCAGCGCCCGGTGGTTCACCTGCCGGTGGGCCCCCGCCGCGCGGCGGCAACGTTCCGAAGCGGGGCGCGGCCGGCGCCGAGATGGCCCGACGCCGCGGCTACACCGCCACCTGATCTCCCACCGGCGGGACAAGGCCGGATCTATGGGGACCACGCCCCTTCTCCGTGGACGACGCCACCACCTGGTGAGCGGACGATCATCCGCTTGATCGCGTCCATGGAGGACCCATGCTTCAGCCGGTCACCACGACCCAGAACCTGGCCGCCGGCCGGTCCTGGCTGGCATCGCTGCACGGCACCGACCAGACCGACTCCGTCACCCTCGACCTGACGACGTTCACCGCGAACACCCACTACTTCGCTTCGACCGACAGCACCGTGCCGTACAGCCGGTTCCTGTCCGGTGTGCCCGTCGGCAAGATCACCGCGAGTGGCCTGTACGGCCTGTACGCCACCGGCGCCACCGACGGCCGCCAGAACTTCGCCGGGTTCGTCTTTGCCGAGGTCCTGTTCGGCCCCGGCCAGACGAAGGTTCCCGCCGCGCTGCTGTGGCACGGCTCGGTGAAGACCGCGAAGCTCCCCGTCGTCGTCGCCCCAGTCGAGCCGTCCGCCACCTGCCAGATCCGCTTCGTCTAAGGAAGGAGGCCCAGACATGACCATCGCAGACCTCATCAAGGGCGTCACCGTTCAGGACCTGACAACTTTCGCCCGCGAGATCCCCACCCCGGCGGACTTCCTGCTCACGCAGAGGATCTTCCCGAAGGTGAAGGTCTCCGACGTGATGTGGCGGATCAAGGACCAGGGCCGCTACGTCAACGCTGCGAAGTACCGCAGCTACGACGCCAGCGTCGTGCTCGCCGACCGCCAGGCCTGGACGACCAGCACGCAGGGCATGCTGCCCGCGCTCGGCCAGAAGCTCCTCGTCGGCGAAATCGAGATCCTGCTGCAGGAGGCCTCCCGCGGCGCCGACCAGGACCGCCTGATCGAGCTGCTGTACGACGACGTCGAGCGGCACGTCGAGGCCGTCGACTCCCGCCTGGAGCTTGCAGCCGGTGACGTCCTCACCGACGGCAAGTTCTCTCTGGCGGCGGAGAACGGCCTCACCATGGACGTCGACTTCTCGGTGCCCGCAGCGAACATGCCGACCGCACCCGTTCTGTGGTCCGACCCGACCGCGGACCCGATCAAGGACGAGCTGGGGTGGCTGGACTACCTCGACTCCATCGGTGCCCCGTACCCCGAGCTCGTCGTCACCAGTCGCCGCGCCTTCTCCTACCTGGGCAGAAACAACGCGTACCGGGCCGCGTACTACGGGTCGGTGAACCCGTCGACCACACCGACGGCGTCTCTCACGCCGCAGCAGGTCAACGTGGTGCGCGGCAATTACAGCCTGCCGCCGATCGAGCTGTACAAGGGCCAGGTCCGCGTCGACGGCGCCACGGTGCGCCCGCTGCCGGATGACCGGTGGGTGATGGTCCCGCCGGACCGCACGAAGTGGGGCCAGACCATGTACGGCACCACGGCGGAATCGCTGGTGCTGTCCCGCGGTAGCAACCCGGAGATCGTTCGCGAGGACGCACCGGGCCTGATCATCACGAGGGGGTCGCAGGACGACCCGCCGCAGGTGTGGACCAAGGGCGCGGCGGCAGCGATGCCGGTGCTCTTCACGCCGGACTGCCACATCGTTGCGAAGGTGCTGTGACATGGGGAGGCGACTGGCCACAGCGGTGCACCTGGAGCACCCCAAGACGCATGAGCTGCTGATCCTGCAGCCCGGTGAGGTGCCGGACGAGGACGTGGCCGAGGCCATCACCAACCCGGACGCGTGGGAGACAGCGGAGGAGGAGGCGACCGACGTCCAACAGGAGACGCCGGCGTCTGCCGATCCCGGCCCGGAGCCGGAGCCCGAGCCCGTGCCGGTCACCGAGTCGGTGCCCGACGCTTCGGCCAAGCCGGCCGCCAAGGCCAGGGCCCGCAAGGCGACCGAAGAGTAGTACCCCAGAGCCAGGTTCGGCCCGGCACCCGCTGCGGGGTGCCGGGCCGAACCTGTTACCCGGAAGGACACCACCACGTGGATCCTGCAGTCCTCGCTTGGCTCCAAGCACAGCTCGGCAAATCCACCGACGCGGCCGACCTGCAGGACCGGTACACCCGCCTTGGTGCGGCGAAGACCGTCGCCCTGGAGGTGCTGTCCGAACGCCGCGCCCGGCTGCTAGCCGACCCCCTTCAGCTGACCGTCAACGGGGTCGTCACCCTCGACCAGAGCAACAATCTCACCGGCCTGGAACGGCAGATCGCATCGGTCGAGGCTGCCACCGCCCCGGACGACAACACCGACGGCACCGAACTGGTCGTCGCGCCCCTGCGCCGTGCTCACAGCTGGCACCGGTAAGCCGTGGCCTACGAGTTTCCGCCGCTGGTCCCCGGCAACGCCGGCGTGGTCGCCCGCCGTGTCGCAGCGGTCCTGCAGGACGCCTGGCAGCGCCTCTCCGACCAGCAGGCCGCCGTCCTGGCAGCCCTGTCGGAGTCGGGCCGTGCCCCGCACGTCGTCGGCCGCCTCGCAGAGTTCCAAGCCGCCATCGCCGACTTCCAGCAGCGGGTAGACGCCGAGGCCCGCGCGTTCGTCACCCGCCAACTGCCGCTGCTGTACGAGCAGGGGGCGCAGGAGGTAGCCGAAGCTCTGGGCGGCCGGTTCACATGGACCCTGATTCACACCGAGGCGCTGCAGTCGCTCGCCGCCGACTCGTACGCGGACTTCCTGCGCCGTTCGCAGGAGGAACAGCGCATGGCAGCTGCGTTCTACCGAGCCGTACGCGAGGCCGCCCGCCGCGAGGTACCGCTCCTGGCCGCAGGGAACACTACGGCGCTGCAGGCCGCGAAGGCCCTCGCCGATCGGCTGGCCGCCGAGCACCAGCTGCAGTACGTGGTCTACCGCAACGGGGCGCGGATGCCGGTGCAGGCGTGGGCGGAGTCGGCGACCCTGGCCAAGTCGGCCGTGGCCTACAACTCGGGCACGTTGAACAGGGCGAGGGAGGCCGGCGTGCAGTACATGCAGGTCTTCGACGGCCCCGGGTGTGGCTGGACCAGCCACAAGGACCCCGACAAGGCCATAGGGACGCTCAGGACGGTGGAGGAAGCGGCTGCATGGCCGATCTCCCACCCGCGGTGCGGGCGGGCATTCGGGCCTCGCCCGGATCATGCGCCGGACGCACACTGATGCGCAGCCTTTAGCTATGCGAGCTGGCTCCTGAACTCGCGATCGAGGACCGCGTGTACAACGGAGTCTCGCCACTTTCCGGCCTTCAGCACGTGTTCGCGGATCGTGCCTTCCTCCACCATCCCAGCGGCCAGCATGGTCTTTGCTGAGGCCTCATTGAGAGGAGATCGGGCACCCCAAATTCGGTGCAGGTTCAGGTCGGTGAAGCCGAAGGCGAGGAGCAGTTGCACCGTCTGTATGCCGTACCCCCTTCCCCATGATTCCGGGCGCAGCGCGAAGCCCACGGTGGCTCCGCGCTGCTGGTGGGGGTCGAGGGCCAGGCGGCCGAACCCGATCAGTTCGGTGGTCTCCAGTTCGATCACGGCGAGCGCGTATTCCGTGCGTGGAAGCGCCGCGGCAGCTGCGGCGGATCGCGTCACGATCTGTTCGACCTGCTCATGGTTCCGCGGCTCGAACGACAGGTGGGCGGTGGCTTCCGGGTTGCCGTAGATGGCAAGCAGCGCCTCCACATCGGTGGAGGCGAGCTCGCGCAGGCCGAGACGTGCGTTGGAGCGAATGATCGGGTGCATGGCCCGGATGTTACGCGCGCGGCAGTGCGGGGCGGCTGGTCGGGAAGGCTTCGATCTCCGCGCGGAGATCGCGGGCCACTACGGCCGTGCGAACGGGGCCGGCGGTCAGGGAGTTCCTGACGCGCATGGCAGAGACGATGATGCCGTTGTTGCGGTGGGATGCGGGAAGGTCGAGGACCGGGCGGATGGCTTCTGCCGCGCCATCCACGTCTCCGCTGAAGAGCCGGACAAGCGCGAGGTCGCACTGTGCGCCGGCGAGGTCTCCGAACGCCCAGTTCGGGGCTTCAGGGTTGCTGAAGTCCCTCACCGCCTTCTCTGCCTGCGCGGCAAGCTCACTGCCTCCGTGGCCGAGGAGGGCTTCGGATTCCACGGCGTAGTAGAGCTGCTTCTCCGGGGCGTAGGTGAAGAGCCCGCCGAGCTCATCCAGATCATCCGGAGTGACGCTCTCACGCCGGTCGGCTGCCTGCTGATTCGCGGAACGTACGGTCTCCTCGTCGCCCAGCACCGCGGCGGCACGCGCCTGAAGGCCGAGCAGCCACAGGCCCACGGTCCCCTGGAGGCCGGCGGCGGACTCAGCGCCCGTGCTGGCGTAGTGGTAGGCGTCAGCAGGCTTCTCCCCCCAGTACGCAATCAGCGACTTGAGGCCGTGCGTCAGAGCGATGAGCCCAGGGTGTTCAGCGTCCCTAGCGCAGGCGGCGGCTACCCGCGTCATCATCGTGGCCTCGTGGGTGACTTCCATGTCGTTGAAGCCCTTGGCGACCAGGAAGCTGAGGACGGCGCCCGCGACGTTCAGGTCACGTAGTTGCGACGGCCGGACTCTGCCGCCTTCCAAGAGGCGGAAGACCTGATCCTGGGTCTCCAGCAGGTCCGGCCAAACCTCCGACAGAGGGACACGGGGGTAGTCGGCGACCAGGCGCCGCACCTCGTCGTCGAGCATGCCGAGCGTGTCGTCACCCACCCGCTCGCGGTCTGCCCCCAGAAGGAAATCTCTTGCGCGTCGCACTGCCATCGCGCCCGTCCTTTTCATCTCGTCCAGGTCCACACCGACATCGGCATGGCGTCCAGTTGGTGACGCACCGGTCAGAGGTATTGAGCGGGCCGCGGTGCCCTCCGGCACCTCGGACCACAGCTGCTCAAGGCTGTATCCCAGCATTTCGACGATGGCGGGCCGGAAGACTCGCTGTGGCTTCCGACCTTCGTAAATCCATCCCTCGATGGTTTTCGGGGCGGGATCTACGTCCCTGAGTCCGAGTCGTTCGGCTGCCTTCCGGTACTCCGGAAGGAAGTCATCCGGGCTGCGGATGCCGCGCGATTCAAGGGTGCTTCGGAAGAACAACATGCTGCCTCCACGGCCATCCGACTGGCGCGTCACTGCTCTGACGGTAGAACGCCGTCCCCATCAAGTTGCCCCCATTCGAGGGTACTTAGCAGATCCGAGGTCATTCCGAGGAACAGCCGAGGAAAGGCGTCAACCTCGCTCCGGGAGCCGAGGAAGGTATGGGGGTAGATCCGTCTCCGCCTGATTGCAACGCTCGTGTCAGCCATCGCTGAGAGTGCCCGACCGAGCACATTGCCATCCTGGGAGCCCCCGTGAACTCGCCGAACCAGCGCGCTTCAGCCCCTACAGGCGGCGTGGCTGCGAGCACGACCACTCTCTTGCCGCTGACGACCGAGGCCCCTCAATTCCAGTGGGCCACCTCCCTCGTAGCCAACGAGGGGGCCGGTCCGAACGCGCGATTACGTGTGCGTCCGCAGCTCACGATCGGGCACTGGCACGGCCACGTGGACCAGGCAGCTCGTGTTGCCGACAAGCTGGTGGACAACGCGGTCAGACACGGGAAGGCGTTCGCTGACGGACGGATCAACCTGCGCATGACGATCCTGGCCGACACGGACGAACTGCTCATCGAGGTGGAAGACGCGAACCCCGAGTTCCCGAACTTCGAAGAGGTCGCGAACCGGGCCGGCGAGGACAGCAGACCGCCCACGGGGCTGTGGTGGGTTGCCCACTACCGCGGCCGAATGTCTTGGGACATCAAGAAGAACCAAGAGGACGTGGCGGTGGGCAAGATCGTGCAGACGATTCTCCCCACGACCTGGGCGGTTCAGGCGACCACGGGGGAGGGCCAGTGACTGTCACCTTCCCCACCCCGCTGGATGCGTCCGACACGAGATGGTCACCTCCGCTCGACGGTGCGGCCCTCGCCACCGTTCTAGCCCGTCTGCGCGCGTGGCAGCCACTGAGCGTCGAGGACATCTTCGACGACCTGGACACCGTGATCGGGGACCAGTCACCCCTTGAAGCGGAGACACCGCTGGTCTTGAACGCCATGCGTGACCACCTCTCCCGGCTCAGTGCCATCGCCGTAGCGGACCCGAAGTTCCCCCCGACCGAGACGATGGTGCGACTCATCGGCAGAGGCCGCCTCGCGCATAAGGAACGGCTTCCCGCTGACCCCGGCAGGCCCTCGGACTTGCCCGGCGCACCGCCTTCGTTCTCTCTGATCTGGTCGAGGAGCTGATCGAGGCTCGGTACATCAAGGACCAACCTGGCTGATGCCTGCCGCCGCGCGCGGCGCCCCCCAGACAGCCCTCGTCGGCGGCCCCGTCACCCGGTTCCCCCCGGATGCCGCCGACGGGGGCCTCCACCACCCTCCGAAAGGACGAAAACCATGTGCCGGCACACACCCCGTTGCCCCGATGCCGATGCATCCGATCGTGACGCCGCGAGAACAGTCCGGCGCGACTACAAGGCGGGATGCGTGGTGCTGTGCAACGGTGTCGTGCATTTCGACGACACCGGTGACCTCCTGCCCGACGGCCAGATCGTCCAACCGCACCGCCCCACCCCCCAGCCGTGCACGGTTGCATGAGCCCGCCCGGCGTGGTCTTGGAAGGTTCATGATTCGGCGCGTGTCCCAGGTCGCGGTCTTTCTTGCCGCCGAGCAGCCGTCTGCGACAAGGCCTTTATCTGAAGCGACAGCCCCTTGACCTCGTGTTCGTCAATGCCGTCCTGGCCCGGACGGAGTCCCCTCGGACATTGGTGAGCACGCACCAAAACCCTGTTGCCGGGGCCCTGGCCCCCGAGTCGGCCCCGGCAACAGGACCCGTAGAGCCGTACCGGAGGATGCTGTGCATGATTTCGTCCCCGACGGGATGGATGAGGACTGGCCGTGGAGCGATCTTGAGACCCCCCGCCGCCGCGCAAGCAGCGGCAGCAGGCTGACAGCACTGCGCCGGAGCTTCCTGGACAGCACGCTCTCTGCCATCGCGAGAGACCGGCCCGTCAGGGTGTCCACCTACGTGCTGGCCCCTCCTGGAACTGACGTCGTTTCCGAGCACACCCTCCTCAGCGAGTACGCCGCTGACCGGGGATGGCGCGTACACCGAACGCAGTTCACCGACCAACCGCCTGGTGGGCCGACACCGACGGACGTACGGCCCGGGTTCAACCTCGCATGCCGCCATGCCGGCGCCGGGTTCGTCGACGGCATCCTTGCGACCAGCCGCGAGGCCATGCCTCCCAGCGATGACGCATACGAGCACTACCTTCGCTGGCTTCACGACCGCTTCGCCTTCGTCGCCTACTCGCAGCCGACTGTTGAGGGAGCCCCGTGGAAAGACCGTTAGCGCCGTACGGAATCCCGTGGGCGGGCGAGAGCACCGTGCTGTGGAACGTCACCGTGGTCGCCATCGTCACGACCCTCGCGTAATGACGCCTGCCGCCCATCACGCCCATGTCAACTTCGAGTCCCTTGGAGGATGAATGCTCACAGATCTCAAGGACATTGCCGCACGGGTGGCCGCGCTTCACGGACATCCCGAAGGCCAGGGCCTGGAGCGCACGACAGCGCCGGTGCTGGCCCTGGGAACCTTCGAGCGCGTCGGATCGAACTGGCTGTCCGACTCGTTGCGCACCGGGATGCCCCAGCACAACGAACCGTTCCGCCAGCAGCTCAGCAGGAAGCACCCGACGTCCCCGCGCAGTCGAGTGCCGCTCGAACTGACGGGTGGGGCCTGGCTCGGGGATCTGGAGCGGCACCACCTGGCCTGCGCGCTGAGTGACCTCTATGGGGATCCGCGGCACCTGGTCAAGGAGACCAACCTGTACTTCTCCACGGACACCACGCTGACGCTCTTGCCCTACTCTCCGGTGCTGGTCCTCACCCGCGCTCCGGTCGGGATAGCGTCCAGCTTTGCCCGCGGCCGCCTGTGGAGCCGTTGGGGCTACGGCGAGCGGTACGCCCAGGTCGCCGTAACCGCCCACTCGGTTCGGTGGCGCAACGAGTTCGAATCGCTGCTGCCGCAGGACGACCCCGAGGAACCGATTGCGCTGGGGCGCCTGCTCGCCGTCAACGCATTGCTGCTGGCCCGTGCTCTGGACGGACGCGCCCACACCGTCGTTTCGTATGAGCAGCACGTCAAGGACCCGGCTGGAACTCTGGGCCGGATCGCTGACGTACTGGACATCGACATCCCTGCCACTGCGCAACCGCCGACGACCAGCCCCGCCGCCGCAGATGCCACGTTCGCGACCAACGGGAACAAGAACGAACTCATCGCCGACCTCGACCGCCGCACTGCGGAGCGGGTAAGCGAACACGCCAACGCCACGTTGAGCCGCGCTGCGCAGACGCTTGACCCGACGATCATTGCGACCGCTGCCGAATGGTTGGCCGGTGACGGCCAATACGAGCTGTGCGAGCCGGTCGCACGCTCTCGCAGAGCCGCGCGGCCGGCAGCAGCCGTGCAGAAGGTGCCGCTCCCCGCCTACTACACGGTGAACCGGGTGTCCTGGCGGAACACGCTCGTCACCAACGGCGAGATGGCCGACCTGCTCACGATGCTGCACGCGGCCGGAATGCCGAACACCCAGTCCGGCACGAACTTACTGCTGTGCCCGATGCCGCACGAACGCGGCGGCCGACTGCACTTCGATCCGAAGCAGCGGCGGTGGCTGGTCAGCGCCGGCTACGAGGCGCACCCGGCGTACTGGGTCACCTGGGTAGGGGCAGCCGCTATGGCCGCCTGGTCCGGGGCGCGGCTGCCCACACGGGCCGAGGCGCTGGACGCCACGGTTGGAGCGCCGCCACCGCACAACTGCGGCTACGCGGTGGGTGATGCGTCCTCTGTCGTCGAACCCGGGCGTGGCTCCGGTCAGGTGCACCACCTGGTGGGGAACCTTCAGATCTGGTGCCATGACGGCCCCGCTCAGAATCCGGCGCGCGCCGAGCAACGCTTTCTGTTCGGTGCGGCGTGGAACACCCCGGGAACCCGGGAGGCGATCGAGGCAGTGCGTTCGAGGTACCTGCTGGGCTCCTCGCGCGGTGTTGGTGTCCGCCTCGTACGGGACTCCGACACGACGCAGGCGACCGGACTCGGCGCATGGGAGCTGGCGCAACGGGTCAATGAGTGGATCGACGACCTCGGCGTTCCAGACCGCTCGTTGGGCGAGCAGGGTCGCCGACTGGTCACCGCACTGACCGCCGCCGGGGCGAGGTCATAGACCGATGGCGGACTTGGGGCCCATGTACGACCCCGCCCCAGGGAAACCGTTCTGGCACAGCTTCACGAACGTGTCGCTGAAGCCCAAGTCGGTCAGGGCGTCGAGCTTGACGAAAGCGACCTGCCGGATCGGGCGTGTATCCGCGCCCTCGGTTACGGCCCCGACCTGCCCGCCGATTCGCCTGGCCTCGAAAGTGATGTGAACGACGTGAGCGTTGACGTTGTCGCACACGTACAGCAACCGCCCGACCTCGACCTCGACGCCGGTTTCTTCTCGCATCTCCCGGACCAGGGCCTCGGCCAGAGTCTCGCCGTTCTCGACCTTCCCTCCGGGCAAGCTCCATGACCGTTTGCTGTCCGTGTCCTGGTCCAGAACCAGGAGTTCGTTGTCCTCGATGACGATGCCGGTCACACGTGTATGCATCCCCAGACGGTATCGCTCACCTTCCCGAGTAAGGGGCAAACACCAATGAATGAGCGACCCACCGCGGTTGTTATCGCTGCAGGAGGACTCGGCACACGGGTTGCTGGGTGGTCACCGTTCCTACCCAAGGAACTACGCCCGGTTCAGGGGCGGCCCGGCTTAGTTCACGTGCTGGAGGAGGCCGCCAATCTCGGGGTGGACCGCGCGGTGGTGGTCCATCACCCGTACTACGCCCCCATCATCGACTGGACCCGTCAGGTTCTCGCGCCTGGCGCCCTGGCCCGATACCGGCAACTGGCTCACCAGCCGGCCGAGCAGCCACCGCTGATCGAGCGCATGCAGGTGGACTTCATTGCCCAGCACGGTCGCTACGCCGACGTCACGTCCGCGCTCAACGGGGCCGAACATCTGCACACCGGGGATGTCTGCCTGGCCTTTGCTGACAACGTCGACCCGAGCCACACGGCCCTTTCCGAACTCATGGCCGTCGCCTCTCCGCACACCCCGGCAGTTCTCGCTGGGCCGTTCGATCTTCAGGCTGCGAGCAGCCACGGAGTGATCATCTGCGCCGGCGCAGGGACGGAACGCACGATGGCGGGCCTGGTCGAGAAGCCTGATCCCGTACACGCCGTTGAGTTGGCGGCTGAGCACGGAGCGGACAGCCTCCGCCTGTTTCAGGGGCGTGCTCGGCTGACACCTGAGCTGCTGCACTACCTGACCGCAGTCGCACGTCACACGGCCTCGGAGCCGAAGCTGTCCCTTGCTCTCGCCGCCTACGCCCGCCATCACCGTGTGGGCGTCGTTACCAACACCAACACCATGATCGATCTGGGTGCTCCGGACACCGTGGAGTTGGTGCGTAGTGAGTAGGCCAGGACCCGGCATTGAGCGATGTCGCTCTGCTTTCCGAAGTCGCCGGGGCGGCCACACGGTTCCTGGGCGCGGCCCCTCGGCGGCTGGGGGCGGAGCTGTCGGACTCGGCGTCGGCAGTGCCGGTGGGCGCGATCCTGCGTGTCGAGTGCGCCGAGCCCTGGCCCGGCCTTCTGGGCCTCTGACCTGGGATTTTGCACCCCAAAAATCTTGACCCCCACCCGAATGCGACTAAAATAAGGGTAGATCGGGAGGGGGAAAAGCCCCCCAGTCTCTGGTCAGCCGCCCGGCTGGCCAGCCAATCAACCCGTAAGGGAGACCATCGTGGCAGCAGAGCTGACACAGGACGGCATCACCAAGCAGCCTTGGGGTGCCAGGCGCATGGCCTACTACACCGACACGCCGGCCGTGCCCGCTTTCACCACCGTCCTCGACCCCGAGACGCAGACCGCCGTCCTGATCGACGAGCACGGCCGCAACGTGGAGATGGGCGAGCACGGCACGAGCACCAACTCCACCACCTCCACGGCGACGTCCGCCGACGGGGGAGCGCCGGGCTCCTCGGACAGCGACTCCGTCCCCTGCAACGACCAGGACTGAGGTGAACTGACATGAGCGAGCGCCACCGGCCCGTGCTGGTCGTGACCAGCCTGCACGACGCGACCGCCGATGTGATGATCCGCGTGCTCAATGCCCGCGGGGTGCCGGTGGCGCGGCTCGACCCGGGCGTGGACATCCACGAGGGCGGCGCCCTCGTGGCCACGCTCGGGTCCGACGGGATGCAGGGCCGCATAACCACCGCGACCCGCAGCATCGAACTGAGTGACGTGCGGTCGGTGTACTGGCGCCGGCCCACGGCCTACGGCCCCCCGCCCGGCCTGGAAGGTCATGCCGCCGACTGGGCCGTTCACCAGTTCCGGTGGGGCATGGGAGGCGTTCTCGCCTCCCTGCCCCGCTGCCTGTACGTCAACCACCCCTGGCACAACCGCAGCGCCGAGCACAAGCCGGCGCAGCTCATCACGGCCGGCCAAGTGGGCCTGTTGACACCTCAGACCCTGATCACTACCGACCCGCAGGCAGCTAAGGACTTCTGCGCCGCCCAGCCGGGAGGCGCGATCTACAAGCCGCTGTGGACCAGCCCGTTCCCCGACGAGGATGGCCGGGCCCGGACCGTGTGGGTCTCGGCCGTCGACCCGGACGACATCACCGACGAGGTGTCGGTGTGCCCACACCTGTTCCAGGCGAAGGTCGACAAGAAGTTCGACGTCCGTCTCACCGCCGTCGGTGACAAGCTGTTCGCGGTGCGCATCGACATCAACGGCGACCATCTGGACTGGCGCAAGGACTACTCCCAACTCAGCTACGCGAGCGTGCCGGTGCCGGCCGCCGTGGCCGAAGGAGTCCGCGCCTACCAGTCCGTGTTCGGCCTGGTCTACGGCGCGTACGACTTCGCTGTCACGGCGCAGGGTGACTGGACGTTTCTTGAATGCAACGCCAACGGCCAATGGGCCTGGTTCCACGAGGAGATACGCGACCCGATCGCGCAGGCCCTCGCCGACAAACTGCAGGAAGGACTCTCGTGACAACATCGCAAGGACTGCGGGACGCCCTGGCCGACCGGCTCAGGGCATCCGGTGACCTCGAAGACCCGGCGTGGATGTGCGCGGCCCAGGGGGTGCCGCGCGAGGTCTTCGTCGCCGACGGCTTCATGCGCCCCCTGCCCGGCACCCACCCCACCCTGTACGAGGCCGTCAAGCCGGCCGACGCGGACTGGCTGGAAGGCGTGTACGAGGACGTCACCCTGATCACCCAGCTCGACGGGCACATCAGCGCGCTCGACGTGGAAGCGCCCACGGCCGGCGACCCCACCTCGTCGTCCACCCTGCCGTCGCTCGTGCTGCGGATGTGGCAGCAGCTCGGGGTGACCAGCGGGCAGAGGGTGCTGGAGATCGGCACCGGCACCGGCTACTCCACGGCGCTGGGCTGCCACCGCCTCGGCGACGCCAACATCACCTCGGTCGAGGTCGACCCGGACAACGCCGAGCGGGCGGCCGGTGCCCTCAAGAGCCTGGGCTACGCACCCAAGCTCCTCGTCGGCGACGGACTGGACGCCCGGCTCATCGACGGCTCCTACGACGCCCTGATCGCGACCTGCGCCGTGCGGTACATCCCGTACGGCTGGCTCGACCAGATCACCGTCGGCGGGACCGTACTGGTCACCCTCGGCGGCTGGATGGGCGCCTACGGGCTGGCGAAGCTGACCGTGACCGGGCGCGGGTGCGCCACGGGAAGGTTCCTGCCCGGCACCACCCAGTTCATGATCGCCCGGCCTCACGGCCGGCCCCCGCGGCCGCCGCTGGTCCTGCTGTCCGGGCCCAGCAAGGGCTCGCCCTTCTCCCCGGCACTGCTGGACGACTGGACGGCGCGCTGGGTGGCGCAGCTCGCCGTGCCGAACGCGGAACGGCTCGGCGGGGGCGTGCACCAGGTGCTCTCCGACGTCGGGACGGGCTCGCTGGCCTACTCCAACGACCGCGTGGACGACGACGGGAAGCCGTTGGTCACGCAGCGCGGCCCGAGCCCGCTGTGGGACCGGGTCTCCGAAGCCCTGCTCCAGTGGCAGGAGGCCGGCGCACCCCACCAGTCCGGATTCGGCATCACGATCACACCGGAGTCCCAGACGGTGTGGCTCGGAGACGAAACCGGCCCGTCGTGGCGCCTTCCGGTATGAGCGGGGAAGGGCGGACACGCCCAGTCCAGCGGCGTACCGTACCGGTAGGACGCCCATAGCGCGGAAGGGGACACCGATGCGGCTGGAGTTCGAGGAGCACGAGAAGCCCGCGATCCTGGAGCAGGCCGACGAAGCCGCACAGGCCGGCGAACAGATGCTGGCCGAGTCCCTTCGCGGCATGACCGAGCACGGCGTGGGCCTGGGACGCGACTGGGAGACCCTGCGCGTCGACCTGTACGCCGCGCACGGCATCGACGTCACCGGAGACGGCGCGGACGCCCGTGTCGCCTAGGAACTCCCCTCGGCGCGCACAGATCGCTTTCACACCTGAATGCGAGCCTGCCCTGTCCAAGCTGAGCGTGGCCGAAGTCGTCCGACTCGACCGCGCGCTCGTCGCCATCTCCCTCGACCCGTGGATCGGACAGGAGAGGCCTACGCGCGAAGGGCAGGTGCCGTTGCGGGAGTACGCCGAAGGCGTCACCCGCATCGTCTACCACGTCACCGTGCTTGGCACCGTCGTCATCGTCGCCCACATCGAGGTCTGACCACCCCCGCGCCGCCCCGCTTCCCGGCACCCCCGTCCGGGGGCCCCTACGTCCGACGCTCCTGATCGGATTCCGACCGCATCAGCCGGCTGAGGCCGAAGCAGGGTGAGGTTCGCCGGACGCCCACCCGACCTGGATCACGGAGCGCAGGGTCGGCCCGACCCGCGGAGGATCACGTCGGCAGACGGCCGCCGCTGGGACGTGACGGCGGGCCATCACCCGCGGGCGGGCGCGGGCCGGCGGCTGGCCGAGGAGCCTTCCAGAGCTGACCCGTCCGGGAGCAGCTTCTCAGGTGAATGGTCCGCCGACGAAGCCGGCGGACCATTCGAAAAACAGAACCTAGGAAGTAACCTTATATACGTCGGAGCACGTCAGGCCAGCCGTATTGCTTCCGATGCACGTCCAGAAATCATAGGTCTTGTCCTCGGCGATATTTCCACCGAGTTGACGATCGGATGGAGAAGGATAGCCTGCCGAACTCAGGTTCCTGCTATAGCTCGAATTAGCTATATGGGCCGTGATGTAGTAGCCGTCCGAAGCCCGGTCGGAGACCAGAAGGAGGTCGCCATTGGCCTGCCAGCCACCCGCTCCAGCTAGTACTCCGTTCCTGTAAATCCATATGTAGCGCGACCCGTCGGCTTGCATTACCCCAACGTCGAAGGATGCAGACGGCGGCCCTGCGAATGCGTTGCCGGCAGACGCGGTCATGCCCGTGAACGCTATTGCGGCGGCAGACAGCACCGTGACGATCCTGTTGCGGACAATGTTCTTCATGTTCCCCCCACCTTTGTTCCGAAACTCAGGTCGAATGGACACTAGCGGTGACTGGCTGATGCGGCTAGACCTGAAATCCGGAATACGGGGTATGTGTCCAAGGTTAGATATGACCCCTTTAGGGCAACTTAATCTTATGGGCCGGTTCGCTAAATTCCACACTTCGCGCCCTGGCTGGCCCTGGTGGTCTTTGTTGAGGCGTGGCCCATTCTAAACCTTGAGTGATGCAACTGTGGTAAAGAGCGTCCTGGCGTGGTGCGGGCCCTGGTGGCGTGTCCGCATGCGTGACTGCGTCGTTAACGCGACGTGCCACCTGAGGGTGTGGCTGCGGCGCGATGCGAGCTGGGCAGTTTTCGCTCTATTCTGTGCGGAATGAGTCCCGCCGGTGAGGCGGTGAAGGATGGGGCCTGGTGAGTGGCAAGGGGGTGTAAATCAGCCAATCTGGGCACTCGAGTCGGGGGATTGAGGTCAGCAGGCAAGGGGTCGTCCCAAGGGGCGCGGCGCCCGCCCGTGCGGCTGTCGGATTGGCCATACTGGGGTCACTCCTCGCCGCCGGCACGGTTTTTGCCCTCCCTGTCACCTTCACCCCGACCGCGCCCCCCAGGTTCGTGATCACCTTGACCGGGTGTTCGTGCCCGCAGCCATGCCTCTGGGCTCGGGATTCGTCTACCGGGGTGGGGCGTGTTCTCCGGCACGAGACATGGGAGACTCCTTGCATGGATTCTTCATCCCTTGCGGCACGTCATCTCGCCCTGACCGTTGGCGCCTCATGTCTATTCGCGCTAACTCTATCGGCCTGCGGTGGCTCTGGATCGAACGGAACGGGAGGGGGTGGTTTCGTTACTGGTGAAGGCGGCATCGCCACTGTTCAAAAGAAGGATCGGCAGGATGCCCCAAAGTTGAATGGCGAAACTCTCGATGGTTCGAAACTCGACCTGGCGGGCCCCGCATATAAAGGCAAGGTGATTGTACTGAATGTATGGGGTTCATGGTGTTCCCCGTGTCGTGCCGAGGCCCCCTATTTTGCAAAGCTGTCGAAGCGCATGAATTCCAAGGATGTGAAATTTGTCGGGATTAATACCAGGGATCCGAAGAAGCCGCCGGCCGTTAACTTCGAAGCAAATTTCGGTATCGAATACCCTAGCTTCTTTGATCCTACGGGTAGGCTAATGTTGCGCTTCCCGAAGGGGAATTTGACCCCCAAGGGAATCCCCACCACTCTGGTGCTTGACAGGAACGGAAAGATTGCGGCGCGCCATGTGGGTGCCATAAGCGGGGAAGACCTTCAGAAAATGATTGACCCTCTCCTGAAGGAAAGTTAGTTCTAGGGTTTCAAGGCCTGCCCTCGGCTGATCCTGGATCCTCCGGCTTGATTCCGGAGTGATCGTTTCTGAGGTGTCCTTGCGGTCGGCGAGATGATCTGACCGTTCGGGCAGGGAGTTCCGGCTGGTCTGTCCAGCTCCTCCACGTGTCCGGCGGTCTCGGGCAGGCATCAAGCCGGGTGGATTCGGGCTCAGCCCTACGAAATCCTCTTATACATCGATCAAGGTTTGTCTCGATGGCACGGCGGACGCTGTGCCATCGGGGCCTCTGGATCCGGGGGCTGTCCGTGCGCCGTCCTACGCTCGAACGTATGAGCACTCCTCCGCCCTCCGAGGGGCTTTCGCTTGCCGCCGTTGCCCCCATTGTCGAGACGCGCATTCTTGTGGACACTGTCGAGATCTTCCGCCCTGGGGAGCCGGTCCTCGACCCGGACTCCGGCGAGTACCACCCCGGCCCGGACTCGATCGTCTACACCGGTTCCGGTGCGATCTTCTCGTCCGGCGGTCCCGGACTGGTCCTGTCTCTGGAAGGGCAGGCGTACGCCGACGACACCCGCAACCGCTACCGGCTTCTGACCCCTCTGGATGCGCCGCTCGCGTCGCGTGAGGATCACGTGCGCGTCACCGTGGCCACGCAGGATCCGGGTCTGATGAACAGGGTGTGGAGGGTTCTGGATATCTCGGACGCCAACTCGCTCGCCGTCGTCCGTACGACGTGGCTGGACGAGTCCACCCAGACGACGGGGCTGTGAGGCGATGGCGCTGGATCTTTCTCAGGCCAGGACCGCGCTGGAGGCGCAGCTGACCGACACGGTGCGGATCTCTCGTACAGCCGGCCAGCCTGTCCTCGACCCGGTGACGGGGGAGCCCGGCCAGACTCCGACCACGGTGGTGTACGAGGGTGCGGGGGCAGTGCTGTCCACGCACGGGCAGATCGTCTTTGGTCAGGTCCTCGGCCAGGACTGGCTGTCCGAGGGCTCTGCTTGGTACCGGCTCGTGACTCCCGTGGCGGCGCCGGTGGCGCTGCTCGGCGACCTGGTCGAGGTCGTCAGCGAGACGGGCGGCTTGGCCGGCCGCATCTGGCTCGCCGACGATGTCACCGAGGCGTCCACGGTGGAGATCTGCCGCTCCACCAGGCTGATGGAGCGCATCACCACCGCGTCCAGCGCCATCTGACCCCCGCGTACGGACGGCCTCGCGGACGTCGCGCGGGGCCGCAACGCTGTCCGGACCCCTTCGTAGGCTGAACGGCATGGATGATCAGGCGCACTGGGCGCGGATTACGGCCGACCACGCCGATGGGACCGTGGAGCTCGACGGCCGCGACATCTCTTCCCAGGTCTCTGGGTACGACCTTCGCCAGCGCGCGGGGCAGCCGGCCGAGCTGGTCCTGTTCCTGTCGCCCCGGGTGAAGGACGAGTTCGACGGGTTGGCGCGCGTTGTCGTAGGTGTGCCTCTGGACCCTGGACCGGCCGCCGCGGCGTTCCTGTCGGCGATCGACGCGGCCGAGTTGGAGCGCAACGCCCTGTCCCGGTACGACCTTTTGGACGGGGGGCCTCATGAGATGACTCGGGCGATGCTGCGGCTGCTGCAGGACTGGGCGTCCGGGCTGTGGCAGCCGGAGGTGACCGGATAGTGGCGAGCCCAGGCCTGCCAGGCCCGGGAGCGGGCGCCTTCAGCAACGCGGACGAGATCGCTGCCCAACTACAGGCACGGGCCGCCCGGGCGCTGCCGGCGGCAATCTCTGTGGTGCGGCACTACGCGATGCTGCTGGAGACGCAGATCAAGGCCAACGCGTCGGGCAGACCCGGCCCGAACGCGCCGACCGGCGACTATCGGCGCTCGTGGACGCACGAGGTTCACGTCACTGGTGAAGCGGTGACAGGGATCGTCGGTACGGCGAAGCCGCAGGGGCGCCGGTTGGAGTACGGGTACGTGGGCCCCGACAGCCTCGGTCGTGTCTACGCCCAGCCGCCGTATGCGCACGTCGGACCGGCAGTTGAATCGGTCGGCCCCCTGTTCAGAGCCGCCCTCGGCCGTGTCGTCGACGGGCACTCGGTGTGAACGCCGCGGCGGAGGTCCGGCGACCGGCCCGCACCAGTTCGCCACCGCTTCAGGGACGGTCACCGCAGTGCCAGTGACCGACAACAACGAGGAGGCATAGATGACGGTGTCGGGGCGCCAAGTGGCGCTCGCAGTACAGGCCATGCTGCAGACGGCGACCGGCCGGTCCTGTGGATACGGGACTGCTCCCACATCGGCGGCAGTGCCGACGGGAAACACGATTCCGTACAGCGTGCTGTACGAGCTGGGGCAAGTCTCCGGTCTGGGGCCGTCGTTCGGGGACAGCGACGCCGACGCACGGGTGCTGCTGCAGGTGTCGTCGGTGGGCCAGACCGCCGAGCAGGCTTCCTTGCAGGCCGACAAGGCACGGCAGGCATTCCTGGCCCGGGTGCCGGGCAGCGGTCAGTACCTGAACCCGATCTCCGTGACCGGGGCGACCGTGATCGGGCGGGAGCTGGACCGGGAGGAAGGGACCGGTGTCGTGAGCTCGACCTACACTTACGTCCAGCGATTCGTCCTGACGGTCTCCACGCCGAACAGCTGACACCTGATCGCACCTCACCGCGGAGGCCCATGCGCGGACGCCCGGCCATACCGGCACGGGCCGCACCCCCTGGCTCGCAGTTCTGCGACCTGTTGGGGACGGGCCTCCGTGTCGTTGGGAGCCGGGTCCCCGGAGAGTGAGCACCCCCCTTGGGCACCACCCAGCAGCGGTTCATGCGCCGCGGCGTCACGAAGATCTACTTCCTGTCGGAGATCGCCGCGGCGACGAACATCCCGACCCGCGCGGAGCTGACCGGTGGCACCGACCTGTCCGGCGCGATCTCTGACATTGCGGGCTGGTCGCTCGGTAACAGCCCGATCGACACCCCCGACATGGGCTCGACGCTCACCACGTCGATCCCCGGTGAGGACAAGGCCGACGCCTCGACCTTGACCTTCTACGAGGACAAGGCTGGCGACACCATCGAGGCCCTGCTCAGCAAGGGCGAGGAAGGGTGGGTCGTCATCCTGCGCAAGGGCGACGTCCCGGCGTCGAAGTCCATGGACATCTTTCCCGTCCGTGTCGCCTCGCGTGCCCCGGCCTACTCCGCCGGGTCGGACCCGGCCAAGTTCACCGTGACCTTCGCTGTGGCCGACGATCCGACGCTCGACGCCGCCGTGCCGGCGACCACCTGATCCGGGGGGATCCGCATGACTACGAACACCACCACCGAGCCGCCGGCGGTCGCTGTCGCCAAGGATGCCCACTGGTCGGCGAAGATGGCCCGCCTGCGGGCACGGAAGCTACCCGAGCGCACCCTGTCGATCTGCGACGACCAGGACGCCAAGACCGCCGTCACCGAAGCGGCGCTGGCCCTGGCCAAGGCGCGTGCCGGGGCACTGGCTGAATGCGCTGAGCAGGGCATACGTGAGGAGCAGCGCGACGCCTGGGTGCAGTCGAACCCGCAAGTCCTCGCCGCCGACGCCGCACTGGTTCAGGCGCAGGACGCGCTCGTGGACGCCACGCTGACTCTGACCTTCCGGGCGCTGCCCCGGCCGGTGTGGGAGCAGCTGCTGCGCGAACACGCCCCCAGCGAGGTGCAGGCCGACCAGGGGATGGAGTACAACGTCGACACGTTCCCCGCGGCGTTGATCTCCGCCTGCCACGTCGAGCGTGACGCCGGTGAGGCGGAGACCGAGGGCATGAGCGTGGCCGACGCGCAGGAGCTCCTGGACTCATGGGCGGACGCCGAGGCGAAGGCCCTGTTCACGTCCGCTCTCGTGATCAACCAGACGCTGCGGGCCGACCTGGGAAAAGGCTGATCGCTGACCCGACTTTCCGTGCCGAAATGGATCTGTGCCACACCTATGGAATGCCGCACAGTCAATTCACGGGGGCGGGTGACGGCCGCTGGTCGGCACTGGACCGGGCGAAGGCCCTGGCGTGGCTGGCGTTCAGCCGCGCGGTGTGTACGGGCTGCGGCACCAGGTCGGATGAGTGGCGGCCGGACCTGGGCGGGGACCGGTTCGCGTACGTGGCCGATGCGAGCACCTGTCCGGGGTGCGAGCTGCTGGAGATGGAGCGGGAGCAGGTACCGGACGGACCGGATGGGCGCGGGGTCAAGATCGGGCTCAGGCCCAGACAGGAGCAGTAGGTGGGCGCGAGTGCCTACAACCTCTACGTCAACCTGCAGGCGCAGACGGCCGGCCTGACCAGCGGGCTGCGATCCGGTGCCGGGCAACTGCGCCAGTTCGACGGGCAGCTGCAGCAGGTCAACCGGACCTTGATGGAAACGTCGTCGGCCACGCAGCGGCTGGCCCGGCTGCAGGCGTCCGCTTCCGTGGATGCTGTCCTTGGCCAGACCCGCGTCACCGCCGCGGCGGAACGCTCCCAGGCCGCGCAGACGGCGGCTGCTGCCGCAGCCGAACGTAACGGCCGGGCCCAGGTCCTCGCAGCGAACCTGGCAGCGAAGGCCGAGACCGAACGCGCGGCGGCCGTGATGGCGGGGGAGCGCGCTCTGCGCGCGCAGGCGCTCGCCCAGACCATGGCCGCCCGGGCCCAGGTCGCCACCGGCCGGGGGGCGCTCGCCGCACAGAACACCGCGGCCGCGGCCGCCCGAGCTGCCGCGCAGGCCGCGCAGGCGCAGACGCTGCAGGAGGGGCGTGCCGCGGCGGCCCAGGCAGCCGCCGCTCGTGGCGCGGCCCTGTCCAACCGGACACTTCAGGCGAGGCAGGTCGCCGACGGAACGGCGCTGACCGCGGTCGCCGCCCGGTCGGAGGCCGAGGCAGCAGCGGCGCAGCGCGCCGCGGTGAACGCGGCCGCCGTACGGCAGGCGCAGGCCGCTGCGGATGCTGAGTCCCGGGCTGCCACACAGGCCCGCAACAGCGGATATCTGAAGACGGGTGTGGTGCTGGCGGCGGTCCTCGGCGCCGGCGTCGCGCAGGCCGTGGCCCTGGAGAAGCGCATGGCCAACGTCATGACGATCTCCAAGGACATCAACTCGTCGACGGTCGGGACGTTCACCGATCAGATCGTGGACCTGTCGAAGGACCTGACGCAGTCGTCGAACCAACTCGCCGACGGCCTCTACCAGATCGTCTCCACGGGCTTCGACGGTGCCGACGCCATGACGATCCTCGGGGTGGCAGCGCAGGGCGCCAGTGCGGGCCTGACGACCACGGAGACGTCCTCGCGGGCCCTGCTGGGTGTCCTGAAGGCATACGGCCTCACGGCCGGAGACGCCAGCGACGTCATGGACATCATGTTCCAGACGGTCAACAAGGGTGTCATCTCGTTCGAGGAACTGGCCCAGCACCTCGGCGGTGTGGTGCCGATGGCGGCTGCCGCCGGCGTGGAGTTCGACGACATGTCGGCAGCGATCGCCACGATCACCCTCGCCGGGATACCCGCGGCGGAGTCCGTGACCGCGCTGAACATGATGCTCACGCGGATGATGCAGCCCACCGACGAGCTGAGCACGGCGATCAAGACGCTCGGCTACGACTCGGCGGCCTCCGCGGTGCAGCAGGACGGCCTGTACGTGGTCGTCAACAAGCTGGTGAAATCCACGCACGGCCAGGCCGAGGCGATCACGGGTCTGTTCCACGACGTGCGCGCATCCCGGGCGGTCCTGGCGCTCGCGGCCGCCGACGGCCAGAACTACGCCGACGCCTACTCGGGTATCGCCAACGAGGTCGAGCGGGCGGGGGCCACCCAGCGGGCCTTCCAGGTGCAGATGGACACCACAGCCGGCCAGTGGGCCATGTTCGTCAACCGCAGCAAGGCCCTGGGCATGGACCTGGGAAGGGCGCTCCTGCCTGCCCTGCAGGCCGTCGGCGAAGCCGTGTCGGTGTTCGCGGGGGCGCTCGCGGACGCGCCCGGCCCGCTCAAGGAGATCGGTGCAGGGATGCTCGCCGTGTCTGCGGGGGGCATGCTCGCCCTTGTCGTAGTCAGCAAGCTGACTGCGCAGTGGCGCGAGTTCCGGGTCGCCCAGGCTGCTGCGCGGGCCGGCCAGTCGGCGATGCCCGCAGTGCTGGCGGGCGCGGGCCTGGCCGTGTCGGGCCTCACGGCGCTCCTCGCCGTAGGCGTCATCGCGTACTCGGCGTACTCGGCCTCGAAGCAGAAGGCCAAGATCGCCACCGATGACCTCGTGACAGCCCTGCGCGCGGAGCACGAGCAGGGCGACGAAGGTGCGGGACTGCGAGCTTTGACCGAGTCGCTGACCAAGGACGACGACGCGGCCAAGCTGAAGGCGGCCGGCATAGACATGGCCGACGCGCTGACCGCCATCACGTCCGGTGGCGAGAAGCTCGCGGCCCTCAAGGCCAAGCTGCGCAGCGACACCTTGCTCACCCTGGTGAACCCCCAGACCAAGCAGGCCAGCACCGTGCTGACCGCTGAGGGCAACGCGGCGATGGACGTCATCGACACGCAGCACGACATCTGGTCCAACGCAGTGAAGAAGCAGTCCGAGCTCGCCGCCAACATGGACATCGTCAACGCCAAGGTCCGGCAGGCACGGGTCAATGCCTCGAAGGTCTGGTCCCTGGAACTCCTGGTGCCGCCCGGCAAGGACGGTGTGCCGGAGTACACCGAGGAGATGCAGGCCATGGCGAAGGCCCTGGGCGGCATCGTCGACCCGGCCAAGGCGTGGGCCGCGGCGCAGGACAAGGTCGCCAAGTCCAACAAGAACGCCAGGGCGACGCTCAAGGACTACATGGACCAGCTGCAGAAGCAGCTGAAGTCGCAGCGGGACTTCCAGAAGAACCTGTCGGCGCTGGCCATGTCCGGGTACACGGGCCTGACCGACCACTTCTCCACGCTCGGGGTGGGATCCGCTCCGATCCTGGACGAGCTGGTCAAGCAGCTCTCCAAGGGCAAGACGAAGGTCGCCGACGAGCTGCAGGGCATCCTCTCCGAGTCCTCGTCCCGGTCCACGGAAGCGTTCCGGGCGGGCCTGGACCAACTGCCGGCGATCGCCGCCCGCTACGGCAAGAAGACGGCACAGAAGTTCGCCGAGGCCGCAGAGACCAACGACGCCCGCAAGTTCGGGAAGGTCCTGCAGGAGATGGCCGTCACCGACATGGCCAGGGCGGTGAAGAAGGGCAGCGCGTCCGCCAAGGTCCAGATGCAGCGTGGAATGGGCCTGCTGGCACAAGTCGCGGAGGCCAAGGGCGCCGACGCGGCGAACGCCCTGCAACGCGCCCTGCTGTCCGGAGACGTGAAGGACGCCATGAGCCAACTGCAGGCGATCTGGGGTGCGGACCTGCCGATCAGCGCAGAGGACCTGAAGGGCGTCGCCGGCGCGTTCAAGACCGCGGGCCAGCAGTCCCTCACCGAGTGGACCGGCATGCTCACGCTGATCCAGCAGGTCGCCAAGACGAAGGGCAGCGAGGCTGCCATGGCCCTGACCGGGGCGCTGCTGTCCGGCGACATGGGGGCCGTGCAGGCTCAGCTGGACGCGATCGGTGCGAGCGTGCGACAGATCCCCGGCACGAAGACGATCTCCGTCAACGTGAACCCGCCATCGCCGGTCTCGGTGTCGGTGATCCCGCGCATAGCGCCCGGGGCGGACTTCCCCTGGGCGAACAAGCCCCAGCCGCAGGCCGACGGATCACTGCTGTCGTTCTACGCCGGAGGTGGCATGCGCGAGTCACATGTCGCGCAGATCGCCCCGGCCGGTGCCTGGCGGGTGTGGGCCGAGCCTGAAACCGCAGGGGAGGCGTACATCCCGCTCGCCTCCTCCAAGAGGGCACGCTCCAAGACGATCCTGTCCGAGGTCGCGCACCGGTTCGGCGCGAGCGTCGACTTCCATGCCGAGGGCGGACTGTCGGGTTGGACGTACCAGCCGGCCGGTGGCACGGACGGCCTTTTCTCCCTGTCTTCGATCGCGTCGGACTCCATGAACAAGAAGGGCACGGCCGTCGACTGGTCGAAGTTCGGCAAGAACCTCGACAAGGCGCTGCGGGAGGCGCAGCGGTGGCGCAAGGACCTGGCGACGGTGGCCCGCCGTGCCGGTCAGGACGTCGCCGACGCGTTGGAGGCGATGGGCGCCGACGGCATCGCCCTTACACACAAGATGGCCACGGGCAGCTCGAAGTACACGAAGGCCATGGCCAAGGATCTGGAGAAGCTGGCCGCGACGGCGAAGGCTTCGCTGTCGGAGTACACCAGCCAGCTCGGCGGTGCGGCCAAGCAGACATCGGCGTTCCAGACGAACCTGGCGAAGCTGGCGGCCCAGGGGTACGGGGACCTGGCTGCGCGGCTGGCGGAGCAGGGCGACCAGGCCGCCATCGACCTGGCCGCGCAGGCCGTCAAGAGCAAGTCGGCCGCCTCGAAAGCCAACTCGGCCTCCAAAGCGGCCTCCGCGACGCTGTCCGACCAGGACCTGGCGGACCTGCTGTCGATCATCTCGGCGATCAAGTCGAGCAAGACGGGCATCCACCAGGTCGCCGATGTCACCGAACTCGGCGAGGACCGCATCATCGAGGTCGCCAACGCGGGCCTGTCCCGCCTGAAGAAGGCGCTGGGGTCTCGGGCCACGAAGTTCGTCGCCGACCTGGGGCGGGCCAACAAGGGACTGTCGTACGCCCAGGGCGGTGTCCTGACACCCGGCCTGTACGCCACCAGCAACGGCCTGGTCCGGTTCGCGGAGCCCTCCACCGGCGGGGAGGCGTACATCCCGCTCGGGCAGTCCAAGCGGCCGAACGCCACGGCGGTACTCGAGGACGTCGCCCAGCGGTTCGGCTACACCCTCACCGCCCAGGGGGTGACGGGCCCGATGCGGATGGATGCCCGGCCGGCCGGTGGCGTGCAGGTCGTCGTCGTGAAGGAGCAGACGGGGCCGCTCATCGGCCAGATGCCCGTGACCGTCACGTCCGGACAGGGCGGCCGCGGGGTTGCGCAGGAGATCGGTGCGCAGGTGATGCGGCGCCTTCGTGCCGCGCAGCGAGGAGGCAAGCTCTGATGACGACCCTCGGGGACTACCAGTTCGACGTTGGCGGGGGCCTGGTGCTCGGCTCCGGCACGCTGATGCCGGTCGGCGAGGTGAGCGGTCTGGGAGCCCCGGAACTGCGTACAGCCGACGTGGACAACCCCACCGGTGATGGCGGCTTTCCCGGCGTCGACCTGTTCGGGACGCGCACCGTGTCCATCGAGGCCGGTATCCGTACCCCTGACGATCCGGCGGCCGCCCTGGACCTGCTGGCCCGCGTGCAGCAGGCCACCGGGTCGGACACGACCCGCCGTACGGCTGGGGCACTGGCGGTGCTGCGGGCCAAGCTGCCCGGCCGGGACGCCAGGCGCCTGTACGGCCGGTGGCGGCGGGTGGAGACCGCGACGATGGCCCAGGCCGTCCACGGCTGGATCCCTTTCACAGTGGACTTCGCCGCGACCGACCCGCGCTGGCATGCCGACGACGCTCAGTCGCTGGTGCTGTCGTTGGACATCTCCAACGACTCGCAGGGCTTCACCGCGCCCGTGGTCGCCCCGATCACCACCGGGGTGTCGAACCCGGACGAGCGGCCCGGGTGGGTCCGCAACGACGGCGACCTGGCGGCTTGGCCGACGGTTCGCATCGACGGACCGGTCACCAACCCGAAGTTGTGGGTGGTGGAGACCGGCCGCTACCTGCAACTGCAGATCGGCCTCGCCGCCGGCGAGCACATCGACATCGATACCCGCCCCGGCACGCGCTGGGTGCTGCGCAACGGGACCGGTAACGCGGCCCCCGCCCTCACGGCGGGCAGCCGCATGGACCTGTTCCAGATCCCGCCCGGCAAGAGCGAGATCCGGTGGACCGCCACCGACTACACCAACACCTGCCGTCTGACGCTGTCGTGGCGCGACGCCTACACCGCCCTGTGAGGACACTTCGATGACGCTGATCCAGCCCCCGATGATGGTCAACGGCGGCACCCACCCCGCACGCACCATGCGCATGATGATCCGGGACCTGTCCCGCGGGTCGCAGGGCGTTACCGAGTACAACGACCTGAAGGTCGCCCCGCTGACGACGCCCGGTGCGGGCGTGCAGGTAGCGGACGGCTCCGGCATTGTGCGGGGCGCGGCCTGGGGCCAGGGCTCTTACACCCAGTACAACGTGGGCTCGGGAACTGTGAGCGTTGCCCCGACCGGGGCGACAGCCCGCAACGACATGATCGTCCTGCGCGTGTCGGATCCGGAGTACGAGGGCACGCTCAACCCGGCCAGCGACGACATCGGCTACTTCCACGTCGTCTCCAACGTCGCCCCCATGGCAACGCAGCCGCCGGCAGGGATGACCGCCATTCCGCTGGCCCGAATAGGAATACCGGCGAACTGCGCCACGATCACCGCCGCGATGATCACCGATCTGCGAGGCATCGCGAACCCGCGCAGGGACCGGCAGATTTACACGGCCTCCCCAACCGCCGAGCAGAACTTCGGCGGCAACCCCCGAGGCACGTACGTGCCGTGGCCGCCGGCCGCCCGCTGGGCCATCTCCGTGCCCGCGTGGGCCGTGCAGGCCCGCATCGTCTTCACCGTCGCCGCAACGCAGGTCCTCACCGGCAGCGTGTGGGGGCAAGCTGCGTTCAAGCTCGGCACGGTCCAGGGCCAGGGCATCAACTTCGACACGGGCGTGTTCAGCAGCAGTGACCGCTCCCAGCGCGTGCAGCTGATCTCCGCCGACACCATCAACGTGCCGGCGTCGGCGCGCGGGACCACCCAGCTGCTGCAGGCCATGATCGCGATGAACATCTCGGCTGCCGGGACGCTGCAAGCCGATACCGCCACGACCGCGATTGCGGATGTGGAGTTCGAAGAGGGTGTCTTCTAACGGTGCATTCCTACCGCTACTTGACGTGCAGCGCCCTGACGGGGCAGGTCCTGGCATGGGACCTGCCGCTGTCGGATGTCGCTTACGGCCCGGAGCTGAACGGGCCGGGCAGCCTCACGGCCACGCTGGAGCCCCATCTGGCGCATGTGCTGGGCAGCATGGTCGACCCCGGCAACACGCTGCTCTTCGCCCAGCGGGACTCCACACTTATGTGGGGAGGCATGATCTGGCGAGCCGAGCCGGAGGATGGCCGGTACCCGATCGAAGCCGCCGGGTTCACCTCGTACCTGGCGCGCCGCCACGACCTCCACGGCAACCTCAACGGGCGGGGTCCGTACACGTACGGCGACCCGTGCAAACTGATGCGGGACGTGTGGGCGTACTGCCAGGAGCAGGCCGATGGCGACCTGAAGGTCCTCGTCGACGCCACCACCTCCAAGGCGAAGATCGGCACCCCTGAGGAGCCCTACGCCTCCGGCTGGTGGGAGACACGCAGTCTCGCGGATCTGATCGTCGACGCGGTGGGGGCCGACGGCGGTCCGGAGTGGACCGAGCAGGTCCAGTGGTCGGGCGACGTGCCGGTGCGCAGGTTCCGAATCGGCTGGCCGCGCCTTGGGACGCGCCGTACGGACGTGTCGTTCACCACCGGTGTGAACGTCGCCATTCCAGAGCCGGTCATCTACGACGGCGACACCTACGCGCAGGTCGTCGTCGCTCTCGGCTCGGGGGAGGGGCGGGCGCGGCTGCGCGCGATCGACGCGGTCCGTGACGGGCGCCTGCGGCTCGAAGAAGTCATGGACCTGCCCGCGGTGAAGGGCAAGGACCAGCTGGCGGCGAGGGCCCGCACTGAGCGGATCGCGCGCCAGGTACGCGGCGACATTCAGCAGGTCGACCTCATCGACCACCCCTCCGCCCGCTTCGGCTCCTTTGCCGTCGGCGACGACGTGTGGGTGCAGGTCCACGACCAGTGGACCGACTACGACGGGTGGGCGCGAGTGACCGGATGGACGCTCACGCCGGCGCAGGGAGACCAGCAGGAACGGATGACGGTGCGCCTGGCGCGCGCCGACTCCTTCACGTACGGAGGCTGACCTTTGCCTGACACCCTCGCTGTTCTCGCGGGCAGGATCGCCACCCTCGAACGGCTGGTGCGCGACCTCTCCCGTGCCAGCCGTCTGGCGAACTCCTCGATCGAGAACGGTGCCATCACCGTCTACGACGACGGCGGAGACCTGCGCGGCAGTATCGGCCTGCAGCCGGACGGCACCCTTGCGGTCGCAGCCGTTAACGGCCCGCCGCCGCCCGCGCCGGGAGCCCCCACCATCACCTCGGTCCTCGGGGGTGTCGCCGTGGTCTGGGACGGCTCGTTCGCCGGCGGCGCCCAGGCCCCGGCCGACTTCGCATACGTGGAGGTGCACTCCTCCACCGAACCGGACTTCCCCGACCAGGGCTCCCTGTTCTCCGCGCTCTACTCGGCGCAGGGCGGCACGATGACCGTGCCGGCGGGAACCCCGGTGTGGGTGCGTCTGGTGTGCGTCTCCACCTCCGGCGTTGCCTCCGACCCCTCCCCGGCTGCCGGACCGGCCGGCCCGACGCCCGTCGTCGCGCAGGCCGTACTGGACGGCATCATCAGCGAACTCGCACTCGCCGACGACGCCGTAACCCGCGCGAAGATCGCAGCGGGAGCGGTCGGCAAGGTCGAGATAGCCGACGGCTCGATCACCACACCGAAGCTCGTCGTCGGAGAGCTCAACGGCGATCGCCTCGCGGTAGGGAGCATGGCCGCCAACGTCCTGGTAACCGCCAGCCTTACCGCTACCCAGATCAAGGCCCTGAGCCTGACAGGCGACCTGATGGCGGTGAACACCCTTACCGCCGACAAGTTCGCGACCGGCACCATCACGGCCGCATCCGGCGTGATCTCCTCCCTCGACGCCAGCAAGATCATCACCGGGACGTTCGACGCGTCCAAGGCAGCCATCAAGAACCTCGATGCCTCCGCGATCAACGCCGGGACCATCAACGTCGACCGGCTGTCGGTCGGGCTGCAGGGGCAGGTCGGGCAGAAGTTCTACGACTTCGGAGACCAGGCCTCGAAGTGGAGCGAATCCGGGCCCGGTTCCATGACGACCGCCGCGGTCACCGATGCGCAGTCCGGTGGCAACGTGATGCGCTGCGTCGGCCACATCGCGGCCGGATACCGGCCCGACGTCAAGATCCCGTTCGATCCGGGTGTCACCTACCGGGTGAGCGCCCGGGTCCGGCAGACCGTCGCCAACAGCACACCGGGCACCAACCAGAAGTTCTACGCGGGTGTCGCGGGACTTGCCGCCGACGGTGTGACCTGGGTGAACGTCACGGGCGCGAACTCGACGTCCAGCCAGTTCTTCGTGGCTGCCAACGCCCAGGATCTGACGGCCGGCACCGGGTGGGTGACGTACACCGGGTACATCAAGGGCACTTCTGCCACCCCCGGCAGCGGCATCAGGCCGAATGCCAACGCGCCGGGCCAGCTGCACGCCAACGTCCGGTACATCACCCCCATCGTGTTCGTGAACCACACCGGGGGCAGCGGGACCGCCGAGATCGACATGGTCGCGATCGAGGTCGTCGAGATGGGCGCTCTCACGGCGAGCAACGTCGTCGCGGGCGCGATCGACGGGCTCGTCATCACAGGCGCCACAGTCCAGACGGCGAAGACGGGCGCGCGCCTCGCCCTGTCTGGTAACCGCTTCTTCGCCACGGACAGCACGGGCAAGGTCCTCGCCGAGATCGTGCCCGACGACGGCAGCGGCCGCAGCGCCTACTTCACATACGACACCCGGCTCGGCCTCAACTACTACGCCGGGTTGACGGCCGGCGATGTCCGCTTCGGCATCTCGGGCCAGACCGACCCGCAAGAAGAAGCGGGGGCGCTGTACTCCTACCTGGGCGGAGGCCTGTACGAGCTCCTGCTGCGAAGCGGCAGCGACCTGGGCAACTCGGCGGCGGAAATCAACCTCTACTCCGAGACGGGGCCGATCGCCGCCGACTCCGAAATCGTCCTGAGAGCAGACAAGATCACCGCGCCGGGGCGCCTGACTGCGGGGAACATGGCCTTCGGGTCCGTGACGATCACACCGAGCGCGATCGACACCCCGACGAGCTTCACCGTGAGCGGCCTGCACGTGGCCGGGACGACCTTCCGCGCGTACCTCACTGCGAACACCACCGTGCCAGGGACAACGGTGGCCGGGGTGGGGGCCACCAACGTCAGCGCCACTGGGGTGACGGTGTGGCTCACCCGCGCGAACACAGCACCCACGACGGTCTTCTGGATGGTGGTTGGATCATGAGCGACCTCGTCTTCGCACCGGGCAAGTTCTACGATGCGGCGGCCCAGTGCGTCACTGAGACGTGCGAGAACTATGGCCAGCCCCCGTTCAGCATTCCGGAGCTGTACTCCAACGCCGGGACGCCCAGCATCGAGTGCGGCCTGTGCCAGCAGAGCATGGCGATCCTGTCGGCGATCCTCCTGGACCCGCAGCCCGAGATGTCTTGACCCGCTGTGCTGTCTTCACGTGCCCGTAAGATCGGATGCGGCGCGGGGCACGCCAATCAAGGGAGTGCGCGGTGACGCAGCCGCCGAACGCCGATCCCACCTTGTGGGAGCTGCACCGCACGCTCCAGCAGCTACGCGAAGACCAGAGCGACGGCATCAAGCAGCTTCGCGACGACCTGCGCGGCGATCTCGCCGCGATGAGCCAGCGGTTCGAGCAGATGGTCACCAAGGACGTCTACCAGGCCGACCAGCGTCTGGTGAACCAGCGGATCGAAGCCGTTGAGGATGCGCAGGACGCCGCGGTCCGCCAGCGCGAGAGCGACCAGCAGCAGGCTGCCAACACCCGCAAATGGCTGGTGGCGGTGTTCGTCGCCCCGTTGCTGCTGGGCCTGGTGCAGCTCTGGTTCACCAGCAGGATCGGCGCAGGCCCGTAGCGGGGCTGCGCCGCCGCAGCACCATTCGTCCGGCGCGGGGGAGAAGCACCGGGCAACAACATGATCAAGGCCATCGACATCAGTTCGCTGCAGCCACACCCCGACCTGACGGGTGTGGACGTCGTCATCATCAAGGCGTCCGAGGGCCGTACCTACGCCAACCCCTTGCGGGTGGCGCAGGCCGCGGCCGCCCGCAAGGAGCACAAGCAGGTCGGCTGGTACCACTTCCTGTGGCCGGGCAACATCCAGGCGCAGGCCGAGTACTTCATCCGCTGCGCCCAGCCCAGGGACGGCGACATCCTCGCGTGCGACTGGGAGACCACCACGTCGCGGACGGTGCCGTCGTGCGCGGACAAGGACGCGTTCCTGGCGGCCGTGAAGAAGCTGCGGCCGCACCTGCGGGTGGTGCTGTACTGCAACCTCGACTACTGGAAGAACCGCGACACCACCAGCAAGTGCGGCGACGGCCTGTGGATCGCCGACCCGGGCGCGGCAGCCGGCCACCCGCGCGTGCAGCACCCATGGGTGGTTCACCAGTACGGCATCCGCAACCACACCGACGTCAACGTCTGCAACTTCGCCACGGTCGAGGACTGGAAGGAGTGGGCCGGCGCGCCCACCACGCCCAGGCCGCCGACCAAGCCGCTCACGCCCAAGCCGGCGACAGCAAAGCCCTACGCACCGCCGAAGTTCCCCGCGGGCCTGGCGCCGGGCAAGTCCCGGCCGTCGGCGAAGTCGCTGCAGAAGGCGCTGCGCAAGGCCGGATTCCTGACCATCAGTGACCGGGACCTGGCCGACCACTACGGGGCGCGGACGCAGGCCGGCGTGGGCAAGTTCTTCGCCGCGCACCCGCAGTTCCGGGAGAAGGGCAAGCCGCACGACGTCGCCATCGGGCCGCGCGGCTGGGCCTACCTGTTCACCCTCGCCTACGGCCGGAAGTGAGGGACGGGGTGGACGCCGAAGAGATCATCCGCCGGTTCACGTACCAGCCGGCCGACACCGCCGCGCGGCGCCAGGCGCACGAGGACGTCCGCACGGTGTGCCTGGACCTCGCGCTGACGCTGAACACCGAGCTGCCGGCCGGAGCGGAGAAGCAGGCCGCCCTGTTCCGGCTCGAAGAGGTCATGTTCTGGGCGAACGCTGCGATCGCCCGCCAACCCAAGGAGTGAGAATGCTCTACAACTACCTGCTGTCGCTGGTGCGGACGTTCGCGCCGATCCTCGCCGGATGGCTGATCACCCAGGCGCTGAGCCTCGGCGTGCACCTGGACAGCGCCGTGCTCGTGTCCCTGGAGACCTCGGCGTTCGCGGGCGCCTACTACCTGGTGTTCCGCTGGGCCGAGTTGCACATCAGCCCGCGCTTCGGCTGGCTGCTGGGGTACGCGGCTCCGCCGCAGTACCAGGACCCGGAACTGCGGTTGCCGCCGCTCGACTGATTGAGGCCGGCAAAGACCAAGGCCCCCACCGCACGCGGTGGGGGCCTCGACCTCTTGGAGCAGTCAGCCTAGCAGCCGGTGAACAGAGCAGCCCGGGCCCGCGCTGCTTATAATCTAAGGGCAAACGTGGAGCTCGATGACAAGGGGGCGGCGATGCCGGAGAAGCCTTTCCTGGCCGGCAGGCAGGAGTTCGGTGCCCTCTACGGGGTGAAGCCGACGCAGGTTACGCAGTGGCTGGCCCGCGGGGTGCTGAACTACGACCGCGCGGTGATCGTGTCGGGCTCGCCGTACTGGCTGCTGTCGTTCGTGCGAGGTTTCGGGGAGACGACGCCACGGCCCAAGGAGCTGGACCAGGCGGCTCTGAAGCGGATCGTTGCCGCGCAGGAACCCGGGACGTGGTCGCAGAGCGTGGAGAAGATCCCGCCGCTGCTGGGCCTGCAGGAGGCGACACAGCTGTTCGGCGTGGCCAGCCAGCAGAGCATGGCGGCCATGGTGCGGAAGGGGCCGTTCACGGTGCCGGCGGACTACCAGCTGTCTGGGTCGAAGCTGTGGCTGCTGGACACCCTGATCGCGGCGGCGCCGGAGCTGCAGGCGAAGTCCAGGACCCTGCCGTGGGCGATCAACACACAGGTTGCGGCGGCGCTGAAGCAGAAGCGGTACAACGGCCCCGGATCCGTCATCGTCCCCCGCGGACTTGCCGCGAAGGCCGTCTGACCTGGGGAAACAGCTAGACCCCCCGATAAAGTGGCGGTACAATAAGGGCAGCGTCGCAGGGTGCGACGCTGCCTATGTTCTTGGGGGATGCATGTATGCCGCCTCGCGGATGACCCGCTCCCCGACCCGCCAATGTGGTGTCGGGTGCAGTTTGCTGGTTGATCACGTGACTCGCATCAGTAAAGATGTGCCACACCATTCAAGTGTGAGTGCGCTTTCGGGGGTCTCGTGCCCATCTACCAGCAGCAACTGCCCGGCTTGGGCGACATCCAGCCGGTCCAGCAGCCCGCAATCCGTCCCGGCCAGTCCATCCAGCAGCGGTTCGAGGCGTTCCACGACCTCAATCCGTGGGTGCTGCGGCACCTGGAGGCACTGACCACCGACTGCGTCGCCAAGGGCTTCAAGCGCGTCGGCATCGGGATGCTCTTCGAGCTCCTGCGATGGCGCTACGGCGAAGCCACCAGCGGCGATGTCTTCCGGCTCAACAACAACTTCCGCAGCCGGTACGTGCGGCTCCTGATCGAACGCAACGCCCGGTGGGCGCCGCTGTTCGAGACCCGGGCGCTGCGCGCCGCATGAGACCAACGACCTCTTGGAGCAGGCCTGATGGGAATCAAGCTGAAAACCCGCAAACCCACGGGCATCGTCCCGTGGCCCCTGATCCTCCTCGAAGGAGAAGAGGGCGCCGGAAAGACGTACTCCGCCGCCGAGTTCTCCGCCTCCGAGCTCGTCGGCCAGATGTACTGGGTCGACCTCGCCGAAGGCAGCGCCGACGAGTACGCGGCGATCGACGGCGCCCGCTACCTGATCATCGAGCACGACGGCACCTACCGGGACATCCTGGAGCAGATCCGGGCCGTGTTCCTCGAAGCCCGCCGGGCGGCGGCCGCCGGCGAGCCGCCCGTGGTGCTCTCCGTCGACTCGGGCACCGCTCTGTGGCGGATGCTCAAGACCTGGACCAACGAGCGGGCCCGGCGCAGCAGGAACAACGCGGCTCTCCTGCAGGAGAACCCGGACGCCTCGATCGACGTCGGCATGAACCTGTGGAACGACGCCACCGAACGGTGGCTGGAAGTCATCCACCTGCTGCAGACCTTCCCCGGCATCGCCATCATCACCGCCCGGGGCAAGCAGATCACCGCCATCGACGAGGGCGGCAAGCCCGTCAAGGACAACCGCGGCCGCGTCCTCAGGGAGTGGAAGGTCCAGGCCCAGAAGGACCTGGCGTTCGACTGCTCGGTGTGGGTCCGCATGCGCCGCGGCAGGCACCCGCAGGTCATCAAGGCCCGCTCGCTGCAGCTGCGGGTCGAGGACGGTAAGCCGCTCAACCTGGAGAACTTCACCGTCGAGGACCTGGTATTCAACCGGCTCGGCTGCTCCATGGACTCCCAGCCCCGGCAGATGCCCGCCCTGATCGGTGACCGCGTGCAGGCGTGGCTGGAGGACAACGACGTCGACGAACTGCAGGACGTCGAGAAGCTGCGCCAACTGTGGTGGGACTCCGCCGAGCCCGACACCGGCCTGACCCGCGCCGAAGTCGTTTCCATCCGTGGGGCGATCGAGCGGAAGGTCACCGTCCTCGAGAACCCGCCCACCGAGATGGGCCAGGGCCCGGTCAGCGACGCCGACAAGCTGCGGGCCGCCGCCGAGCGGCAGGCCGCCGAGGCACCCGTCGTCGACCCAGGCGACGTGACCGTGCGGGAACCGACGCGCCGGCCCGCACGCAAGCGCACACCCGCCAAGACCACTGCCGCCAAGGCCCCCGCCCGGCGCTGAGCCGCCCTACTTCCAGGAGTACCCGATGACCGCACAACCTGTGGAAGACGCCGTGTCCCTGTGGGCAGCCGCTCACGATGTCGACGCCAGACGGCCGAGATCCCTGCAGCGCCAGCTCGGTGCATCCGACACCGTGTGCGAGCGCCGCGCCGCCTACGTCCTGTTCGGGACCACCCCCTCCGACTGGTCCGAGAAGCGTGCCGCGATCTTGGGCACCTACATACACGAGGGCCTGCTGGGCGCCGCCCGCACCGAGTACGGCTGGCTGGTGGAGCGAGCCGTGGCCGACGACACGATCCGGGGCCACATCGACGCCGTGCAGCTCGACCAGGACACCGCCGCCCGCGTACCGGCCCGGCACCGTCCCAAGGTGGCCGCCGAACACGGGGTGACCGTGGAGGACGTCAAGACGAAGTCCACATACCTGTGGGAGAAGGTGCGCCGCTACGGGCCCTCGGCGGCTGAGCTGCGCCAGGTCTACCTGTACGCGGACCTGCTGCGCACGGTCGGCTTCGAGGACCGGAGCGGCCAGCGGTACCTGGCCAGACTCGGCCCGCTGGAGGTTGCCCGGATTCGCTTCCGCTTCGTCAACCGCGACAACGGCGAAGAGCTCATCGATGAGTTCGACTTCGACCCCAACGAGGCCACGCGCGCCCGCTGGTGGGTCCAGCGCGTGCGGGAGCTGAAGTCGCCCGAGGAGGGGCGCCGCGACTTCGACGGGCCGGGCCTGGACGCCATCTGCGACCACTGCCCGTTCATGACGGCCTGCTGGGGCCTCCCCGAGAGCCCCGGCGCTGCCGTACAGACCGTGCTCATCCACGACGACGCCGACCGGACTCAAGCCCTGGCGGAGTACGTGCAGGGTCACGAGCTGGCGCTGCAGGGCAACCGCATGAAGGCCCTGGCGCGCAAGAAGGTCGACCTCTCGCCGGCGGGGGTGTACGGCGCGAACGAACTGGTGTGGCTCGGCGGGAACGACGTCTGGTCCGGCGACTTGCAGGCCATGGTCGACCTCCACGAGTCGGCGGGCCTGACGGTGCCGATGGTGCCCGACGAGAAGCGGATGGTCGCCAACTTGAAGGAGGCGGGCCTCGCGGTCCCGGAGAGAAAGACCGCGCAGAAGACGCCCAAGACCATCAACGTGCGGGCCTACAAGGCCTGATTGCCACCCTGCCGCCCGCCCGTGACCCGGGCGGGCGGCAGCGTGCCGTGAAAAGGGGAAGTTCCGTTGTCCATTCACCTGATGCTCGTCGCCGCGTACCTACCCGCCGACGTGGTCACCCAGAGCCAGAAGCTGGCCCTGATGAAGATCGGCGACTCGGCCGACGACGAGACCCGCCTGTCCAAGCCGGGCATGAAGCGTGTCCGCGCGTGGGTCGGCGTCGGGGAGAAGCGGTGCACGACCATCGTCACCGAGCTGGTCGCCAAGGGCCTGATCGAGCGAGTGGAGGTCGGCATGCTCGGACGGCGGGCGGTGTACAAGGTCTTCCCGCTGGGAGTGCCCGCGATCCCGTCCAACGACGACCTGGACACCCGGTTCCAGGCCGCCGACGCCGCGCCGAAGAACCCGCGCCTGGCTCGCCCAGGCGTCGCTCGCGCAGCTCCGTCCAAGCCTGCGATGACACACGAGGACATCGACGCGCGAGCTGACCTCGACGCGATGTCGCTGGCCGCCGGCGAGGGAGTGAAGCAGTCAGGGTTCCCCCGGGGGAACCCTGACCAGACTCAGCCCAGGGTTCCCCCGGGGGAACCCCAAGGGTTGCCGCAGGGGAACCCCAAGCGTTCCCCCAGGGGAACCCCTTCTTTTCCTTCTTCTACTGCTTTCCTTCCTTCCCCCCCTACCCCCGCGGCTGACGCCGCAGGGGAGCCGCGCGGCTGCCCCAAGCACGCCACGCCCGCAGCCAGTTGTCGTGGCTGCAAAACCAATCCACGCGCCGAGCGCGCGGCCCGCGACCGCGAGCGGGCGGAGGCGGAGCGGCAGTCACAGCGGGACTTCATGGAGAACTGGCACGCCGACCTCGCCGAGGCCCGCCAGGTGGCCCACGACCGCCCGCAGGACGTGGAGGCGGCCCGACGGCTGGCCCGCCAAGCGGCGCGGGCTGCGCGGGAAGCACCTGGTGGCGCTCGGTCGCCTGAAAAATGAAACTGGACCCCCACCCAAATGCGACTAGAATAAGAGGAATGGCGAGGGGAAGGGCCCCCGCTCACCAGCCGGAAGGGAATGCATCGTGAACCACGTCATCGGCGGCATGGCCAGCGTCGAGCCCGAACGGGCTTCAGGTGGCGGGCAGCCATCTCGCCTGGGTTCACAGATGTGCCACAACTCTGTACTGTTTCGACCGCTCACCTCTTGGAGATCATGATGACCCTCGCCCCCATGCCTGACCACGGCCGCGTGAACCGGCCGGAGTGGCAGGCCCTTTGGTGCCAGTACGAAAGCGTCACCACGCCCCTGCGCGCGGCCGGACTGGCCTGTGACATCGAGACCTGCGGCGGCGAGACCGTCATCTACGTCAACCTGCCCGACGGCACGCACCTCGTCGTCGCAGACGAGCACTCCCTGCCCGACCGCCTCGACGACGTCACCGGCTGGCGGACCCTGCGCAGCCACGAGGACAACCCGAACTTCGACGCCCTGATCTACGACTCGACCGCCGAAGGCGAACACGGTCGGTACGCCGCCGGCGTCGGGCCGATGCTCGCCGCGATCGCGATGTACCTGAAGGACCTGCTCGACGTCGACACCAAGACCGCAGGGCAGGTCCTCGGCGAGTCCCTGATCAACCCCTCGCAGCTGTACGGGGTCGGCTTCCTCGGCGTCTGCCCCGAGCACGCCGCGGACGGGCGGATCGTCGGCCCGTTCGACACCCACCTGGAAGCGGTCAAGGAGTACGGGGTCCGCACCCACCAGCTGGACCAGGACGGCTGGCAGCTGATCCACGAGCAGGGCGACACCGAGTGGCCGCTGACCGTCTGGCACCGCCGCCTGGTCGTGCGCACGGTCTTCGTCACCCCGATCAGTGCCTGACCCACACCCGACCCGCCCGGCCCCGCACCGCCGCGTGCGGGGCCGCGCCGTACCTCTTGGAGACACCCCCCGTGGACACCACCCCCGAAGCCCCTGAGCCGAAGCCGGCGCCCGCCCCGGCCCGCCAGTGCTGGTGCGTTATCGCCCACCCCGTGACCGATGCCGAGCGCGCCGAGCTGGGTGAGGCCATCAACTACGCCCGCCGCATCGGCGACACCGCTGCCCTGCCGCTGCTGATTGCCCGCCTCACCGGCCCCTGCCCCGCCCGCACCTGACGCGCTTCGGCCTCGCCCCATCGGGGCGAGGCCGTCCCACACCCCTTGGAGAACACCTTGTTGGCCACTCTTCCCCGCGACGTCGAGCTGACGTTCAACGACCTGCTCGCCGGGGCCGGCGGGTCCTCATCCGGCCTGGTGGAGGCCGGATGGAAGGGCAAGCTCGCCATGAACCACTGGCAGACCGCGATGGACTCGCACGCCGTGAACCACCCCACCATCGAGCACCTGACCGCCGACGTCAGCGGGTACCCGATGCGGTTCCTGCCCCGCGCCCTGCTTCTGTGGGCAAGCATCATCTGCACCGAGGTGTCCCCGGCCGGCGGCCGCGTTCACCAGACCGACCAGCTCAACCTGTTCGAGGTCCTGGACCAGCTCGGCGACGACGACGACGCCGAGTCCTGGGAGGCCCTGACGCCAGACGCGTTCGAGCGGACCCGGGCCACCGCCTGGTGCGTGGTGCGGGCCTGCGAGGCGAAGCGTTTCCCGTACGTCGTCATCGAGAACGTCGTCGAGTTCGCCCTGTGCTGGGTCCTGTTCAAGACCTGGGTCAAGGCCATGACGGAGCTCGGCTACGAGCCCCCGCAGATCCTGTGCGCCACCTCCGCGCACGTCGGCGACGACACCAACCTGCGTGCCCCGCAGTGGCGGGACCGCATCTACCTCTGCTTCCGCCTCAAGGGCATGCCGAAGCCGGACCTGGAGCCCCGCCCGCTGGCGTTCTGCTTCGAGTGCGGGAAGGACGTCCACGCGAGGAAGGTCTGGTTCGAGCGCGGTGTCCGCATCGGGAAGTACCGGCGCGACTACAGCTACCGGTGCCCCAGCACTCGATGCCGTCACGCCGAGGTCGAGCCGTACGTGCGCCCGGCCGCCTCCGTCATCAACTGGGACGACCTCGGCCAGCGCATCGGCGACCGCAAGAAGCCGCTGGCCGAGACCACGACGGACCGCATACGCGCGGGCCTGGCCAAGTTCCCTCACCAACCGTCCTCGATCACCCTCAACCACGGCAAGGACGGCACAGACCGGGCCTACGCGGTGGGTGAGCGGCCGTTCACTACCCGCACCATCAAGCAGGGCGAGGCGCTGCTTGTGCCGACGGGCGGCAGCTGGAACACCGCCTGCAGCGACACCGCCGACCCGATGCGTGCCCGGCTGACCCGCGAGAGCGAGGCCCTGGTGACCGTCGACCCGGAGCCGTTCGTGATCACGTACCGCCAGAACGCCAACCCGGCACTGGCAACCGACCCGGTCACCGCCGTCACCGCCCAGGGCAACCACCACGGCCTGGTCGTCCCCGGCGGGCCCGTCCCGGTGGAGCTCCGGAACTCCCTGGTCATCCCGTACCGCAAGGCAGCCGTCAGGACTGCGGGCGAACCGGTGCACACGATGACGACACGCGACTCCGCCGCGCTGCTGAACACGGCGCCCGCGGTGGAGGACTGCTTCTTCCGGATGCTCAAGCCCCGCGAGCAGTTGGAAGCCCAGCGATTCCCCCACCGGTACGTCGTCCTGGGCACCCAGGCCGAGCAGACCATGCAGGGCGGTAACGCCGTGTCGGTGAACGTCGCCCGGCACCTCGGCGAGCGCATCAGGGCCGCCCTCGAAAGGTCGGCAACGGCCGCTCTGTGACACCCGGCGGGCCAGGCCCGGCCGGCCCGGCCCGCCGCCCCGTTTCGCCACCTGGAACCGACCTCTTGGAGCCCCTCTGTGACCACTTCCGACCGCTGGGCGGCATCCGCTCGGCGCCCGGCCGAAGCCTCCGCCCACCACTCCGAGGAGCAGGTGTGACCGGCGCGTGGGCTCTTCGCGCACCGTGCAGCGGCCTGGACGGCTTCGCACCCAATCAGGACGCCTGCAGCAGTGCGAACGACATCAAGGACCTGTGCCGACCCCAGCTGCCGACGTGCGGGCCGTGCCCGTTCCGCGCCGAGTGCATCGCCACCATCAAACCCGCCCAGGTCAAGTTCGACGGCATCGCCGGCGGCCGCCTGTGGTGCAACGGCGAAGTCATCGACGCCCTCGACGACGTCAGCGACGAGGAGCTGGCCGAGCCGAAACTGCGCCCCTCCTGCGGCACCGAAGCCGGGGCCAAAAGCCACACCCGCAACGACGAACGCGTCTGCCCCTCCTGCCGGCAGGCGACCCGCGAGATCGAGGCGCGCCGCCAGGCGGAGAAGGCCAAGCAGCAGGAACAGCTGCAGCTCGACTTCACCAGCATCACCTGACCCGCCCCCGTCCCGCCTCCAGCGAAGGGGGTGGGTGGCGGGCCCAACCCCCTTTTGGAGACGCCGATGCGCCACCCCACCCCCGCCCCGGCGGCCGGAACGGGCGGCTCGCAGTGATCCGCACCAAGAACCGCGCCTGCACCGGCAAGAGGCGCCACGACACCCAGGAGAAGGCAGAAGAGCACCGTGACCGGCTCATCGCCAACGGCGCCGTACGCGTGGCCGCCTACCAGTGCCGTAACCGGAGCTGCGGTGGCTGGCACGTCGGACACACACCCAAGCCCCGCACCACTCGCTGACCCGAACACCTCTTGGAGAACTCATGAACCCCGACACGACCGACCTCGCCACCCGACTCGCAGAGCGCGCCGCCGGCGCCTGGCAGGAAGAGGCCGCCGTGTGGCTGATCACCCACCACGGGCACTGGCTGCCCGAACTTGAGCGGACCGGTCTGATCCACGACGACGACGGCCGATCCCGCATCGCCTGGCGCCAGGTCGCCTCCACATGCCTGTCCGCCGGCGACGGGCCCCTGACCGGAACCCCCGTCGAATGGCAGGTCCTGCGGCTGGCCTGTCTCCTGACCGGACGCCACGCCCTGTCCCTGGCGAACCTGAGTCTGCTGGACGAGCCCACCAAGCGCATGGGCCTGCACGCCGTGGCATGGGCGTCCGGAGGCCGCACCTGGGCCGACAGCCTCTCCCTCCTCGCCGCCTGACCCACCCCCCTGATCCGGGCCGCGCCCGCGGTGTCCACACCCCCGCGGGCGCGGCCCACCCAACCCATCCAGGTAAGGAACCGATCATCATGAACACCTCCCGGCGCGCCCAGCTCCTCATGGACGCCATCACCTGCGCCATCGACTGCGACTTCCAGACCGCGTCGAACCTGATGGGCGACATACTCCGGAACAGCAATGGCCAGCAGATGTACGGCGTGTGCTGCGGCCTGGCCGACGCCGCCCGCCACACCCTCCTGCGCCTGTACGGGCACCAAGGCCCCGAAATTCAGTGGGCGTTGGCCCCACAGAGCCCGGACGACGAACCCCTGCACCCCGCGCACGCCTTCTCCCTGCGGTTCATCACCGCCTTCGCCAACGACGACAAGGAGACCTGCAAGGCCCTGTACCTGGCCGCCACCAATGCCACCGCGGACGACTACGCCCATTCGGTGATCGCGCTGCTGGGCGACGTCGCGCGCCTGGCCCGCCGCGCACTGCTGGAGCTTGCCGAAGGCGGCGAAATGCCCGCGGCCCACCCGCACTGACCCGGACCGGGCCGCCCCGATGCGCGCACCCCCATCGCATCGGTGGCCCGGCCCACCCCTGTACGACCACGGCCTCTTGGAGGAAGCCATGCACACCACCCCGCTTGACCGACTCGTCGGCCCCTACACGATTCGCGATACCGGCGCGCTCAGCTCCTCGCCCGTCATCGGCGACAGCCTCGCCGACATCATCGACGGCCCTCACTTGAAGACCCTGCTGGTCGACCGGTTCGGCCTCGACGCCGACGCAGCCGAGCAGGCCGCCATCTCGACCGGCGCCACTCTGCACCAGGCCTGGCGAGCCACCGCGTACGGCGAGAACTACACCGCCTGGGTCGGACGCCTCCCCGAGGTCCTACTCAAGTGCCTGGTCGAGATGGCAGCCCGAGCCGAGACAGACCCGCATGCCACCGCCCACGAGTTGCGCATGGCGCGCCTGATGCTCACCGAACTCGCCGTCGACCTCGGCGGCCGCTGACCACCCTGGGGGCCGTCACCTCGGGCGGCCCCCACCCCCTCACCGACATCGGAGACAAACATGCGAAGCATTCGCGCCATCCGCCTCGACGTCGACGGAACCCTCACCGACCTGGAACTGCCCGGCGGCGAGGGGATGACGGCCGCCCTGCGCCCGGTGGTCGACGGCTGGGTCGAGGTCGCCCATTACGCCCGCCGCGACGGTACCCACCGCTTGTCCGTGGCCGTGAACGAGATGGGCGTCTTTCTGGGGCTGGCGCCGAACCTGTACGCGACGTCGCTGATCAACGGCGTCCGCCTCGAACGGCTGGGGTGCAGCCTCCACGGGCCCGTCGTGCTGTTGGGCGCTCTGGACGACGCGGGCCGGCACACCGATGTGCCCGAGCCGCTGCGCGCCGGCCTGCCGAAGATCATCGACGCCCTCAAGTCCCGCTACGCGCACCCCGCTTCCTGATCCGGCCGTGGGCGGCCAGGCCGCCCGGGTGGTCAGCTGCTCACCCCATGCGGGCGGAGAAGTTGGGCTATACCTAAGATTTTCTGGCATAGGGGGCACATAGGGCAAATGCCTGTAGAATAAGGCGAAGGCGGGAGGTGGGCTCCCCCCTTCGCGACCAACGACCTCTTGGAGAACCACGTGATCACCAGCGCGACCCTCATACCCCTCCCGCCCTACCCCGGCCTGCAGATTGCACAAACGATCGCGGACGTCATCGACCGCCATCGCAACGAGATCACGTGGTCCGGCGCCGACATCAGCAACGCCCTCCTCCTCGTGAACATCGCTCTCACGGACGCCTTCGACCCGGACGAAAGCCTCATCCGCAAGGACCTGAACCGGGTGCACGGCCTCACCCGCGAGCAATTCACGCAGCTGACCTGCCACTGCTTCTACAAGCCGATCTTCGAGACCGCGCTCATCACCAAGAGCCTGTGGCTCGTCACCAACGACATGCACACGTACATCGGCCAGATCAGCCGCTGAGCCCTGGTGGCCGCCCGCCGGCGGGCGGCCACCAGACCACCGACCTCTTGGAGACCCGCATGCCCATCAACCTCGAAAGACCGCTCCGCAGCTGGCTCGTCGTCTTCCACGACGACCCGTACGCGATGCGCATCGTCGCCGTCCACCCGGCCCCCGGCAACGACGAGCTGTACGTCGCGAACCTCGCCTCGTTCTACGTCGACGCCCCGTCCGCTGGCCAGGCCCGCCTGACCGCCCGGCAGCTGCACGACGTCGAGCGCATCCGCACCGTCTGCGCCCGCCTGCGCACCGACCGGTCGCAGCCCTCTACGGCCGCCCCGCGTACCTGCCCCGCCCCCCGCGGCCACCAGGCTCTCGCCCGCGTCTCCCGCGACGTCGCCCTGACCCGGCCCGCCGCGAAGCGCGCCGAGGAGATCGTCGCGACCGCACTGCGCGCCGGCTACCGCCACCGGCCCCTGCGTCAGCGCCACCTGACCTACGAGCAGTTCGTCGACCACCTCACGGCCAACGCCGCGGGGGCGCTCTACAAGCACGCCGCACTGGTGGCCGCAGGGCGCACCGAGGAGGCCGTGGCTGTCCTCATCAACGCACTGGGCAGCGCCGCCACCACCCACTGACCCGCCCTCAAACCCACCCCATGGGCCGGGCCCCGCAGCCGCGGGGCCCGGCCCTTCTATGCCAGGAGGAACACACCGTGACCGACACCGACCAGCCGCACGCCGGCACCACATCGCGTCTGATCGACACGCGGGTCTGCATCGACGACATGCTCGGCCCCTACGACGCCAAGCTGAACCCCACCAACCGGTGGAACGGCTGGCTCTTCCCGAACTTCACCCTCGACACCGTCCGCAAGATCGCCGCCGTCACGCAGCAGGCAGCCGACGAGTACGGCCACGAAGTCACCGACACCATCCACGTCATCGACGGCGGCACCGACTGCGAAGGCAAGCCCCGAGCGGTCGTCCTGCACGTCAGCTGGCATGGGTTCGATGAAGACCCCCAGACGGCCGCCTCGATCATCCAGCCCCACGACGACGGCCTGTACGGCATCGGCGGAGGGTCGTGGACCTGGCACTTCGCGACCTGGGCGTGCACCTGCGGCGGCGAAGAGGAATGGCACGTCACCCACTGCGAATGCGGCCTGCCCCGCCCCAAGGACGCCGCCGACGACCAGGCCGCCCCCGACACCGCGACCCCCACCAGCGACTGATCCCACCTCACCCACTGGGCCGGGCTCCCGCACCTGCGGGAGCCCGGCCCCTTCCACACCCGGAGTACCCCATGGGAACCAGAGCAGTTGTCGCCCGCCCCACACCACAGGGCTTCGCTGGACGCATCTTCCTCAACGACGGCGCACCCAGCACCGCCGTATGCGTGCTGCGCGGCTTCGTCCTGAACGTCCAGGAGGGCGACGTCGAGGCCGCCGCCCGCGTCCTCATCGACGACCACCCCGGCGGCTGGATCGACGTCCCGGACCCGGACTGTCGCGGCCGGTGCCTGTGCCACGACGCCCCGCCCATCAACGGCCCCGCCCCGACGGAGCCCACCACCGAGCAGACCGCCTCGGAAGCCGAATACGCCTACGTCCTGCACCCGGAACGCCTCGCGGTCCTGGTCCCCGGCGGCAACGGCTGGGAGGAGATCGCCAGCACCCCCTGGTGAAGCGACTGCCCCCACCCACCCCCAACCCTCTCTTCGGCGCCCCGCCGCCCCAGCCGACTCCGGCCCGGGTGGCGGGGCGCCGTCACACCCACACCCCGAGGAGCACCCGATGGACCAGCTCGACCTGTTCGCCGACGCCGAGGAGATCCCGGCGACCTTCGTCGCCCGCACCGCCGTGCCCCGCCCCGCGGCCGCACCTCGTCCGGCGTCCGCGCCGCGCCCGGTCGTGGCGGCCGCCGAACCCGACAGCCTGTTTGCCGACCCGCACCCCGAGCTGCCCGCCGTGCAGGTACCCATCCCCACCCGCCGCGGCATCGCGCCGCTGCTCATCGGAAACCACCGCGACGCCGGCCAGCGGCTCGGCGAGGCCGTCGCGGACACGTGGCACGCCTCCAACTGGGGCGGCTACCGCATGGATATACCCGTCAGCATCGTCGCCGCCCTCGCTCTGTTTCCCATAAAGGGGCACATCGAAGACGTCACCCGCATCATCAGTACCTGCACAGACTGGGAACTCCTGCAGGGCTATCGCGAGGTCTACGCGGCGACCTGGTCCAGCCGCCCCGACCTGGGTGCCCGCATGGTTCCGCTCATGGGGTGGCTCACCGAGGACGGTGTTGAGGAGAAGGCGTACGCGGTCCGTCGGGTGACCGACACCGCACTCAAGTACGGCGTACTGCAGATGACTGGAGACCGTGACCCGTGGTGCCGGTCCGACACCGACCTCATGTCGTGGACCATCACCTCGCTGCGCTCGCACGGCGCCCGCCAGGGCATGGGGGAGTACCACACACCGCCGGAGGTCTGCGACATGATGGCCCGCGTGATCGTTGACGAGCCGCCGGAGAAGGGCAAGTGGTTCCACGAACCCGCCGGCGGTACGGGCGGGATGTTCCGCGCCCTCGCCCAGCACCTGCGCGACCTGAACGCGGACCCTGCCGACTACGTCTGGGCAATCAATGACCTCGATCCGCTCGCGGCCGCCGGCGCGGCCGTCAACGCGATCGTGTGGGGGCTGGGCCCGAACGTCGTCGTTTCCTGCGGCGACGCGCTCCGCCAGGGCGACGTGGTGGACCAGGCGATGAGGGAACGCGCGGCACTCATCGAGGAGCGGGACCAGATCGTCGGGTACCTCGCGACGGTCGAGGCGTACAGCGAGGCCATCAAGCTCGCTGACCGGCTCATGAGCGGGGCGAAGGCCGTCTGAACTGGGGTTTCGCTCAGGAAATTTCTTGACCCCCACAGTGTTGCCGCTAGAATAAGGGTAGCGGGTGGGGAAAAGCCCCCCTGCACCCCGAAGGGAGCCGCAGTGAGCGAACGCCCGACCATCTCGACCGCTTCCGCAGACGGTGGGAGCTGGGTCATGAAGATCCGTCACGAGAGCGAGGTGACGATCGCCGAGGTGTGGCGCTTCGGCGTGAAGCTGAGCGTGACGACGCTGACCGCGGCCGGCGAGGTCACCGTGCAGCTGTCCTAGTCCCATGGGGGCGGTGAATGACTCCGCCGCCCCCCACAGGTGTGCCACACCAGTCGACTGTCATGCGTCACGTATCCCTGTCCCCACCGCACCGGAAAGGCAACCCATGTACCGAGCCGGCCAGCGCGTCGTCCTCGTGATCACCACCGACGCCGACACCGAACTCCGCCCCGGCGACGAGGGCACCGTCCGCTCATACAACCCCGCCCTCCAGCAGCTCAACGTCACCTGGGACAGCGGTTCCAGACTCTCGATGCTCCTCGACGACGGCGACGAAGTCAGCGTCCTGACCTGACCCCACCCACCCCCGTGCACAAGGCCCCGCCCACCTGGGCGGGGCTTTCGCACACCACCACACGACCTCATGGAGAACCCCATGGAGCCCGCAGCCCCGGCCCTCGACATTCACCTCGACACCTCGCACCTCGAAGCCGCCGCCCGCAAGGCGGCCACCCAGGCCCGCGCCCTCGTCAACCGCGCCGTCTGCGACGACCAGGAGAACGCCCTCGGCGTCGCCGCCTTCCAGCTCGACTCCGCCGCCAAGTTCCTCACCCGCGGCGACACCGACAAGGCCCGCGACGCCCTGCGCGCCGCACGCAGCTACGCCGGCTGCGAGGAAGCAGCCGCCCCCAAGCTCGCAGCCGCCGCCCGCACCCTCCTGGACAACCTCCCGGCCTGACCCGACCCAGCCCCGCCCCACGAGGGGCGGGGCCCCAACCAGCCAGCATCACCGACCTCTTGGAGAACACCGTGCAGCTTGCACCCTCGGCCCTTCACGCCACCGGCGAAGACCTCGCCGCACGCCTCGGCTGGCAGCTCGACGGGCTCGACTACGACGGCATCGTCCACCTCCAGGGCAGCCTGGAACGTCAGATCGGGATGCGCCTCCTCAACAACGGCAGCACCGTCCAGCTGTGGGCCACCGGCGGCACCCAGCCCACCGACCACCCCGCCGACGCCGTCGCCCCGCTGCCGTACGGCCACAGCTACAACATGGCCGTCCACATCGGCGCCCTCACCGAGGACCAGGACCCCGGGGTCGTCCTCTACGACACCGTCAGGGACAACCTGCTGCCCGTCTTCGACGCCAAGCCGTACTACGTCGGCCACCGGCCCTGGGAGCCCGACATTGCCCCCGCCGACGAGCCGGACGCCGAGACAACGACCCCGCCCGCCGCCGGCGCCGACGAACAGCCCACACCCGCACCCGAGCCGCAGACCCCGGCCGATCAGCCGGAGCCTCAGCCGGAGCCCCAGCCGGAGCCCCAGCCGGAGCCAGAGCCCGAGGCCAAGCCCGCCGCCAAGCGGACCCGCCGCACCAAGACGGACCCCGCCGCCGAGCCCAAGCCGCGCGTCTCCCGCAAGCGCACCACCCCGAAGCCGAAGCCCGCCACCTCCTGACCACCCAGGCCGGCCGGGCCTAGATCGTCAAGGATGCCTCTGGCCGCCGAGGTCGACTCGGCACCCGCTGACGATCGCAACAGGCCCGGCCCCCTCCACGACTGTGACGTATCGTGCGCCGTCTGAGATCCCGGGCGCGTCAGGCGAGGTCATTACGACGCAGGCTGTCAGCCGAAGGTCGGCTCGGGTAACCGCCAGTTCCCGCTGCCCCCGTGTGCACGGCTCGGCAGTCCGACAGTTGAAGGCGACCTGCGGCGGGGTTGAGCCTGTCGAAATGGGTCAGGCATCACTACTGTCGCTCGTATGCTGACCTTGCAGCCAACAAGTGCTGAAGCTGGAGGGGGCATGGAACGGGGTCAACTGCTCGCTGGTCGGTATGAGTTGCTGAAGCGAATCGGCCGTGGAGGAATGGGTGAGGTGTGGGCCGGGCGTGACCGCGACTTGCACCGCGACATCGCACTCAAGCTACTCGTACTCGACGACGGATCCTTCATCGATCTCCCCAAACGATTCGACCGTGAAGCGGTAGCAGCGGCTCAGATCAACCATCCAAACGTGGTTTCCCTGTATGACCGCGGCATGCATGAGGACATGCTGTTCATCGTGATGGAGAGGGTGGAGGGGCACACTCTCTCTGAACTCATTGCGTCTGATTCTCCGTTAGGAGTCACGCAGGCGCTCGCGCTGGCATCCGACGTCTGCGGGGCTCTGGTCGCTGCTCATGCGGCGGGTGTCATTCACTATGACATTAAGCCGCACAACGTGATGCTTACCGCCGAACGCCAAGTGAAGATAGTTGACTTCGGCATCGCAGGATTTCTGCAGACAACCTTCTCTGTCGCACACTCCTCCCAGCTGGCTCCGGCGGGCACGCCCGAGTACGGGGCGCCAGAGCAGTTCGGAACTGAACGAGGTGATGCGCGCTCGGACTTGTACGCCCTCGGCGGCGTCCTGTTCGCGATGCTCTCTGGGTATCCGCCATTCACCGGTCCCAGTGGCCTCGCGGTGATGCGGCGCAAGATCGACGAGGAGGCTCCCTCGCTCAATAGCGTGCGCCCCGGCCTGCCGCCCGCTCTAGTCAAACTCGTCGCCGAACTTCTAGCTCGGGACCCCGCACAGCGACCAAGCACGGCGCGTGAGGTGCAGGCCCGCCTTGGGGCCCTCCGCAGAGCCCTGAACGACGCGCCTACCTGCACTGCCGCTGCCGCACCGACCATCCGATCGGTCTCCCCCGAGTTGTCCACACGCGCGTCTCCGCCGATGCCTCCAGAACTTGGGAATCCGCCCCCTCCGCGTAGCCTCTTTCGGCGCAATTCGGTGTACTGTGCACTGGCCGCCCTCGTCGTGGTGTGCGGGCTCCTCCTGGGCTACCGATGGACGCAGTCGCAGTACTACGTTGGTGCGAAAGACGGACACGTGGCCGTGTACCGAGGCATTGGCCAGAATGTCGCGTGGATCTCCCTCGCGGACGTTTACCAGGACCATCCAGAGGTTGAGCTGAGATTCCTGCCGGCCTACCAACGCAAGCTGGTCGAGTCGAAAGTGCGCACTGGTTCGTTGAGAGATGCGCGCACCATGCTTGACGAGCTCGCCCGCCAAGCATTGGCCTGCAAGAAGACCGCCGAGGGTGCGCGGGCGGGCGCCTCGCCCCCCGAACTCTCCACCGAGGAGGAGCAACTCGCAGTGAACTGCGGCATTGCTGGTCGGACCTAGGGTCGTTGGAGGCTGTGTCCTGTTGGGTTGTCGCGCACTGGAGGAGGCCGGGATATCGCCGATTGCCGGACTGTTGAAAGAGCGAAACTTCGGTTCTTGCCGTCGGGCGGGGACTTCGCGCGTCCATTCCGGAAGCCGTTGCCTTTTCCGCAAGGTCGCGGGGTGGTAGGCATGCTGGGAGTCCGGCCCTGGGTTCTGTGTGGCCCCTGCAACCCAGCCCAGCAGTTGAACCAGTAGTCTGAACTCAGAGCCATGTATGCGCGCGCAGGCGGCCAAGGAGGCCCTTCCCCAGCAGCGGGGTAAGGGCCTCTTCGCATCGCAAGGGTGATGCGCCGGACACCCTTTTTCGCCCGCCGCTGACCTGGCAGCCCGTCCGCCGGGAGCCCAGGTGTCCGTCGACGGGGCCCGGCGGGGGCCAGATGGGGGCCGGAAGGATGGTGAAACCCCGGGAACGATCATGGAGCCCCGGATAGGCCCATGCCGGATGACCTGCGGAAACGGCGAATCCGGGGATAGCCAGGGAAGGACAGGGGGACGCTCTGGCGAGCTCGTAATGCGTAGGTCTCGGGTTCGAATCCCGAAGGCGGCTCTGTGGAAGCCTCAGGACTCACTCGCCGTGACCTGGGGCTTTTGCTTTTACTGGATGCGGCGCCGACGGCGAGCGCGGGCCGCGCGAGTGTCGATGGTCTCAGTTCTGGTCTCAGTGGGGCCCTGATCTGGCTTCGCCGACGAAGGTACGAAGAACTCGCCCATGCGGCGCATGGCGTCCTTCGACAGGTGGGATCGCCCCTTCACGTACCGCCGGGTCTGGCTGATCTGGGTGTGCCGAAGGATCTCCATGATGGTGGGCATGTCCACGCCCAGCTCGTTCAGGATCGTGCCGGCCGTGTGGCGACTTCCGTCGTACAGGCGGCGGTCGTCGATCCCGGCCTCTACGAGTAGTTCCTTGAACTCCTCGTAGTCGGCGCGCGGGTCGAGCGGGCGCCCGTCCGGCCGAGAGAAGACAACGTCGTACTCCTGCCACAGTTCGGCCGCGGCGGCTCGCATCTCGTCCTGCTGCGCCTTGTGATCGTGGAGGAACGGGACGAAGACGGGCGGGATCGGGACGGCGTTCTGACTCTTCTTGGTCTTGGGTCGGGTGAAGACCAGACCGCCCCCCTTGCGCGCGGGGCAGGCGCTCGCGTGCTTCGTGCACGTCTTGCCGCAGGGCTTGGGGCAACCGCGCTTGTATCCCTCGTGCGTGGTGCAGTTCGGTGAGCACGGCCTGAAGCGGTGCAGGCGCGCTCCGCAGGCGTGCGGGTCGTCACAGCCGTGCCGCCACGTCAGCCGCTGAAGCTGCCACTTGGGGTGGAACAGTTCGGCCTCCAGGTCGACGTACTGCCACCGCAACCCCAGCGTCTCGCCCTGTCGGAATCCCATGCCGACGCCGACGATCCACCGCATGAAGGTGGGGCGCTTCGCGGCAGCTTCAAGGAACGCTTTCGCCTCTTCCTGCGTAAAGGGATTGGCCTCCGTCTCGTCCACGCTGGGCGGGTCCACAAGCGTGGCGACGTTCTCGCCGATGATCCGGCGGCGGTGCGCAATCTTCAGGGCACGGGACAGAATGCGGTGCACCTTCACCACATGGGACGGTGCGTGTCCGGCATCGAGCATCGCCCGGTACATGCGTTCCAGGTGCTCCGGCTGCAACTTGTCGATGCGGTGCTGACCGATCCCCGGGACGATGTCGTTGCGGGTCTTGGACCAGTAGTCATCCAGGGAACGCGGCTTGAGCTTCAGGCTCGCGATGTCGGTGAGGTAGGTCTCCATCCACTTCGCTACGGTCGGCTTGCGCCCAGCGGCCGGCGCGCGGCCCTGGTCGCGCAGGCGCTCCAACGCCCGCACCTTGCGCTTGATCTCGGGCTCGGTCTTGGCCCGACGGTGGCGACGGTCCGGGCTGCCATCGTTCTTCACGCCCATCGTGACGCGACCGTGCCACCAACCGTCGCTACCGAGGTAGATGGACGACTCCATGTTGGGCTTGCGCGGGCTCATGTGTTCCTCCACGAGGGAGGCGCCCCGAGCGGGATGCTCGGGGCGCCTCCGGGGGTGCTTGGGTCAGCCGGGCTGAGGGGCGAGGTTCGCCACGTACGTTTCGAGATCCGCACGCCGAATGCGGCGGATGCTGCCCAACTTGATGTACTTGAGCGCCCCTTCGGCCATCAGCTCGTAGACGGTGGAGCGGCCGATGGCGAGGGCTTCGGCCGCTTCCTCCGGCTTGTACAAGAGCCGGTCGACGGGGGCGGCAATCGCGGTGCTCATCCAGGTGCCTCCTGGGCAGTCGTCTTTGCCTTCGGGGGTTGAGCTCAAGACCTCGGCCCGCGTGTGTCCGAGGTGTGGATTTCTGCGTCACCGCGTCACCCGCGTCAACTAAGCCTGTGACCAGGCGTTTTGGGTGACGCAGTTGAGCGGTGGTGCGTCACCCGTGCGTCACCACCTGCGTCACCGGGTGACGCAGGTGACGCAGGATGACGCAGAGTCGGCCGTCTGCGTCACCGCTGTTGCCGCAGCTCAGGGGCCGTTTTCTGTCGTGCGTGACGCAGGTGACGCAGACCTTCCCTACTTAGGAAAGAGGAGGGGAGGTCTGTAGTAGTGGCGGTGACCGTTCAGGCGTGAGAAGGAGCCCTTCGGGCACGCCTTGGCGCGGCGTTCCGCCGGACAAGCAAGAGGAGCACCCGCGCGGTCGTGCTCTTCTTGCTGTCCAGGTGAGCGGCGGTGCGGGTCAGAACGCTGTCGCCTGTTCGGGCGGTGGTGGTGCGCTTGGGCGGGTCATTTCGAGGTAGCGGCCCGCTTTGGTGCGCCCGGAGTCGATGAGGACGCCTCGGGCGGCGAGGGTCGGTTGGAGGCGCTTGAGGCGGTCGGAGAGGACTTTCCCGGTGGTCGGCCATCCCTTGGGCAGGGGGCGGAAGTCGTCGCCGCTGTAGAGCTGACTGAGGCAGTGCAGCCACTCCGTGGACGTCATCCGCTGCTCGCCACCCGGGGCGATGCTCTCGGCGTGCTTGAGGACGGTCTGTGCCATGAGGTCGCCTTCAATGACGTCGTCGTTGAGGTCATCCAGGCTGGCCCGGTACGCGGCCAGTGCCCCGAGGCCGGTGGCCGCATCGAGTTGCGCGCACAGGTGGGCGAAGTCGGCCATCCGTAGATCGGTGGGGGTCTCCGCCTCGGCCGCCCGCACCTTGACCGCGAGGTCCAGGAGCGACCCGAGCACGATGGGCAGGACCTCCTCGTACTCCGTCCACAGTTCCGCCTCGGTCCGCCTCACGCGTGGTCGTTCCAGGCGCAGGGGGAGGAGTCGTTCGGCGAGGTCGGGGCGGATGACACCGACGTCGATTCCGGTCAGGAGCAGGGGGCGGCGGTAGCGGGCCCGGTGCACGTCCCCGTCGGTGAACAGGGCCCGCTTGACCGACTCGGCTCCGGTGACGATGCAGCACATGGCGTCGGACAGGTCCGGCGTCATGTGGGACAGGTTGTCCAGCGCCGTCACCCACCCGGCAGCCACGGCCGCGATCAAGTTCTCCTCATCCTTCGGCGCCCGCCGCAGGTCGCCGCTCATGCCTTCAACGATCCTGATGAGCATCCGCCCGCCGGTCGACTTCCCTGCCCCCTGGGGTCCGGTGAGGAAGGGTGCGGGGACGGGCACCGACGGGCCGAGGCAGCCGAGCAACCACGCGATGGCCAGGCACTCGGTCTCGGCGTTCGCGAAGTTGCACAGGCCGAGGATGAGATCGATGCCCTTGCCGTCGGTGTCCTTGGCCGGCAGGGGGAGTTCCCCGGTGAGCTGGGTGCGTCGCCAGCACACCTCGCGGGGGTCGGGGGTGAGGATGTCCCAGCCGTTGGGGTGGATGCGGACGGACTGCCCATCGCTGCGGCCCAGGTCCAGCCACGTCGCCCCGTCGAATCCCGGGGCCACGCGGATGTGGACGGCCTGGGTGTCCTCGGTCAGCGCCAGAGCCTCGATCAGGTCCAGCGCTTCCTTGAGCGCGGTCCCGTTGAACACGCCGAAGCCGTCCTTGAACAGCCCGACCATGAGTTCCTGCCGGTGGCTGCCGGTCGTGCCCTGCGAGCGGATCGGCCGGGCCACGGGATGGCCGTTCTTCTGCGCGTACACGGTGCCGTCGGCGGTGCGGAAGTACCGGAAATGCGCCTGTGCGTAGTCGGTGATGATCTCGCGGCCAGGAGTCTTCTCGTCGTCAGCCATGGTCACAGTCCCAACCGGGTCAGGGCGTTGGTCCACGCGTCGGTGCAGTGCCGGAAGCTCTCGCCCTTGGCCTGCGCGGCGGTGAACAGGCGCCCGATGTGGGTGTCGGTGAGGCAGCCGCACCGGCCGTGCGCGGACAGCACGGCGAGGAACGTGCGGTACACCGTGGCGTGCACCGCCTCACGGGCCTCGGTGATGCGCTGCTCGGCCATGGCGATGCCGCGGTCCAGGTAGACGGGCGTGCGGTGGGGGCACTGGCCCCCGCCGCCGGGTGCGGGCGCCGCGGCTGTCAGCGATCGGACCGCGGCCGGCGCTTTCACGGTCAGGGTGCGCACTACGTCCGGCAGTCCCGTCATGGTGCCGGTGCCGGGGCCGAGCCACCGGGCGTAGGACATGGACGACTTGATGTCCACGCCGTCTCGGACGCCGTTCACGGAGCGCATGGTGCCCTTGTAGATCCAGTGCTCGCCCCGGGTGGTGGGTACGGTCCGGGTGGCGGGGAGTGTCTGGCGGGCCCAGGTGACGGCCTGGTCGTTGTCGAGGTCGACGACGGTCAGTCCGGCACCGCCGGGGTGGTAGGCCACGGCCTGAGTCTGCTCCCACACGGGTGTCCACGGGCGTCCGGTGAGAACGGCGGGGTCGGTGGTCGCGGCGGCCCAGGCGTGGCAGACCCGCGGGCAGTCGCAGGGCCCGGGCACCTTCATGTTCGGCCGGCCGCCGCACGCGTTGTCGCGGCAGGAGCGGCAGTTCCCGAACGGCACCTTCCCCGCCCGCAGCGGCAGTACAGGCACCGCTTGGCCGGCCAGGGCAAGGGCAGTTTCCAGGAGGGCGGCCGCTCGCCGAATCTCGGTGGGTTGGGTCATGCTGGGTGTCTCCAGTCCTGTGTTGAGTGCTGGCAGACGAGGGCGGCCCCGGTTCATTGGCGTGAGAGGGGGCCGCCCTTGGCGTCTGCGGGACGGGATGTGGAATCTGTTCGTGCGGGGGCGCGGGGCCTGCCCGGTGGGTTACTTGACGATCAGGTGATCGGGATGGCGTCCGCCCATGTGGCCTACGCAGTCGGCGCAGTTGGAGCGCTGGTCCTGAGCGGCGTGGATGCTGCGGTCGTGGGCGTGGGCCCAGCACTGGCGGCACTCGCCGCGCGGCGGGCGGTACGGGTCGGCCATGTTTCCCATCCTTAATCACTCTGCGTAGTTGGCAGGGGAGTTGGGGGATGGCTGTGGAGAGGCTGTTTCCGGGGGTTCCGGGGCGCGGGAGGTAACGCCTCCCTGGCCTCCCCACGCTCCCCAACTGGGGTGTTGTCGCTGATCAGCGTGGGTGGGGCGGGTTGGGGAGGCGGTTGGGGAGAACTCCCCAGGATGTGCGCGACTCCCCAACTCTCTCCCCGTCACCGTGCGTCGCCTTATCCGGCGTTCTCGGTGCCCTCGGTCTCGTCGGCGCGGGACTCGATCGCGGCGAAGAGGCGGGCCCGGGAGATCATCTGGTTGCCGTTGTACTTCCGTGGCTCGGCACCGAACGGCTTGAGCGCCTGCACCAAGTCGGAGGCGGACCACGACTTGTAGACCTCCGGCCACCGCTGTGCCAGGTGCTGGCGGATCTCGTCGGACTTCATCCGTTCCTCGCTGCCCAGGACCGCGGCCACGTCGGCCAGGTGGTCGACCTCCCGCACAGGCGCCTCCGGTCCGGGCGCGGTGCCCACGCCGGCGCGCAGGGCCTTGGCCCGCTCCGCGATGACCTCCGCGTCCTCCGGGCCGATGTAGTGGGTCCGGGCTGTGGCGGAGGGCTGGCCGGGGGCGAGCTTGACTCCGTCGCCGGCCACCACGAGCGTTCCCTTGTCCAATCCCTGGCGCAGCTTGTGCGGCGCGGCGCCGGCGTCGACCGCGGAGTCACCCACGGCCATGCGGGCCTGGGACTCAGTGCCCAGCACCAGCGAGGCGCGGATGTGGTTGCCTTCGCGGGAGCGCTTGGGCAGGTTCTCGTTGGTTGGGTCCTGGGTGCCCTCCCAGGTGGTGACGTTGACCGCGCGTCCCTGGTCGTGGATTTTCTTCACGGCCTGGAAGTAGCGGCTGTCCGCCTTCGAACCACCGAACGGGGCGCCCTTGCGGACGGCGCCCTTCTCGGTGACGAACGTCTCCTGAGCACCGGAGCCGTAGGCCACCTGTGCCTCATCGACCACGAGGACCAGGGGATTGAAGCGTGGGTCGGACAGGATTTTGTCCTGACTCCAGCCCTTCGCGGTCAGCTCCCGCATCAACGCGATCCGGTCCGTCATCTCCGTGACGGCGCCTTCGAGCATTTCGGTGGCCTCGATGACGTGGTCGTCGGTGGGCCCCTGGATGAGGGCGGTGGCGATGCCGTCGAACATCTGCCAGTCGCCCACGCCCTTGAGGTCGGCGATGCGGAATTCGACCCGGGGGTCGAGCGCGAGCCACAGGGCCAGGGCCCGGAGGCTGGCGGTCTTGCCCTGGTTGGACAGGCCGGTGATGAGCATGTGCTTCTGCCACAGCGAGACCAGCACCGCGTCCCCGCGCAGGTCGACACCCCACGGGGCCCGCCCGCGGTGCATGTCGGCGGTGGCGTCCGGGTCGGTGAGCAGTGGAGAGGGGCCGATGGGCTGGTCCAGGGCGCCGGAGTCCGCGATCCACATGCGCACCGTGCGCGGGGCCGGCGGGAGCGTCATGTGCAGCTCGTGTTCGTGGCGGCTCAGGTTCTCAGCGAGCTTGCGCCGCTTGCCCAGCACCTCTTCGGTACTGACTCCGGACGGCAGGGTGACGTCGACTTCCACGCCGCACCCGGCCAGGGTGATGGGGCCGAGCATGCCGGCCGCACCGTCGGCCATTTCCTTGATGGCCTTGCGCAGCGAGGAAATCCCCAGGTCGGAAAGGGACTTGACGACCACCGAGGGGGTGACCGGGACGTCGTCCACCCCGCTGGTGGCGGGGCGGGCCCAGGCGGGTGCGGTCTGCTGCTGCTGGCCGGCCCGCCACAGGTGGGACAGTCCGGCCAGCAGCGCCAGCGCGAGCGCGGGCCCCCAGGCGACAGAGACGAACCAGCACAGGGCCCGCACCGCGTCGACTGCGGCCAGCGTGGGCGCGATCACGTCGTGCACGTTGTGGTTGTGGATGGCCATGCAGGCACCGAGCAGCAGTAACACGCCCTCTGTGCCGGCGGTGCCGATCGCTGCGGACTTGGCCATCTGCGGAACGCCGCTGATCAGGTCCATCCGGCGGCGGTGCCGGTCGGTGCGGAAGCGGTCCGCCTTCTCCTGCCACTCGGCGGCGATTTCCTGGTTGCCCGCGGCCACCGCGGCGGCCCTCATCTGGTGGTGGACCGCCACCGTCCGGCCCTGCCACGTCCGCCGGGCGACCACGCCCGCCCCGCCCGCGAGGTAGAGGGAGTGCCGGACGGTGGCGCGGGCTGTGGCCCGGGTGCGCTCGTGCGTGACTGCGCCCCGTACGGCGCGACCGGAACGCACCCACAGCGGCACGGGCGCTGCCGGTACGGGGTCGGGCACCACCGTGAGGACGGGCTTGGGGGCGGGGGCGTTCTTGTGCAGGCTGATGACGTTGTCGGACATGATGAGACGTGCTCCTGTCTGCCCTGATGGGGCGGAAGGGGTGAGGGTCCGGGGCGGCCGGTGCCGGCCAAGGAATCCGGCCGCCCCGGTCAGTTCTCGGCCCGCAGAACGGCGCGCTCGGCACGCCGTGCGGCGTCCTCCGCGGCCCGGCGGGCCTGGCGGGCGGCGGGGCGGTCGGTGCGGGGTGCGGTGCGTTCGGCTGCCTTGGCGTTGGCCAGGGCCTGCCTCGCATCGGCCTGGACCTGGTGCAGGGCCCGCAGTTCCTGCGCGCCGCGCTCGGCGGCCCGCTGGTCGATGCGCTCGATGGCGTTCTCGACCTTCGGGTCGACGCAGTCCGCGAGGGCCTGGCGGAAGCCCTTGCGGAACAGCCGGTTGCGCTCGCGCTTCTCGGCCGGGGTGTAGCTGAGCATGTGACGCCTCCCAGATAGCGGGTGGGCCGGGCTGTCCGGTCCTCCACCCGCCCGGCATGGGTGTCCGGGCGGACAGGGGACCGTCAGCGCCGCCGCCCCCGCGACACAGCCTTGGAGGCCGCCTTGCCGTCGCTGCTAAGGGACTTCACGACGGTCACCACGCCCCACGCCATGACCGCGGCGAGGAACGCGAGCATCGCCAGGTTCGCGGCGATGGCGGTCAGGACACCGACCAGGAGCGGGCCGAAGTAGACGCCGGCCGCGACTGCCCCGGCGCCGACGCCGGAGCCCAGCGCGATGCGCTGGACGGTGCGGTCGGGCGGGGCGTGGTGGATGTGCTGGACGATCTGCTGCGGCACCTGCTGGACGGGCAGGGACTGCGGGTCGGCGTAGGTGTAGGTGCCGTCCGGGAGCTGGACGACGGTCAACGCCCGGTGAGCGGGCAGGTGGGAGTTCATGAGGGGTCCTCTCAGGCACCGGGGTGGAAGTCGGCGGCGGCCGTGCGGGCGGTGTCCGCGATGCCGGTGATCAGCTCGTCGATGCGGTCGAGAGTGACGTAGAGCATGCAGCTCCTTCCGCCACTCCTGACCCGCACGGCCACGGCGGGCCGAGCACGGTCGGTACCGGCGTACAGGACGACCGGCTCAGCGGTCAGCGCAGAGCGGTCGGCCGATTCGCTGGTGAAGCGGTAGGCCATGAGAAGTCCCTTCTGTTGGGGCTGTGGTGGGGCTGGGCTGTGGTCAGTTGGCGGGGGTGAATGCCTCGGCGACGTTCATCAGGAGCACTTCGGCGGACATCAGGTGGCCGACCAGTCGCCCGGTGTCGGCGAGGTCAATGGGGCCTTGGGAGCGGATCCGCTCGACGTAGGCGCGGACCTCTTCGATGACGACGGTCTGTGCTGCGGCCCGTACGACGTCCTGGTCGATTTCCTCGGCGGCCATGACGGCCCCTTCCCGTCAGGTGTGGGAGTCCGCGCACGGCACGCACATGCCGAGTGAGCGGGGGATGCAGTACCCGGCATCGCGCCGGCAGTTCGGGCAGGTGCGGCGCGCCCGCATCGCCGCGACGAGCGCAGCCGTGCGGCCCGGCGTCATCGGCCGTACGGGCCGGGCGAGGTCGATGCGGTAGAGGTAGGCGACCAGCGGAGCGCGGCGGCGCCGCGGGCGTTGGAGCACGGCGGCGACGTCCTGTCCGCCGGGCCGCAGCCCCAACGCCCTGAGCTGCCGGCGGGTCGCGTATCCGTCCGGGGCCAGGCGCCACCGGAACTCGGGCAGCGTGGCCATCACGCGACCATGCGTTTCCACGCCGCCCGCAGCCGCACCTCGGATGCGGAGTGGCCGGCCGCCCGGAACCGGGTGGCCATCTCGCGGTACGACAGAGCAGGCGTCTCGCTGTGACGGATCTCGTCGACGAGCACGTCCAGCGCCTCATCCGTGAGGGCGGGCACCGCCTCCAGTGCAAGCGTCGGGACCGGCTCGGTGGGCCCCCACACGGGGAGCTCCCACCGGGGTGTGACGCCGGGCGTGACGGGGGTCGTCACGCTGGTCAGCGCCCGTCCGGTGTCCTCGCCGTTGCGTGCTGTCTCCAGCGTCGACCACGCCCGGGAGAGGGCGTCGGCGGTCTTGGCCTGGATGCGTGCGACGCGTGCCCCGGCCTGCGTCACGGCCGTCAGCCGGGTCTCCTCAGCCGCGGCCTCGGCCCGCAGCCGGGCCCGGGCCACGGCCGCTTCGTCGCGGGCCTCCTGCTGGATTCCGGTGATCGCAGACAGCGCGTTGGGCGTCAGTGCGGTCCGCTCCCACATCCCGTGGACCAGCCACAGGGCCTTCGCTGCCAGCGGGAGCCACGCCACGGCCAGCCAAGCGCCCGTGTCCGCTTCGACGGTCAGCGCGTGCGCGACCAGGACACCAGTAGCGAGCAGGCCGAACGACCAGCCGACCGCGGTCACCGTTGTGCTGTGGTCGCCCTGCGCGGCCAGGCGGCGTTCGTAGGCGAGGGTGGCCAGCCAGCCGCCGTCAATGCCGAGACCGACCACGAGGGCGACCGGCCACGGCATCGCCGTACCCAGCCACATCATGATCACGGCGAGAGTGAGAACCAGGGACACCGCCGTCACCGTGACGGCAGGCAGTGCGGTCGGACGCGCCATCACGCCACCCCCGCCGTGGACAGCCGCGCGGTGGTGGGCACCCGCGTGTAGGCGGTCAATTCGATGGTCGCGCCGGCGTACTTCGCCTCAGCGTTCAGCACACCGGTCCGGCCGTCGAACTGCACGTGGAAGTCGACCGCGGCCGGGTCGATGCTGAGCGCCGCCCGCCACGCCTCGAACGCGGTGAACGCGCCGTTCTGCTCGTGCAGCGACAGCGACAGCCGGTCCGGGTAGAGCGAATTCACGTCGACCACCGGGGCCGGCAGGTGTGGGAAGTCGACCGCCAGCAGCCGCAACGCCCGCAGCGGCGCCGCCATGGCGTCAAGGGTGAGGACCTCGTTCATGCCGCACCGCCCGTCAGCGTCGACGCGGCGCGGTTGGCGAGGTCACGCCGCGCCGCCAGGACCCGGTTGCGGGCCCGGCGGACCCGCCGGGTGTCCAGCTCGGTGGCCGGGCGGTCGATGGTCATGATCTGCGCGTCCAGCAGGGCGACTTCCGCCCGGATGAGCGGCATCTCGACCTCGATCGCGTCCAGCTCAGCGGCCGACGGCTCGAAGTCGAGCGAGGCAGCCGTAACAAGGTTCTGAAGTGCAGCGATGGTCTTCATGGGTCGTTTTCTCCTAGTCGGTGGACGGCCCAGAACAGCGGCCCCGGTGTGTCACCACCGGGGCCGCGCGCCGTCTGCGGGTGAAGCGGGAAGGAGGTGTTCCGGCTCCCCTCTGCCCCGCCCGTACGAGACGGGCGGAGGAGGCAACCGGCCGCAGCAGCCGAAGCGTGTGCGGTGTGGTTGACGTGCGTGTCTCCTTCGGGGGCGACTCCCGTTTCACGGAAGAGCCGCTAGCCCGTTGTAGGCAGAGACATGACCTTTCGGTCTCGTGCCATCCGGTTGACAAGGGATCCGGTGCCCTCCCCCCGACCGATGCGGGGCTCCTGTGCCGTGCAGCCCACCGCCGAAGGCAGAGGGAATAAGCGGCAAGCACGCACACTTGAAGGAGCTGCACCGCTTGCTCAACTTGTTGGTACAAGCTGATGCAGTGATGGTGCACCAACGGACTGTGAAGCGTCAAGCGATCGGGGCCCACATGTACCAACAAGTTGAGCGAGTGCGTCATGATGGAGTCATGAGCAAGCAGCCGAAGTACCGGCAAGTCGCGGATGCTCTGCGCCGCGAAATCGACAACGGGACGTATCCGCCCGGGTCGCGTCTCCCCTCGGAGAGCGAGCTGTCCGCGCGTTTCGACGCGTCGCGGAACACCGTGCGGTCCGGGCTTGGCCTGCTCGTTACGCAGGGGCTTGTCACGTCCAGCCAGGGCCTCGGGTACGAGGTGGCTAAGCATGAGGTGTTCGAGCTGAACGCTTCTCGGTTCGAGAACCTGAGCTTCCCGCAGAACGGGGACGCGTACAGCACGGACGTCACGGCTGCGGGCCGTCGGCCGCACCAGACATTCAGGGTCGAGATTCTGCCTGCGCCGGCCGAAGTGGCGGAGCGGCTCAAGATCGACCCTCAGTCACGCGCCGTTCTCCGGTTCTGCCATCGGTACGTCGATGATGTGCCGTGGTCGACTCAGGCCACGTACTACCCGGCGTGGCTGGCCGATGAGGCGCCCCGCCTTGCAGAGCCGGGCGACATCGAAGAGGGCACGACCCGATACCTGGCCGCTCATGGGACCGAACAGATCGGGTACTTCGACGAGATCTCAACGCGCATGCCGACCCCGGACGAAGCACGGTTGCTGGAGATTGGCGCGGGGGTGCCGGTGCTCCTTTGGATGCGTACCGGGTACTCGGCGGAGCGGCCGATTCGCTGCACAATCACGACGTTCCGGGGCGACCTGAACCGGATGAACTACGAGATCGGCGACCAGGCCGCGCGAAGCGAGAATGAACCCCATTGAAGATCACCACCGCACGCCCGGACGACCTGACTAAGCTGTTGGCCTTCCGCGAGGAGGCGGCGGCTTGGCTCACGCGCCTCGGTAGCGACCAGTGGCAGCGCCCCTATCCGGCTGATCGGTTGCTCGCCACCATTGAGGCAGGCTGCGTCTTCATGGTCACGGACGGCGATGAGACAGCAGCGACCATCACGCTCACAGCCGACGCAGAAGACGGTCTATGGACGGAATTGGAGTTGAGTGAGCCGTCCAGGTTCGTCACCAAGCTGACTGTTTCCCGGGCCTATTCCGGGCAGAACCTTGGGGGCCTGCTTCTCGACTGGGCAGGCGACAGGGCATATCGCGCAGGTGCAATGTGGCTACGGCTTGACGCTTGGACAACGAATGAGGCGCTACAGCGATATTACCTTCGACAGGGGTTTGAGTACGTGCGCACAGTTCGAGAGGGGGGTGCAGTAAACGGAGGGCCGAGGGTCTCAGGATGGCTTGCGCAGCGTCGAACGAAACTGGCTGACCACGGCTTGAGCAATGGCGCTACCTGAGGAGATTCCTAAGATATCGGATCTTCCCCTGTCGTTTTGATGCGGTCTTTTGGCGGGTGGCAAGGTGAAATTAGATATCAAATCTGTCTTTCTGGCGGGCTAGCTTGCGAAGGTCCCTGCTCCGGTGAAAGTGACTGTCGAGTGTGTTCCATGAGGGCGGCTGGGCTTATTCCTAGCCGCCTAGTGCCTCCAATGGCGGCCGGCACTGCAGCGCTGACACCTGCAATACCTAGAGCGACCCCGGGCGGGATGCCCAGTAAAATCCCTCCTGTCGAAACGAGGGCCGCGATGCCCGATCCCGCAAGCACAAGGTAGAGGTCTCGCCTCTCGCTGCGTGCCACCGAGTAGTCGGCGGAAGACTGTCGAGCGCGCTCAGAAAACTTCTCATCGGACAGCAGGGCATGCCATCTGCCTTCAGTCATGCGGTCAATTATCTCTGAGAGAAGAACAAGAAACTCACGTTTCGCCGACCGGCCGTGCATGAGTATCTGCTCGGAATGGTCTTCCAATGTCACAGCCACGGCATTGAGGTGTTTGGCAAGTTGGTCCCGTCGAACGCTTGGTGCACCGTAGGATCCATACTGACCGAAGACCCTCAAGTACATGCACAATTGGTTTACGGTGCGGTCGATAGTGGCAGGTTGCTGAGCCCTACTCCCGGAGGCAGCACAAGATCGAATGGTACGGCAAGCCTGAGTAAGTGCGTATAGCTCGGCATCAATTCGGCTTCGGCGCCTAAGGGCTAGTCTCGCGATAACGAAAAGGGTAATGGACGTTCCGAGGAGTCCTATCTGTACCGCTAGGCCAGGACCGTAGACGATTCCCCACTCATTCTTGGCGTTTCTCAACTCTGAGTCAACGGCTAGTGAAATCGGGAAGCTGATAAGCATGAGTAGGACTGTATAGATCATTGATAGATGTGAGGCTCGCCTCCGCCCGATTTCGGCTCTGCGCTCTCGCATCGCCGCATGGCGAAGCCGTAACTTCTTTGTTCTGAGCGGGTGTCCTAGCTCGATGGCCATGGCAGTGACATAGTCAGTCAATGATGCAACAGCGTGCAGTTCCCTTCTGTGTGCCTTTTTTCTGACGATTCGTTTCCTGCGGCGCCATGCGCGATCCAGTGTGTCGGATTTCGTCTTTAGTGAGTAGAGCGTGAGCATAATCATCGGGAAATGTATGTCCGCGGTGATTATGGCGTAGAAGGTTTGTTGCATTCTTTCGTTTGTCAAGGTGTCGCCCCCGAGTTCCGGCCCGTCGTAGCGCTGATCAATGTATCCGCCTCCGGCCATACTTGCGGGCGAAACAGAAGGGTTTCGCGGCGGTAAGTCTGGGCCTGCGCGGCCGTTCCACGCGGCGCTTCTCGGCGCCGGACCGGCATCCGTGTTTGCCTTCGACCTTGGCGCCCTTGGCGGACCCCGGCGTGCAGGGTCAACAGTCCCTTGTCCTTGATGACGCCACCGGTCCGTGTGCGCACGCGCCTGCGGGACGACGGTTGCAGGTGTCCCCGCGGTTGACCCGGTCTCAGTTGTGGTCTCGGTACCTGCTCCACCCGCGAGCGTCCGCCACCGTCCGTATGGGTCCGAGTAGGCGCCTGACCAGCCGTGGGCGCAGTGGGACGGACAGCGACGGACGTTCGCGGACCAAGATCGGACAACTCGTAATGCGTAGGTCTCGGGTTCGAATCCCGAAGGCGGCTCGGATCAGCCCCAGGACTCACTCGCCGTGACCTGGGGCTTTTTCATGTCCTCTGCCTTGTGTCGCAGTGACGGCCCAGCCCGGAAACCGTCGCTGCGGGCAGCCGTGGCCGACCGGTGGCCGAACGGGCGACGGGCGTGTGGCGGTGGTGGCCGAGAGCGCCACGCGGAACGCGCGGACGGCCGCCCGGTCGTTGCTCTGTTCCTGAGCTGGAGCAACGGGGGCGGGAGCGCCCCCGTTGCCGACAGGCGAGAAGTGAGACGCGCAGGACGGGGGCAACCGCTCCCTCGAGCGGGCCCGCAGGCGGTACGCAGGCCCCTGTGCAGGCGCACAAGAAGGCGGAGGCCCGCCACTGTTGGGCGGCGGGGCGCTGCCCAACGGGCGCACCCGGGTGGGCGGCTACTTGTCCGTCGGCTCGACGTAGGTGCTGTCGAACCAGTCGATGAACTCCCGCACGGTGCCGATCTTCGAGATCCGGGCGTGCGGGGAGCCGGCGACCGGCGGCTGGTTCGTCATCGGCCACGGCTTCTGGAGCGGGCAACGGCCTCCGGTGCGTTGCGGGCGCTGTCCGTGGGGCCGGTGTCGGCACCGTTGCCGGACGCGGGCCGAGTCGCTTGCGAGGCCGGTGAACGGCAAGGTTCGGTCCTTCCTTCGGCACCGGAACGCGGAGAAGGACGACGCCACGAGCATGGTGCCGGAACTCGGGGGTACCCGATGCGGAATTGGCGTCCGCAGCCTCCCCGCCGACAGTTCGACGAGCCGAATCTCCCCAGCCGGTCGAAGTGGCGGCCATCATCAAAAGTCCATGTTAAGGGGACCTTTAGCTGCCCGGGCTAGCGTGTTGTGGGCATGAGCTTGCCGATGAACGTTCGTTTTCAGTCAATGGGGAGGGATTGAATTGAAAATCACTCGACAGGCCGGTGAAAAAATGGGGGCAGTGGTTGAGGCCTTCGATTTGGCCACTGCTTCGGACGAGGACTTCGAGGAGCTCAAGACTCGTACCTACAGCGACAAGATCCTGGTGCTCAAGAACCAGGACCTCTCGCCCGAGCAATTCCTCGAACTCGGCCGGAGGCTCGGTACTCCCGAGACCTACTACGAGGCGATGTACCAGCACCCCGAAGTAAAGGAAGTCTTCGTCTCCTCCAATGTGAGCGACGGAGACAAGCAGATCGGGGTCCCGAAGACGGGCAAGTTCTGGCATGCCGACTACATGTTCATGCCGAATCCCTTCGGGCTCACGCTGATCTATCCCCAGGTCATACCGCAGAAGAACCGCGGAACCTACTTCATCGACATGGGGAAGGCCTACGAGAAGCTCTCCGACGAGCTGAAGGCCACCCTCGCCGACGCGGTGGCGGTGCAGACCGTGCGCCGGTACTTCAAGATCCGTCCGACCGACGTGTACCGCCCGATCTCCGAGATCCTCGAGGAGATCGAGACCAAGACGCCGGCGTCGCCGCATCCGGCGGTCTTCAAGCATCCGGGGACCGGCGAGCAGATCCTCTACGTCAGCGAGGGGTTCACCGCTGAACTGCAGGACGCCGACGGCAACCGGCTCGACGACTCGGTCCTGAAGGGCGTGCTGGAGGCCGTGGGCCAGATGGACCCGACGGGCGAGCACGAGAACCTCCACCTCCAGACGTTCGACAAGGGCGACCTTCTGCTCTGGGACAACCGCAGCCTCGTGCATCGTGCGCTGCACACAGCGACGCCGGAGCCCACAGTCTCGTACCGCGTCACCGTGCACGACCACCTCCCGTTCTACGAGGGCATCTCCGCCTGACCAGCTCGTTCTTGCACCTCACGACCGAGAAGGAGTCGTCATGACCACAGCGCAGCCAGCCCGCCAGCACCCCAACCCGTTCGACGAGGCGTTCTTCAAGGACCCGTACCCGGCCTACGCCGAGTTGCACAAGACGGGCGCGCCCCTGCACCGGGTGTCCCTCTCGGACGGCAACGACGTCTGGCTCATCACCGGCTACGAGGAGGCCAGCGAGGCGCTCAAGGACCGCCGCATGGTCCGTAACCGCCGCCACGCCGGCCCCGACTACCAGAGCGAGATCCTCCCCGAGGTCGTCCGCTCCGGGAACCTGCACATGGAGGACGGGCAGCTCCACACCCGCCTCCGCCGCTTCATGAACTTCGCCTTCACCCCGAAGCGGGTCGCGGCCCTGGTGCCCCGGATCGAGCAGGTCACCAAGGAGCTGCTCGACGCCATGGAGGCCAACGGCGGCGGCGACATCATGGACGGCCTGGCCGCGCCGCTCCCGATCGCGATGACCACCGGCATCCTCGGTGTGCCGGACGACCAGCGGGGCGACTTCCGGTACTGGAGCGACGAGCTCCTCGGAGGCACGCCCGGGCGCGCCCGCGAGGCCTCCGAGCGCCTGCTCACGTACGTCCAGGGACTCATCGACCTCAAGCGGCGCGAGCCGGACGACGACCTGATCTCGTACTGGGTCTCGGTCAAGGACGACGAGGGCCAGCCGCTGACCGATCAGGAAATGATCGGCATGACCTTCTTCCTGCTGCTCGGCGGCTACGACACCACGGTCGGTCAGATCGGTGCCTCCGTGCTCGCGCTGATCAAGCACCCGGAGAAGGCCGAGATGATGCGCAGCAATCCGGAGATCATTCCGGACGCGGTGGAGGAGCTGATGCGCTGGGACGGATCGACGCACAGCGGCATCCGGCGGTTCGCGGCCGAGGACGTGGAGATCGCCGGCGAGACCATCCGCGCCGGCGACTGCGTGCTGATCTCGCTCGGTGCGGCCAACCGGTGCCCGATGCGCTTCTCCGACCCCGACACGCTGGACTTCGAGCGGGAGAAGAACTGGCAGCTCGGTTTCGGCCGTGGTCCGCACCACTGCCCGGGCAAGGAGCTGGCCCGCCACGAGCTGCGCGTCGCGCTGGGTGAGCTCGTCCGCCGCTTCCCGGACATGAAGCTGGCCGTGCCCGAGGAGGAGGTCGTCTGGCGTCCGTCGTACCTGATCCGGGTTCCGTACGAGCTGCCCGTCAGGTTCGGAGCGTGACGACGGTTCCGGATGCTGCGGAGGCGCCCGGCTGTCCGTTCGGCGGGGTGAAGACGCCCTTCGACGCCTCCTACTTCGCGGACCCGTACACGACGTACCGTCGTCTGCACACCGAGGGTCCGGTCCACCGGATCAAGACGCCCGAGGGCTACGACGCCTGGCTGGTCACCCGGTACACGGATGTGCACCAGCTGCTGGGGGACCACCGGCTGGTGCGCCAGGTGCGGCACGCCAAGGGGGAGTACTACCGGTTCCCCCTGCCCGTCGAGTTCTCCCGGTCGCTGGTCCGCGAGGACCCGCCCGTGCACACGCGGCTGCGCCGGTACATGAACCTGGCGTTCGCGCCCAAGCGGGTGCGGCCCCTGCGACCCCGTATCGAGGCGGTGACCGACGAGCTCGTCACGGCGCTGGGGGACAGTGGCGAGACGGATCTGATGGCCAGCCTCGCCATGCCGTTGCCCATCACCATCATCGCCGAGATGCTCGACGTCTCGGCCGAGGAGCAGGGGGACTTCCGGCGCTGGGCCGACTCGCTCGTGGGGCTGGACCAGGAGGAGCTGCGCAAGGGCGGCATCAGCATGCTGCACTGCCTCTCCCGGCTGGTCGAGCTCAAGCGGAAGGAGCCGGGCGACGACATCTGGAACGACTGGATCCGGGGTCATCAGGGCCAGGAGGAGCCGCTGGAGACCGACGAGCTGCTGGGCCTCGGCTTCATGGTCCTGCTCGGCGGTTACGACCCCACCGCCGGCGTCATCGGCTCGGCCATCCTGCGCCTGCTGGAGGAACCGGACCTGGCGCAGCGGCTCCGCGAGCGGCCGGAACTGATGCCGTCGGCCGTGGAGGAGTTCCTCCGCCTGCACGGCGCCAGCCACACCGCCGCGCGGCGGTTCGCCGCCGAGGACGTCGAGGTCGCCGGTGTGACCATTCCGGCCGGGTCCGCCGTCTTCCTGTCGCTCAGTGCCGCCAACCGTGATCCGGAGAAGTTCGAGGACCCCGAGGTCTTCGAACCGGACCGGTCGCCCAACCGGCACGTCGCCCTCGGGCAGGGACCGCACTTCTGCTCCGGTGCCGAACTCGCCCGTATGGAGATCACGGCGGCGCTGGAGGCGGTGCTGCACCGCCTCCCGAACCTCCGGCTGGCGGTGCCGGCGGAGGAACTCAGGCTGCGGCCCGGGTACTCCATCCGGTCTCTCGAAAAGCTGCCTGTCACGTACTGATCTCATCCTGGGGGTAATGAGATGCCGACCCTGTCCCAGCCGTCGACGCAGGCGACCGAGTTCGCCACCGACGAGGTACTGCTCGAGCAGGTGCTGAAGCCGTACCGGCTCAACTGCCAATACCTCAAGTCCGCGGTGGTGAAGCTGACCGATCGCCCCGGAGAGGCGGGACGGGTGTCGGCATCCTGTGAATTCGAGATCCCGGAGTCGTGCTACATCGACGACACCGGACACTTTAACTCGGTCGAATTCAACATCTGTTACAACCAGATGATGTATTACGTGATCGCCAAGTCGGTGAAGGAGCGGCTCCTGGAGCCGCTCTCTTCATGGAGTATGGCCGACTACTGGTCGCATCAGCTCGCCGACTTCCTCATCACCGATTTCCGCAGCGCCTTCCGGCGTGCCATGCGAGGCGGGAGGTTCTCCGGTGAGATCGAGATCCTCGACATCACCGAATGGGATGGTGACGACCTCCACGAGGCACTTCTGGTCGCGCAGACCTCCTGCCGTTACTGGGACGAGAACGGCGGCAACTGCCATGGCGAAGTCCGCATAGCCATCACCAATCCGGTCAGCACCAAGAATTGACCACGAGGAACTCATGACGACGACCACGCCACTGGTTGAGCAGCTGCGCACCCTTTCCCGGCCGGAGCGGCGTCTCCGGGTCGAGGAGCTTGCGCACAACGAGCTGCGGGCCGCGCTTCTCATGCCCGAGGACGAAGACGTCCCGCCGGACCAGAACTACTTCGACCTGGGCCTGACCTCGCTGCGCGTCACCGAGATCAAGCAGCGTCTGGAAGCCCGGCTCGGCTGTGCCATCGACACGTCCGTGCTGTTCGCGAACCCGACCCTGGGCCACCTCGTGGAATTCCTGCAGGCCGAGATCCTCCCGAAGCTGATGGGGGAGTCGTCGGCGTCGGAAGGGAAGGCCGCCAGTACCGTCCCGGCCGGCCGCAAGGCGCTGGTCAACGACCTGCTGAACGACCTGTACAAAGACTGAACGCGGCCTGACCAACGAACTATTCCGGGGGACGCAGGGCTGCCTCTGGAGCGGAGGAGCCACCATGTCGAACCGGTGCCCAGACGTGCAGGAAGAACTGGACGCTGCCCGCGAAGCACTCGAGGAGCAGCGGCATGTGCTCAGGGAGTTGCTGCTCGAAAAGCACGAGCCCATTGCGATCGTGGGCGTCGGGATGCGGTTCCCCGGTGGGAACTCCACGCTTCCGGGATTCGCCGAATTCCTTGAGCAGGGCCGGTCGGGCACGCGGCCCATCCCCGAGGACCGCTGGGACGTGGAGGGTTTCTCCTCGGGCGGTCAGGACGCGAAGGGCAGAATCCGCACGTTCGCCGGCGGATTCCTCGACCAGGTGGACCAGTTCGACCCGCAGTTCTTCAACATCTCGCCGAAGGAAGCGCAGTACGTCGACCCGCAGCAGCGGCTCGCGCTGGAGACCGCGTGGGAAGCCCTGGAAGAAGCGGGCATCGACCCGAACAGCCTGCGGAACGGCAACGGCGGTGTGTACGTCGGTGTCTCCACCGTCGACTACACGATCGAAGCGGACGCCCTGGCGTACGAGGAGTTGGACGCCAACATAGGCACCGGCACGGCGCACTCCGCCGTGCCCGGCCGGATCTCGTACTTCCTCGGCTGGCGCGGACCGAGCATGGCTGTCGACACCGCCTGCTCCGCGTCCCTGGTGACCGTGCACCTGGCCGCCGAGGGCCTGCGCCGCGGCGAGTGCGACATCGCACTCGCCGGTGGCGTGAACGTGATCCACCACCCGCGCAACCACATCGTCTTCTCGCAGGCGAACATGCTCGCCGTCGACGGTGAGTGCAAGACCTTCGACTCCTCCGCCGACGGCTACAGCCGCAGTGAGGGCTGCGGCATGGTCGTCCTCAAGCGGCTCACGGACGCCAAGCGCGACGGCGACCGCGTGCTGGCGCTGGTCCGCGGCTCGGCCGTGCGCCAGGACGGCGAGAGCGGCGGCCTGACCGTTCCCAACGGATCCGCTCAGGAGATGGTCATCCGGGCCGCGCTCGACAACGCGGTGCTGGAGCCCGCGGACATCCAGTACGTCGAGGCGCACGGCACCGGCACCTCTCTGGGCGACCCCATCGAGATGGGGGCCATCCAGTCCGTCTTCGCCAAGTCGCACTCGAAGGCGGATCCGATCGTCGTCGGCTCGCTGAAGACGAACGTCGGCCACATGGAAGCGGCGGCCGGCATCGGCGGTGTGATCAAGGCCGCGCTGCAACTGCACAGCGGGCAGATGTTCCCGCACCTGAACATGACGACCCCCTCGGAGCACATCCCGTGGGACGCCTACTGCGTCGACGTGCCGGTCGAGGGCCGGCCCTGGAAGGCGGACACCCGCCGCGCCGTCGTCAACTCCTTCGGCTTCGCGGGCACCATCGCCTGTGCCGTCCTGGAGCAGGCACCCGCCTTCGCCCCCGCGGATCCGTCGGTGACCGACGGGGGACACCTCTTCACCCTCTCCGCGAAGACCGAGAAGGCGCTGGCGCTCCAGACGGAGCGGTACCGCGCGCACCTCGCCGCGCACCCGGACCTGAACCTGGCGGACGTCTGCTACACCAGCAACGCCGGCCGGGCCCACTTCGGCAGCCGCCTGGCGGGGGTGGTACGCGACACCGAGGAGCTGTCCGCGCTGCTCGGCCGAACCCCCACCGCCGGCCCCGACCTGAGCAAAACGGCCTTTCTCTTCACCGGCCAGGGCTCTCAGTACGCGGGCATGGGCAGGCCGCTCCATGACGCGTACCCGGTGTTCCGGGAGCACCTGGACGCCTGCGACCGCCTCTTCGAGGCGCGTATCGGACGGTCCGTCAAGGCGTTGGTCCTCGGTGACGCGGAGGACCCCGAGGCAATCGACCAGACCTGCTTCACCCAGCCCGCGCTGTTCGCCCTGGAGTACGCCACCGCACAGCTGTGGCTGAGCTGGGGTGTCCGGCCGAGCGTCCTGATCGGCCACAGCATCGGCGAGGTGGTCGCGGCGACCGTGGCCGGACTCTTCTCGCTGGAGGACGCGGTCCGCCTGGTCTCCGCCAGGGCCCGGCTGATGCAGTCCGTGACCGCGGCCGGCGCGATGGTCGCCGTGGAAGCCGCGGAGAACGAGATCGCCCCTCTCCTGGAGGCGTACGAGGACGTCACGTTCGGAGCCTTCAACGCGCCCGGTCACTGCGTCATCTCCGGCGGTGAGGAGTCCGTCCTGGCCCTCGCCGGCCAGATCGAGGAGCGGGGTCCGCGTACCAGGCGGCTCACCGTTTCGCACGCCTTCCACTCGCCGTTGATGGCCGAGGTCTTCGACGCCTTCCGCGAGGAGATCCAGGACATCACCTTCCGCGACCCCGAGTTCGCCCTGATCTCCAACATCTCCGGCCGTGTCGCCGACATCGCCGAGATGTCCACCCCCGACTACTGGGTGCGGCACATCGCGGAACCTGTCAACTTCCAGGCCGGCATGGCCGCCATCGGTGCCCGCGGCCGGCACGTCTTCATCGAGGTGGGCCCCTCGGGGACCCTGCTCGGACTGGGCAAGCGCATCCTGGACGCCAAGGAGCACGTCTGGGTCCGGAGTTCGGCGAAGGGCGACACGGACGCCTCGGTCATCCGGGCCTCGGTGGCCGAGTGCTATGCCGCCGGGCTGCGGATCGACTGGAAGGGATATCACCGGGGACGCGGCGGACGCCGCACCGCACTGCCGACGTACGCCTTCGACACCAAGCGGTACTGGCTGCCCATCACCGGCGACCGGCACTCCAAGGAGCGCGTGGTCGACGCCTCCCGGGCACACCACCCGCTGCTCGGCGCCGAGGTGAGCGCGGCCGCACAGCTCCAGGACGGGGTACGCGAGTTCGCCGCCGAGGTCGGGCCCGACCAGCCGTCGTACCTGGTCGACCACGTGATCATGGGACAGACGGTGTTCCCCGGCGCCGGCTACATCGAGATCCTGCTCGCCCTGCAGGACGCGGTGTACGGCGAGACCGGCCGCCTCCTGGAGGACGTGGCGATCCAGGAGCCGCTGATCCTCACCGACGGGCAGCGCACCGAGATCCGTACGCGGCTGCGGGAGCTCCCCGACGGCGCGGAGGTCGAGATCGTCAGCCGGACGGCCGACAACGCCATCGAGCGCTGCCACGTCACCGCCCGGATCGGGGTGGAGTACACCCTGCTTCCGGAGCTGCGGGACGTCGCGGCGGAGCTGGAGGAGAAGGCGGCGGCCGAGGGAGAGCCGGCGTCGCCCCGTCGTCCTGACGACCTGTACGCGGAGTTCGCCGACCTCGGGCTCGAATACGGGCCCGAGTTCCAGCGGATCGAGCACATCGCCCGCCAGGGCGACAGCGTCTCCGTCGCCCGGCTGCGCGGCCGGGTGGCGCACGCGCTGGAGCACCTGCCGCCGGTCGTGCTCGACAACGTCACCCAGTCGCTGGCCGGGGTGCTGGACAACGGCAACACCTATCTGCCGGTCGGCTTCGGCCGCTTCCAGCTGCTGAAGAAGCCCAAGAGCGACCAGCTGTGCAGCTACGTGCGGCTCACCAGTGAGGAGAACGCCGACGGCGAGATGACCGCCGACATGCTCCTGACGGAGCACGGCCGGCCGGTGTTCGTCGTGCACGGATTCCGGCTGAAGAAGGTCACGGCCGCCGCGGGCGCTCCGCGTCGGCAGTTGTTCCACGAGCCGCGCTGGGTGAAGCGCTCCCTGGTCCGCCAGGGCGGCGAGGGCGAGCGGCGCGTCCTGGTGGTCAACCGGGACGCGGCGGACTTCGAGTCCGTACGCGAGCACCTCTCCGCGAACGGCGCCTCGCTGACCTTCGCACCGGACGCGGACGCGGCCGCCGGACTGCTCGGCGAGCGGCCCACCGACGTCTGCTGGTTCTGGAGGAGTACCCCGGGACCGGTCGGCGCCGAGCACCTGCGGTCGGAGTGCGAGGCCAACTACCGCCAGTTGCTGGACCTTCTGGCGGCGCTGGAGAAGGCGGCGTTCGGACGTGATCAGCGGCTGTGGCTGGTCACCGAGGGGGCCCAGCGGCTGCCCGGTGACCTTCCCGGCCGGCCGGGCCGCGCCTCGGAGGTCTCGGCGGCAGCGACCCTGTGGGGCTTCGGCCTCACGCTGTGGAACGAGTACCCCACCTACCAGCCCGCACTGATCGACCTTCCCGTCGGCGGCGACTACAAGGCCCTGGCCGACGAGCTGCTGACCGCCGAGCCCGACGAGTACCAGGTGGCCTTCCGCGACGGCAACCGGCACGTGCGCCGCATCCACCGCGCCGATCCGGCCCGGACGAACGACGCCAACTTCGAGCTGGCCATCACCGAGTTCGGGGAGTTCTCCAACGTCAGGGCCGTGCCCGTCGAGGATGTGGCTCCCGAGGGGGACCAGATCCAGGTCCAGGTGCACGCGGCGGGCCTGAACTTCAAGGACGTGCTCAACGTGCTGGGGCTGCTCAAGGCCCACGCGGAGGAGAACGGCATCGAGTACCAGCCGCTCGACCTGGGCTTCGAGGGGGCCGGCACGGTGGTCGCGGCCGGCCCGGACGCCGAGTTCCGCACCGGCGACGAGGTACTGCTCAGCCACCTCGGCTGCATGAAGCGGCGCGTCACCGTGCCGTCGGCGATGGCGGTGCGCAAGCCCGCCAACATCGGATTCGCCGAGGCGGCCGGCCTGGCCACCGCCTATGTCACCGCCTCCTACGCGCTGCACGATCTGGCCGGCATCCAGCAGGGGGACAGGATCCTCATCCACGCTGCGGCCGGCGGCGTGGGCCAGGCCGCGGTGCAGCTGGCCAAGCTGGCGGGCGCCGAGATCATCGCCACCGCCAGCCCTCGCAAGCAGGAACTGCTGCGCGCCCAGGGCATCGAGCACGTCTTCAACTCGCGCACCCTGGACTTCGCCGACCAGATCCTGGAGGTCACCGGCGGCAAGGGCGTCGACATCGTCCTGAACAGTCTGAACAAGGACTACATCACGGCCGGCATGAAGGCGCTCGGCGAGGGCGGCCGGTTCGTGGAGCTCGGCAAGATCGGCATCTGGTCGGCCGAGCAGGCACATGCGGCGCGGCCGGACGTGGACTACCACAACTTCGACCTCAGCGAGTTCGGCGAGGAGGAGCTGCAGGCGGTCAACAAGGGCATCCTCCAGACAGTGGCCGGGCTGCTGTCCGAGGGGGCGGTGCAGCCGCTCCCGACGACGGCCTACACCCTGGACGAGATCGAGGAGGCGTTCGCGGTCCTCAGCCGCGGAGCCAACGTCGGCAAGCTGGTGATCAGCTTCGAGCCGGAGGACGGCGTCCGCGAGCGCCCGGTCACCATTGCGGCCGACCGCTCGTACGTGATCACCGGTGGTACGGGTGCCCTCGGACTGGTGATGGCACAGAAGCTCGTCGACCTCGGCGCCCGGGACCTCGTCCTGGTCAGCCGGCGAGCCGTCCCGGAGGCGGATGCCGAGGCGCTCGCCGCCGGGCTGGGCGAGGGCGTGAAGGTCCGCACGCTGCAGTGCGATGTGGCCTCGGCCGATGACGTCCAGCGGCTCGTCGGCCTCGTGGCAGGCGGAGCGAACCCGCTGGGTGGCGTCCTGCACACGGCCGGCGTCCTCGCGGACATGCCGATCGCCTCCCTCTCGTGGGAGAGCATCGACCAGGTCTTCCAGCCCAAGGTGTACGGAACCTGGCACCTGCACGAGGCGCTGCGCGGCCTGCCGGGCGAGCCGTTCTTCGTCGGCTTCTCGTCGATCGCCTCGGTGGTCGGGTCGTCGGCGCAGGGCAACTACGCGGCGGGCAACGCGTTCATCGACGCGCTCATGCAGTGGCGCGGAGCGCAGGACCTGCCGGGTCTGAGCATCAGCTGGGGCCCGTGGGCCGAGGTGGGCATGGCCGCGGACCTGAGCGAGCAGCTGATCCGTAGCATCGAGTCCCAGGGGATGAAGTTCCTCAAGCCCGCCGACGGCACCCGCTCGATGTTCAAGGTGCTCGGGAAGCCCGCCGCACACCTGATGATCGGTGAGTTCGAGTGGGACCGCTTCGTCTCGGGCCGGCCGGCCGCCAACGCCTTCTACCGTGAGGTGGCCGGGCCCGGCCGCGCCGGTGTCCGCACCGTCGACCTGGACACGCTGCGTGCCCTGCCCAAGTCCGAACGGCTCTCGTTCGTCAACGAGCTGGTCCGTTCCCGGATCGCGGGGCTGCTCCACTTCGAGGGGCCCGACGATGTCGGCGTCAACGCGAAGTTCCTCGAACTGGGCCTGGACTCGCTCAGCGCGGTGGAGCTGAAGAACAGCCTCGAAGGTGCCTTCCGGGTGCCGCTGTCCTCCGCGATCGTCTTCGACTACCCGTCGATCGGTCTGCTCACCGAGTACCTGGAGCAGCAGCTCGTACCGCAGACGGAGACCGGGGACGAGCAGCCCACGGACGATGTGGAGGCGCTCACCGACGCCGAGGCCGACGCCGAGCTGGCCGCGATGATGGAGCTGTGACGCGATGAAGGACTACATCGAGTCGTTGCAGGGGCTGTCCAAGTCACAGCTGGTGCTCCTGCTGGCGCGGCAGCGACGGCAGGAGACCGAGCGGATCGCCGTCGTCGGTATGGCGTGCCGGTTCCCCGGCGGTATCGACGGCCCCCAGCACTTCTGGGAGGCGCTGCACACAGGCCGCAGCGTCCTCGCCGAACGGGGCGGTATCCCGAAGGACTCCACCGGGCGTCCCCGGTGGAACGTGGCGGCGCCGGACCTGGCGCCGCTGGCCGACCTGCTCGCCAGGGGCGCCTATCTGGACGCCGTCGACCTCTTCGACGCCGAGCGCTTCGGCATCCCGGACGAGGAGGCGCGGTACATGGACCCGCAGCAGCGGCTGCTGCTGACCTGTGCCGCCGAGGCACTGGAGGACGCGGCGGCGTTCGACCGCGCGGAGACCCGGGTGGGCGTCTTCGCCGGGGTGAGCACGGTGGAGTACAGCTTCGCCGCGCTCCGCAACGGCCTGGGGGCCGAGGGGCTCTCCCCGTACATGGGCACCGGTGGCGCGCTCAGCGCGACGGCCGCCCGGGTCGCCACCGGTCTGGGGCTCAACGGTCCGGTGCTGACCGTCGACACCGCGTGTTCCTCCGCCTTGACGGCCACCCACCTGGCCACGTCGGCGCTGCGCCGCGGCGAGTGCGACGTCGCGATCGTCGGCGCCTGCCACCTGACGCTCGCGCCGTTCACGGCGGGCGTCTTCGAGCAGGCCGGGATGCTCTCGCCCACCGGGCGCAGCCGTCCCTTCGACAGCGAGGCGGACGGTCATGTCCGCGGCGAGGGCTGCGGGGTGTTGGTGCTCAGGCGCGAGCGAGACGCGCAGGCCGCCGGCGACCGGCCGTACGCACTGATCAAGGGAAGCAGCGTCTACCAGCACGGGGACCGGCCGGCGATGGCGGCCGTCTCGTCCGTGGCCCAGCGCCGGGTGATGGCCCAGGCACTGCGGGACGCCGCCGTCGATCCGCATCAGGTGCAGTACATCGAGGCCCAGGCCAACGGCTCCAAGCTGGGCGGCGTCATAGAGGCGGAGGCGATCGCCGAGACGTACCGGCGCGGCACGAGGGACGCGCCGCCGCTGTACCTGGGCTCGGCCAAGGCCAACCTCGGTTACCTGGAGACGGCCTCCGGGGCCGCCGGGCTGATCAAGGCGGCGCTCGCCCTGCGCAACCGGGTCATCCCGCCGCAGCCGGGGATCGACACCCCCGACCCGGCGGTGCCGTGGGACCGCACCAGCCTCCGGCTGCCCCGCACCCCCGTGCCGTGGCCCGATGTCGAGTCCCCCATGGCGGCGGTGAGTTCGTTCGGCTTCACCGGAACCAACGCGCATGTGCTGATGGAGGCGGGCGGGGACCTGGAGCCCCGTTCCGCGGCGCGCAACACGGCGGGCCAGGGGCACCGGCACTGGCCCGACGACAACATCTGGATCTGACGCGGCACTGCCGTGAAGCCTGGAACGAGGAGCCGAGGAGCAGCGATGTACTTTCCGAATCTGCGGACACTCGACGCGAGCGTGGCCTTCCACGCCGGGCGGCGCCCGGACCACCCGGCTGTGCTGTGCGAGGGGCGGACCGTCACGTACGGCGAGCTGCACCGGCGCAGCAACCGCCTGGCGCACGCGCTGCGTGCGGCCGGTGTGTCGGATCAGGCCAGGATCGGCTATCTCGGCAAGGAGTCGGAGCACTACTACGAAGTGCTCTTCGGCTGCGCCAAAGCCGGCACGGTCCTGGTGCCCATCAACTGGCGGCTGACCGTCGGCGAGGTGGACCACATCCTGCGGGACTCCGGGACGGAACTCCTCTTCGTGGAGGCGGAGTTCCGCGCCGTCGCGGAGAAGGCGATCGAGGCGCTGGCCCACCGGGTCCAGGTCGTCGTCGTGGACCGCGACGGCGACGCGAGCGCGGGCGTTCTCGACTGGGCCGCGCCTCATCCGGACACGGACCCGAACCGCTCCGCACACGAGGACGACCCGGTCGCGCAGCTGTACACCAGCGGAACGACCGGGCTGCCCAAGGGAGTCGTGCTCGCCCACCGCAGCTTCTTCAAGGTGCGGGACGCGCTGGCGTCCGAGGGGCTGTCCTGGATCGACTGGCAGGAAGGCGACGTGAGCCTCATCGGCATCCCGGGCTTTCATGTCGGCGGGCTGTGGTGGGCCACCCAGGGATTCAACGCCGGCATCACCAACGTCGCCATGCGGATGTTCATCAGCGGTGAGGCGGTACGGCGGATCCGTGAGCTGGGCATCACCACGGCGTGCGTGGTCCCCTCGATGCTGCAGATGGTGCTCAGCGAACCGGAGGCGACCAACGAGGACTTCGCCTCCCTGCGCAAGGTGGTCTACGGCGGTTCCCCGATCTCCGAGCGGCTCCTGGAACAGGCTGTGGAACGGATCGGCTGTGACTTCGCGCAGATCTACGGGCTCACCGAGACGGGCAACACCGCGGTGTGCCTGCCCCCCCACGAGCATGTCGTCGGCGGCCCGCGGATGCAGGCGGCCGGCCGGCCGTACCCCGGCCTCGAGGTCAAGATCGTGGACCGCGACGGCAACCGCCTCAAGGGCCGCTCCGTGGGCGAGGTGTGCCTGCGCACGCCCGCGCGCATGCTCGAGTACTGGGGGCTGTCCGAGGCCACCGCGAGCACTCTGGTGGATGGCTGGATCATGACGGGTGATGCCGGGTATCTCGACGAAGAGGGGTATCTGTTCGTCTGCGACCGGATCAAGGACACGGTCATCGTCGGGGGGGAGAACGTCTATCCGGCCGAGATCGAGAACGCGCTGACCAAGCACGAGGCGGTGCTGGAGGCGGCCGTGATCGGCGTGCCCGACGAACGGTGGGGGGAGGCGGTCCGGGCGTTCGTCGTCCTGCGTCCCGGGACGACCGCGGCGCCGCGGGAACTGATGATGTCGCTGAAGGGGAGGATCGCGGACTTCAAGATCCCGACGGGTTACGAGTTCGTCGACGTGCTTCCCCGGAACCCCAGCGGCAAGATCCTCCGCCGAGAACTGCGTGACAGGTTCTGGCAGGGGCAGACCCGCAAGGTCAACTAGACGTGAAACAGCCGCTCCTGCTCCCGGGGCCGGCTGTTCCTTCGACGCCGGTCGCCCCACTGGCCGCCGGCAGGAATCCCAGGTGATCCGATGAGTCCGTCCTTCACTGCCGTGCGCAGGGTGCTGAACGCCGCCTCGTACGTCTCGCCCCGGTTGCTCGGCGGGTACGTGTGGCGGCTGTTCTGCGAGCCGGTCGCGCGTGACAAGGTGCGTGAGGCCCAGCAGCCGCTGCACGACCGGGCCGTGGTCGAGAAGATCACGGTCCATGGCAAGAAGGTGACGACCTATCGCTGGGGCGAGGGCGGCAATCCGGTGCTGCTCATCCACGGTTTCGGCGGCCGGGCGGCCAACTTCGCCGGGTTCGTCCACGGGCTCCAGCAGATGGGTGTCACCGCGCTGGCGTACGACGCCTTCGGCCACGGCGACTCCGAGGGCAAGGGCGTCACGATCCTGGATCACCTGGACGTGCTGCGCCAGTTGCAGGACAGCCACGGGCCCTTCCGCGCGATCATCGGGCACTCGTTCGGCGGCACCACGGGGTACCTCGCGGTGCGGCGCGGCATCAAGGCCGGCCGGCTGGTGTCCATCGCCTCCGTGGGCGAGTTCGGGTCCCTGCCGGGCACGTTCTGCAAGCAGTTGGGCCTGCGGGCGCCGTATGCGCGGGAGCTGAGGCGCCGCAGTGAGCTGCTGTTCGCGGCCGAGCCGGACCCGTGGAGCGCCTTCTCGCCCGCGCACCGCCCGGAGGAGATCGAGCAGCCGGTGCTCGTGGTGCACGACCGGAACGACCGCGAGGTCGACGTGGAGCAGGGCCGCCTTATCGCCGCCGCGTACGGCGACCGGGCCGAGTTCCTGTTGACGGAGGGGCTCGGGCACCGCCGGATCCTGGGCGACAGCACCGTGATCACCAAGGTGCTGACGTTCGCCCTGGGCGACGTCGACACCTGACGAGCAGCACCGCCCGGACTCGCCAGCAACCAGTAATCACGAACCTAGGTGAGCGATGACCAGCCAGCCCGAATCCACTGGACGTCCCCGGCAGAGCCTCCGGAGTGAACCGATCGCCGTTGTCGGCGTGGCCTGCCGGCTGCCCGGGGCAGCGGGGACGGCGGGCTTCTGGGAGCTGCTCGGCGAGGGACGGGACGGCATCACCGAGGTGCCCTCCGACCGCAGGCCGGCGGGCGGGCCGTCCGCCCCGCCGCCCGGCAACACCGGCCGGGGTGGATTCGTGGCCGGCGTCGGTGACTTCGACGAGGGATTCTTCGGCGTGTCGCCGCGGGAGGCCGCGTCGATGGACCCGCAGCAGCGGCTGATGCTGGAGCTGAGCTGGGAGGCTGTGGAGGACGCCGGCATACCCGCGCAGGACGTGCAGGGCAGCCCTGCCGGTGTCTTCTTCGGGGCCATCGCCGGTGATTACGACGCGCTGCTGAACCAGTACGGGGCGGACAGCATCACGAGGCACTCCTTCACGGGACTGCAGCGCGGCATGATCGCCAACCGGGTCTCACACCTGTTCGGGCTGGTGGGCCCCAGCCTGACCCTGGACTCCGGGCAGTCCTCCTCGCTGGTCGCCGTCCACATGGCCTGCGAGAGCCTGCGCTCGGGCGAGTGCGGTCTCGCGCTCGCGGGCGGGGTGCATCTCAACCTGGTCGAGGAGTCGGCGGTGCGCGCCGACCGTTTCGGGGTGCTCTCGCCCGACGGCCGGTGCTACACGTTCGATTCCCGGGCCAACGGGTTCGTCCGTGGCGAGGGCGGCGTGGTGTTCGTCCTGAAGCCGCTGTCCCGGGCGGTCGCCGACGGCGACGACGTCCTCTGTCTGATCCTCGGCAGCGCGGTCAACAACGACGGCCGGGGCGAGGCCGTCGGCGTGCCCAACCCGGTGGCCCAGAGCGCGGTCATCAGGGCGGCGCAGGACCGGGCGCAGGTCCGGCCCCGGGACATCCAGTACGTCGAACTGCACGGCACCGGCACCGTACGCGGCGACGAGCTGGAGGCGTCCGCCCTCGACTCGGTGTTCGCCGGATCGCGGGAGCCCGGTTCCCCCCTGCTCGTGGGCTCGGCGAAGACCAACGTGGGCCACCTCGAAGGCGCGGCCGGCGCCGTCGGACTGCTGAAGGCAGCCCTGAGCATCAAGAACGGCGAGATACCCGGGAGCCTGAACTACGCCTCGCCCGGGCCCCGCCCGCTCCGGGGCGAGGCGCACCTGGAGGTCCGGCGCGACCGCGGCCCCTGGCCGCGACCCCACCAGCGGCGGCTGGCCGGCGTCAGCTCCTTCGGCATCGGCGGGACCAACTGCCACGTGATCCTCGGCCCGGCCCCCGAGGCCGGGCAGGACGCGCCCGGGACGGCGCCGGCACCGGAGGTCATGGCCTGGCCGCTCAGTGCCAGGAGCCGGCCGGCGCTGGAGGCCAAGGCACGCGACCTAGCCGGGCAGCTGGCCCGCTGCCCGGACCTGCGGCCCGAGGACGTGGGCCGCTCGCTGGCCACGACGCGCACGGAGATGGACCACCGGGCGGTGGTCGTCGCCGGCGATCGTGCCGGGTTCGGCGCAGCGCTCGACGCGCTCGCGGCGGGTGAGGCGGGCACCACCACGGCGTGCGGCGTCGCGCGGCACCCGGCCAAGGTCGTGTTCGTCTTCCCCGGCCAGGGATCGCAGTGGGCCGGCATGGCCCTGGGCCTGTTGGAGGACTCCCAGGTCTTCCGGGACGAACTGGAGGCGTGCGGACGGGCGCTGGCCCCGTACGTCGACTGGTCCCCGGCCGACGTGCTGCGCGGCGCCCCCGGGGCGCCGGGCCTGGACGACGTGGAGGTCGTCCAGCCCCTGCTGTTCTCGGTCATGGTCTCGCTGGCCGCCGTATGGCGCGCGCACGGCGTCCGGCCCGATGCCGTCGTGGGCCACTCCCAGGGTGAGCTGGCCGCCGCTTACGTCTGCGGTGCCCTGACCCTGGACGAAGCCGCCCGCGCGGTGGCCCTGCGCAGCCGGGCCATCGCCAGGATCGCCGGAACCGGCGGGCTGCTGTCCATAGCCCTGCCTGCCGACCGTGTCCTGCCCTATCTGGAACGTTCTCCGCACCACCTGTCCGTGGCGGTGGTCAACAGCCCCCGCTCGACGGCCGTCGGGGGATCTCCCGAGGCGCTGGCCGCCCTCGCCGCCGCCTGTGAGCGGGACGGGGTGCGCAGCCGCCTGATCCTGATCGACTACGCCTCCCACTCGCCTCAGGTCGATGCCATCCGCGATCAGGTGCTCGACGCGGTGAAGGATGTCTCCCCCCTCCGTTCGGACATCCCGTTCTACTCCAGCACCGACGGCGGGCCGCTGGACACGCTCCACCTGGACGCCGGGTACTGGTACCGGAACCTGCGCGAGGCCGTGCAGTTCGAGCGCGCGACCAGGGCGCTGCTGGACTCGGGCCACACCGTCTTCATCGAGGTGAGCCCGCATCCGGTGCTGGTGGCCGGGATGCTGGACACCATCGAGGACGCGGCGCAGGCGTCCGCCGACGAGCCCGTGGAAGCCGCCGTCGTCGGCACTCTGCAGCGGGGTGAGGGCGGCGTCGGGCGCTTCCTCCTGTCCGCCGCCGAGGCCTACGTGCACGGCGTCCCGGTCGACTGGGCGAACGCATACGCCGGGACCGGCGCCCGCCGGGTCAAGCTGCCCGGATATCCGTTCCAGCGCCGCCGGCACTGGCTGGACGCCCCCGGCAGGTCCACCCCCGCCGCTCTCCCCGCCGGGCTCGCCGAAGCGCCGCCGGAGGAGGAGCGGCAGCCCGCAGAGCGGCCGCGGCCGGGGCTGCTCGGCGAGGAGGACGCGCTGGACCTCGTCCGCCGGCACGCCGCGCTGCTGCTCGGACACGACGGCCCCGAGGCGATCGACGGCCGGCTGGCCTTCCGTGACCTGGGATTCGACTCCCACGGCTCTGTCCAGCTGCGTCGGCGGCTCGTCGAGGCCACCGGTCTGAAGCTGCCCGTCAGTACGGTCTACGACCACCCGACGCCGCTCGCGCTGGCCCGCAGGATCCGGCAGCTGCTGGTGTCGTCCGCCGACGGCCGGGCCGCCACGCCGGCTGTCGCGGAGGACGATGACGACCCGGTCGTCATCGTGGGCATGGCCTGCCGCTATCCCGGCGCGGTGGACTCCCCGGAGGACCTGTGGCGCCTCGTGGCGGAGGGCGAGGACGCGGTCGGGGACTTCCCGGCCGACCGCGGCTGGGACCTGGAGGGCCTCTACCACCCCTCACCGGAGCACCGGAAGACCACGTACGCGCGCTCCGGCGGATTCCTGTACGACGCCGCCCGGTTCGACGCGGCGTTCTTCGGCATCAGCCCGCGCGAGGCACTGGGCATGGACCCGCAGCAGCGGATCGTGCTGGAGATCGGCTGGGAGGCGTTCGAGCGGGCCGGAATCGTCCCCGAGACGCTGCGCGGCACACGCACGGGCGTCTTCATCGGGGCGATGCCCTCCGGGTACGGACCGCCGCTCGGCGAGGCGCCTGAGGACCTCGAGGGCTATCTGCTCACGGGTTCGAGCCCGAGCGTGCTGTCCGGACGGCTCTCCTACACCTTCGGGCTGGAGGGGGCGGCGGTCACGGTCGACACCGCCTGCTCGTCCTCGCTGGTGGCGCTCCACCTGGCCGTCCAGGCCCTGCGGCGCGGCGAGTGCTCGATGGCGCTGGCCGGCGGGGTGGCCGTGATGGCGACGCCCGGCATGTTCCTGGAGTTCAGCCGCCAGCGCGGCCTGTCGCCCGACGGCCGGTGCAAGGCCTTCTCCGCCGACGCGGACGGCACGGGATGGGGCGAGGGCGCCGGGATGCTGCTGCTGGAACGGCTGTCCGAGGCCCGCCGCCAGGGTCACCACGTGCTCGCCGTGGTCCGTGGGACGGCGACGAACCAGGACGGCGCGAGTAACGGACTGACGGCACCGAACGGTCCCGCGCAGGAGCGGGTCATCCGGGACGCGCTGGCCTCGGCCCGGCTCGCCCCCGGCCAGGTCGACGTCGTGGAGGCGCACGGCACCGGCACGACCCTGGGCGATCCCATCGAAGCCGGCGCGCTGCTGGCCACGTACGGGCAGGACCGTCCCGAGGGGCGTCCGCTGTGGCTGGGCTCGCTGAAGTCCAACACGGGCCACTCCCAGGCCGCGGCCGGCGTGGGTGGCGTCATCAAGATGGTCATGGCGATGCAGCAGGGCGTCATGCCGCGCTCACTGCACAGCGACCGCCCCACCTCCCACGTCGACTGGTCCGCGGGAGACGTCCGGCTGTTGCGGGAGGCGATGCCCTGGGAGCGGGGCGACGGCCCGCGACGGGCGGGTGTGTCGTCCTTCGGTATCAGCGGCACCAACGCCCACGTGGTGATCGAGGAGGCGCCGCGGTCCGGCGCCGGCACCGACGCCCCGGCCCCCGAGCCGGCAGGACCGGTACCGCTGCCGCTGACGGCGCGGAGCGCGACCGCGCTGGGCGCTCAGGCGGACGCGCTCCGGGCCCATGCGGCGGTCACGGACGCCGGTCTGCTCGACCTCGGCCAGAGCCTGGCCGCCACCCGCTCGACGTTCGAACACCGGGCCGTGGTGCTCGCGGCGGACCGTACCGAGCTCTCCTCCGGCCTGGAATCCCTGGCGCACGGTGCTCTCGCCGGGAACGTGACCCGGGGCGCGGCGACGCCCGGCCGGGTCGCCTTTCTCTTCACCGGCCAGGGCAGCCAGTACGCGGGCATGGGCCGCGAGCTGTACGCGGCCCACCCCGCTTTCGCCGAGGCCCTGGACGAGGTCTGCGCGCATCTGGACCCGCACCTCGGGCGCCCGCTCCGCGGGGTGATGTTCGCCGACGAGGCGGATGGGGAAGCGGCGCTCGTCAACCGTACGGAGTGGACCCAGCCGGCCCTGTTCGCCTTCGAAGTGGCCATGTTCCGGCTGCTCGAACACTGGGGCGTCACCCCGGACCATCTGCTGGGCCACTCCGTCGGTGAGATCGCGGCCGCGCATGTGGCCGGAGTCCTGTCGCTGCCGGACGCCTGTCTCCTGGTGGCGAGCCGCGCCCGGCTGATGGGCGGGCTGCCGGACGGCGGGGCGATGGTGTCGCTGGAGGCGACCGAGCACGAAGTCACCGAGTGGATCGCGGAACACGGCGCACCGCTGGACGTCGCCGCGCTCAACGGTCCGGACTCGACGGTCGTCGCGGGTGACGCGGACGCGGCGGAACGCATCATGGCGCAGTGGCAGAGCCGCGGCCGCCGGGCCAAGCGACTGGCGGTGAGCCACGCCTTCCACTCCGCGAAGGTGGAGCCGGTTCTGGGCGAGTTCGCCAGGATCGCCGAGACACTCGACTATCGACCGCCGGCCCTGTCCGTCGTCTCCAACCTGACCGGCCGGCTGGTCGAGGAGACGACGCTGTGCTCCGCCGACTACTGGGTCCGGCACGTCCGGCAGCCCGTGCGTTTCCTGGAGGGCATCAAGGCCCTGGAGGCGGCGGGAGTAACCAAGTTCCTCGAAGTCGGTCCCGACGGTGTGCTCTCGTCGATGGCGAAGGGCTGTCTGACGGCGGCGCCGAAGGCGGTGGTGGCGACCGCCGCCCGGCGCAACCGGCCCGCGGAGCGGACGTTCCTCACCGCGCTCGCCGCACTGTACGTCCAGGGGGCCGACGTCGACTGGGCGGCCGGGCTGTCCCGGGCCGGCGGGCGCACCGTCGCGTTGCCGACGTACGCCTTCGACCGGCAGTCCTACTGGCTGACCCCACCGGCCCTCAGCGGCACCGACCTCGGCGGCGCCGGGCTCGAAGGGACGGACCACCCGTTGCTCGGAGCGGCGGTCGAACTGCCGGCGACCGACGGCGTCGTCCACACCGCCAGGCTGTCGCTGGACAGTCACCCCTGGCTGGCCGGCCACGTCGTGCTCGGCACGGTCCTGGTCCCGGGCGCGGCGTTCGCGGAGTGGGCGCTGCACGCCGCCGCCGGGACGGGTGGCGGCCGGGTGGGCGAGATGGTGCTCGAGGCGCCCATGGCCCTGCACGAGGGGACCGCGCTCGACGTACGGGTGGGCGTCGGCGGCGCACAGTCGGACGGCCGCCGCGCGTTCACCGTGCACGCACGGCCGCATGACGTGTCCGGCGGGGAGTGGACCTCGCACGCGACCGGCCAGTTGGAGGCGCCGCACGCCGCGCGACCGGCCGCCGGCGCGGCGGAGCAGAGCTGGCCGCCCGTCGGGGCCGTCGAGGTCGACCTCGCCGGTGTCTATGACCGGCTCGCCGAACGCGGCCTGCGGTACGGCACCGGGTTCCGCGCACTGCGAACCCTGTGGCGGCTCGGTGACGAGCTGTTCGCCGACGTCGAACTCCCCGGCGACGAGGCCGAGGGCGCCCACGGCTTCCACCTCCACCCGGTTCTCCTCGACGCGGCGCTGCACGCGGTCCTGGCGTCGGCCCCGGAGCCGGACCCCGTCCTGCCCTTCAGCTGGCAGGGGATCGAGACGTACGCACCGAGCGGGCGGCGCCTGAGGGTCCGCGCGACCTTGTTGCGCAAGCACGGCAGGCCGGGCGAGCTGTCGGTCTCGCTCGCCCTTGCGGACGGCACGGGCCGCCCGGTGGCCTCGGTCGAGTCGCTTCTGCTGAAGCGGACCACGCCCGAGAAGCTCGGACGGGCGCTCGGGAAGCGGCACGGGGAGCTGTACCGGCTGGAGTGGCCGCCCGTCGCGGCCCCGGCGGCCGCCGGCGGGCCGGACGGCCGGTGGGTGTTCCTGGGCAGCGACCACCTCGGCCTGACCGGGATGTTCAAGAGTGCCGGGATACCGCTGGACGTCTGCCCGGACCTGCTGGCTCTCGACAGTCTGGTGGGGGCCCCGGAGCCGCCGCCCGAGGCCGTCGTCGTCACGTGCGTGGGAGAGAGGAGCACCGTCGGCGAGGCCGTCGAGGCGGCGAGCCGACGGGTGCTCAGGCTGGTCCAGGAGTGGCTGACCGACGACCGGCTGGCCGCCACCCGGCTGGTGCTCGTCACGGCGGGCGCGGTACCCACCCGTCCGGACGAGGAGGTGTCCGACCCGGCGGGCGCGGCTGTCTGGGGGCTGATCCGCAGTGCCCAGACGGAGCATCCCGAGCGATTCGTCCTGGTCGACATCGAACCGGGGGAAGGCGGAGTGGACCTGTTGGTCGGCGCGATCACCTCAGGTGAGCCGCAGACGGCCGTCCGCTCCGGTGTCCTGCGGGAACCGCGCCTGGCGGCGGTCCGCGGCAGGCGCCTCGCGGCCGCGCCGGGCAGCGGACCCTGGACGCCGGAGGGCACCGTGCTCATCACCGGCGGGACCGGCATGCTCGGCAGCCTGCTGGCGCGCCACCTGGTGCGGCGGCACGGTGTACGGAGGCTGGCGTTGCTGAGCCGGCGGGGTCAGGCCGCACCCGGCGCCGACGGCCTGGTGGCCGAACTGACCGCACTCGGCGCGCAGGTGTCCGTCCTGGCCTGCGACGTGGCCGACCGTCCGGCGCTGGCGGCGGCACTGGAGCGGCTGCGCAAGGACGCTCCACTGGTCGCCGTCGTGCACACGGCAGGGGTTCTCGACGACTGCACCGTCACGGGGCTGACGCCCAAGCGGCTGCAACGCGTCCTGCGGGCCAAGAGCACGGCAGCGCTGAATCTCCATGAGCTCACCCGGGGCGATGACCTTTCGGCGTTCGTCCTCTTCTCTTCGGTCATCGGCATGCTCGGGGGCGCCGGACAGGCCAACTACGCCGCGGCCAACTGTGTCCTGGACGCGCTGGCACACCGGCGCAGGGCGCTCGGGCTGCCCGCCGTCTCGCTGGCCTGGGGCCTGTGGAATCCCGACGCGGGACTCGCGGCGGACCTGTCGGACGTCGACATCGCCCGCATGGCCCGGTCCGGCCTGGCACCTATGTCCGCGGAGCGCGGCATCGAGCTGTTCGACGCCGCCCTCGGCTGTGACGAGCCCGTACTCGTGCCCGCCGCGCTCGACACCAAGGCGCTGCGCACCCGGTCCGACGGCCTCGCCAAGGTACTCGCCGGGCTGGCACCGGCCGGCGCGGCGCGCCCCGGGACGGCGCCCCAGGTCTCGCTGAGGGACCGGACGGCGGCGCTGCCGGAGGCGGAACGGCCCGCCGTACTCCTCGCGTTCGTCCGGGAGCAGATCGCCGCGGTGATGGGGTACGCGTCGGCGGACGCCGTCGCGCCCGAGTCACCGTTCTGGGAGCTCGGCCTCGATTCCCTGACCGCGCTGGAACTGACCAGCCGGCTGACCACCGCGTCAGGACTGCGGCTGCCGAGCACGCTCACCTTCGACCACTCCTCCGCCGCCGAGCTGTCGCGGTACCTCGGTGAGGTGCTGGCCAGGGAGGCCCTACCGAAGCAGTCGTGACCCCCCACCGTCCCTCAACAGAAGCAGTGACTATGAACCCGAATCACGACACAGCCGCGTCGCCGGAGGCACCCGGCGGCGGACAGATACTGCCGGCGCTGGTGCTGTCCATGCTGGCCTTCAGCATGGTGCAGACCGCGGTGGTGCCGATCCTCCCCGCACTCGCGGGGGCCGTGCACGTCTCCGGCGTCACGGTCACCTGGCTGATGACCGCCAACCTGCTCGCGGCCGCGGTGCTCACCCCACTGCTGGGCCGCTTCGGTGACCTCTACGGCCGCAAGCCGATGCTGCTGGTCTCGCTCGGCGGTCTGGCGCTCGGCTCGGTGCTCGCCGTCACCACCGAGTCGTTCGGCTGGCTGGTGGTGGCCCGCGTGCTCCAGGGCGCGGGCGGAGGTGTTCTCCCGCTGGCCATCAGCGTGGTCCGCAACCAGCTTCCTCCGAAGAAGATCCCGGGCGGCATCGGGGCGGTCAGCGCCGCCATGGGCATCGGCAGCGCCCTCGGCCTGGTGGTGACCGGTCTGCTGATGGAGCAGTGGAGCTACAAGTCGGTCTTCTGGGCCGGACTGTTCGTCAGCCTCGTCGCCATCGCCTGGTCCGTGGCGGGCATACCCAAGGACCGGGCGCCCGATCACTCCGCCAAGGTGGACCCGCTGGGTGCCCTTACCCTGGCCGGCTCGCTCTGCGCCCTGCTGCTCGCCATCAGTAAGGGCAACGCCTGGGGCTGGGGCTCCGGGCGGACCGTCGGCCTCTTCGTCGCGGCCGCGGTGATCGCGGCCGTGTGGGTGGTCATCGAGATGAAGGTGGAGCATCCCCTGGTGAGCATCCGGATGCTCGTGAGCCCCGTCGTGGCCGTCACCAATGTGGCGGGCGCGGTCATCGGATTCGGCATGTACGGGTGCTTCATGGTGATCAGCAACTTCGCCCAGACGCCGGAAAAGATCGCGCACTACGGGTTCAGCGCCGACGTCCTGCATGCCGGCGTGATGCTGCTGCCGTCCGCCATCGGCAGCATGCTGGCTGCTCCGGTCGGCGCCAAGCTGATCGCGGCGCGGGGCCCCCGGATCCCCCTCTCGCTGGGCGGACTGCTCGCAGCGGTGGCGATGGCGTTCCTCGCCGTGCTGAACGGGCACCCGGTCGACCTCTATCTCGCCTCCGCAGTGTTCGGTTTCGGCGTCGGCCTTGCCTACACGGGCATGCCGGCCGCCATCAATTCCGCCGTTCCCATCGAGCAGAGCGGCATCGCCAATGGAATGAACGCGGTGTTCCGCATGGTGGGAGGCGCCGTGGGAACTGCCGTCCTCGGGTCCGTCCTGGCCAGTGACACCATCGAGGGCTTGTCGCTGCCGACCTTGGGCGCCTATCGAGAAGCCTTCTGGATCACCGCGGCCGGCTGCCTCATCGCTGCGGTGGCGCCTCTCGCGGTCCGCACCGCCGTGAGCTCGGTCAACTCGGGGAAGCCCGTCATGAAGCGGAGCGACCCGACCGAGGAGTCCATTGTGTGACATGTCCTTGTCAGATATGTCGTGTGCGGTGGATGCACCCCTGGCGGAAATGCGCACGTCTGCGAACCCGGAAGTGTCAGCGGCCGCCTTCGCGCTTCGCGTGCGTGACGAACCATCAGGCGCGACGCGGTGTGGGCGCAGTTCTCGTCATCCGCTTCGACGGAGTCACCGGTACTCCCGGAGAAACCCGAAAGAGCTTCTCCGGGAGGATGCCCGGTCTTTCGCCGCCGCCGCACCGGCAAGGCGGAGAAGGCCGTACCGCGCGCCTGGCCGGCCGAAATGCCCCTCACCCATGGGGCGGATGGCCGGCCTTTCCTCCCACTCCGGTGCCCGTGACGGGTGGCCCCGAGGCCCGGCCCGCTCCTGGTTGTCCATCGCACGTCGGGCGGGGGCAGCCCCCTCCGCGGACGATCGGTTGCCCGGGCGCCCCACGCGGGGGCGGGCGCACGCGTTGCTCCCTCCCCTCGGCGCCCTGCCCGGCGACGTCGTTCGCGGTGTCCGGGACGGGCTGATGGGCCGAGGTCCCGCTGCCGACGTGTGCTTCGGGCACAGCCCAGGCGCGCTGACGGCCGTCCGGACCGCGTCGCCGCCGTCTCCTCACGCGTGCTCGGAAGACCGCACCGGACGACGTGCTGACCGCGTGCGCCGTGGCCGGCACACCAGCGGCAGAACGCCGGTCGACAAGCCAACTGCTGTGAAAGACCTGTAGGACAAGGGAGAAAACGATGTCTTCATCGATGTGTATGGCGGATCTCCACTCCATCGACAAGGAGGCAGCCGTCAGCACGGGGCCTGCCTGGCAATGGCTCCCCGAGCAGACGCGGGGGCACCGATTCGTTCGCTGGCAGTCCTCCGTCGTCGTGACGAAGTACGCGGACTGCCGGTCCGTGCTGTCGGACAGGAGATTCGGCAACGGCCTCAGGGCCGAACTCGGCGCCATGCCGGACATCGATCCGAGGTTCGTCGAGCGGCGCCGGAGTTCCATGCTGCTGGAGGAGGGTGAACGGCACACGCGGCTGCGCCGATTGGCGATCCCGGCCCTGCGGCCGCGTAACTTCGAACGCTTCCGGCCCGCGATGTCCCAGGTCGTGAACGAGCTGGTGGACCGCGTGGTGGACCAAGGACGGTGCGACGCGGTCGTGGACCTCTGCAGCCCCGTGCCGATCTCGGTGATCTGCTGGGTGCTGGGCGTTCCGCGCGAGGAAGCGGAGTTCTTCGCCGAGGTGGCCGAGGCGTCGACCGCCCTGTTCTCGGGAGACGCGAGCACCGTGCCGGCGGCCATGGCGGCCACCGAGAAGATCGACTCCTACATCGAGGACCTGATCGAGCGGCGACGTGGTCACCCCGGGATGGACCTGATCACGGACCTCATCGCGGCGGCCGAGGCCGAAGGGGGGAAGGTGACGAGCACCGACGTGATGACCATCATCACGTCGCTGATCGTCGGCGGAACCGACACCACGCGCAACCAACTCGCCATCGCCCTGCACTGCTTCGCCGAACGCCCCGAGAGCTGGGAACTGCTGCGCAGGCAGCCGGAACTGGTCCCGAACGCCGTTGAGGAGGTCGTTCGCTACGCGCCGACGGCCTACGCCATGAAGCGCATCACCGACGAGGACGTGGAACTCGGCGGACTGCTCGTCCCCCGGGGCACCTCCGTCATCGTGATGTCCGCGCTCGCCAATCGCGACGACAGCGTCTTCCCCGATCCGGAACGCTTCGACATCGAACGCGAATTCCGGCTCCCGCACCTGGGGTTCGGCTGGGGGCTGCGCAGTTGCGTCGGGTCGGTACTGGCGCGAGCCGAGCTCAGCGGGGCGCTGACCATCCTGTCCCGGCGACTGGCCTCTCTGGCGCTCGACGGTGAGACCCGGTGGAGCCGACCCGACACCATCCAGGGCCCGGTGACCCTGCCGCTGCGCTTCGAAGCGGCGTAGCGGGCCGCCCCTGCGGCCGATCCGGGCACGGGCCGGCCGCAGGGCCTTGGCCGCTCCGGGTCCGTCACGCGTTCCTTATGGCCGTCTCCGCGTACATGTCGACGTACTCCTGGCCTGACAGGGCCGAGATCTCGGCTGTGATCTTCGTCGTCACCGCACGGCGGACCCGGCGGTCCGATTCCTGCCCGAGGTGCTCCGCGAACGTCATCGCGGGGCCGAATCCCGCGTCGAACCTGGCGATGTACAGCCGCTTGGCGCCCTTGGGGTGTACCCGCTCCGTACCGGTGAGGCCGCACGGAATCACCGGTGCCCCGCTGTGCAGAGCCAGCCAGGCCGTGCCGGTAGTGCCCTTGTAGAGGCGCCCGTCCGGCGAACGGGTGCCCTCGATGTGGATGCCCACGCCGTTGCCTTCCGCCAGCAACTTCAGAGACAGCTCCAGCCCGGCCATGGTCCCCGAGCCACTCGTCTTGTCCACCGAGATCATTCCGACGGACTTGAAGAACACCTTCTGCAGCCGGCCCTTGATGCCCGGCATCTCCAGCCATCCCTGCTTTCCGACGAAATACAGTCGGCGTGGCGTCAGGAGTGCGATGAATATGGAGTCGAAGAACGAAAGGTGATTCGCCGCCAGAATGAAGGGACCACTCGCAGGTATGTGGTGAAGCCCTGTCACCCGAGGGCGGAGAAAGAGCTTCAGCGGCAGCGTGAGTATCTTCCTCAGGAGCATTCGAAACATGCGTTCTTCCTGTCCGCGCGGGGGGCTCTGGCGATGGTAACTCGACCTGCTTAAAAGTGACTTAGGAGTCACTTCTGGAACGCGGTCAATGATGCATCCAGCGGTTTTCCGGGTAAGATCCTGCCCGTCCAGTACGTTCGTTCTCCACCGGATTCGAGAGACTCAGGAGCGCCGTGTCCGAGCCCACGCCCGATGCCGTACGTACCTTCATAGAGCAGGAACTCGTCGATTTCGGCGCCGAACCGGAGTCGATTTCGGATGACATCTCACTGGACGCCCTCGACATCGACTCCCTCGCTGTCGTCGAGCTCGTCGCCTCGGTCAAGCGGCGGTACGCCGTGGAGATCGCCATCGGTGACATCCCCCGCACCAGCACGGTTTCGGCGGTGTGCGAGCTGATCCACTCCCGGACCGCGGCGGCCTGAGCCGCCGGGTCCTCACGGACGTTCCGCGGCCGGCGGCGCGTACCGGCGGCGCTCCCACGGATACGCGGGCAGTGTCATGACCCGGCGCGGCAGACCGGCGAACGACGGTTCGGCACCCGGGCTCAGGAACTCGGCCACCGGGCACTCCTGGTCCTCGGCCAGCGTCTCCAGGGCGGCCCGGGCCTGCTCCTTGTCGGCTGCCGCCACCCGCACCCGGGTGGCCAGCGCCGCCCTTCCGTGAGTGAGCGTGTAGGCGAAGGCGGGGTAGTCCTCGTCCTTGACCGTGGCCAGATGTGCGGCCAGCAGCCCTGCGTAGACACGCAGCGCGGCGGGCGTACGGGCCGACACCTCGAACCCGGCGACCTGTACGGCCCGGCCGTCCGCCGGACCGGCGGACGCCTCCGGCCCGCCCAGGACGACGTGCGCGTTGGTGCCGCTCATTCCGAACGAGCTCACCCCCGCGTACGCCCCGGCCTCGGCCGGCCACGGTTCCAACCGCTCCGGCACCCGGAAGCCGGTGCCCGCGAGTTCGATCCGCGGATTGAGGGTGGTGAAGTGCGGCACGGGCGGCGCGGCCCGGTACCGCAGGCTCAGCATCGCCTTGAGCAGGCCCAGGACGCCGGCCGCCGACTCGGTGTGGCCGAGGTTCGCCTTGGCCGCCCCGAGCAGCACGGGGCCCGCACCGCCGGGGCGGCAGAGCGCCCCGGCCAGCGCCGCCACCTCGATGGGATCGCCGAGCGCCGTCCCCGTGCCGTGCGTCTCCACGTACCCGATGTCTCCCGGGCCCAGCCCGGCGTCGGCCAGAGCCCGTTCGACGAGCGCGGTCTGCGCAGCCACGCTGGGCGCGGTGAACCCCGAGGCGGCTCCGTCGTGGTTGACGGCCGACCCGTGGATCACCGCATGCACCCGGTCCCCGTCCCGCACCGCGTCCGCCAGCCGCTTCAGTACGACGACTCCGCAGCCCTCGGCACGGGTGAAGCCGTTGGCCCGTGCGTCGAACGGGCGGCACGTGCCGTCCGGCGAGAGCGCGCCCGTCCGGGCTGCGAACTCGGTGGCCCGCGGGGACAGCACCAGGTTGACCCCGCCGGCCAGCGCGATGTCGCACTCGCCCGTGGCCAGTGCCTGACGGGCCAGGTGCACCGTCACCAGGGACGACGAGCACGCGGTGTCGACCGCGGCCACCGGCCCGGTGAGCCCGAGCGTGTGCGCGAGCCGGCCCGCCGCGAAGCAGTGGCCGTTGCCGGTCGCCCAGTACACGTCGGACTCGCCGGGCATCCACTCGCGGTAGTCCTGCCCCGTGACGCCGACGTACAGCCCGCAGTTCGCGAGGGGCCGGGCCAGGCCCGCGTCCTCCAGCGCCTCCCAGGCCACTTCGAGCAGCAGCCGGTGCTGCGGGTCCAGGGCTCGGGCCTCACGCGGCGCGACGCCGAAGAACGGGGCGTCGAAGTCGAGGACCTCGTCCAGGAACCCGCCCCGGTGCGGAACGTCGTCCCAGGCGTCGGCGAAGGGGTGGCGCCGGTGCTCGGGGATGGGCCGGACCGCGTCGCCGCCGGCGGCCAGCAGCCGCCAGTAGCCGTCCATGTCGGCGACGCCGCCCGGGGCACGCAGCCCGACCCCCACGACGGCGACGGTCCGCCCCCCGCGCAGCGCGGCGAGTTCCGCGCGCAGCCCGCGGATGGTCTCCATGGCCCGGCTGACCGGCGTCGCCCCGGATGCCGTAGGTGCGCTCATCGCTTCTCCCCGTCCACGAGTTCGGCCCCCACGCGTTCCATGAGCTCCTGGGACAGGGGCCGGAGACTGGTGTACGTCCACAGCAGTGTCGGTGACAGCTTCAGGCCGAAGTCGGCCTCCAGGCGGTTGCGCAGTTCCAGGCTCATCAGTGAGTCCAGTCCGAGGGACTTGAGCGGTGTCTCGCGGTCGATGGAGTCCGCGGCGATCCGAAGCACCCGGCCTGCCAGGTGCCGCACCCGCTGCTCGACGAGGTCGGAGCGGCCCTCGGGGGCGCAGGCGGCCAGCCGTTGCCGGAACGCGCCGCCCGTGGCGGAACCGGTGGACAGGCCGGCCGCCGCCAGCCCGCTCCAGCTGGGCAGACTCGCGGTCGCCGGGAACGTCTCGAACCAGCGTTGCGCGTCGAGCTCGAGATAGCCCACGACCGTCTCGCCTGCCCGAAGGAATTCCTCCAGCGCCTGCCAGGCGTCGGCTGCCGGGAACGGGGCCATCCCGCGGTCGGCGAGACGCGCGCCCCGGTTCTCGCTGCGGGCGGCCAGTCCCATGCCGTCGAAGCTGCCCCACTGGACGCTCGTGGCCGGGCGGCCCGCGTGCCGGCGAGCGGCCGCGAGGGCGTCGAGGTAGGCGTTGGCCGCCGCGTAGGCCGCCTGGCCGACGTTGCCCACCAGCCCTGCGGCGGAGGAGAACATGACGAAGAGGTCCAGCGGGTCGTCGGCGGTCAGCCGGTCCAGGTGGCGGGCGCCGTCTGCCTTGGGTGCCAGCACCCGGGCGACCTGTCCGGCCTCCAGCCTCTGCACCACGCCGTCGTCGAGGATCCCGGCCGCGTGGAACACACCGCGCAGCGGCGGCAGTTCGGCGCGTATCCGGTGCAGGGCGGCTGCCAGTGCCGCCTCCTCGGCGACATCGGCCCGCGCCACGCTCACCCTGACACCGGCCGCACGCAGCGTCTCGACGCGGGCGGTGGCCTCCGGGCCCGGCTCCGAACGGCCCAGCAGGGCAAGGGCGGTGGCCCCGCGCTCGGCCAGATGCTCGGCGAGCGAGAGGCCGAGGTCGCCCAGGCCGCCGGTGATCAGATAGGTGCCGTCGGCGCGGAAACTCCCGTGCGGCAGCGGGTCCGCGACCACCTGGCGCACCCGGTGCGGTTCGTGCAGGACGAACTTGCCGATGTGGGCGCCGTGCGACATGGCACGCATCGCCTCGGCCGCCTGGTCGAAGGTGTACGGGATGACGGGCAGCGGCCGGATACGGCCCGCGGTGACCTCGTCCCACACCGCGTGCAGGACCCGGGCGAAGCGCTCCGGACGGCGCATCACCAGTCCTTCGAGGTCGATGGCCGCGAAGCTGGTGCCCTTGCGGAAGGTGCGCAGATCGAGTCGGCGGCCGCCGTGAATGTCCTTCTTGCCGGCTTCGAGGAAGCGGCCGTCCTCGGCCAGTACGTCGAGGCCCCGGGTCAGGGCCGCGCCCGTCAGCGAGTTGAGGACGACGTCGACGCCCCGGCCGCCGGTGAGGTCGAGCACGGCGTCGGCCCACGTCAGGTCGCGGGAGTCGAAGACGTGCCGCACGCCGAGACCGCGCAGATGGTCGCGCTTGGCCGCGCTGCCCGCCGTGGCGATCACCTCGGCGCCGAGCAGCCGGGCCACCTGGACGGCGGCGAGACCGAGACCGCCGGCCGCCGAGTGGATCAGGACGCGTTCACCCTCCTCGACCCGGGCCAGGTCGTGCAGGGCGTACCAGGCGGTGGCGACGACCAGCGGCAGCGTGGCGGCCTCGGCCTGTGACATCCCGACGGGGACGGGGCGGGCGTGTTCGGCGCTCAGCGTCAGGTGGGAGACCATCGCGCCGAACTTGCAGGCCACCACGCGGTCACCGACCAGGAACCCGGTGGTGTCCGGGCCCACCGCGACGACCCGGCCGGCGCAGTCCCCGCCCAGCAGCTCCTTGCCGCCGGACTCGTCGGGGTAGGTGCCCATCGCCTTCATCACGTCGATGAAGTTCACGGAGGTGGCGTCCACCTCGATCTCGATCTCACCGGCGCCGGGCGCACGGCGCACCAGGGGCAGGAAGCGCAGCGACTCCCACTGGCCGGGCCGGGGGCCGGGATGCAGCCGGAACGGCTGACCGGCCGTGTACGGCACGGGCGCCCCCGTGTCCGCGCCCGGTACGGCGGCGCGCTCCAGCCGGCCCGCGAAGCGCCGGCCCGCCCGGAGCACGACCTGGTCCTCCCGCTGCCTCTCGCGCAGTTCGCGCACGGCGTGCGACGCCCAGCCGTCCTCTTCCGCCCGGTCGACGAGCGTGGCGGCGAGGCCCGGATGTTCGCCGCGCAGGACGCGGGTGAAGCCCCAGTACAGGGCGGCCCCCGGGTCGGGGCACTCGTCGGCCGCTGCCTGGGCACGTGTGGTCAGCACGGTCAGGCGCGGTGCGGTGGGCCGGTCGAGGGCCGAGTTCACCAGCGCGGAGAGCTCGGTCAGCCCGGTCCGCTGCGCAGCCTCCCCGGCCGCCCGGTCGGGGGCGGCGAACACCACGTCCGTGGCGTCCGACGCCCGGCGCAGCACCCCGGCCCAGGCGTCGGGGTCGGCGGCGTCGATCTCCGGCAGAGTGATCCCTTCGACGCCCAGGACGGCCGCGAGTTCCTTCACCGCGCCGGCCGACGCCTCGGGGCCGCACACCAGCCACCGTGCCTCGGAGGCCGCCTCTTCGCCCGGCTCGACCTCGTGGAAGGCGAACCGGTGCACACGCTCAGCGGTGGGGTCGTCGTCGCCCGCCACGGCCAGGGGGCGGAGTTCGAGTCCCGTCAGCCGGACCAGGGGGCGGCGGTCGGTGTCGTACAGCCACAGGTCGAAGCGGCCGTCGGCGCGGCGGCGGGCGTGCGCCCACAGATCGGTGACCTCTGCCGGAATGCCGGGAAACAGGTCGATGCGGTCGACACCGACCGGCACGACCGTCCCCGTTTCGCCCGACAGCGGGAGCGACAGCTGCAACGCGCCGTCCCACAGGGCCGGGTGGAGCGTGAAGCTCCGGGCGCCCACCCGGCAGCCCTCGTCGAGCCTGAGCAGCCCGAGCGCCTCGTCGGCACAGACGTACAGCTCACGCAGACTGCGAAAGGCGGGGCCGTACTGCAGGCCTTGGGCGGCGCAGATCTCGTAGAAGGCTTCGGGGTCCGTGGCCTGCGCCTGGAGCAGGGCTTCCGGGAACGGGGCGGCGGGCGGGGCGTCGAGACCGTACGACACACGAGCCGTGGTGTGACGGGCCCAGGCGTCGGCACCCGTCGGCAGTGAGAGCAGCTCGACCCCGGCGCCGTCGGCCGTGTCCTCGCGCCAGAGGACGCCCAGCTTCAGGGCGTCGTCGGTCAGCGTCATGTTGCTCTGCAGGGCGAGGCCGTGCAGCGCGGACGGCAGGCCGCCGGTGCGGGTGGAGGCTGTGCCCAGGCAGAGTTCGACGGCGGCCGCGGCGGGGACGACGACCGCGTCGTGCACCCGGTGGTCGTCGAGCCAGGGATGGGCGACGGTGTCGAGGTCGAGCGTGCCGTGCCAGGTGTCCGGTTCGGCGGGCACCGGCGCGAGCGGGAGGGCGAAGGAGGCGGCGCGGTCGGCGGGCCGGCGTACGGAGTCCACCCAGTGCCGCTCCCGCTGCCACGGGTAGGTCGGCACGTGGGCGTCCCGGCCCAGCGGCACCCGCCCGAAGGGGGAGAGACCGGACACGTAGGCCCGGGCGAACGACTCCACGAGGTCCTCCGGGGCACCCCGGTCCCGGTGCAGTGTGCTCAGGAGCGCCGGCGGCTCGGGCGCCGAGGCGGCGATCTGCTCCAGCGCCGGCAGCAGCACCGGGTGGGCGCTGATCTCCACGAAGTGGGTGACGCCCTGCTCGATCAGCGGGCGGACCGCGTCGGCGAACAGCACCGGGCGGCCCAGGTTCTCCACCCAGTACGCGGCGTCCATCTCCGACCCGTTCAGCAGGAGCGTGCGCACCGTCGACATCAGCGGCACCTCCGCCCGGCGGGGCCGGACGGGGGCCAGTACCTCGTTCAGTTCGTCGGTCAGGCCCCGCATCAGCGGGCTGTGGGAGGCGTAGTCGACATCGACCAGGCGGCAGAACGTGCCGTCGGCCTCCAGGAGTTCCTTCAGCAGCAGCACCGAATCGGTCTCGCCCGACAGGACGCACGAGCGGGGGCCGTTGTGCACGGCCAGCGTCACGCTGTCCTCGAACCCCTCCAGCGCGGCGCGCGCCGCGTCCGCGTCCAGGTCCACGGCGAGCATGCGGCCGGTGCCGGCGCTGGTGCGCAGCAGGACCGCGCTGCGGCGGGCCACGACGAGGGCGGCGTCCTCCACGGACAGGATGCCGGCGACGGTCGCGGCGGCGATCTCGCCCTGGCTGTGGCCGACGACGACGTCCGGTTCGACCCCCGCGGCCCGCCAGACCTCGGCCAGCCCCACGCAGACGGCCCAGAGCACCGGCTGCACGATGTCGACCCTCTTCAGCCACGTGTCCCCGGCGCCGCCGGCGATGACGTCGGTGAGGTCCCAGTCCACGTGCGGGGCCAGGGCGGCGGCACAGCGGTCGACCGAGGCCGCGAAGACCGGGTCGCAGGCGTACAGGCGCTGGCCCATCGCCGCCCACTGCCAGCCCTGGCCGGGGAACACGAAGGCGGTACGGCCGTGCTCCCGGGCGCGGCCGGTCACGACGCCGGGGAGGACGACGTCGGGTTCGGCGGCGAACTTCGCCAGCAGGGCGTTCAGTTCGCCCGTATCGGTGGCCACCACACCTGCTCGGAACGGGAAGTGGTCGCGCTGCCACCCCAGAGCCCCTGCGAGCTTCCGGGGTTCGGCGTCGGGCCTCTCGCACGCCTGGCGCACATCGCGGGCGCGCTGGGCGAGCGCTGCCGGGACGTGACCGCTCAGCGGCATCAGGAAGGGTGCCGTCGTGTCGACGGGTGGTTCCACGACGGCCGCCCGCCCCGGCGGTGGGCCGGTGACGACGGCGTGGGAATTGGTGCCGCCCCAGCCGAAGGAACTCACGCCCAGATAGACGGGGCCGTCCTCGGGCAGCCGCAGCGGCTTCTGCACCACGTGCAGGTTGAGCTCGTCGAAGGGAATGCGCGGGTTGAGTTCGGCGGAGTGCAGGCTGGGCGGCACCACACCGTGGCGCAGGGACAGGACCGCCTTGAACAGGCCGGCGAACCCGGCGGCGGCCTCCAGATGGCCGACGTTGCTCTTCACGGACCCGACGGGCAGGGGGCGGCCGGCCCGCTGCGGGGCCTGGCCGATCACCCGGCCGATGGCCGCCGCCTCGGTCGGGTCGCCGCGCCGGGTGCCGGTGCCGTGGGCCTCGACGTAGGCGACCCGGTCCAGCGGGACGCCGGACTTCTCGTAGGCCTGGCGCAGCACGTCCTCCTGGCCCTCCAGGCTGGGTGTCACCAGGCTCGGCCCGCCGCCGTCGTTGTTGACGGCGGTGCCCACGATGACGGCGTGCACCCGGTCGCCGTCGCGCAGGGCGTGGTCGAGCCGCTTGAGGTAGACGGCTGCCGCGCCCTCGCCCCGGACGAACCCGTCGGCGCCGGCCCCGAAGGTCGCGCAGCGGGCGTTCGGGGACAGCCCGCCGAAGTGGGTCAGCCCGATTGTCACCTCGGGAGTGACCATGAGGTTGGCCGCGCCGACGAGCGCGCCTTCCACCTCGCCGAGGCGGATGGCCTGGCAGGCCAGGTGCAGGGCGACCAGCGCCGAGGAGCAGCCGGTCTCAAGGTTGAGGCTCGGACCCATCAGCCCCATGAAGTAGGAGACGCGGGCCGAGAGCATGTCCAGGGAGGTGCCGGCGATGGAGTGCTGCGAGATCGGCACGCCGCGGTTGTTGCGCAGGTTCTCGTAGTCGTGCCAGATGCCGGCGCTGTAGACACCGATGCGGGAACCGCGCAGCGAGGCGGCCGGCACGCCCGCGTCCTCCACGGCCTGCCATGCGGCCTCCAGCAGCAGCCGCTGCTGAGGGTCCATCACCGTGGCCTCGCGCGGGGAGATGCCGAAGAAGGCCGCGTCGAACTGGTCGGCGTCCGCCAGGAATCCGCCGCGGTCCTGGATCCGCTTCTTCGGGTCCAGGACCTCCTGGGCGTTCCAGCGGTCGGCCGGGACGGGGCGGATCGCGTCGCCGCCCTCGATGAGCAGCTGCCAGAAGCTGTCCAGGTCCGGGGCCTCGGGGAAGCGCCCCGCCATCCCCACGATGGCGATCTGGTCTGCCAGGTCCTGCTTCACTTCCTACCTCCTAGCCCGGTGGCCGTGGCCGGGCCGGGACGTTCGTGAGTTCTCTGGGGGCATGGGTCCCGGCGCGGGATGCGCAGGACCACCGCGGATGCGCCGGGGCGTTCGTCCGTGGTCAGGACCAGGGCTGCGGTGGCGGCGGGGAGCCGCTGGGGCGCGTCGCTCACGGCGAGCCGCGGCAGGGCGGGATCCCAGTCGGCGAGCCCCGCCGTCGCGGGCGTCACACCGTCCTGCAACGCCCGCACGGCCAGGGCGACCTGGAGCAGGGGGGTGGCGCCGGCGCAGTCCCCCACAGCGGCGCACGCGGTGAAGACCGGGGTGTCCGCGCCGAACGTCTTGGAGAGGGCGTGGGCCTCGGCCCGGTCGACCGGGCCGGAACCGTCCGCCGAGGAGCAGACGAGCCCGACGGTCCCGGGCGTGAGACCCGCCGCTGCCAGGGCGGTGTCGACGGCACGAGCCGCGGCCTCCCCGTCCGTGTCGCCGGGGACGCCCAGCGCGGTGCTCACGGCGGCGACCTCGGCGTGGATCCGGGCGCCGCGCCCGCGGGCCCGGCCGGCGTCCTCGACGACCAGGACCACCACGGCCTCGCCCGGGAGAGGACCGGTGCGGTCGGGCGCGAAGGGACGCGGCAGGCGCGCGGAACGGCCGTCGGCGCCTCGGTCCACGGCTCCCTTTCCTGCGCTTGCGCCTGTGTCCGTGCCCGCGTCTGTGTCCGTGCCCGTGCCTGCGCCCGTGTCTGCGCCCGCGAGCCTGAGCGGATCCAGCACGTCCACCGCCGCCACCAGCACCACCTCGGCCTGATCGGTGCGAACCAGGTCGGCCGCCACCATCAGGGCCTCGGCTCCGGAACAGCGGCCGGCCGTGACCGTCACGACGGGGCCCTCGGCATCCGCCGCGATGGCGAGGTCGGAGACGGCGGCGTTCAGGCTTCCTTGCGGACCGGCATACGGGCTGACCAGGTCAACCCCGAGGGTGAGACCGTCGTGGAGGACCTGCAGGTAGCCCGTCAGGCCCGCGCCCGCCGTGCCCAGGACGACACCGAGGTCCTCCGGGGCGGGCGCGCCGCCGGCGTCGAGCCCTGCGTCCTGCCAGGCCAGCAGGCCCGCCCGGGACACCAGCAGGGACTCGCGGCTCAGCGCGCGCAGCCGCCGACGGCCGAAGGCGGACACGTCGGCCAGGTCATCGGACAGCGCGGCGGCCGGCACGGGGCCCTGGCCGGGGTACAGCCCCTCGGGCGCGGCCACGGCCGTGACGGCCGAACGGCCCGTCCGCAGGCCCTCCCAGGTGGCGTCGAGGCCCGCGCCCAGCGCGGTCGCCAGTCCCACGCCGGTGATGGTGACCGATCTGCTCATCCTGCGTTCCCTCCGAAGCCGGGACGGGTGAACACGGTGCAGGCCGTGTTGCCCCCGAAACCGAACGCGTTGTTGACGGCCACGTTCAGCGGCACCTCCCGGGCAGCGCCGTACACGACGTCGACCGGGCAGACGGGGTCCGGATCGACGAGGTTGGCGGTGGGCGGGATCACACCGTCGCGCAGCGCCAGCACACAGGCCACCGCCTCGATCGCGCTGGCCGCACCCTGGGTGTGTCCGAGCGCCCCCTTCAGGGAGGTGACGGCGGGGCCGCGATCCCCGAAGACGGCTCGCACGGCCGCCGCCTCGACGCTGTCGTTCGACGGAGTGCCGGTGCCGTGCGCGCTGATGTGCCCGACCCGCTCGGGCTCCACCCCGGCCATGGCCAGGGCCCGTTCCAGGGAGCGGCGGGCGCCGCGTCCTTCCGGATGCGGTGCGGTCATGTGGTGGGCGTCGCAGGCGGACGCCCACCCGGCGAGTTCGGCGTACACGTGCGCGCCGCGTCGGCGGGCGTGCTCGTACGACTCCAGGACGAGAGCGGCGGAGCCCTCGGAGACGACCAGTCCGGAGCGGTTGCGGTCGAACGGGCGCAGCGCGTCGTCGGTGAGCGAGCGCAGGCTGGCGAACATCATCATGATGCCGCTGGACAGCTCCTCCGCCCCGCCCGCGACCATCACGTCCGCCCGGCCCGCCCGGATCGTCTCGGCGGCGTACGCGAGCGCGCTGTTGCCCGACGCGCAGGCGGTCGCCACGACCGAGCTGGGCCCGAGGAACCCGTGTTCCCGGGCGACGGCGTCCGCGAGGCCCACGACGGGGCGCGGCCTCTCGGGCCGGACGTCCGTACGGCCCGCGTCCGCGGCTGTGCCCCCGGCACGGTGAAAACGCGTCACCGCGCCTTCCAGCGCCGCCCGGTTGCCCAGCAGGGTGCCGAAGCACACCCCCGCCCGGGCCGGATCCCCGGCCCACGGGGCGAGGCCGGCGTCGGTGGTCGCAGCCGAGGCCGCAGCCACGGCCAGCCGCGTGACACGATCGCCGTCGCCGCGAGGGGCGACGAAACCCCGCACCTCACCGGCCAGCCGGCCCGCGAAGTCGGCGGCGTCCGGCCGGTCCAGCGGGCGGGTGCCGACGACCCCGCGTACAGCGGCGTCCCAGAAGTCCTCCACCGTCTCCCCGACGGGGGTGAGGACGCCGAGGCCGGTCACCACCACGCGGGCGGAGCGATCCACCACTGTGATCACCTGTGCTCCCTCAGATGCCGATTCCGCCGTCGATCTGGATGACCTGGCCCGTGATGTAGGCGGCCCGGTCCGAAGCGAGGAACGCGACCGTGTCGGCCACCTCGTCCGCCGTGCCCGTCCGCCGCAGCGGGATGTCGGCGACGATCTTCCGGCGGGCCTTCTCGTCCAGATCGACGGTCATGTCCGTCTCGATGAGCCCCGGCGCGACCACGTTGGCGCGGATGCCGAACCGGGCCACTTCCTTGGCCAGCGATTTGGAGAAGCCGACGATCCCGGCCTTCGAGGCCGCGTAGTTCGTCTGCGAGGCGCTGCCGCGCAGGCCGGCCACGGAAGACACGTTGACGATCGCGCCCCGGCGGCGCCGCATCATCGTCATGATCGATGCTCGGCACACGGTGAAGGTCCCCGTGAGGTTGGTGTCGACGACGGCGTCCCAGTGCTCCCGGTCCATCACGGCCAGGGGCATGTCCCGGACGATTCCGGCGTTGGTCACCAGTACGTCGACGGCGCCGAGACGCTCCTCGGTCTCCTCCAGCCAGGCCTGCACAGCTGCCTGGTCCGTCACGTCCACGGCGGCCCCGAACACCCGCACGCCGTGCTTCTCGGCGAGCTCCTCGAATCCGGCGTCTCCGGTGGACGGGGTGCGGTGGCAGTAACCGACGTCGTATCCGTCGGCCAGGAAGCGCTCGACGACCGCGCGGCCGATGCCGCGCGAGCCGCCGGTGACCAGGGCCGTGCGGGTGCCGGCTGTCACGAGGAGGCCTCGAACTGCTCGGTGAGCAGCGCGTAGGTCTCCTGGAGCGAGCGCACCTTCTGCAGGTTCGACTCGGCGAGCCTCACCCCGTACTTGCGCTCCAGGGTGACCAGAATCTCCAGCGCCAGCAGGGAGTCGACATCGAGTGTCTCCTTGAAGTCGGCGGTGTCGGTGACCTCGGCGATGTCGACGTCGATGACCTCGGCGATGGTGGCGCGCAGGTCTTCCAGGTCGATCGGGGTGGTGAGTTCGGGCATGACGTGTTCCTCCGGCGTGAGTACGGGCAGGGTCGGGGACAGCGGGGCGGGGAGGTCAGACGAGGCCTTCGCCGCCGTCGACATCGATGACATTGCCGGTGATCCAGGAGGAGTCACTGGCGGACAGCATGACGACGGCCTCGGCGACGTCCTCGGTCGTGGTGATCCGGCCGTGCGGGTTCGCCCCGCCGGCCCGGCCGGCCAGGGCCTCGCTGCCGGGGATGCGGATCAGGGCCGGGGTCATGGTGAGTCCGGCGCGCAGGGCGTTCACGGCGATCCCCGACGGTGCCAGTTCGACGGCCAGCTGCCGGACGTGGGAGACGAGGGCGGACTTCGCGGCGGACACCGCGCCGTAGTTCGGCATGACCCGGGCATCGCCGCGGCTGGTCAGCGCGAACACCTTGGAACCGCGGTTCAGCAGGCCCGCGGTGTACAGGTCGCGCACCCAGTAGACGAGGCTGTGGCCCATGACGTCGACCGTCATGTCCATCTGCCGGGGCGTGATCACCTCCGGCTGGTCCTCCTGCGGGATGAACGGGAGCAGGCTGCCGAACGCGAGCGAGTGCAGCAGCACCCGCACCCCGTCCGGACCGGCGAGTTCGGCCAGTTGCGCGACGACCTCGGTCCGCGTCTGCGCCCTCGCCGCATTGAGGTTGTGGAAGACGGCCTGGACGCCGAGGAGGCGCAGCTCCTCGACGAGTGCGTCGGCCTCCTCCTGCTGGGCGGTGGTGCCGAAGTGGACGCCGAAGACGTGGGCGCCCTCACGGGCCATGGCGAGGGCGGTGGCCCGGCCCATGCCGCTGGAGGCGCCGAGTATCAGGCACCAGGACCCCTTGACGGATGACAGCATGCGTTCCTCCTGCTCTGTGGATGGGTCGGTGGGAAAGAGCGCCGGCGCGTACCGGCGGGCGTCAGACCGCGGCGAAGGCGAGGTTGCCCTCGCGGGAGGCGACGACCACGGCCTCGGGGCCGGGGCGGTCCGGCCGCAGAGCGCGGGCGAGCAGCTCCATCGGGGCCAGCGCGCCCGCCCGGGCCGGGCCGGGCGCGTCCGTCACCACGGTGGTGCCGGAGCACCAGGCGCGTACCGCGTCCGCGGCCGTGCGCGCCGTGGGTGAGTCGTCGGTCACCAGGTGCAGGGACACCGGGCGCACAGGGCACACCCCGTCCAGGGCCGTCCGGACCGCGCGGGCGGCCCTGTCGCGTCCGGCCGCGGTGGCTGTGGCCCGGGGCGGCAGGAAACGCAGCGCCGTCCGTACGACGGGTCCGGCATCGGCGGCGGTCCGCGGCCGCAGGAGCAGCAGCACGGCGCCCGACTCCGGCACGGCGTCGCCGGCCCGTGGGTCGGCTGATTCGGTGGCTCCCGCGAGGACCAGGTCGCCGCGGTCCGCGGACAGCGCGCGGGAGGCCAGGTGCACCGCCTCCAGACCTGCGACCCGAGGCGAACTCACGGTGAGGTTGAAGCCCTTGAAGTGGTGTTCGGTGGACAGCTTGGCCGCGACGAGGTTCACCGAGAAGAAGGGCACTGCCATGGGGCTGAGCGTGTTGATGCCCCCGGCGCGTACGGCCCCTTCGATGTCGGCGTGCAGTGCGGTCACGGCGCAGTTGGTGCCGACCACGATCCCGCGCCGATCCTCGGCATGGTGCTCCGGCTCGGCTTCCGCCAGCGCCTCCCGGGCGGCCGCCAGCAGATAGTGGCAGGCCTCGGGCACGTACCGGTAACCGCGCCCGAGGCGGGCGCGGTGGTCGAACCACTGTCCGCCCGGCGGGAGCTGCACGGGCGGTACGACGACACCGACGCCGTCGACCGTCGCCTCGGCCACGTCACGGCCGGTCATCGGGACTCGCCCCCGAACACCAGCGAGACGTTGCTGCCGCCGAACGCGTAGGCGCTGAGCAGGATCCGGGGCCGCTCCAGCGGTACGGGGCCGGTCCGCGGCAGCCACACTCCGCACGCGGGGTCCTGCCGTTCGGGTGCGATGTTCGCGGGAACGAGCGCGTGCCGCGTCATCAGGGCGGCCGCCACGACCGCGAACGCGGCTGCCGCGCCCGCGGTGTGTCCGATGAACGCCTTCAGGCTGAACAGCGGGACCCGCTCCAGGTGTTCGCCGAGCACCTCGCGCAGGACGTGGCTCTCCAGCACGTCGTTGTGCTCGGTCCCGGTGCCGTGCGGCACCACGCAGCCGATGTCGGCGGGACCGTCCGCCGCCGCCCGCATGGCCTCGCGGGCAGCCCGCAGGGGCTGATCACCCGCCGGGTCCGGTGCGGTGAGGTGATGGGCGTCGCAGCTCCATCCGGTGCCGCGCAGCAGGCCGTACGACGGCCTGCCCGCCGCGGCCCGCGCAGACTGCACGACGAGCATCGCCGCGCCCTCCCCGAACACGGTGCCCCGGCGGTCGGCGTCGAACGGACGGCACCGCTCGGGATCGTTCGCCCCGAGCCTGCTGAAGGCTGCCAGCGGCGCCCAGGACAGCGCCTCCGCCCCTCCGACCAGCACGGTGTCGGCCTCGCCGCGGCGCACGAGGTCCATGGCGACCGACAGGGCGTACCCACTGGCTGCGCAGGCGTTGCTCACGTTGATGTTGGTGCCGAACGCGCCGAGTTCGCCGCCGACCTCGGAGGCGAGCCGGAAGACAGGCGTCCACTCGGCCGCCGGGGACGACAAGCCGTCGCGCTCCCCGCCCTCACCGCCCGCGGTGCCGATGACCACCGCCATGTCGGCGGCCTCGTCCTCGCCGAGCCCGGCGTCGGCCACGGCCTGCCGGGCCGCGTGCAGCGCGAGCCGGGTGGCCCGGCCGTACGGCTGACCGGCCTCCGGCGACCACTCCGGCCCGTCCGGGACCTGGTAGGCGAGGACGTCGGGCACCCGCTCGGTCAGCCCTGTCACCGGGGTCGGGCGCGGGGCCGCCGAGGTCAGCCCGGTCCAGAACGCCTCCACACCCGTGCCGAGGCAGCTGACCGCACCGAGCCCCGTGACGTGGACCTCCGTGGTGGTGGCCGTCATGCTCAGCTCACCTCCGCGGAGGCGGCGGACTCGCTCACGAACGCGTGAACGGCGTCGGCGAACGCGCGCGGCCGTTCCGCCATCGGGAAGTGCCCGCAGTCGTCGAGCAGGCGCACCCGGCCCCGGAGCAGCGATCCGGCCAGGGCGACGGCCTCCTCCGGCAGGGCGAACCGGTCGTCACGGCCGGCCACCGCGAGGACGGGCAGGTCGAGTGCGGCGGTGTCGAGGAAGGGGCTGCGCAGGTAACTGTCGTAGAAGCGGAACCAGCCGTAGGGGCCGACCCGGTCGCGTACCAGCAGGGCCATGTCGCGGCGCATCCCGGGGTCCAGCGCACGCGTCGAGGCGAGGCGCAGCGCCTCGTCGAACACGTCCGGGAAGATGCTCAGATAGTGCTGGGCGGTGTCCCAGTGGAAGTCTGCCGGATCGCGCCGGTGGAAGGGCGAGACCACCACGAGCGCACCGGGGCGGCTGTCCGGGGGAGCGGCGGCCAGGTGTTCCAGCGCCAGAAGTGCGGAGTAGGAGTGGGCGATCAGGACGTCGACGCCCCCGGGCACCTCGGCCATGGCCGCGCCGATCCAGTCGGCCGGGTCGCCACCCGGCAGGCTCCACGCGGGTGCGCCGGCCTGCCCCCAGGGCAGTTCCGCGGTCCACAGCTCGACGTCGGGCGCGGCATGCTGCTCGTACGCGCTCCAGGTGGTGTCCGTGGCTGCCAGTCCGTGCAGGGCCAGCGTGCGCACGGGGCGTTCGTCCGTCGTGGCCCGGGCTCTCCGGACGACGACATGAATTCCGCTCATGGCTACCCCGCTCACAACTCATCGATGGCCCGGCGGCTATTCGCCATACGGCCGCAGCCCGAGCAGGATTGGAGCGTAGATAGCACCTCTTAACCGTCGCTTAACACCTGATTGGCATGCTCGACGACGGCTGGACGCAGAGCCGTTGCCCTGCGTTCCAAAGGAGTTCGTAAGTCAGCTTTAAGGACTCCGAATTACGCTGCCAGGCGCTCGGGCAGTTCCGGGGTTTCCAACGGATCGCATGCGGCAGGCCCGGCACGGACCAACGGAGGAGTGGCCTGATGCTCGACAAGGTGATCGATCGGCTGCACGACCCCGCGGTGTACGCGATGCCCGCGATGGCGCTGCTGATCGTGATCGAGCTGCTGGCGATCAAGTTCGGTGACGACCCCGACGGGCGGGAGGGCTACAGCCTGCGTGACCACCGGGCGAGCATCATCACCGGTCTCGGCGCGCTGGTGTCGTCCACGCTGCTGCGCACCGTCGCGCTGGCGCTGTACCTCCTGGTCTACGAGTACGTGGCGCCCTGGCATCTGTCGTCGACGGCCTGGACGACCTGGTTCGTCGTCTTCTGGGGCGTCGAGTTCCTGCTCTACTGGTACCACCGGGCCGCACACGCCATCCGGCTCATCTGGGCCGGTCACCAGGTCCACCACTCCAGCCAGTACCTGAACCTGTCCACCGCGCTCCGCCGCAAGTGGGCGCAGTGGTTCGAGAAGATGGTCTGGCTGCCGCTGCCCCTGCTCGGTGTCCACCCCGCCCTGGTCTTCACGATGCACTCCGTGCACCTGCTGTGGGGCCTGTTCGCGCACACGGAGAAGATCGGCAAGCTGCCGCGGCCCATCGAGTTCGCCTTCGTGACGCCCTCGCACCACCGGGTCCACCACGGCATCGACCCGGAGTACCTGGACAAGAACTTCGGCAGCATCCTCATCATCTGGGACCGGATCTTCGGCACCTTCCAGCCCGAGGTGCAGCGGCCGACCTACGGCCTGACCAAGCAGCTGGAGACCTTCAGCATCTGGAAGATCCAGTTGCACGAGTTCGCCAACATGGTGCGGGACGTGCGCCAGGCCACGACCGTCCGGCACAAGCTGGGCCACGTCTTCGGCCCGCCCGGCTGGAAGCCCGCCGCCGACACCGGCGCCGGCCCCGGCGACCGTCCCGAGCCCACGTCCGCACCGGTGGAGATGCCCGGAGCGGCCACGTGACCCAACAGGACGGCGTGGCGCGGCCCGAGGCGGCGGAAGCCGCCCGGGGCGGCCTGCGCGGCCATCCCTGGCTGACCGTCCTGACCCTGTCCGTCGGCGCGATGATGGTCTCGCTGGACACGACGATCGTCACGGTCGCCCAGCCGGCCATGCAGGCGGACCTGCACACGGATCTCACCGGCGTCCAGTGGGTCACCGACGCCTACCTCGTGGCCGTGGCCGCGCTCCTGATCACCGCGGGCCGGCTCGGTGACCGCTTCGGACACCGCACGGTGTTCCTGGTGGGCGCCGCGGGTTTCACCGCCGCGTCGGTGGCCATCGGCCTGTCCTCCAGCCTGGGCTGGGTGGTCGCTCTGCGCGTGGTGCAGGGCGTCTTCGGCGCGCTGATGCAGCCCGCCACGCTCGGGCTGCTGCGCAGTGCGTTCCCGCCCGACCGGCTGAATCAGCCCATCGCGGTCCGCAGCGCCGTCATCGCCGCCTCCACCGCCGCCGGTCCGGTGGTCGGCGGCCTGCTCGTCGAACACGCCCACTGGGGTTGGGTGTTCTTCCTCAACGTTCCGTTCGGTGCCGTCGCCCTGGTGCTGGGCGTCATCGTCCTCGGCGATGTGCGCGAGGAGGCCCCGGGCGGCCGCCTCGACCTCGTCGGGATGCTGCTGGTGGCCGGTTCCCTGGCGTCGTTGGCGTGGGGCCTGGCCGTGGTGGCGGACGTGGGCTGGACCGACGTGGAGACGGTGCCCTATCTCGTCGTGGGCGCGGTGCTCGGCGGCGCCTTCGTCGTGTGGGAGCGGCGCAGCACGCACCCGTTGGTGCCGCTGAGGATGTTCCGCTCGGCGCCGTTCACCTCGGGCGTCGTCACGATGGCCGTGATGGGATGCGTGATGGTCGGCGCGCCCTTCGTGCTGATCTTCTACCTGCAGAACGTGCTCGGTCTCTCGCCCGCCGAATCAGGTGTCCGGGTCCTGAGCCTGACGCTGCTGATGATCGTGGGCGCGGTGCCCGCGGCGATCTGGATCGGCAAGGCGGGCCCGCGGATCCCGGTGGCTGCCGGACTGGCCGTCATCGCCGTGTCGATGTGCGCCCTGGCCGGACTCGACGCGCACTCCGGCACGGTGCGCACGACCCTGTGCTTCCTGCTGCTGGGCCTCGGCTTCAGCCCGGTCATGGTGGGCGGCACGAAGCTCGTCATGAGCAACTCCCCGAAGGAGCTCTCCGGGGTGGCCGGCGGGATGCAGCAGACAGCCATGCAGGTCGGGGGCAGCCTCGGCATCGCGGTCGTCAGCGCCATCGTCATGACCTACACGGCGGACCGCCTGCCGTCGCGGCTCGCGGCCGCCGGGGTCGTGCTGCCGCCGGACCGGACGGAGCAGGCCGTGCAGTCGGTGGCCGTCGGTCTGCCACCGGACCTCGGCACCGGTGCGGCCGCCCCCGGCGTGCTGGAGCGGGTCGGCCAGTCGGTGTTCCTCGGGGGAATGCAGTACGCGCTGCTGGCAACGGCCGCCGTGGCGGTGCTGGGGGCCGTCGTGGTGGCACGGGCCCGGCAGGACTGAACCGGCAGCGCATCGAAGAGGAATCCCCGTCGTGCCGCCGAATCATCTCCTCAGATTTTCCCGCCGGCCGCGCTTTACATTCCACCGATCTTCAATCATCCAGTCAATCGTCGATTTCAGGGCTGCCCCAATGGTGCTGCGCCCTTACGCGTAAGGAGAATGCGGCATGGGTGCTGCAACGACGGATATCCAGCGGGCGGCCGGAGTCTCGGGGGCGAGGCAACTGCGTGAACTGTTCGCCCGTCCCGGGGCCGTGCGGCTGGTCGGCGCACACAACCCGCTGGGCGCCCGGCTGGCCGAACGCGCCGGATTCGACGGCGTCTGGTCGAGCGGCCTGGAGGTGTCGGCCTCGCAGGGCGTTCCGGACACCGACATCCTGACGATGAGCGAACTGCTCGGCGTGGCCTCCTCACTGGCCGCCGCGGTCGACGTCCCGGTCGTGGCCGACTGTGACGCCGGCTACGGCAACGCGCACAACGTGATGCACATGATCCGCCGCTACGAAGCAGCCGGCATCGCCGCCGTGTCGATCGAGGACAAACGGTTCCCGAAGGTCAACAGCTTCATCCCGGGCCGGCAGGAACTCGCCCCCGTGGGTGAGTTCTGCGGCAAGCTCACCGCGGCCAAGAGCGCGCAGCGCCACCCCGACCTGATGGTCATCGCCCGGATCGAGGCACTGATCGCGGGCTGGGGCCTGGACGAGGCGCTCTCCCGCGGGGAGGCCTACGCCCGAGCGGGCGCCGACGCCGTGCTGATCCACGCCAAGGGATCCTCGCCGGAGCCGATCCTGGAATTCCTCGCGCAGTGGTCGCTGCCGACCCCGGTGGTCGTGGTGCCGACGACCTACCACACCATCACGGCCACCGAACTCGCCGAGGCCGGCGCCAAGATGATCATCTACGCCAACCACGGTCTGCGGGCCGGCATCACCGCCGTGTCCGACACCTTCGCGTCGATTCTGCGGGATGACCGCACCACCGGCATCGAGGACCGCATCGCCCCGCTGGCCACCGTCTTCGACCTCCAGGGCATGGACGAACAGAAGCGTCACGAGGCCGAGTTCGTCACCGCGTACGAGACCCGTCCCCGCGCGGCCGTGCTCCCCGGGCCCGCCGACGCCGCGCCCCTGCCCTTGCGCGACCACCGCACCACGGCCCTGCGCCGCTCGGGCGCCGAGGACATCACGGTCACCGGCGCGGACGGCGACCCCTCGGTCGTGGATGCGCTGCTCGGTCTGCCGGAGGCACACCACGGCCCCACCCTGGTCGTGTGCGGCGACGTGCTCGTCGAGGCCGAGCCGCTGCGGCTGCTCGCGGCGGCCGACGCCGACGTCGCCGTCCTCGCGGACGTGTCGGCCACGCCGCGGCGGGACGACGGGCTGCCGCTCGCGCTGAGCTCCGTGGCACAGGGCGGCCGCAGGGTCGTACAGGGCGGTGCCGGTGAGGTCGTGGGCATCGGACAGCCCGACTCCGACGGGGAGTTCGCCGGAGCCGCCGTCTTCTCCCCGCAGGGCTTCGCCGCACTGCGCGCGGCCGCCGAGAAGCGGCGTGCCGACGCCGTCCCGGCCACCCTGTCCGACCTGATCGCGGATCTGCTCGCCGCCGGGGAACGGGTCCGCGCGGTCGAGATAGCCTCCGGCTGGCTGGAACTGCGTACCGCCGACGACGCCGAGCGGGCCACGGCACTGTTCGCGGTGCCGGAGGCGGGACGTTGAGCACCACGATCGCCGCACAGCTCGCCGCGGACGGCGTCGTTTCGCTGCTCAAGGACCGTGGCCTCGGGCCCTTCACCGGTGTGCCCTGCTCGTTCCTGGGCCCGGTCATCAGCTGCCTGCAGGCGGAGCACCCCGAGGACTACGTCATCTGCGCCAACGAGGGCGAGGCGGTGGCCATCGCGGCGGGTGCCCGGCTGGCCGGCCGCAGCCCGGTGGTCATCCTGCAGAACTCCGGACTCGGCAACGCCGTCAACCCGCTCACCTCGCTGTGCCACACACTGCGGCTGCCGGTCCTGCTCCTGGTCACCTGGCGTGGCCGCCCGGGACAGCCGGACGAGCCGCAGCACGAACTGATGGGCGCGATCACTCCCGAGATGCTCACCTCGATGGGCATCCGCAACGAGCTGCTCCCGCAGACCCTCCCGGAGCTCGCCGACCGCCTGGACGGCGCCCTCGCGCACATGGCCGCCACCGGACTGCCGTTCGCCTTCGTCGTACCCAAGGGAGCCATCGCCCCCCGCCCGGCCGCCGCGGCCGGCACGGCGGACCCGCGCGGGCACCGCATGCTGCGGTCCGAGGCGATCGGCCGGATCGTCGAGTCCATGGACCCGGCGACCCTGCTGGTCGCGACCACCGGCAAGACCTCCCGCGAGCTGGAGCACGCATTCGACCGGCCCGAGAACCTCTACATCGTCGGCTCCATGGGCTGCGCCTCCAGCGTGGCTCTCGGTGTGGCGATGCACGCGGCGCCCGGACGCCAGGTCGCGGTTCTCGACGGCGACGGCGCGGCACTGATGCGGCTGGAGGCCATGGCGGCGATCGGCCGCCAGACCCGAACGGACCTGTGTCACATCCTTCTTGACAATGAGTCCTACGAATCCACCGGAGGCCAGCCGACCGCCTCGGCGGGCGTGGACTTCTGCGCCGTCGCCGCCGCGAGCGGCTACCGCGCCACGTACGAGGTGTCGGACGCGGAGCAGCTGCGCACCGCGGTGCGCACCGCCCAGGCCGAGGGCGGCGCCCAGCTGATCCGGGTCTGGATCAGACCGGGTTCGGACCCCGCGCTGGGCCGGCCCGCGCTCCGCCCGCCGCAGTCGGCGGCCCGATTCATGGAGGTGCTCGCCCAGTGATCGCTCCCGTATCCGTCCCCGCGGCCGATGCCGCCGGACGACTGGTCCTGATGAACCCCGGACCGGTCACCCTCGACGAGCGGGTCCGCGCCGCGCTCGCCGGCCCCGACCTGTGCCACCGGGAACCGGAGTTCACGGATCTGCTGGCCGGGATCCGGCACAAGACGACCCTGGTGGCCGGTGGCGGCGACGCGCACACCTCGGTGCTCCTCACGGGGTCCGGGACCTCGGCCGTCGAGGCGGCGATCAGTTCGGTCGTCGCGCCGGACGGCGGGCTGCTCGTCATCGACAACGGCCACTACGGGGAGCGGTTCGAGCACATCGCCGCCGCGTACGGCATACGCACCCACCGGCTGGAGCTGGGCTGGGCCACGCCGGTCGACCTGATCCGGGTCGAGCAGGCCCTGGCCGCGGACCCCGGGCTGACCCATGTGGGCATGGTGCAGCACGAGACCAGTACGGGCATGCTCAACGACGTCGCCGCCGTGGCCCGGATCGCCCACGAACACGGTCGCGAGCTGATCGTGGACGCCGTCAGCAGTGTGGGCGCCGAACTCGTCTCGCTGTCCGGGGACGGTGTCGACTGGCTGTGCGGATCGGCGAACAAGTGCCTTGAGGGGGCTCCCGGACTGGCTTTCGTCAGCGCCGGCAGAAGGGCGTTCGAGCAGCTGGCCGACCGCCCGAAGCGCACCTACTACCTGGACCTGCACCGGCACTACACGGCCCAGGAGAAGTCCGGCCTGCCCGCCTTCACCCCCGGCATACCGGCTTGTTACGCCTTCGACGCGGCGCTCGACCTGGCCCTCGCCGAAGGGCGCGAGGGCCGGCACGCCCGCTACGCCGCGCTGGCCGAGCGGCTGCGCGCGGGCCTGGAGGCTCTCGGCCTCGAACTGCTGCTGCCGCCCGGGCAGCGCGCAGTGGGGCTGACCGCGCTGCGCCTGCCCGCGGGGACCGGTTACGAGGAACTCCACCGGGGCCTGCGCGACGCCGGGTTCGTCATCTACCGGGCTCAGGAGCGGCTGGCCGCGGACCACTGGCGACTGTCGACGATGGGCCGGATCACCGTCGCGGACATCGACCGCTTCCTGTCCGTGCTCGCGGACATCCTGCGGGTTCCGGGCCATGAACCGCTCACCGATCCGGCTGGCGGCCGGCCCGGCCGACACGCCTGACACCGCTGAATGGGGTACGAGGTGACCACCAACTACGCTGAGCCGCTCAACCCGGCACACCCGGCCACGCCGGGCCGGCCGTACCGGCTCGCCCTGGTCGGCGGCGGGCCCAGGGCGACGTACGTCGTCGAGAGGCTGTCGGCGACGATCGGCCGGCTCGGCGGCCGCGGGCTGGAGGTGCGGGTCTTCGAGCGCACCGGGGAGTTCGGGGCCGGCCAGGCCCACAGTCCCGGGCAGACCCGGACCAGCTACCTCAACCGCATCGGCTGCCAGGTGAGTTTCGCCGCCGACGAGACCGTTACGGGTGCCGGCCCGCTGCGGCCGCGGGAGGAGCGGCCGACCCTGCACGAGTGGTGCCGCCGCCGCTACGCCGAGACCGCGCACCCGGACTTCGACCTGCGTCCGGACGACTGGCCCCGGCGGTATGTGCACGGCCTGGCGCTGAGCGACATGTTCCGGGCGTTCGCCGACGACCTGCGCCGGTACCCCGGTGCCGGCCTCCACCTGCACGACGCGGACGTCGTGGACATCGAGCCCTCCGGCAGCGAACTGCGGATCGTCACGGCGGACGGCACCCGCTATCCGGCCGACGAGGTGCTGCTGCTCACCGGGCACTCGTACCACGATCCGAGGCTGTCCCGGGAAGGACGCCGGCTGGCCGGGGCGACGGCCCGCGGCGGCGCCACGCATGTGCCGCACCCCTACCCCTTGAACGAGATGCTCGGCCCGGACACGGTCGGGCCGGCCGACGTGGTCGGCTGCGCCGGCAAGGGCCTCACCGCCATCGACACGATCCTGCACCTGACGGAGGGGCGGGGCGGGAGCTTCCACGAGGAGCCGGGAGGCGGGCTGGTGTACCGCGCGAGCGGTGCCGAACCCGCCGCGATCGTCGCCTTCAGCGGTTCCGGGCTGTTCACCTTCGCCCGGCCCGACAACCACAAACCGAGCAACGGCTCCGGCGACCATCCCGGCACGTTTCTGACCAGGGAAGCGGTGGACCTGCTCCGGGCGAACTGCGGACAGCCGTACCCCACGCCCGACCGCACCCGGCGGCAGCTCGACTTCGACCGGGACGTCCTGCCGCTGGTGGTGGCGGAGATGGCCCACCTGCACTACGGGACGCTGTTCGGACCGAGTGCGGCGCTGCTGCTGGCGCAGCGTGCGATGCCGTCCTACCTGGCCTTCCTGGCCGGTGCGCGGCCCGGCGGCGAGGACTGTCTGCTGCCGGCGCTGGAGGCGGCCGTCGACGACGTCGTGCGCACGGTGCTGCCGGTGCTGCGCGGCGAACAGGCGCTGTTCGACGCCCAGAAGAAGGTCGTGTGGCCGGTTCGGGACGTGCTGCTGCACTGGGTGCGGACGGTGTACGGGCCGTCGGCGCAGTACGAGGTCCGGCGCTGCCTGGACCGTTCGCTGCCGCCGGCCGGAGTTCTCGACGGCAGGGACTCCGCATGGTCCCTGGACACCGCGCTCCACGGGAACCGGTTCGACTGGCGTGCGGTCGTACGCCCGGTCGGCCCCGCGGGCACCCCGGCCGAATACCGGGCGCGACTGCTGGAGTTCATGCTCCGCGACCAGGACTGGGCCCGGCAGGGGAACCTGTGCAATCCGCACAAGGCCGCGTCCGACGGAGTGTGGCGTGATCTGCGGTCGGTGATCTCCTACGCGGTGGACGAAGCCGGGGTGACCGCGGCCTCCCAGCGGGCGTTCCTGCGCCGGCACACCGGCCTGCACAACCGGCTGGCCAACGGGGCGGCGCCGGAGGTCATGGCGAAGATCATCGCGCTCGTCGAGCACGGGCTGCTGGATGTGGGCACCGGACCGGACGCCCGGGTGGGCTACGAGGAGACGAGCGGGCGCACGGTCGTGGTGGGGCCGCACACGGGCGCGCGACGAGCCCTGGACGTGCTGGTCGAGGCGCGCATGCATCCCTTCGACCCCCGCGCCGACGCTCGGCCCCTGTACCGCAATCTGCGGGACCGCGGACTGGTGCGCCTGTGGCGCAACCACGGTGCGGACGGCGCGCGTGCCGCGGACTTCGAGCCCGGCGGTCTGGACCTCACCGCACAGTTCCATCCGCTGCGCACCGACGGTGGTGTGGAGTCCCGCATCACGGTCCTCGGGGCACCGGCGGAGGGCGCGCGCTCGTTCCTGCTGTCGGCGCTGCGCCCGGACGCGGACCACTACGTCATGCGGGACATCTTGGTCTGGCTCGACGGATTCTGGGCCTCACTTGTGAGGTCCCGGTGAAAACGGCCTATTCAACGCGTGTAGCTCGGGAGAATTGCCGTACGCTCAACACACGGTGAGTTGATGTTGAACTGTGAAGCATCGCGGAAGTAAATTCGCTTACCTCTCAATCTTCTCATATCCCCACCGGTGGCAACCTCAGGTGAAGCTCAAACCGCTTGCTCATCGGCATGGCATGCTTGACGATGAATCGCTGCGGTGGGGACTCCCTGCCTCGTCCGGCTAGACACGGGGGTGACTGGTTTTGCTTTTCCGTATTCTGGGTCCGCTGGGAATAGAAAAGGCCGACGGTGAAAGCGTCAGACTTTGGGCGCCGAAGAATCGCGCATTACTCGCCTATCTCTGCGTCAATAATCAGGTAGTGGTTTCGCCGGACCGGCTCATCAAAGCGATATGGTCGGGCGCACCGCCGCAGAGCGCTCAGACCGCGCTCCACGTCTATATCTGCAACCTGCGAAGCCGCTTCCGTGAACTGGGCCTAGAGGCCTCCGTCCTCACCACCCAGTCGACCGGATACGAACTGCGACTCCCGCACTCCTCCCTCGATCTCAATCTGTTCGAGGCGCACGTGGCAGAGGCCCGCAACCTGCAACGCCGCGGTGACCTCGAAGCGGCGTCCGCCGAACTGAGTGCTGCCGTCGCCCTCTGGAGCGGCCCGGCATTGGCGGACTTCCGTGAGATGCCTGCCTTCGCGGGCGTCTGCCGACTGCTCGACGAGAAACGTGTCTACGCCCACGAGCGCCGACTGCAGATCGAGCTTGACCTGGGACGTCACCGCGAGCTGATCTGTGAGCTGTATGCGCTGATCGAAATGCATCCGACCTGGGAGGCGATTTACGGCTATCTCATGATCTCCCTTTATCGCAGTGGTCGTACGGCGGACGCGCTGCAAGCCTTCGATCGAATTCGCGGTCTTCTGGTCCACGATCTGGGTATAGAGCCGGGGCCGCAGCTCCAGAATATTCAGCGGCGCGTTCTCGCTCGCGATGCCTGGCTTGAATCCGGGTCCGGTCGCGACGTTACCGGTACCCAATTCTCCTTGCGGTGACCATGTCGTGTGCTGCCTTCTGCCAGGTCCGGGACCTGGTGGAAGGTGGTCCGGCTCATGGTCCAGGATATTCGGGGGCCGACTGGATTCCCTGTCTGCAATGGTCCAGGGAATTCTTCCGGTAGGCCGCTCCGTTCAGGGAGATTCACGCCGTCCCGGAGCCGCCCAGCGCGGTGGGGGCGGCGGCCCACGGGGCCCGGTGTTCCCGGGGCGGCGCTCAGCCTCGCAGGTACGCCAGTACCGCCAGCACCCGGCGGTTGGTGGTGTCGTCCATCGACAGGTCGAGCTTGGTGAGGATGCTGCCGAAGTGCTTGCTGACCGTTCCCTCGCTGACCGTCAGCGCGGCGGCGACCGACGCGTTGGACCTGCCCTCCGCCATCAGGGCCAGGACCTCCTGCTCGCGCGCGGACAGCCGGGAGAGGGGGTCCCGGCGGCGACGGATCAGCTGGCGGACCACCTCGGGGTCCACGACCGTGTTCCCGGCGGCGACCCGGTGCAGGGCGTCGATGAACTCCTCGACGTCGCCGATGCGTTCCTTGAGCAGATAGCCGACGCCCGTACCGTCCGCGGAGTCGAGCAGCTCCTCGGCGTAGGCGCGCTGGACGTACTGGCTGAGGACGAGGATGGGCAGCCCCGGCTGCCGGGTGCGCAGCTCGATCGCGGCGCGCAGGCCCTCGTCGGAGAAGCCGGGCGGCATGCGCACATCCGTCACCACGATGTCCGGACCGTGCTCGGCCACGGCCGCGATCAGCTCGTCCGCCGTGCCCGCCCCCGCGACCACCTGATGACCGAACCGCTCCAGCAGGCCGACCAGTCCCTCCCGCAGGAGCACGCTGTCCTCGGCCAGTACGACGCGCACGCTCAAGTCCTCGTATCCGCAGGTGAGATGGGGACCTGTAGCCGAAACACCGTGGGCCCGCCGGGCGGACTGGACATTAGCAGGTGGCCGTCGAGCACCGAGAGGCGGTCGGCCACGCCCTGGAGCCCCGTGCCGTCCCCGGGGCCCGCGCCGCCCACCCCGTCGTCCTGCACCTCCACGACCAGCCGGCCCTTCTCCGCCCGGCCGCTCACCCGGGCACGGCCCGCCCCGCTGTGCTTGGCCACATTGGCCAGCGCCTCGCAGACCGCGAAGTAGACCGCCGTCTCGACCGCTTCGGGGAGCCGGTCCGGCAGGTCGAGGTCCACCTCGACCGGGACCACCGAACGGTCCGCGACGTCCTCCACCGCCGCCACCAGCCCACGGTCGGTGAGGATCCGGGGGTGGATGCCCTGGATGAGTTCCCTGATCTCCACCAGCGCGACCCCGGCCTCCGCGTGCGCCTTGGCCAGCAGCCCGGCCAGCGGTTCGGCCGGGCTCTCCAGACGGGCCAGGCCGAGCGTCATGGAGAGGGCGACGAGCCGCTGCTGGGCACCGTCGTGCAGATCGCGTTCGATCCGCCGGCGCTCCGCCTCGAAGGCGTCGACCAGCCGTACCCGGGAACGTCCCAACTCCCGGATACGGGAGTCCAGTCCGGCCTCCGGAGGCGACAGCAGCTGCCGGGTCAGAGCGGCACGCCCGGCTGCCAGGGCCCCCAGCGGATACGCGAACAGGGGGACCAGCAGCAGTCCGGCGAGGAGCGCCGTGAAGGCGGGCGGGTAGCTGTCGATCAGCCAGATCTTGAGCACGCGGGCCTCCTCGCCCCCGCTCGCCGCCAGCATCGGGGGAGCGGCGATCAGCCCTCCGCAGACGAGGACGGCGGTCCCCACGGCCAGGGCCTCCAGCGGCCAGAGCACCAGGGCGAACAGCAGCGCGTAGCCGAGCTCCCGCCAGGTGGCACGCTCCTGGAGACGGGTGCGCAGCCAGGACGAGGGCCCGGTGCCGTCCGGTTCGCGGTGCGCCCCGGCGACCGGCCGGGGGTCGAGCAGCCGCAGCCTGCGCCGCTCCAGGGCAGCCAGCGGAATGCCCGCGAGCACGAGGGTGAGGAGCAGCGGGATACCGATCAGGACCACGGTGAGCGCGCTGCCCGCGACGGCCAGGAGCAGGAGCGCGGTCAGGGCCGCGAGTCCCAGGGGCACGCTCGTCAGCAGATAGAGCGTGGCGCGCCACGGCCAGGCGGTGCGTAGGTAGCGGCGCTGCCGCAGCGCCTGCCACAGGCCCGGGGCGGGCAGGGGTCCGGCGGAGCGGACGGAGGGGGAGGACATGGGGGAACGGTAGGCCGCGGCCGGTGGCGCGGACCACCCGGCAGGATCGACCCGGGAGGTGGAGCTACCTCCACCCCGAGGACTCCCTCTCGCTGCGATGTGCCCCGGGAGCGGCGCCGGTTGAGTGGTGGCCATGAATCACGCAGCTGTCCGACTCCGTTCGCTCACCCGGTCCTACGGCAGGAACACCGGCGCGGTCACCGCGCTGGACGGGGTCAGCCTCGATGTCCCCAGGGGCACGTTCACCGCCGTCATGGGCCCATCCGGCTCCGGCAAGTCCACCCTGCTCCAGTGCACCGCCGGTCTCGACCGGCCCACCGGCGGCCAGGTGTTCCTCGGCGACACCGAACTGACCGGCCTCAGCGAGCGGAAGCTGACCTTGCTGCGCCGCACCCGTATCGGTTTCGTCTTCCAGGCGTTCAACCTGCTTCCCTCGCTCAGCGCCGAGCAGAACGTCGCTCTCCCGCTCCGGCTGGCCGGCCGCCGGCCCGCGCGGGCCGAGGTCCTCGACGTACTGGAACGGGTGGGGCTGCGCGAGCGGGCCGGGCACCGGCCCAGCGAGCTCTCCGGCGGGCAGCAGCAGCGGGTGGCGCTGGCCCGCGCCATGGTGACCCGGCCCGACGTGCTGTTCGGCGACGAACCGACCGGCGCCCTGGACTCCACGACCGGCCGGCAGGTGCTGACGCTGCTGCGCAGCATGGTCGACGGCGGCCAGACCGTGATCATGGTGACGCACGACCCGGTCGCCGCCTCCTGCGCGGACCGGGTGCTGTTCCTGGCCGACGGCCGGGTGCGGGACGAGCTGTCGTCCCCGTCCGCCGATCAGGTCGCGGCGCGCATGACGCGGATGGCGGCCCTGCCGTGCTGAGCCTCGCACTGCGCGGCATGCGGACGCGCTGGGTCACTTTCGTCGGCTCCTTCCTCGCCCTGGCCCTCGGCGTGGGGATCGTCGCCACCACCGGGATGGCCCTCGCGGCCACGTTCGACGCCCCGCGCCACGGGCCCGAGCGGTTCGCCGCCGCCCCCGTCGTGGTGCGCGGGGAGGACCGGCTGCGAGTGCGGACCCCGATCGGTTTCCGCACCCGGGAACTGACCTCGCCCCGGTCCGTGTCGCCGGAGCTCGCCGGCGCGCTCGCGGCGCTGGGCCGTACGGTCGAGGACCGCACGTTCCCCGTCTCGGTCGGTGCCGCCCGCCTCGACGGGGACGGCGGGGGAACGGTCGGCCACCCGTGGCCGGTCGCGGCCGCCACTCCCTACCGGCTGGCCGCCGGGCGGGCTCCGGCCGCAGCCGGCGAGGTCGTCGTCACCGCGGGGGACGGCTCCGACGTGCGTACGGGAGACCGGATCACGGTCGCCACCGCCGCGGGGGCCGCGGTGCGGACCGTCGTCGGCACGGTGCGCCCCGCGGGCTTCGAGACCGCCGTGTTCTTCACCGCGGCCGAGGCCGCCAGGATCTCCCCGAGGATCGACGCCGTGGTGGTGCACGCGGACCCCGCGGCGGTGCGGGCGCTGGTGGCCCGTGAGGCCCGGATGGCGGTGCTGACCGGCGACGACCGCCGACGGGCCGACCCCGACCCGGACCGGGACGCCGAGGCGCTGGTCTCCGTCAACGCGCTGCTGGGCACGGCCGCCGGCATCACCGTGTTCGTCTCCGTCTTCGTGGTCGCCTCGACGTTCTCCTTCGCCGTCGCCCAGCGCCGCCGCGAGTTCGGCCTGCTGCGCACGGCGGGCGCGACCCCCGGCCAGGTGCGGCGGACGGTGTACGCCGAAGCCGCCGTCATCGGTGTGACGGCGTCGGCTGCGGGCTGCCGGCTGGGCGTCCTGGGGGCGCCCCGGCTGGCCTCCTGGATGGTGGGGGAGGGGGTCGCGCCCCGCTGGTTCGCGATCGGCGACCAGAACTGGCCGCTGCACGCCGCCTTCTGGACCGGGCTCGCCGTGGCGCTGGCCGGTGCGGTCGCCGCCTCGCGCCGGGCCGGGAAGGTGGGACCGGCCGAGGCGCTGCGCGAATCCGCCGTGGACAGCGGCGCGATGCCGCCGGTCCGGGTGCTGCTGGGCACCGCCGTCCTGCTGACCGGTGCCGTGCTGCTGGGCACGGCCCTCGTCCAGGACCCCGGAAGCCTGCTCAAGCGCAAGACCTACGTCACCCAGCCGATGCTGCTGATCGTCGGGTTCGCCCTCTTCGCCCCCGCGCTGGTACGTCCCGTCACCCGCCTTCTCGCCTGGCTTCCGGCTCAACTCCCGGGCGCCACCGGCGTACTGGCCAGGGAGAACGCCTCCACCGCTCTGCGCCGAACAGCCGCCGTCGCCGCGCCCGTGATCGTGACCGTGGCGCTGGCCGCCTCGCTGATGGGTACGACGGCGACCCTGGAGGAGGCGAGGGCCACCGAGGCGCGGACCCAGGTGACTTCGGACTTCGTGGTCACGGCAGGCGGCGGGGGCGGCGCGCTCCCGCAGCGGTTCGTCGAGCGGGCCCGGCGCATCCCGGGCGCCGTCGTCAGCGTGTCGCGGTCCACCTCCGTGACCGTGCTGGAGGAGGGGACGGCGCTGGTCGGCTCCGAGGCGCGGGCCGTGGACCCGTCCGACATGGCGGCGGTGTCGGCGCTTCCCGTGGTGGCGGGCAGCCTCGCCGGTCTCGACGACGAATCCCTCGTCGTCAACGAGGAGTGGATGACCACGACGGTCGGTGAACGCGTCGGCGTCTGGCTGGCCGACGGCCGCAAGGCCACGCTGCGGGTGGCGGCCGTGCTGAGCACCGGCACCGGTGACAACGGGGTGTACGTGACCCCGCGCAATGCCGGCGGCGCCCCGGTCGACCGGATCGACGTCAAGGTCCGTGACGGCCAGAGCCGTTCGGCCGTCGCGGCGCGGTTGGAGGCGGCGGGCCGGGCGACGGCGACGGACGTGGTGACGAGGGCCGGATGGCTGGCGCGGAACGAGCGCCGGACCGGGGAGAACACCCGGATCGGGCTGCTGATGATCCTGCTCATCGCCCTGGTCTACACGGGGATCGCGCTGGCCAACACGCAGGTGATGGCCACCTCGGACCGGGTGCGCGACCTCGCGGTGCTGCGGCTCGCGGGCGCGACGAAGGCGCAGGTGCTGCGGCTGGTCGGGGCGGAGGCGCTGGTCGTGGTGGCGGTGGGCGCGGTGCTCGGCGGAGCGGTGGCCGCGCTGAATCTGTTCGGTGTCCGGGCCGCGCTCGCACGGCTCGACGTCGACTCGGCGGTCGTCGTCCCCTGGGGGACCACCGGTTCGGTCGTCGCCGTGAGCGCGCTCCTGGCCGTGGTCTTCGCGGTGCTGCCCGCCTCGCTCGCGCTGCGCGTCAGGCCGGTCGAACTGGCCGGTGCGCGGGAGTAGTCCGGGCAGCTTGATCCGACTTGCCGGTGCGCGGGTGCAGTCCGGACAGCCCGGCCGAACGGGGCTCAGCGGGAGAGCGCGGTGACCAGGGCCGCCGCATCGCCGATGAGATCCACTTCGGCCGGGCTCATCGTCGGGTTGGCGGCGCGGCGGGCCGCGGCGTCGGCGAGGTGGCGGGCCGGGATGCCGCCGTCCGCCATGAGGTACGGCACCAGGTCGGTCAGCAACGCGCGTGCGCCGTCCGCCGCCGGGCTGTCCGGATCGACCGCCACCTGCGCCAGCATCAGCGCCGACATGGCCCGGTCCAGGGCCGGCGGCCCCTCCTCGCTGTTGCTCCAGTCGATCACCACCGGCCCGTCGGCCGTCAGGATCACGTTGTCCGGATGCAGGTCGAGGTGGAGGATGCGGTCCTCGGGGTCCGGCGAGAGCCGGGCCGGGACGGTGTGCAGTTCGGCGAGCAGGCGGGCGAGCAGGGCGGATCCCTCGGCGGCGTCGATGTCTCCGCTCAGCAGGGACTCCAGCATCGTGGGGCCGGTCAGCCGCTGCAGGACCAGATCGCCGGGGCCGGCCGAGGGGGGCTGCGGGCCGAGCCGGGGGACCGGGTAGCCCGACGCCGAGAGGTAGGACATGACGGGCAGTTCAGGGGTCGCGTCCAGCCCGCAGCGGTAGCGGCGCAGCACCCACGCCTCGTCCAGTTCGTATACGTCCGCGTCACGTCCGCTGCCCAGCAACTGGCCTATTCGCATGGGTGGAATCTACTCGTGACGGGCCCCCGCGGGGAGGCGGTTCGCACGTGTCCCTCCGCATCGCCGCCGGTCACGACAGCCCCATAACGCCATGCGATGGGGCGGACGGGATCTCCTGGAGATGACGTGTACGCGGCTACGTTGGCGGCAATTCCCCCGAAGTCAAGGAGAGTTCCGTGGAGAGATCCATGCTCCGCAGACGTGCACTGGCCGCGTGTACCGCCACCGTGGCCGTCGGCGCGCTCGGGCTGGCCGGACTGACCGGCACCGCGTCCGCCGACCCCTCCCCCCGCCTGCCCTCCGCCGGGGCGGACCGGCTCTCGCCCGGCCTGCTGAAGGCCATGCAGCGCGATCTCGGACTCACCGCCGACCGGGCGGCGGAACGGATCGGCAACGAGTCCCGGGCGGCCGTCGTGGCCGCCGGACTGCAACGCTCACTCGGCCACGGCTTCGCCGGGGCCCGGGTGAGCGGCGAGGCGGCGGAGCTGACCGTCGCCACGACCGACGCGGCGGACACCGGCCTGATCGCCGGGACGGGAGCCACCCCCGTCGTCGTCGACCACAGCCTGGCCGAACTCACCTCCGCCAAGGCCGCCCTCGACCGGGTGGCGCTGCGCAGGGCTCCGGAGGACGTGCCCGCCTGGTACGTCGACGTCGCCACCAACCGCGTCGTCGTGCAGGCAGGCCGGGGCGCCGCCGCCGACTCCTTCCTCGCCGCGGCCGGCGTCGCGCGCGATCTGGTGACGGTGACGCGATCCACCGGCGAACCCCGCACGTTCGCGGATCTGCGGGGCGGTGACGCGTACTACATGAACGGCTCCGGGCGCTGCTCCATCGGCTTCCCCGTCAAGCGCGGCACCCAGGGCGGCTTCGTCAGCGCCGGGCACTGCGGAACCCCGGGCGTCAGCACGAGCGGGTACAACCAGCAGGCCCAGGGCTCCTTCCAGGGCTCCACCTTCCCCGGCCGCGACTACTCCTGGGTCGCCGCGAACACCGGCTGGACCCCGCGACCGCTGGTGAACGGGTACGGAAACGGCGACGTGACGGTCACCGGGTCCACCGAGGCGCTGGAGGGCTCGTCGGTCTGCCGCTCCGGCTCGACGACCGGCTGGCACTGCGGCACGGTCCAGCAGCGCAACAGCAGCGTCACCTACCGGGAGGGCACCGTCTCCGGGGTGACCCGTACCAACGTGTGCGCCGAACCGGGCGACTCCGGAGGCTCGTTCGTCTCCGGCAGTCAGGCCCAGGGCGTCACCTCCGGCGGCACCGGCAACTGCTCCCAGGGCGGTACGACGTACTTCCAGCCGGTGAACCCGGCGCTGCAGGCGTACGGACTGACCCTGGTCACCAGCGGCACCCCGACCGATCCGCCGACCGACCCGACGGACCCGCCGACCGAGCCGGGCGGCAGCTGGGCGGCCGGGACGGCGTACGCCGCCGGTGACGTGGTGACGTACGGCTCCGGCAGCTACCGCTGCCTCCAGGGACACCGGGCGCAGCCCGGCTGGACGCCCCCGAACGTTCCCGCGCTCTGGCAGGCCCTGTAACCGCCCCTCCGCACGTGCCCTTCCCCACCACCCCGAGGAAGCAGCCATGACCCCCGACCCGACACCCGTCCCGGCCGACGACGGCGCCACCGGCGACCGGTCCATCAGCCGTAAGACCCTGCTCAAGGCGGCCCTGGTCGCCACCGCCGCCCCGCTGCTCGCGGGGGGCGGGGTCGCGCTGGCGCGCGACGCCGGTTCCACCGGAGTGCCGCTCGCCCCGACACCGGACTGCGACGACGGCGACGGCCCCACGCACGACCAGATGGAGGGCCCGTACTTCAAGCCCAACTCCCCACTGCGCACCAGCCTGGTGACCGCCGGCACCCCCGGAGTCCCGCTCACGGTCAGCGGTTACGTCTTCGGCCGGGGATGCCGCCCCATCCCCGGAGTGCTGCTGGACTTCTGGCAGGCCGACACCAACGGCGCGTACGACATGAGCGGATACGCCTTCCGCGGGCACCAGTTCACCGATCAGTCGGGCGCGTTCACGCTCACGACGATCGTGGCGGGGCTGTATCCCGGCCGCACCCGGCACATCCACGTGAAGGCCCAGGCGCCCGGCTCGGGCATCCTCACCACGCAGCTGTACTTCCCGGGCGAACCGCGCAACAACACCGACACCCTGTACGACCCGGCGCTCCTGATGAACGTCCGCACCGTGGGTTCAGGCAAGCAGGGGACCTTCGACTTCGTCCTCGACGTCGCCCAGGACCCGACGGATCCGACCGATCCGCCGACCGGCCCGACGGACCCGCCCACCGGCCCGGGCGGCGGCTGGACGGCCGGAACGCTCTACCACGCGGGCGACCGCGTCACGTACGGCGGCGTCACCTACCGCTGTCTGCAGGCTCACACCGCCCTGACCGGCTGGGAGCCGCCGAACGTCCCCGCGCTGTGGGAGCGCGGGTAGACGGGCAGACCGGCGGGGTGACCTCCGCCGCGCGGGTACGCCCCGGGCCTCTTCCCGGGGTGTGCGCCGCGCCGGGCCCGGGCCGGAACCTCCGGCCCGGGCCGCTTCCCCGTCGCCGGGCCGGAGTTTCCGGCCCGGCAGCTTCGCTGTCGCGCGAACGCTGCCGCGGCGCGGCCGGGTTCACTTCGCGTCGGCATACCGCTCCACCACCGCGGTCGTGAACGGGAAGCGCACCGGTGTCTCACCGAAGGCGGTCCGGCCGGCCAGTTCACCGGCCTCCCGGATCGCCTCCACGACGGTCTCGGCCTCCTCCGCGGGACAGTGCACGATCACCTCGTCGTGCTGGAAGAAGACCAGCTCGGCCCGGAGCCCGGCCGCCGCCATCGACTGACGCAGCGCGGCGAGGAGGAGCAGGGCCCAGTCGGCCGCACTGCCCTGCACCACGAAGTTACGGGTGAAGCGGCCACGCGCACGGGCGTTGGAGGAGGCGTAGCCCGGAGTGAACCCGCCATCCCTCTGTTCCGCACCGTCGGCCGCCGGATTCTCGCTCTCCTGCGGGATGCCGGCCTCCCCGTCGTCCCCGCTGCCCGCGGCGGGCGGGCTGGTCCGGCCCAGCCAGGTCCGTACGAGACGGCCCTCCTCGCCGGCCTTCGCTGCGTCGTCCACATAGGCGACCGCGTGCGGGAACCTCCGGCGCAGGGCCGCCAGATTCTTCAGACCGTCCCCCGACGTCTGGCCGTAGACGGCTCCGAGCAGGGCGATCTTGGCGTGGTCGCGGTCGCCGTGGAAGGCGCGGTCGGACAGCGCGGTGTACAGGTCGCCGTCGTGGCCGGCCACCTCCATGAGGCCCCGGTCGCGGGAGATCGCGGCCAGCACCCGCGGCTCCATCTGGTCGGCGTCCGCGACGACGAGGCGCCAGCCCTCGTCGGCGACCACCGCCCGCCGGATCACCTTGGGGATCTGCAGCGCCCCGCCGCCGTTGGTCGTCCAGCGGCCGCTGACCGTGCCGCCCGGCTGGTACTCGGGGCGGAAGCGGCCGTCGCGCACCCAGTCCTGGAGCCAGCTCCAGCCGTGGGCCGTCCAGATCCGGTACAGCTTCTTGTACTGGATGAGCGGCCGCACCGCCGGATGGTCCAGCTCCTCCAGCTCCCAGCGGCGGGTCGACCGCACCTTGATCCCGGCCTGCGCGAAGGCCTTCACCACATCGGCGGGAAGATCCGGGCGGACCCGGCGGCCGAACGCGGCGGACACCTCGTCCGCCAGCTCGGCCAGCTTCCGGGGCTCGCCGCCGCCCGCGTACCGCTCGCCGAGGAGCTCGTGCAGCAGCTCGCGGTGGACGTCGGCCCGCCAGGGCAGGCCCGAGCGGTTCATCTCCGCGGCGACCAGCATGCCGGCGGACTCGGCGGCCGTCAGCAGGCTCATCCGGCCCGGCCGGTCCGTGGCGTCATGGCGGGCGAGCTGGCCCGCGTACACCTGGAGGAGGGCGTCGAACGGCAGGTCGGTCCCGGACTGCGGCTCGAACAGGGAGGACTGGGAGCCCGGCACGGCGGAGCGCGGCGGCGGGTCGGGCGGCACCGGGCCGTTCAGCAGGCGGGCGTGGGCGGCCGCGGCGGAGCGGGGCTCGCCGAGCCGGCCCTCGTGCCCCAGCAGGAGGGATTCGGCGACCTCGATGTCGTAGCAGCGCGCGACCGGGACCCCGGCGGCCAGCAGCCGGGGGTAGACCTCGGCCGTCGAACGCCACACCCAGCGGGTGACATCGGGCCGGGAGCGGACGGCCTCGGCGAGGTCCGGCTCGGTCACGGCCGGGGCGGTGGGCAGGCCGGCGCGGTCCAGCGGGGCGAGGCGCGCGCCGCCGCTCTCCGTGACGGCCAGCGCCCAGCGTTCGGTCATATGGCCGAGTCTGGCACCCGGCACTGACAGCAAGGCGTCGGGCGCGGGGCGGCGTCGGCTGAAAGGATTCGGAAGCGGCTCATCCACCGCGGAGAACGAGGAGGCAGACGACACGATGGAAGCGATCGTTTTCGAGGAGTTCGGCGGGCCCGAGGTGCTGCATCCGGCCCGGGTCGAGGACCCGCATCCCCGTCCCGGCCAGATCCGGGTGAAGGTCCGGGCCGCCGCGGTCAACCCGATGGACTACAAGATCCGGCGCGGCTGGATGGAGGACGTGTTCGCGACCTCGCTCCCGGCGATTCCCGGTGTCGAGTTCGCCGGGGTGGTCGACGTGACGGGAGAAGGCGTCACCGGTGTGGCGGTGGGGGACGAGGTGCTGGGCTGGAGCGCCACCGGTTCCTATGCCGAGTACGCCCTGGCCGACCCCGCCCTCGTCGCCCCCAAGCCCGCGGAGCTGAGCTGGCCGGACGCGGCCGCCCTGACCATCGCGTCGAACACTGCCCAGCGCGTCCTGGACGAGCTCGCCGTGGAGGCGGGGGAGACGCTGCTGCTGCACGGAGCGGCCGGAGCCGTCGGATCGGCCGCGGTCCAGCTGGCGGCCGCCCGCGGCGCGACGGTGATCGGCACGGCGTCCCGGGGCAACCACGACTACCTGCGGGTGCTCGGTGCGACCCCGGTGGAGTACGGGGACGGGCTGGTCGGCCGGGTGCGCGACATCGCTCCCCAGGGTGTGGACGCGGTCTTCGACGCGTCGGGGCGCGGCGCGCTGCCGGACTCCATCGAGCTGCGCGGCGGTACCACGGACCGGATCGTCACCATCGCCGACCCGGACGCGGCGAAGTACGGCGTGTCCTTCTCCGGCGGTGGCTCCCGGTCCAGGGAGCAACTGGCCGAGCACGCCCGCCGCGCGGCGGCCGGCGAGCTGCGGGTGCCCGTGGCCGAGACGTTCCCGCTCACCGAAGCGGCCCGGGCACAGGAACTGAGCGAGGCGGGGCACGTACGCGGGAAGGTCGTCCTGCTGCCCTGACGGGAGGCCGCCCGGGAGCGGGTGAGCGGTTCGGGTGGCGAAAGTTATCCACGGGGTGTGGATAACTTTCGCCGGGTTCACCGGGTTCACCGGGTTCACCGGGTTCACCGGGTTCACCGGCCCGGCCCGGCCCGTCACGTGCACTCGCTGAAGTGTGTCGAGCCGCCACGCCTACGCTGATCTCATGGAACCGGTGATCGACCAGGCCTTCGCGGCTGCCCTGTACTCGGACGGCGACGACGGCCTCGACACCGGCGCGTCCCTTCTCGCCGCCGACCCGGCGTCCGACGCGGAGCTGCGGCGCCGCGGCGAGGAGTTCGTGCGGCGCGCCTGGGACCGGGGCTGGCTGCCCGCCGATCTCGTGCGTCTCGTCCGCCGCGAACTCGACGAACACGCGGCCGGCCTGGCCGCCGGGCTGATCGGCTCGGAGGTCCGGCGCTACGAGGCGCTGCCGCCCCGCTGGCAGGCCCAGCTGGACGAGCTGCCCGCTGTCCCGCCGACGGGGCGGCCGGACCGCTTCTCTTACGCCTCCGCACTCCTGGGGCTCTACCGGCTGCTGCTCCGGCTGCCCGCGATCGAGCCCGTGGGGCCCCCGCCCGGTGCCTTGCGCGACACCCTGCACCTGCCGCCCGCGCACGACGAACCGCGCATGCTGAGCCGGATCCGGGCGCTGCTGGCCAAGGCCGAGGCGACCGGATTTCCCGAGGAGGCGGAGGCGCTCACCACCAAGGCGCAGGAGCTGATGGCCCGCCACAGCATCGACGAGGCCCTGCTGGCAGCCCGTACGCACGGCGGCAGCGTGCCGATGGCCTGTCGGATCGGCGTGGAGGCCCCGTACGAGACGGCCAAGGCGATCCTGCTCGACGCCGTCGCCTCGGCGAACCGCTGCCGGGCCGTGTGGAACAGCGATCTCGGCTTCTCGACGGTGGTCGGGTTCGAGCCGGACCTGGAGGCCGTGGAGCTGCTCCACACCTCGCTGCTGGTGCAGGGCACGGCGGCGATGACCCGGGCCGAGGCGGGCCAGCGGGCCGGCGGCCGCAAGCGGACCAAGACATTCCGGCAGTCCTTCCTGATGGCCTACGCGCAGCGGCTGGGCCGCCGGCTGGCCGACGGGACCGCCCGCGCCACTGCGGAGGCCGACGCCGAGGGGGCCACGGGCGGCACCCCGTCCGCCGGGTCGGGAGCGGGCCTGCTGCCCGTGCTGGCCGCCCGGGACGTGGCGGTCACGGACACCGCGGAGAAGATGTTCCCCACGACCACGACCACCCGGGTCCGCGGGGCCACGGACCTGGACGGCTGGACCCATGGGACGGCCGCGGCGGACCGGGCCAGGATGGGCGGGCGTACGCCGGAGATCTCCGACTGAGGCCGGCGGCCCTGTCCCGGTGGTTCCTCCGGGGGCGGGCGGGGCGGGCCCGGAGCGAGCCGGCGCCGGGGCCGCGGCGGGTCCGCGAGGCGGAAACCGGACGTGACAACTCGGGCATATCGGGAAATCCGGTTAGGCTCTGGGCATGAGCTGGCTCCGGGCGCTGAGGGAGACCGCGCGCTCGGGGCTGACGATCGAGCGGAAGCGTCTCGAACCGCTGATCGCGATCCGCGGCGCGGTCGGTCTGGCCGTGGTGATCGAGGTGAGTCTCGCCCTCTTCGGGCCGGTGGTCGCCGCCAGCTCCGCGTTCGGTGCCTACCAGGCGGCGATCGCCACGTTCCAGCGCAGCTGGCGGCCCCGGCCGGTACTCGCCCTGGTCTCCGGCTTCAGCCTCGGCGTCTCGACGTTCCTCGGCTATGTCACCGGCTCCCATCTCCTGCTCTTCCTGGTCCTGCTGGTGCTCTGGACCTTCCTGGCCGGGCTGGCCTGGGCGGCGGGACCGACGGGCGGCATCATCGCCGCGTCCAACGTCGCGATCATGCTGGTGACGGTCACGCTGCCCACGTCCGTCGCCGAGGCGGCCCTGCACGCCCTGATGATCACCTTCGGCGGGGTGGTCCAGGCCGTGCTGATCCTGATGTTCCCGGTCCGCCGATGGGGCGCCCAGCGCGACGCCCTGGCCGACGCGCTGGCCGCCGAGGCCGACTACGCCCGCAGACTGCGCCACGACCCGGTCGCCCACTTCGACCCTGTCCCCCTGATGGAGGCCCGCGAGGCCGCCGCCGTCACCGCCCGCCAGGCCCGGCGCCGCCCCGCCGAACTGCACGGATCGCGCGGCGTCGCCGAACGCATCCGCCCCGTCCTCGCCTCACTCGCGGACCCGGCGATGGGCGTCCCGTCGGAGGGCCCCGAGCGCGACCGGGTCCGCGAGCTCCTCGCCGCTGCCGGTTCCCTGCTCGACGCGGCCGCCCGGGCCATCCGTCACGGCGACCCGGTGCGCCTGCCCGCCCCCGCCGTCGCCGCGCTGAAGACACCTGACACCGGCGCGCTGCTCACCGGCCCTCCGCTCCGGGCCGCCGACCGGCTGGCCGCCCTGCTCTCCGACGTCATCGAGGCCGCCGAGGGCGAGGGCACGAAGGAGGAACGGGCCGGGGCCGCGGAGGCCGCCGACGCCATCGAGGCCGGGCGCGGCGGCCGGCTCCCCGCCGAGCACCACCGGCGGCCCACCCTGCTGCGGCTGGTCCCGGTCGTGATCGCCTCGATGCGCCGCGAGCTGTACCGCGGCTCCCCGATCCTGCGGCACGCGATCCGGATCTCCGTCGTCGCCCCGGCCGGCTACCTGCTGGGTCTCGCGCTGCCGTACGGCCACGGCTACTGGGTGCCGATGGCCGCCGTCATGGTGATGCGGCCGGAGTTCTCCCGGACGTACGAACGGTCCGTGGCGCGCTTCGGCGGCACCGTCGTCGGGGTCTTCGTCGCCAGCGTGATCGTCCAGGCGTCCCACCCCCGCGCCGGGCTGTCCGCCGTGCTCGCCGTGGTCTGCGCCCTGCTGATGTACCTGCTGATGCGCACCGGCTACGCCGTCAGTCAGGCCTGCGTCGCCGCGTACGTGGTCTTCCTGCTCGGCATGGCGGGCGACGACCTCTCGCAGACCGTGCTCGAACGGGTCATCCTGACCCTTCTCGGCGGTGTCCTGGCGATGATCTCGTATGCCGTCTACCCGGCCTGGGAGACTCCGCGGCTGCGCGGCCGGCTCGGCGACTGGCTGAAGGAGGACGGCCGTTACGCCGCCTCGGTCGTCGATCAGTACGCCGATCCCGCCGACCGCGGCCACGACGACGTCCGCCAGGCCCTGCTCGCCACCCGCAACGCCCGCGTCGCCTGGCAGGAGGCGGTGGCCACCGCACAGCACGAACCGGTCCGCCACCGGGGCCTCTCGCGCGCCGCCGCCGACGACACCCAGCACGCGCTCGCCCAGCTCGGCCGGGTCGCGATGCTGATGGAGGCGCACCTCCCGGAGGGCGGTGCCACCCCCGTGCCTGCGGCCGGTCCGCTCGCCGAAGCGTTGCGCCGGGCCACCGAGCAGGGGGCGAAAGCGGTGCGGGAGCGGCGCGTACCGGACTGGACGCCGGTGCGGGAGGCGCTGGAGAAGTGGGACGAGGAGGAGCGGATGCGCGAAGGAGGGGCGGACCCCGTCGTGCGCAACGGGGCCGACCTCCTGCTCGAAGCCCTGGAGGAGTTCTCCCAGGGACTGGACAACGGCCCGCGGTCCCGTTCCTCCGACGACGACTGAGGCGGCGTCAGGCTCCGGGCCCGCGCCCGCGGGTCACGGGGTCGGCAGGTCGGGCAGCCCCTCCAGGGAGTCGGCGTCGGTCTTGGCGAGCGTGTCCTTCGTGCCGCCGTTCCACGAGACGACGACGGTCTTTCCGTCGTTGGACTCGATGGCTCCCATGGTCCTGTCGGTGTCGCCGTCGGCACATGTCAGGGCCAGCATCGGCTTGTTGCCCATGTTCTTGGCGGTGCCCGAGCAGACGTGGGACTCGGCGACGATCACGGCCTTCCCGGATGCGACGGAGAGCACGACGGCCTTGCCGTCGGTCTGCCCGGCCCAGGCGCCTTCCAGCGCCTTGAGGCCGCCGGTGGCGTCGTCCGCTCCGGAGCCGGAGTCGCCGCCGCTGCCGGCGGGTGCCGGGGTGGCGGTGGAACCGGCCGTCCTGTCCGCGCCGTCCTTGTCGCTGTCGCTGCTGCACCCCGTGAGGGCGAGGGCGGTCAGCAGCCCGGCGGCGACGACGGTGGCGGTACGTACGAATGTGTCCATGCTGAATTCCCCCTGGATGACGAATGACCGTCCAAGCTACCAGTGAGTCGGAACCGGGGCGGAACGGTCAACTCCCGGATTCGGGAGCGGAACAGGCCGTTCGTTCGTCCTTCTCCTGCGGAGGGCTGTAACCGAGGGAACACCCCGCGTGCACGTGCATCTGCCCATGCATCCGCTCATGCACCGGAAATTGAACACAGCTATGATCCGAGACAGTTGACACTTGCACTTTGCAACTCGGGGAGCGTCCTGTGCACCACGTGTACAACGGCATGGCGGCCACAGAGCTTCGCGGAGTCGTCTGGCAGAAGAGCAGGCACAGCAACTCCCAAGGATCCTGCGTGGAGTTCGCGAAACTGCCGGGCGGCGATGTGGCGATGCGCAATTCGCGTCATCCCGACGGGCCGGCGCTGGTCTATACGCCCGCGGAGATAGAGGCCCTGCTGCTCGGTGTGAAGGACGGCGAGTTCGACCACCTCATAGCGGAGGTCTGAGCGCCTTCGACGGGCCGTTCCGGAGCGTCATTCCCCGGCGACGCGGAGCGATCGCGGGGGCTGTGCCGGAGCGTCATTCCCCGGCGGTACGGCGCGATCGCGTCCGGATACCGCATTTCCGTCCGCGCGTCACGCCGGGTCGGACAGCCGGAAGAGCGCCCAGACGACCTTTCCGCGCGGCGCCGGTCCGGCGATGGAGCTCTCCGTCGTCAATACGGGTGAAGGGTGCCAGCCCCAGCAGTCGCTGAAGGAGTCCACCAGGAACAGGCCGCGGCCCGACTCCGCGGAGTCGGCGGCCTCGGCCGCGACGGGGCTCGCCTGGCTGGGATCGCGCACCGCGCACACCAGCCGCGACGTCCAGCGCATCAGGTGCAGCCGGACGGGCGGGTCCTGGGGATCGCGCGGGACATCGGCGGGCAGGGCGTGCCGCAGCGCGTTGGTGACCAGTTCGGAGACGACGAGCGCGACATCGTCGAAGCGCTCGCTCAGACCCCAGCCGCTCAGCGTCGCCCGGGTGAACTGCCGTGCGCCGCCCACGGCTTCGTAGCGGGCGGGCAGGGCGCAGGTGGCCGATCCGGAGACGTCCGAGGGATCGATGGGGGGGAGCCCCTGTCGTAAGGGCTCGAGCATCGTCGATCCATTCGTCCCCATGCGAGGCACTCCCGGGATTCGCGGCTGTATCGGTACTGCGGGTACACGGGTACAGCGGCACAACACGAACGAGCACGCAGGTGCGCGAGGCCCATGGTTCCGAATGCGCAGGGCAGATGCAAGGGCAGATGCACGTGCATGCGCCTGACCTGTCCGATACCGTGCCGGTTCTTGGTCATTTCTTCCTGTGTGGAGTTTCGGGACCTTCTGGAAGTCTTCCCATTTCCGTAATCGAATGAGTACGGGCTGAAGCGTTTTGATGGCAGAATCCGGCTCTTGGGGTTCGGGGGGACCCCGATGCCCAGGAAGCGATGGGGAGGGTTGGACCGGTGGCGGCAGGCGAGTCGAGTGGATCAGTGGTGCGGCGCATCCTGTTGGGCTCGCAGCTCAGGCGGCTGCGGGACTCGCGTGGCATCACCCGTGAGGCGGCCGGCTACTCCATCCGGGCTTCCGAATCGAAGATCAGCCGCATGGAGTTGGGACGGGTGAGCTTCAAGGCAAGGGACGTCGAGGACCTGCTCACGCTCTACGGAGTCACGGACGACGCGGAGCGCGACTCCCTGCTCGGCCTGGCCCGTGAGGCCAACGTGGCGGGATGGTGGCACAGTTACGGGGACGTGCTGCCCGGCTGGTTCCAGACGTACATCGGTCTGGAGGGCGCGGCCTCGCTCATCCGGATCTACGAAGTCCAGTTCGTGCACGGTCTGTTGCAGACGGAGGACTACGCGCACGCGGTCGTCTCGCGGGGCATGCGAGGCGCCCCGGCTGCCGAGATCGACCGCCGGGTCGCCCTCCGACTGGCGCGCCAGAAGGCCCTCGTCTCCGAACGGGCCCCCCGCTTCCACGCCGTACTGGACGAGGCGGCGCTGCGCCGCCCCTACGGCGGACGCGAAGTGATGCGCGCCCAATTGCGGCATCTGATCGAAATGTCGGAACAGCCGAACATCACGCTCCAGGTGATGCCGTTCAGTTTTGGCGGACACGCGGGTGAGAGCGGCTCCTTTACGATGCTGCGATTCCCGGAATCCGATCTGTCGGACATTGTCTATTTGGAGCAGCTGACAAGTGCGCTCTATCTGGACAAGGCCGAAGAAGTCGCCCAGTACGAAAAGGCGATGGTCCGGCTTCACGCGGACAGTCCGGGTCCCGAGGAGAGCCGGGATCTCCTCCGAGGTCTTCTCCAACTCTCCTGATATGTCAGTACGATGACGTACCGACAGGAGTTTGCACCTGCAGTAAGGGATCGCATGTCCTTCTTCCACGAGCTGGCCGCCCAGTACATCGACGGTGAATGGCGCACCGGCACGGGCTCGTGGGACATCATCGATTTCAATCCCTACAACGGGGAAAAGCTCGCCGCCATCACCGTCGCCACCGCGGACGAGGTGGACCGCGCCTACCGTGCCGCCGAGCGCGCCCAGCGGGAGTGGGCCGCCACGAGTCCGTACGAGCGCAGGGGCGTTCTGGAACGGGCCGTGCGGATCACCGAGGAGCTGGCCGACGACATCGTCGAGGCGGTCATCGACGAACTGGGCGGCACCCGGGCGAAGGCGCTGTACGAGCTGAGCGCCGCCCAGGACTTCCTGCGCGAGGCGGCCCACCAGGCGCTGCACCCCGAGGGCCGGATCCTGCCGTCCCCGGTGGACGGCAAGGAGAACCGTCTCTACCGGCTGCCGGTCGGCGTGATCGGCGTCATCAGCCCCTTCAACTTCCCCTTCCTGGTGACGATGAAGTCGGTCGCCCCGGCCCTGGCGCTCGGCAACGCGGTCGTCGTCAAGCCCAACCAGAACGCGCCGGTGACCGGCGGCGGGCTGATCGCCCGGATCTTCGAGAAGGCCGGACTGCCGGCCGGGCTGCTCAACGTCGTCGTCACCGACATAGCCGAGATAGGTGACGCGTTCATCGAGCACCCCGTCCCCAAGGTGATCTCCTTCGCGGGTTCGGACCGGGTGGGCCGCCATGTCGCCGCGACGGCGGGCGCGCTCTTCAAGCGCACCATTCTCGAACTCAGCGGCAACAGCGCCCTGGTGGTGCTCGACGACGCGGACATCGACTACGCCGTCGACGCCGCCGTCTTCAGTCGCTTCGTCTACCAGGGCCAGGTCTGCATGGCCGCCAACCGGATCCTGGTGGACCGCGCGGTCGCCCCCGAGTTCACCGAGAAGTTCGTCGCCCGGGTGGCCGCGCTCCGGGCCGGTGACCCGCGTGACCCGCAGACACAGATCGGCCCGGTCATCGACGCCTTCCAGGCCGACGCGCTGACCGGCCTGGTCGACCAGGCGCTCGCGGAGGGAGCCACGGCGCTGCTCCGCGGCCGTACCCGCGGCAACCTCGTCGAGCCCACCGTCCTCACCGGCCTCCCGGACGGCTCCCCGCTGCTCTCCCAGGAGATCTTCGGCCCGGTGGCGCTGCTGATCGAGTTCGACGGCGAGGAGGAGGCCGTACGGATCGCCGACGACAGCCCCTACGGGCTCAGCGGCGCCGTGCACACCGCCGACGCCGAACGCGGGGTGCGCTTCGCCCAGCGGATCGACAGCGGGATGTTCCACGTCAACGACGCCACCGTCCAGGACGATCCGCTGGTCGCGTTCGGTGGCGAGAAGGCCTCCGGCAGCGGCCGGCTGAACGGCGAGGCGACGGTCGAGGCCTTCACCACCCGGAAGTGGATCTCGATCCAGCACGGCCGGAGCACTTTCCCGCTCTGACGCGCGCACCGCTACTCTCGTCAAAGTTGAGTAGAGAGGTGGGCGGCATGTCGGCGATCCGGTTGCTGGTCCTCTGCGCGGTGCGCCAGCACGGCCGGGCGCACGGCTATCAGATCCGCAACGACCTGGAGTACTGGGGCGCGCACGAGTGGTCCAACGCCAAGCCGGGGTCGATCTACCACGCACTGAAGCAGATGGCGAAGCAGGGCGTCCTGCTCGCCCACGAGGTCGCCCCGAGCACGGTGGGCGGGCCGCCGCGCACCGAGTACGAGATCACCGAGCAGGGCGACGAGGAGTACTTCACGCTGCTGCGCGCGGCGCTGACCTCGTACGACCAGAAGCTGGACGTGCTGTCCGCCGGGCTCGGCGGGATCGTCGACCTGGAGCGGGCCGAGGCGGTGGCCCTGCTCAAGGAGCGGGTGGCCGGTCTCACCCGGTGGCGCCGCTCGGTCACCGAGTACTACACGCCCGAGGCGGGCCCCGAGTCGATCGGGCACATCGGCGAGATCATGAACATGTGGGTGCACTCGGCGGACGCCGGTGCGCAGTGGACCCGCGGGCTGATCGAACGCATCGAGGGCGGGGCGTACACCTTCGCGGGTGAGGGCGATCCGTTCGTCGGCGTGCTGGCCGAGGGCGAGCAGAATCCGTACGCGACCGGGGTGCCCGATCCCGGGGACGCCCACTGACAGGGCGTGATCGACCGCTTCCGCTCGATGCCGACGCTCTCCGGCACGGTGCTGGTCGGCCGGGCCGTCGCGGAGATGCTCCACTCGGTGGCCCGGGCGGCGGCGACTCGTGGGCCGCCGCCCCTGCGGAACTGCTCGCGGCGGTGAGGCCGCCGGCGCTGCCGGCGGTCTTCCTCCCGCCGGCGGTACGCCGTTTCGCGCGGCTCGGCCGCTGACGGGGGCGTACGGCTCCGGCCTCCGCCGGGGCGGTCAGTGGTGGAACGACGTGGCCGGCGCGTGCTCGGCGCTCAAGGGGTGGTCCTGGCCGCGCAGTTCGGGCAGCAGCAGCCGCAGGTCCTCCAGCAGCAGTTCCGCCAGGTCCGACGAGAAGCCGTTGCGGCACACGATCCGGAGCACGGAGAGGTCCTCCCGGTGGGCCGGGAAGGTGTACGCGGGCACCAGCCAGCCGCGTTCGCGCAGCCGGCGCGACACGTCGAAGACGTCGTACGCCGTCACCTCCGGCTTCGTCGTCAGCGCGAAGACCGGCAGCTGGTCGCCCAGGGTGAGCAGCCGGAAGTCGCCGAGCTCCTCGATCTTCTTCGCCAGCCCCGTGGCCACGTCCCGCGACGCCTGCTGCACGGCCCGGTAACCCTCCCGGCCCAGCCGCAGGAAGGTGTAGTACTGCGCCACGACCTGGGCGCCCGGCCGGGAGAAGTTCAGTGCGAAGGTCGGCATGTCGCCGCCCAGGTAGTTGACCCGGAAGACCAGCTCCTCGGGCAGCTCGGCGGGTGAGCGCCACAGGGCCCAGCCGACGCCCGGGTAGACCAGTCCGTACTTGTGCCCGGAGGTGTTGATCGAGGAGACCCGGGGGAGCCGGAAGTCCCACACCAGGTCCTCGTCCAGGAACGGCGCCACCATGGCACCCGATGCGCCGTCGACGTGGACGGGGATGTCGAGGCCGGTGCGCTCCTGGAGGGCGTCGAGGGCCGCGCAGAGCTCGGCGATGGGCTCGTAGCTGCCGTCGAAGGTGGAGCCGAGGATGCCGACGACGCCGATGGTGTTCTCGTCGCAGAGGTCGGCGGCGGCCTGCGGGTCGAGGTGGAAGCGGTCGCCCTCCATCGGGACGAGGCGCGGCTCGACCTCCCAGAAGGTGCAGAACTTGTCCCAGCAGACCTGCACGTTGACGCCCATGACCAGATTGGGCCGGGCGGTCGTCGGATAGCGGTCGGCGTTCCTGGCCGCCCAGCGGCGTTTGAGCGCCATGGCGGCCAGCATGCAGGCCTCGCTGGACCCGGTCGTGGAACAGCCGACGGCCGCGGCGGGGTCGGGGGCGTTCCAGAGGTCGGCGAGCATCGCCACACAGCGCCGTTCCAGTTCGGCGGTGCGCGGGTACTCGTCCTTGTCGATCATGTTCTTGTCGCGGCACTCGCCCATCAGCACACCGGCCTGGGGTTCCATCCAGGTGGTGACGAAGGTGGCGAGGTTGAGCCGGGAATTGCCGTCGAGCATCAGCTCGTCATGGACGAGGCCGTACGCGGTGGCGGGCGGCAGCGGTCCGTCCGGCAGCTTGTGCCGGGGCGGCGCGGACTCCATCCCGGCGGTCGGGTCGGCCTCCCCGAAGAACGGGTTGAGCGCGAGCCGCCGCCGCTCGTCGGACGGTTCGGTGCGGTGTGCGGAGCCCTTGTGGAGCGCCATCACGGACCTGCCCTTCTCGGCTCTCTTCGATGAGCCCGGATGAATCCCAATGAACTCGTACGAACGCGTCGGTGCAGACCGGTGAGGCGATGCGGACGGTGATGCCGTCCGGTGCGTCCGGCCGGTCTCCGGCGGCGAGGCGGCCGGTCCTGCTCCCGCCCGGCGGGACGCCCCGCCCCGTCGTCCGCTCAGCCCTTGCTGATCACCGCTGCGGTTCCGTACGCACAGACCTCCGTGCCCACGTCGGCCGCCTCGGAGACGTCGAAGCGCATCATCAGCACCGCGTTGGCGCCGCGCGCCCGCGCCTGCTCGACCAGCCGCTCCATGGCCTGGTTGCGGGTTTCGACGAGCGTCTTGGTCAGCCCCTTCAGCTCGCCGCCGATCATGGACTTCAGCCCCGCCCCGATCTGACTGCCGAGGTGGCGGGAGCGGACGGTCAGGCCGAACACCTCGCCGATGACCTGGGTCACCTGGTGGCCGGGTACGTCATTGGTCGTGACGACCAGCACATCGGACTGTGCCGTCTGGCCGCCGCCGTAATCCTCAATGCCCATGGTGTGGCACCTCCTGGGATCGAGTTTTGCCCCGGTTCATCCCGTGTGCATCTCCACGGGGGCCAGTGGAACCGGGAGGGGGGCTGCGGCGTTGATAGCTTGGGGCGGCCACGCAGCCGCCATCGACCCACATCCTGGAGCCCGGACCCTTGAATACGCTTGCGCTCGGACCCAGCTGGCTGGACCCGGACCATCTCATCGGGCAGTTCGGGCTGATCGGTGTGCTGGTCATCGTCTTCGCCGAGTCCGGGCTGCTGATCGGGTTCTTCCTGCCCGGCGACTCGCTCCTGTTCACCACAGGTCTGCTGGTGACCACGGGCAAGCTGGACACCCCGCTGTGGCTGGTCTGCGTGCTGGTCGCGCTGGCGGCGATCCTCGGCGACCAGGCCGGCTATCTCTTCGGCCGCAAGGTCGGCCCCTCGCTCTTCAACCGCCCGGACTCCCGCCTCTTCAAGCAGGAGAACGTCGAGAAGGCCCACGAGTTCTTCGAGAAGTACGGGCCGAAGTCGCTGATCCTGGCCCGCTTCGTGCCCATCGTGCGGACGTTCACGCCGATCATCGCCGGTGTCAGCCGGATGAACTACCGCTCGTTCATCACGTTCAACATCATCGGCGGGGTCCTCTGGGGCGTCGGGGTGACGCTCCTCGGGGCAGGTCTGGGCCGGATCGACTTCGTCCACGAGAACATCGAAGCGATGCTGGTCCTGGTCGTGCTGATCTCGGTCGTGCCGATCGGCATCGAGTTCCTGCGCGCCCGCAGCAAGTCGAAGAAGGCGGCGGCGAGCGAGGACGAGGACCGCGGGCCGGGCACCGGAGGCACCCCGGCCGCGAGCCGCCGCGGCGGCCGCCACGCCAAGCGCTGACACCGGTCCGGGCGCGGGGCTCCCGCGTCAGAAGCCGCGCGTCCGCTTGGCCGCGCGGCGGTTCGCTCCGCCGACCGCCCCCGGCACCCGCATGAACAGCCGGGAGATCTCGCTTCCCAGGTTCACCCCGATCGCGATGGCCAGCGCCGTCGCCACCGCCGTCGACAGCGAGGCGAGACCCCGGTCCAGCTCGTTCTGGGCAACGCCCAGCAGACCGAAGTACGTGGCGGAGCCGGGCAGCAGCGGGCCGATCGCGGCCGTGATGAACGGCAGCGACGAGGTGTAGCGGTAGCGCGAGAACAACTGCCCGAACAGCCCGACGAGCCCGGCCGCCGCGGCGGTGGCCGCCACCGCGGACAGCCCGCCCGTCCGGGCCATCGCCCCGTAGATGACCCAGGCCACGCCGCCGTTGAGCGTCACCGCCAGCACCGTGGACCGCTCCTGCTGGAGCAGGATCGCGAAGGCCAGCGTCAGCACCATCGACGCCAGGATCTGCACCACCGGGCGGTCATGGGAGATGAGCCGCGCCTCCGGATCCAGCTCGGCACCCAGCTGCAGCCCCCCGTAGAGAGCCAGCAGCACCCCGGCGACGATGGCGATGAAGAAGTACATGACCTCCAGCAGCCGCGCCGCCGCGGTGATGTAGTAGCCGGTCAGGCCGTCCTGCACACCCGCGACCAGCGCCCGCCCCGGCAGCAGCGCGAACAGCCCACCGGTGATCACCGCCGACGGCCGTACGTCCGACCAGTGGGTGAGGGTCAGCGCCACGCCCATCGCGGCGGGCGGCATGGCCGCCACGACGAACTGGTAGAACTCCGGCAGCCCGCGCCCGGCACACAGCCAGGCCAGCCGGTCACCGAGCATCGCGCCGAGCGCGGCGATCACGAACACCAGCACCCCGCCTCCGACCAGCACCGATGCCGCGCCGGCCAGACAGCCGGCGGCCAAGGTGAGCACCCAGCCGGGGTATGGATGCCGGTTACGGCGGATCTCCGCGAGGCGCCGGTAGGCCTCCTCCAGCGAGATCTCGCCCTCCACGGTCGTGATGTCGTCGATGAGCCGGAAGACCGCGGCCAGCCGGGTGTAGTCGGTGCCGCGGCGGCGTACGGTACGGCTCGCCGTCACCGGGTCCTCGACCAGCGAAGGCTGGTGCGAGATCGACAGCAGCGTGAAGGTGACGGTCGGCTCGCAGCGGTCGAGCCCGTAGCTGCGGGTCACCGCGAACATCGCCGCCTCGACGTCCTCGGCCCCCTCGCCGCCGGCGAGCAGCAGCTCCCCGATACGCAGGGTCAGGTCGAGTACGCGCGGCACCGCGGGGCCCGCGTCGTCGTGCCGCTGGACGGGTTCCGGAGCCGGGCGGTCGGCGACCGGCATCCGCAGCATCGTGCGCATCCGGTCCTGCCAAGGAGCCTCCTTGGTCAGCCGGATCATCGGGATGCCGTGCGCGGGCGTGAAGGCGGGCGGGGAGTTCCGGGCGTCGTAGGTGCGCGGCGGGGCGAAGGCGGAGCCGATCGTGTCCGAACCGGAAGCGGAACCCGTTCCCGGGCCCGACGGCGGCCCCGGCGGCTCGGGTGCCAGACCCGACGGAAGGGCGAACTCCGACGTCGGATGATCGTCGTCCGACGGCGGGGCCGACCTCTCGACCCCGGCGGGCTGGGAGAAGGCGCTGCGCGCCTCGTCGGACTGGGGCTTCTGGTCATCGGGACCGCCCGGTTCCGCCACCACTCGACCTCGATCCTCATCGGCTGCGCGTCCTCGGCTGCGCTCCTGCCCAGTATGGCCGCGCCCATGGGGGGGCATGCGAACGGGCGGCACACCCCTGAAGGTGTACCGCCCGAAGCGTGCTCAGAACCGCAAGCGGAACGTCAGTGCGCGCCGCCCTGCGCCTCAAGGCGCTTGTAGGAGTTCTCGATCTCGGCCTCGGCCTCGACGCGGCCGACCCAGTCGGCACCCTCGACGGACTTGCCGGGCTCCAGGTCCTTGTAGACCTCGAAGAAGTGCTGGATCTCCAGGCGGTCGAACTCCGACACGTGGTGGATGTCGCGCAGGTGCTCCACCCGGGGGTCGGAGGCCGGCACACACAGCAGCTTGTCGTCGCCGCCGGCCTCGTCCGTCATCCGGAACATGCCGATCGCGCGGCACTTGATGAGGCAGCCGGGGAACGTCGGCTCCTCCAGGATGACCAGCGCGTCCAGCGGGTCGCCGTCCTCGCCGAGGGTGTTCTCGACGAAACCGTAGTCCGCCGGGTAGCTGGTCGAGGTGAAGAGTCGACGGTCCAGGCGGATCCGACCGGTCTCGTGGTCCACCTCGTACTTGTTCCGCGAACCCTTCGGGATCTCGATAACGACGTCGAACTCCACGGGTGGCTCCTCCATGATCAACACATACGACTGATGGTTAAGTGTCCCCCACGGAGTTGTGTGCTCGCGAAAGGGGCTGGTCAACGGTGGCTGATCCGGTGAAAAGACCGTCGATCAATCCGTTCTCCCGCGTTGACAGGACGGCCCTCACGGACCGCCTGGGCATGCGCAACGGACTGAGCGACCGGCAGTTCACGGGCGTCTCCGCCGTCCTGGGCCTGGCGCTCGCAGCCGGCGCCGTCCTTGCCGCCGGTCCCTGGGACTCGGGTCAGCGTAAGGCCGAGCAGGACTGGGCGGCTGCCCGGGCCGGTACAGGTGGCGCACATCACGAACCCGCCGCGCCCTCCGGACCGGCTCCGGCGCCCAGTGCGCAGGCCGTGCTCGCGGCGCTGGGCACCGGTACCGACGACTCCGCGCCGGACGCCGCGGTCGCCCCGGACGGCGCAGCGGCCGGACTGCGTGCCGTGCTGGGCCCCCTGCTGAAGGACTCAGCGCTCGGCACCCGGCGCAGCGCCGTCGTCATCGACACCGCGACCGGAGAGCGGCTGTACGGGCTGGGGGCCGACACGCCCATGACGCCGGCGTCCACCGTCAAGATCGCGACCACCGTCGCGGCCCTGACCGCGCTCGGCCCCGATCACCGCATCCCCACGACCGTCGGCGCCTCCGCCGATCTGCGCACCGTGACGCTGGTCGGCGGCGGCGACCCCACCCTCGACCGGGCGGCCCTGCGCGCCCTGGCCGCCGACACGGCCCGCGCCCTCAAGGACGGCGGGGTCCGTTCGGTGCGGCTGCGGTACGACACCTCCGGCTACTCGGGCCCCGCACTCCACCCGATCGGCCCCAACGAGAACATCGCGCCCGTGAGCGCCCTGATGATGAACGAGGGGCGGCTCGACGACACCTCCAGCGGCCCCGCGCCGCGCAGCGGCGACCCGGCCCGCGACGCGGCGGACGTCTTCGGCGAACTGCTGGACGAGGCCGGGATCACCACCACGGACGGCCCCGAGCCCGGCCGGACGGCCGCGAAGTCCCGGCCCGTCGCCACGCACCTGTCCGTCCCGCTGTCCGCCCTCGTCGAGCGCGCGCTGACCAACAGCGACAACGACATCGCCGAGGCGCTCGCCCGCCAGACCGCGCTCGCCACGGGCGAACCGGCCGACTTCAACGGCGGCCGACGGGCCGTCACCGCGCAGCTGAAGAAGCTCGGCCTGCCGCTGAAGGGTGTGGTCTTCGCCGACGGCAGCGGGCTCAACCGCAAGGACAAGGTCACCGCCGCCCTGCTCGCCGGGCTCCTCGCCCGCGCCGCCGACCAGGACCACGCGGAGCTGCGCCCCGTCCTCACGGGCCTCCCCGTGGCCGGCTTCAGCGGCACGCTCAGCGGCCGCTACACCACGAAATCCGGCGGCACCGGGCTGATCCGCGCCAAGACGGGCACCCTCACGGGCGTCAACAGCCTCTCCGGCACGGTCGTCGACCCCCACGGCCGGCTGCTCGCGTTCGCCTTCCTCGCCTCGGGCACCACTGCCCCGTCCGAGGCGCAGTCGGCCCTCGACGCGCTCGCGACCGCACTGGCCGCGGGCAGGCGATGAGCCGGTCGGCACCCCACCGCGTCCGGGCCGGCCGTCACCGGGGAGCGGATGACGGAGCGGGGCCGGTTGCCCGCGGCCGCACGGCGCAGGACCGGGGCACGGCGGAGCCGTGGTGACGGGCGACGACGCAACGGACGCACGTGCCCGGCCCCGGGACGCCGCCCCCTCATTCGCCGGTCGGACCAGGGGCCGAGCACGTACGGTTGACGCATGACGAGCATCGGTGGTGCCGGGATGGTCGACTGGAATCTCGCGGTCGCGACAGCGACCCGGCTTGTGCGGCCGGGTCCCGAGATCAGCCGCGAGGAGGCCCGCGAGGTCGTCGCGGAGCTGCGCAGGCATGCCAAGGCGGCGGAGGAGCACGTCCGTTCCTTCACCCGGATGATCCCGGAAGGGACCGAGCCGGAGGACACCCCGGTCCTGGTCGTCGACCGGGCGGGCTGGATCAGGGCGAACGTCGCGGGCTTCCGGGAACTGCTCCGCCCCCTGCTGGAGAAGATGGAGGAGCGGCGCGGCGGCGGTACGGGCGGCGCCGTGCTCGGCGCGGTCGGCTCCAAGGTGACCGGCGTGGAGGTGGGGATGCTGCTGTCGTTCCTGGCTTCCCGGGTCCTCGGCCAGTACGAGACGTTCGCCCCCGCCACCCGCGATCTCCCCGCCTCGGCCGACGGCGGCGGCAGGCTCCTGCTGGTCGCCCCGAACATCGTCCACGTCGAGCGCGAACTGGAGGTGGACCCGCACGACTTCCGTCTCTGGGTCGCCCTCCACGAGGAGACGCACCGCACGCAGTTCACCGCGGTGCCCTGGCTCCGCGACCATCTGCAGGGCGAGATCCAGTCATTCCTCGACGAGACCGACGTCGACCCGATGACGGTGCTCGAACGGCTCCGCGAGGCCGCCCAGTCGCTGGCGGGCGGACGGCCCGAGGGCGAGGAGGGCGAGGACGGCGGCCGCAGCCTGGTCGAGATCGTCCAGACGCCCGCCCAGCGGGAGATCCTCGGCCGGCTCACCGCGGTGATGTCCCTGCTGGAGGGGCACGCCGACTACGTGATGGACGGCGTAGGCCCCGAGGTGGTGTCCTCCGTCGGCGAGATCCGGGAGAAGTTCCAGCAGCGCAGGGCGCGCGGCGCGAGCCGCCTCGACCAGGCGCTGCGCAAGCTGCTCGGGCTCGACGCCAAGCTGCGCCAGTACCGGGACGGCGAGCGGTTCGTGCGCGCCGTCGTCGACGAGGTCGGCATGGACGGCTTCAACCGGGTCTGGACCTCGCCCAACACCCTCCCGACCAAGGCGGAGATCGCCAAACCGGAGGACTGGATCGCGCGGGTGCACCGTAAGGCAGAGTCATGATCACGGGCCGCGCACAGGGCGGGGACCCGAGGGCAACGCGCCGGTAATCACCCATCCGAGGGACCGTAGGGGCATGGGAAGGCGTGCAATGCTCGATGAACGGGTTTGCTCTGTCACCATCGACGCACTCTGAGTGACGGCACTTTCGTCCGTCCCGGCACTCGGAGGCACCTCTCCAGAAGCTCACGAAGGGCACCGGACATGGGTCCCCATCCTGCGGTCGCGGCGATACGCCTGGCGGTCCGCCGCGTACTCCACGACGTCATCACCGAATTCGCCGATCAGACCGAACGTACCGGGCGCGCCCCGCACCCCGAGCTCGCCGAGGCCGGGGCGGGCAGGCGGCGCCCCGCGCTCCCCGAACGGACCGATACCCCCCTGGTACTGGTCGCGTGTTCCGGCGGCGCCGATTCCATGGCGCTCGCCTCCGCCCTCGCCTTCGAGGCCCGCAAACTCGCCGTCCGGGCCGGTGGCATCACCGTCGACCACGGCCTCCAGAGCGGCTCCGACGCCCGCGCCACCGAAGTCGTCGGCCGCCTCACCGCCATGGACCTCGACCCGGTCGAGGCCGTCGCGGTGCGTGTCGGCCACGAGGGCGGGCCCGAGGCCGCGGCCCGTGACGCCCGCTACGCGGCCCTGGACGCCGCCGCCGAACGTCACGGCGCCGCCGCCGTGCTGCTCGGCCACACCCGCGACGACCAGGCGGAGACGGTGCTGCTGGGCCTCGCCCGCGGCTCCGGCATCCGCTCCCTGTCCGGCATGGCCGCCGCGTCCGGGCCGGCGGGCCGTTACCGCCGCCCCTTCCTCCAGCTCGACCGGCAGACCGCCCGCACGGCCTGTCTGGCCCAGTCCCTGCCCGTCTGGGACGACCCGCACAACGTCGACCCCGCCTACACCCGTTCCCGGCTGCGCCACGAGGGCCTGCCCGCCCTGGAGAAGGCGCTGGGCAAAGGAGTCGTCGAGGCGCTGGCCCGTACGGCGCAGCTCTCCCGTGACGACGCCGACGCCCTGGACACCTGGGCGGCCGAGGCCGGACGTGACGTTCGCGACGACGCGGGCCGGCTGGAGTGCGCCAAACTGCACGTCCTGCCGCCCGCCGTCCGCCGCCGCGTCCTGCGCCGTGCGGCCATAGAGGCGGGCTCTCCGGCCGGTTCCCTCTTCGCCCGGCACATCGAGGAAGTCGACCGCCTCATCACCGGCTGGCGCGGCCAGCAGGCCATCAACCTCCCCGGCCGCGTCGAAGCCCTGCGCCAGGGTGGCAGACTGGTGATTCGGCAGAGCTGACGCACAAGCGGCTGACATGCAGGCGAGCGGCCGCGCAGGTCCGGGACACCATCCCGGACCCGGCAGGCAAAGAAAGAGACGCGGGTGAACGAGAAGGACATGGGCACCGACCTTCAGTCGGTGCTCCTCACCAAGGAAGAGATCGACGCGAAGCTCGTCGAACTGGCCGCGAAGATCGACGCGGAGTACGCGGGCAAGGACCTGCTCCTCGTCGGAGTCCTCAAGGGCGCGGTGATGGTCATGGCGGACCTGGCGCGCGCGCTGTCCACCCCCGTCACCATGGACTGGATGGCCGTCTCGTCGTACGGCGCGGGCACCCAGTCCTCCGGTGTCGTCCGGATCCTCAAGGACCTGGACACCGACATCAAGGGCAAGCACGTCCTGATCGTCGAGGACATCATCGACTCGGGTCTGACGCTGTCCTGGCTGATGTCGAACCTGGGCTCGCGCGAGCCCGCATCGCTGGAGATCTGCACCCTGCTGCGCAAGCCGGACGCGGCGAAGGTCGCGCTCGACTGCAAGTGGGTCGGCTTCGACATCCCCAACGAGTTCGTCGTCGGCTACGGGCTGGACTACGCGGAGAAGTACCGCAACCTCCCCTTCGTCGGCACCCTCGCCCCGCACGTCTACGGCGGCTGACGGCGCCGTCGGCGAACCCGCTCCGGCTCCGGGGAACCCTCACCGATTTCCCGCCGTTGAGCCTTCGAAGGCGGGTTTGACAGACGTCCTCGGCGGTCGTCGGTGACAATGCCGGTGTACCGTCCGAAGAACAGTCTTTACTCACAGCAGCATTTACCTACGGGCAGGAGGGACGGGGCGACTTCGCTCCGTATGGATGGACGTGAAGCGATACTTCCGTGGGCCGGTCATGTGGATCGTGCTGGCCGTCCTCGCCGTGGTCGTGTTGATGCAGGTCGTCGGCTCGGGTGGCGGCTACAAGACGGTGGACACCGGCAAGGTGATCCAGGCGATCAGTAAGAACCAGGTGGAGCAGGCCAAGCTCACCACCGGTGACGATCACATCATCAAGATCGAGCTGAAGGACGGCCAGAAACTCTCCGGCGAGTCCGGCAGCAAGTTCCAGTCGAGCTACATCGGCAACCAGGGTGTCCAGCTCGCCGACACGCTGCAGAAGAAGTTCGAGAGCGGTGACATCGACAAGGGCTACACCGTCTCGCCGTCGAAGCAGTCCCCGTTCGTCTCGATCCTCTTCTCGCTGCTGCCCTTCGTCCTCATCGTGGTCGTCTTCCTGTTTCTGATGAACCAGATGCAGGGTGGCGGCTCCAAGGTCATGCAGTTCGGCAAGTCCAAGGCCAAGCTGATCACCAAGGACACCCCGAAGACGACGTTCGCCGATGTGGCGGGCTCGGACGAGGCGGTCGAGGAGCTCCACGAGATCAAGGAGTTCCTCCAGGAGCCGGCGAAGTTCCAGGCCGTCGGCGCCAAGATCCCCAAGGGTGTCCTGCTGTACGGGCCTCCCGGTACGGGCAAGACGCTGCTCGCACGCGCCGTCGCCGGCGAGGCGGGCGTCCCGTTCTACTCGATCTCCGGTTCCGACTTCGTCGAGATGTTCGTCGGTGTCGGTGCCTCCCGAGTCCGTGACCTCTTCGAGCAGGCCAAGGCGAACGCCCCGGCGATCGTCTTCGTCGACGAGATCGACGCCGTCGGCCGGCACCGCGGTGCCGGTATGGGCGGCGGTCACGACGAGCGCGAGCAGACGCTGAACCAGCTGCTCGTCGAGATGGACGGCTTCGACGTGAAGGGCGGCGTCATTCTGATCGCCGCCACGAACCGTCCGGACATCCTCGACCCGGCGCTGCTGCGCCCGGGCCGTTTCGACCGGCAGATCGCGGTCGACCGGCCGGACATGCTGGGCCGTCTGGAGATCCTCAAGGTCCACCAGAAGGGCAAGCCGGTCGCACCGGACGTCGATCTCGGCGCCGTCGCCCGTCGTACGCCCGGCTTCACCGGTGCCGACCTGTCGAACGTGCTGAACGAGGCGGCGCTCCTGACGGCGCGCGGCAATCAGAAGCTGATCGACAACGCCATGCTCGACGAGGCCATCGACCGCGTCGTGGCGGGTCCGCAGAAGCGGACCCGGATCATGTCCGAGAAGGAGAAGAAGATCACCGCGTACCACGAGGGCGGACACGCCCTGGTCGCGGCGGCCTCACCTCAGTCGGACCCGGTCCACAAGATCACGATCCTCTCCCGCGGCCGCGCCCTCGGTTACACGATGGTGCTCCCGGAGGAGGACAAGTACTCCACGACGCGCAACGAGATGCTCGACCAGCTGGCTTACATGCTGGGCGGGCGCGCGGCCGAGGAGCTGGTCTTCCACGACCCGACGACCGGCGCTGCGAACGACATCGAGAAGGCCACGGCAACGGCCCGCGCGATGGTCACGCAGTACGGCATGACGGAGCGGCTCGGCGCGATCAAGTTCGGTGGCGACAACACCGAACCCTTCGTGGGCCGCGAGATGGGCCACCAGCGCGACTACTCGGAAGAGGTCGCCGCGCTGGTCGACGAAGAGGTCAAGAAGCTCATCGAGACCGCGCACAACGATGCGTGGGAGATCCTCGTCGAGAACCGCGACGTTCTGGACGCCCTGGTTCTCCAGCTCCTTGAGAAGGAGACCCTCGGCAAGGCGGAGATCGCCGAGATCTTCGCTCCGATCGTCAAGCGCCCGGCCCGTCCGGCGTGGACCGGCTCCGCCCGGCGTACGCCGTCCACCAGGCCGCCGGTGCTCTCCCCGAAGGAGCTCGCCCTCACCAACGGCGCCACCACGGCGAACGGCTCGGTCACGGACACGGTTCCGGCGACCGAGGCGATCCCCGAGGAGCGTCCCGAGAGCTAGACACCGACCCCGGTGTGGCCCCTGTCACGGGGGCTTCACCGGGCCCGGAATGGATGCCGCGCCCCCCAGGTTTTAGCCTGTGGGGGCGCGGCTTTTCCCTTGGGCCCCGTCCGGCCCCGATCCGCCGGACCGGCCCCACACCTGCGCGGATGTCCACGCAGTGACAGCTCAGAGGAACGAGGCACAGATGACCGACCCGGTGACGCTGGACGGCCAGGGTTCGATCGGCGAGTTCGACGAGAAGCGGGCCGAGGCGGCCGTACGCGAACTGCTCCTCGCGGTCGGGGAGGACCCGGACCGGGAGGGGCTGCGGGAGACGCCGGGTCGGGTGGCTCGGGCGTACAAGGAGATATTCGCGGGCCTGTACCAGGAGCCCGAGGACGTCCTGACGACCACGTTCGACCTGGGTCACGACGAGATGGTGCTGGTCAAGGACATCGAGGTGTTCAGTACCTGCGAACACCACCTGGTGCCGTTCCGCGGAGTGGCGCACGTCGGGTACATCCCGGCGACCAGCGGCAAGATCACCGGCCTGTCGAAGCTGGCCCGTCTGGTCGACGTCTACGCCCGCCGTCCGCAGGTCCAGGAGCGGCTCACCACGCAGGTCGCCGAGTCGCTGATGGCGATCCTGGAGCCGCGCGGCGTCATCGTCGTCGTGGAGTGCGAGCACATGTGCATGTCGATGCGGGGGATCCGCAAGCCCGGGGCGAAGACGCTGACCTCCGCGGTCCGCGGACAGCTCCGCGACCCCGCGACGCGCGCCGAGGCCATGAGCCTGATCATGGCGCGCTGACGCCTCCGTCAGGCAGGGGGACGGCGGCGTCCTACGCCGCGGCCGCGTTCTTGTTGTCGTCCTCGTCGTCCGGGAGCTTGCAGACGCGCTCCAGGAAGAGGGCCGCCGCGATCACCGCGAAGCCGGCCAGGACCGCGAAGCCCGCGTAGATGGCCTGATCGCGGCGGGCCGGCATGTCGAGGGAGCCGAGCAGGAAGACGCCCACGCCGCCGTACATCCCGGCGACCAGTGCGACGACGAGCGCGCTGGCCTGGCCGAAGACCACGGCCCGGGCCGCCATCAGGGGCTCGACGCCCTTCGCGCCCGGCCGGCGCTCGCGCTGGGCGCGCAGCCGGGAGCGGAGGGAGAGCGCCGTCGCGAGCAGCACCACCGCGATCACCGCGAGCACGATGGGTGCGGCCAGCGGCACACCGGGCAGGGTGCCGAGGGAGTCCCAGAGGCGGGCGCCGCCCCAGGACAGCACCCCGGCGGCGGCGAAGAGGCCGGCCAGTACTCCGAGCCGTAGTTGCTTCACCGGGTGAGCCGCCCTTCGCCGCCTGTGGATGTCCTGGCCTGTGGGTGTCCTGCTGTCTTCTTCGAGCCTAACGACTACTCGGGCAGCCGGAGTTCCAGGTCGGCCCGGGGCAGTACCCCGCCGCGTCCCACACCGGCCAGCAGGTCGGCGACCGGGCCGGCACCGGGCAGCTGGGCCTCGGGGTCCACGTCGTGCCACGGAGCGAGCACGAAGGCGCGCTCGCGGGCCCGGGGGTGGGGGAGGGTGAGCTCCGGGTCGTCGGAGACGACGTCCGCGTACGCGACGATGTCCACGTCGATGGTGCGCGGCCCCCAGCGCTCCTCACGGACCCGTTCGAAGGCCTCCTCGATGGCCTGGCCCCGCTCCAGGAGCGAGGACGGGGGCAGTGTCGTCTTCACGACGACGACCGCGTTGAAGTACGAGGGCTGGGAGCCGGGTTCGACGCCCCACGGCTCCGTCTCGTACACCGGGGAGACCGCCTTGACCCGGAGGCCCGGGGTGTCTTCCAGGGCGTCGATGGCGCCCTGGAGCGTCTCCAGGCGGTTGCCCAGGTTGGAGCCCAGGGAGATCACGGCGCGTTTGGGGTTGGAGAGGGTGATGTCCGCGGCGTCCACCTGCTCGACCACGGAGGCGGGGACCGGCTGTACGGTCGGGTCGCTCTGCCCCTCGGTAGAAAATGCAGTCATGCTCGGCTCCGGGTGATGGTGACGGTGACGTCGTCGAAGGGGACGGTGATGGGCGCATCCGGCTTGTGGACCACGACCTCCACCTCCTCGACGCCTTCGTGCTTCAGGCACTGCTGGGCGATGCGCTCCGCGAGCGTCTCGATCAGATCGACGGGTTCGCCCTGGACCACGGCGACGACCTCCTCGGCGACCACGCCGTAGTGGACGGTCTTCGTGAGGTCGTCGGCGGCTGCCGCGGGGCGGGTGTCGAGGCCGAGCACCAGGTCCACGATGAACGTCTGGCCCTCTTCCCGTTCCCGGGGAAAGACGCCATGGTGCCCACGGGCCTTGAGGCCGCGCAGCGCGACACGATCCACGCGAATCACTCCTGCTGTTGTTGTCGAAGGGGCACGGAACCGCGTGCGGGCGGCCACGTACCCATTTCCGAATCTACCTGCGAGCGCCGACAGTCCTCCCCCGCGGGGGCTATGGACACGGCGGCACGGGACTGGTAGCCGCTGATACCCCGATGTGCCCGCGTCCAATCCCGCCGAGCCGCCTTTGGTGTTTCCCGCGGCCTTCCGCCCGCTCAGGAGGGGGAGTCCTCGTCCTCTTCCTCGCCGGTTTCGGCCAGTACGGGAGACCCGTGGTGGGACCAGAGCTTCCAGCCGTCCGGAGTGCGGCGGAACACATTGGTCGCGACGACCAGTTGGCCGACGAGCGGCCCCAGGGAGCTGCCCTCCTCGGCGGGGCCGCCGCTGAGGATGTTCTCGGTGCAGGTCACCAGAGCGGTGTCGCCCGTCATGGAGACCCCGACATCGGTCAGGAAGAACTGGATGTACTCGGTGTTCGCCATGATCAGGGCGTAACTGCGCAGTACCTCGCCGCGTCCGGTCAGCACCGGCCAGCCGGGGTGGACGCAGGAGACGGTGAGGTCCTCCCCGGGCAGCCAGAGTCCGGTCAGCTCGTCCAGGTCGCCGCGTTCCATGGCCTCGTAGAAGGCGGTGTTGGCCCGCTCGACCGCCTCGATGTCGTCGGCGGCGGAGGCATGCTCGTCCTGCGGCTCGTTCACGCGGCTCCCTCGACCGCGCGGGCGACCCGCACGGCGTCGGCGGTGGCCCGTACCTCGTGGACCCGGACGGCCCAGGCGCCGGCCCGGGCGGAGAGCGCGGAGACCGCGGCGGTGGCCGCGTCGCGCTCGCGGGCGGGGGGCGGGGCGGCGCCCTCACCGGCCAGCACATGGCCCAGGAACCGCTTGCGGGAGGCGGCGACGAGCAGGGGGCGGCCCAGTGGGTGCAGCGCGTCCAGGCGGGCGATGAGCGACAGGTCGTGGGCGGCGTCCTTGGCGAAGCCGAGGCCCGGGTCGATCACGATCCGTTCGGGGGCGACACCCCCGGCGACCACGGCGTCCATCCGGGCCCGCAGCTCGTCGACGACCTCGGCGACGACGTCCCCGTACACCGCCCTGCTGTTCATGGACTCGCTGAAACCGCGCCAGTGCATGACGACGAACGGCACCGCGGCGGCGGCGACGACCGGGACCATGTCCGGGTCGGCGAGCCCGCCGCTCACGTCGTTGACCAGGACCGCTCCGGCGGCGACGGCCTGCTCGGCGACCCGGGCCCGCATGGTGTCGACCGAGACCGTGACCCCTTCGGAGGCCAGGCCGCGGACCACCGGGACCACCCGCCGCAGCTCCTCGGCCTCGTCCACCCGGCTCGCACCGGGGCGGGTCGACTCACCGCCGACGTCGACCAGGTCGGCACCCTCGCCGACCAGGTCGAGGCCGTGCTTCACGGCAGCCGTGGTGTCGAACCAGCGACCTCCGTCGGAGAAGGAGTCGGGGGTCACGTTGACGACACCCATGACCGCGCAGCGGTCCCACTCCGGCAGGCCCTGGACCGTTCCTCGTCCATGCAACGTACTCATACGACCAGCCTAGGCCCGTCGCGATGCCGGTCACGCCGGGCGGACGCCCTGCTCGGCGGCGGAGGCCCGTACGTGGGGGCACGGGCGTCGTCCGGCCGCCGGCAGCCGGCGGGCCAGGGGGCGGGGGAGCGCGAAGCTCACGAAGCCCTCGGCCTGCATGGCGGCCAGCGAGATACGGGGCAGGTCGCGGGCGGTGCGGTAGACCACGAACCGGGGCTCCCAGCGGGGCCGGAACTTGGCGTTGAACCTGTACAGGGACTCGATCTGGAACCAGCGCGACAGGAAGACCAGCAGCCCGCGCCAGATCCGCAGCACCGGTCCGGCCCCCAGCTTCTCGCCACGGGCCAGGGCGGAGCGGAACATCGCGAAGTTCAACGAGACGCGGGTGATGCCGAGCCTGGGCGCGGCCTGCAGGGAGGCGACGATGAGCAGCTCGTTCATCCCCGGGTCGGCGGCGCGGTCGCGGCGCATCAGGTCGAGGGACATCCCGTCGGTGCCCCACGGGACGAAGTGGAGGACGGCCTTCAGGTCGCCGTACGGGGAGTCGGCGTCGTTCTCCTCGGTCTTGTGGGCGGTGGCGACGAAGCAGTCCCGGTCGGCGCCGTCGCCGATCCGGCCGAGCGCCATGGAGAAGCCGCGTTCGTTGTCCGTGCCCCGCCAGTCGGCGGCGGCCCGCCGGATGCGGGCCAGTTCGGTCTCGCCGATGTCCGCCACGCGCCGGACCCGCGTCTCGTAGCCGCCGCGCTCAATGCGCTTCACCATCTGGCGCACGTTGCGCATCGCGCGCCCGGCGAGCGAGAAATCCGCGACATCCACCACCGCCTCGTCGCCGAGTTCCAGGGCGTCGAGTCCGGTCTCGCGGGTCCAGACCTCGCCGCCGGTCTCGCTGCAGCCCATCACGGCGGGGGTCCAGGAGTGCGCCCTCGCCTCGTCCATGAAGCGCTCGATGGCGCCGGGCCACGCCTCCACGTCGCCGATCGGGTCGCCGCTGGCCAGCATCACCCCGGAGACCACGCGGTAGCAGACGGCGGCCTTGCCGCTGGGCGAGAAGACCACGGCCTTGTCGCGGCGGAGCGCGAAGTGGCCCAGCGAGTCGCGGCCGCCGTGCCGCTCCAGCAGGGCGCGCAGCCGTACCTCGTCGTCCTCGGTGAGCCGAGCGGCCGGGTGTTCCGGCCGGAACGCGAGGTAGATGGTGGTGACGGCCGTCAGCAGGCCCAGGGCGCCGAGCGAGTAGCCCACGGTCCAGGAGGTGTCGCCGGCGTAGTCGACCGGGCCCTCGAAGCCGAACAGCCCGTACAGCACGTGCTGGAGCCGGTCGGCGATGCTGGGGTTCCCGACCAGGCGGCCGGGGTGGACGCTGACGATGACCAGGCCGAGGCCGAGCGAACCCGCGCCGAGCAGGACGAAGTTGGCCAGTGCCCTCCAACGGCTGCGCGGGTCGGGGAGCGCGGCGAATTCACTCCGGTGGCGTACCAGCAGGTAGCAGAGCGTCAGCGACACGACGGTGCCCAGGACCGAGTGGCGGTAGACGAACTGGGCCACCGCACCGGCCGGGAGAAGGACGACGGCGGCCCGCCAGGCCCGTCGCTTGTGCCGTTTCAGGCCGTGGGCCAGGAGCAGCAGCAGGACGCCGGCGCTGAGTGCGAGCGCTGCGGCGAAAGGACCGAGGGCTCCGGGGAGCACCTCGGCGAGGGTGTGCATCCGGCTGTGCCGGAAGCGCGGGAAGACGCCCGCTGCCACGTCGATCAGGCCGACGGCGGTGCAGGCGGTGCCGACGAGGGCCGGCACGGTCTCGGGTCGCGGTCCGTGGGCGAACTTGCGTACGCCCTTCGGAACCAATCCCGATTTATCCCCATCTAGCGTGACAGACATCGCTTCCCGTGGTTCCGCGAGAGATTGTTGGAGTCCGTCGGCCGGAGCCCTGCGGACGATGTGCGACCTCTAGGACGAGGCTTCCGGGTCGTGGGTTCACCCAGGACCCGGAAATTTCCTGACAAGAAAGTTCAACCGCCATGGGCCTTACCGGTAACGCAGTCCTGATCCTGGCGATCGTGCTTGCCGTCGCGCTGTTCGTCGTCACGGTCTGGCTCTGGCCGAGGCTCGCCCGGCGCAGCGTCTCCGCGGTGTTCGGCAGGGTGGGGCTGCTGCTGGCCACCCAGGTGGCGGTCTTCGCCTCCGTGGGGCTGATCGCCAACAACTCGTTCCTCTTCTACGGTTCCTGGGCCGACCTGTTCGGCCGGAAGCAGGAGCTGGGCGTGGTGACCGACCACGCCCAGGGGACCCTGGCGGCGAAGAACATCGTCCGGGTGGGGACGCAGCGGCCCGACGTGCCGGGAGGCTCGCGGCCCGCCCTGGCAGGCCGGATCGACAAGGTCGTGATCGCGGGGCGGCACTCGGGGATAGAGACGTCGGCGTACGTGTACCTGCCGCCGGAGTACTTCCAGGAGGCGTACGCCCGCCGGAAGTTCCCCGCGGTCGTGGTGCTCACCGGATATCCGGGTACCTCGGAGAACCTCATCAAGGGGCTCGCCTACCCCAAGACGTCGCTCGAACGGGTGCGGGCGGGCCGCGCGCAGCCGATGGTCCTGGTGATGCTGCGGCCGACCCTGGCGCCGCCGCGCGACACCGAGTGCGTGGACATAAAGGGCGGTCCGAAGACCGAGACGTTCTTCGCGGACGATCTGCCGCCCGCGATCTCGGCCGGCTACCGGGTCGGGCGGCACGCCCGCAACTGGGGCATCATCGGCAACTCGACGGGTGGCTACTGCGCCCTGAAGATCGGCCTGCACCATCCGGCACGCTTCACGGCGAGCGCGGGACTCTCCGCGTACTACAAGGCGGCCGAGGACCCGACGACCGGTGACCTCTTCCACGGCGACCAGGGGCAGCGCGAGCGGGCCGACCTGCTGTGGTCCCTGGACCACCGGCCGCAGCCCGACTCGTCCTTCCTGGTGACGACGTCCCGCACGGGTGAGTCGAACTACGCCGCCACCCGGGCGTTCGTGGCCAAGGTGAAGCGGCCGGCCCAGGTGTCGTCGATCGTGCTCGACAGCGGCGGGCACAACTTCAACACCTGGCGCCGGGAGATCCCCGCGACCCTGGACTGGATGAGCAGCCGGCTCAGCGAGAACTGACCGGGGCGGGGCGCCTTCCGCGGGCGGCGCGGGACGGTCCTCAGGGGGCCTTCGCCGGAGCCGCGCCGGGCGGGGCGCCTTCCGCGGTGGCGCGGAAGAGCCCTGAGGGGCCTTCCCGGGTGGCGCGGGAGGGCCCTCGGGTGCCTTCGCCGGATCCGGGCGGGCGGGGTGCCTTCCGCGGAAGACACGGGGCATCCCTGAGGGGCCTTCCCGGGCGGCGCGGGACGGCTCTCAGGTTCCTTCGCCGGAGCCGCGCCGGGGACGTGGGGGCAGGCCCCGCGCCGGATCCGGCCGGGGCCGCGCCGGGGACGTGGGCGGCTCAGTCCCCTGCGGTGTTCGCGACGACCGCCACGCTCTCCACGGCCACTTCGGCGCGCGGCACGGCCCGGTCGTCCGCGCTGATCGAACGGCGCAGCGCCTCGTGGAGGCGGGCCGGGGTGAGGACGCCGAGGAACCGGCCCTCGCTCTGCTCGTCGATGACCGCGATCCAGCCGGCGTCGTGCTGGAGCATGGTGGCGAACGCCTGCTTGAGCGGTGCGCCGACGGGCAGCCAGGCATCCATCCGGCGGGCGTGTTCGCGGACCGTGCCCCGGGCGCCGGTGAGCGCGTCCCCGGCGGGGATCCAGCCGTGCAGCCGGCCGTCGCCGTCCAGCACCACGGCCCAGCGTGCCCCGTCCGCGCGCAGCCGTTCCGTCGCCCTGTCCAGCGGGTCGTCGAGGTGGACGACCGGTGGCCGGTCGAGGTCGCTCTCCTCGACGGGGGTGACGGAGAGCCGCTTGAGCCCGCGGTCCGCGCCGACGAAGTCGGCGACGTAGTCGGTGGCCGGGGCGCCGAGCACGGTGGCCGGTGAGTCGAACTGCTCGATCGAGCCCTGTCCGTAGACGGCGATACGGTCGCCGAGCCGGACGGCCTCCTCGATGTCGTGCGTGACGAACAGCACCGTTTTCCGTACCTGGGCCTGAAGCCGCAGGAATTCGTTCTGGAGCCGTTCCCTGACCACCGGGTCGACGGCGCCGAAAGGCTCGTCCATCAGCAGCACCGGCGGGTCCGCCGCCAAAGCCCGCGCCACACCGACGCGTTGACGCTGGCCGCCGGACAGCTGTTCCGGATAGCGGTCGCCATAAACGGAAGGATCGAGTCCGACCAGGTCGAGGAGTTCCGCCGCGCGGGCCCGGCCCTTTCCGCGTTTCCAGCCGAGGAGGTGGGGGACGGTCGCGGTGTTCTCCAGCACGGTCCGGTGCGGAAACAGCCCGACCTGCTGGATCACATAGCCGATCCGGCGCCGCAGCTGGACCGGGTCGATGGCGGATATGTCGTCCCCGTCGAGGAATATCCGGCCCTCGGTCGGTTCGATCAGCCGGTTCACCATCTTCATGGTGGTCGTCTTGCCGCAGCCCGACGGTCCGACGAGCGTGACGAGTTCACCTTCGGCGACCTCGAAGGAAAGGTCGTCGACGGCGGTGGTGCCGTCCGCATACCGCTTGGTGACGTGCTCGAAACGGATCATGGTTCCCCATTGTGACGCGTGTTCTGTGAAGGACGTGTTGCTGGAATACAACGGCCTCGGCGATTGTCGGTGGTCGAGGATAGGCTCGCCGGACATCAGTACGAGAGGCGATCGGGAGGTGGGGGACGGATGGCCGGACAGAACTGCCTGGTGACGAACGACTGGATCTGCGGGGAGTATCTCCGTTCCCGCAGCCAGGAGTTGACCGATGCGACGGTGCAGCACATCTGGATCACCGCGGTGTCGGTGGCGATCGGGGTCGCCGTGGCCTTTCCGCTGGCGCTGCTCGCCCGTCGCGGCCGGCGCTTCGCCGGACCGGTGCTCGGGCTGACGACGGTGCTCTACACGGTGCCGTCACTCGCGATGTTCTCGCTTCTGCTGCCCCTGTTCGGGCTCTCCGCGGCGCTCGTCGTCACCGGGCTCGTGCTGTATTCGCTGACCATTCTCGTGCGGAACATCCTGGCCGGCCTGGAGGCGGTTCCGCAGGAGGCGAAGGAAGCCGCCCGGGGTATGGGATACGGGCCGGTGCGGCTGTTGTGGGAGGTCGAACTCCCCCTGGCGATGCCCGCGCTGATGGCCGGGATACGGATCGCCACGGTGTCCACGATCGCGCTGACCACGGTCGGCTCGATCGTCGGCCGCGGTGGCCTGGGCAATCTCATCGAGGACGCCCTGCCGAGCTTCTTCAAGGCGCAGGTGCTGGCCGCCTCGGTGCTCTGCGTGCTGCTCGCGGTGGTCGCGGACCTGCTGCTGCTCGGTGTGCAGCGACTTCTTACCCCGTGGACGCGCATACCGGCCACCCACGATGCCGTGAGCGCGGCCGGCCCGGCGAAGGCGGTCTGAGTCCATGGGAGTTCTCGGCGAGGCATGGACGTGGCTCACCACCGGCGCCAACTGGTCGGGGGAGAGCGGGGTGGCCCACCGGCTCGGCGAGCACCTGTACGTCAGCGGGGTGGCGCTCGCCCTGTCCTGCGCCATCGCGCTGCCCATCGCCCTGTACCTGGGACACATCGGGAAGGGGGGTGCGCTGGCCGTCAACATCTCCAACGTCGGGCGCGCCATCCCGGTCTTCGCGGTGCTGGCCCTCTTCATGGTCTCCCCCCTGCGCAACGCGGGGTACGTACCGACGATCATCGCCCTGGTGCTGTTCGCCGTGCCGCCGCTGCTGACCAACGCCTACGTCGGGATGACGGAGGTGGACCGTTCGGTGGCGGAGGCCGCGCGCGGGATGGGCATGTCGGGGGGCCAGCTCTTCCTCCGGGTCGAACTCCCGCTGGCCTACCCGATGATCATGACAGGGCTGCGTTCGGCCGCGGTGCAGGTCGTGGCCACGGCGACGATCGCCGCCATGGTCGGCCAGGGCGGCCTCGGCCGGATCATCACCGCGGGCTTCAACACGTACAACACACCGCAGGTGGTCGCGGGCGCCCTGCTGGTCGCCGTGCTCGCCCTGCTGGTGGAGGCGGCACTGGTCGGCATCGACCGGCTGCTGTCACCGCTGCGCCGCCGCCGGACCGCATGAGCGTCCGGACGGCCCACTCAACCGACAACGCATATCGCAAATGGCCTCGTTGCCGTGGACGGAGAACAGTATGAGCAGGACCTCGCGCCTGGCCGGTGCGGTCATCGGCATCGTCGCGCTCGCGGGCTCGCTCGCCGCCTGCGGCGGCGACAGCCTGGAGAAGGACAAGGGCGGATCCGCCGCCTCCGACGCGGACAAGGGCTCGGGGAAGAAGGGCTCGCTCGTCGTCGGCGCCGCCGCCTTCACCGAGTCCAAGGTCCTCGCGGAGCTGTACGCCGGTGTTCTGTCGGATGCCGGATACAGCACGTCGGTCACCACGGTGAAGAACCGTGAACTCTACGAACCCTCCCTGGAGAAGGGCGAGATCGACGTCGTCCCGGAATACGCGGCGACGATCGCGGAATTCCTCAACGCCAAGGTGAACGGCGCGAAGGCGGCCGAGTCCGATCCGGTCGCCTCGGGCGACGCCGCGGCCACCGTCGCCGCTCTGGAGAAGCTCGCCACCCCGCGCGGACTGAAGGTGCTGCCGGCCGGCAAGGCCGTCGACCAGAACGCCTTCGCGGTCACCAAGGAATTCGCCGACAAGAACAAGCTCAAGACCCTTTCGGATCTCGGCGCCTCCAAGATCAAGGTGAAGATCGCGGCGGGTGACGAGTGCGAGGTGCGGCCGTTCTGCGCACCCGGCCTGAAGAAGACGTACGGCATCGACGTCACCGGCATCGACCCCACCGGGGTCGGCACCCCGCAGTCCAAGCAGGCAGTCAAGGACGGCAAGGACCAGCTGGTCCTCACCACCACCACGGACGCGGTGCTGGACACCTTCGGCCTGCTCTTCCTGGAGGACGACAAGAAGCTCCAGAACGCGGACAACGTGCTGCCCGTCCTCAATGCGAAGGACGCGGGTTCCCAGGACATAGCCGACGCCCTCGGCAAGCTCACCGACGCACTCACCACCGAGGATCTGGCGGAGCTGAACCGCAAGGTCGACGCCGAGCGCGCCAAGCCCGCCGATGTCGCCAAGGAATACCTGGAGACGAAAGGTCTGATCAAGAAGTAAGGAACGCCTCGCAAGGCCCCGCACGGTTCCGAAAGGGCCGTGCGGGGTGCGCCCGACAGCGGCTCGGAAGGTGTACCGGAAGGCCCGCGGGAACTCCCTCCGGCAGGCGCGGAGTGAGTGATTCAGGGGCCGTCAGGTAACTGGCCGGGAACAGATTGCCGGGTGGCCCCCCAAGCGGCCCGTACGCACGGTAAATTTCAGGCCATGCCACGTGGACGCCATCGCCATTCGCCACCACTGCACAGAATCCTTCCGCCTTCGGCCGTCGCCGGAGCCGCGGTCCTCTGTGCCGCGGGAGCCTGGCTGCTCGCCGAGCCGCTGGTCCTGCGCGGACTGGTCGCCGCCGCGGCGGCCGCCGCCGTGACCGGCGCGTATCTGATGCGCAGCTGGGACCGGGAGGCGGGCCGACGCGTCGCGGAGCTGACGCGCGCCCGCGCCGGTGACGAATGGCGCGCCGAGGAACGCCTGGCGGAACTGGAAGCCGATCTGGAGGAGTCGCGCGAGCTGCGCGCACGCCTGGAGACGAAGCTGCGCCGCAAGCGCGTGGAACTCGCCGGGCTGCGGGGCGAGCACGCCGCGCTGCTGCGGAGGTACGCCAACGCCGAGACCGAGCGTGCCAGCGTGCTGGAGAGCCGCCGGCAGCTCGCACTGGAGGCGGCCGCGCCGCCCCGCGAACTGCCCGCCGCGCGCAGCACCCCCACGCCGTCCGCGTATCTGCGTGCCGCCCAGGCCCTCGACGACCTCACGCGCAACGCGGCGCTCCAGGAGGCGCGGCGCACGGCCGAGCAGGCCAGGGAGCGCGATCTCGCGGAGCGGGCCAGGGAGGCGGAGGAGCCGCAGGGCAAGCACGCGGCAGCCGCGGGCTCGCAGCAGGCTGCCGGGCGGACGGCTGCCGAGCAGCACCGCCGCCCGCAGACCGCCCTGCCCGCGCCCCGGCCGTCCGCGGCGCTCCCCGCCCCGCGCCCGGTTCCGGCCGCCAGCGCGGTCGTTCCGTACGCCGCGTCGCGCCGCCATCTGGTGCCGCAGGGCAGCTTCGACTTCTTCGGCACGCAGAAGGCGCACGCCGCGATCGAGTCCGTGCAGAACGAGGACCTCGCCGACGTGGTCGGTGAGGAGGCACTGGCCGCGCACCGCACGGGCGTGGCCGGGAACCGGGCTGTCGGCAAGGTCATCGACCTCACCGCCCACGACGAGACCGAGCAGCTGGACGTGGCGGAGCTCCGCAGCGCGATCTCGTAGGAGCCGGAGCCGGCGGCAGCGCGATCCCGGAGGAGCCGGGGCAGGCCGCAGCGCCATCCCGTAGGTGCCGAAGCCTCGCGATCCGCAGGAGCTCGAGCAGGCCGCAGCGCGATCCCGTGCGACGGAGCCGGCGGCAGACCGTTACTTGTCGATGTCGCCGACGACGAAGAACAGCGAACCGAGAATCGCCACCATGTCGGCGACCAGCGTGCCCGGCAGCAGCTCGGTGAGCGCCTGGATGTTGTTGAACGAGGCGGAGCGGAGCTTCAGCCGGTACGGGGTCTTCTCGCCCTTGGACACCAGGTAGTAGCCGTTGATCCCGAGCGGGTTCTCGGTCCAGGCGTAGGTGTGGCCCTCCGGGGCCTTCAGGACCTTGGGCAGCCGCTGGTTGATCGGACCGGGCGCCAGGTCGGCCATCCGGTCCAGGCACGCGTCCGCCAGGTCCAGCGCGTTGTGCGTCTGCTCCAGCAGGCACTCGAACCGGGCCAGGCAGTCGCCCTCGGTCCGGGTGACGACCTTCAGGGTGTCCTGGAGCTTCCCGTACGCGAGGTACGGCTCGTCACGACGCAGGTCGAAGTCGACCCCTGAGGCGCGGGCGATCGGCCCGGACACCCCGTAGGCGTGTGCGGCCTCGGCCGAGAGCACGCCCACTCCGCGGGTACGGCCCCGGAAGATCTCGTTGCCGAGCACCAGCTTGTCGTAGACGTCCATCCGGGAGCGGACCGAGGCGACGGCGTCCCGGGCGCGGCCGAGCCAGCCCGCCGGGAGGTCCTCCTTGAGGCCGCCGACCCGGTTGAACATGTAGTGCATCCGGCCGCCGGAGACCTCCTCCATCACGGCCTGGAGTTCCTCGCGCTCCCGGAACGCGTAGAACACCGGGGTGATCCCGCCGAGTTCCAGCGGGTACGAACCGAGGAACATCAGGTGGTTGAGGACCCGGTTCAGTTCGGCGAGCAGGGTGCGTGTCCAGACCGCGCGCTCGGGGACCTCCATCGCGAGCATCCGCTCGACGGCCATCACGACGCCCAGCTCGTTGGAGAACGCCGACAGCCAGTCGTGGCGGTTGGCGAGCATCACGATCTGCCGGTAGTCGCGGGCCTCGAAGAGCTTCTCCGCGCCCCGGTGCATATAGCCGATGACGGGTTCGGCGTGCTGGATGCGTTCGCCGTCCAGGACGATGCGCAGACGGAGCACGCCGTGGGTGGAAGGGTGCTGGGGGCCGATGTTGAGCACCATGTCGGTGCTCTCCGCCGCGCCGCCGATGCCGACTGTCGTCTCCGTCATGGGGGACAGTATTGCCTGCGGGCCCGGGGCCGGGGGCGCTGGCCCCGGACCCCGCTCCTCAATCGCCGGAGGGGCCGGGAGGGCCCACCCGCTGCATCAGCCAGCCGAAGTCGCCCAGGCCGCCACGGGCCGTGAGCTCCGCCGCCTGGCCCGCCGCCGCCAGGGCCCGCACGTATCCGGCCGGATCCTCCGACGCCAGGGACAGCGGCGGGCGTTCACCGCTGACGCCCAGCTGCCGCAGCGCCGCGCGCTGGCTGCGGATCTCCGCGCCCGGGCCGCCCGCCGCGGCGCACGCGTCCAGGGCCACGTGCGAGGTGAGGTCGCAACTGCCGTCCGGCACCGGACGTACCTCCCGCCCCGCCCGGAAGCCGGTCAGCGTGCCGAAAGGCGGCCGCTCCTCCCGTACGTGCATGTAGTCCACCGCCACCGCCAGCCCGGCGGTCAGTGTGGACACCGCGCCCGCCCACGCCTCGTCGCGCGGGCGGCCGATCTCGGCCCTGCTGCCCGGTCCCGCCGACGGCCACCAGCGGTGCAGCCAGCGCGCGTCCGCCCCGCCCACCGGTTCGCCCGGCCGTTCCGCGCCGTCCGCCGTTCGCACCAGGACGTACCGTTCGACGCCGTCCGCGTCCGTCTCGGCGACCGGTACCGGCACGTTGTCCAGCCACTCGTTGGCGAACAGCAGCCCGCGCACCCCCTGCGGCGGCTTCGCGCACCACCGGATCCGGGGGTCCAGGCCGGACGGGCGGCCCGCGAGCTCGACGGCGTGCGCCCGTACCGTGAGGCCGTCGCCGCCCTCGGCCGGCAGCGCGGCGAGCACCCCCGTCAACAGCTCTCCGCGCCCCGCGCCCAGATCCACCAGATCCACATCAAGGGTCCCCAGTTCCGCGGCCGTCCTGACCAGCAGCCGGGCGACGGCCGCGGCGAACAGCGGGGAGGCGTGCACCGAGGTGCGGAAGTGCCCCGCAGGTCCTTCGGGGCTCCGGTAAAACCCCTCGTCCCCATACAAAGCGGTCTCGGCCGCCTCCTGCCACCCACGCCACTCATCCGTCACGTTCCCAAGTCTCCACCTTGGGGAGTACGGTCTCCGGACCCGGATCGGCCCTTCGGCTGACCCCGGCACCCATTGGCTTTCCCTACGCTGGGTCACGTGCAGCGCCTCTACGACTTCATCCGCAGACACCCGACGGGCGTCGACAGCTTCTGGGCCGTCTTCCTCCTCGGGATCTCCGGCATGACGATCGTGGTCGGCGGAGCCGGGGCCGGGGACGGCGGGCGGGCCCAGCGCATCGCCATAGTGCCGATCGTCATCGGCCTGTGCACCGTCGTCGCCCTGCGCCGGCGCGCGCCCGAGAAGATGCTGCTGCTCGCCATCGCGATGGGTGTGGCCCAGCTGGTGATCGGGGTCAGACCCACCCTGGCGAACTTCGCCATGCTGGTGATCACCTTCACCGTGGCCACCGTCGGCGAGCGCTGGGCGTCCCGGCTCGCCCTGGGCTGCAGCCTGTGCGCGGCCGGTGTCTCCCAGCTCCGCTGGCCGGAGCAGGAGGGGGCGCCGCGCGGCTGGGTGGCGACGGTGTTCCTCGTCGTCGTGATGACGGTGCCGTTCGTCCTGGCGTGGGTGCTCGGCGACTCGATGCGGACCCGGCGGGCCTACTTCGACCAGCTGGAGGAGCGGGCCGCCCGGCTGGAGCGGGAGCGCGAGGCGCAGTCGAAGGTCGCGGTCGCGGCCGAGCGGGCCCGTATCGCCCGCGAACTGCACGACGTCGTCGCGCACAACGTCTCCGTGATGGTGGTGCAGGCGGACGGTGCCGCCTACGTGATGGACGCGGCCCCCGACCAGGCCCGGCAGGCCCTGGAGACCATCTCCAGCACCGGCCGGCAGGCGCTCGCGGAGATGCGGCGGCTGCTCGGCGTGCTGCGCACGGGCGACACCCCGGAGACCGGGGAGTACGTCCCGCAGCCCGACGTCGACCAGATCGAGGACCTGATCGAGCACGTCAGGGCTGCCGGTCTGGCCGTCGACTTCAAGATCGAGGGCACGCCGCGCCCGCTGCCGAGCGGAGTGGAGCTGACGGCGTACCGCATCGTGCAGGAGGCCCTGACCAACACCCGCAAGCACGGCGGTCCGAACGCCGGTGCCAGCGTGCGGCTGGTCTACTTCGACGACGGTCTCGGCCTGCTGGTGGAGGACGACGGCCGGGGCGCCGCGCACGAGTTGTACGAGGACGGCGGCGCCGACGGCGCGGGCCACGGCATGATCGGCATGCGCGAACGGGTCGGCATGGTCGGCGGCACACTCGACGCCGGACCGCGCCCCGGCGGCGGGTTCCGGATCAGCGCGCTGCTGCCGCTCAAGGCCGCGAACTAGGGTCTTTCGAGGCCCTCGGGTCTGCCGATACGCCGATACCGACCGCAGGACGAACAGGAGACAGGGACCCCATGGCGATCCGCGTGATGCTCGTCGACGACCAGGCGCTGCTGCGTACCGGCTTCCGGATGGTGCTCGCCGCGCAGCCGGACATGGAGGTCGTCGCCGAGGCGGGCGACGGCGCGGAGGCGATCGAGAACCTCCGCTCCACGGCGGTCGACGTGGTGCTGATGGACGTGCGCATGCCCCGGCTGGACGGCGTCGAGGCCACCCGCCGCATCTGCGCGGAGCCCGATGCGCCCAAGGTGCTCATCCTGACGACGTTCGACCTCGACGAGTACGCCTTCTCGGGGCTGAAGGCGGGGGCCAGCGGCTTCATGCTGAAGGACGTGCCGCCGGGCGAACTGCTCGCCGCGATCCGTTCCGTGCACAGCGGCGACGCCGTCGTCGCCCCGTCCACCACCCGCCGGCTCCTCGACCGCTTCTCGTCGATGCTGCCCAGCGGCACGGCCGAGCCGCAGCACAAGGACGTGGCCAAGCTCACCGAACGCGAACGCGAGGTGATGCTCCTGGTGGCCCAGGGCCTGTCGAACGGCGAGATCGCGGGACGACTGGTGCTCTCCGAGGCGACGGTGAAGACGCACGTCGGCCGCATTCTCACCAAGCTGGGCCTGCGCGACCGGGTGCAGGTCGTCGTCCTCGCGTACGAGACCGGGCTGGTGCGCGCCGGCGGCGGGGCGGGCTGACCGGTGGGCGCGCTCCTCTGGATCAACGGCCCCTTCGGCGGTGGCAAGACGCAGACGGCGTACGAGGTGCAGCGACGGCTGCCCGGGAGCGTGGTCTGCGATCCGGAGCATGTCGGCTTCGGGCTGCACCGGACGCTGCCGCCCGCGCTGCGCGGCGACTTCCAGGATCTGCCGGCCTGGCGGCAGGGGGTGCACGACATGCTCGCTCTCGCCCTGCGCGGGCATCCCGGCACGGTCATCGCCCCGATGACGCTGGTCGACGCCGGCTACTTCGACGAGGTCGTCGGGCGGCTGCGTGAGGACGGGCACCCGGTGCACCACTTCGCCCTGCTCGCCGAGCGCGGGACGGTACTGCGACGGCTGAGCGAACGCGGCCTCGGGCGCGGGCTGAAGCGCGAGAGCTTCGCCGTCGCGAAACTGGACCACTGCCTGGAGCGGCTCGCGGGCCCGGAGTTCGCCGAGCACATCCGGACCGACCGGCTGACCGTCCCCCAGGTCGCCGACCGGATCGCCGCGTCGGCGGGCCTCACCCTGCTGCCGGACACGGACAGCGCACTGCGGCACCGGGTGCGGCGGGCCTGGACGGGCATCCGGCACATCCGCTTGGACTGAGGCGGGTATGCGGCGCGTCCGGTCGGACTGAGGCGGGCGTCCGGCACATCCGCTTGGACTGAGGCGTATGTGCGGCGCGTCCGGTCGGACCGGGAGCCGGGGTCCGGCTCCGCGCCGCCCCCCTCAGCGCAGGATCGCGCCGCCCCCCCCCCTCAGCGCAGGATCCCCTCCAGGAAGTCGCTGCCGAGTCGCGCCACCACGGTCAGGTCCAGCTGGTGCAGGACGTACCGGCCGCGGCGCCGCGTCGTGACCAGGCCGGCCTTCTTGAGGACGGTGAGGTGGCGGGAGACCTCGGGGGAGGTGATCCCGTTCGTGTCGGCGAGCTCCCCCGTCGTGTACGCCGAGCGGGCGATGTTGCGGCACAGGCGCATCCGCATCGGGTGGGCCAGGGCCTCCATCCGGAGCTGGAGCAGTTCCACGGAGGCGGGCGAGGGCAGCTCCGGACGGTGCACGGGATAGTGGATCACCGGGCGCCAGCCCGGGGCGTGCAGCACCATCAGATGCGGCCAGCCGAAGCTGGTCGGGATGAGGGTGAGCCCCGCGCCGACGGCCGGGTCGGTGGCGTCGGTCGAGCCCTCGGTCAGCTTGTCGACACTGATCCGCTTCCCGTCCTCGTCGACCGAGAGCGCGGGGGAGACGGCCCGCACGGCCTCGGTGAGCCCCTTGTGCCGCAGCAGATCCGTCTTGTGCCGTGCGTCGGCCACCAGCTGGACCCGCACCCGCTGCCAGGTGTCCGCGAAGAACGCCTGATCGCAGTCCTCGAAGAGGCGCCGGATCCAGCGGCGTACGGGGGCGGGGTCGGCCAGCAGCCGCTGGGTGAACTCCACCTGCTGCGGGCCGCGCGCCGCCGCCATGTCCAGGGCCCGGGCCCGCATGCCGGGATCGCGGAGCGGGGAGGCCGCGCCGGTCCCGTACAGGTTCGCGCAGGTGAACTCCAGGGCCGCGGAGACGAACCGCTCGTCGTCCAGCCGGTCCAGGATGTCCAGGTCCTCCGCGAGGTCGGCGCCCGTCCTCCCGTTGCCGCCGAGCACGCCCGCGAACGGCATGAAGATGTCCGAGAACGTGTTCCGCCACAGGAAGTCGGCCTCGTGCAGCCGGTCGGCCAGGTCCGGCTCCAGAGAGGTGGTGGTGGCCGTCGTCCAGCCGTGCAGCCCGGGGTGGTGTCCCGGCTCCGACAGCGCGTGCAGGGCGACCCCCAGCTCGACGAGGGGGGAGGTCTCGAAGACGACGCGGCCGGGGTCGAGCCCCGCGATGTCGATGGTTACGCTCACCCGTCCATGGTGCGGGGTGACCGGGGCGGTCCGGACCCCGATTGACGACCGGCGTCAATCGGGGGGCCGCCGCGGGCGCGCCCCACCGCGGGGCCATTCGCTTCAGGGCGCCGCGTGCGCGCCCCTACCGCGGGTCCACCCGCTTCAGGAACTCCGCCACCGCCGCGCGGACTTCCGCCGCCGTCCACTCCAGCCCCGCCTCCGACACCGTGACCTCGGTGAACGACAGCCCGGGCGGGCCCGCGGCCGCCGGGTGCCACCTGCGGAAGAGGGCCGTGCCCGTCTCCTCGGCCTGACGCAGGGACGCCTCCCCGAGGACGTCCGCCGGGTAGGGCAGCCAGACCTGGAACTGGTGCGTGTGCGGGGGGTCGGGGTGCACCCGGAACCATCCGGCACCGGCCTCCGCGAACCCCTCGGCCAGCGCCGCGGCCACCACCTTCGCCTGCGCCACGTACGCCGGCAGCTTCGGCAGCTCCCGGTCCAGGCCGATCAGCGCGGCGAGCGCCGCCGGGAACTGCTGGAAGAGCTGGCCGCCGTACCGGTGGCGCCAGGTGCGGGCCTCCTCGATCAGCGAGGCGGAACCGGCGAGCGCCGCCCCGGAGATCCCGCCGAGCGTCTTGTAGAACGACACGTACACGCTGTCCGCGAGCGCCGCGATCTCCGGCAGCTCCCGCCCGAAGCGGGAGGCGCACTCCCACAGCCGCGCCCCGTCGAAGTGCACCACCGCGTCGCGCTCGCGAGCCGCCGCCACCACGGCCTCCAGCTCCTCCCACGTGGGCAGGACGAAGCCGGCGTCGCGCAGGGGCAGCTCCAGCATCAGGGTGCCGAACGGCTCCGCGAAGTCGCGGATCTCGTCCGCCGTGGGCAGCCGCGGCGCGGACGTCGGGTGGACGGTACGCAGTCCGCTGACCGAAGCGAGGGCGCCGCGCTCGTGCACCTCCGGATGGGCGAGCGGGTGCAGGGCCACCGTGGCGTTGCCGGTGCGTCCGGCCCAGCAGCGCAGCACGACCTGCTGCGCCATCGTCCCGGTCGGGAAGAAGGCGGCGGCCTCGGTGCCCAGGAGCCCGGCGATCCGCTGCTCCAGTTCGGTGACCACGCCGTCGCCGTAGATGTCCGCGGGCCGGTCCGGATCCGTGACCGTGGCCGCGCCCGCGGTCAGTGCCGCCAGCTGCTCGCCGAGTGAACGGTCCACCGGCATCCGGGCCAGGATCCGGTCGGCCTGCCGCCACGCGCCGATGCGGCGCTGCCGCTGCCTTTCGGAGTCCTCGTCCCCGTGTCCGCCGGGGGCCTCTGTCCCGTCCGCCGCCTCGTCGTGCACCTGCTCGTCTCTGTCTGCCATGGGACGATCATCACGCAGAACCCGGCCGCTGCCCACGGAGTATCGGCGCCACCGGCCGGCCGGCGCCGTCGGGGCGCGGAGTTTCCCACAGCCTGTGGACAGCCCGGGGGCCGGACGAAACGCTGGCGTAGCATGCAGAGAAGTCGTCCGGTACCCCCCGCGGACTGGAACGGAAGGCCACCGCCGCGTGAATACAACTGCCTCTCAGGACCCCCTCGACGCGAGGGACCGCCCCGCCCGGCTCACCGTCGGCGTCGTGGGCGCGGGCCGCGTCGGCCCTGCCCTCGCCGCGTCCCTGGCACTCGCAGGGCACCGCCCCGTCGCCGTGTCGGGCGTCTCCGACGCCTCGGTGCGCCGCGCCGCCGCCCTGCTTCCCGACGTCCCCCTGGTCACGCCCGCCGAGGTCCTCGCGCGCGCGGAACTGGTCCTGCTGACGGTGCCCGACGACGCCCTGCCGGGGCTCGTCGAGGGCCTCGCCGAGACCGGTGCGGTCCGCCCGGGCCAGCTGATCGTCCACACCTCGGGGCGGTACGGGACGAAGGTGCTGGATCCCGCGCTGCGGGCCGGTGCCCTGCCGCTCGCCCTGCACCCGGCGATGACGTTCACCGGTACCTCCGTGGACGTCCAGCGACTGGCCGGCTGCTCCTTCGGGGTCACCGCCCCCGAGCAGCTGCGGCTCGCCGCCGAGGCGCTGGTCATCGAGATGGGCGGCGAGCCCGAGTGGATCGCCGAGGAGTCCCGCCCGCTGTACCACGCGGCGCTCGCCCTCGGCGCGAACCACCTGGTCACCCTGGTCGCCCAGTCGATGGAGCTGCTGCGCACGGCCGGGGTCGCCGCCCCCGACCGGATGCTCGGCCCGCTCCTCGGCGCCGCCCTGGACAACGCCCTGCGCTCCGGTGACGCCGCCCTGACCGGCCCGGTCGCCCGGGGCGACGCGGGCACGGTCGCCGCGCACATCGGCGAGCTGCGCACCCACGCCCCGCAGGCGGTCGCCGGTTACGTCGCGATGGCCCGCGCCACCGCCGACCGCGCACTCTCCCACGGCATGCTCAAGCCGGAGCTCGCCGAAGACCTGCTCGACGTCCTGGCCGACGGTTCGGGCGCATCCGGCAGCGCGGGCACCGGACCGGAGGAGTCCCGATGACCGCATCCGCCTCCACGCTGCTCCGCACCGCCGCCGAACTGGCGGGGTACGCCCCCGAAGGCGAGCGGTCCGGGCGTGCCGTCGTCATGACGATGGGCGCTCTGCACGAGGGCCACGCCTCCCTGATACAAACCGCACGCGCGGTTATCGGACCGGCCGGCCAGGTCGTCGTCACGGTCTTCGTCAACCCGCTCCAGTTCGGGGAGGCCGCCGACCTCGACCGCTACCCGCGCACCCTGGACGCCGATCTCGCGGTGGCCGGCGCGGCCGGCGCCGACGTGGTCTTCGCGCCGTCCGTCGACGAGGTCTACCCCGGTGGCGAACCGCAGGTCCGGATCTCCGCGGGCCCGATGGGCGAGCGCCTGGAAGGCGCGTCCCGGCCCGGTCACTTCGACGGCATGCTCACCGTCGTCGCCAAGCTGCTGCACCTCACCCGCCCCGACATCGCGCTGTTCGGGCAGAAGGACGCCCAGCAGCTGGCGCTGATCCGCCGCATGGTGCGCGATCTGAACTTCCCCGTGGAGATCCTGGGCGTGGAGACGGCCCGGGAGCCCGACGGCCTGGCGCTCTCCAGCCGCAACCGTTTCCTCGACGTGTACGAGCGCCACACCGCGCTCGCCCTGTCACGGGCGCTGTTCGCGGCCCGTGACCGGCTCGCCGCCCAGCAGGCGCTGCACGCCCGCGCGCAGACCACCGGGGCCACCGAGGGCAGGGCCGCCGGACTCACCCGGCTCGGTGAGGCCAGGCTGGCCGCCGATGCCCAGGCGGTCGCCCGGGCACGGCCGGACGGCGGCCCCGCGGCCGTCCGCGCGGCGGCCCGCGCGGTCCTGGACGAGGCGGCGGCCGACCATCCCCCGCTCGCCCTCGACTACCTGGCGCTCGTGGACCCGGCGGACTTCACCGAGATCCCCGACGACCGCACGGCGGGCGACGCGATCCTCGCCGTCGCCGCCCGGGTGGGCGCCACCCGCCTCATCGACAACATCCCGCTGACCTTCGGAGCCACCGCGTGACCGGAATACGGCTGACCGCCCCCGCCCCAGGCTGGTCCATCGACGCCGATGTCGTGGTCGTCGGCTCCGGCGTGGCCGGACTCACCACCGCACTGCGCTGCGCCGCCGCCGGCCTCGCCACCGTCGTCGTCACCAAGGCCCGGCTCGACGACGGCTCGACCCGCTGGGCCCAGGGCGGCGTCGCCGCGGCCCTGGGTGAGGGCGACACTCCGCAGCAGCACCTGGACGACACCCTGGTGGCGGGCGCCGGGCTGTGCGACGAGGAGGCGGTCCGCACCCTCGTCACCGAGGGCCCCGACGCCGTACGCCGGCTGATCGGCACCGGCGCCCACTTCGACACCGCGGACGACGGCACCATCGCGCTGACCCGTGAGGGCGGCCACCACCGCCGCCGCATCGCCCACGCGGGCGGCGACGCGACGGGCGCGGAGATCTCCCGCGCCTTGGTCGAAGCGGTCCGCGAGGCGGCCCTGCACACCGTCGAGAACGCCCTCGTGCTCGACCTGCTCACCGACGCCGAAGGCCGCACCGCGGGCGTCACCCTGCACGTCATGGGCGAGGGTCAGCACGACGGCGTCGGCGCGGTCAACGCCCCCGCGGTCATCCTCGCCACCGGCGGCATGGGCCAGGTCTTCTCCGCCACCACCAACCCGCCGGTCGCCACGGGCGACGGCGTGGCACTCGCGCTGCGGGCCGGCGCGGAGGTCTCGGACCTCGAATTCGTCCAGTTCCACCCCACGGTCCTCTTCCTCGGAGCCGGTGCCGAGGGCCAGCAGCCGCTCGTCTCGGAAGCGGTACGGGGCGAGGGCGCCCATCTCGTCGACGCCTCCGGTACGCGCTTCATGGTCGGGCAGCACGAACTGGCGGAGCTGGCCCCGCGCGACATCGTCGCCAAGGCCATCACCCGCCAGATGCAGCTGCACGGCACCGAGCACATGTACCTGGACGCCCGTCACTTCGGCGCCGAGATGTGGGAGCAGCGCTTCCCCACCATCCTGGCGGCCTGCCGCGCCCATGGCATCGACCCGGTCACCGAGCCGATCCCGATCTCCCCGGCCGCGCACCACGCCTCCGGCGGCGTCCGCACCGACCTGCGGGGACGCACGACCGTGCCCGGCCTCTACGCCTGTGGCGAGGTCGCCTGCACCGGGGTGCACGGCGCGAACCGGCTGGCGTCCAACTCGCTGCTGGAAGGCCTCGTCTTCGCCGAGCGCATCGCGGCCGACATCGTCGAGGGCCTGCCCTGGGACGGCACCGGCACCGGCGCCGGCAGTCCCGCGCCCTCCCCCCTGCTGCCGCCCGAGTCGCGGAGCACGATCCAGCGCATCATGACCCGCGGCGCCGGTGTCGTGCGGTCGGCCGACAGTCTCGCCCGGGCCGCCGATGAGCTGGAGGACCTGCACCGCAGCGCGTTCCTGAAGGCCGGGGCGGCCGAGCCCAAGGACGCGGTGCCGGGGGTCGAGGCCTGGGAGGTCACCAACCTGCTCCTGGTCGCCCGGGTCCTGGTCGCCGCCGCCCGCCGGCGCGAGGAGACCCGCGGCTGCCACTGGCGCGACGACCGGCCCGAGCGCGACGACGAGAACTGGCGCCGCCACCTCGTCGTCCGGCTCACCCCCGACCGCCGGCTCGTCCTCCGTCGGACGGATACCGAGGCATTCGGGCCCGTACAGCCGTCCGGGGCACCAGACTGCGCAGCAACAGGCACCACCCACCCCACTCCCGAGGAGCCGTAACCGTGAGCACGCCCGAAGAGAATCCGCGCCCCACACCCGTGGACGTACCGCTGATCCAGATCGGCGTGCCCGCACCTGCCGCGGGCGGCTGCGGGGACGGCTGCGGCTGCGGCGGGGAGGACGGCTACGACCCGGACGCCCTGGAGTGCGGGCTCGACCCCGCGCTCGCCCAGCTCCTCGCCGAGGCGGGCCTGGACCCGGTCACCGTCGAGGACGTCGCGCACGTCGCCATCGAGGAGGACCTCGACGGCGGGGTGGACGTCACGACCGTCGCCACCGTCCCCGAGGACGCGGTGGCCACCGGCGACTTCACCGCCCGTGAGGCGGGTGTGGTGGCCGGTCTGCGGGTCGCCGAGGCCGTTCTCTCCATCGTCTGTACGGACGAGTTCGAGGTCGAGCGGCACGTCGAGGACGGCGACCGCGTCGTCCCGGGCCAGAAGCTGCTGACCGTCACCACCCGCACGCGCGACCTGCTGACCGGTGAGCGCAGCGCGCTCAACCTGCTGTGCAGGCTCTCCGGCATCGCCACCGCCACCCGCGCCTGGGCCGATGTGCTGGAGGGCACGAAGGCCGAGGTCCGCGACACCCGCAAGACGACTCCGGGCCTGCGCGCCCTGGAGAAGTACGCGGTGCGCTGCGGCGGCGGGGTCAACCACCGCATGTCGCTGTCCGACGCCGCACTGGTCAAGGACAACCACGTGATCGCCGCGGGCGGGGTCGCCGAGGCGTTCAAGCGGGTCAGGGAGGAGTTCCCGGACCTCGCGATCGAGGTCGAGGTCGACACGCTTCAGCAGGTCACCGAGGTCCTGGACGCCGGTGCCGATCTGATCCTGCTGGACAACTTCACCCCGTCGCAGACGGCCGAGGCCGTCGCCCTCGTCGGCGGCCGCGCGGTCCTGGAGTCCTCGGGCCGGCTGTCCCTCGACTCCGCCCGCGCCTACGCGGAGGCCGGTGTGGACTACCTCGCCGTCGGCGCTCTGACCCACTCCTCGCCGATCCTCGACATCGGCCTGGACTTCCGTGACACCGACGGGGCCGGCGCCTGATGCTGCTCACCATCGACGTCGGCAACACCCACACGGTCCTCGGACTGTTCGACGGTGAGGAGATCGTCGAGCACTGGCGCATCTCCACCGATGCCCGCCGCACGGCCGACGAGCTGGCGGTGCTGCTCCAGGGCCTGATGGGCATGCACCCGCTGCTGGGCATGGAGCTGGGCGACGGCATCGAGGGCATCGCGATCTGCTCCACGGTGCCGGCCGTCCTGCACGAGCTGCGCGAGGTGACCCGCCGCTACTACGGGGACGTCCCCGCCGTCCTCGTCGAACCTGGCATCAAGACCGGTGTGCCGATCCTGATGGACAACCCGAAGGAGGTCGGCGCGGACCGCATCATCAACGCGGTCGCCGCCGTCGACCTGTACGGCGGCCCGGCGATCGTCGTCGACTTCGGCACCGCCACCACCTTCGACGCGGTCTCCGCCCGGGGCGAGTACACCGGTGGCGTCATCGCCCCCGGTATCGAGATCTCGGTCGAGGCACTGGGCGTCAAGGGAGCGCAGCTGCGCAAGATCGAGCTGGCCCGGCCGCGCAGCGTGATCGGGAAGAACACCGTCGAGGCCATGCAGGCGGGCATCATCTACGGCTTCGCCGGCCAGGTCGACGGTGTCGTCGGACGCATGAAGAAGGAGCTGGCGGCCGACCCCGACGACGTCACGGTGATCGCGACGGGCGGCCTTGCTCCGATGGTGCTGGGCGAGTCCTCCGTCATCGACGAGCACGAGCCCTGGCTCACGCTCATCGGGCTGCGCCTGGTGTACGAGCGCAACGTGTCGCGTCTCTGAGCCGCGGCCCGGAAGGTCCCGTCCGGCCCGCGGACACGCCGGGTATGACGCGGGCCCGGCCGGCGCACGCCCCGGCGCGGTGGCTCACGGAGCCGCCGCGCCACCGACGGCCAGTTAAACGGATTTTGTCTATTTAGCACGTATTGTCGCGCTATGCCCACGCCCTACGGATCACGCGGCGGTATGGCGTTCAGCGCGGACGAGCTGCGAGTGCTCCGCCGTGCCCTCGCCATCGCCCTCCACCCCGCGCCCCTGCCCGACGAGGACGTCCAGGACTGCCTGCGGCTGGCCGGCGCCGTCGACGAGGCGGTCGGCGAGGCCGGACGGCTGCGCGCCTTCCTCCTCGCCGACCTCGTCCGCTACCGAAACGCCCTCCCCGGCTCCCTCAGCGGATATCTGGAACGCCTCCAGGACGCCCTGGCGGCCGGGTACGACCCCCGCCCCGAGGATCTCGCCGCTCTGCGCGCCCTGCGTGGCGGAGCGGCCGCCGCGGCGCTCCTGGAGCGCTGCCAGGTGCTCGCGGAGCGCTCGGTGCGGGCCCGCCTCGCCGGCCGCGCGGTCTCCGCGACGGCGCCCGCGCCCCGCAGCAGACTGCTGGCCCTGCCCGGCGGCCGTGCGGCGGAGCCCGAGAAGCCGAAGGCCCCGGCGGCCCCGGTCCGTCCGGCCGCTCCGTCCGAGCGCCCGGCGCCGAAGCCCTCCGAGGTCTTCCCGCCCCGCCGCCGCCCGGTCCCGCCACCGCAGCAACGCGCCGCGGGGTAGGGCGCTGCGACGGGTGCGGCCGGGCTCGCTACTCTGGACGCCATGGACTACGTATCCGCGCTTGTGCCCCCCGTGGTGATGGCCGCCTTCTTCATCGGCCTGGTCGTGACGATCGTCAAGAGCCAGGGCGGGCCGAACAAGGCCAAGGAGGACGCGGCCGTGGACGCGGCGATCAGCCACGCGGAATCGGCTCAGCGGACGCCGCGCGCCGACGGGGTCTGACCTCCGGGTCCCGCGCTTCCCGCGCACCGCACACATACGAAGGGCGTACGGCTCCCGAGAGCCGTGCGCCCTTTCGCTGTGTAAATAACCGGCCATTCCAGACATCTGGCACTAGGGTGACGCTGTGCCCCGCCAATTGGGAGAGCTGGAAGACGCCGTGATGACGCGGGTCTGGCAATGGAACCGACCGGTAACCGTGCGGGAAGTCCTTGAAGACCTTCAGCAGGAGCGGTCCATCGCCTACACCACCGTCATGACGGTTATGGACAATCTCCATCAGAAGGGCTGGGTGCGCCGGGAAGTGGACGGCCGCGCATATCGATATACGGCGGTCTCCACCCGCGCCGCGTACTCGGCCGCACTGATGAACGAAGCCTGGTCGCAGAGCGACAACCCCGCGGCCGCACTGGTCGCCTTCTTCGGCATGATGTCGGCCGAGCAGCGTGACGCCCTTCGGGACGCCATGCGGATCGTTCTGCCCACACTTCCCGAGGACGCCGTGCAGCCGGCCGAGGAAGGTTCCGGTGAAGGTGTCCAAGCGGCCGATGACGCGGAGCCGGACACCGGGCGATAGCGTCGGGGTATGTCCTCAGAGCTTCCGCATACCGATTTCCAGACCGATCCGTCTGTTATAAACCCCGCCATCACCGTCCGCCGCGCGAGGACGAGCGATGTCGCCTCGGTCCGGCGACTCCTCGACGGCTACGTACGAGAAGGCATCCTGCTCGACAAAGCGACGGTGACGCTTTACGAGGACATCCAGGAGTTCTGGATCGCCGAACGCGACGAGGACGCCCGGGTCATCGGCTGCGGCGCACTGCACGTGATGTGGGAAGACCTGGCCGAAGTCCGTACTCTCGCGGTCGATCACAGCATCAAGGGGGCCGGAGTCGGGCACCAAGTGCTGGACAAGTTGTTGCAGACGGCCCGCTGGCTGGGTGTGCGACGGGTTTTCTGTCTCACCTTCGAAGTCGACTTCTTCGCGAAGCACGGCTTCGTGGAGATCGGAGAGACGCCGGTCGACGGAGATGTCTACAGTGAGCTGCTGCGTTCCTATGACGAGGGAGTCGCGGAGTTCCTCGGTCTCGAACGAGTGAAGCCGAACACCTTGGGCAACAGCCGGATGCTTCTGCACCTGTGACCGTCGGAAGAAGAGCGATCCCTATGTCCGAATCGCGCATGTTTCCCGGCTTCTTGTGCTCCTGAACCTCTCCCGGGGGTTTGTGTTTTCCGGGGAAAAGCGGTTTCCTTTCCGCGTACTCCATTTTCGATGAAAGGAAATCCGGTGGCGCAGAAGGTTCAGGTCCTTCTTGTTGACGACCTCGACGGCGGCGAGGCGGACGAGACCGTGACGTTCGCTCTCGATGGCAAGACGTACGAGATTGACCTCACCACGAGCAACGCGGACAAGCTCCGGTCGCTTCTTGAGCCGTACGCGAAGAGCGGCCGGCGTACCGGTGGCCGCGCGGCGTCCGGACGCGGCAAGGGCCGTGCCGTTCCCGGTGGCAACAAGGACACCGCCGAGATCCGTAAGTGGGCGCGCGAGAACGGCCACAATGTGAATGACCGTGGCCGCGTTCCCGCGGAGATCCGTGAGGCTTACGAGAAGGCCAACGGCTGATCAGCCGTTTCATCGGGGGACATCCCCGTCCGGGCACGCGTCAACCGGGCCCGGTGGCATTCCGTCGCCACGGCGTCCACGAGCCGGATGAGATCGGGAGCATCCCCACCCCTGCTCCCGAAGCCGGAGAGAGCCGGAAACACCGGTTCTCCCTCCTGCTCGTGCGTTGGGCAGGGGGGCCGCAGCCATACGGCGGCCCCCGGCGGACCCGGCCGGCCCGGCGGTGGCGGTGCGGTGATCCGTCCGCCCGAGCCGACAGCGGTCAGCTCCAGGGCGACCCCGCCCCACTCCAGCCAGTCGAGCAGCCCGGGCAGCTCGTCGGCGCTCCCCGGCGCCACCAGCAGACTCATCCGCCGGCCCGTCAGCGCCACCGGACCGGTGCGACCCACCCGCCGCAGCGCCGCGTGGCCGGCGTCGGCGGGAACGACGAGCGCGTCGAACCGCAGCCCGGTCAGTAGCCGCACGGGTGCGCTGCCGGCGGTTGCCCAGCCGAGCTCCTGCTCGTACCACCGGGCGCAGGCGCTCCGCGAAGCACCATCGGCGCGGCCGCCCCGCTCTGCGGGGAGCGCGGCGCGGGGCGGTGGGACGGTGAGGGTCATGACGGAAGAACTCCCGATCCCCGCCCGGGGTTACGCACAGTCCCTGATCGAACGCATAGTGTGTCCGGGTTGGGGGCGTACGGGCGCATTCGGGAGTACGAAGATGTTCGCCCGTAGCGGAGGGAACCCGCGTACGCCGCATGGACTGTCTGTAATTGCGGGTAAGACATCCCTAGTGGGGAGGGGCGACACGCAAGCCACGGACGTCTCACGTTCGCCATCGGCGTACTGGCGATAGGGGTATCTGCCTGGCCTGCGGGAACATCGTCTCGCACCATCGGGTTGGAGGAGTTGTCGGCGTTCGGGGCAGGAGATCCCCCCGGGAAGCAGGGCCGGGTGTCGGCAGTTGAAATGAGCGGTCCCCGCTTGCGGGACTAAGCTGCGGAAGGACAGGGAGGGGACCGACCCCTTACTGCCTGACCGCTCTGAGGAGCGATTAACGATGTTCGAGAGGTTCACCGACCGCGCGCGGCGGGTTGTCGTCCTGGCTCAGGAAGAAGCCCGGATGCTCAACCACAACTACATCGGCACCGAGCACATCCTCCTGGGCCTGATCCACGAGGGTGAGGGTGTCGCCGCTAAGGCCCTGGAGAGCCTCGGGATTTCGCTCGAGGCGGTCCGCCAGCAGGTGGAGGAGATCATCGGTCAGGGCCAGCAGGCCCCGTCCGGGCACATCCCCTTCACACCCCGAGCCAAGAAGGTCCTGGAGCTGTCGCTCCGCGAGGCCCTTCAGCTCGGCCACAACTACATCGGCACCGAGCACATCCTGCTCGGCCTGATCCGCGAGGGCGAGGGCGTCGCAGCCCAGGTCCTCGTGAAGCTGGGCGCCGACCTCAACCGGGTGCGCCAGCAGGTCATCCAGCTGCTGTCCGGCTACTCGGGCGGCAAGGAGGCGGCCACAGCGGGCGGCCCCGCGGAGGGCACGCCCTCCACGTCCCTGGTGCTCGACCAGTTCGGCCGGAATCTCACCCAGGCCGCTCGTGAATCCAAGCTCGACCCGGTCATCGGGCGCGAGAAGGAGATCGAGCGGGTCATGCAGGTGCTGTCCCGCCGTACGAAGAACAACCCGGTCCTCATCGGCGAGCCCGGCGTCGGCAAGACGGCGGTCGTCGAGGGCCTGGCGCAGGCCATCGTCAAGGGCGAGGTGCCCGAGACCCTCAAGGACAAGCACCTCTACACCCTCGACCTCGGCGCGCTGGTCGCCGGCTCCCGCTACCGCGGTGACTTCGAGGAGCGCCTGAAGAAGGTGCTCAAGGAGATCCGCACCCGCGGCGACATCATCCTGTTCATCGACGAGCTCCACACCCTGGTGGGTGCGGGCGCCGCCGAGGGCGCGATCGACGCGGCGAGCATCCTCAAGCCCATGCTGGCGCGAGGCGAGCTCCAGACCATCGGTGCCACCACGCTCGACGAGTACCGCAAGCACCTGGAGAAGGACGCCGCTCTCGAGCGCCGCTTCCAGCCCATCCAGGTCGCGGAGCCGTCGCTGCCGCACACCATCGAGATCCTCAAGGGTCTGCGCGACCGCTACGAGGCCCACCACCGCGTGTCCATCACGGACGAGGCGCTGGTCCAGGCCGCGACGCTGGCCGACCGCTACATCTCGGACCGCTTCCTGCCGGACAAGGCGATCGACCTGATCGACGAGGCCGGCTCCCGGATGCGCATCCGCCGGATGACCGCGCCGCCGGACCTCCGCGAGTTCGACGAGAAGATCGCGGGCGTGCGTCGCGACAAGGAGTCGGCGATCGACTCCCAGGACTTCGAGAAGGCGGCCTCTCTCCGCGACAAGGAGAAGCAGCTGCTGGCGGCGAAGGCCAAGCGCGAGAAGGAGTGGAAGGCCGGCGACATGGACGTCGTGGCCGAGGTCGACGGCGAGCTCATCGCCGAGGTCCTCGCCACCGCGACCGGCATCCCGGTCTTCAAGCTGACGGAGGAGGAGTCCTCCCGTCTGCTGCGCATGGAGGACGAGCTCCACAAGCGCGTCATCGGGCAGAAGGACGCCATCAAGGCCCTCTCGCAGGCGATCCGCCGTACGCGAGCCGGTCTGAAGGACCCGAAGCGCCCGGGTGGCTCGTTCATCTTCGCCGGTCCGTCCGGTGTCGGTAAGACCGAGCTGTCCAAGACGCTCGCCGAGTTCCTCTTCGGTGACGAGGACGCGCTGATCGCCCTCGACATGTCGGAGTTCAGCGAGAAGCACACGGTTTCCCGACTCTTCGGCTCGCCCCCCGGCTACGTGGGATACGAGGAGGGCGGCCAGCTCACCGAGAAGGTGCGCCGCAAGCCGTTCTCCGTCGTGCTCTTCGACGAGGTCGAGAAGGCCCACCCCGACATCTTCAACTCCCTGCTCCAGATCCTGGAGGACGGTCGCCTGACCGACTCCCAGGGCCGGGTCGTGGACTTCAAGAACACGGTCATCATCATGACGACCAACCTCGGGACCCGGGACATCTCCAAGGGCTTCAACCTGGGCTTCGCCGCCCAGGGCGACGTGAAGACGAACTACGAGCGGATGAAGACGAAGGTCAACGAAGAGCTCAAGCAGCACTTCCGGCCCGAGTTCCTCAACCGTGTCGACGACACGGTCGTCTTCCACCAGCTCACCGAGGAAGACATCATCCAGATCGTCGACCTCATGCTCGCCAAGGTGGACGAGCGTCTGCGGGACCGCGACATGGGCATCGAGCTGAGCCCGGCCGCCAAGTCCCTGCTGGCGAAGAAGGGCTACGACCCCGTGATGGGCGCCCGGCCGCTGCGCCGGACGATCCAGCGCGAGATCGAGGACATCCTCTCCGAGAAGATCCTCTTCGGTGAGCTGCGCCCCGGTCACATCGTGGTCGTCGGCACCGAGGGCGAGGGTGACGAGCAGAAGTTCACCTTCCGAGGCGAGGAGAAGTCGGCTCTGCCCGACGTCCCCCCGATCGAGCAGGCGGCAGGCGGCGCCGGCCCGAACATGACGAAGGAAGCGTGACCGGCGCCTAGCGCCCGAGCACGTACGAAGAGGCGGCCCCGAACCGGTTTCCCACCGGTTCGGGGCCGCCTCTTTGCTGTTGCGCACACAGTGACGGGCGTGTCACAGGGATGTCCCGGTCGGGTCCGTGCAGCGCAGCGGCGGAAAATCGCTGGCTAGTCTGGCCCGGCTTCGGACGCGTTGTCCGGGCGCAGGTGAAACAGCGAGGGGGCCGGGGCAGATCATGCGCGGAAGCGACGTATCACGCAGGCAGATGATGAAGGCGGCGGGAGCCGGGCTGGTGCTGCTGGGGGCCGGGGCGTCGGCCTGCGGGCCGGAGGACGAGCCGGGCGCCGGCGGGCCGGACGTGCCGAAGGAGACGGCCGGGAACCCGGCGCCGGGTTCCAAGCCGCAGCCCGCCTGGCAGCACGCCACCACGTTCGACGGGCTGGCGTGGATCTCCGCGATCGCGGTCGTCGGCAACGTCGTGCTGGTCTCGGGCGACCCGCTGGTGGCCCGCGACATATCCACCGGCAAGGAGATCTGGTCCCGCGCGGAGGTCACCACCCCGGGCGCCAACATGCTCATCGGCGACGGGACGCTCTACCTCCAGAGCGCCCGCTACGACGGGAACATCGTCGGCCTGGACCCCGCGACGGGCAAGGACACCTGGCGCAGCCGGATGGGGGACCAGTACTCCCAGCCCCGGCCCATCGCCGCGGACGCGAACCACGTCTACGTCGTCGCAGGGATCCTGGACAAGGAGTTCAGGACGCCGGAGAACGTGATCGCGGCGATCGACACCACCTCGGGCAAGGTCGTCTGGCGCGAGAAGCGGGACAAGGGGACGGAGCAGAACGGCATCACCGCGCGGGTGGCCGGCAACCGTCTCGTCTACACGGACTTCCGGGAGAACCTCACGGTGCGCGACACCGCGACGGGGCACCAGGTCTGGACGAAGAAGGTCGGCCGGTCCAACAACCGGGGCTTCGTGGTCCACGACGGCCTCGTCATCCTTGCCAACGGGCAGTGGACGCGCGCCTACGACCTGTCGGACGGCAAGGAACGCTGGTCCTTCCGGACCGAGGAGTTCAGCCGGTTCAACGACCCGGCGGTGCTGGACGGCGTCCTCTACGTCTCCGACAGCGCGCACGGCCTCTGGGCAGCCGACCCCGCGACGGGCAAGGCGCACTGGCACGACAAGGGGAGCCTGGACGTCGCCGCCCCCTGGCAGTTCGCGAAGGTGGGCGACGTCCTCTACGGGGCGACGGAGTTCGACAAGGACGGTGGCATCCACGCCTACGACCCCGGCAGCGGGAAGCTGCGCTGGACGTACAACGACGGCAGCGGCGACCTCCAGCGCTGGTACCTGGCGGCGGGCGGCAAGCGGCTCGTGGCCCTGCACGCGAAGAAGGTGACGGCGCTGCCCGTCGGCTGAGGGCTGTCCCGTCATCCCCGGCGGGCGCACGACGACCGCTACGGCACCTCGCCGCGCTGTCGGCGCGGCCCGCGTGCATCCATCCGGGCCCCGGGGGCGTCCCTCCGTCGTGCGACGCACCGCATCCGACACCGTGCGCGGATCCCCCGGAGATGGCGGGGACAGCCTCGTGGACACCGGGCCGAAGGTCCCGAAACGGACAGCCCTTGGTCCCACCGCCGGTGACAAGGCGCACAGCCCTTTCGAGGCCTACTAGGCACCTTAGGAGAAAAGCCCCGGGGCGCGGGTGGGACCTTCGGCCCGGTGCACGGCAGGGCTTTCGGGTGTTTGGGGCGAACTGCCCGAATGGCGGGGCCGTGTCCGGTATGGAGGGTTTGGAACTGGGGTTAAACCTGTTCCGGAGAAGACTTTCGGCAGCGGTTCGGGGGGTGGGGGGCGAACCCCGCGGCAGTGAATTCCCGGGCCTCCGACTACGGCTTTTCTTCGTAGATGGGGGGTTTGAGTGCATCCGGGGGTGCGGGTTACCAAGGTATGGCCAGCCCGGCACGCCGCCGGGTCCAGTCATCCCGGAGGTTTTCTGCTTATGTCGAAGCGCGTTACGTTCCAGACCCGCCGCCCGTCCGCTTCCCGTGTCCGTGGCGCCGTCGTCGCAGCCGGCCTGGGAACGTCGATGGTTCTCGGTGCGGGCGCTGCGTTCGCGGCCGGCACGGCGGGCACCACCGGTACGGCGAACCTGGCCGTGGCCACCACCGCCGAGTCGGTCGCCCAGCAGGCGGCCGCGCAGGGCAAGGCGGCCGAGCACACCGCGGCGAAGAAGGCCGAGGCCAAGAAGAAGGCCCTCGCCAAGAAGAAGGCCGCGAAGAAGGCCGCCGCGAAGAAGGCCGCGAAGCTCGCCTGGGAGACCCCGGTCGACCACTATGAGCTGAGCGCCAGCTTCGGCAACGACGGCAGCCGCTGGGCCCACAAGCACTCCGGCCAGGACTTCGCCGTGCCGATCGGCACCAAGGTCGAGGCCGCGCACAACGGCACCGTCGTGAAGGCCGGCCCGAACGGCGGCGGCGACGGTCCCGCGTACGGCAACGCCATCGTGATCAAGCACAAGAACGGCACGTACTCGCAGTACGCGCACCTGTCGAAGATCCAGGTGCACATCGGTGAGCACGTGAAGAAGGGCGAGAAGATTGCCCTCTCCGGAAACACCGGTAACTCCAGCGGCCCGCACCTGCACTTCGAGATCCGGACCACCGCCAACTACGGTTCGGCGGTCAACCCGGTCAACTTCCTGCACCACCACGGCATCTCGGTCTGATCCGGCCGGGGTACCACCCCGCTACCGGTCGGAACCCGGGTCGTGGGCCAGGGTGACCAGTTCGACGGCGACTTCGAGGGCGGCCTTCCGCTTGTCCTCGGGGTCGCCGTCGACGTCTTTCAGCGCGATCATGCCGGCGTGCAGGGTGAAGAGCGCGCTGAAGCACCGCACCTGGTCGGTGAGCGGTGCGTCGGGATCCTTGATGAGGTCCACGAGTGCCAGGACCCGGTCCTTGATCGTCACGCCGATACTCAGGTCGCGCACGGTCGCCTGGTTCTCCTGCATGAACCGGAAGAGCGGCGCCGCGCCCGCCAGCGCCTCGCTGTAGCGGCTGAGGATCTCCTTCTTCGTCTCCAGGGTGCGCGGCTGCGTCCCGCCCCAGGTGATCAGGTCCTCGACGGGCCGGTTGAGGTCCTCGAAGATGCTGACCAGGATGTCTTCCTTGGTCTTGAAGTGGTAATACAGCGCGGCCTTGGTGACGTCGAGGTGCTCGGCGATCTCGCGCAGTGAGGTCTTCTCGTAGCCCTGCTCGGCGAAGAGGCTCAGGGCAACGTCCTGGATGCGCTGGCGGGTGTCGCCCCGGCGCGGCTGCGGCGTGCTGCCCATGGTGCTCTCCCAAAAACTTACTTGACGCCCGGCTAGTTACGGGGCTACTTTCCCCTAGTGTAGTCAACTAGCCGGGCGGCAAGTAAGTGCCCGGTGTACAGGGGATCTGGGGAGTTGGGGAAGATGGCGGACCTGATGAAGGCGGCGGACGGGAAGGCGGAGGCACCGCCCGGACGGGCGGAGAAGCCCGCCCCGCAGCAGCGCAGTGTGCGGGTGGTGGTGCTCGCCCTGATGATCGCCATGCTGCTGGCCATGCTCGACAACCTGATCGTCGGCACCGCGATGCCGACCATCGTCGGTGACCTCGGCGGCCTCGAGCACCTGTCCTGGGTCGTCACCGCCTACACCCTGGCCACGGCCGCCTCCACCCCCATCTGGGGCAAGCTCGGCGACATGTACGGGCGCAAGGGCATCTTCCTCACGTCCATCGTGATCTTCCTGATCGGCTCGGTCCTCAGCGGCATGGCCCAGGACATGGGCCAGCTGATCGGCTTCCGCGCCGTGCAGGGCCTGGGCGCCGGCGGTCTGATGGTCGGCGTCATGGCGATCATCGGTGACCTCGTGCCGCCCCGCGAGCGCGGCAAGTACCAGGGCATGATGGCCGGCGTCATGGCGATCGCGATGATCGGCGGACCGCTGGTCGGCGGCACCATCACCGATCACCTCGGCTGGCGCTGGAGCTTCTACATCAACCTGCCGCTGGGCGCCGTCGCCCTGGCCATGATCACCATCGTGCTGCACCTGCCCAAGCGGGAGCGCACCAAGGCGAAGGTCGACTACCTCGGCGCCGGACTCCTCACCGTCGGCATCACCGCGATCGTGCTGGTGACCACCTGGGGCGGTTCGGAGTACGACTGGAACTCCGCCGTCATCATGGAGCTCATCGCGATCGGCGTCGCCGCGCTGGCCGGTTTCCTCTTCGTCGAGACCAAGGCCGCCGAGCCGATGATCCCGCTGCACATCTTCCGCAACGCCAACTTCACCCTGATGTCCGTGGTCGGCTTCATGGCGGGCTTCGTGATGTTCGGCGCGGTGCTCTACCTGCCGCTGTTCCAGCAGTCCGTCCAGGGCGCGTCCGCGACCAACTCCGGACTGCTGCTCCTGCCGATGCTGCTGGCGATGATGATCGTCTCGCTGGTCGCCGGGCGGATCACCACCAGCAGCGGCCGGTACAAGATCTTCCCGATCGTGGGATCGATCCTGATGGTCGCCGGACTCTTCCTGCTCTCGACGATGGACACCGACACCACCCGGTTCGTCTCCGGCGTCTACATGGCGGTGCTCGGCGCGGGCATGGGCTTCCTGATGCAGATCACGATGCTCGTCGCGCAGAACAGCGTCGAGATGAAGGACATGGGCGTCGCCTCGTCCTCCACCACCCTGTTCCGCACGCTCGGCAGCTCCTTCGGTGTCGCCATCATGGGCGCGCTGTTCACCGGCCGGGTGAGCGACGAGATGGCCGCCCGCGGTGGTGCGGGCGCCACCATGCACGGCGCCCAGCTGGACGCGGCGAGCCTGGCGAAGCTGCCGGTGCCGGTGCGCGAGGCGTACGAGTACGCGGTGGCGTCCGGTACGCACATCGCCTTCCTGGTCGGTGCCTCGGTCGGACTGATCGCCCTGGTGGCGGCGCTGTTCGTCAAGGAGGTGCCGCTGCGGGGCACCGGACCGGAGAAGCCCCCGGTCGTGGAGGCCTGACCTCCGCACCGCAGGACATGCGCCGGGGCCCCGGGGTGCGCGCACCCCGGGGCCCCGGCGCATGTCCGGTCCGGACGGCTCAGCGCTCCGGCCGTCCGCCGCTCGGGCTCGGGCCGGCGCCGGTGCCCGCGGACTTCCGGCCGCCCGGTGCCGGGACGCGCTGTTCGGCCGGCTGGAGCATGGGGAAGCTGCCGGTGTCCGTCGGTGCGTGCTCGGGCAGCCACAGGACGGCGATGGCCCCGCCGGCGCCCTCGGCCGCGCCCTCGGGGGCCGCGTTGCGGAAGGTCAGCCGGGCGCCGAGCACGCGTGCCTGGCCGGCCGCGATCGTCAGCCCCAGCCCGTGCCCCTGCCCGGCCCGGTCGGTGGATCCGGTACGGAACCGGCTCGGCCCCTCCCGCAGCAGCGCCGCCGGGAACCCGGGACCGTGATCGCGGACCCGCACCACCCGGCCCTCGACGGTGACTTCCACGGGCGTGGAGCCGTGCTTGGCGGCATTGCCCAGCAGATTGAACAGAATGCGCTCCAGCCGCCGCGGATCGGTGCTGACCCACGACTCGTGGACCACCTGCACCCTGACCGCCGGGTCCAGCCGTGCCACCCGGCGGCTGACGAACTCGCCCAGCGCCAGCTGCTGCAGCTCGGCCCGCTCGGAGGCGCTGTCCAGCCGGGCCACCTCCAGGACGTCCTCGACCAGCGTGCGCATCGCCTGCGCCCGGTCCCGTACGAGCTCCGACGGACGCCCCGGCGGCAGCAGCTCGGCGGCCGTCAGCAGACCCGTCACGGGCGTGCGCAGTTCGTGCGCGATGTCCGCGGTGACGCGGCGCTCGGCCTCGATCCGTTCGTTCAGCGCGTCCGTCAGGGCGTCCACCGCACCGGCCAGCTCATCGGTCTCGTCCCGCACGACCCCGCCGACGGCGTCCCCGACCCGTACGTCGGTATGGCCCTGCGCGACCCTGCCCGCCGCGGCCGCCGCCTTGCGCAGCCGGCGCGAGAGCCGGCCACCGATCAGGACACCCAGCGCGGAGCCGCCGAGGACCACCGAGACCGAACCGATGATCAGCGCCCGGTCGAGATCGCCCAGGATCGTGGCGGAGCGGTCGGCGAAACGGGTGTGCAGCGAGAGCACGTCGCCGCCGGGCAGCGGTACGGCCGCCCAGACGTCGGGCACCCCGGCGCTGTCCTCGACATGCGTCGCACGCCGGTTGCGCCGGGTCTCCTGGCGCAGGCTCTTCGGCATCGTCGGGTCGTTGAGCTTCGCTCCGAAGCGGGGATCGGCCTTCTTCGTCTTCGTCGCCTCGTAGAGCAGCTGGGCGTAGGTCAGCCGCTCCAGCTGGACCTCGCGCGCGTTCTCCAGCATGGAGACCCTGGCGGCGTTGTGGACGACCAGGCTCAGCGCGACCGCGATCAGGGCGCCGACCGACGCGATCGCGATGCTGATCTTCCAGCGGACACCCGTCCGCAGGGCCGGGCGCCTCATGCCCTGAGTTTGTAGCCGAAGCCGCGGACCGTCTCGATCCGGTCCTGGCCGATCTTCGTGCGCAGTCGCTGCACATGGACGTCCACGACCCGGGTGTCCCCGCCCCATCCGTAGTCCCAGACCCGCTCCAGCAGCTTGTCGCGGGAGAGCACCGTGCCGGGCGCGGACGAGAACTCCAGCAGCAGCCGCATCTCGGTCGGGGTCAGCCCCACGTGCTCACCGCCCTTGCGGACCTCCATGCCCTCGGTGTCGACCTCCAGGTCGCCGAAGACCAGGACGCCGCCCTCGGGCCGCGCCGCGCCCTCGCCGCCGCCCGCCCCGCTGCCCGAGGCATGGCCGAAGCGGCGGAGCACCGCCCGGATCCTGGCGACCAGGACCGCGCCGTCGAACGGCTTCGTGACGTAGTCGTCGGCACCGGCCTCCAGGCCGAGCACCACGTCGATCGAGTCGGCACGGGCCGACAGCATGATCACGGGCACCGTCGACTCGTCCCGGATGCGCCGGCAGAGGCTGACTCCGTCCAGGCCCGGCACCATCACGTCGAGCAGCGCGATGTCGGGCCGGTCGGCCCGGAAGGCCTCCAGGCCGCTGAGCCCGTCGGGCATCGCGGTGACCACGAAGCCGTCCCGCTCCAGCGCCAGCTGGGTGGCCTCGCGGATGACGTCGTCGTCCTCGACGAACAGGACATGGGTCTCGGCCATCGGACTGCTCTCAGTTCTTCGTCGGTTCCGTGGGCTCCGGGAAGTCGCCTTCTCCGGTACCGACGGCTCTGTTGAAGTCGTTGTGCACCCGGTCCTGCTCGCTGAACCGGCTGCCTGCCCAGTGGTACGTGATCACTTCCTCGCCCGAGGGGTAGGCGACCGCGTCCTTCTTCTCGTACACCTGGGTCGTCACGACCAGATCACCGCGGTCGATGGTCCCGTAGACCGCGGGCTGCTCGATGGCGAACACGTTCTTGTACGTGCCGTCGGACCGCGGCCGGTAGACATAGGTGCCGACACCGACGGAGTCGCCGCAGGTCATCACGTTCACGACCACGTCGGCGGAGGGGCCGTCGGTCAGAGTGCCGTACGAGGTGTCCACCGGGTATTCGTCACCGGTACAGGCCCGAAGGTCGGTCCTGACCCGCTCGCTCACCTTGGGGTCCGCCTTGAGCAGGGCCACCGGGTCGACCCGGGGCGTCGGCTTCGCCGTGGACGGGGTCATGGTGCTCGGCGTGACCTGGGCGACCGGCTGGGTGCCTGCCGGGCCCTCGTCGCGCGTGCCCGTGCCTCCGGTGGAGCAGCCGACGGCGAACAGCGCGAAGACGGCGAGCCCGGCCAGAGCCGTACTGCTCGCCGCCCAGCCGGTCAGCAGGCGTCCGCGCCCGGTGCCGGTCCCGTCCCCCGTGGGTCCTCCGGTGACTCCGCCGCCGCTTTCGCCGCCGCCCTCACCGCTGCCTGTCAGGCCGCGCACCGCTCCCGCCCCCGCTCGTCATGACGCCCCTCGCGGGGCGCCCCTGCCTGTGCCCGCGACCGCACCGGGTTCCGGGGCGCCACGACGCGGACGTCCGCCGCGCGGTCGCCGTCCTCGCGGATACGCTCCGCGCGGCTCGCCGCTTCCCGGCTCTCCAGCTCCTGGCGCAGTCGTGCCAGCGCCCGGTGGAGCGTGCTCTTCACCGTACCGGCCGACATGCCGAGCGCCGCGGCCGTCTCCTCCGTGCTCATCTGCTCCCAGTGTCGCAGCACGACCACGCTCCGCTGCTTGGGAGCCAGCACGCCCAGGACGTCCATCAGCAGGGCGCGGTCAGCGCGCTGCTCGGTGCCGTCCTCGACGCTGGCGTCGGGGAGCTGCTCGGTGGGGACCTCGTCCAGCTTGCGCGCCCGCCACCACTCGGTACGGGTGTTGATCATGACGCGGCGCAGATAGGCGTCGGCCAGGGACTTGTCGGCGATGCCGTCCCAGCGGCCGTAGGTGCGGGCCAGCGCGGTCTGCAGCAGGTCCTGTGCGTCCACGGGGTCGGGGACGAGCCGGCGCGCACTGCGCAGCAGCGCGTCCTGCCGCGTACGTACGTACTCTTCGAAGCCGAGCACCTCACCCTGCGCCATGACAACCGCCTCCGTCCCCGTGAATCCCCGTAGAACCACCGCCAGCCGCCTGGTCGTCGGGCTGACGTCGGTGACGCTACGGAGCGGTTGTCACGAGGCTGTGCGGAGCAGCCGTACGCAGACGCACGGCTGCCCATCGGTTGTGTAACAGCGCAGGAGGAGAGGGACAAAGGCCCCCGGGAAGCGGAACGGGCCCGAACGGCCCTCAGGTCAGCGGCAGCCGGTACTGACCGCCCGCGAGCGGTTCGACGAGGCCGTCGGAGACCAGACCGTCCAGCGCACGGGCCCGCTGCACCGGCTCCTCCCACACCGCGTCGAGCGCCGACTGCGGCACCGGGGTCACGGACTCGCGCAGCACCGCGAGGAGCCTGCCGCGCACCTGCCGGTCCGTACCGGCGTAGGTCTGGCCGCGGCGCGGCGGTCCCTGGTGTGCGGGCTTCCCGGCCAGCCGCCAGGCGCACTGCCCGGCGATCGGGCAGCGTGTGCAGTCCTCGTTCTTCGCGGTGCAGACGAGGGCGCCGAGCTCCATCGTCGCGGCCGCCCACTGCGCCGCCTGCTCGTCCTCCTCCGGCAGCAGGGCCCGCGCGAGCTTGCGTTCGGCGGCGGTGGTCGCGTTCGGCGGGTACTGGATGCCGGTCGCGGCCCGGGCGAACACCCGGCGGACGTTCGTGTCGAGGACGGCGTGCCGCTGCCGGTACGCGAACGAGGCCACGGCGGCCGCCGTGTACTCGCCGATCCCGGGCAGGGCGAGCAGTTGGGCGTGCTCGCTCGGCACGTCGCCGCCGTGCCGTTCCGTTATGGCCTGGGCGGCGCCGTGCAGGCGCAGTGCCCGCCGCGGGTAGCCGAGCCGGCCCCAGGCGCGGACCGCCTCGCCGGGCGGCTGGGCGGCGAGGTCGGCGGGGCGCGGCCAGCGGGCCAGCCACTGCTCGTACACCGGGAGGACCCGGTTGACGGGGGTCTGCTGCAGCATGAACTCACTCACCATCACACCCCAGGCGCCCGCTTCGGGGCGGCGCCAGGGCAGATCGCGGGCGTGCTGGTCGAACCACCCGATGACGGGAGTGTGGAGGGAGGTGGGGGGCGTCTGTGTCGCAGTCGTGGCAGTCATCGCATCATCGATCCTGGCATGGAAGAGCAGAGAGAGGTCAGGGGCACGGGGGTGTCGCCCCTCATAAGAGCCCTTGGAGTGATAGTGCCGCCCGTCTTTCCGTGCTCTGGCGGACCCGTGTTCCGGCAAGTGGCGGCACGCCCCGCGAGCCGTTGCGGCAACTGGCCGATGGGTCGCCCGGAGGTGACGCGGAGTGTTTGACCGGTGACGTGGAGTGTCTCGTTGTGGGGTCCGGAGCGGGGACGAGCCGCCCCGGGATGATGATCCGCAAAACTTGGAGGCCTGTGGCGGCGGGTGGGGCGGGAGTTGGCTCTGTTCTCTCGTACAGTTTGCGCCGTGGGATCTCTGCGTAATCCGATCGGGCCGCTTCCCTCCACCATCTACTGGCGACGGAGGGCGGTAGCGGCGACGCTGATTGCGCTGCTCGCGTTGCTGATCGTATGGGCCGTCACCTCCGGTGGCGGCAAGGGGAATCACGACGACTCCAAGGCCCCCGGCTCCGGTCCCGTGAACTCGATCACGCCCGGACCCTCCGGTTCCGGTCCCGCGATCAGTGAACAGCCGGGCGGGCGCGACGAGTCGGGCGACACCGGTGGCAGCGGCGGGAGCAACGGCGGAAGTTCGGACGCGGGCTCCGGTGGAGCGGGCGGCGGAACGGGTGACGGGACCGGCGACAACGGCAACGGCTCGGAGACGGGAGCCGGTTCCGGATCGGGCGGCGGAACCGCGGGGCAGCGGGTCCCGGCCGGATCCTCGCTTCCCGACTGTGTGCCCAGCGCGTTGCGGCTGACCCTGAAGACCGACCTTCGTTACGGACCCGGCGAGAAGCCGAAGTTCCGGCTGATCGCCACGAACACCTCGGCCACCGCGTGCAAGGCCGACTTCGGCCCGAAGGCCGCGGTCCTCACCGTCACCGAAGCGGGCGGGGACGACGACGAGGTGTGGTCCTCCAAGGACTGCCCGCGCAACGCGGCCGCCGTGCTGCTGAAGGTGCCGGCCGGAGCGAGTGTCGAGCACGCCGTGGAGTGGGACCGCGGGAAGAGCGCCCCGAAGTGTGCGACACCGCCTGCGGGAGCGGTGGGCCCCGGCACGTATCTGGTCGAGGCCAAGGCCCCGGGCGAGCCCGTGCAGCGCGCCTCGTTCGTCCTCGCCAAGGACTGATGTGAGGGACTGATGCGGAGGGCCGTCGCGGGACTGACGCGGGGGGACGGCGCAGGGGAGCGGCTCGGGGGCCTGACGCGACGGGCTGAGGCGGGCCGCGACGGACCGGGCAGGCGGACCTGAGGGTCTGAAGGGCCCGGGCCCGACGGCCCGCAGGTCCGGGGAGCGGTCTCGGCTCCGTACCGCAGGCGCGCCGGGCCGTGAGCGGCCCCGGGTGCACGCACAGCAGGCGCACCGGTCCGGGAGCAGCCTCAGTCGCACGTACCCGCGCACCGGTCCGCACCTGTCGCGAACCGCGTACCGGTCCGCACGAACCGCGTTCCGCGTACCCGCCTACACGTACCGCTCAAGGATCGACGACTCGGCCAGCCGCGACAGTCCCTCGCGCACGCTGCGGGCCCGTGCCTCGCCGACGCCGTCCACCGTCTGGAGATCGTCGACGCTCGCGGCGAGCAGCTTCTGCAGGCCGCCGAAGTGCTCCACCAGCCGGTCGATGATCGCCCCGGGCAGCCGCGGCACCTTCGCCAGCAGCCGGAAGCCGCGCGGCGACACCGCCGAGTCGAGTGTCTCCGGGGAGCCGCTGTATCCCAGCGCCCGTGCCACGACCGGGAGTTCGAGCAGCTCGGTGTGGGAGAGCGCGTCCAGCTCGGTGAGCGCCTCCGCCACCGTGCGCGAGCGCTTCGCGGTCGGCTCCGGTACGTAGTCGCGCACGACCAGCTCGCGCTCCGGCTCCACGCCCGCGATCAACTCGTCGAGCTGGAGCGAGAGAAGCCGGCCGTCGGTCCCGAGCTCCACCACGTACTCGGCGATCTCGGTCGCGATCCGGCGGACCATCTCCAGACGCTGGGCGACGGCCGTCACGTCCCGGACCGTCACCAGGTCCTCGATCTCCAGGGCGGAGAGCGTGCCCGCCACCTCGTCGAGCCGGAGCTTGTAGCGCTCCAGCGTGGCGAGGGCCTGGTTGGCCCGGGAGAGGATCGCGGCGGACTCCTCCAGGACCCGGCGCTCCCCGTCCACGTACAGCGCGATGAGGTGCATCGACTGCGAGACCGAGACGACCGGGAAGTTGCACTGCTTGGAGACCCGGTCCGCCGTGCGGTGACGGGTGCCCGTCTCCTCGGTGGGGATCGAGGCGTCCGGGACCAGCTGGACGCCGGCCCGCAGGATCTTCGTCATGTCCTTGTCGAGGATCAGTGCCCCGTCGAGCTTGGCGAGCTCGCGCAGCCGGGTCGCGGTGAACTCCACGTCCAGCACGAAACCGCCGGTGCACATCGACTCGACGGTCCGGTCCATGCCGAGCACGATCAACCCGCCGGTGTTGCCGCGGAGAATGCGCTCCAGGCCGTCCCGCAGGGCCATTCCGGGCGCGACGGCGGTCAACGAGGCGCGCATCAGCGCCTCGTTACCGGTGCCTTGGCCGGACTTTCCGGGCGATGCTGCCCGGTCGCTGGCTGCCACTGCACTCCTCCGGTCACAGGTTTGCGGTGCCCTTAGGGCCTCTCGTTCGGATCATGCCGGGCTCGCGCGGTCCGGCGCGCACGCCCAAACGAAAGACCCCACGTCCCTCTTGCCGTTCGTACGGACGGGCGAGACCAGGGCAAAGTCTACCGGCGTGCGCCGTCCTCCTGTGGGGCCTGTGCGCGAGAGCGGCGCGGGAGGACCCTCAGAGCGTCGCCCATGTTGGCGACTTCTGTGACCTTCATACCGGCCGGGACCTTCCCCGGATCGGACGGAACCAGGGCGTGGGTGAAGCCCAGGCGGTGTGCCTCGGCCAGTCTGCGCTGGACCCCGGTGACCCGTCTGACCTCGCCCGCGAGACCCACCTCGCCGATCGCCACCAGGTTCTTCGGCAGCGGTGTGTCGCTCGCCGCGCTGGCCAGGGCGAGCGCGATCGCGAGGTCGGCGGCCGGCTCCGAGAGCTTCACACCGCCGACCGTGGCGCTGTAGATGTCCCGCTTGCCCAGCGAGCTGATCCGGCCACGCTGCTCCAGGACGGCCAGCATCATCGACACCCGGGACGTCTCCAGGCCCGAGGTGGTGCGCCGGGGCGAGGGAATCTGGGAATCGACGGTGAGGGCCTGCACCTCGGCGACCAGGGGGCGCTTGCCCTCCAGGGTGACGGTCAGGCACGTGCCGGGCACGGGCTCGTCGCGGCGGGTGAGGAAGAGGCCGGAAGGGTCGGCGAGGCCGGTGATGCCCTCGTCGTGGAGCTCGAAGCAGCCGACCTCGTCGGTCGCCCCGTAGCGGTTCTTGACGCCGCGCACGAGCCGGAGCCGGGCATGCCGGTCGCCCTCGAAGGACAGCACCACGTCGACCAGGTGCTCCAGCAGCCGGGGCCCTGCGATCGCGCCGTCCTTGGTGACGTGGCCGACCAGCAGGGTCGACATGCCGCGCTCCTTGGAGGCGCGGATCAGCGCCCCGGCGACCTCGCGGACCTGCGCCATCCCGCCGGGCGCGCCCTCGATCTCCGGGGAGGCGACGGTCTGTACGGAGTCCAGGACGAGCAGGGACGGCTTGACCGCGTCGAGATGGCCGAGGACCGCGGACAGATCGGTCTCGGCGGCCAGATACAGATGGTCGTTGATCGCCCCGATCCGGTCGGCACGCAGCCGGACCTGGCTGGCGGACTCCTCGGCCGTGACGTACAGCGTGCGGTGCTCGTCGCTCGCCGCCTTGGCCGCCACGTCCAGCAGCAGCGTGGACTTCCCCACGCCGGGCTCGCCCGCGAGCAGCACGACGGCGCCGGGCACCAGCCCGCCGCCCAGCACCCGGTCCAGCTCGCCGACGCCCGTCGAGCGGGCGGTGGCCTGGCGGCTGTCGACCTGGCCGATGGGGAGCGCGGCCGTGGAGACCCGGCCGGCCGCCGTGGTCCGGACCGCAGGGGCGCCGCCGAACTCCTCGACCGTCCCCCACGCCTGGCACTCGAAGCAGCGGCCGAGCCACTTGGCGGTCGTCCAGCCGCATTCGGTGCAGCGGTAGGACGGCCGGTCCTTCGCGGATTTCGTACGGGCAGCCATGGCGCCACCGTATAGGTGAGGTCGGACAGTGGGGCCCGGCGCGGTGTGCGGGCGGGGGTCGCGCACCGCCACCGTGGGCGGAATCACGGATGCCTGTCCCTTATTGAGCGATACGTTCACCCGTAAGGGTTAAATGTGCTCAAGGGGTACGAGCGTCCGCCCTGCCCTGCCTACGGTCGCAAGGTGACGAGCAGCAGGCTGGAGACCCCCACCCACACCCCCGGCGCACACCGGGGGCAGCACCGCGCGCCCCACTCCTCGCCGAAGCGGCCTCCCGCCCGTTACGAGCCGCATCTCGACGGCCTGTTCACGTACTGCCTCTCCGTGCTCTGCGACCACGACGCCGCCACCGACGCACTCGGCGGAGTGCTGGCACTGGCGGAGCGGCAGGGCGGGCGGTGCCCGGCGGACGAGGAGGAACGCAGAGCCTGGCTGTACGCACTGGCCAGGTGGATGTGCCTGCGCAGACTCGGCGAGCAGAAGACGGGCCGCCAGGCGCACCGCAGGCCCGACGGGGCGCAGGCGCGCCGGCAGCCGGCCAGGGCGCAGGACGACCCTCGCGGTCCCGCCGCACCGCCGGCCCGCGCGGGCCGGCGCACACCCGCGTCCGCGCACGCCTCGAAAGCCGTGGCCGCACCACCTCTCGCGCCCTCCGCGCCCCGGCCCGCGGGGCCGGCGTCCGCAGCCCCGGCGCCCGCCGCGTTCGCGGAGAGCCCGGCCGCCGCCGAGGCGCACCGCCGCGAGCTGGCCCAGCTGGCCTGGCCCGAAGCGGCGGGAACCACCCCCGAACAGCGTGAGGCGCTGGAGCTCGCCGTGCGCCACGGCCTCACCCCGCGCGCGGTCGCCGCCGTCCTCGGGCTGGAACCCGCGACCGCCCGGGAGCTCCTGGCGGCGGCCGCCTGCGAGGTGGAACGGACGAGGGCCGCCCTCGCCGTCGTCGAGAAGGGCAACTGCGCCGCGGTCGGCAGGCTCACCGGCGACCATCGCGTGCTGCTCTCCGCCACCCTGCGCCGCGAGCTCGTACGGCATGTGGACGACTGCCCGAGCTGCCGCCGCGCGGCCGAGCGGGCCGGTGCCCAGGGCCCGTGGCCGGGTGCCGCGGTCACGCCCGCGGCCGCGCTGGCGGTCGTCGAGGCGCCGCGGCCCTCCGCCTATGTGGCGATGCTGCATGCCCAGAAGCATCAGAAGAATCGGTCCGCCACTCCCCGGTTCGACCGGACGGGCTTTCCGATGGACCCGAAGGACCACGCCGCGCGCCGGGACCGGCTGCGGTCCAGGGTCATGACGACGACGGTCGTCGCCACGGTCGTCGCCGCCCCCGTGATCGCCCTGTGGTCCGCCTACCGGGGCGCACCCCTCACCGGCGAGGGACGCGACGGCGCGGCGGTCACCGCGACCGAGTCGGACGACGGACACGGATCCGACGACCCGTACGGCCACTACGAGAACGCGGGCAACGCCCGCCCCGAGCCCGGCCCCGGCTTCGCGGACGGCGACCGCCTCCCGGACGTCTCCGCCGAGGTCATCAGCGTGGGCACGGACCGGGACGGGGGATCGAGGGGCACGGGCCGCCTCACCGTCGAGGCCCGGTCGTCCGGCGGCACGACGACGATCACGCTCACCGCGTCGAAGGCGGGCCCCGTCGTCTGGTCGGCGGGCACGGGCCGGTCCTGGCTGCGGCTGAGCAGCACCTCGGGGACGCTCGCGGCGGGCGGCAGCATCACGGTCCGCGTCCTCGTGGACCACGCGCGCGAACCCGCCGGCCACTGGACCGCACGGATCGCCGTCGCCCCCTCGGGGTCGGTCGTGTCGATACACGGGTACGGGGGGCGTGCGCCGACCGTCCCGCCGCGGCCGAGCGGCCCGTCCCGTCCGCATCCGCCCGTCCCGGAGGAACCGTCGCCGTCCTCCCCGGATCCCGGTCACACTCCGACGCCCGGCCCGACGGACACCGCCACCCCGACGCCGACGGACCCGGGCACACCGAGCCCGTCCCCGGACCCGACGGACTCCCCGACGGACTCCCCGTCCCCGACCGGCCCGGGCGAGGGCGGCCCGAGCACCCCGCCGGCGGCGGAATGACGGGCCCCGGGCGCCTACGCCGGGTCCGCCGGGTGGGGCGCCATCGGCAGCAGCGAGGAGAGCCGCTCCTCGCACAGCCCGACCAGCCGCTCGTACGCCTCCTTGCCCATCAGCTCCGTGAGCTCGGGCCGGTACGACACGTACACCGGCTCCCCGGCACCGTGCGCCGACGTGGCCGACGTGCACCACCAGTGCAGGTCGTGACCGCCCGGGCCCCAGCCCCGGCGGTCGTACTCACCGATCGTCACCTGGAGCACACGCGTGTCGTCGGGCCGGTCGATCCAGTCGTACGTACGCCGGACCGGAAGCTGCCAGCACACGTCCGGCTTGGTCTCCAGGGGCTCCTTGCCCTCCCGCAGCGCCAGGATGTGCAGGGAACAGCCGGCCCCCGCGGCAAAGCCGGGACGGTTCTGGAAGATGCAGGAGCCCTCCCAGCGCCGTGTCTGACGCTCCCCGTCGTCATCGGTCTGGACCCAGCCCGTCTCCGTACCCACGTCGTGGAACTGCCACAGGTCCGGGGTGAGCCGGGCGACATGACCGGCCACCCGCTTCTCGTCGTCCTCGTCCGAGAAGTGGGCGCCCAGGGTGCAGCACCCGTCGTCGGCGCGACCGGCCTGGATGCCCTGGCAGCCACTGCCGAAGATGCAGGTCCACCTGGACGTCAGCCAGGTCAGGTCGCACCGGAAGACCTGCTCGTCGTCGGCGGGGTCAGGGAACTCCACCCACGCCCGCGCGAAGTCGATCCCCGTCTCGTCGGACCCCTGGGGTCCCTCTGTCTGCGGCTGCTGCATCTCCTGCTTCGTCTTCTGCTTCTTCGTGACTTTGCCCGGCTTCGCCTTTTTCGTCTTTGGCACGCGCCCAGAGTAAGTCGGCCCGGCGCATGGACGGGGCGCGGCAGCACGGGATGCGCCGGTCCGTCCTCCCGCGAAGCCGCAGTAGCGTTCTGCATATGAGACTCGGAGTCCTCGACGTGGGGTCGAACACGGTTCATCTGCTGGTGGTCGACGCGCACCCCGGCGCCCGCCCGCTGCCCGCGCACTCGCACAAGGCGGAGCTGCGGCTGGCCGAACTGCTCGACGAGGACGGGGCGATCGGCCCCCTCGGCGTGGACCGGCTGGTGACGACGATCACCGACGCGCTCCAGGCCGCCGAGGACAAGGGCTGCGAGGACGTGCTGGCGTTCGCCACCTCCGCGGTGCGGGAGGCGAGCAACGCCGACAAGGTGCTCACCCGGGTGCGCGACGAGACGGGTGTCGACCTCGCCGTCCTCAGCGGCACGGAGGAGGCCCGGCTCACCTTCCTCGCCGCCCGGCGCTGGTTCGGCTGGTCGGCGGGCAAGCTGCTCGTCCTGGACATCGGCGGCGGCTCACTGGAGATCGCGTACGGCATCGACGAGGAACCGGACGCCGCGGTGTCCCTGCCGCTGGGCGCCGGCCGGCTCACGGCCGGCTGGCTGCCCGGCGATCCGCCGGACCCGGCGGAGGTGAGGGCGCTGCGCCGCCATGTCCGGGCGCGGATCGCCCGGAGCGTCGGCGAGTTCACCCGCTTCGGCCGCCCCGACCATGTCGTGGCCACGTCCAAGACCTTCAAGCAGCTCGCCAGGATCGCGGGCGCCGCACGCTCCACCGAGGGCCTGTACGTGCAGCGCACCCTCAGCCGCAAGGCCCTGGAGGAGTGGGTGCCGAAGCTGGCCGCGATGACGGTCGAGGAGCGCGGGAACCTGCCCGGTGTCTCCGAGGGCAGGTCCGCCCAGCTGCTCGCCGGCGCGCTGGTCGCGGAGGGCGCGATGGACCTCCTGGGCGTCGAGGACCTGGAGATCTGCCCCTGGGCGCTGCGCGAGGGAGTGATCCTGCGCCGCCTGGACCACCTGACGTCCACCGAGGACGTGGCCCTGAACTGAAGGGGCCGCCCCGGCGCGTCGTCGTCATGGCCCTTCTCACTTTCCACCGGACCCCCTCGGCGAGGCGCACCGCTGCCCGTACGCTGTCTGCGTGGCAGAACCAGTGGTGCGCATCCCGGATGCGAAGGTCGCCCTGTCGACGGCCTCGGTCTATCCGGAGTCGACGGCGACGGCCTTCGAGATCGCCGCGCGCCTGGGATACGACGGCGTCGAGGTCATGGTCTGGACCGACCCCGTCAGCCAGGACATCGAGGCCCTGCGCCGGCTCTCGGACTATCACCAGGTGCCGATCCTGGCCGTTCACGCCCCCTGTCTGCTGATCACGCAGCGGGTCTGGTCCACCGATCCCTGGGTCAAGCTCCAGCGGGCGCGCGCCGCGGCGGAGAAGCTCGGCGCGTCGACCGTCGTGGTCCACCCGCCGTTCCGGTGGCAGCGCAATTACGCGCGTGACTTCGTCACCGGGATCTGGCGGATGGCGGACGAGACCGATGTGCGCTTCGCCGTCGAGAACATGTACCCGTGGCGCTACCGGGACCGCGAGATGCTCGCGTACGCCCCCGACTGGGACGTCACCAACGACGACTACCGCCACTTCACGGTCGACCTGTCGCACACCTCGACGGCGCGCACGGACGGCATGGCGATGGTCGACCGGATGGGCGACCGGCTGGCCCATGTCCACCTGGCCGACGGCAAGGGTTCGGGCAAGGACGAGCACCTGGTGCCCGGCCGCGGCGACCAGCCCTGCGCCGAACTCCTGGAGCGGCTGGCCCGGTCCGGCTTCGACGGCCATGTCGTCATCGAGGTCAACACCCGCCGGGCGATGTCCACCGCCGAACGCGAGGCCGACCTCGCCGAGGCGCTCGCCTTCACCCGGCTGCACCTCGCCTCGTCGGCGCAGGTGCCGCGCTCATGACCCCGGGCGCCGAGGCCCCCGGCCCCAGGCGCCGCGGCCGCCCCTCCCGTACGACGGCGACGGCCGGTCCGGACGCGCGTACCCGCATCCTGGAGGCGGCCCGCGCCGAATTCGCCGAACGCGGCTACGACAAAACGTCGGTCCGCGGCATCGCGAAGGCGGCGGGCGTGGACGCCGCCCTGGTCCATCACTACTTCGGTACGAAGGACGAGGTCTTCGCCGCCGCGATCGAGCTCTCCTTCGAGCCCGCCCTGGTGATTCCGGCCATCCTGGGCAGTGACAAGGAGGGCCTGGGGGAGCGGCTGGCCCGCTACTTCATCGCGGTCTGGGAGAACCCGGCGTCCAGGACCCCGCTGCTGGCGGTCCTGCGCTCGGCCCTGACCCACGAGGCGGCGGCGAAGGTCCTGAGCGGCTTCGTCCTGCGGCGCCTGCTGGGACGGATCGCGGAACAGCTGGACGTACCCGACCCCACCTTCCGCGCCGAACTGGCCGCCTCGCACATGGTGGGCATCGCGATGCTGCGGTACGTGCTCCGGGCGGAGCCCCTGGCATCGGCGGACCCGGAGAAGATCGTCGCGATGGTGGCCCCGACCCTGCAGCGCTACCTGACCGACCCGTCCCCCGCCGACGATCCGGACCGGCCGGGCAGAACGGGCCCCTCCCCAAGCCCCTGATCAAGCCGCTCCGGTGATCGAGGCCCGACTCCCGCACGCACCCGCCCCGCACGCACCCACCCCGTACACCCCGCCCAACCCCTGAGCACCGCATCCCGCATTTCGGACACCCTGTCCAGATCCTGGCACGGGAGGCGTACGCTCGAAGTCAGTCTTTTCTGTCGAAGGAGCGAGAGACGATGCCGCAGCTGAGGTCCCGCACTGTCACCCACGGCCGCAACATGGCGGGCGCGCGCGCCCTTATGCGCGCCTCGGGCGTAGCGAGCGAGGACATCGGCAAGCCGATCATCGCGGTCGCCAACTCCTTCACGGAGTTCGTCCCCGGCCACACCCACCTCGCCCCGGTCGGCCGGATCGTCTCCGAGGCGATCAAGGCGGCGGGCGCGGTGCCCCGCGAGTTCAACACGATCGCGGTGGACGACGGCATCGCCATGGGCCACGGCGGCATGCTCTACAGCCTGCCCTCCCGCGACCTCATCGCCGACAGCGTGGAGTACATGGTCGAGGCGCACTGCGCCGACGCGCTGATCTGCATCTCGAACTGCGACAAGATCACCCCGGGCATGCTGATGGCGGCGATGCGCCTCAACATCCCCACGGTCTTCGTCTCCGGCGGTCCGATGGAGGCCGGCAAGGCCACCCTCGTCGACGGCACGGTCCGCAAGCTCGACCTGGTCAACGCGATCAGCGACGCGGTCGACGAGAGCATCTCGGACGAGGACATCCTCCGTATCGAGGAGAACGCCTGTCCCACCTGCGGCAGCTGTTCCGGCATGTTCACCGCCAACTCGATGAACTGCCTGACCGAGGTCCTCGGCCTCTCCCTCCCCGGCAACGGCTCCGTCCTCGCCACGCACACCGCCCGCCGGGCGCTGTACGAGGACGCCGGCCGTACGGTCGTCGAGATCACCAAGCGCTACTACGAGCAGGACGACGAGACGGTCCTGCCGCGCGCCATCGGCACCCGCGCCGCGTTCGACAACGCGATGGCGCTGGACATCGCCATGGGCGGCTCGACCAACACGATCCTGCACCTGCTGGCCGCCGCCGAGGAGGCGGAGCTGGCGTACGACCTCGACGACATCAACGAGGTCTCCCGCCGGGTCCCGTGCCTCTCCAAGGTCGCCCCCAACGTGGCCCCCGGCGGTACGTACTACATGGAGGACGTCCACCGGGCCGGCGGCATCCCCGCCCTCCTCGGTGAGCTCCACCGGGGCGGTCTGCTCAACGAGGACGTGCACTCGGTGCACTCCGACACGCTCGCCGAGTGGCTCAAGAACTGGGACGTCCGCGGCGGCTCGCCGTCCCCCGAGGCCGTCGAGCTGTGGCACGCGGCCCCGGGCTGTGTCCGTTCCGCGACCGCCTTCTCGCAGTCCGAGCGCTGGGACACCCTGGACCTGGACGCGGCGGGCGGCTGCATCCGCGACGTGGCGCACGCGTACTCGAAGGACGGCGGCCTCGCGGTCCTCAAGGGGAACATCGCCGTGGACGGCTGCGTCGTGAAGACGGCCGGCGTCGACGAGTCGATCTGGACCTTCGAGGGCCCGGCGGTCGTCTGCGAGTCCCAGGAGGAGGCCGTCGACAAGATCCTCCGCAAGGAGATCACGCACGGCGACGTCGTCGTCATCCGCTACGAGGGCCCGCGCGGCGGTCCCGGCATGCAGGAGATGCTCTACCCCACCTCGTTCCTCAAGGGCCGTGGCCTCGGCAAGACCTGCGCGCTGATCACCGACGGCCGTTTCTCCGGCGGTACGTCGGGCCTGTCCATCGGGCACGCCTCGCCCGAGGCGGCGTCCGGCGGGGCGATCGCGCTGGTCGAGAACGGCGACCGGATCCGGATCGACATCCCGAACCGCTCGATCGAGCTCCTCGTCCCCGACGCCGAGCTCGCCACCCGCCGCGAGGCGCTGAACGGCGTGTACGCGCCGAAGAACCGCGAGCGCAAGGTCTCGGCGGCGCTGCGCGCCTACGCGGCCATGGCGACGAGCGCGGACCGCGGCGCCGTCCGCGACGTCTCCAAGCTGGGCTGAACCACGGTGACCGGCCCCCTTCCCGAAGGGGGCCGGCCACCCGCTCCACCTCCGTACGGGCGCCTGTCCCGGCGGTGACCGTGGCGCCGGGGGGACCGGCGCGGCCGAGCGGCACCCGCCACGCGCCCCACCTCCCGCTCCCCCGTACCGGCGCCTGTCCCGGCGGTGACGGCGCCATCGGGGAACAACGCGGCCGAGCCGCACCCGCACCGCTGCCCCGGGCTCCGGCCCGGCCCGGCCCTGGGATAATCGGTTGTGTGACCGAGAACAGCGACACCCCCGACGGCACGGCTCCCGGCACCACCGAGTCCGGCACGGTGCCCACCGGCGCCTCCGCGACCGCCCCCGGCCCGCAGCCCGAGCCCATCCGCTTCTTCGGCACGACCTGGGTCGCCCACGACGGCAACTACGCGCTCCGCCGTGCCGGAGCCTCCCTCGGCTCGCTCGCCGCGGCGGTCGCCTCCTGCTTCGTGCTGCGCTTCGCCTATCAGGGCCTGGAGATCGCCGACGTCGGCAGTTTCGTCGGCCTGCTCGTCGTCGTGATGTTCGCCGTCTGCAGCGCCGTCGCCTTCCGCAAGACATGGGAAGGCTTCAGCAGCCGCCCGGCCGATCCGGGCCGCGAGGACATGCTGCGCGGCCTCAAGACCATCGGTTTCGTCGGCTCGCTCCTGGCGTACTTCTTCCGTACGTTCACCGAGGCGCCGGGCGAGAAGCTCCGGCGCGCGGAGTACGAGGCGGCCCAGGTCCGTTTCGCGAAGCGCCGCTCCGCACGGACCGGCAACCCGGCGGCCCGCAGGACGGCCAAGGCGAAGAAGGCCCGCCGCAAGTAGGCGGGACCCCGCCCGGGGGCGGGCCACGGGCGGCACGATGGGCCCATGACCGCAACGGACACCCCGGACGCCGCTCCGGAACACGCCCCGCACCCCGCAACCCCGCGCGCCCTCTCCTTCGACCGGGTGGCCGCCCAGTACGCCGCGGCACGCCCCGGCTACCCTGCCGCCCTGCTCGACGCCGTCGAGGAGCTCGCCGGCCGCCCTCTGCGCGGCGCCCGAACCCTCGACGTCGGTGCGGGCACCGGCATCTCCACCCGCCGTCTCCATGAGCGCGGCGCGCGCGTCGTCGCCGTGGAACCCGGCCCCGGCATGGCGGCGGAGCTGCACCTGGCCCTCCCGCACATACCGCTGGTGCGGGGCGACGGCAACAGCCTCCCCTTCGCCGCGGCCTCGGCCGACCTGATCACGTACGCCCAGTCCTGGCACTGGACCGACCGCGCCCGCTCCACCCCCGAGGCCCTGCGCGTCCTGCGGCCGGGCGGCGCGCTCGCCCTCTGGTGGAACGTCTCCGACCACACCGTCCCGTGGGTCGCCGCCCAGGACACCCGGCTGCGCCAGTTCTTCCGCGCCGAAGCCGGGGCCGAGGACGAGAGTGCCCACGGCTCGCCCGCCCGCACCCGAGGTCTGCTGCCCGAGCTCGACTTCGTACACCGTCGTATCCCCTGGACCCGGCGCATCCCGCTGACCACCCACCTCGACAACCTCGGCAGCCACTCGGCGTTCCTGGTCCTCGGCGAGGAACCCACCCGGCGCTTCCTCGCCGCGGAACGCGAGCACCTCGCGCCGCTCTTTCCGGACGGCACGGTCGAGGAGGCGTACGTCGTCGACCTGAACGTGACCATCCGCTGAGCGGACCCGCCCCCGCGACGCCCGATGCCTTGACGGCGGCGCCCCGCCGGGATCAATATTCATCGCATGATGAATTCTTCGGGCGTCGCCATCGAGGCCCGTGGCCTCACCGTCGTACGAGGCAGCCGCACCGTTCTGAAAGGACTCGACTTCACCGTCGAACCCGGCAGGATCACCGGCCTCCTCGGCCCCTCCGGCTGCGGCAAATCCACCCTGATGCGGGCCGTCGTCGGCACCCAGGCCAAGGTCACCGGCACCCTCGACGTCCTGGGCAGCCCCGCGGGCCACCCCACCCTCCGCCCCCGCATCGGGTACGTCACCCAGGCCCCGTCCGTCTACACCGACCTCACGGTCCGGCAGAACCTCGACTACTTCGCGGCGATCCTCCGGCCGGGCCGCCGCCACCGGGACGCCCGCCGCGAGGCCGTCACCCGCGCCCTCACCGAGGTCGACCTCACCAGCCACGCCGACAACCTCGCCGGCACCCTCTCGGGCGGCCAGCGCACCCGGGTCTCCCTCGCCGTGGCGCTGCTCGGCACTCCCGAACTGCTGGTCCTCGACGAACCGACCGTCGGCCTCGACCCGGTGCTCAGGCGGGACCTCTGGAGCCTCTTCCACCGCCTCGCCGCCGACCGCGGCACCACCCTGCTCGTCTCCTCCCACGTCATGGACGAGGCCGAGCGCTGCCACCGGCTGCTCCTGATGCGCGAAGGCGAGATCCTCGCCGACGACACCCCGGAGGCCCTGCGTACGGGGTCCGGGACCGACACCGTCGAAGAAGCCTTCCTCCACCTGGTCGACGCGGCCGCCACCCGTCAGGAGAACGCCCGATGAGCACGACGAGCACCCCGGCCACCGGCACTCCGCCCCTGAGTGCCGCCCGCACCCTCGCCACCGCCGGCCGCGTCCTGCGCCAGCTGACGCACGACCCGCGCACGGTCGCACTCCTCCTGCTGATCCCGGTCGTGATGATTACCCTGCTGCGGTACGTCTTCGACGGGAGCCCGCAGACCTTCGACTCCATCGGCGCCTCGCTCCTCGGCATCTTCCCCCTGATCACGATGTTCCTGGTGACCTCGATCGCCACCCTGCGCGAACGCACCTCGGGGACCCTGGAGCGCCTCCTCGCGATGCCGCTCGGCAAGGGCGACCTGATCGCCGGCTACGCCCTCGCCTTCGGCGCCGTCGCCGTCGTCCAGTCGCTCCTTGCCACGGGCCTCTCGGTCTGGGCCCTCGGCCTGGACGTCACCGGTTCGCCCTGGCTGCTGCTCCTGGTCGCCCTGCTCGACGCCCTGCTCGGCACGGCGCTCGGCCTGTTCGTCTCGGCGTTCGCGGCTTCGGAGTTCCAGGCCGTCCAGTTCATGCCGGCCGTGATCTTCCCGCAGCTGCTGCTCTGCGGACTCTTCATCGCCCGGGACCGGATGGCTCCCGTCCTGGAGGCGATCTCGAACGTGCTGCCCATGTCGTACGCCGTCGACGGCATGAACGAGGTCCTCCACCACACCGCCGTCACCGGCGACTTCGTCCGCGACATCGCGATCGTGGCCGGCTGCGCCCTCCTCGTCCTCGGCCTCGGCGCAGCCACCCTCCGCCGCCGCACCGCCTGACGGCCCGGTGCGAGGATGACGGCGACGAGCACTGAGCACCGTGCACAGCGAGCACCGCCCGGAGGGTGAACCGCATGACCCAGACAGTTGCAGTCCTCGGCACCGGCAAGATCGGCGAGGCCCTGCTCAGCGGCATGATCCGGGCCGGCTGGCGCCCGGCGGACCTGCTGGTCACCACCCGCCGCCCCGAGCGGGCCGCGGAGCTCCACGACCGCTACGGCGTCGACGCGGTCACCAACGCCGAAGCGGCCAAGCGCGCCGACATCCTCATCCTGGCGGTCAAGCCCCAGGACATGGGCCGACTCCTCGACGAGCTGACCCCCCACGTCACCGCCGACCGCCTGGTCATCAGCGCCGCGGCCGGCATCACGACCGCCTTCATCGAGGAGCGCCTCACCACGGGCACCCCGGTGGTCCGCGTCATGCCGAACACCCCCGTCCTGGTCGACGAGGGGATGTCCGTCATCTCGGCGGGCAGCCACGCCACCACGGACCACCTCGCCACCACCGAGGCGATCTTCGGCGGCGTCGGCAAGACCCTGCGCGTCCCCGAGTCCCAGCAGGACGCGGCCACCGCCCTCTCCGGCTCGGGCCCGGCCTACTTCTACTTCCTCGTCGAGGCGATGACGGACGCCGGCATCCTGCTCGGCCTGCCCCGCGCCCAGGCCCACGACCTCATCGTGCAGGCCGCCATCGGAGCGGCCGTGATGCTCCGCGACAGCGGAGAGCACCCGGTCAAGCTCCGCGAAGCCGTCACCAGCCCGGCCGGCACCACCATCAGCGCCATCCGCGAGCTGGAGAACCACGGCGTACGCGCCGCCCTCATCGCCGCACTGGAGGCCGCCCGCGACCGCAGCCGCGAGCTCGCCTCCGGCAACGGCTGACCTACTCCGCGGCAGCGATCAGCTCCGCACTGCGCACCACCTTCGCGAACCCACCGCCGTGCAACGTCACGGCGGTGGCCCGCGCCACGTCCTCCGCACCGAGCGTCCACCCCCACGGACCGGTCGCGTCGAAGGTGTAGGTCGCATCGAACGCGAAGAACACCTCGTACCCCAGGTTCCCCGCCATCCGCGCCGTCGTCTCCGCGCACATATTGGTCTGGATCCCGGCCACCACGATCTGCCGCACCCCGGAACCGTTCAGCCACGCCCCCAGATCGGGCGTCCCGTAGAACGCCGAGTTCACGCTCTTCGTCACGAACAGTTCGGGCCCGCCGCCCTTTCCCCGCCGCTCCTCCACGTACGGCTTGAACGCGTTCCCCGGATACCCCACCCGCAACGGCGAATCGGGCTTCGGAGAGTCATGCCGTACGAAGACGACGGGCCGCCCGCTCGACTGCCAGGCGTCGATCAGCCCGGCGATGTTGCCGTCCGCCGCGGGGTTGTTCCGCGGACCCCAGTACGCCTCCTCCTCGAAACCCTGCTGCACGTCCACCACGACCAGCGCTGCGTTCTCTGCGATCTCCATGACCACGATCCTGCCGCCGGCGCCTCCGGTCTCCCAGGGGTCGGAAAGCCATCGATCGATGCTTTACTGCCACCATGACCGCGACCGGAACGCCTCGCCCCGACCCCACCCGGATCGCTCTGGTGTCCTTCCCCGGCGTCCGCGCGTTCGACGTCTCGGTCATCACGGAGGTCTGGGGCGTGGACCGCACGGACCGCGGCGTCCCGCCCTTCGTCCTGCGCCGCACGGCGGCCACCGCCGCCCCCATCCCCTTGCGCGGCGGACTCTCCCTGACCCCCGACCGCACGCTGAACTGGCTGGCCGGGGCCGACCTGATCGTCGTCCCGGGCCTGGACGACCATGTGACGCCGGCCCCGGAGCCGGTCCTCGACGCCCTGCGCCGCGCGCACGCCCGGGCCACACCGATCGCCGCCCTCTGCGGAGGCGCGTTCACGCTGGCCCAGGCGGGCCTCCTCGACGGCCGCCGGGCCGTGACCCACTGGAACCTCACTGATCTGCTGCGTACCCACCACCCCGAGGTGACCGTCGTCCCGGACGCCCTGTTCGTCCACGACGACAACCTCTGGACGTCCGCCGGCACGGCAGCGGGCATCGACCTCTGCCTCCACCTCGTACGGCGGACCCATGGTGCGGAGACCGCGGCGACGATCGCGCGCTCCATGGTCACGGCCCCCTTCCGCACGGGTACACAGGCTCAGTTCATCGAGCACCCCACACCGCACACCGATCGCGACGCCGACACGCTCGCCGCCGTTCGCGCCTTCGCCCTGACCCGTCTGGCGGATCCCCACACCGTGGCCGAGCTGGCCGCACGGGCCGGCATGTCCACCCGCTCCTTCGCCCGTCACTTCCAGGCGACGACCGGCACCACTCCGCTGCGCTGGCTCATCACCCAGCGCATTGCCGCAGCTCAGAAGCTTCTGGAACGCACGGACCTCCCTCTGCCCGAGGTGGCCCGCCGCACGGGCTTCGGCAGCGAGATCACCATGCGCCAGCACTTCGCCACCCACCTGGGCACCAGCCCCCGGGACTACCGCCGCGCCTTCCACCGCAGCTCGGCGCGGGCGGGGGTTGACACGCCCCCTCCGCATCCGTAGTGTGCTCCGAGTTGTCCGACGTGAGCGCCGACCCCGGTCGGTCCCCGGACAGCCATTCCGCAGTAACCACAACGAGCGAGCGACAGCTGTCGCCTGCCTTTGCGTGCGCATATGCGAAATGAGGAATCCGCGTTCGAAGGAACGCGACCCCGATTAGCGTCGGGGCCCTGGATTCCGCTAATGTCTCACTCGTCGGAACGGCCCAACAGCCGGGAAGACAAGCCCCGCTGACTGGGAATCAGGCCCGAAAGGATCTGATAGAGTCGGACTCGCCGAAAAGGGAAGCGCGAAAGCGAAGAACTGGAAAGCGAAAATGCGAGGCCCGCTTCGACCGGGAATCGGACACGAAAGAGTCTGATAGAGTCGGAAACGCAAGACCGAAGGGA
>NZ_JBIDAD010000012.1:0-266927 GCF_043202315.1 Streptomyces sp. NPDC048211
GCAGGGCCCGCGGGGGGGGGCTCGGGGGGGGGGGCCCCCGGGGGGGGGGGGGGGGGGGGGGGCGGGCCCGGGGGGGGGGGGGGGGGGGGGGGGGGCCCCGGGGGGGCGCCCCCCCCCCCGCCCGCGTCCGGGGCCGGGCGGATCAGGCCTTCAGCGCGGCGGTGATCGCGGTGTTGAAGTCCGCCACCGTCATCGGGGCGTTCTTGTTGTCCGAGGCGGTCAGCGCCTTGCCGTTCATCTTCAGCGTCGGAGTGCCCTCGACGCCGCTCTTGTCGAAGGTGGCGGACATCTTCATCGCCCAGGCGTCGTACGTGCCGTCCTTGACGTTCTTCTGGAAGGCGTCGTTGCCCTTCAGCGCGTCCACCGTGTCGGCGACCTTGATCAGGTACGAGTCGTCCTTGAACTTGTCGTCCGTCTCCTCCGGGTGGTACTTCGCGGAGTAGAGGGCGTACTTGTAGTCGAGGAAGGCCTCGGGGCTCACGTTCAGCGCGGCACCCAGGGCGCTCAGCGCGTTCTTCGAGCCCTCGCCGCCGTTGCTGTCGATGAACGTGGCGCCGATGTACTTGACCTTGTACTTGCCCGCGTCGACGTCCTTGTGGACGGTCTCGCCGACGGTCTGCTCGAACTGGGCGCAGACGGGGCAGCGGGAGTCCTCGTACAGCTCCAGGGTCTTCTTGGCGGTCGACTTGCCGATCACCACGGTCGTGCCGTCGGTGCCCGAGGTGTTCTTCGGCGCGGTGACGTTCTTCGCGTCCTTCGCGGCGTCCCAGTGGCCGGGCTTGTTCAGCTGCATCACGCCGTAGGCGCCGCCACCGATGATCGCGAGGGCGGCGACGACCGAGACGCCGACGACGACCTGCCGGCGGGTCCTGTCCTTCTTCGCCTGGCGCTCGCGCTCCGCGCGCAGCCGCTCACGGGCGGCGGACTTGCTGGCCTGGCTGTTGCGCTTGCTCATGGTTCGGTTCTCCGTGGGGTGCGTGGTCGTACGTCATCAGGGACTTGCGTGCTCAGGCGGTGGCGCAGGCCGAGCGCGGCGGTCCCCTCCGTCCCACGGAGTGCACCAGGAAGCGGGCCCGGACGAGCGGGTGCGGGCGGGGGCCGGCGGCACGGACCTCGAGGCGTACGGAGCGGCGGACCGCCCCCGCCACGGCCACCGCGATCAGCAGCGGCCGGAACGCCAGCAGGGCGAAGGCACCCAGGAGCCCGGCGAGGGCCACCTCACCACGGTGCAGCCAGGCGGCGGCGAGCAGCCCGACCGTCACATGCGCGGCCAGCAGCAGCCACGGCACCAGGGGGCCGGGCGAGGAGAGCAGCGCGGCCGCGCCGTGACCGCCCGCGGCGACCGAGGTCAGCGGCGTACCCACCTGGCCGACGCCGCCGAGTCCCGCCGCGCCCGTCCCGACATCACCGCCGCCGCACAGCACGTCGACGCCGACCGACCGCAGCGGACCCGCGATCGGACCGCCCGCCGCGCCGTAGCAGAGGTGCTGGCCGGTGGTGAAGACGGTGTCCGCGGCCAGCTCCAGCGGCACCAGCAGTCCGGCGATGGCCCCGAAGCCGCGCTCCCGGCCCGCCAGCGCGTAGGCCACGGCGAAGACGATGCCGGCCAGCACGGCGACGAGGGTCAGCGGCAGCGGGACCCGGGAGAGCAGCACATGGGAGGCAGCGGAGAGCGTCACGACGAGCGCCGTGAAAAGCGCCGCGCGCACGACCCTGAGCTGCGTCCCGGAGATGTCCATCGTCAGGGAGTGTCGCATGCGAACCTGTAAGCGAGCCCTAAGGGGCCGGGGCCCTGTGGGAAGACTTACAGCGCGTCGCGAGCCTCCTACAGCCCCGGGATGCGGCCGTTGCGGAACAGGTCCACGAAGATCTGGTGGTCCGCCCGGGCCCGGGCCCCGTAGCTGTGGGCGAAGTCCACCAGCAGATCGCCGAACCCCTCCTCGTCCGCCGCGATCGCCGCGTCGATCGCCCGCTCGGTGGAGAACGGCACCAGCGAGTGGCCGCTCTCGTCGTCCGCCGCGGAGTGCATCGTCGCCGTCGCCCGGCCGAGATCGGCGACGACCGCCGCGATCTCCTCGGGCTCGTCGATGTCGGACCAGTCCAGGTCGACCGCGTACGGCGACACCTCGGCGACCAGCTGCCCGGCGCCGTCCAGCTCGGTCCAGCCCAGCCACGGGTCGGCGTGCGCCTGCAGGGCGCGCTGCGAGATCACCGTGCGGTGCCCCTCGTGCTGGAAGTAGGTCCGCACGGCCGCGTCCGTGATGTGCCGGGAGACGGCGGGGGTCTGTGCCTGCTTGAGATAGATCACGACATCGTTCTCCAGGGCGTCGCTGTTGCCCTCCAGAAGGATGTTGTACGAGGGGAGCCCGGCCGAGCCGATGCCGATCCCGCGCCGGCCGACGACGTCCTTGACCCGGTAGGAGTCCGGGCGGGTCAGGCTCGACTCCGGCAGCGTCTCCAGATAGCCGTCGAACGCCGCGAGGACCTTGTAGCGCGTCGCCGCGTCCAGGTCGATCGAGCCGCCGCCCTCCGCGAAACGGCGCTCGAAGTCACGGATCTCGGTCATCGAGTCCAGCAGCGAGAACCGGGTCAGCGAACGGGCGACGCGCAGGGCGCCCAGGAGCGGGCCGTCGGCGGTGTCGAGCGTGAACGGCGGCACCTCGTCGTTCTTCGCGCCCGTCGCCAGCGCGTGGATCCGCTCGCGGTAGGCCGCCGCGTAGACGCGGACGAGCTCGGTGATCTGGTCGTCGCCCAGCGCCTTCGCGTAACCGAGGAGGGCGACGGAGGCGGCGAAGCGCTTGAGGTCCCAGGTGAAGGGGCCGACGTAGGCCTCGTCGAAGTCGTTCACGTTGAAGACCAGACGCCCGTTGGCGTCCATGTACGTGCCGAAGTTCTCCGCGTGCAGATCGCCGTGGATCCACACCCGGCCGGTGCGCTCGTCCAGGTACGGCCCGCCGTGCCGCTCCCGCTCCAGGTCGTTGTAGAAGAGGCACGCCGTGCCCCGGTAGAAGGCGAAGGCGGAGCCCGCCATCTTGCGGAACTTCACCCGGAAGGCAGCCGGGTCGGCGGCCAGCAGCTCACCGAAAGCCGTGTCGAAGACCTCGAGGATCTGCTCCCCGCGCTGCGCTGCGCCGGTCTGCGTTTCCGACATCTCTGGGTGCCTCCTGGTACCTGGCCTGCATGACGACGTACATGACAAAACGGACGGGCGTCCTCGCCCTTCCAACGCGCGACCGTATCGCGGAGTGCCCGTCGGCTGTCGCCTCGGAGACGTAGACTTCCACGCTGTCCCCCCTGCCCCGCCACCCTCACTTCCCCCGGAGGCACAGCGCCGTGACCAAGCCGCCTTTCACGCACCTTCACGTCCACACCCAGTACTCGCTGCTGGACGGTGCCGCGCGGCTCAAGGACATGTTCGAGGCGTGCAACGAGATGGGCATGTCCCATATCGCGATGACCGACCACGGCAACCTGCACGGGGCGTACGACTTCTTCCATTCGGCCGCCAAGGCGAACGTGACGCCGATCATCGGGATCGAGGCGTACGTCGCTCCGGAGTCCCGCAAGCACAAGCGGAAGATCCAGTGGGGGCAGCCGCACCAGAAGCGCGACGACGTCTCCGGTTCGGGTGGCTACACCCACAAGACGATCTGGGCGTCGAACGCCAAGGGGCTGCACAACCTCTTCAAGCTGTCCTCGGACGCCTACGCCGAGGGCTGGCTGCAGAAGTGGCCGCGCATGGACAAGGAGACCATCTCCCAGTGGTCCGAGGGCCTGATCGCGTCCACCGGCTGCCCCTCCGGAGAGGTGCAGACCCGGCTGCGGCTCGGACAGTTCGACGAGGCGGTCCAGGCGGCCTCCGACTACAAGGACATCTTCGGCGAGGGCAAGTACTTCCTGGAGCTGATGGACCACGGCATCGAGATCGAGCGCAGGGTCCGTGACGGGCTCCTCGAAATCGGCAAGAAGCTGAACATCCCGCCGCTCGTGACGAACGACTCGCACTACACCTACGCCAGCGAGGCGACCGCGCACGACGCGCTGCTCTGCATCCAGACCGGCAAGAACCTCTCCGACCCGGACCGCTTCCGCTTCGACGGCACCGGCTACTACCTGAAGACGACGGACGAGATGTACGCCGTCGACTCCTCGGACGCCTGGCAGGAGGGCTGCGCCAACACCCTGCTGGTCGCGCAGCAGATCGACACCACCGGGATGTTCGAGAAGCGCGACCTGATGCCGAAGTTCGACATCCCCGAGGGCTTCACGGAGATCACCTGGTTCCAGGAGGAGGTCCGGGTCGGGATGAACCGCCGCTTCCCGGGCGGGGTCCCCGAGGACCGGCAGAAGCAGGTCGAGTACGAGATGGACATCATCATCCAGATGGGGTTCCCGGGGTACTTCCTGGTCGTCGCCGACTTCATCATGTGGGCCAAGAACAACGGCATCGCGGTCGGCCCCGGCCGAGGCTCCGCCGCCGGTTCGATCGTGTCGTACGCCATGGGCATCACCGACCTCGACCCGATCGAGCACGGGCTGATCTTCGAGCGGTTCCTCAACCCCGAGCGCGTCTCCATGCCCGATGTCGACATCGACTTCGACGAGCGCAGGCGCGTCGAGGTGATCAGGTACGTGACGGAGAAGTACGGCGCCGACAAGGTCGCCATGATCGGCACCTACGGCAAGATCAAGGCCAAGAACGCGATCAAGGACTCCGCCCGCGTCCTCGGCTACCCGTACGCGATGGGCGACCGCCTCACCAAGGCCATGCCCGCCGACGTCCTCGGCAAGGGCATCGACCTCAACGGCATCACGGACCCCAAGCACCCGCGCTACAGCGAGGCCGGCGAGATCCGGGGGATGTACGAGAACGAGCCGGACGTCCAGAAGGTCATCGACACCGCCAAGGGCGTCGAGGGCCTGGTCCGGCAGATGGGCGTGCACGCCGCCGGCGTCATCATGTCCAGCGAGCCGATCGTCGACCACGCGCCGATCTGGGTGCGGCACACCGACGGCGTGACGATCACCCAGTGGGACTACCCCCAGTGCGAGTCGCTCGGCCTGCTCAAGATGGACTTCCTGGGCCTGCGCAACCTGACGATCATGGACGACGCCATCAAGATGGTGAAGGCCAACAAGGGCATCGACCTGGAGATGCTGGCGCTGCCCCTGGACGACCCCAAGACGTACGAACTGCTCTGCCGGGGCGACACGCTCGGGGTGTTCCAGTTCGACGGCGGGCCGATGCGCTCCCTGCTGCGCCAGATGCAGCCCGACAACTTCGAGGACATCTCCGCCGTCTCGGCCCTGTACCGGCCGGGCCCGATGGGCATGAACTCGCACACGAACTACGCCGAGCGCAAGAACGCCCGCCAGGAGATCACTCCGATCCACCCGGAGCTGGAGGAGCCGCTCAAGGAGGTCCTCGGCCTCACCTACGGCCTGATCGTGTACCAGGAGCAGGTGCAGAAGGCCGCCCAGATCGTCGCCGGGTACTCGCTCGGCGAGGCCGACATCCTGCGCCGCGTGATGGGCAAGAAGAAGGCCGACGAGCTGGCGAAGAACTTCGTCCTGTTCGAGGCGGGCGCCAAGAAGAACGGCTTCTCCGACGCCGCGATCAAGGCGCTGTGGGACGTGCTGGTCCCGTTCGCCGGATACGCCTTCAACAAGGCGCACTCCTCCGCGTACGGCCTGGTCACCTACTGGACCGGATACCTCAAGGCCAACTACCCCGCCGAGTACATGGCGGCGCTGCTCACCTCGGTCAAGGACGACAAGGACAAGTCGGCCGTCTACCTCAACGAGTGCCGCCGCATGGGCATCAAGGTGCTCCCGCCGAACGTCAACGAGTCCGAGTCGAACTTCGCCGCACAGGGTGACGACGTCATCCTCTTCGGGTTGACGGCCATCCGTAACGTCGGTCAGAACGTCGTCGACTCGATCATCCGGTGCCGCAAGGCGAAGGGGAAGTACAGCAGCTTCCCCGACTTCCTCGACAAGGTCGAGGCGGTCGTGTGCAACAAGCGGACCGTGGAATCGCTGATCAAGGCCGGCGCCTTCGACGAGATGGGCCACACCCGCAAGGGGCTCGTCGCCCACCACGAGCCCATGATCGACAACGTGGTGCAGGTCAAGCGCAAGGAGGCAGAGGGGCAGTTCGACCTCTTCGGCGGCGGCGAGGAGGACAGCGACGAGCCGGGCTTCGGGCTCGACGTCGAGTTCTCCGACATCGAGTGGGAGAAGTCCTACCTGCTGGCCCAGGAGCGCGAGATGCTCGGGCTCTACGTCTCCGACCACCCGCTCTTCGGTATCGAGCACGTGCTGAGCGACAAGTCCGACGCGGCGATCTCGCAGCTCACCGGCGGCGAGCACAGCGACGGCGCGATCGTCACCATCGGCGGGATCATCTCCGGCCTCCAGCGCAAGATGACCAAGCAGGGCAACGCCTGGGCCATCGCCACCGTCGAGGACCTGGCCGGTTCGATCGAGTGCATGTTCTTCCCGGCCACGTACCAGCTGGTCTCCACCCAGCTCGTCGAGGACACCGTCGTCTTCGTCAAGGGCCGGCTCGACAAGCGCGAGGACGTGCCCCGGCTCGTCGCCATGGAGATGCAGGTCCCCGACATCTCGAACGCGGGCACCAACGCACCCGTGGTCCTGACCATCCCCACCGTCAAGATCACCCCGCCCATGGTCAGCCGGCTCGGCGAGGTGCTCAACAGCCACCGGGGCGACACCGAGGTGCGGATCAGGCTCCAGGGCCCCCGCAAGACCACGGTGCTCCGGCTCGACCGGCACCGCGTGAAGGCCGACCCGGCGCTCTTCGGCGACCTGAAGGTGCTGCTCGGCCCGTCCTGCCTGGCCGGCTGAGACCCCGGACCGGCCCGCACGCACGAGAGGGGCGCCCCGCGGAAAGCGGGTGCGCCCCTCTCGGCTACCGGCCTGTGGCCGTACCGGAGAAGTCCGGTCAGTTGTGGCCGAAGCGCCGCTGATGCTTACGAGCAACATCGGCAGGACTGCCCTGGGACTGCGCCTGGGGCTGGTTCTGCGACTCGAAAGCCGTGGACCGTGCCTCCTGCGCACCGCGCTCCGACTCGGACGCGCGGTCCTGCTGGCTGCCCTGCTTGCGGTTCTTGTTCTTGGCCATGGTGTTCCTCCTAGGGGGACTCTCGGGGCCAGGACCGCTGTCAGATTCACATAATCGGATAAACATCGCATGTTGGATCATTACTGTGCGTAGTGAGGGGGTATGATGCGCCGATTTTCCGGATCCGCCACGCCGATGATCGAGTTCCGGCCGTCAACCCCCGCATGGTCGGGCAGACTCGAAGGAAACCCTGAGTAAGCGGATCCGATCGTTTCCCGAAGACCGGACCCGTTGGAGTCGTTCCCGAATTCCTGGAAGAGGGTGGAACGCGTGGACCGTTGCGTCGTCCTGGTGGATGCCGGTTACCTGCTGGGCGCGGCCGCGAGCCTGCTGGCCGGTGAGCCCGTCCGTTCCCGCATCACCGTCGACCACGCGGCCCTGATCCAGGGCCTGCGGGAGCGGGCCGAGGCCGATACGGAACAGCCTCTGCTGCGGATCTACTGGTTCGACGGCGCCCCCGACCGCGTACCCCAGCCCGAACACCGCAGGCTGCGCGTCATGCCGCGGGTGACGGTACGGCTGGGCGCCCTGACCCGCAGCGACGGGCGGTGGGCGCAGAAGGGCGTCGACGCGGCGATGCACGCCGAGCTCACCGAACTTGCCAGGAACCGGGCCTGCTCGGACGTCGTCCTGGTGACCGGCGACGGCGATCTGCTGCCCGGCCTGATGTCCGCCAAGGAGCACGGCGTCGCCGTCCACCTCTGGGCCGTCCAGGCCGCCGACGGTGACTACAACCAGTCGGAGGACCTGGTCGCGGAGGCCGACGAGCGGCGCGTGCTGGACCGGGCCTGGATCACCCAGGCCGTCCGGGCCAAGGAGACCGGCGGCGCGTGCGCCCCGCCTCCCGCACCGCGCCCCGAGATCGCCGCGATCCTCTCCGCGCCGCTGCCCGAGGCGGCCCTCGCGGCCTCCGCCGAGCGGGCCTCGGAGGCCCAGGCCGAAGCCGACGCCCGCAACGGCACGTCCGCGCCGCCGGACGAGAACACCGGCCACTCCGCGCACGGTCACGGCGGCCGTGGTGTCCCCACCCCGAAGGACCTCGCCGGCACCTTGCGCGGCCCCGGGGCCCAGGCGGACCGGCCGCACCCCGCCCCGCCGCCCGCCGGCGCGACCCTGCGCTGGTCGTCCGACCGGGGGTGGGTGGAGCGCGGCGGCCCCCTCGGTGAACCCCCCGAGACGGCCTCCCTGCCGACGCTGGCCCAGGTCACCAGTGCCGAGCAGCGCTGGGCGGACCGGGAGGAGGACATCACCACGGTCGGCGGTGACCCCTTCGAGGTGGGGCAGGTCTTCGCCCGGCGCTGGATGGAACGCCTGCCGGAGACCGTCCACCTGCAGAAGCTGTCCACCATGTACCCCCGCATCCCGCACCGCATCGACGGCGAACTCCTTCGGTACGCCGCCCGCTTCGGGCTCCTCGCCCACAAGGACGACCAGATCGACGAGCACGACCGGTATGCGATCCGGGCGGGATTCTGGCGCGAGATCGACGTACGGGCGGCGGCGGAACACACCCCGGCAGGTGAGAAGCACCCTCCGGCGGCCGACCGGCACGCTCCTGCCGCCGGGAAACCGGAGAAGGCGGCGGCTTCCGGGGACTGAGCGCGTCCCGGTCGCCGGACGGCTGCGGGGACGGCCATAGCTCGGTCCCGGCACCGGACGGCATCGCGGACCGGGGTCTATCCGGCACCGGACGGCCTCTGCGGACCGAGCGCGCATCGGTACCGGAGGCGCTCAACCCGGCCGCGCTTCGCCGCGTTGATGTCCGATCGGTGCGGCCCCGGGCGTAATGCGGGTCCCCGGACCCCGTACCCTCGTACCTCGTGAGTACGGGCACAGCACAGGCGCAGACGGCGAACGGCACTGTGTGCGCGGTGCGTGACCTGGTCAAGATCTATCCCGCGGCCCGGGGCCGGCGCGGCACGCCCGCCACCCCCGAAGTGCGCGCCACCGACGGCATCAGCCTGGACATCCGGCGCGGTGAGATCTTCGGACTGCTCGGCCCCAACGGCGCCGGCAAGTCGACCCTCGTACGACAGCTCACCGGACTGATGCGGCCCGACTCGGGCAGCGTCGACCTGCTGGGCCACGACCTCGTGCGCCATCCCGAACGGGCCTCCCGGCTGATCGGCTACCTCGGGCAGGAATCGACCGCGCTCGACGAGCTGACCGTCGGGCTCGCCGCCGAGACGACCGGACGGCTGCGTGGCCTGCCGGTACGCGAGGCCCGTGCCGAACGCGACGCGGTACTCGGCGAACTCGGCCTCGGCGAGCTCGCCGGCCGCCCCCTGAAGAAGCTCTCCGGCGGACAGCGACGGCTCGCCTGCGTCGCGGCCGCGCTGGTCGGCGACCGGCCGGTCCTCATCCTCGACGAGCCGACGACCGGCATGGACCCCGTGGCCCGGCGCGCCGTCTGGGCCGCCGTCGACCGCCGGCGCGCCGAGCGCGGCGCGACGGTGCTGCTGGTCACCCACAACGTCATCGAGGCGGAGACCGTGCTCGACCGGGTCGCCGTCATGGAACGCGGCAAGGTCATCGCCTGCGACACCCCCGCCGGGCTCAAGGAGCGCGTCGCGGGCGAGGTCCGGGTGGAACTGGTGTGGCGCGAGCGCGCACCCCTGGACGTGCCCGAGGTCGCCGCACTGCGGGCGTCCGCGCAGGAGTCCGGCCGCCGCTGGGTGCTGCGGCTCGGGCCCGACGAGGCACGGGCGGCGGTCGCGGCCGTGACCGGTGGTGCGGCCTTCGCCGCACTCGACGACTTCACCCTGGCGACACCCAGCCTGGAGGATGTCTACCTGGCGCTCGGCGGGGACGCGACCAAGGGGCTGGTGAAGTCATGACGCGATGTCGGATCAGTGCGGTGGCCACAGCGGCCGAAACGGACCGGTGCGGGTGCGCGGCCGGGCAGGGACCGAACAGGAGCAGCGCCAGGTGACGAGCATCGTTCCTGCGGAAGCGGTGTCCGGGCAGGCGGACCGGACGGGCCGGACCGATTCCCACGGGCGGCCCGGTCCGGCCGGCGGCGACGACGCGGCACCGGCCCCGGAGCCCGCGCCGCTCGCGCCGCGCGCCCGGCTGTTCCCCTCGCTCGCCGCGGTCTACCGGGCCCAGCTGTCCCGGGCCCGCGTCGCCCGCATCCCGCTGCTCTTCGTGGCGACCTTCCAGTCCATCGGGATCATGGTCCTGATGCGCGGGGTCGTGGACGGAGGTTCCGAGGCCCGCGCCGTCGTGGCCGGGTCCAGTGTGCTGGTCGTCGCCTTCGTCGCGCTGAACATGCTGGCCCAGTACTTCGGGCAGCTGCGGGCCGCGGGAGGGCTCGACCATTACGCGACCCTGCCGGTGCCGCCCGCCTCCGTCGTGCTCGGAGCGGCCGCCGCGTACGCCTCCTTCACCGTGCCCGGCACGATCGTGACGGCGGTGACGGGCAGTGTCCTGTTCGGGCTGCCGCTGACCCATCTGTGGGTGCTCGTCGCGGTCATCCCGCTCTCCGGCGCGGCGCTCTCCGGACTCGGCGCGGCGTTCGGGCTGCTCGCGCCCCGGCAGGAGCTGGCCACGCTGCTGGGCCAGCTGGGCATGTCCGCCGCGCTGCTGCTCGGCGTGCTCCCGGCGGACCGGCTGCCCGGACCGATCGGCTGGGCACGCGACCTGCTGCCTTCGACGTACGGGGTCGAGGCCCTCGCCCGCTCCTTCGACGCCCACCCCGACTGGGCCGTCATCCTCCTCGATCTGGGCGTCTGCGCCGTCGTGGGCGTCCTCTCGCTCGCCGTGGCGACCTGGGCGTACCGCAGGGCAGCGGTCCGGTGAGGCGCGCCACAGGGACGCCTGGCACGATGGCACGGTGACAGCACCTCTGACGCCGCCGCACCAGCCCTCGCCCCACGACCCGTGGCAGACGCCGCCGGAAGGCGGCAGCCCCACGGGTTCGCACCTCGGAACCCTGCTGGAGTCGCCGGAGGAGAGGGAACTCCGCAAGGACGTGCGCAGGGCAGCGGTGATCGCTGCCGCCGTGACGGTCGCCGGCGTGGCGCTCGGACTGCTCTGGCTGTGGCTGGCACCGCGGGTGCCGCTGGTCTCGGACGACACGGCCGTCTTCCTCAGCAACAGCGAGGGCGAGGAGGCGATCGGTGCCGACGGTACGTTCGCGCTGCTCGCGCTGGCTTTCGGTGCGGTCTCGGCGGGGCTGGTCTTCTGGTTCCACCGGAAGGGCGGGATCGCCCTCGTGGTGGGGCTCGCCGTGGGCGGCGTACTCGGCTCGCTCCTGGCGTGGCGGATCGGCACCTGGCTGGGGCCGACCGACGACGTGGTCGCGCACGCGCGCGAGGTCGGCAAGGGCGTGATCTTCGACGCACCGCTGGAGCTGCACGCGAAGGGGGCGCTGCTGGCTTGGTCGCTGGCGGCGATGGCCGTGCATCTGGGGCTGACGGCGCTGTTCGGGCCGCGGGATCCGGAGCCGGAGTGGGGGGTGTACCACCCGGTGCCGTCGGGTGCGGCGCCGTCGGGTGCGGCGCAGGACGGTGCGGCGCCGTCAGGTGCGGTGGCGGACGGTCCGGTGTCCTCGTCCGAGCGGGCCGAGCCGTCCGAGCCGTCCGAGCGGGCCGAGCGGGCCGAGCCGTCCGAGCGGCCGGAGCCGCCTGCCTGAGCGGCGGAGCCGCCTGCCGGGCGTGAGCGGGGCCGCTGCGCGGGGCTTGTCCCCTACCCGCCCCTTCCCGTAACCGGGGCTCTGCCCCGGACCCCGGTCCTCAATCGCCGGACGGGCTGGAAGTGGCCCGGTCCGTGGGTGTGTCCCCGGTCTTGGACCGCAGGTGGGCTGGAGGTGGCCGGGCCCGTGGCGTGGGGTGGGCGGGGCGATGTTCAGCCTGTCCGGCGTTTGAGGACGGAACCGGGGCGATGGGGGGCGGTGCACCGCGTCCTCCGCGAGGCACCGCCGACCGCCTCCTACGCGCGGCCGATCGGTGCGAAGAGCGCGCCCGTCAGCGCCGCCAGGTCCGTGGGGGACAGTTCGACCTCCAGGCCCCGGCGCCCCGCCGATACGCAGATCGTCGCGTGGGACCGCGCCGACGCGTCCAGGACCGTGGGCAGCCGCTTGCGCTGGCCCAGGGGGGAGATGCCGCCGAGGACGTAGCCCGTGGTGCGCTCCGCCGCTGCCGGGTCCGCCATGGTGGCGCGCTTGCCGCCGGCCGCCGAGGCCAGGGCCTTCAGGTCAAGGGAGCCCGCCACGGGGACGACCGCGACCGTCAGGTGGCCGTCCACGTCGGCGACCAGGGTCTTGAACACCCGGTCGGGGGAGACGCCGAGGGCCTCGGCCGCCTCCTCGCCGTAGGAGGCCGACGCGGGATCGTGCTCGTACGCGTGCACCGTGAACTCCGTGCCGGCCGCCGTCAGCGCGACCGTCGCGGGGGTTCCGCCGGACTGGGGCTGCTTCTTGGGCTTCTTCGCCACGGGGGAGTGGCCCTCCGGTCGCTCAGTTGGGGTGGGTCGGGGCCCGGGTGAGTTCCACGGCGGGCAACGACGGGAGATGGCGGATGACGGCGGTCTCGGAGCGCAGGATCGTCAGCTCCTCGCGCAGCCGGGTCGCCGTGTCCGGGGCCTGGAGCAGCCGCTGTTTTGCGGGGATGTCCAGGACCGCGGCGGCGGCGACCAGATAGGAGACGACCGACGGCTCGTCGGGCAGGTCGGCGCCCGTGGTCAGGGAGCGCTCGTTCGCGCCCGCCAGCCGCTTCTGGTACGCGCGGAAGGCACGCAGGACGCCCTCGGTGAGGGCCTCCGCCCCCTCGCCCGGATCCTCGTCCAGCTCTTCGAGCTCGGCGGTGAGAAAGGGGCCGCTCGCGTCCACGGAGAGGAGCTTCACCCTGCTGGTGCCGGTCGCCAGCACCTCGAAACTGCCGTCCGAACGCTCCCGGATCTTCGCGGCGTCGGCGATACAGCCCACGCGGTGGAACGTCTGGACGGGATCCGGGCCGAAGCCGTCCGCCGGACCGCGCTCGACGGGGAGGGTCACCGAGTCCGGCATGCCCGCGGCCGTCGGCGCGGTCTCGCGGCCGTCGCGGATGGCGACCACGGCGAAGCGGCGCGGTTCGTCCTCGTCGGTCTTCAGCAGCTCGCGCATCATGGCGCGATAACGCTCCTCGAAGACGTTCAGCGGCAGCACAAGGCCGGGAAACAGCACCGCGTTCAGCGGAAACAGAGGCAGGCGAGCGGTGGTCACAACGGTCAAGCGTAATGGCCGCGCGCCCGGCCCCGGTCGGCCCGGTGGCCGAGCGGCGTCCCCGAGGCCACCCGGAGCCGTGCTTCGTCCCGTACGTCGAGGAAACCGCCGAGCGGATCGTCGGACACACAGACCCAGGGGAACGACGACGCATGGGGTCCGATCTGCCGGAACTGTTCCAGCGCCTCGCCCCACCGGCCCCGCGCCACCAGCACGTACGCGAGCAGATTGCGCACCTCGGCCGGCCAGGCGTCGCCCGGAGCGAAGGTGGCGGACAGCGAGATCGCCAGGTCCGCCGCGGCGTCGATCCGTTCCTCCTGCACCGAGGTGAACCCGGCGCCCGCCCCCTCGGTCAGCACCGCGAAGGCGGCCCGCAGCGGCAGCGCCTGCACCAGGGAACTGGGCAGGGAGTCCTCGGCCGCCCGCTCGGCGAAGTCGAAGCACTCGCGGTGCGAGCCGTACCAGGCCGCGGAGAGGTACTGGAGAGCGGCGACATGGCAGCCGTAGTGGTGCGTGGAGCGCTGTATGGCCTGTTCCCACAGCGCCTCGAACGTGGTGTGCGAGGCATGGGTGCCGCGGGCGTGGTCCAGCGCGAGGCGCCAGGGAACCGGGTCGCGCGGATCACCCTCGGCCGCCGCCGTGATCATCGGCCCGACCGCGCGCAGCTGCTCGGCGCGGGCCGGCGACTCCCAGGCCCGCTCGACCGCGAGCTGGGCCTTGACGAGGATCGCGTCGCAGTCGCGCGGGGCGGCGGCCAGCCAGTCGCGGAGCCAGCCGTCCCGGTTGCGGGCGAAGGCCACCAGCCGGTTCAGATAACGGTCCCGGCTCTCCCACTCGGCGGCCTCCCGGGTCGTCGCCAGCAGTTTCGCCGCCGGTTCGTACTCCCCGAGGGCGGCCGCCACCAGCGCGGGGGAGAGCTGCTCGTCGGGGGCGTCGAGCATCACCGCATGGTCCGCCGGCAACCCGGCGGACAGTTCCGGGGTGTGCCGGATCATGCGCGCGGTACGGAGCAGAGCGCGGAGGAAAGGCATGGTGCAGACCATTGAAAAGCGCTGGTCGGGGCGGCGCCAGGGGGGCGCTGTGAAGCTTTGGTGCCGAGTGGATGGGTTGTACAGGCCGGGGCCAAGAAAGAGTAAAGGAAATCGTGGAATCTGGCCTGTTCCGGACGTTCCGGTGAGGTGATCCGGTGGTGTGCCCGGTGCCCGGGGTGCGTCCGGCCGGACTCCCCGCGGCCCGCCGCTGCACGGAGGCCGGGCCGGGGCGACCTCCCACGAGGCCGCCCGCCGGGTCAGCTGCGGCGCAGCATCCGTGAGGCGCCCGCCGCGACGGTGGTGGCCAGTATCCAACCCAGGACGACCAGGGCCGCCGCGACCCACTGCCAGCCGCCCTCCAGCCGCCAGTACCCGTCCTGGCCGAGATTGATCACGGGCACCAGCAGATCCAGCGCGTACAGCGCGGGATTCCACTCGGGATGCTCGCTGCCCTTGATCGACGCCGGTTCGTACCGCGAGAACGCCACCGTGCCCGCCGCCCACAGCACAGCCATCCACACCGCGGCACGTCCGGGCCGGTAGCCGTACGCCACCGTCCAGTCCTGGACGAATCCCCAGAGCTTCGCGGCGGGCGGCAGCGTCTCGCGGCGCCGTCGCTGCTTGGCGAGCAGCACCTCGCGGGCGTCCGCGTCCTCCCCGCTGCTGCGGAGGACGGCGGCCAGCCGCTCGTACGGCTCCGGCACGTACTCCGGGGTCGCCGCCGCCACCCACTCCAGCCGGCGGGAGAGCGGGAAGTGCCCGTACGGGACGAGGTTCTCGTACACGAAGCCGCCCATCGCGAGACCGCCCGGGCCCGGCCAGCTGGTCGACACGTCGATCAGCGTGACGACCTTCGCCCCGTTGAGCACCACCCTGCCCTGCGCCGGGCGCGCCGGGTTGAACCGCAGTTCCGGGGCGACGATCCGGCGCAGCGACAGCTCCTCGTGGCCGGCCAGCACGAAGACGGCCTTGTGCAGATCGACCGCGTCACCGAACCGCCCGTCGTCCAGCCGCACCCCGCCCCGGCACCGGAAGACCTGCGGGCGGGTGCCGCGGGCCGGGGTCGGGAAGTTGATGACGCCGTACGGGGGAGTGTTGCCCTGGTTGCCCGTGTCGACGCTGACCCAGGCCTCGCTCATGTACAGCGTCCGCTCCACGCTCAGCTGAGGGGCGTTGAGCGCGCGGCGCCCTCGCGTCGCCCGCAGCCGGCTGCCGCGCAGGCTCAGCGAACCGCCCACCTTCGCCCCGCGCAGGCTCAGCTCGCCCAGCGTCTCGATCATCTCGGCCTGCAGGTCCTGGGCGACCGTGAGCCCGTCACCGACGAGCGCCCGGCCCTGCCGGTCGGGGCCGATGTCGATCTGGCTGATCAGCAGGTCCGTGCCGATCTGGGCGTCCGTGAGCCGGATCCCGCGCTCGACCCGGCACCGCGGCAGATGCAGGTCACCCTCCGTGCGCAGCCGTGCCGCCTCCAGCCGCGGCATCGCGCACCCCACCATCCGCAGCGTCGTGAAGTGGCACTCGGGCAGCACCACTTCCTCCTCGAAACGGCAGCCCGTCAGCTCGACGTACGGATCGACGCGTCCGCCCGCGAGGTCGAGCCGTCCCGTGATCCGCAGCCCCCGGAGCTTCAGCGCGGCCACCCGGCCCGGCCTGGGTTGTGGACCGCTCAGCAGCAGCCGGGCGACGACCCGGGCCTCCACGCTGCGCTCGGGGCCCCAGACGTGCGGGGCGAAGGGATCGTCGCGCACCCTGTCCCGGGCGCGCAGGTCGTAGGTGGTTCCGGTCCGGAAGGACTGCCACATGCCCCGCTCTGCCGGGCTGAGGCCCTCCGGAAATTCCCCGTCATGCGGTTCGGTCACCGACGCTCCTTCCGTTCGGAGCCGTAAGACCTGGTGCGTAATCCCCTTATTCCCTCTGAGTGACCAGGTGAACGCTCATAGTCAGCCGTCACACCGGGGGCATGTATCAGCCAGTGATACGGGCGTCCGGGCGTCCGGGGCGGTCTGAGAGAATTGCGGTGTGATCTCTCGAATCGATCTGCGCGGCAATGCCCTCCCCGAGGGCGGCGACCTGCGCGACCTGCTGCCCCGTGCCGAGTTCGACGTGGAAGCCGCCCTGGAGACGGTGCGGCCCATCTGCGAGGACGTACGCCATCGTGGCTCGGCGGCAGTGATCGACTGGGGGGAGAAACTCGACGGGGTGCGGCTCGGCTCGATCCGCGTCCCGGCCGACGCGATCGCCGGCGCGCTGGAGACGCTCGACCCCGCCGTCCGCGCGGCGCTGGAGGAGTCGATCCGCCGCGCCCGCCTGGTCCACCGCGAGCAGCGCCGCACCACGCACACCACCCAGGTCGTCCCGGGCGGCACCGTCACCGAGAAGTGGGTGCCGGTCGAGCGGGTCGGGCTGTACGTGCCGGGCGGCCGCTCGGTCTACCCGTCCTCCGTCGTGATGAACGTGGTCCCGGCCCAGGAGGCGGGCGTCGAGGGCATCGCCGTCGCGTCCCCGCCGCAGAAGGAGTTCGGCGGACTGCCGCACCCCACGATCCTCGCCGCCTGCGCGCTCCTCGGCGTGGACGAGGTGTACGCCGCCGGGGGTTCCCAGGCCGTCGCGATGTTCGCGTACGGCACCGAGGACTGCCTGCCCGTGAACCTCGTCACCGGCCCCGGCAACATCTACGTCGCCGCCGCCAAGCGCCTCCTCAAGGGCCGCATCGGCATCGACGCCGAGGCCGGCCCCACCGAGATCGCGATCCTCGCCGACGCCACCGCCGACCCGGTGCACGTCGCCGCCGACCTGATCAGCCAGGCCGAGCACGACCCGATGGCCGCCGCGGTCCTGGTCACCGACTCCGAGGAGCTCGCCGCCGCCACCGAGGCCGAGCTGAAGCCGCAGGTCGCGGCCACCAAGCACGTCACCGACCGGATCGAGCCCGCGCTGGCCGGCCGCCAGTCCGCGATCGTCCTGGTCAACGACCTGGAGGACGGCCTCAAGGTCGTCGACGCGTACGCCGCCGAGCACCTGGAGATCCAGACCGCCGACGCGGCGGCCGTCGCCGCCCGCGTCCGCAACGCCGGCGCGATCTTCGTCGGGCCCTGGTCGCCGGTCTCGCTCGGCGACTACTGCGCCGGTTCCAACCACGTCCTGCCCACCGGCGGCTGCGCCTGCCACTCCTCGGGCCTGTCCGTGCAGTCGTTCCTGCGCGGTATCCACATCGTCGACTACACGCGCGACGCGCTCGCCGAAGTCACCCACCACGTGGTGACCCTCGCCGAGGCGGAGGACCTCCCCGCCCACGGCGCCGCGCTCAAGGCCAGGTTCGGGTGGAAGGTTCCGCAGCAGTGACGAAGAGCAACGCCGGCGCTCCCACGGCCAACCCCTGGGACGCCCTGCCCATCCGCGACGAACTGCGCGGCCAGTCCCCGTACGGCGCCCCCCAGCTCGACGTACCCGTCCGGCTGAACACCAACGAGAACCCGTACCCGCTCCCCGACGCCCTCGTCGACCGGATCGCCGAACGGGTCCGCGAGGCCGCCCGCGACCTCAACCGCTACCCCGACCGGGACGCCGTCGAGCTCCGCACCGAGCTCGCCCGCTACCTCACCCGTACCGCCGGACACGAGGTCACCGCCGCCCACGTGTGGGCGGCCAACGGTTCCAACGAGGTGCTCCAGCAGCTGCTGCAGACCTTCGGCGGACCCGGACGCACCGCGATCGGCTTCGAGCCCTCGTACTCCATGCACGCCCTCATCGCCCGCGGCACCGGCACCGGCTGGATCTCCGGACCGCGCAACGAGGACTTCACCATCGACGTCGACGCCGCCCGCGCGGTCATCGCGCGGGAGCGCCCCGACGTCGTCTTCATCACCTCCCCCAACAACCCCACCGGCACCGCCGTCGACGCCGAGAGCGTCCTCGCGCTGTACGACGCCGCGCAGGCGGCCAAGCCGTCGATGGTCGTCGTCGACGAGGCGTACGGCGAGTTCAGCCACCACCCCTCGCTGCTCCCGCTGATCGAGGGGCGGCCGCACCTGGTGCTCTCCCGCACCATGTCCAAGGCGTTCGGCGCCGCGGGACTGCGGCTCGGCTACCTCGCCGCGGACCCGGCCGTCGTCGACGCCGTCCAGCTGGTACGGCTGCCGTACCACCTGTCCTCCGTCACCCAGGCCACCGCGCTCGCCGCCCTGGAGCACACCGATACGCTCCTCGGGTACGTCGCGCAGCTCAAGGACGAGCGCGACCGGATCGTCACCGAGCTGCGCGCACTCGGCTTCGACGTCACCGACTCGGACGCCAACTTCGTCCAGTTCGGCCGCTTCGCCGACAGCCGCACCGCCTGGCAGCACATCCTCGACCGGGGCGTCCTGGTCCGGGACAACGGCGTACCGGGATGGCTGCGGGTCTCCGCAGGGACCCCGGCAGAGAACGACGCGTTCCTCGATGCGGTACGCGAACTGAAGAAGGAGCACGACGCATGACTCGCGAGGCCCGCGTAGGAAGAGTGGAGCGGACCACCAAGGAAACCTCCGTGGTCGTCGAGATCAACCTCGACGGCAGCGGCAAGGTCGATGTCGCGACCGGGGTCGGCTTCTACGACCACATGCTCGACCAGCTCGGCCGCCACGGACTGTTCGACCTCACGGTCAAGACCGACGGCGACCTGCACATCGACTCGCACCACACCATCGAGGACACCGCCCTCGCGCTCGGCGCCGCGTTCAAGCAGGCCCTCGGCGACAAGGTCGGCATCTACCGCTTCGGCAACTGCACCGTCCCGCTGGACGAGTCGCTCGCCCAGGTCACCGTCGACCTCTCCGGCCGCCCGTACCTGGTGCACACCGAGCCCGAGAACATGGCGCCGATGATCGGCGAGTACGACACGACGATGACCCGGCACATCCTGGAGTCCTTCGTCGCCCAGGCGCAGATCGCCCTGCACGTCCACGTCCCGTACGGGCGCAACGCCCACCACATCGTGGAGTGCCAGTTCAAGGCGCTCGCCCGGGCCCTGCGCTACGCCAGCGAGCACGACCCGCGCGCGGCCGGTATCCTCCCCTCCACGAAGGGCGCCCTGTGACCGGCCTCAACACCGTCCTGATCCTGGTCGGCCTCTTCCTGGCCGGCGGGGTCTACTCCTTCTCGAAGCAGGGCATGCCCAAGGGCGTCATCGTGCTGCTCGGGATCGCCTCCGCGATGTGCCTGGTAGCGGGCGTCATGCGGATCCAGGGCCTCTGGGACTGAGGGAGCACACGTGGATACGAAGAAGAAGGTCGTCGTCTTCGACTACGGCTTCGGCAACGTCCGGTCCGCCGAGCGCGCGCTCGCCCATGTCGGAGCCGACGTCGAGATCACCCGCGACTTCGACACGGCGATGAACGCCGACGGGCTGCTCGTGCCCGGCGTCGGCGCGTTCTCCGCCTGCATGGAGGGCCTGAAGAAGGCCCGCGGCGAATGGATCATCGGACGCAGGCTCTCCGGCGGGCGCCCCGTCATGGGCATCTGCGTCGGCATGCAGATCCTCTTCGAGCGCGGCATCGAGCACGGCGTCGAGACCGAGGGCCTCGACGAGTGGCCCGGCACCATCGGCCCGCTCAAGGCCGACGTCGTCCCGCACATGGGATGGAACACCGTCGAAGCCCCCGAGGACTCCCGGCTGTTCGCCGGACTCGACGCCGAGGCCCGGTACTACTTCGTGCACTCCTACGCGGCGCACGACTGGTCCCTCGAAGTCACCAACGCCAAGATCCGTGCCCCCAAGGTCACCTGGGCCACGCACGGCGAGCGCTTCGTGGCGGCCGTGGAGAACGGCGCGCTGTGGGCCACCCAGTTCCACCCCGAGAAGTCCGGCGATGCCGGCGCCCAGCTGCTGACCAACTGGATCGAGACGCTGTAATGCCGAAGCTTGAACTGCTCCCCGCCGTAGACGTCCGCGACGGCCAGGCGGTCCGCCTGGTGCACGGCGAGTCCGGCTCCGAGACCTCCTACGGCTCCCCGCTGGAGGCCGCACTCGCCTGGCAGCGCTCCGGCGCCGAGTGGCTGCACCTCGTCGACCTGGACGCCGCCTTCGGCACCGGCGACAACCGCGCCCTCATCGCCGAAGTGGCCGGCGCCATGGACATCAAGGTCGAGCTGTCCGGCGGCATCCGCGACGACGCCTCGCTCGCCGCCGCCCTCGCCACCGGCTGCCGCCGCGTCAACCTCGGCACCGCCGCCCTGGAGACCCCCGAGTGGGTCGCCAAGGTCATCGCCGAGCACGGCGACCAGATCGCGGTCGGCCTCGACGTCCGCGGCACCACGCTGCGCGGCCGCGGCTGGACCCGCGACGGCGGCGACCTCTACGAGACGCTCGCCCGCCTCGACTCCGAGGGCTGCGCCCGCTACGTCGTCACCGACATCGCCAAGGACGGCACGCTCCAGGGCCCCAACCTGGAGCTCCTGAAGAACGTCTGCGCCGCCACCGACAAGCCCGTCGTCGCCTCTGGCGGCGTCTCCTCGCTCGACGACCTGCGGGCCATCTCCTCGCTCGTCCCGGCGGGCGTCGAGGGCGCGATCGTCGGCAAGGCGCTGTACGCGAAGGCGTTCACCCTCGAAGAGGCGCTGGAGGCGGTCTCCGTATGACGGACTCCGTACGCCGCGTCTCCTCCGGCGCCCCCTGGGAGGAGAAGTTCGGCTACTCCCGCGCGGTCGAGCTGCCGAACGGGCTGGTGCTGGTGGCCGGGTGCACGTCGGTGGTCGGCGGCGCGATCTCCGCGGGCGGCCCCTACGAGCAGACCGTCGCCTCCTTCCAGGTCGCCTTCGAGGCGCTGAAGCAGCTGGGCCTCGGCCGCGAGGACGTCGTCCGTACCCGGATGTACGTCACGCACGCCCGGGACACCGACGAGGTCGGCCGTGCCCACAAGGAGCTGTTCGACGACGTGCGGCCCGCGGCCTCCATGCTCATCGTGTCCGGCCTCGTCGACCCGAGCCTGGTCGTCGAGGTCGAGGTCGAGGCCTACCGGGCGGGTGCGCGATGACCCTCGCCGTACGTGTCATCCCCTGCCTCGACGTGGACAACGGACGGGTCGTCAAGGGCGTCAACTTCCAGAACCTGCGCGACGCCGGTGACCCCGTCGAGATGGCGAAGCTGTACGACGCCGAGGGCGCCGACGAGCTGACCTTTCTGGACATCACCGCCTCCAGCGGCGACCGGGAGACGACTTACGACGTGGTGCGCCGCACCGCCGAGCAGGTCTTCATCCCGCTCACGGTCGGCGGTGGCGTCCGCACCCCGGACGACGTCGACAAGCTGCTGCGGGCCGGCGCCGACAAGGTCGGGGTCAACACCGCGGCCATCGCCCGGCCGGAGCTGATCCGGGAGATCGCCGAGCGCTTCGGCCGTCAGGTCCTGGTGCTCTCCGTGGACGCCCGGCGCACCCCCGCCGGAACCTTCGAGGTCACCACGCACGGCGGCCGCAAGGGCACCGGTATCGACGCCGTCGAATGGGCCCACCGGGCAGCCGAGCTCGGCGCGGGCGAGATCCTGCTCAACTCGATGGACGCCGACGGCACCAAGGACGGCTACGACACCGAGATGATCGCGGCCGTACGCAAGCACGTGACCGTTCCCGTCATCGCCTCCGGCGGCGCGGGCCGGCTCGCGGACTTCGCACCCGCCATCGGCGCTGGAGCCGACGCGGTCCTCGCCGCGTCCGTCTTCCACTTCGGTGATCTGCGGATCTCCGAGGTCAAGGGCGCTCTGCGGGAGGCCGGGCACCCGGTCCGCTGAGGACCGGCAGGGGAGTACCGGCCGCGAGGACCGGTGAAGTTGCCGATGTGCGCCACCGGGGTGCACCGCGAAAGTGGCGACCGCCAGAGAACAACGGCGGTTCCACGCGGTGCACCCCGACGGCCCCCGGTGACGACGGGCCCACGGCCCCTGCCCGGCGTGGCTCCCGCCACGACCGAGAGGCCCCCCTCGTGCAGCACCTCCCCTCCGGCGACACCTCCCCGCGCCACCGGATGTCGAAGAGCCGGTCCCGCCTCGTCCAGGGCCTGATGGCCGCCACCGTCGCCACCGCGGGCCTGTGCACCGCGCTGATGCCGGGCGCCCAGGCCGCCGACAACCCGTATGAGCGCGGCCCCGCCCCCAGCAATGCGAGTATCGAGGCGAGCCGCGGCTCCTACGCGGTCTCGCAGACCAGCGTCTCCTCGCTGAGCGTCAGCGGCTTCGGCGGCGGCACGATCTACTACCCGACGTCCACGGCGGACGGCACCTTCGGCGCGGTCGCCATCTCGCCCGGCTACACCGCCTACCAGTCCAGCATCGCCTGGCTCGGACCGCGGCTCGCCTCGCAGGGCTTCGTCGTCTTCACGATCGACACCAACACCACGCTGGACCAGCCCGACAGCCGGGGCCGCCAACTCCTGGCCGCGCTCGACTACCTGACCGGCACCAGCTCGGTGCGCACCCGGATCGACACCTCCCGGCTCGGCGTGATGGGCCACTCCATGGGCGGTGGCGGCACCCTGGAGGCCGCGAAGAGCCGTACCTCGCTGAAGGCGGCGATCCCCCTGACCGGCTGGAACCTCGACACCACCTGGCCCGAGGTCCGCACGCCCACCCTGATCTTCGGCGCGGACGGCGACATGATCGCCCCCGTCGCCACCCACTCCGAGCCGTTCTACCAGTCGCTGCCCAGCACGCTGGACAAGGCGTACGTGGAGCTGCGCGGGGCCACGCACTTCACCCCGAACTCCTCCAACACCACGATCGCGAAGTACAGCATTTCGTGGCTGAAGCGCTTCATCGACAACGACACCCGCTATGAGCAGTTCCTGTGCCCGTTGCCGGCCGTGAGCACGACGATCGCCGAGTCGCGGGGCAACTGCCCCCACACCTCGTAGGCCGCTGGCCACCTCGGGTGAGGGCCGGACCGCGCACAGCGGTCCGGCCCTTCGCCGTCGTGGCCCGCTCCGGGACGCGTCAGTCGTCCTCGGTGAGGAACCCGGCGACAGCGGCGGCGAATCCCGGATCGCGGACGACGGTGAGATGGTTCCCGGGCAGCACCGTCAGCCGCGACCCCGTGAGGGCGTCGGCCAGCACCTCGGGCCGCACCGCCAGAGGGTCGTCCGCCCCGGCGAGCACCAGCGTGGGTATCCGGATCCGGTCCAGCGGCAGCGCGCCCCGGTGCACCGAGCGGATCTGCGCGGCCAGGGCCAGCCGGTCGGATCCCGTGGTGTCGGCCAGGATCCGGAAACCCCGGGTCCGTTCGGGGGCGTCCGCCGCGTCCTCGGCCGTCAGCGCGGCCGCCACCAGCTCCGGCGGCATGGCCCGGGTGTCCAGCCCGCCCACCTCCACCGCACCCGCGCCGATACCGCCGACCACCAGCCGGGTGACCCGCTCGTCGTCGGCGGCCGCGAGCAGCGCCACGACCGCCCCCATCGAGTAGCCCGCCAGATGCACTTCCCCGGCACCGGTGCGGTCGATCAGCCGCCGCACGTCCCGGGCCATCACCGACTCGCCGTACAGGGCGTCGTCGTGCGGCTTGTCCGACGAGCCGTGCCCGCGGGCATCGAGCGCGAGGACCTTGCGACCCCGTGCCACCAGGGCCTCCACCACACCGGGGCCCTCCCAGTTCAGCCGGGCGTCGGCGGCGAAACCGTGCAGCAGCAGCACCGGTGGCAGCCCGGCCCGCGGACCGCGGGACCAGGACCAGTACCGCAAGGTCAGACCGTCGGCCGTACGGAATTCATCAGTCATGGCCCGACATTACGGGCGGTACGCGCGAGACCGGGCCGCGCTGTGCGTGTGCACAGCCAACTCCGCCCCACCTTGGGAGGACGCCCCGCAACCGGCCGGGCGGGAACCGGGGCCGGACGCACGTCTTCCGACACTGTTTACGCGGAAGTAACGTGCCGGTTGTGACTCCATCGACGACCGTGCACAGTCCGCTCCGGCTGTACGGCCGCAGCGGTGAACTCGCCATCCTCGACACCCTGTTGGTACGGCTCCGCAACGGAGACGGCGGCGCGCTGGTGCTCACCGCACTGCCCGGCATCGGCCGCACGGCCCTCCTGGACAAAGCCGTCGCCGCGCACCGCGAACGGCTCACCGGCCCCGTCCTGACCGCCACCGCGACCCCGGCCGAGCAACAGCTGCCGTACAGCGGGCTGCACGCCCTGCTCTGCTCCGCATCCGGCCCGCTTCCGCTGCCGCCCGACGCGGTGCTGCGCGACGGCATCACCCCTGCGGCGCTGCTCGTCCTGTTGCGGCAACTCGGCTCGGAGCAACCCCTGTTGGTGTGCGTGGACGATGCACACGCCTGGGACCCCGATTCGCGCGCCGCCCTCGCCTTCGCGGCCCGCCGGCTCGGCGCGGGCAGCCGGGTCGCGGTGGTGATCGGCGCCGGGGACGAGACGAGCTTCGCGGGGCTGCCCGCGCTCCGGCTCGGTCCTCTCGACGACGACGCGGCGGCGGCCCTCCTGGACCGGATCACCGACGCCGCGGACCAGGTCGACCCGGTGGTCCGCGCCGAACTCCTCCGGGAGGCGGCCGGTAACCCCCGGCTGCTCGCCGGACTCGCCGCCCGGCTCACGCCCGACCAGCTCGCCGGCCGTACCCCGCCGCCGTATCCGCTGCCCGGCGCCGAGGACGTCCTCGACGCCCACGCCGCCCGGCTCGACGGGCTGCCCCCGGACACCCGCATGCTGCTGCTGCTCGCGGCCGCGGCGCAGGAGCACGAGCCGGAGGGCGCCGGCGCGGACGTGACCCTTCTGCTCCGCGCGGCGACCTCGGCCGGCCTCGGCCCGGCGGCGCTCGATCTGGCCCTGCTCACCCCGGCCGGCACCGCCGGCGCCCTCCAACGCGCGGGCGAACGCGTCCACTTCAGTCATTCGCTGGTACGCCGGGCGGTCCTGCACCGCGCTTCCCCGCAGCGCCGCCGCGCGGTGCACGGCCTGCTCGCCACCTTGCTGACGACGGCCCCGGCCGACGGCCGCGGACGCGCCCGCCGGCCGCTGCGACGGGCCGCGGGGGCGGGGCGGACGGGGGGAACGGTCCATGGAGGCCCGGATTCCTCCTGGGCCGGTGCGGGGGCCGGTGGCGGTGCCGAAACCGGTGCCGGTGGCGGGGGTGCCCGGTACGTGACGCCTTCCGTTCCCCGTTCGGCCGATGGCGGGGCAACCGCTCCCGGATTCCGCGCGGGTGACGTCCGCGAGGCCGGACCCGGTTCCGGTTCCGCTGCCGGTTCACCGTTCGGGACCGGTTCGGCGCCCGGCACCGTCTCCGGTCCGGCCCGTGACGGCGCCACCCGTGCCGTGCCGGGCCTCCCGCCTCGGCAGGGAGCCCCCCGTCCGGGACCCGGGTACCCGGCCACCGGGCCGTCCGAGCTTCCCGCGCTCGTCCAGCGCGCCTGCGCCGCCGGAGGGCCCGACGACGGACTGGCCGACGCGCTGGAGGCGGCGGCCGTGGCACCCCGGCCGTACGCCGAGCGGGCGGCCGCGCTCGCCCGTGCGGCGGTGCTCTCCACCGACGAGGCGGTACGGGACGCGCGGTTCGCCGCCGCCGCCGAGCACACCCGCCTCGCGGGAGACGCGGGCCGGGCCCGCGCGCTGCTGGCCCGGATCGGCGCGCGCCCCGCGCACGGGGGAGCACATCTGGTGCGCGGACTGCTCGCCCTGCGCGACGGACCGGCCGCCGACGCCCACGAGGCCCTGCTCACCGCCGAGGCGCTGCTCGCGCCGCACGACCCGCGGCGCGCCCTCGACGCCCGGCTCGGTGCCGCCGAGGCCGCCTGGGCGATGGGGGACGCGCTCGCGTACCTCGACGCCATGACCCGTATCCCGGTCTCCGTGTCCGACCCGGCCCTCGCCCAGTACTGCGACGGCATGAGCGCGGTGCTCTGCGGACGCATCGCCGAAGGGCAGGCACTGCTGCGCCGCTGCCTCGACTCGGCCGGCCGCGCGCACGGCCCCGCTCCGCTGCTGAGGGGAGGGGCCTCGGCCCTGGTGCTGGGTGACATCGACGCCGCCTGCCGGTTCGGGACCCGGGCCCTGGCCGCCGTACGGTCGGCGGGCCCCGAGGCCCTGCTGCCGCAGGCCCTGGAACACCTGGCGTACGCCGAACTCCGGGCCGGCCGCCATGCCCCCGCCCGTGCGCACGCGCTGGAGGGCCTGCACGCCGCACGGCGTACCGGGCAGCCCAACACCGCCTCCCACCTGCACGCCGTGCTCGCCCTGGCCGCCTCCGTGGAGGGCGGCACGGAGTCCTGCGCCACCCATGCGGACGCGGCCCTCGCGGGGGCCGGGCCGCACGGACTCGCCCAGGCGGCGACCCTCGCCACCTGGGCGCTCGCCCGCGCGGACCTGGCGGCGGGGCGCTCCGGCGCAGCCGCGGCCCGCCTCGACCCGCTCGTGCGGCCCGGACCCCGGCGCGGGCACTTCGCCACCCGGATGCTCGCCGTACCGTGCTACGTCGAGGCGTCCGTCCTCGCCGGGCGGCCGGACCGGGACAGGGGAGCGGACCCGGTCGCCGACGCCGTGGCGGAGTTCGCCGTGTGGGTCACGCGCACCACCGACCCCCAGGCGCCCGCCCAGCTGGCCCGCTGCCGCGCCCTGCTGGCGGCGCCCGCCGACGTGGCAGGCCGCTACGAGGAGGCGCTCGCCCATCACGACCGCGCGGGCGGAGACTTCGAACGCGCCCGTACCCAGCTGCTGTACGGGGCGTGGCTGCGCCGGCGCCGCCGTACCCGGGAGGCAAGGGGCCCGCTGCGGGACGCCCTGGTCGCCTTCGAGCGGTGCGGTGCGCGGGCCTGGACCGATCGGGCGAGCGGGGAACTGCGGGCCGCGGGCGAAGCCGTGGAGGGCCCGGCCGCGGCCGGGGGCAGGGATCCGCTGGCCGCGCTGACTCCGCAGCAGCAGCGCATCGCCCGGTGCGTCGCCGAGGGAGCCACCAACCGTGAGGTGGCGCTGCGGCTCTCGGTGAGCACACGGACCGTCGACCACCATCTGCGCAATGTGTTCGCCGCGCTCGGTGTGCGGTCCAGGACCGAGCTGGCCAGGCTGCTGGACCGCTGAAGCCTCTCGTCCGGATCATGCCGGGCCCGCCGGGCCCGCCGAGCCTGCCGGATCATGCCGGGCCTGCCGGGCCTGCCGGGCCTGCCGGATCATGCCGGGCCTGCCGGGCCCCGTGCGTACTCCCGGAGGTCCCGGCCCCGTTCGGCCGGGGGACTCTCCGGGGTCGCGGGGCCTCCGGGCAGGCCCCGCGACCCGGTCCGGGGGCGCCGGGTGGACGGGAGGTTGCAGGACCGTGATGAGAAGAACGCCGCAGACCCCTAGGTACCGACCGGGCGGTATGCCATTCTGCGGGCGTCAGGATGATTCGGTGTGCTCATGCCCAACGCCGGGCTGGGTGAACCGGAGCCGGCCGTATTCCGGAGCCGGCCGAATCCCGGTGGAGGCCGCCATGCCGCAGGTCGTACGTTCACGGGTCAGGGCGCTGCACGGGCCGCCCCCCGTCGCGCCGATGCCGCGCCGCTTCCGTTCGCTGGCCGATCGCGAGGCCGTCGCCGTACTGCACCGGGCTGCCCGGTCGCTGGTCGAGGCGCTGCCCGAGCTGACGGACCGGCTGGTCGAGGCGCTGCGCGAGCAGGAACCCGCCTACCGCTCGGCCATCGAGGCCGACGCGGCGGAGATCTGGCAGGAGGTGCACCACTCGCTCCGGCACAACGTCGGATCACTGATCCAGCCCCGGGAGTTCCGGGACGCGGCCCACCGCACCTCGCGCCGGATCGGTGAGGTCCGGGCCGAACAGGGCCTGCCGCTCGACGCGGTCCTGCACGCCTTCCGGATGGGCGGCGCGATGGTCTGGCAGGACCTGGTGGACGACACAGCGCGCCGCCACCCCGAGGACATCCGGCTGCTGGTGCATGTCGCGGCGGACGTCTGGAACTTCGTGGACGAGCACTGCGGTGTCGTCGCGGACGCCTACCGGCAGACCGAACGCCGGCTGGCCTGGCGGCGGGAGAACCGCCAGCGCCTGATGACCGCGGCGCTGCTGGACGGCACCGCGCAGATCGCCGAACTGCCCGACGCCGCCGCGATGCTGGGGCTGCCGGAGCACGGCAGATACGCGGTTCTCGCGGTCTCCACCGCCCGCCGCGCCCCGCACGGCACCGCGCAGCCGCCGATGACGCTGCCCGCCGGTACGGACGCGCTCTGGCACCCGGGCCCCGACACGGAGTTCGCGATCCTGCCGCTGGCCCGGTCGGCGGGGGCGGCGCAACCGGTCGCACCGCTCGCCGAGGAGGCCGCGGGCCCGGCCGCCGGGGAGGGGGGCGACGGGCCGCCCGACGCACCCGCCGGGGAGGTCGACGGAGACGCTGAACTCGGCGCGCTCGCAGCCGGGTTGTGTGCCCCGCCCGGCGCCCGGGTCGGCATCAGCTCGGTCGTCGCCGGACTGGCGGCCGTCGGGGACGCCCGGCGGCTCGCCGAGACCGCCCTGCGCGCCTGCCCGGCCGGGGGCGGGGTGGTCCTGCTCGACGAGCAGCTGCCCGCCGCCCTGGTCGTCTCGTCCCCGGGGCTCGGTTCGGCGCTGGCCGCGCGGGTGCTGGGGCCACTGGACCGGCTGGACCCGGCCGACCGCGACGTGATCATCGAGACGCTCACGGCGTGGCTCGACTCGGACGGTTCCGCGCAGCGGGCGGGGGCCCGGCTCTACTGCCACCGCAACACGGTCCTGAACCGGCTCCGCCGCTTCGAGCAGCTGACCGGCCGCTGTCTCACCCGCCCGTCCGACGCGGTCGAGGTCTCCCTCGCCCTGGCGGCCCGCCGCCTGCTGACCGGCTGACCGGCTGACGGGGCGTTGCGTCGTCGGGCGTCCTCGGGCCGCCCGTTGAACGGCCGGCCCTGCGTTCTTGGGCCGTCTGTCGATCGGCCGGCGGGTGTTGCGGGGGGTTGCGTTCTCGGGTCGTCTGTCGCCCGGCCGACCGGGGTGTGTGGACGCGGCCCGCCCGCTGACCGACGGACGGGCGGGCGCGGCCGTCCCCCAGGTCCGCCTGCGGGCGGGGATGACAGGCAGGGAAGGCCGGCCGGCGAGGCATTCCGCCCCGCGCCTCGCACGTCCCGCGCCCCTCTCCACCGCCCCGCGCACGCCTCCGTCCCGCGCCCCTCTCCACCGCCTCCGTCGGAGGATGTGCCCGCGCACAGTCCTCGCCCCCGCGGTCTGTACCCGCGCAGCGCCCCCGCCCCGCCCGCTGTACGCAGGCCCCGGCGCCTGATGCCGTAACCGGCATGTCTCCAGTGCCCCCGACACCTCGCACACCCCGCGCCCCCGCGAGCGCCTGTGCATCCGCTGCCACCGCCGTCCCGGCCCCGGGACCGCGCCGGTGAGCGGCGGCTTCGACGCCCGGTCGCTGGCCGTGGTCGTCTTCCTCGGATTCGTCGCCGTGTCGCTGCTGCTGTGCGGGCTGGCCGCGGCGGACCAGGACGACCCGGAACACTTCTACGCGGGCGGCGGTTCCGCGCTCGGTCCGGCCGGGAGCGGGCTGGCCATCGCCGGTGACTACATCTCGGCCGCCACCCTGCTCTCCACCACCGGCTCCGTCGCCCTCGCGGGCTTCGACGGCATCCTCTTCGCCGTCGCCACGGTCGCCTCCCTGGTCCTGGTCATGCGGATCCTGGCCGAACCGATGCGCCGCAAGGGCGTGTTCACCCTGGGCGACTTCCTGGCGGACCGGCTCGGCGACCCGACCGTGCGCCGCGCCCTGGGGATCACCACCCTGGTCGTCCTGGCCCCCCTGCTGCTGGTCCAACTCGCCACCGCCGGCCGGGTCATGGCCTCCGTGTTCGGGCTGCCCGACGGGGCGCTCACCAGCTGCACCGTCGCCAGCGGAGCCCTGATGGTCTGCTACTCCGCCGTCGGCGGCATGCGCGGCACCGGCTACATCCAGATCGTCAAGGTCGCCGTCGTGCTGGCCGCGGTGACCCTGCTCGCCGGCCTGGTGCTCGCCCGCTACGGCTGGAACCCCTTCGCCCTCTTCGACGCCGCCCGGCACGGCAGCGGTGCGGGCAGTTCCTACGCGCGCCCCGGACTCCAGTTCGGCCACACGTTCGCCGGCACCCTGGATCTTCTCGGCTTCCAGCTGACCCTGGTCCTCGGAGCCGCCTGCATGCCGCACATCATGATGCGGCTGCACCCGATGCGCGACAGCTGGACCGTGCGCCGCGCCACCGTCTGGGCCGCGGCGCCGGTGGCCTTCCTCTGCACCGGCATCGTGGTGGTCGGCCTCGGCGCGTCCGCGCTGCTCGGCCACAAGATCATCCAGGCCGCGGACCCGGCGGGCGGTACCGCGCTGCTGCTGGTGACCGGCGCGCTCGACCCCGGCGCGGACGGGCCGCGCGAGAGCCTGCTGTTCGCGTTCGTGGCCTGCGCGGTGTTCGCCACCACGCTGGCCGCGGTGGCCGGCATCACGCTGGCCGCCGCCTCCTCCGTCGCCCGCGACTTCGCGGCGAAGGCCCGGTCCCGTACGGCCGCCCGGTCCGACCGGTCCGCCGGAGGCGAGATCCTCCGCGCCCGGCTGGCCGTCGTCGCGACCGGCGCGCTCGCCGTCTACGTGTCGATGTACACCCACGACCGCAATCCGCAGGTGCTGCTCTCGCTGTCGTTCGCCGCCGCTGCCTCCGTCCTGCCGCCGGTCCTGCTGTACGCGCTGTTCCGGCCGGGTTTCAACGCGCGCGGGGTGCGCTGGACCGTCTACGGCACGCTGCCGCTGATCGCGGTCCTGATGGTGTTCTCGCCCGCGTTCTCCGGCACCCACATCGCGCTGTTCCCGTCCCGCGACTTCCACTGGTTCCCGCTCCAGACGCCGGGGCTGGTCACGATCCCGGCCGGATTCCTCCTTGGGTACCTCGGTTCCCGTGCCGGGCGCGGGGAGCGGCCGGCGCGGGAACCGAGGCATCGCACCACTCCTGTCGCGCAGTAGAGCGACGCCCCCGGGAAGGCCGCCACCCACGCCGCCGTCAGCCGGCCCTCGTACGACCAGCACATCGAGCAGTACCCGCCGGTACCGGCAGACCTGCCGGGGTGGCCAAGGGCTGTCCCGGCGGTGATCATGCGCGTTCGGGCATGCTGTCGGGTGTGCAGGGTGCCTGAGCATGCGGGCCGCCGACAGGCGGACCCACGGACCCCGGCCGCGTGAGCGCGGTCAGGAGCAGGGCGACCGCCGTGGCGGCGGCGCCGAGGATCACGCAGGCGACGAACCCCTCTTCGAGGTCGTGTGCGGCCCCGAGCAGGGGGCCGAAGGCGGCGACACCGACGGCCGCACCGATCTGCCGGGAGGTGTTGAAGACGGCTGACGCGGCCCCGCGCAGGGAAGGGCCGACGGCGTCGATGGACTGCGAGGTCATGGTCGGTACGAGCAGCCCCGAGCTGAAACCGGCAGGAAGGAGGGCAAGCACCAGTGGCCAGAGCGCCGTCAAGGTGCCGGCCCATGCCACCGCGAGAAACGTGAGGGTCAGGACGGCTTGGCCGATGCTCAGCACGGCGGAACGCCCGATCCGTCGCGCGAGCGGGGCGGCGCAGATGCTGCCCAGGGAGATGAGGCCGGTGAGAGGCAGGAACAACAGCCCGCTCACGAGCGCGCCGAGCCCACGACCCTGCTGCAGCATGAGGCTCATCGCGAACAGCAGCCCGTAGAAGGCGAAGTTGAACAACGCGCCCTGTGCGGCCGTCGTGACGAACCCGCGATCGGAGAGGATGCCCTGCGGCAGCAGGGTTGCCCTTCCGGGCCGTCGGGTCCGGACGAGGCCGGCCGGCCCGATGGCGGCCAGCGAGGCGGCGGCGATGACCGGGGCGCTCAGCCAGCCTTGCGCGGGGCCTTGGACGAGCGCGAAGACCAGTCCGCCGATCAGTGCGGTCGCCCCACCCATGCCGACGAAATCGAGGCGGCGGCTGCCGCGCGCGGCGGTGGGCATCGACCGGATGCTCCAGAGGATGGCGGGGATGCCGATGACCACGTTGACGGCGAAGACGGCACGCCAGTCCGCGAGCGCGACGAGCGCCCCGCCCAGCAGCGGCCCGGCGGCCATTCCGACGCCCCCTGCGGCGGCCCACCAGCCGACGAGCCGGTGCCGCGCGTGTTCGCCGGTCGCGGATGCCGTGGCCAGGACGAGCGCACTCGGCAGCAACAGAGCGGCGCCCGCGCCCTGGGCCAGCCGGGCCAGGTTGAGCACCAGCATCGAAGCGGCGGCCGCGCAGACAGCGGAGGAAAGGGTGAAGACCACCAAGCCGGCCACGAAGACCCGCTTCGCGCCGAGGGTGTCCGTGATCGCGCCGGCGCCCAGCATGACGGCAGCGAAGGAGAGGGTGTAGGCGTTGACCGCCCACTCCAGCTCGGAGCGGGAGGCGTGCAGGTGCGAGGTGAGCTGAGCGAGGGTCAGGTTCACGATCGTGCCGTCGACGAAGACCATGAAGGCGGCGATCAACGCGAGTACCACCACGCCCCGACGGTGTTCGAGTGTCGTGGCACCGCTCATGCCGTGGCCTGCGGCACGCTGCCCGCCGTCGTCCGCACGTGCCCCGGCCTCATGGCGGATGCGGCCGCGACAGCCGCGGTCAGCGGATCACTGACCGGGCGGCCGAGGAGGCCCGCCAGGTCGGTGCCGGTGCCGTCCAGAAAGCCGTGCCGGACACCGGTCGCGATCGAGGACAGCATGGGCGGCTGGAACGGCAGCAGTCCGGGCACCTCGTGGAGGAGTCTGCGCCGGTACTCTCCCAGGCCTATGGCCCGGTGGCGGACCGCGAGCCCGGCCGCCACGTCCGCTGCCGTGATCGGCGCTCCGGTCAGTTCGTAGACACTCCCGTCGTGCCGTGCCGGATCGGCCGAGACGATCGCCGCAGCCTCGGCGAGGTCCGCGCGGGCGACCGCGGCCAGAGCACCGTCTCCGAACGCGGACTCCACACCGTCACCGGCCCACATCAGCAGACCGCCGAACAGTTCGGCGTACAGACCGTTGCGCAGGATCGTCCACGGCAGGCCGCAAGCACGCACGAGCCGTTCGGTCGCACGGTGCGCCAGGGCGAAACCGAGGTGGTCGCCGGCACCGGTGAGGCTCGTGTAGACGACATGGCGGACCCCGTCCCGCGACGCGGTTTCCAGGACGGCCGCGTGCCGCCCGATCACCCGGTCGTCCTCGGCGAACCCGGCGGAGACCAGTACCAGGGTCGATACACCGGCCAGGTCCATGCCCACGCGGTCGTCGAAGTCGAGCCTGCGGACCCCCACGCCGGGGGTGCGGCTGCCGCCCGTCGCCGTCGCACCGCGGGCATGGAGCGCCGCCAGCGTGGCTGAGCCGAGGTTCCCGTTCGCTCCGGTCACCAGAATCATGTCGGTCACGGTCTTTCCTCGTGGTTGTCTTCGGTAACTGAGGCTGATCCTCATCCGCCCATGTGCCGGTCACAAGGAGGCAGTTCGATGTCACCCACGCACACCGAAGTAACCGCCCAGCCCGCCGATCTGGACCCCTGCGGCCACGAGGACCACCCGGACTGCGGGATCCGCGACGTCCTGAACCGCATCGGCGACAAGTGGTCGGTGCTCGTGATCGTCGAACTCGCCGGCGGGCCATGCCGCTTCCGCGAACTGCAGCGCGCCATCGACGGAATCTCCCAGCGCATGCTCACCCTCACGGTGCGCCGGCTGGAACGCGACGGGCTGGTCGTCCGTACCGTGTACCCGACCGTCCCGGCCCAGGTCGACTACCGGCTGACGGAGACCGGGGCAAGCCTGACCCACCTGGTCAAGGCGCTGGCCGAGTGGTCCGTCGCCCATCGCTCCGGTATCGCCGAGGCGCGCCACCAGTACGACCGGGCCCACCCCGGCCACGACATCCGGTAGCGCGGCGGCGGGGTCAGGAGCACCGCGCGCCGCCGGTCCGGCCCGCACATCGCACAACTTTTATTGCGCAATAGATATTGCGCAAGATTTCTTTCCTATCTACCGTGGAGGGTATGGCAAGCAACGAATCACGCCGGGTGTCCGACCTCGGCACGCTCAAGGCGTTCGGGCACCCCCTGCGGATGAGGCTCTACCGGGCGCTCTACATCGCCCGGCAGGCCACCGCCTCCCAGCTCGCCGAGCAGGTCGACGAGCAGGTCTCGCTCGTCAGCTACCACCTGCGCAAGCTCGCCGATCACGGCCTGATCGAGGAGGCCGACCGGGAGGGCAAGGACGGCCGCGAGCGCTGGTGGCAGCCCGCGTCGAAGGGGCTGAGCTTCCACGACGAGGACTTCAGCGACGCCCCCGAGAAGGCCGCCACCCACACCGCCGTCAGCCGGCTCTCGTTCGACCAGCACATCGAGCTGTACCGCGGCTACCTCGACGCGTACCGGAGCTGGTCGCCCCAGTGGCGCAAGGCATCCAACAGTTCGGAGTACCTGGCCCGGCTGACCCCCGAGGAGCTCGGCGCGCTCAACCGCGAGCTGGATGAGGTCATCAGCCGGTACGAGGAGCAGGGCCGCGCACGCGACGAGGCCGGCGACACGGAGAACCGCGAGAACGTCGCACTTCATCTGTACGACTTCCCGTTCCGGACCTGATCCGGCGACCCGAGAGGACGACCCCGTGACCGTCACCCTCCCCACCGCCGAGGCTCCGGCCCGCCCGGCCCACCGCGACGGCAACGTCCTGCGCTGGCTCGGCGCCTACACGGCGTCCATGATCGGCGACAGCGTCTACTACATGGCCCTCGCCTGGGCCGCCGCCCGCACCGGGAGCGCCTCGCAGACCGGTCTGGTGCTCGCCGCGGGCTCCATACCCCGGGCCGTGCTGCTGCTCGGCGGGGGAGTGCTCGCGGACCGGCTCGGACCGCGCCGCGTCGTGGTCGCGAGCGACACGGCCCGCTGTCTCGTCATCCTGGGCCTGGCAGGCACGCTGCTCCTCACCTCGCCCACCGTGTGGATGCTGATCGCCGTCGCACTCGTCTTCGGCGCGGCCGACGCCCTCTTCCTGCCCGCCGTCGGAGCCCTGCCGCCGCGGATCACCGCCGCCTCCCAGCTCGCCCGCGTCCAGGGCATGCGCGGTCTCGCCACCCGCACCGCCACCGTCGTCGGCGCCCCGCTCGGCGGCGTCGCGGTCGCCCTCGGCGGCCCGGTGCTCGCCTTCGCGGCGGCGGGCGTGCTCTTCGCCGTCTCGCTGCCACTGCTGCTGGCCGTACGGATGAGCCCGCTGCCCGTGACCGGCACGGCCGGCGCGCAACCCGCGGGCACCGCCTGGCGCGAACTGGCCGACGGGCTGCGCCACATCCGCCGCCACCCGCTGCTCGGACCCCTGATGCTCGTCGTCGCCGTCAGCGAGCTGGGCTTCGTCGGACCGCTCAACCTCGGTCTGATCCTGCTCAGCGAGGAACGCGGCTGGGGCGCCTCCGGGATGGGCTGGGTCGTCGCCGCCTTCGGGACCGGCGCGGGCGCGTCGGCCCTGCTCCTCGCCGTGCGAGGCCGCGTGCCCCGGGCCGGACTCGTCATGTGCCTCACCGTGCTGGTCGGCGCGGCCGCCATCGGAGCTCTCGCGTACGCGCCCTCCGTCCCGCTCGCCGCCGGGGTCGCGTTCCTCGTCGGACTCTTCGCCGGCCTCGGCGGCGCGCTGTGCGGCGCCCTCCTCCAGACCGCCGCCGACCCCGCCTACCTGGGCCGGGTCACCTCGGTCTCCACGCTCTTCACCCACGCACTGTCACCGCTGAGCTACCCGGCCACCGGCGCTGCCGTGGCGCTCTGGGGCACCGGCCCGGTCTTCGTCGCCAGTGCCGTGCTCTGCGCGGCGGGCGCGGCGACCGGCCTGGTCCTCGCCCCGCTGCGCCGCGCCGAACTCCCCGGCTGACCGCGAGCCGGCCCGTCCTACATGCCCAGCTTCGCCGTCGTGATCCGGCCGATCGCCTCCGGCTCGCCCTCCAGCTCGACCCGCGCCGCCTCCTGCCGGCCGAACGCGAACAGCAGCAGCTCGCCCGGCTCACCTGTCACCGTCACCACCGGGGTGCCCTTGTGCGCGACCGCCGTCTGACCGTCCGGGCGGCGCAGCACCAGCCCCACCGGGGCCTTCCGCCCCAGGACCCGCGCCGCCTTCTCCGTACGCGACCACAGGACATCGGCGAAGACCGGGTCCAGCTCCCGCGCCGACCAGTCCGGCTGCGCCCGGCGCACATCCTCCGTGTGCACGTAGAACTCGACCGTGTTGGCCGCCTCGTCCAGCTGCTTCAGCCCGAACGGGGACAACCTCGGGGGACCCGTACGGATGAGCTGGATCAGCTCCTCGTACGGCTTCTCGGCGAATTCGCCCAGGACCCGGTCGAGCCGGTTCTTCAGGGGGCCGATCACCGTCCCCGCCGCCGCGTCGGGCCGGCGCTCCCGCAGCACCACATGGGCCGCCAGCTCCCGGGCCGTCCAGCCGTGGCACAGGGTCGGCGCCTCGGGGCCCACCGCTTCCAACAGGTCGGCAAGCAGAAGTCGTTCGCGCTTCGCATGGGTCGACATGTCCGCCAGCGTACGACCGGTGTCCAGCGTCCGCCCAGTGGACGCACGCCCGGAAGCCCTCCGCGCCCACGGCACAATGGGCACATGACCAGCACGCCCACGCCCGGCACCCCCCGGCCCGCCAGCGACCTCGACCCCGCCATCGCCGCCCGCCTCAAGCGCGGCGCCGACGGGCTGGTCCCGGCCATCGCCCAGCAGTACGACACCGGCGAGGTGCTGATGCTCGGCTGGATGGACGACGAGGCACTGCACCGCACCCTGACCACCGGCCGCTGCACCTACTGGTCGCGCAGCCGTCAGGAGTACTGGGTCAAGGGCGACACCTCGGGCCACATCCAGCTGGTCAAGTCCGTCGCTCTGGACTGCGACGCCGACACCGTCCTCGTCAGGGTCGACCAGACGGGCGCCGCCTGCCACACGGGCGACCGCACCTGTTTCGACGCCGACGTCCTCCCGCTCGGACAGTAGGGTCTGCCGCCATGGATCTCGACACGTTCCGCAAGCTGGCCGTCGACCGGCGCGTCATCCCCGTCACCCGCCGCCTCCTCGCGGACGGCGACACCCCGGTCGGCCTCTACCGCAAGCTCGCGGCCGAGCGCACCGGCACCTTCCTCCTGGAATCGGCGGAGAACGGCCGCACCTGGTCGCGCTACTCCTTCATCGGCGTACGCAGCGCCGCCACGCTCACCACCCGCGACGGCGAGGCCCACTGGCTCGGCACCCCGCCGGTCGGCGTCCCCGTCGACGGCGACCCGCTCCAGGCCCTGCGCGCCACCATCGAGACCCTGCACACCCCGCACGACCAGGAATCCGGACTCCCGCCCTTCACCGGCGGCATGGTCGGCTACCTCGGATACGACATCGTGCGCCGGCTGGAGAAGATCGGCGAGAGCGGCGGCGACGATCTGAAGCTCCCCGAGCTGACGATGCTGCTCACCTCCGACCTCGCCGTCCTCGACCACTGGGACGGCAGCGTGCTGCTGATCGCCAACGCGATCAACCACAACGACCTGGCCACCGGCGTCGACGAGGCGTACACCGACGCCGTCGCCCGGCTCGACGCCATGGAGCGGGACCTGCGCCGCCCCGTCGAGAACGCCCCGGCCGCTCTGCCCCCCTCCGAACTCCCGCCGTACACCGCGCTGTGGGGCGGCAAGGCCTACCAGGACGCCGTCGAGGACGTGAAGGAGCGCATCCGGGCCGGCGAGGCCTTCCAGGTCGTGCCCTCCCAGCGCTTCGAAACCCCGTGCACGGCCAGCGCGTTGGACGTCTACCGGGTGCTGCGCGCCACCAACCCCTCGCCGTACATGTACCTCTTCCGCTTCGACGGCTTCGACGTCGCCGGTTCCAGCCCCGAGGCCCTCGTCAAGGTCGAGGACGGCCGCGCGATGGTCCACCCCATCGCCGGCACCCGGCACCGCGGCGCCACCCCGCAGGAGGACCAGGCGCTCGCCGACGAACTCCTCGCCGACCCGAAGGAACGCGCCGAGCACCTGATGCTCGTCGACCTCGGCCGCAACGACCTGGGGCGGGTCTGCGAGCCGGGCAGCGTCGAGGTCGTCGACTTCATGTCGATCGAGCGGTACTCGCACGTGATGCACATCGTGTCCACCGTCACCGGCCGCGTCGCCGAGGGCCGCACCGCCTTCGACGTCCTCACCGCGTGCTTCCCGGCGGGCACCCTCTCCGGCGCCCCCAAGCCGCGCGCCATGCAGATCATCGAGGAGCTCGAACCCACCCGCCGCGGTCTGTACGGCGGCTGCGTCGGCTACCTCGACTTCGCCGGGGACTCCGACACCGCCATCGCGATCCGTACCGCGCTGCTGCGGGACGGCACGGCGTACGTCCAGGCCGGTGCCGGTGTCGTCGCCGACTCCGACCCGGTCGCCGAGGACACCGAGTGCCGCAACAAGGCCGCGGCGGTGCTGCGCGCCGTGCACACCGCCAACCGGCTCGGCGGCAACTGAGACGACCGGCACACGGGGGGCGGTCGGCCATCACGGGGCCGTAAGGGATAGTGGAGTACGTGAGCGCTGTCCCCGTACCCCAGCCCCGTGCCGAAGCCGCCGCCGCGCCCGACAGCGCGGGAAGCCGCCGAAGTCTGGCAGCCGGCCTGCTCCTCGGGGCTGCCGGAGCCACCGTCGTCCTGCTCGCCTCCGGGCAGACCTGGGCCGGTGGCAAGGCCGCGGTCGGCGGCGGCACCCTGGCACTGAACGCCGACGGACAGGACGTCACCGGCCTCCCGGCGGCCCTGGCCATAGTCGGCCTGGCCGCCCTCGTCGCCGTCTTCGCCGTCCGCGGCGCCAGCCGGCTGGCCGTCGCGGGGCTCCTGGCCCTCAGCGGCCTCGGCGCCGCGGTGAGCGCCTACCTCGGCGCGTCCGACAGCGCGGCACTCGACGAGAAGGCCGCGCAGACCACCGGCGACACCTCCGCCACCATCGAGGCCCTCAGCCACACCGCCTGGCCCTACGTCACCGCGGCAGGCGGCCTGCTGATCCTGCTCGCCGGGCTCCTCGCCCTGCGCTTCGGCAGCCGCTGGCCCACGATGTCCGGACGGTACGAGCGCGACGGCACCCCGCGTCCCCGCAAGGCCCCCCGCGCCGCCCCGGACCCCGACCGGCCCGAGGACCTGTGGAAGGCCCTGGACCGCGGCGAGGACCCGACGCGCGAGGCATGACCCCCAGCTCACGCCGCACCCACGCGTACGGGACAATGACCGTGAGCTCGCAGCACAGCGGCACCCACAGCGGCACGGTCGCGGCGACCACGAGCGATACCAACAGCGCAACACCAACGAGGAGCAACTCATGGCGGGCAGCAGCCACGGACACACCCCGGCCGCCTGGACCGGTGTCATCATCGCCTTCATCGGCTTCTGCATCGCGGGCGTCTTCATGGTCGCGGCCAACCCGCTCGGCTTCTGGGCCGGAATCGTCGTCGTGTTCGTCGGCGGGATCGTCGGCCTCGCGATGAAGGCCGCCGGCCTCGGCATGCCGAAGGAGTCGGCGGAGCTGGCAGCGGCCCGGGCCCGCGCCGGGCAGGCGCAGACCTCCTGAACCGGTTCCCGCGACGCAAGGCGCAGCCCGTCCGGGCTGCGCCTTTCCGTGTCAGCGGCGACAATCACCGAGTGGACGCATCGCCTTCTCCCGCCGCTCCGCCGGTGCCGGGCCCCCAGCAGGTGCCCGGCCCGCCGCCGACGCACGGCCACCCCGGCCCCCCGCCCGCTCCCGCCCCCGCCTCGCGGCTCCGGCGGATCGCCACTCCGGCCGCCGTCCTGGCCGTCGTCGTCGGGGCCTTCGCCTACGTCGGCACCGTCGACCCGAACGAACCGGGGCACTACCCGGTCTGCCCGCTGCTCCGGCTCACCGGCATCTACTGCCCCGGCTGCGGCGGGCTGCGCAGCGCCCACGCCTTCGCGCACGGTGACCTCGTGGCGGCGCTCGGCTCCAACGCCGCGGCCGTCATCGGCTACGCCGCCTTCGCCGTGCTCTGGGTCCTGTGGATGGTCCGCGCGGCCGCCGGGAGACCGCTGCGGATCGACCTCAAGCCGGTCCACTGGTGGGCGCTCGGAACCGTGCTGCTGGTCTTCTCCGTGGTCCGGAACCTGCCGTTCGGATCGGCGCTGGCGCCGTGATTGCCCAGGTAGTGGGACATCCACCGGCCGGATGCGGGCCCATCGGCCTCCTGCGGATACCATCGGCATGTCCCATCCTGTTCCCTTGTCAACGTCCCGGAAGGGGGCCTCTCGCGTGAGTGTGCTCGACGAGATCATCGACGGCGTCCGCGCCGACCTCGCGGAGCGGCAGGCGCGCGTCAGCCTCGACGAGCTCAAGGAACGCGCGGCCCGCGCTCCCCAGGCCAAGGACGGAGTCGCCGCCCTGCGCGGCGAAGGCGTGACCGTCATCTGCGAGGTCAAGCGCTCCAGCCCCTCCAAGGGCGCCCTGGCCGCCATCGCCGACCCTGCCGCGCTCGCCGCGGACTACGAGGCCGGCGGCGCGTCCGTCATCTCGGTCCTCACCGAGGAGCGCCGCTTCGGCGGATCGCTGGCCGACCTGGAGGCAGTCCGCGCCAAGGTCGACATCCCGATCCTGCGCAAGGACTTCATCGTCACCTCGTACCAGCTGTGGGAGGCACGCGCCTACGGCGCCGACCTCGCCCTGCTGATCGTCGCCGCCCTCAGCCAGGACGCCCTCGTCTCCCTCATCGAGCGCGCCGAGTCCATCGGCCTCACGCCGCTGGTCGAGGCGCACGACGAGGAGGAGGCGGAGCGTGCGGTGGAGGCCGGTGCGAAGATCATCGGCGTCAACGCGCGCAACCTGAAGGACCTCAAGGTCGACCGCTCCACCTTCGAGCGCGTCGCACCCGAGATCCCCGACCACATCGTCAAGATCGCCGAGTCCGGTGTCCGCGGACCGCATGACCTCATCGCCTACGCCAACGCGGGCGCCGACGGTGTGCTGGTCGGCGAGTCCCTGGTCACCGGCCGTGACCCGCGTGCCGCCGTCGCCGACCTGGTCGCCGCCGGCGCCCACCCGGCGCTCAGGCACGGACGGAGCTGACTCAGGGCCTTTCGTTCGGTCCGTGCCGGGCTCGCGGGGTCCGGCACGCGCGGCTGCGGCGTTGTCGTCGGTCGCCAATGCTCCGCAGTGACTCCCTCCTCCGCCTTGCAGCCGCACGCACCGGACCCCGCTCCCTGATCCGGCCCGATCCGAACGAAAGGCCCTGCCCGTGACCCCCGACCGTTCCGCGCTCCGTCCCCGGCCGGGCCTGCGCCCCGCCGGGGCGCGGCAGCCGCGTGGGCGGGACCCGCACGCGCCGCTGGCGCGCGGCTGCCGCCCACGCGGCTGCCGCGCCCCCGCACGCCGTGTGCACGGCAGGCGGGTGCGGTACGTGATCGGTGACGAGCCCGGTCAGGTCAACGGCATGCGATGGCGCACGGGGCCCGCGCAGTAGAGCGAGCCCCGGCCGTCGCCCCCGCCTGTCCGGCGGATCAGCACGACCACACCGCCCGGCCGCCACGGCCGCGGCGGAGCTCCGCTCACGGCGCAATACGGTGACCCCACCCATTGCCATGCCGAGGAGCACGTCGAGATGTCGTCCGACTTCTTCATTCCGGACCCGGAGGGTCTGATCCCCAGCGCCGAAGGCTACTTCGGCGCGTACGGCGGAAAGTTCATCCCGGAGGCGCTCGTCGCCGCCGTGGACGAGGTCGCCGCCGAGTACGACAAGGCCAAGGCCGACCCCGCCTTCGCCGCCGAGCTCAACGAACTGATGGTGAACTACACGGGCCGGCCCAGCGCCCTGACCGAGGTGGCACGCTTCGCCGAGCACGCCGGCGGCGCGCGGATCTTCCTCAAGCGCGAGGACCTCAACCACACCGGTTCGCACAAGATCAACAACGTGCTGGGCCAGGCGCTGCTCACCAAGCGCATGGGCAAGACCCGTGTCATCGCCGAGACCGGAGCCGGCCAGCACGGTGTCGCGACCGCGACCGCGTGCGCGCTCTTCGGCCTCGAATGCACCATCTACATGGGCGAGATCGACACCGAGCGGCAGGCGCTGAACGTGGCGCGCATGCGGATGCTCGGCGCCGAGGTCATCGCCGTGAAGTCCGGCTCCCGCACCCTCAAGGACGCCATCAACGAGGCCTTCCGCGACTGGGTCGCCAACGTGGACCGCACCCACTACCTCTTCGGTACGGTCGCGGGCCCGCACCCCTTCCCGGCGATGGTCCGCGACTTCCACCGCGTGATCGGCGTCGAGGCCCGGCGCCAGATCCTGGAACGGGCCGGCCGGCTGCCGGACGCCGCCATCGCCTGCGTCGGCGGCGGCTCCAACGCCATCGGGCTCTTCCACGCCCTCATCCCCGACGCGGGCGTCCGCCTCATCGGCTGCGAGCCCGCCGGACACGGTGTGGAGACCGGCGAGCACGCGGCGACCCTGACCGCGGGCGAGCCCGGCATCCTGCACGGCTCGCGCAGCTACGTCCTCCAGGACGACGAGGGCCAGATCACCGAGCCGTACTCCATCTCGGCCGGTCTGGACTACCCGGGCATCGGCCCGGAGCACGCCTACCTGAAGGACGTCGGCCGGGGCGAGTACCGCGCCGTCACCGACGACGCGGCCATGCAGGCGCTGCGCCTGCTCTCCCGCACCGAGGGCATCATCCCCGCCATCGAGAGCGCACACGCGCTGGCCGGGGCGCTGGAGGTCGGCAAGGAGCTCGGCAGGGACGGCCTGATCCTGGTCAACCTGTCCGGCCGCGGCGACAAGGACATGGACACGGCGGCGCGCTACTTCGGGCTGTACGACACCGACGCGGCCGTCGAGGCCGACGCGGGCAGCGAAGGCGCCGAGATCGAGGGGGACGTCAAGTGAGCGGCAACATCGAGCTGCTGAACACCACTCTCGCCGCCGCGAAGGCCGAGAACCGGGCCGCGCTGATCGCCTATCTGCCGGCCGGCTTCCCGACCGTGGACGGTGCCATCGAGGCCATCAAGGCCGTGGCCGCCGGCGGCGCCGACGTCGTCGAGGTGGGACTGCCGCACAGCGACCCCGTACTGGACGGCCCCGTCATCCAGACGGCCGACGACATCGCGCTGCGCGGCGGCGTGCGGATCGCGGACGTGATGCGCACGGTCCGTGAGGCGCACGAGGCGACGGGCATCCCGATCCTCGTCATGACGTACTGGAACCCGATCGACCGGTACGGCGTCGAGCGCTTCACCGCCGAGCTCGCCGAGGCGGGCGGCGCCGGGTGCATCCTGCCCGACCTGCCGGTCCAGGAGTCAGCCCTGTGGCGCGAGCACGCGGACAAGCACGGTCTCGCGACCGTGTTCGTCGTCGCGCCCAGCAGCAAGGACGAGCGCCTCGCGACCATCACGGCGGCGGGCTCCGGCTTCGTCTACGCGGCGTCGCTGATGGGCGTCACGGGCACCCGGGTCTCCGTAGGCGAGCAGGCCCAGGACCTGGTGGGGCGCACCCGCGCCACCACCGCCCTCCCGGTCTGCGTCGGCCTCGGCGTGTCCAACGCCGACCAGGCCGCCGAGGTCGCCGGCTTCGCCGACGGCGTCATCGTCGGCTCCGCCTTCGTCAAGCGGATGCTGGACGCTCCCGACGAGACGGCCGGCCTCGCGGCCGTCCGCTCCCTGGCGGCCGACCTGGCCGAAGGTGTTCGAAAGCGCTGACAGCCGTCGTCACCCGAACGGGTGGACCTGGGGCCGGGGAGGCACGCGAGTGCCTCCCCGGTTCGTTGCTGCGGGTGTGAGCGAGAAGAACCAAGAGGGAAAAAGGGCCGCGCGAGACCGGCTGATCCAGCAGCGCGAACAGGCGAAGGCGCACGAGCGCCGACGCCGCACGCTGATCGTCTCCGCGGCCGTGGTGGGGGTGCTGGGGCTGGCCGCCGTCGTCGGCGTGATCGCGGCGAACACCGGCGGCAAGGGCGACAAGCCCAAAGCGTCCGGGCCCGCCGTCGCGCCGTCCGGAGCGACCGGTAAGGACAGCCTGATCATTCCGGTGGGAGCGGACGACGCCCCGTCCACGCTCACGGTCTGGGAGGACTTCCGCTGCCCGGTCTGCGCCCAGTTCGAGAACGCCTTCCGCGACACGATCCACCAGATGGAGCAGAGCGGACAGCTCAAGGTCGAGTACCACTTCGCCACGCTGATCGACGGGAATCTCGGCGGCAGCGGCTCGCTCAAGGCGGCCAACGCGGCGGCCTGCGCCCAGGACGCCGGCAAGTTCCCCGCGTACCACGACGTCCTCTACCGCAACCAGCCGCCGGAGTCCGACGACGCCTTCGGCGACAACGGCAAGCTGATCGACCTGTCCAAGCAGGTCGAGGGGCTCGACACGCCCACGTTCCGCAGCTGTGTGGAGGACGGTGCGCACGACGCCTGGGTGGTGAAGTCCAACACCGCGTTCGAGAAGGGCGGATTCCAGGGCACACCGACGGCCCTGCTCAACGGCGAGTCGATCTTCCCCAAGAAGGGGGACGAGCCCATCACCGTGGCCAACCTGAAGAAGTGGGTCGCCGAGGCCAACAAGGGCAAGAAGCCGGGCACCGTCACACCGGCCCCCTCCGGCTCCTGAGAGCCGCGCAATCGGGGGAATCGATGACCGGCTCGTTACCCAGACGTTGTCGGGCGGGTTGCCGTACGTCCCGCCCGGCAGGGTAGCGTCGACGGTGCCATGAATCTTGCCTACATTCCCAGCCCGTCGACCGGCGTGATCGATCTCGGACCGATCCCGCTCCGCGGCTACGCGTTCTGCATCATCATCGGTGTCTTCGTCGCCGTCTGGTTCGGCAACAAGCGCTGGGTCGCCCGAGGCGGCACCGCCGGCACAGTTGCCGACATCGCCGTCTGGGCCGTGCCCTTCGGCCTGGTCGGAGGCAGGCTCTACCACGTCATCACCGACTACCAGCTGTACTTCAGCGACGGTGAGGACTGGGTCGACGCCTTCAAGATCTGGCAGGGCGGCCTCGGCATCTGGGGTGCGATCGCGCTCGGCGCGGTCGGTGCCTGGATCGGCTGCCGCCGCCGCGGGATCCCGCTGCCCGCCTGGGCCGACGCCCTCGCACCCGGCATCGCCCTGGCCCAGGCCTGCGGCCGCTGGGGCAACTGGTTCAACCAGGAGCTGTACGGCCGTGCGACCGACGTCCCCTGGGCGCTGAAGATCAGCGAAGGCCCCAACCGGGTCGCCGGCACCTACCACCCGACGTTCCTGTACGAGTCGCTGTGGTGCGTCGGCGTGGCGTTCCTGGTGATCTGGGCGGACCGCCGCTTCAAGCTGGGGCACGGACGGGCGTTCGCGCTCTACGTCGCCGCGTACTGCGCGGGCCGCGCCTGGATCGAGTACATGCGCGTCGACGAGGCCCACCACATCCTGGGCCTGCGCCTGAACGTGTGGACCGCGCTGATCGTGTTCGTGCTGGCAGTGGTGTACATCGTGATCTCGGCGAAGGTACGGCCGGGCCGCGAGGAGGTCGTCGAGCCCGGGGCCCTCGACGCCGCGGGCGCCGAGGACGGGGAGTCCGGCGAGGCCGGTACCGGCGACACGGAGGCCGACGGCACGAAGCCGGTCGAGGCCGAGACCGACGCCGACGCCGAGACAGACGCCGCCGAGGAAGCGCCGAAGTCGAACGGCGAGGCGGAGACGGCCAGGGGCTGACTCCGGCACACAGACGACGACGAGGGGCCGCCGAACCATTCGGCGGCCCCTCGTCACGTCCGTCCCGCGGCACGGTGTCCTCAACTGCCGGACGGACCCGATTCCGCCGCCCCGCTCACCGCCCCCGCACCGCCAGGGCCAGCGTGCGATGGGCCTGGGCCACCACCGCCGCGTCCACGAACCGGCCGTCCGGCAGGGCCAGCGCACCCGCCTGGGCCCGGGCCGCCTCGACGATCTCCTGCGCGGCCTCGACCTCCTGCCGGGTCGGCCGGAACGCCCGCTCGATCACCGGGAGCTGCCGGGGGTGGATCGCCGCCCGGCCGAGGAACCCGAGCGTCCGCCCATGGGCGCAGGACGCCCACAGCCCGTCCAGGTCCCGGACGTCCGGGAACACCGACTGGACGGGCGGGGCAAGACCGGCCGCCCGGGCGGCGACCACCACCCGGCTGCGCGACCAGTCGAGCCCCGCATCGTCCCGTACTCCCAGATCCGCCCGCAGGTCCGCCTCGCCGAGGGCGATGGAACGCACCTGCGGATGGGCGGAGGCCACGCTGTACGCGTGCTCGATGCCGAGGGCCGACTCCAGCAGCGGACAGAGCGCGACCCCCGGGGCCAGCGCCGCGAGGTGATGGACGGATGCCGCGTGCGTGATCTTCGGCAGCCGCAGCCCGGCGAGGCCCGGCAGCCCGGCCAGGGCCAGCACGTCCGTCTCGTCGTTGACCCGGACGTGGACCGGCGGCGCGGTGGGGGAGGCCGGCTCGGAGAGCAGCTCGACGGCGGCCGACCGCGCGTACTCCTTCCGGTCGGGGGCGACGGCGTCCTCCAGGTCGACGATCACCGCGTCCGCCCCCGCGTCGCAGGCCTTGCGCACCACATCCGGCCGGTCGCCGGGGACGTACAGCCACGTCAGCGGGGTCTCGGCGGTCACAGCACACGCTCCGACCGCAGCGCCGCGATCTCCGCACCGCTCAGCCCGAGCCCGGTGAGGATCTCCTCCGTGTCCGCCCCGTGCGGCCGCCCCGCCCAGCGGATCCCGCCGGGGGTGCCGGAGAGCCGGAAGAGGACGTTCTGCATCCGCAGCGGGCCCAGCTCCGGGTCGTCGACCTCCGTGATGGAGTCCAGGGCCCGGTACTGCGGGTCCTCCATCACGTCCCGGACGTCATGGATGGGTGCGATGGCCGCCTCCGCCTTCTCGAACTCCGAGACCGCCTCGTCCCGGGTGCGGCGCGCGATCCAGTGGCCGACCGCCTCGTCGAGTTCGTCGCTGTGCTCGGCCCGGGTGGCACCCGAGGCGAACCACGGCTCCTCGATCAGCTCCGCCCGGCCCACCAGCCGCATCACGCGCTCCGCGACGGACTGCGCCGAGGTGGAGACGGCCACCCACTGCCCGTCCGAGGTCCGGTAGGTGTTGCGCGGGGCGTTGTTGCGCGAGCGGTTGCCGGTGCGCGGCTGGACGTACCCGAGCTGGTCGTACCAGAGCGGCTGCGGGCCGAGCACCGTCAGGATCGGCTCGATGATCGCCATGTCGACGACCTGGCCCACGCCCGTGCGGTCCCGGCCGGCCAGCGCCGCCATCACGGCGAACGACGTGGCGAGCGCCGCGATCGAGTCGGCGAGACCGAACGGCGGCAGCGTCGGAGGGCCGTCCGGCTCCCCGGTGATCGCCGCGAACCCGCTCATCGCCTCCGCGAGCGTGCCGAAGCCGGGCCGGTGGGCGTACGGGCCGAACTGGCCGAAGCCCGTGACCCGGACCAGCACCAGCCGCGGGTTGACGGCGTGCAGCTCCGCCGGGCCGAGCCCCCACCGCTCCAGCGTGCCCGGCCGGAAGTTCTCGATGATCACGTCGGTGCCGGCGGCGAGCCGCAGCAGCAGATCGCGGCCGCCCGGGCAGGACAGATCGAGCGTGAGATTGCGCTTGTTGCGGCCGAGCAGCTTCCACCACAGACCGACCCCGTCCTTCGTCGGGCCGTGCCCCCGGGACGGATCGGGCTTGCTCGGATGCTCGACCTTGATCACATCGGCGCCGAAGTCGCCCAGCATCGTGGCGCAGAGGGGGCCCGCGAACAGGGTGGCGAGATCGACGACCCGCAGCCCGGTCAGGGGCGCCTCGCCCGGCGCGCTCATGCGGCGTCGATTTCGCTGCGGTACGGCATGGAGACCGAGGCGCCGGGCTTCTGTACGCAGAGCGCGGCGGCGGACGAGGCCCAGGCGACGGCCTTCGGTACCGGCTGTCCCTCGCCGAGCGCCACGGCGAGCGTGCCGACGAACGTGTCCCCGGCGCCGGTGGTGTCGACGGCGGTCACCTCGGGTGCGGGGAAGTGGACGGTCTGGCCGCCCCGGGCCGCGTACAGGCAGCCCTTAGAGCCGAGCGTGATGACGAGCGCCGGCACCTGGCTCAGCAGGATCTCGGCCGCCGCGTGCGGTTCGGAGTGGCCCGACAGTTCGGCCGCCTCGTACTCGTTGGCGATCAGCAGATCGACACAGTCGAGGAGTTCGGCGGGCAGCTGCTGTACGGGGGACGGGGTGAGGACGGTGCGCACCCCCTGGGCATGACCGGCCCGCGCCCCCTCGATCACGGCGGACAGCGGCAGTTCCAGCTGGAGCAGCAGCAGATCGGCCTCGGCGATCGCGGCGATCTCGCCCGGGCCGAGCGCGGTGACGGTGCCGTTGGCACCGGGGATGACGACGATCGCGTTGGAGCCCTTGCCGTCGACCACGATGTGCGCGGTGCCGCTGGGGCCTTCCGCGGTGTGCAGGAGGTCGGTGTCGACGCCCGAGTGCTCCAGGTTCTCCCGCATCCGGAGGCCGTACTCGTCGTCGCCCACCGCGCCGATCATCATCACGTCGCCGCCCGCGCGGGCGGCGGCGACGGCCTGGTTGGCGCCCTTGCCGCCGGGAATGGTGCGGAACTCCCGTCCGGTGACGGTCTCCCCGCGCTCCGGAGCCCGGTCGACGTAGGCCACAAGATCCATATTGGTGCTGCCGAGCACCGCGACTTTGGTCATGGGCGGAGTGCCTCCTCGTGGGTGAGCCGGGTGGTCCGGGTGAGCCGGTGGGTCAGGTCGGCGAGGGTGTCGAAGCCGACCGCGTCGAAACCGGTGACGGACGTGGCGAGCCGGTTCTTCAGCGGGGTGGTCCACCGGTCGGGCAGCGCGTCCGGCCGCCCGGCCAGCAGACCGGCGAGCGAACCGGCGGTCGCCCCGTTGGAGTCGGTGTCCCAGCCGCCGGACACCGCACGGCAGACCGAGCCCGTGAAGTCGCCGTCGGCATGGGTGAGGGCGGCGGCGAGCAGAGCCGCGTTGGGCAGCACATGCACCCAGTGATACCTGCCGTACGCCGCGTGCAACCGGTCGACGACCGTATCGAAACTCTTCTCCTCGCGGGCCGTGGCGATACCGTCCCGTACGGCCTGCGCGAACCGCGAGTCCGGGGGCACCACGCGCAGTCCGGCGGCGAGGCACCCGTGCACATCGGCTTCGCCCCCGGCCGCCTCGGCGAGCGCGGCCGCGGTGAACATCGCGCCGTACACCCCGTTCCCGGTGTGGGTGAGGACCGCGTCCCGGTGGGCCTGTTCCGCGGCGGCGGCCGGATCGCCGGGATGGGTCCAGCCGTGCACATCGGCGCGGATCTGCGCCCCGATCCACTCTCGGAACGGATTGCGGTGGCGGGCGGTGTCCGGCGGTTCGACGCCGTCGAGCAGATTGCGGTACGCGATCCGTTCGGCGGTGAACGTCCGGCCCGCCGGAAGCTCCTCCAGCCAGAGCCCGGCCAGGTCGGCGGTGGTGAAGGAACTTCCGTACCGCTGGAGCAACAGCACGGTGAGCAGCGGGTAGTTGAGGTCGTCGTCCTCGGGCATGCCGTCGATGTTCTCGGCCAGCGAGGTGGACGCGGAACGGCGGTTCCAGGGGTAGGTGGCCGCCAGCGCCGGGGGCAGGCCGCGAGCGGTGAACCAGGTGCTCAGCGGCCAGTTGCCGGTGGCCCGGGCCAGGGCGCGGATGCCCTCCAGCGGCAGCTTCTCGACCGGCTTTCCGAGCAGGCAGCCGACGGCGCGGCCCAGCCAGGCCGCGTGCAGCCGTTCGCGGTCCACGGCGCCCGGCTCCGTGCGGGGGTGCGGCCACTGCGGGCAGGCGTCCCGGATCGCGTCGAGGGGGGTCGGTTCGGCGTCGGCCAACGGCGAATCCAGCAGCGCGAGTTCGTCCAGCAGGTGTGCGGCGACCGCGCGCAGCTCCGGAGGGGCCGGGGGCGCCGACGCGCCCGCGCGGTCCGGGGCGGGCGAGCCGCCGGCCTCGTACCACCGGCGCTCGATGTCCCGGGCGTCCCGCCCGTCCTCGGCGGCCAGCCTCAGCTCGTGCCCGACCAGGTCCTCGGGCTGGACCCAGGTGGCCCGCACCAGGGCGGTCATGGCCGGCCCGCCAGTACGGCGAAGGCGTCCTCGTGGGCGCGGCGGCGGGCCGTGTCGTGCGCGAACACCTCGCGGGCGACCTCGGCCAGGTCGCGGGCCGGGGCGTGCAGATCGAGGCGGCTGGCCTCGCCGACCGCCGCCGCCCAGTCGGCCGGGATCGCCCGCTCGCCCTGCAGCGCGCCCGCGATCGCGCCGCTCATCGTGGCGATCGAGTCGCAGTCCCGCCCGTAGTTGACCGAACCGAGGACCGCCTGCCGGTAGTCCCCGTCCGCGGCCAGCAGCATCCCGAGCGCGACGGGAAGCTCCTCGATGGCGTGCAGCCGCGACGGGCGGCGGGCGCCGAGCGACGGTGCGCGGTAGTCGGGGCCGACCGTGTCGAAGGGGGCGACGGCCTCCCGCAGCGGAGCGGTGGCCGACTCGACGTCCCGGTACCGGCCGGCCGCCTCGCAGACCGCCTCGATCGCGGCCGCGGTCCCGTCCTTGGCCAGCGACAGGCACGCCTCGACGACATCGGCGGGCGTCGCCCCGGGTGTGCAGGCGGCGGCGACCGCTGCCGCGAACACGCCGGCCGCCTCCCTGCCGTAGCTGGACTGATGGGCGCCCGCGACATCGAGTGCCTCGGCGTACGCGGCCTGCGGATGGGCCGCGTTCACCAGACCGACCGGGGCCATGTACATCGCCGCCCCGCAGTTGACGATGTTCCCCGAGCCCGCCTCGCGCGGGTCGACATGGCCGTAGTGCAGCCGGGCGACGATCCACTTCTCGGCGAGGAAGATCCGCTGCAGCGGCAGCGCCTCGGCCTCCAGTTCCGGGATCCAGCGGGGGCCGGAGATCAGCTCCGGTACGAGGTGGGCGGCGACGGAGTACGCGTCGAGATGGCCGCGGACCTTCCCGTACACCCGGATCAGCGCATGGGTCATCAAGGTGTCGTCGGTGACGTGCCCGTCACCCTTGTGGTACGGCGCGATGGGGCGGGCGGTACGCCAGTCGTCGCCGTCCCACGGGCCGACGACGCCGGTGATCCGCCCGCCGTGGCGCGCCACGATCTGCTCCGGGGAATAGCCCTCGACCGGACCGCCGAGCGCGTCGCCGACGGCGGCGCCCACCAGCGCGCCCGCGATCCGTTCATCGAGCGTGGGCGCCGCGGGCGTCGTGGGGGGTGCGGACCTCGTGGGCGCCAGGGGCGCTGTGGATGTCATGTCCGAATTGTCCACCCAGGGGCACCGGTTCCGTGTCTGCCAGCAGCCCGGCGAGTTCGATCAGATCCGTCCCCGCGAAACGGGGCAGCGCGCACCCCGCCAGGGTGCGGCACGCCTCGCGCCAGCCGTCGGGCACGGCGGTGACCGAGCCCAGCGCCCCGGTGAGCGCACCGGCCAGGGCGGGGGCCGAGTCGGCGACCCGGGAGAGGCAGGCCGCCGACGGCACGGCCTGCGCGATGTCGCCCCGGGCCGCGGTTGCCAGGGCGAGGGCGACGGGAACGGTCTCGGCCGCGGCGATCCCGTAGCTGTAGACGTGGTCGACGATCTGATGCTCCAGCACCGGTACGAGAGCGAACGCACCGGCCCGCTCACCGGCGAAGTCGCGGGCGATCCGGACAGCGTGCGCGGCGTTGCGGGCGATCTCGGTGCCCTCGGGGAGCTGGGCGAGCGCGGCGTTCACCGCGGTGTCCACGTCCGCACCGCCGAGCGCCTGTGCGACCGCGGCGGCCATCGCCCGCGCCCCGTGCACCCCGTCGCCGTCCTGGGTGTAGCGCGCGTCGAACTCCGCGAGGTCGGCCGCCGCCCCGGGATCGCCGGGGTGCACGACGGCCAGCACGGCGGCCCGCACACACGCCGCGTCGTCGAAGTAGTGCGGGTTGTCGTGGCCGGTGGCGGGCGGTCGGAGACCGGCGGCGAGGTTGCCGAGCCCGGCCCGGACCGAGATCCGGGCCCGCAGCGGCAGCACCGCCGACTCGACCTCCGGAGCCCGGGCGGCCGCGGCGGCGACCTCGGCGGCCAGCGCGTTCCAGGCGGCGTCCACGGCGGCCCGCATCCGGCGTCCGGGGGAGAGCCCCTGCAGCGCGCCGGCCGCCGAGGTGAGCACGGTTCCGGCGGCGAACGCCGCCCATTCGGCGTCGTCGGAGGGACCGAGCCGCAGGGGCTCGGGCGGCTGGTTGAGCGCGATGGGGACGGGCAGTGTGGTCGTCGCGTTCTGTTCGGCGAAGGTGTCGAGCTCGCGGGTCAGACGCCGGGTCCACTCCGGCATCCGGGCCGCGCGGTGCCGCGCGGCCGGCCACCCGGCGGCATCCCCGGCGGCCAGTCCGAGCAGCAGTCCCTCGATCCGGGCCCGGCGCGACGGGCGCGGCCGGGCGGCTCCGGGGCCGCCCTCGGTCCGTGGGGTGTCCCTGGCCGTGGTCATCGCCCCACCGCCGTCACGGAGGCGGGTGCGGCCTCCGCCTCTGCCGCCGACGGGGGAGGCGGCGGAGGCGCGCCCCCGCCCCGTTCCTCCGTCTCGTCCGGGGTGAGCAGTTCCGCGATGTCCAGGACGTGGTAGCCGCGCATCGACGGGAGGCAGCTGCCGCGGACCGGGCCGATCGCCTCCGCCCAGTTGCGCGGGATGGCCGACGCCCCGTGCAGCGCGCCGGCCAGGGCGCCCGCCACCGCGGCGGTCGTGTCGGCGTCGCGGCCCATGTTGACCGCGGTCAGCACCGCCGTACGGAAGTCCCCGCGCGCCGCCGCGAACGCGCCGAAGGCAAGCCCCACCGCCTCCGGCGCCAGGTCCGTCCACGGGTAGCCGCCGATGACGACGGCCGATCGGACCGCCCTCTCCCTCGTGAGGCGGTCGGGACAGGGGCGCTGCGCGGCCGTCACCGCCCGGCGCAGCGAGCGCGCCGTCCATGAGTCCATCGGTACGACGGAGAGCGCGGCGGCGATGACGGAGGTGACCCCGCCCCCCGTCATCGCGGCCGCCACCCCGGCCGCCACCGCCTGTCCGCCGTAGATGCCCTCGCCGTCATGGCTGACCCGGCCGTCCACCGCGACCAGCCGCGCCGCCTCCGCGGGCCGGCCCGCGGCGAAGACCCCGAAGGGGGCCGCCCGCATCGCCAGACCGTCGCTCCAGGCGTGCCGGTGCTGGGCGGAGATCGGGGCGGCCAGGCCCCGGCGCAGGTTCTCCAGCGTGCCCCGCTCGCTGAAACCGGCGCCGCGGAACGGCCCCTCGTCCAGATCGGCGATCCACAGGTGCCAGGCCCGCTCGACCTGGGTGACGGTCAGCGCCGAACCGTGCCGGGCCAGCAGCAGCCCGGAGAAGATCGCGTACTCCGTGTCGTCCGTGCCCGCCGGGTCGTCGCTCACGAAGCCCTCGATCCGGCCCCAGCGGCGGCGGATCTCGGAGGGCCGCATGTTCTCCGCCGGGGCGCCCAGCGCATCGCCGACCGCGAGGCCCAGCAGCGCGCCCCTGGCCCGGTCACCGAGGCCGCCCCGGGCCGGAGCGGCCGGGTCCGGAGCCCCGCGTACCGCCGCCCGTGTGCCGTTCGTCCGCGGCATTGCCGGATTTCCTGCGGTCAGCTCCATCGCGTCGACCCTCCGCTCGTCCCGAGCCAGTACTCGTCCCTGTGGGATCTGTGCCACGCGGAGCCACGACAGAGGCCGGTTATCACCACAAAAGGGCCACTCGGATGACGGCCTTCGGACAGCAAGGCAAGGCGTACCTATGCGGTTACGGAGGGTGGTAAGTACGGCCTGCCTTGCTGGCGGGAGCCATTTTTCGTGCGTACTTTCGATGGTGTCGAGCGGGGCGGAGCGTACGAATTCCGCTGCCGGAGAAGGGGAGAGCTGTGTCCATCATCGAGACCGACGCCGTACTGCACGAGGCGCACCGGGACAACCACACCCACCGCGACGTGAACGGTGGCTGGCTGCGTCCGGCGGTGTTCGGTGCCATGGACGGGCTCGTCTCGAACCTCGCCCTGATGACCGGCGTCGCGGGCGGTGCGGTCTCGCACCGCACGATCGTGATCACCGGCCTCGCCGGTCTGGCCGCGGGCGCCTTCTCGATGGCGGCCGGCGAGTACACCTCCGTCGCCTCCCAGCGCGAGCTCGTCGAGGCCGAGCTCGACGTCGAGCGGCGGGAGCTGCGCAAGCACCCCAAGGACGAGGAGCGGGAGCTCGCCGAGCTCTACGAGTCCCGCGGCGTCGAGCCGGCGCTGGCCCGCGAGGTCGCCCGGCAGCTGTCGCGCGACCCCGAGCAGGCCCTGGAGATCCACGCCCGCGAGGAGCTCGGCATCGACCCGGGCGACCTGCCGTCGCCCCTCGTCGCCGCCGTGTCCTCGTTCGGCGCCTTCGCGCTGGGTGCGCTCCTGCCCGTACTGCCGTTCCTGCTCGGCGCGGACGCGATGTGGCCCGCCGTGCTGCTCGCCCTGGCCGGACTCTTCGGCTGCGGCGCGGTGGTCGCCCGGGTGACGGCCCGCAGCTGGTGGTTCAGCGGGCTGCGCCAGCTGGTGCTGGGCGGCGCGGCGGCCGCGATCACCTACGGTCTGGGCGCCCTGTTCGGGGTCGCCGTCGGAGGCTGAGCCCCGCACCGGTACCGTCCACGGCCACGTACACCCTCCGGTGCACGTGGCCGTAACGTATGCGCCATCTGTGTGACGTACGTCCTGACCATCGCCACTGGGCGGATCAGCCGTACGCGACGTAAAATGAGACTCTATGCAGGACTACACATAAGTAGTCGTTACCCCGCGGTTTCGTTTCCTTTGCCGCTGGGCATGAGCCGTAGACACCGCAGGCAACGACGCCTGCTCTCTGCGGTCCCCCGGGCGCCGATCCTCCGACTGCGACCCACTTCACCGTCACGACGGTGTCCGTATGTTGGAACGAGCTATCCGCTTTTTGAGAAGCGTCCCATCATGTAATCTGCACGAAATTTCGCAGAGGGCCAACGTCGTCCCTCGGCACTGAAAATGCCACGACGACGACGGGAGAGCCGATGCGCACCGACGCCTGGTCGCCCATGGACGGTCGCCCCGCCCAGCAGGGGATGTACGACCCCCGCAACGAGCACGACGCCTGTGGTGTCGGGTTCGTAGCCACTCTGACTGGTGTGGCCGGCCACGAGCTGGTCGAGCAGGCGCTGACCGTACTGCGCAACCTCGAACACCGAGGCGCCACCGGATCCGAGCCCGACTCCGGTGACGGTGCCGGAATCCTGCTCCAGGTCCCGGACGCCTTCCTCCGCGAAGAGGTCCCCTTCGACCTCCCCGAGGCCGGTGCGTACGCCGTCGGCATCGCCTTCCTGCCCGCGGACGACTCCACCGAGGCCGTCCGCAACCTCGAGAAGATCGCCGCCGAAGAAGGCCTCAAGGTCCTCGGCTGGCGCGAGGTCCCGGTCACCCCCGACATCCTCGGCAACGGCGCCCGCGCCACGATGCCCGAGTTCCGCCAGCTCTTCGTCGCGGACGGCGAGAGCACCGGCATCGTCCTGGACCGCAAGGCCTTCGTACTGCGCAAGCGCGCCGAGCGTGAGACCGGGGTCTACTTCCCGTCGCTCTCCGCCCGCACGATCGTCTACAAGGGCATGCTCACCACCGGACAGCTGGAGCCGTTCTTCCCGGACCTCTCCGACCACCGCTTCGCCACCACGGTCGCGCTGGTCCACTCCCGCTTCTCCACCAACACCTTCCCGAGCTGGCCGCTCGCCCACCCGTACCGCTTCGTCGCCCACAACGGCGAGATCAACACGGTCAAGGGCAACCGCAACTGGATGAAGGCCCGCGAGTCCCAGCTCGCCTCCAGCCTCTTCGGCGAGGCGCAGCTCGACCGGATCTTCCCCGTCTGCACCCCGGACGCCTCCGACTCGGCCTCCTTCGACGAGGTCCTGGAGCTGCTCCACCTCGGCGGCCGTTCGCTGCCGCACTCGGTCCTGATGATGGTCCCCGAGGCGTGGGAGAACCACGACTCCATGGACCCGGCCCGGCGCGCCTTCTACCAGTACCACTCCACGATGATGGAGCCCTGGGACGGCCCGGCCTGCGTCACCTTCACCGACGGCACCCAGGTCGGCGCGGTCCTCGACCGCAACGGTCTGCGCCCCGGCCGCTACTGGGTCACCGACGACGGCCTCGTCGTGCTCTCCTCCGAGGTCGGCGTCCTGGACATCGACCCCGCGAAGGTCGTCCGCAAGGGCCGCCTGCAGCCCGGCAAGATGTTCCTCGTCGACACCGCCGAGCACCGCATCATCGAGGACGACGAGATCAAGGCGTCCCTCGCCGCCGAGAAGCCGTACCAGGAGTGGCTGGAGACCGGCGAGATCGAGCTGGAGGACCTCCCCGAGCGGGAGCACATCGTCCACACCCACGCCTCGGTCACCCGCCGCCAGCAGACCTTCGGCTACACCGAGGAAGAGCTCCGCGTCCTCCTCGCCCCGATGGCCCGCACCGCCGGCGAACCGCTCGGCTCCATGGGCACGGACTCGCCGATCGCCGCGCTCTCCGCGCGCCCCCGGCTGCTCTTCGACTACTTCACCCAGCTGTTCGCCCAGGTCACCAACCCGCCGCTGGACGCCATCCGCGAGGAGCTCGTCACCTCGCTGCGCTCCACGCTGGGTCCCGCGGGCAACCTCCTGGAGCCGACCGCCGCGGCATGTCGCAGCGTCACGCTGCCCTTCCCGGTGATCGACAACGACGAGCTGGCCAAGCTCATACACATCAACGCCGACGGCGACATGCCGGGTATGAAGGCCGCCACGCTCTCCGGCCTCTACCGGGTCGGCGGCGGCGGCGAGGCACTGGCCGCGCGGATCGAGGAGATCTGCACCGAGGTCGACGCCGCCATAGAGGACGGCGCCCGCCTGATCGTCCTGTCCGACCGCCACTCCGACGCCGAGCACGCGCCGATCCCGTCGCTGCTGCTCACCTCGGCCGTGCACCACCACCTCATCCGCACCAAGCAGCGCACCCAGGTGGGCCTGCTGGTCGAGGCCGGTGACGTCCGCGAGGTCCACCACGTCGCGCTGCTGATCGGCTTCGGCGCCGCCGCGGTCAACCCGTACCTGGCCATGGAGTCCGTCGAGGACCTGGTCCGGGCCGGCACGTTCATCGAGGGCATCGAGGCCGAACAGGCCATCCGCAACCTCATCTACGCGCTGGGCAAGGGCGTCCTGAAGGTCATGTCCAAGATGGGCATCTCCACCGTCGCCTCCTACCGCGGCGCCCAGGTCTTCGAGGCCGTCGGCCTCGACCAGTCCTTCGTCGACCGGTACTTCAACGGCACCGCCACCAAGATCGGCGGCGCCGGACTCGACGTCGTCGCCAAGGAGGTCGCCGCCCGGCACGCCAAGGGCTACCCCGCCTCCGGCATCTCCGCCTCGCACCGCGCGCTGGAGATCGGCGGCGAGTACCAGTGGCGCCGCGAGGGCGAGCCGCACCTGTTCGACCCGGAGACGGTCTTCCGCCTCCAGCACGCCACCCGCAACCGCCGGTACGACATCTTCAAGAAGTACACGGACCGGGTGAACGAGCAGTCCGAGCGCCTGATGACGCTCCGCGGCCTGTTCGGGTTCACCTCGGACCGCGAGGCGATCGACATCGACGAGGTCGAGTCCGTCTCCGACATCGTCAAGCGCTTCTCCACCGGCGCCATGTCGTACGGCTCGATCTCGCGCGAGGCGCACGAGACCCTCGCCATCGCGATGAACCAGCTGGGCGGCAAGTCCAACACCGGCGAGGGCGGCGAGGACGCCGACCGGCTCTACGACCCGGCCCGCCGCTCCTCCATCAAGCAGGTCGCCTCCGGCCGCTTCGGTGTCACCAGCGAGTACCTCGTCAACGCGGACGACATCCAGATCAAGATGGCGCAGGGCGCCAAGCCCGGCGAGGGCGGCCAGCTGCCCGGCCACAAGGTCTACCCGTGGGTCGCCAAGACCCGGCACTCCACCCCGGGTGTCGGTCTGATCTCCCCGCCGCCGCACCACGACATCTACTCCATCGAGGACCTGGCTCAGCTGATCCACGACCTCAAGAACGCCAACCCGGCGGCCCGCATCCACGTGAAGCTGGTCTCCGAGGTCGGTGTCGGCACGGTCGCCGCCGGTGTCTCCAAGGCGCACGCGGACGTCGTCCTCATCTCCGGCCACGACGGCGGAACGGGCGCCTCCCCGCTCACCTCCCTGAAGCACGCGGGCGGCCCCTGGGAGCTCGGCCTCGCCGAGACCCAGCAGACCCTGCTGCTCAACGGCCTGCGCGACCGCATCGTCGTGCAGACCGACGGCCAGCTCAAGACCGGCCGCGACGTCGTCATCGCCGCACTGCTGGGCGCCGAGGAGTTCGGTTTCGCGACCGCTCCGCTCGTCGTCTCCGGCTGCGTCATGATGCGCGTCTGCCACCTCGACACCTGCCCGGTCGGCATCGCCACCCAGAACCCGGTCCTGCGCGACCGCTTCTCCGGCAAGGCCGAGTACATCGTCAACTTCTTCGAGTTCATCGCCCAGGAAGTCCGCGAGATCCTCGCCGAGCTCGGCTTCCGTACGATCGAAGAGGCCGTCGGCCACGCCGAGCTCCTGGACACCGACCGTGCGATCACGCACTGGAAGGCCCAGGGCCTCGACCTCGCCCCGCTGTTCTACGTCCCCGAGCTGGCCGACGGCGCCGTCCGTCACCAGATCGCCGAGCAGGACCACGGTCTGTCCAAGGCCCTCGACAACGAGCTGATCAAGCTCGCCGCCGACGCCCTGAACGCCGACAGCCCCGAGTCCGCCCTGCCGGTCCGCGCGCAGGTCGCGATCCGCAACATCAACCGGACCGTCGGCACCATGCTCGGCCACGAGGTCACGAAGAAGTTCGGCGGTGCGGGCCTGCCCGAGGACACCATCGACATCACCTTCACCGGTTCCGCGGGCCAGTCCTTCGGCGCCTTCCTCCCCAGCGGTGTGACGCTGCGCCTGGAGGGCGACGCCAACGACTACGTCGGCAAGGGCCTCTCCGGCGGCCGCGTCGTCGTCCGCCCGGACCGCGGCGCCGACCACCTCGCCGAGTACTCCACCATCGCGGGCAACACCATCGCCTACGGCGCCACCGGCGGCGAACTGTTCCTGCGCGGCCGCACCGGTGAGCGGTTCTGCGTCCGCAACTCCGGCGCCACGGTCGTCTCGGAAGGCGTGGGCGACCACGGCTGCGAGTACATGACCGGCGGACACGCCGTCGTCCTCGGCGAGACCGGACGCAACTTCGCGGCCGGCATGTCGGGCGGTGTCGCGTACGTCATCGACCTGAACCGCGACAACGTCAACATCGGGAACCTCGGCGCGGTCGAGGAGCTCTCCGACACCGACAAGCAGTGGCTGCACGACGTCGTGCGCCGCCACCAGGAGGAGACCGGATCCACGGTCGCCGAAAAGCTTCTCGCCGAGTGGGACACCGCGGTGGCCCGCTTCAGCAAGATCATCCCGTCCACCTACAAGGCAGTGCTCGCCGCCAAGGACGCCGCTGAGCTCGCCGGTCTCTCCGAGCAGGAGACCACCGAGAAGATGATGGAGGCGGCGACCAATGGCTGACCCCAAGGGCTTCCTGACCACCGGCCGCGAGGTCGCCAAGACCCGCCCCGTCGGCGAGCGCGTCAAGGACTGGAACGAGGTCTACGTTCCGGGCTCGCTGCTCCCGATCATCAGCAAGCAGGCCGGCCGCTGCATGGACTGCGGCATCCCGTTCTGCCACAACGGCTGTCCGCTCGGAAACCTCATCCCCGAGTGGAACGACTACGCCTACCGCGAGGACTGGACCGCCGCGTCCGAGCGCCTGCACGCCACGAACAACTTCCCGGAGTTCACCGGGCGGCTCTGCCCGGCCCCGTGCGAGTCGGCGTGTGTGCTCGGCATCAACCAGCCGGCCGTCACGATCAAGAACGTCGAAGTCTCCATCATCGACCAGGCGTGGGACCGGGGCGACGTCACCCCGCAGCCGCCCGAGCGCCTCTCCGGCAAGACCGTGGCCGTCATCGGCTCCGGCCCGGCCGGACTCGCCGCGGCCCAGCAGCTGACCCGGGCCGGCCACACCGTCGCCGTCTACGAGCGCGCGGACCGCATCGGGGGACTCCTCCGGTACGGCATCCCCGAGTTCAAGATGGAGAAGTCGCACATCAACCGCCGCATCGAGCAGATGCGCGCGGAGGGCACCAAGTTCCGCACCGAGGTCGAGATCGGCAAGGACATGGACGCCGCGAAGCTGCGGCGCCGCTACGACGCCGTCGTCATCGCCGCCGGCGCCACCGTCTCCCGCGACCTGCCCGTCCCGGGCCGTGAGCTGAACGGCGTGCACTTCGCGATGGAGTACCTGCCGCTCGCCAACAAGGTGCAGGAGGGCGACCTGACGGTCTCCCCGATCACCGCCGAGGGCAAGCACGTCGTCGTCATCGGCGGCGGCGACACCGGCGCCGACTGCGTCGGCACCGCCCACCGGCAGGGCGCGCTCTCCGTCACGCAGCTGGAGATCATGCCGCAGCCGGGCGAGGACCGGAACGCCAACCAGCCCTGGCCGACCTTCCCCATGCTCTACAAGGTCACCTCCGCGCACGAGGAGGGCGGCGAGCGGGTCTACTCCGTCTCCACCACCCACTTCGAGGGCGACGAGGACGGCAACGTCCAGGCCCTCCACCTCGTCGAGGTGGAGTTCAAGGACGGTAAGCTGGAGCAGAAGCCCGGCACCGAGCGGCAGATCCCCGCACAGCTGGTCACCCTCGCGATGGGCTTCACCGGCACGGACCAGTCCAACGGCCTGGTCCAGCAGTTCGGTCTGGAGCTCGACGCGCGGGGCAACGTCGCCCGTGACGACGACTACGCCACCAACGTCGGCGGAGTGTTCGTCGCCGGTGACGCGGGCCGCGGCCAGTCCCTCATCGTGTGGGCCATCGCCGAGGGCCGCTCCGCGGCACGCGGCGTGGACCGCTTCCTGACCGGAGCCAGCGCACTGCCGGCCCCGATCCGCCCGACAGACCGTTCCCTGATGGTCTGATCACGGCACACCAGACGTCCCGTACAACGGCGTACGGAACTGAACGCGGCGCCTGCCCGTCCCCGACCGGACGATTCGGCAGGCGCCGTGGCGCGTCCCGGGACGTTTTCTCCGCCCCGCCCCGCCCCGCCCCGCCCCGCGCCTCAGACGACCAGGGCCAGCGCGCAGGTGGCGGCGGCCACCCCCGTCACCGACAGCACCAGGCCGGTCAGGAGGAAGCGCCGCACGTCGATCCGCGTTCCCTGCCAGCGGCACCTCTCGAACCACAACAGGGTCGCCAGCGAACCCCACGGCGTGACGACGGACCCGGCGTTGACGCCGATCAGCAGGGCCAGCAGCTGGTTGTGGTTGTCCGCCGGGATCACCGCCTCGCCCGCCACGTACGCCGGCAGGTTGTTCAGCACGTTGGACAGCCCCGCGCCCACCCCCGCCGACCGCAGCATGCCCACGAAGCCGTCGTCCGAGCCGAGCGCCCGCACCAGCAGCTCGTGCAGCCCGTGCGCACTCACCGTCTCCACGACCAGGAACATCCCGGGGACCAGCACCAGCAGCCGCCACGGGACCAGCGACAGCCGCAGCTCCTCCCGGCGCCGCACCGCGTAGGCCGCCACCACGACCACCATCGCGACCAGCGAGGCGGACCACAGCGGCACGTCCAGCAGCAGGATCGCCAGCAGGAAGCCGGCGCACGCCACCGCGCAGATCCTCAGCAGCACCGGATCACGGGGCACCGGCACGGAGGGCGGGGTGTAGCGGTCCGCCCCGCGACGGCCGCGGCGCCAGTAGAACACCCACAGGCACCCGGCCGTCACCCCGATCGCGGCCAGCTGGGGCAGCCACATCACGGCGGCCAGACCGGCCGGTGACAGCGCCACCCGGTCCGCCGCCAGCAGGTTGGTCAGGTTCGACACCGGCAGCAGCAGACTCGCCGTGTTGGCCAGCCACACCGTCGTCATCGCCAGGGGCAGGGCCGCGATCCCCACCCGGGTGCCCAGGGCCAGCATCACCGGGGTGAGCAGGACCGCGGTGGTGTCCAGGTTCAGGGTGATCGTGGTCAGCGAGGCGAAGGCCACGCACAGCCCGAAGAGCAGCGGGTACCGGCCCCGGCCCGCCCGCGCCACCCACGCCGCCACCACATCGAAGACCTGGGCCCGGCCCGCCAGTTCCGCCAGCACGATCACCGTGGCCAGGAACGCGAGCAGGGGCCCGATGCGCCGCATCTGGTCCGCCGCCGGGCCGGCGGGCAGCAGCCCGGTCGCCGCGGCGAGCAGCCCGGCGAGGAGCAGCCCGGCCGCCAGCCAGTCCAGTGGGTGCAGCCGCCGCAGCAGGGAGACCGCACCGGAGCGCACGGCTCCCGGCGCGGAGTGATCATTCCGCATGCGGGCATCGTGTCAGACCGGGCACCCGACGGGCCTCTCAGCCCGTCAGCGCCGAGCTCTTGAGAACCACCAGCAGGACCAGCACGGCGAGCAGCACCACACACCCGGCCGCCTGTACGGGCGCACGCCGCTGCGCCGGGGCGTACGCGTACACGACCGTGACCACCGCACCGGTCAGCAGCCCGCCCAGATGCGCCTGCCATGAGGCGAAGGCCGCCGAGATCAGCATCCAGACCAGGAACCCGGCCATGAACCGGTTCACCGCCTGCATGTCCCGGCCCAGCCGCCGGTTGATGACGTAGAACGACGCGGCGAGACCGAAGACCGCCCCCGAGGCACCCACCACGGAGTCGAGCGGCGCGATCAGATAGGCCAGCACCGAACCGCCCAGCGCGGACAGCAGATACAGCGCGAGATACCGGACCCGGCCCAACTGCTCCTCGACGACCCGGCCCAGATTCCACAGGGCGTACATGTTGAAGACGATGTGCAGCACGCCGAACGGCACCGAGCCGAGGGAGGACCCGTCCGGCGGCAGGTGCAGGAACGCCCCGGTCAGCAGCCGGTACCACTCACCGTCCACCACGCCGATCACGTCGAAGCCGGGGACGCCCCCGTTCTCGTAGACGTACTGGACGCCGTCCGGGCCGGCCAGTCCGGCACCCGTCATCGCGAACCGGTCGACGATCCCCGGACGCACCAGTTCGGCCAGGTACGCCAGGATGTTGAGGCCCATCAGCACATAGGTGACGACCGGCACCGCGCTGCGGGGCACCGCACCGCCGAACACCGTCCGCGCCGCGCGTATCGAACGCCGTCCCTCCTTCACGCACTCCACGCAGTGATGGCCGACGGCCGCCTCGCGCATGCAGTCCGGGCAGATGAAGCGCTCGCAGCGCGTGCAGCTCACATACGTCTCGTACGAGGGATGGCGGTAGCACGTGGTGACGGCGGCCTCCATGGCCGGCTCCTTCATCTGTGTTCGGACAAGAGGCCGGTGGGGGCGGCGGCGATCAAGATAGCGAATCCGGGGGAGCGGACCGCACCCGGGATTGCGGGGCGGCCCTCCGGGAGCGGACCGCGATCCCGGGTGGCTCAGCGCGCGGGCGTCGTGCGCCCGCCGGGGACGACGCGACAGCCCTTAGGCTCGGGTTTCCTCGTTCCCGTAGATCGGAGCCCCACTGATGACCGCCGAGGCGTTCCGGATCCTGCGTGCGGCGGGCCGCACACCGGTGGCGTGGAAGAACGGACGGGGCGTCACCCGTGAGATCGCCGCGTCCCCCGGCGCCACGAACGAGACCTTCGACTGGCGGGTCAGCCTGGCGGACGTGGCCGAGGACGCGCCGTTCTCCGTGTTCCCGGACGCCGACCGGACCCTGACGGTGGTGGAGGGCGCCGGGATGGACCTGATGGTGGGCGGCGAGCACCACATCGTCGACGAGCCGTACTGGCCGCACGACTTCCCGGGCGACCTGGAGACGGACGGCCGGCTGCTGGCCGGCCCCGTCGTGAACCTCAACGTGATCCACCGCCGCGACCGCGTCCGGGCGGAGACGGCGGTGGTGCGCGGCACCCTCCGGCTGATGGCGCCGGAGGGCGGGGCGGTGCTGGCCGTGGCGCTGGAGGACGGTGCCGTCATCGACGGCACGGACACCGGACTCGGCCGCTACGACGCGGTGCTGGTGCGGAGCGGGGCGTCCTGTGTGCTGCGGACGCAGGGATACGCGGCGCTGGTCACGCTGTCGGGTTACGAGCCCGGCAGCCAGTAGCGGTGCACCTGCGAGACCGTCGGGCGCTCACCCGAGGCGGGCAGCCCCTGCTTCTCGGCGACGGGCATCATCACGGCGCCGAACTTGTCCATGGCCTCCTCGGACTCCCAGAGGTCGTACACCTCGATGCCCGATTCGGTGGCGACGCAGACGTGCGACAGACAGCCCGCGAAGGTGTCGCCGGGCAGTGCCTGGAGTTCCGCGTTGAGCGCTTCGTACTGGTCCGTCGTCATACCCGGCAGCGACGCCTTCATGAAGATCGCCATCTGAACTCACCTCGGAGGCGGGAGCGGTCCTCCCCGCCGCCCGGACGGCGGCCTCTACCCCTTCCAGCACAACACGCCGGAACCCGGTCGGCATCCGTCCGGACGGTCCGTGACCGCGCGGTCCGGTGTCAGAGAGTCCGGACGGAGGACGACCGGGTTCCGTGTTCAATGGGGCGATGACTTCACGTTCCTGGGCGGACTTCCGGTCCGCGGAGCCGGACTTCGCCGACAGCGTCCGACAGCGCTTCGAGCTGTACAGACACCACGTCCTGGCGACACTCCGGAAGGACGGCTCGCCGCGGGTGACCGGTATCGAAGTGGACTTCTGGCACGGCGAGCCGTTCCTCGGCATGATGCCGAACTCGCGCAAGGCACTGGACCTGCGTCGCGACCCCCGCTTCGCGGTGCATGCCAATCCGGGCCCCGACGCCGGGATGTCCGACGGGGACGTACGGATCTCGGGACGCGCGGTCGAGGTGACCGACCCCGAGGTGCTGGCCCGTTTCATCAGCGAGAGGAAGCCCCCGGAACCCTTCCACCTCTTCCGGGTGGAGCCGGCCGAGGTGGTACGCGTCGGGATCGAGGGCGGCGACACCATGGTCATCCAGTCCTGGCACCCCGGCCACCCGCTGCGCACCGTCCGCAGGGGCAACGACGACGGCTCGGCGGCCACCGCGCCCTGACCGCTCCCGGAGGCGGGTGACGCGGTGTCCTCGGCGCTGCCTCCCGGGCGGAGAATGGGCGGGTGCCTACCAAGAAGAAGCCCCAGGTGACCCCCTCGCCCGAGCGCCGCGGCGAACTGCTCGCCACCGCCGCCGAGGTGTTCGCCGCCCAGGGATACAACGCCACGACCGTCCGCAGGATCGCGGACGCGGCCGGCATGCTCGCGGGCAGCCTCTACTACCACTTCGATTCCAAGGAATCGATGCTCGACGAGATCCTCTCCACCTTCCTGGGCGAGCTCTGGGAGGGGTACGACGCCGTCCTCGCCGCGGGGCTCGGCCCCAGGGAGACCATCGAGGCACTCGTCACCGAATCCTTCCGTGAGATCGACCGGCACCGCGCCGCCGTCGCCATCTACCAGAAGGAGGCCCGGCACCTGGCAGCCCAGCCGCGGTTCCAGTACCTCGTCGAGTCCCAGGAGAAGTTCGAGAAGGCCTGGCTCGGCACGCTGGAGCGAGGTGTCGCCGACCGGACCTTCCGCGCCGATCTCGACATCCGCCTCACCTACCGGTTCGTCCGCGACACGGTCTGGGTCGCCGCGTCCTGGTACCGGCCGGGCGGACAGCACAGCCCGGAGGAGATCGCCCGCCAGTACCTCTCGATGGTCCTGGACGGCATCGCCCTGCGTCACTGAAGCCGGCCCGCGGGAACGGGTTCGAACGGATTCGAGGCGGCTCCAGGCCGGACGCCCCAAGGGTTCGCACGGGAATCCGAGGACCCGCGGCGTGGCGTGTCCCACCGCTGGTCGGCAGATCGTGCTACGGTGATCCGGTTGCAGTTTTGGTACCCATGAACTTTATGTGCGCCTGACGGGAATGCTTCCTCAGGCGCTTTAATGTTTTCCGGCTTTCTCCGGGTGGGGCTCAATGCGGCGACTTGGAATTCGTAAAGTGCGGATTTCCGGCACTGCACCTGTTTTAGGAGAATGACATGGCTACTGGAACCGTGAAGTGGTTCAACTCGGAAAAGGGCTTCGGCTTCATCGAGCAGGACGGCGGCGGCGCTGACGTCTTCGCCCACTACTCCAACATCGCCACCCAGGGCTTCCGTGAGCTCCAGGAGGGCCAGAAGGTCTCCTTCGACGTCACGCAGGGCCAGAAGGGCCCGCAGGCGGAGAACATCGTCCCGGCCTAATTGCCGGACGCGTACCTCGCAGCCGGGGCCCGCACCGTGAAGGTGCGGGTCCCGGCTTGTGCTGTCCCTGGGAAGTAACGCACAGACCGGGCGCCGTCGGCGACCGGCACAGGGTGCAACGAAGCGCCCCGGGCGTCCCGGGAGTTCCGCGCGCCGCGTCCAGCGGTCCGTCCGCATGGACACGCAGCCCCCGGAACGCTCCCGCAGCCCCAGCCAGTCCCCGTATGTCCCAGCAGTCCCACGTAGTTCCCCAGGAATCCCCAGGAGGGCAATTCCGTATGACCCGCTCCGAACGTCAGGACCGTCCCGCCCGCAATCGCCCGTCGAGGGGGCGTGGCACGGCCCAGGCACAGGCAACCGCACAGGGTTCCGGCAAGGGATCCGGCAAGGCGTCACCCCGTCGCAGGGCCACGCCGCCGCAGGGTGAGTTCGCCCTGCCCGAAACCATGACCCCCGCGCTGCCCGCCGTCGAGGCGTTCGCCGAGCTGGACATGCCCGCCGCCCTGCTGAAAACCCTTGCCGCGCAGGGCGTCACCGACCCGTTCCCGATCCAGGGCGCCACCCTGCCGAACTCGCTCGCCGGCCGGGACATCCTCGGCCGCGGCCGCACCGGCTCCGGAAAGACCCTCGCCTTCGGCCTCGCGCTGCTGGCCCGCACCGCAGGCCGCCGCTCCGAGCCGAAGGCACCGCTGGCGCTCGTCCTCGTCCCGACCCGCGAACTCGCCCAGCAGGTCACCGACGCGCTGACCCCGTACGCCACCGCCGTCAACCTGCGGATGGCCACCGTCGTCGGCGGCATGTCGATCAGCAAGCAGTCCGGCACCCTGCGCCGCGGCGCCGAGGTGCTCGTCGCCACGCCCGGCCGCCTCAAGGACCTCATCGAGCGCGGCGACTGCCGCCTGGACGACGTCGCGATCACGGTCCTCGACGAGGCCGACCAAATGGCCGACATGGGGTTCATGCCGCAGGTCGTCGCCCTGCTCAAGCAGGTCGAGGACGACGGACAGCGGATGCTGTTCTCCGCGACGCTGGACAAGAACATCGACCGGCTGGTCAAGATGTTCCTGACCGACCCCGTCGTGCACTCGGTCGACCCGTCCGCCGGTGCCGTCACCACCATGGAGCACCACGTGCTCCACGTGCTCGACGAGACCGACAAGAAGGTCGTCGCCACGAAGATCGCCGCCCGCGACGGCCGGGTGATCATGTTCGTCGACACCAAGCGCGCCGCCGACCGCTTCGCCAAGCGGCTGCTCGCCAGCGGTGTCCGGGCTGCCGCACTGCACGGCGGGCGTTCCCAGCCGCAGCGCAACCGGACCCTGGACCAGTTCAAGACCGGTGAGGTCACCGCACTCGTCGCGACGAACGTGGCGGCCCGCGGCATCCACGTCGACGACCTCGACCTGGTCGTCAACGTGGACCCGCCCACCGACCACAAGGACTACCTCCACCGCGGCGGACGCACGGCCCGCGCCGGGGAGTCCGGCAGCGTCGTCACGCTGGTCCTGCCCGAGGAGAAGCGGGAGATGACCCGGCTGATGCAGGACGCCGGCATCGCGCCCCGCACCACCCGGATCAAGTCCAGCGACGAGGAGCTCACCCGGATCACCGGGGCACGCGAACCGTCCGGCATCGCCATCGTGATCGAGGTCCCGCAACCGACCCAGCCGAAGCCGCGCACGCGGTCCGGCGGCGGCACGGGCACCGGTACCGGCTCCGCGGGCGGCTTCCGCTCGGGCAGCCGCGGCCGTGGCCGGCGCGGCGGCTCCGGTGGAGCCGGCGGCGCGGGTGCGGCCGGTGGCAGCGGTGCACAGGGTACGAGCGGTGCGTCCCGGAGCGCCGGTGCCGGCGGCGCCTCGCGCGGAACCGGTGGCACGGGCCGCTCCGGTGCCACGGGCGGTGCCGGTCGCTCCGGCGGCGCGGGCCGCTCCGGTGGTTCCGGCCGCGGTGGCGCGCCCGCACGGGGCCGCCGCGCGGCGTAGCAGGTCGGTTCTCGGCCCGTCCGGTGTTCGGGGACGGAGGCGGCAAGCGGGTACGCCCGGGTGCCGCCTCCGTCCCCGAACACCGGACGGGCCTGTTCATGCCCGGCACGAATCAAGCGCCCCCGGCGACCGGCGAGCGGGGGTACGGGGACAGCGCCCCCGTCCGAGGCGGCACGGACGCTCCCAGCCGGGCCAGCACCTCCGCGCCGAACGCCCGCCGCGAGGGGTCCTCCGCCGCGCACCACGCGGCCGCCGCCTGCCGGGTCTCCTCCCCGCCGCGCTCGCACAGCGCGTCGAGGGACGTTCGCCAGTTCTCCAGCTCCGGGCCACCGGACCGCAGAGCCCGCCGCGCCAGCTCCTCGAAGGACGCACCCAGGCCCAGCTCGCCCTCCAGCACCGTGGCGATCGCGCCGTGCCCCGTCTGCTGGTCCCGGCCCGCAGACGGCCAACCGTCGCGGACCAGCTCGACGGTCAGCGTCTCCCCGCCGTCGACGACGGTCCGGCCCACCACGACCTCGTACGCGTCCCCGTCCCCGTACAACTCCCGCAGACCCGCCCGCATCTCCTGCTCCAGGTCGGTGTCCAGCATGCGCCGCGCCTCGCCGAGCGCCTCCTCGACCGCGCCCTCCACCGCCCCCGCACCGTGCCGCAGCAGCACGCGGACCGTCGGCAGAGAGCCCCGGCGGGTGGCGAGCAGCAGAGGCGATTCACCCTCCGGACCCGGCAGGCACGCGTCGGCGCCGTACGCCAGCAGCACCTCGGCGGTCCGTGCGTGACCCAGCCCCACCGCCCACCGCAGCGCCGTGAACCCGAACTGCTCGCGCAGATCGGGCCGCGCCCCGGCCGCCAGCAGCGTCTCGACCACCTCCGTGTGGCCGCCGCACGCCGCCCCGCACAGCGGCAGGTCGCCCGCCTCGGGACCGCACGCCCGGTCGGGATCGGCGCCCGCCGCGAGGAGCAGCCGCACCACCCCCGGCCGGTCCGACACCGCCGCGAGATAGAGCGCGCTCGCACCGTCCCCGTCGACCGACTCGGCGGGCACACCGGCACGCAGCAGCCGCACGACGGCGTTCTCACCCTCGTACACCGCATCGATCAGGCTCGGGCCGCCTCCTGCCGCCACCATCGGATCATCTGTCATATTTCGACTGTAATACGCCGCGCTCCAGGGCCTCTTGCCCGTAGCGGCCGTCCTCAGGTGGTGCAGTCCAGCACCGTGCGGCACAGCGCGCACCGCGCCCGCACCCGGCCCCGGACCGGAACCCTGTTGCGCTGATGGCAGGTCGGGCACGGGAACGCGACCCGCAGCCCGTCCCGGCCGGACTCGAAGGCGTACGGAACCTCCCGACCCGGGACCGCGACCGCTCCGGGATGGTCCTGGGCGTACCGCCGGTCCTTGGCGTACCGGCGCCGGCCCGCCCAGCCCGCCGCCGTCAGCGGCGGCTGCGCACTCTCGCGCAGGGCCTGCGCCCGGCCCCTGGTGTACGCGGTGTACGCCTGCGGGCTGGTGAACCACGGCGAGGGATCCTCGTCGAAGGCGAGCGCCCGCTTGGCCAGCACGTACCCGAACTCCTCCGGAGTGAGATAGCCGAGCTTCTGGCTGGACGTGGCGTCCTCCCGGAACGCGTCCAGCAGCAGCCAGCCGGCCCCCAGATAGGCCGCGGCCGTGTCGGTGAGGATCTCGTTGTCGCGCGTCCCCGGGAACTCCAGGCCGAGCCGGTGCAGCAGCACATGCGTGACCTCGTGCGACAACGCGGCACCGATGTCCCGGCGATGGGTACGGAAGCGGTCGTTCAGCTCGATGAAGTACTCGGGCCCCGCCGCGAGTTCGACACTTCCCGCATGCTCCATCGCACGGAACGCCACGACCATCCGGGCATCCGGCAGCCGCAGATGCCGCACCATCGCCCGCGCCACCCGCTGCGCACCGAGATGCAGGTCGTCCACGTCGGCGAACGCCGCCTCCGCGGGGGCGAGGCTCGGGGCGAAGCGGTGGACACCGTCGTACGACAGGCGGCGGTACAGCGCGGTGATCGCCGAGCGCACGGTGTCCAGATGCGGGAAACCGTGCACCACCGGGCTCCCGCGGGGGCTGTCCGGCACGTCCCCACCCCCACTTCGCGACGCTCAGCTCCTCACCACTGTAGACCGCGGCGGGCGCGGCCCGTCAGGCCTCCGCGTCCACCGGACCGGCCGCCCGCACGGGCAACCCCGGCCCCAGCTCCGCGTACGGCGCCGCCGCGCCCTCCACCTCCAGCACCCACACCTCGTTCACGCCGTCCCGCAGCACCGGACCCGGCACGTACAGCGTCCGCTGCGGGCCCGCCGACCAGTAGCGCCCGAGGCAGAAGCCGTTCACCCAGACGAACCCACGCGTCCAGCCCGGCAGTTCGAGCCCCGCATGCCCGGTGCCGGACGCGTCGGCGACCTCGAACGTGCCCCGGTACAGGCCCGGGCCCCCGGACCCGTCGACCGGCACGAACGGGACGCCCGCCACCGCGGCCGGCTCGTCGAACGCGTCGAGCCGCAGCGCCCGCGCCCGGACCCCGTGCAGGAACTGGCGCTCGTGCAGCACACCCCCGGTGATCCCCTTCGGTTCGCCCAGGCGCGGCCCGTAGTTGACCCGGCCCAGCGACTCCACCCACAGCTCTACCTCGGCGGGCCCCGCCACCGGCTCCGCCAGGCGGTCGTCCCCCTCGCTCAGCACCCCCCTGCGGACCCCGTCCACATAGACCAGCGCCCGGTCCCGCAGGCCCGAAACGCCCAGGGTGTACGGCCGGCGCGGACCCGGGACCGCGACCCGGTAGCGCACCAGGCCACGGTCGACCCCCAGCTCCTCGAACGTGGGCGGCACACCGGACTCGGCCCGCTCCTCGTCACCCAGCGCCTCCATCACGCCGGTCAGGGGCGCCCACTCGGTCAGCTCCGCCCGCGCCGGAGCCAGACCGGCGGGCTCCGGCGGCAGCGCGGGCAGCGGCCCGTCCGCGAACGGGGCGAGAAGCTCCCGGAACAGGCGGAACTTCTCCGTGGCCCGGCCGTACTCGTCGATCGGCGCGTCGTAGTCGTACGACGTCACCGTCGGCTGCAGGCCCTGGTCCTGGAGCGGCCCCGAGCGGTTGGCGCCCGCCCACCCGGCGAAGTTCGTCCCCCCGTGCGCCATGTAGATGTTCACCGACGCCCCGCACTCCAGGATCTCCCGCAGCGCGTCGGCGGCCTGCGCCGGATCCCGTACGACGGGCGGCGCGCCCCAGTGCTCGAACCATCCGCACCAGAACTCCATGCACATCAACGGGCCCGCGCTCTGATGACGGCGCAGCACCCGGAACGCCTCGCGCGCCCCCGAACCGAAGTTGGCCGTGGCCAGCAGACCGGGCACCGAACCGCCCGTGAGCATGTGGTCCTCCGGCCCGTCGGAGGTGAACAGCGGAACGCTCACACCGCACTCGGCGAGCAGCGCCGTGACCCGGCGCAGGTAGACCGCGTCGGTGCCGTAACTGCCGTACTCGTTCTCCGCCTGCACCATGATCACCGGACCGCCGCGGTCGATCTGCCGCTCCGCCACCTGCGGCAGCAGCTCGGCGAACCACCGCTCCACCGCGTCCAGATAGCCCGCGTCCCGGGTCCGCACCCGCCGGCCGAACCGCCCCGTCACCCACGCCGGCAGCCCGCCGTTCTCCCACTCCGCGCAGATGTACGGCCCCGGGCGCACGATCGCCCACAGACCGGCCCGGTGCGCCGCGTCCAGGAAACGGCCGAGCGCCGCGACGTCCCGGAACTCGCCCGGCCGCGGCTCGTGGAGGTTCCACGGCACATACGTCTCGACACAGTTCAGGCCCATCGCCCGCAGCATCGACAGCCGGTGCTCCCACTGCGCCTCGTGCACCCGGAAGTAGTGCAGGGCCCCCGACAGCAGCCGTACGGGCTTCCCGTCGAGCCGGAAGTGGTCGTCCCCCACGGTGAAGTCAGCCATCGTGCTCGTTCTCTCCTGTGCGCGCGGTCCCGTGAACGCCGCGTTGCGCGGCCCGGTACGAGCGGAACGCGGTACGTGTGACGGAGCGGGCGAACCCGGGAGGAATGTCACGGCCCAGCCTCACCCCCTGGCGTGCGGCCGGTCCATGGACAAAGATCACTGCTGATTGGACGCAGCACACAACACCGCACGTCACATGGCCGCGGACGGAGGAGCGAAGGATGTACCACACCTGGATGCGCTTCTTCACGCCGAGCCCGCTCCACCACCGCCTCGGCCTGGTCTGCCTGGGGGTGGGCCTGCAGCACGGCACGCTGCCCACCGTCGGCCCCCGCACCCTGGACCACCACGTGGCCGTCGTCATCAACGCGGGCAGCGGATGGTTCGCGGGACCGGACGGGCGACGGGTCCCCGTCACGGCGCCCAGCCTGATCTGGCTGACCCCCGGCACCCCGCACCACTACGGCGCCGACCCGGTCACCGGCTGGGACGAGAGCTTCGTCGACTTCAGCGGGCCCGCCACCACCACGTACACCGAACTCGGCTACATCGAACCGGACCGCCCCCTCGTCCCGCTCGCCGACACCGCGGCGCCGCGTGCCGCCGTCGGACGGATGGTCCGGGCGGCCCGGCGCGGCAATCCCCTGCTGGAGGTGGAGACGGGTGCGGCCGTCCACGAACTCCTCGTCGCGCTGCGCCGGGCACGCGCCGACGTCAGCCCCGACGGCGACCCCGTGCTCCAGGCCCTGGCCCGTGACGCCTTCCAGCCGCTCTCCGTCGCCGAGCACGCCGCCCGGCACGGGATGACACCCGCCGAACTGCGGACGGCGGTGCGGCGGGGGGCCGGGTGCAGCCCGAAGGACTATCTCCTCGGCATCCGGCTCGGCCGCGCGAAGGAACTCCTCGCCACCGGCGACCTGCCCGTCGCCGCCGTCGCCCGGCGCGTGGGGTACGACGACCCCGCGTACTTCTCCCGCCTGTTCGCCCGCCGCGTCGGCATGGCCCCGGTCCGCTTCCGCGAGCAGCAGGGCCGCAGCGTGCCGGGTGGCTGGAGCGACCGGGTTCCGGACCCGGAACACCCACCGACGATCACGCCGTAGCCCGTTCCGTCTAAGCTCGCTGACCATGACCACGAGCGACATCGACGATTCCGTAGGCGCCGAACTCAACCGGCTGCGCGAGAGCATCGACAACATCGACGCTGCTGTTGTCCATATGCTCGCCGAGCGCTTCAAGTGCACCCAGCAGGTCGGCCACCTCAAGGCCGCCCACCAGCTTCCCCCGGCCGACCCGGCCCGGGAGTCCCGCCAGATCACCCGGCTGCGCCAGCTGGCGGAGAGCGCGCACCTGGACCCGGCGTTCGCCGAGAAGCTGCTGAACTTCATCGTGGCCGAAGTCATCCGGCACCATGAGCGGATCGCGGAGGAGTCGGCGAACGGGGATAGCGGCCCTGCCGCTTGAGCGGGGGCCCACCGGGTCTTCCCGGGCGCCCCGCCGGGCGCCCGGGAAGACCCTGCGGACGACCGGCTCAGTAGTACTGCGTGCAGGTCGTGGCGCCGTTCGACTTCACGATGCAGGCTCGGGCCTTGGACGTCGAGGGGTTGTAGTACATCGGCGTGCGGGTCACGTACGTGTTGCTGGTGCCGGCGACCTTGGCGGTCCAGCCGGAGGCGCCGACCTTGGTGTAACCGAGGTACGTGGTGCACGAGGTGCCGCTCTTGTTGCAGCGCTCGACCATGATGTGGTAATTCGGCGCAATGCTGAAGTACTCCAGCCGCGCCCAGCTGTACTGGTCGCCGTCCGTCTTCCCCCAGCGCAGCTCCAGGAATTCGGAGCCCCCGACCTGGACGGTGTAGTTGGTGACAGGGCCCTCCTGCCAGGTCTGAATGTTCGGGTCGTGGTCGTCGCACCCGGAACCGCTGCACGATGCGGCGAAGGCGGCATTCGGAATCGTGAACACGAGCGCCAGCGCGCCGAGAATGGTTCCCAGGGCGGACAGCATTCTGGCCGTCCGGGATCTCTTGAGCGACATAATTATCCCCTCATCAACAAAATGCATTCCACGCCGCATGCGCTTCGGCGGGTATTCGGCACTCTATGGGCTCGCGCCGTTTCTTGAAAAGGCGAAGGGGAGGGCTCATGAGGGGGAAGAGGAGGGGGTTACTCATGGTGATCCCGGCGGTGATCGCGCGGCAGGATTTATGCGATATGGGAGTTGGCGTGTCCCCGTAAAGTGATCACGGGTCAGGGTGTGATGTGCGTCTCAATCGGCGGGGTGCGTGAGGGCGTCGACCCGCGTGACCCGTCCCCCGCCGAGCGGAGGTGGGATTGCCGGGACCTGCGGGCCTTCGTTTCCGGGGGTGGATCGACGTGGGCGGCGCGAGCGGCGGATGATCTTCGGGGTCTTCGGGGTGATCTCCCCGGGCTCGGCCGAATGTCCGTGCCGGGCCCACCGTGCCGGGAGGGGGCGGCCGGGCGGAATACCGAAAGGCATTTCATGGTGCAGAAATGCCTGCCCCGCCGGAATGCGTGGATCAGTGAATCCGGGCTCGCGTTTCGGGGAGTGCGATCGGCGTTTCCCGTGCATCGGTGGATTCCGGGCGGACGTCGCGTCGGGGGAGGGGTGCCGGCTGCCTGGTGCGTGAGGGTTTCATCAGTCGGCGCCCGTCTCCCGCGGTCGGATCATGCACGGATATCGCCCCCATATCCCCTTCCGGGTGAAGGGTCCGTCCCGTCGGGGTGAGGCCTCTTTCCGGGGGAGGGGGCCGGGGGTCCGTCCCGTCGGGGTGGGGTCCCTTTCCGGGCGAAGGGCCGGGGCCCCGTGTGTCGGGGTGAGGCTCCTTCCGGGGGACGGGGCCGGACCGTCAGGGTGAGATCTCCTCCAGTGGCCGGTTCGCCGTCTCCTCCGCGAACGCCCCCGCCACGACCGCGCCCACCGCGGCGACGGCGCCCAGCATCACGAACACCGGGGCGACGCTGTCGCCCGCCGCGTAGACCATGCCCACCAGGATCGGGCCGAGGATGACGCCCGCCCTGTTCACCGCGCCGCCGACGCTGCATCCCAGGGCGCGCATCCGGGTCGGGTAGAGCTCGGGCGTGTACAGGTACAGGCAGATGTTGGAGCCGAAGAAGCCGACGGCCGAGAGGGAGGTCCAGATCAGGACCTCGGCGGGGGTGCCGGCGCCGAGCGCGGCCAGGGTGAGCAGGAGTGCGGCCGAGGCGCCGAGGCAGAGGGCGAAGATCCGGCGTCGGCCCAGGACGTCCACGGTGAGGGCGACGATCAGGCAGCCGAGCAGGCCGGCGACCGAGGTCACCGTGGAGTAGAGCAGGGCGTCGGAGAGGGTGAGTCCGTACGCGTCCTTGTAGATGCTGGGCAGCCAGGACGTCACGCCGTAGTTGACGAAGTAGCCGGTGAACCAGATCGCGCCGACGACCAGGGTGCGGCGCCGGTAGCGGCCGGTGAACAGGCCGCGGGCGCCGGTCGCGGCGCGTTCGGCCGGGGTGGCGGGCGTCGCCGCGGGCTCCGGGGCGGCGGGGGCGGTGGTGGCGGCCGGGCGGGGGAGCGGTTCGCCCGTCGCCGCCGTCACCTTGGCCTCGATCCCGGTCATGACCGCTTCGGCCTCGTCGAGCCGCCCCCGCTCCGCCAGCCAGCGTGGCGACTCCGGGACCTTGCGCTGGACGAGGAAGGCCAGCAGGCCGGGCACGGCGGCGACCGCGAACATCACGCGCCAGCCCGCCGCCGGGACCACCCAGGCCGCGACCAGGGCGCCGATGGTGAGGCCGGCCGGGAAGACAAGTTCGTACAGCAGGACGAATCGTCCCCGCTTGAAGCTCCGGGTGATCTCGCTGATGAAGGCCGCCGCGACCGGTACCTCGCCCCCGATCGCGAGCCCCTGGAGGAAGCGCAGGGCCAGGAACGGGGTGAGCGAGGTGCAGGCGGTCAGCGCCAGGCTCGCGACACCGGACGCGGCTACGCAGTACGCGATCACCTTCACCCGGCCGTAGCGGTCGGCGAGCCGGCCCGACAGCAGGGCGCCCACGAGCATGCCGGCCGAGCCGACCGTGAGGACCGCCGTGGCGTCGGCCGTGGACAGCTGCCACTCGTCGCGGAGCTCCGGCAGCGCGTAGGCGATCAGCAGCTGGTCGAAGGCCTCGAAGAAGGTGACGACACCCACGATCAGGCGGACGGTGACATGCCAGCGGGAGAGCGGCAGGCGCTCGAAGCGGGCGGCGATGGTGGCGCGGGTGGGGCCGGCCGGCGAGGGGCCGGGGGCGGCGCCCTTCGAGGTGTCGGTGCTCATCCAGGGTTCCTCCTGCTCCGCGTGGGGCCGGAGCGGTTGGGGAGCCAGGTGTACGGGGTCACAGAGGGGCGGGAACGAGCCGAGCGTACGGGTGGGAACGGTCGCGCGGTGCTCGTGAGCGGGTGAAGTCGCCCACGGGTCTCTGTAAGTGCCTAGCTTTTAAGTGCTTAAGTTTTACCGGTCCGAGGGTGCTGCCCGTCAAGCCCCTGGAGGCAAAGGGAGATTTTGCCGAGGGGGGTTGCGGTGGATTACTTAAGCACTTAGATTTTTAGCCCTGAGGTAACCGATCCGACTGCAGGAGGCCAACTGATGCTTGCCGACGAGGTGTTGGTCGCGGGACGGTGGCGACAGGGCCGTGGTGCCCTCATCGAGACGGTCGACCCGGCCACCGGCCAGGTCATCGCCACCGTGCACGCCGCATCCCTCGACGACGTCGAGGAAGCCGCCGAAGCCGCCGCCCGCGCCGCCCACGACCCCGCCTGGCGCGAACTCCCCGCCCACCGCCGCGCCCGGCTCCTCCACCGCATCGCCGACCTCGTCGAGCAGAACGCCGACCGGCTCTCCGCCCTGCAGACAGCCGACACCGGCAAATGCCGCACCGAAACCCGCGCCCTCGTCCTCAGCGCCGCCGGCACCTTCCGCTACACCGCCGCCGCCCTGGAGACCGCCGAGGACACCCTCACCCCCTCCCGCGGCCCCTACGTCACGATGAGCGTCCACGAACCCATCGGCGTCGTCGGCGCGATCACCCCCTGGAACTCGCCGATCGCCAGCGACGCCCAGAAGCTCGCCCCCGCACTCGCCGCCGGCAACGCCGTCCTCCTCAAGCCCGCCGAGTGGACCCCCCTCGTCGCCCTCGCGCTCGGCCGCCTCGTCCACCAGGCACTTACCGAGGCCGGGCTCCCCACCGCGCTGCTCTCCGTCCTGCCCGGCCGCGGCAGCGTCATCGGCGACGCGATCGTCCGCCACCGGGCCGTGGAGAAGATCACCTTCACCGGCGGCACCGCCACCGGCCGCACCCTCGCCCACATCGCCGCCGACAAGCTGATCCCCGTCTCCCTGGAGCTCGGCGGCAAATCCCCCACGATCGTGCTGGAGGACGCCGACCTGGAGCAGGCCCTCGCCGGCGTCATGTACGGCGTCTTCTCCTCCAGCGGACAGAGCTGCATCGCCGGCTCCCGCCTCTTCGTCGCCCGCTCCCGGTACGAGGAGTTCCTCGGCGCACTCGTCTCCCGTACCGAGAAGCTCCGCGTCGGACCCGGCACCGACCCCGACACCCAGGTCGCCCCGCTCGTCCACCACCGCCACCGCGACAGCGTCGCCGCCTACGTCGACCTGGCCCGCGAGGAGGGCGCCACTGTCCGGTGCGGGGGAGCGGCACCCGAAGGCGAGCGCTACCGCGACGGCGCCTACTACCTCCCCACCGTCCTGGACGGCCTGCCCAACACCGCCCGCGTCTGCCAGGAGGAGATCTTCGGCCCGGTCGTCGTCGCCCTGCCCTTCGACGACGAGGACGATCTCGTCGCCCAGGCCAACGACAGCGTCTACGGACTGGCCTGCGGCATCTGGACCCGCGACCACGCCCGCGCCTGGCGCCTCGCCCGCCGCATCGACGCGGGCACCGTCTGGATCAACACGTACAAGCAGTTCAGCATCTCCACCCCGTTCGGCGGGCTGAAGGACAGCGGTATCGGTACCGAGAAGGGCCGCGACCTCATCCGCGGCTACCAGCGTCAGAAGTCCCTCTACTGGGCCACCGACACCACCCCGCTGCCCTGGGCCTCCTAGGGCCGAGCGAGAAGAACCTGGAGCCCCCCATGCCGTACGAGAACACCGCACGCCCCCCGCTGGAACCCGTCGCCCGGCTGCGCGCCCTGCGTTCCGTCGAGCTCCGCACCCCCGCCTTCACCCAGTCCGCCGACTTCTACCGCGAGGTCTGGGGCCTGGAACCCGTCGAACAGGAAGCGGACGCCACCTGGCTGCGCGGCACCGGCGAGGAACACCACGTCCTCCACCTCACCCGCGGCGAAGCCAACGGCCTCGGCCGCATCACCTTCGCCGTCGCCACCCCCGCCGAGATCGACGAGGCCGCCCGCCGGCTCCTCGCCCGAGGCATCGCCCCCGTCGCGGGCCCCGGCCCCCTCGACCAGGTCGGCGGCGGCTACGGACTGCGCTTCACCGACCCCGAGGGCCGGCTGATCGAACTCAGCGCCCAGACCCACGCCGTCACCCCGCGCGGCCGGGACGCCGCCGTCCCCGTCGGCGTCACCCACACCGTCCTCAACACCATGGACATCGACGCCGCCGTCGCCTTCTACACCTCGGTCCTCGGCCTGCGCGTCTCCGACTGGTCCGAGCACCAGATGGCGTTCCTGCGCTGCAACGCCGACCACCACTGCATCGCGTTCAACCAGGCCGAGTGGACCTCCCTCAACCACGTCGCCTACGAGATGAGTGACGTCGACCACTTCATGCGCGGCCTCGGCCGCCTGCGCCACCACGGCATCAACCCCCAGTGGGGTCCTGGCCGGCACGGCCCCGGCAACAACACCTTCTCGTACTTCACCGACCCCGCCGGGCTCGTCTGCGAGTACACCTCCGAAGTCGCCCAGATCGTCGAGGACGCCTGGATCGCCAAGGTCTGGCGCCGCACCCCCGACCTCTCCGACCTGTGGGGAACCGCCGGACCGCCCTCGCCCGAGATCCGCTGCCACATGGCCGGTGCCCCCGACCCCGGCCCCCTCGCCACCCCCACCGACGCACCGCAAGAGGTGACCGCATGACCGCCACCCTCACCCCGGGGCCGGACACCACCACCCGGCCCGCCCGCCCCGTGCGCCGCATCGGCCTCGTCGGCTGGGGCGCCATCGGACGCGTCGTCGGCACCGCACTCGCCGAAGGCCGCATCCCCGGCGCCGAACTCACCTGCATCATCGACAACCGCCCCCTCGTCGACGCCCCCGCACCCCAGCTCTCCTTCGAGGACGCCCTCACCGTCTGCGACCTCATCGTCGAAGCAGCAGGCCAGGCCGTCGTACGGGAATGGGCCGAACGCGTCCTCGACAGCGGCGCCGACCTGCTGATCGCCTCCACCGGCGCCCTCGTCGACCCCGACCTCACCGACCGGCTGCGCGCCGCCGGACCCGGCCGCGTCTACTTCACCGGCGGAGCCGTCGGCGGACTCGACCTCCTCCAGGCCGTCCGCGGACTCGGGCCCCTCACCTCCGTCACCCTCACCACCACCAAACTCCCCGCCACCCTCCACCAGCCCTGGATGGACGCCGAACTGACCGAACGGCTGCGGACCACCACCGAACCCGTCGAGGTGATGCGCGGCACCGCACGCGACGTACCCGTCAAGTTCCCCAAATCGACCAACGTCGCCGCGTCCGTCGCCCTCGCCACCGGCGACCCCGCCCTCGTCGAGGTCGTCGTCGTCGCCGACCCGGCCGCCACCCTCACCCGGCACGTCATCGAAGCGGCCGGCCCGCACGGCAGCTACCGCTTCGAGGTCGCCCACCGGCCCGACGAAGCCAACCCCGCCACCAGCCAGGTCGTCCCGCACGCCGTGCTCCGCAGCCTCGGCGCCGTCGTCGGCCGCGCGGGACAGATCCTGTGACCGCCGCGACGCCCACCGCCGGGGCCGTCCACACCCGCGAAGCCGGCGACCCCGACGCCCCGCTGCTCCTGTGCCTGCACGGCATCGGCTCCTCCTCCGCCGCGTTCGCCCCGCAACTCGACGGACTCGCCGACCAGGTACGGGTCGTGGCCTGGGACGCCCCCGGCTACGCCGACTCCGCCGACCCGGACCACGCCCCCGGCCTCGACGGCTACGCCGACACCGCCGCCGCCCTGATCCGCGCACACGGCACCCCCGCCCACGTCCTCGGCGTCTCCTGGGGCGGCGTCATCGCCCTCCGCCTCGCCACCCGCCACCCGGAACTGGTGGCCTCCCTGATCGTCGCCGACTCCAGCCGCGGCTCCGGCACCCACCCCGACAAGGCGACGGCCATGCGCGGACGCGCCGCACAACTCGCCGACCAGGGACCCGAAACCTTCGCCGCCACCCGCGGACCACGCCTCGTCTCCGCCGACGCACCCCCCGCACTCGTCGCCCGCGTCGTCGCCACCATGGCCGCCTCCATCCGCAGCCCCGGCTACGGATACGCCGCCGCGTCCATGGCCGAAGCCGACCTCACCGACGACCTGCCCGCCATCACCGCACCGGCCCTCGTCCTCTGCGGCGAACAGGACACCGTCACCGGCACCGACGAGTCACAGGCCATCGCCGGCGGACTGAACACCTCCGTCTACGTCACCCTCTCCGGCGCCGGACACCTCTCCAACCAGGAACGCCCCGAGGCCTTCAACGCCTGGGTCCGCGCCCACCTCCACGTCGTCGCCCGCACCCCCGCGTAACGACGCCACCCAGCCCCACCACCGAACCGAGGAGCATCCCGTGCCCATCGACAACACCCCCTACGAGACCGACGGCGACCTCGCGAAGTTCACCGACTCCCTCATCGCCACCAAGGACTCCCGCGAACCCGACTGGAACACCCTCTCCTTCCAGGAGAAGGCCGGCGCCCAGTACCGCCGCGCCCAGATCCGCTACGTCGGCTCCGGCGCCACCGGCAACCACGAGAACGACAACCGCATCCTGCCCTCCGGCGGCTTCACCCTCTCCAACATGCTGCTCCCGCCGGGCGCCGAAGGCCCCGAGCACACCCACCACGACGTCGAAGAGGCCTTCTTCGTCCTGGAGGGCCAGGTCAAGGTCGGCATCCACCGCGGCGCCGACGAGGCCGAATACCGCACCCTCGGCTACCGCGACATGATCGTCGTCCCCGCCGGAGTCGCCCGCTCCCTGAAGAACGAGGGCGACACCGACGCCCTGTTCTGCGTCATCATCGGCACGCAGAAGCCGCAGGTCCCCACCTACCCCGCGCACTCCCCGATGCACGGCATCACCCGCGACTGATGGCCACCGACGACACCCCCCGCACGGTCGTCGTCACCGGCGCCGGCCGCGGCCTGGGACTGGCCGCGGCCCGCCGGATCGGCAACGACGGCCACCGCGTCGTCATCGCCGAACTCGACGGGACCACCGGCACCCGGGCCGCCGAGGAACTGCGCGCCGAGGGCATCACCGCCGACTACCACCCGCTCGACGTCGCCGACCCCGACTCCGCAGCCGCCCTGGCCGCCACCCTCGCCGAGGACGGCAGCCGGCTGTACGGACTGGTCAACAACGCCGGACTCGCCAACGCCGTTGGCGGCAAACCCTTCCACGAGATCGACATCGAGGCATGGGACCGCATCATGACGGTCAACGCCCGCGGCCCCTGGCTCGTCGCCCGCGCCCTCCTCCCGCTCATGCGGGCCCACGGCAGCGGACGCATCGTCAACCTCGCCTCGGACGCCGCCCTGTACGGCTCACCCCGGCTCGCCCACTACATCGCCTCCAAAGGCGCAGTCATCTCCCTCACCCGGGCCATGGCACGCGAGACCGGAGACCTCGGCATCACCGTCAACGCCGTCGCCCCCGGCCTCACCGAAGGGGAGTCCGCCGTCGACATCCCCGCCGAACGCCACGAGCTCTACCGCCTCAACCGGGCGATCTCCCGCCCCCAGCAGCCGGCGGACCTGGTCGGCCTGATCGCCTTCCTCATCGGCGACGAGTCCGGCTACATCACCGGCCAGACCTTCGCGGTCAACGGCGGCTTCACGATGAACTGACGCCACGAAGCCCGCACGCATCAAGCCCGCGCATATCAAGCCCGTCCGGCGATTGAGGACACCCCCGCACGGGGGTCCCCGTGCCCCCGCGGAGCGCCCCGTCCCGCCGCCGCCCCCAACCGCAAGGAACCCCATGGACCTCCGCCTGAAAGGCCACCGCATCCTCGTCACCGGCGGCAGCTCCGGCGTCGGCCTCGCCACGGTCCGGATGCTGCTCGCCGAAGGTGCCCGCGTCGCCACCTGCGGCCGCCGCGCCGACGCCCTCGCCACCGCCCTCGACGGCCTCGCCGGACCCGAAACGCTCTACCACGCCCCCTGCGACGTCACCGACGAAGCCGCCGTACGCGCCTTCACCCAGGCCGCGGCCGACCACCTCGGCGGCCTCGACGGCCTCGTCAACAACGCAGGCGCCTCCCGGATGAAACCCTTCGCCGAGACCACCGCCGACGACTGGCGCGACGAACTCGAACTCAAGTTCTTCGGCGTCCTCAACCCCCTCAACGCCGCACTGCCCCACCTGCGCGCCTCCGGCCACGCCTCCGTCGTCAACATCAACGCCGTCCTCGCCAAACAGCCCGAGACCGCACTGATGACCACCAGCGCCGCCCGCGCCGGCATCCTCAACCTCTCCACCTCCCTGTCCAAGGAACTCGCCCCCGACGGCATCCGCGTCAACTCCGTCTGCCTCGGCCTCGTCGACACCGGACAGTGGGAACGCCGCCACGCAGCCTCCGGTAGCCCCCTCGACTACACCGCCTGGCAGGCCGCACTCGCCGCCGACCGCGGCATCGCACTGGGCCGCCTCGGCAACGCCGACGAAGTCGCGTACGCCGTCACCGCCCTCCTCTCACCCAGGGCGTCCTACATCACCGGCACCACCGTCGACGTATGCGGCGGCGTCAACCGCGCCGTCGCATAACCCCTCACCCCACCACCCCCAGGAGCACCCCGACATGACCCGACCCAACGGCGGCGACCTGCTCGTCGAGACGCTGCGCGGACTCGGCGTCGACACGGTGTTCGGCATCGTCAGCGTGCACAACCTGCCGCTCGTCGAAGCCGTCGACCGCGACCTGCGCTTCGTCCCCGTCCGCCACGAAGCCGCCGCCGTCAACGCCGCCGACGGCTACGCCCGCGCCACCGGCAACCTCGGCTGCGCCCTCACCAGCACCGGCACCGGCGCCGGCAACGCCGCCGGCTCCCTCATCGAATCCCTCAGCTCCGGCACCCCCGTCCTCCACATCACCGGACAGATCGACAGCGCATACCTCGGCTCGGGACGCGGCTTCATCCACGAGACCAAGGACCAGCTCGGCATGCTCCGCGCGGTCTCCACCCACGCCGTCACCGTCACCGACGCCGCAGACGCCGGCCCCATCCTCCGCGACGCCGCAGCCCGCGCACTCACCGCACCGCACGGCCCCGTCAGCGTCGAATGGCCCATCGACCTGCAGTTCGCCCCCCAGCAGCTCACCGGCACCCCCGTGCCCAGGCCGGCCATCCCCGCCCTGCCCGACCCGGCACTCCTCGACCGGGCCGCCGCCCTGCTCTCGGCCGCCCGCCGCCCCCTCGTCTGGGCCGGCGGCGGAGCCAACAGCGCCCGCCCCGAACTCGCCGCACTCCTGGATGCGCTGAACGCCGGGCTCGTCACCTCCAACTCCGGCCGCGGCAGCGTTCCCGAGTCCGACGACCGCGTCCTCGGCAACTACGCCACCGCACCCGCAGGCCGCGCCCTGCTCGCCGAAGCCGACGTCCTGCTCTCCATCGGCACGCACTTCCGCTCCAACGAGACCGCCGACTACAGCCTCGAACTCCCCGCCGTCCACATCCAGCTCGACCTCGACCCGGCAGCCCCCGGCCGCGTGTACCCCGCCACCCACGCCCTGACCGGCGACGCCGCCACCGTCCTCGCCGCACTCCTGGGCCGCGTCACCAGCGGCGCCACGGAGAAGAGCTGGCCGGACCGCGTACGAAGCGCCCGCACCGACGCCCGCGCCGCGCAACGCCACGCCATCGGACCCCAGGCCGCGATCAACGACGCCATCCGCGACGCCTGCCCGCCCGGCTCCGTCATCGCCCGCGACGTCACCATCCCCTCCTCCACCTGGGGAAACCGGCTCCTGGAGATCACCGACCCGGCCACCAACGTGTTCCCCCGCGGCGGCGGCATCGGACAAGGACTCGCCATGGGCATCGGCGCCGCACTCGGCCGCCCCGACACCCCCACCGTCGTCATCGCGGGCGACGGCGGCCTCGCCGTCCACCTCGGTGAACTCCTCACCCTCGCCCAGGAGAAGCCCGACCTCACCCTCCTCGTCTTCAACGACGGCGGCTACGGCGTCCTGCGCAACATGCAGGACAACCACTTCCCCCGCCGCTCCGGAGTCGACCTCACCACCCCCGACTTCGCCCTCCTCGCCGCCGCAGTCGGCCTCCCGTACGCACGCATCGCCGCCGAAGCCGACGCCGGACCCGTCATCAAAGAAGCCATCGCCTCCCCGGGCCCCACCCTCGTCGAGATCGACCTCGCCGCACTCGGCCCGATGAACACCCCCTTCACCCCGCCCGTCAAGCTCCCCGCCACCGCCACCGATACCTCTGGAGAAGGAGGCAACCCGTCATGACGCCCGCCGAGGAACCCCGGCTCGACCTGCTCGTCCACCGCATGACCTGGGAGGCCGACGGAGTCCTGAGCATCGAACTCACCCACCCCGCGGGCGACCCCCTCCCCGCCTGGCAGCCCGGCGCCCACATCGACGTACACACGGGCGGACACATCCGCCAGTACTCCCTGTGCTCCGACCCCGCCGACACCACCCACTGGCGCATCGGCGTCCTCCACGAACCCGCCTCCCGCGGCGGCTCCGCCCACCTGCACACCCGGCTCCGCCCCGGCCAGACCCTCCACGTCCAGGGCCCCCGCAACCACTTCGAGCTCGACACCACGGGCGACGCCACCGGCTACCTCTTCATCGCCGGCGGCATCGGCATCACCCCGCTCCTCGCCATGGCCCGCGAAGCCACCCGCACCGGCACACCGTGGCGCCTCGTCCACGGCGGCCGCACCCGCACCTCCATGGCCTTCGCGGCCGAACTCACCGCCCTCGCCGAACTCCCCGGCGGATCCGTCGCATTCGTCCCCCAGGACGAACACGGCCACATCGCCCTCGACACCCTCCTCGGCGACCTCGCCCCCGGCACCCAGGTCTACTGCTGCGGCCCCGAACCCCTCCTCGCCGCCGTCGAGGAACGCCACCCCGACGCCCGCACCGAACGCTTCGCCGCACCCACCGCCGCACCCCGCGACGGCGAGGACAGCAGCTTCGACATCGTCTGCTCACGCACCGGACGCACCATCGAGGTCGGCCCCGCCACCACCGCGCTCGACGCACTGGAGAACGCCGGCATCCCCGTCGCCTCCTCCTGCCGCGACGGCATCTGCGGCACCTGCGAGACCAAGGTCCTCGAAGGCACCCCCGACCACCGCGACTTCCTGCTCACCGAAACCGAACGCGAAGCCGGCGCCTCGATGATGCTCTGCGTCTCCCGCGCCCGCACCCCCCGCCTCGTACTCGACCTCTGAGACGCCCCCGAAGGGAGCCGACATGACCAGCCCGACCACCCCGCAGTACCTCGACCCGCACCAGGCACGCACCGCCGAGCCCACCCCGTACGAGAAGAAGCTCGCCGCGGTGATCGAGGAGGTCTTCGGCAGCGGAGCCCACGACCTGCCCGGCCTCGTCGCCGGACTCAACGCCCGCGACCTGCCCGCCCCCGACGGCAGCCCGTGGACCGAGGAAACCTTCCGCACCGAGATGCGACGCCTGGGAGCGTGAGACGACCATGACCACCGACACCACCACCGTGCACCCGGGTACCCCCACCCGCCCCTCCGAAGTCGCCCGCCCCGGTCACCGGAGCGCCGACCGGCTCTACGCCACCGGCATCCGCAACCAGTGGTACGCCGTCTGCCCCTCCGGCTTCGTCCCCGCCGGCGGCATGAAGCGCCTCACCCTCCTCGGTGAGGAATGGCTCCTCTTCCGCCGCGCCGACGGCACCCTCCACATGCTGGAGGACCGCTGCCCCCACCGCGGCGCCCGCCTCTCCCTCGGCAAACACCTCGGCGACCGCATCGCCTGCTGGTACCACGGCGTCCAGGTCGACGGCACCGGCACCGTCGCCGCCGTCCCCGGCCTGCCCGGCTGCAACCTCGAAGGCAAACAGCTCGTCGCCGCCCCCCACGTCATCGAGACCGGCGGCGCGATCCTCGCCTACTTCGGCGACAACGAGCACCCCGAACCCGCACCGCTCGTCCTCCCCGAACACCTCACCGACCCCGGCACCTCCGCATTCCTCTGCTACGCCGAGTGGAACGTCAACTGGCGCTACGCGGTGGAGAACCTGCTCGACCCCATGCACGGCTCGTTCCTCCACCGCGACTCGCACAGCATGGCCGAGGGCCAGACCACCGCACGCTTCCGCATCCGCGAGACCGAACGCGGCTTCTTCTTCGAGAAGACCGACCAGAGCGGCATCAACTTCGACTGGGTCGAGCTCTGCCGCACCGGCGTCGACTGGGTCGACCTCACCATCCCGTACCCGCCGACCGCCGGCCCCGGCGGCCCGTTCGGCATCGTCGGCATGGCCACCCCCATCGACGAGGACCGCTGCGCCGTCTTCTTCTGGCGCTACCGCAAGGTGGCGGACTGGCAGCGCGACACCTGGCGCTTCCTCTACAGGACACTCCTGGAGGACCGCCACTGGGAGGTCCTCGAACAGGACCGCATCATGCTGGAGGACCTGCGCTCCGACGCCGACCAGGCGGAGAACCTCTACCAGCACGACCTCGGCGTGGTCCGGGTCCGCCGCATGTACCGCACGGAAGCGGAAGCCCAGGCGGCAACGGCGGGCGACTGAGCGCCGCCCCCGCGAGGAGATCCTCATTCGCCGGACCGGGCGTCGGCCGCCGCTGACACAAGCGCACCGCCGGCACATCCAGCCCGTCCGGCGATTGAGGACACCCCCCCCGCATCGGGGCACCGGCACCCGTACCCGTACCGGCGCACCGCACCCGCCACCCGCACCGCGGCACCGCACCGCACCCTGCGGAGCACCGCACCGCGCCCCGCCGCTACTCGCCCGACTCCGCCGCCAGCACAGACCGCTCCAGCTTCTCCAGCAGCCCCGCCAACTGCGCGCACTCCGCCGGCGACAACCCCGCCAGCATCCGCCGCTCGTTGTCCAGATGCTCCGAGAACAGCGCGTCGATCACCGACAGGCCCTCGTCCGTCAGCCGCGAATGCACCACCCGGCGGTCCTGCGGATCCCGCTCCCGCCGGATCAGCCCGTCCTTCTCCAGACGGTCGATCCGCAGCGTCACCCCCGCCGAACTGATCAGCCCCGAATCGGCCAGCTCACCCGCCGTACGCCGGAACGGCGCCCCCGCCCGGCGCAGCGCCGTCAGCACATCGAAACCGGCCATCGAGAGACCCTTGCGCTCCACCGGCCGCGAGATCGCCGTGCTGTACCGCAGGAACGCCCGGTGCAGCCGGCCGAACACCTCCAGCGGCGCCGTATCCAGTTCGGGCCGCTCCCGCCGCCAGTCGGCAACGATCGAGGCCACCGCATCCTGCCGCGGCGCGGACCCCGCGGCATCCCCGGACCCCGCCGCGTCCCCGGACCCCCCGGCAACGCCCGAACTCGCGGAAGCCTGCTTCTTCGCCATCCCGGGCACTCCTCCGTGCAGGTACAACGTCGTCAAGAATCTTAGCCCTCAAAGGACCGGGCCCGGCCCTGTCAGCCCAGCGAGAACCCGCCTGCACACCGCCGACCGCATACGGCAGCATGGCTCCCATGTCCGTACTGATGCGCGATGAAGCGCAGGCCCGAGCCCAGTTCCTCGACGTACAGCGGTACACGATCGACCTCGATCTGACCGTGGGGGAGGAGAGCTTCGACTCCCGAACCGTCATCCGGTTCACCGCACTCGCCGACGGTGACACCTTCGTCGAACTCAAGCCCGCCACCTTGCGTGCCATCAGCCTCGACGGGCACCCCCTGGACCCCGCGGACCTCACCGAGAACCGCTTCCCCCTCACCGGCCTCACCGCCGGCCCCCACGAACTGCACGTCGACGCCGCCATGCGCTACTCCCGCACCGGCGAAGGCATGCACCGCTTCACCGACCCCACCGACAACGAGACCTACGTCTACACCCAGCTCTTCATGGAAGACGTCCAGCGCGTCTTCGCCGCGTTCGACCAGCCCGACCTCAAGTCCGTCTTCGACCTCACCGTCACCGCACCCGAAGGCTGGACCGTCCTCGGCAACGGCATCGGCCGGCACACCGGCGACCGCCGATGGACCCTCGCACCCACACCGCCCATCTCCACCTACCTCGTCGCCGTCGCCGCAGGCCCCTGGCACTCCGTGACCACCGAACACGCCGGACTGCCCTTCGGCATCCACTGCCGCCGCTCGCTGGCCCCCCACCTCGACGCCGACGCCGACGAGATCCTCGACATCACCCGCGCCTGCTTCGACCGGTTCCACGAGAAGTTCGACGAGCCCTACCCCTTCGACTCCTACGACCAGGCCTTCGTCCCCGAATTCAACGCGGGCGCCATGGAGAACCCCGGCCTCGTCACCTTCCGAGACGAGTTCATCTACCGCTCCGCCGTCACCGACACCGAACGCCAGACCCGCGGCATGGTCATCGCCCACGAAATGGCCCACATGTGGTTCGGCGACCTCGTCACCCTCGCCTGGTGGGACGACATCTGGCTCAACGAGTCCTTCGCCGAGTACATGGGCTACCAGACCCTCGCCGAAGCCACCCGCTTCACCGACACCTGGGTCGACTTCGGCGTCGCCCGCAAGGGATGGGGATACGACGCCGACCAGCGCCCCTCCACCCACCCCGTCGCCCCCGACCCCGCCGCCGTCCCCGACACCGCGTCCGCGATGCTCAACTTCGACGGCATCTCCTACGCCAAGGGCGCATCCGCCCTGCGCCAACTCGTCGCCTGGCTCGGCGAGAAGGACTTCCTGGCCGGCATCAACACCCACTTCGCCCGCCACAAGTTCGGCAACGCCACCCTCGCCGACTTCATCGACAACCTCGCCTCCGCCACCGACCGCGACGTCCACGCCTGGGCCGACCAGTGGCTGCGCACCACCGGCGTCGACACCCTCACCCCCCACGTCACCGAGGCCGACACCACCTGGTCGCTCACCGTCGACCACCACGGCACCCGCCCCCACCGCATCACCGTCGGCACCTACGACCACACCATCGACACCCAGTCCGGCCCCGACCGCCTCGTCCTGCGCGACCGCTTCGACATCAGCGTCCCCCACGACGACAGCGCGCAGGACGGCCCCACCACCCGTCCCGGCCGGCGTCCCGCCCTCGTCGTCCTCAACGACAACGACCTCACCTACGCCAAGATCCGCCTCGACCCCGAATCCTGGAACACCGTCCTGGACGGCCTCTCCGGCATCCCCGACGCCCTCACCCGCGCCGTCGTCTGGAACGCCGCCCGCGACATGGTCCGCGACGGCGAACTCGCCCCCGCCACCTACCTCGAAGCGGCCCGCACCCACCTCCCGCACGAAACCGACCTGGCCCTCCTCCAAGGCGTCCTCGCCTTCGCGGACACCCAGATCGCCGCACGCTACGTCACCCCCGAGGACCGGCCCGCAGCCCTCGCCACCCTCACCGCCCTCAACCGCGACCTCATCCGCCGCACCGAGGACGGCACTCACCCCGGCCTCCGCCTCATCGCCGTACGCCACCTCATCGACGCCGCCACCCAGCCCGACACCATCCACGGCTGGCTCACCGACGGCACCGTCCCCGGCGGCCCCGAACTCGACCCCGAACTGCGCTGGCGCATCCTCACCCGCCTCGCCGTCCTCGGCGCCACCGACGAGACGGCCATCGCCACCGAACTCGCCGCCGACCCCAGCGCCACCGGCCAGGAAGGCGCCGCCCGCTGCCGCGCCGCGCTGCCCACCCCGGAGGCCAAGGCCGCCGCCTGGCAGGCCATGTTCACCGACGACAGCCTCTCCAACTACCTGTTCACCGCCACCGCCCAAGGCTTCTGGCAGCCCGAACAGACCGACCTCCTCACCCCGTACGTCCCCCGCTACTACCCCGACGCGACCGCACTCGCCGTCCGCCGCGGCCCCGCCATCGCCGAAGCCGCCGGACGCTACGCCTTCCCCGCGTACGCCATCGACGCCGACAGCCTCCACCGCGGCGAACAAGCACTCACCGACCAGGGCCTCATCCCCGCCCTGCGCCGCAAGCTCACCGACCAGATCGACGACCTGCGCCGCGCCCTCACCGTCCGCAACGCGCACTGACCAAGGCGCCGCACCACCGCGCCACGTCCCCAACGAGCCACGGTGCCACCGCGTCAAAGCGCCTGAGTGCCGGGTCACCACCGCACCGGGCGCCACCGAACCAAAGCGCCACCGCACCGAGCACCACCGCCCGGACGCACCACCCGTGCCCGGCCCGCCCTCACTCCGAGGGCGGGCCGGGCACACCCGTATCCGGGGCACACGCCCAACCGGCCACCCATTTCCCGGGCGGCACCCTTCACCGGCCACACCCACATCCCCCGGCCACACCCACAACCGCGCCCCCCGGCCGCGCACCCACTACCACCCGAACCCCTCACCCACGCCCCCAAGCGCCCACCCATCCCCCTTTCGAGTTCAGATCACCAGGCTCCCCGGCAGCGCCCACCGAAACCCGGACAAGCTGGAATGTCCACCCATGCGCACCCGAAGGGCCACCCACCCATGCCCACCCCACCCCTCGCCGGATCCACCACCGGCCCCACCGCCCTGCGCCCCCTCATCGACACCGTCCTCACCGCACTCCAAGAAGGCGCCCGCCGCCGCGACGGCCCCCTCCCCGCCGGCGGACCCGACACCGTCACCACCCACATGCGCACCGCACTCGACCCCGTCATCCCCGAACACGGCACCGGCCCCCACCACGCCCTCGCCACCCTCATCGGCGCCCTCACCGAAGGCGCCGCCGACCCCGCAGACCCCCTCTGCGCAGCCCACCTCCACACCCCGCCCCTCGCCCTCGCCACCGCAGCCGACCTCGCCGCCTCCGCCCTCAACCCCTCCATGGACTCCTGGGACCAGGCCCCCGCCGCCTCCACCCTCGAAGCCGACACCGCCGCCGCCCTCGCCGCCGAGATCTACCCCCACCAACCCCACCCCGACGCCCTCATCACCACCGGCGGCACCGAAGCCAACCAACTCGCCCTGCTCCTCGCCCGCGAACGCCACGGCCCCGTCCAGACGATCACCGGCGCCAACGCCCACCACAGCATCACCCGCGCCGCCTGGCTCCTCGGCCTCCCCACACCCCTCACCGTCCCCGCCCCCGACGGCACCCTCGACCTCGCCGCACTGAACGACACCCTCACCCGGCAACAAGGCCACCGCCTCCTCGTCACCGCCACCGCAGGCACCACCGACACCGGCCAGATCGACCCCCTCACCGACATCGCCGACCTCTGCCACACCCACGGCGCCGAACTCCACATCGACGCCGCCTACGGCGGACCCCTCCTCCTCAGCCCCACCCACCGCCACAAGGTCAACGGCCTCGACCGCGCCCACAGCGTCACCCTCGACCTCCACAAACTCGGCTGGCAACCCGCATCAGCCGGCATCCTCGCCGTCCCCGACCACCGCCACCTCCACGCCCTCCACCACCACGCCCCCTACCTCAACGCCGACGACGACACCCGAGCCGGAATCCCCGACCTCCTCGGCCGCTCCCTGCGCACCACCCGCCGCCCCGACGCACTCAAGATCGCCGTCACCCTCCAAGCACTCGGCCGCACCGGACTCGCCGACCTCATCGACCGCACCTGCGCCGCCGCCCACCACCTCGCCGACCTCATCACCAAAACCCCCGCCCTCGACCTCTACGACCGCCCCACCATCACCACCGTCCTCTTCCGCCCCACAGACGCGGACGACGACACCGTCGCCACCATCCGCCGCACCCTCCTCACCCGCGGCCACGCCGTACTCGGCCGCACCCGCACCCACGGCCACCTCTGGCTCAAAGCCACCCTCCTCAACCCCCACACCACCCCCGACGACCTGAACCAACTCATCGACCTCGTCACCCACCTCACCGCCGAACTCACAGAAAGCAGCACCAACCGATGACAGCCCGGCCCGACCGGCCCACCCCCGACACCGATCAGCCGCACGACCTCATCGGCATCGGCATCGGCCCCTTCAACCTCTCCCTCGCCGCCCTCGCCCACGGCCTCCCCACCCCCCTCACCACCGCCTTCTACGAACAACGCCCCGCCTTCCACTGGCACCCCGGCCTCCTCATCGACGGCGCCAGTCTCCAAGTCCCCTTCCTCGCCGACCTCGTGACCCTCGCCGACCCCACCAGCCCCTGGACCCTCCTCAACTACCTACGCACCCGCGAACGGCTCTTCCCCTTCTACTTCGCCGAGCGCTTCCACATCCAACGCGCCGAATACGACGCCTACTGCCGCTGGGTCAGCCAACAACTCCCCGACCTCCACTTCGGCCACCAGGTCGACGCCATCCGCTGGAACCCCGAACACGCCCACTTCGAAGTCGACTTCACCCAACTCGGACCCGACGGCGAAGCAGAAGCCCTCGGCCGCGCCCACACCCGCCACATCGCCCTCGGCATCGGCACCGAACCCCACATCCCCGACCCCCTCAAACCCCTCACCGACGCCGGAACCGCCCCCGTCATCCACTCAGCCGACTACCTCCACCACCGCCAACAACTCCTCGACGCCGAACACATCACCGTCATCGGATCAGGACAATCCGGCGCCGAGATCTTCCTCGACCTCCTCCGCGCCCGCCCCGCAGGCCACGAAAAACTCCACTGGCTCGCCCGCACCCCCGCCTTCGCCCCCATGGAGTACTCCAAACTCGGCCTCGAACACTTCACCCCCGACTACACCCGCTACTTCCACGCACTCCCCGAACCCGTACGCGACCAACTCGTCCCCCACCAATGGCAACTCCATAAAGGCATCGACCACGACACCATCACCGCCATCCACGACGAGCTCTACCGCCGCACCCTCCACGGCGGCTGGCCCGACGCCACCCTCACCCCCGGCGTCCACGTACGCACCGCAGGCCGCCTCGCCACCACCCGCGTCGAACTCCACCTCGAACACACCCAACAAGGCACCCGATCACGCCTCACCACCGACGCCGTCGTCCTCGCCACCGGCTACCGCGAACGCCCCCTCGACCAGATCCTCGGCAACCTCGGCACCCACCTGCGCCGCGACACCGCCGGACGCCCCCGCATCGACGACCAGTACCGCCTCGACCTCGACCCCGCCATCACCGGCAACATCTACGTACAGAACGCCGAACGCCACACCCACGGCGTCGGCGCCCCCGACCTCGGCCTCGCCGCCTGGCGCAGCGCCACCATCCTCAACAACCTCACCGGCACCACCCCCTACCCCCTCCCGCAACGCACCGCCTTCACCACCTTCGGCCTCACCCCCCACCAGCCGAACATCCCCGCACAACCCCCCGTCCTCGTCCCCCTCGTCCAAGGCAACTGACCAGGGCCGCTGACCAGGCGACTCACACACAGAAAGCGGCCGCCCCTCTCCCGTGACAGGAGAACGGCGGCCGCCTCACGCACACCCGGCGCCAAAACGAACGACTGTGACGAGACCGGCCGCACCCCCCAACATTGTCGAGGTCACGTCACCAACTGATGCGGCTTCCGCACAACGCTGGGCCGCAGCAGCCGCACCCGCCATCGTGGTGACCCGTCAGCAGCCGCAGCCCGCACCCCAGGAACGACAGCACCCACCGCCCTGGACAGCACACGGCCGGCGAACCACACCACGGAACCAACGGGGGAACCATGACTCTTCGCAACCGGCTCACACGCCGCACGCAGATCGCCCTCATCGGCGTCGCCGCCGGAGGCGTCGCGGCCGCAATCGCCGTCATACCCGCGCTCGCCGACAGCGACCCCGCACAGCCGGCCACCGCCGCCGCCCGGAACGACACCGACTACGGCCCCGAACCCGAAGCCGACAGCACACTCGTCACCCAGGCCAACGACTTCACCACCATGGCCACAGCCACACTCTCACCCGACACCATGATCAACCGAGCCCGCACCTGGCTCACAGCCAACAACGGACACGCAGTCCCCTACAGCATGGAACGCACCTGGAAGGACGGCTACCGCCAGGACTGCTCCGGCTACGTCTCCATGACACTCGGCCTCGGAAAGCCCGGCCTGAACACCGTCGGCCTGGCAGACTCACGCAACGGCGTCACCAAGCGGCTCAGCAGCGTGAGCCAGCTCAGGAAGGGTGACCTGCTGATCGACTACAGCACCACCGACGGCGACTTCCGCCACGTGGTGATATTCGAGAAATGGGCCAACACCTCCCACAGCGCCTACTGGGCATACGAACAGCGCGGCACCTACGGCACCACCCACCGGCAGCTCAAGTACGGCATCGGCAGCGACCACTACGACCCCTTCCGCCCGCTCAAGCTCAGCGGCGGCAGCAGCGGCGGCGGCGGCGGCGGACAGGTCCCCGCCCCCAGCGCCTCCTGGCCCACCCTCAAGAGCGGCTCCAAGGGCGCCGACGTGAAATCCGCCCAGCAACTCCTGACCGCGCGGGGCTACACCGTCGCAGCCGACAGCAGCTACGGCCCGAAGACCCGCGCCGCAGTGATCCGATTCCAGAAGTCCCGGTCCCTCACCGCAGACGGAGTCATCGGCCCCAACACCTGGTCCAAACTGACCACCACGGTCAAGTACGGCCAGTCCGGCCAGGCAGTGAAGGCCGCACAGACACAACTGAACGTCTACGGCTACAGCATCGCCGTCGACGGCAAGTTCGGCGCCAAGACCAAAACGGCAGCCACGGCCTTCCAGAAGAACCACCACCTGGCCGTCGACGGCGTCATCGGCCCGAACACCTGGCGCACCCTGCTCGGCACCCGCTGACACCAGCACCACCGCAACGCCCAACGGCTCCTTCCCGCCGCACCCGCGGCGGGAAGGAGCCGTCATCACACACGAAGAAGAGGCCTAGAACACCGGCGAACCATCCCGCGTCAGACGCCAGTCCACCGAAGCGAACGCCGCACCGTCCACCGAACCCTTCGCCTGCACCCACGCAATGATCGTGTTCCGGATCTCCTCCGAATTCGCCCACAACTGCTTCGCAGCCGGCACATGCGGGAAGTTACCCCCACCGCTCGCCCGGTAGTTGTTCACCGCCAGCACGAACTGCGCCGCCGGATCGATCGCCTTCCCCTCGAACGACAGGTTCACAATCCGCGAACCATTCGGCTTCGCGATGTCGATCTCGTACGTCAGACCGGACACCGCGTCGTAGTTGTAGTCCGGAGTGTTGTCCGCGTTCGTCAGCTTCGCCGTATCCACCGGCGCACCCGCCGCCGTCTGCACGTAATACCGCGCCGAGAACTCCAGATAATCCCTGATCTGCGCGCCCGTCACCAGCCGTGCCTCAAGCGTGTTCTCGAACGGATACAGACCCGCCGCATCCTTGATCGTCACATTCCCCGCAGGAATCTGCGCCGTACGCGAGAAACACGACGCCTGCGACAGCACCGGCAGCGCCGCGTACTCACCGCCGGCCAGCGCCGCCTTCACCGTCTCCGCCTGGACGACATTGATCAGATCGATGATCGGCTCGTCCTTCCACGCCGCCTCGGCCGTCGTCATCGCCGCAGTCGACGTACCGATCACCTGGTTGACGTACGCGACCACCTTCGTGTGCTCGTCCGCCAGCATCTTCGTGATCTTCGGGTCCTCCGCCACCGTGTTGGAGTTCAGCACCTGCGAACCGGCCTTCTCGACCACCCAGCGCCCCTTCTCCCACACCAGGTCGAAGTCGAACAACGTCAACCGCTGCCCCCACTTCAACGGCTCCGACAGCACGACCTTCTTGCCGGTCTCCTTGTTCTCCACGAAGTACTCGGGAATCTCCAGGTGCGCGTGACCGACCAGAATCGCGTCGATCCCCGGCACCTGCTCCGCCACCAGACCCGCCGCGTTCTCCACGTACGGAATCTGATCGCCGTACGACGACGTCCCGCTGTTCCCCGAGTGCGCCGACACGATCACCACGTCCGCACCCATCGAACGAAGCCGCGGCACGTACTTCGCCGCCTGCTCCTCAAGGCCGGGGAACACCATCTTCCCGCCCACATTCGCCTTGTCCCAGATCGCGATCCCCGGGTTGGTGAGACCCAGAATCGCCACCTTCACATCCCGGCCGTGCGGCGTACGCAACCTCTTGATCACATACGGCGCGAACGCCGGCCGCAGCGTCTTCGCATCCAACGCGTTCGCACCCAGCAGCGGGAAATCACACTGCTCCTCGAACTTCCGCAACACCGGAATGCCGTAATTGAACTCGTGGTTGCCCAGCGCCGCCGCGTCATAACCGATCGCGTTCATCGCCTGCGCCATCGGATGCACCGGCCCGCGCTTCGCCGTGATCGGATCGATCTTCGCGTAGTAGTACGACAACTGCGTACCCTGGATCGTGTCACCCGCATCGATCATCAGGGTGTTGTGACGGCCCTTCTCCCGGCGGACCTGATCCACCAGCGTCGAGATCTTCGCCAGACCGACGTCGTTGTGCGCCTTGTCGTCGAACTCCTTGTCGGTGAAGTAGTCCCAGTTGAAGACGTTCCCGTGCAGGTCCGTCGTCCCCATCACGGTGAACGAGTACCGCTTCGGCGGACGCCCGTGCTCGTGCCCGTGACCATGCGCCGCCGCCGGCCCCGCAGCACCGCCCACGATCGCCACACCGGCCCCGGCCGCAGCCGATGTGCCCAGGAACGTCCTTCGGTTCAGCGGCATCTCGTCTCCCACATCTCTGTTCTCTCCGTGCACAGTTCTGTCCGTACACAACGCGCGTAGACCCCACGCACGCGTGGACAACGCGCGTAGATAATCACCCACGCACCGCCCCCGGCAACACCCCCGGCAGGTTGCTATTCGATGACCCCCACACCCTCATCCGGTTGCCACCGCGAACTCTCAGCCGACACCACCCGCCCCCACGGCGCAGGAACCCACCACCGAACGCTCATCCGAGCACCCCGCCGCACAATTCAACACTTGTCAAAAACCCTTCACCCAAAGGACGTTGACCAGTCATGCGCGGCCAATTAACTACCCGTAGGTAAGGTTTAGGCTCGCCCTATGCGCCGAGCCAAAATCGTTTGCACCCTAGGACCCGCCACCGACACATACGACCAGATCAAAGCTCTGGTCGACGCCGGAATGGACATCGCCCGACTCAACCTCAGCCACGGCACCTACGCCGAACACGAAGACCGCTACCACCGCGTACGCAAAGCATCCGACGAAGCCGGCCGCAGCGTCGGCATCCTCGCCGACCTTCAAGGTCCGAAGATCCGCCTCGGACGCTTCCGCGAAGGACCCGTACTCCTTGAACGCGGCGACGACTTCACCATCACCGTCGAACCCATGGAAGGCGACCGCCACGCCTGCGGCACCACCTACACCGGCCTCAACGCCGACGTCACCGCCGGTGAACGCATCCTCATCGACGACGGCCGCGTCACCCTCGAAGTCACCGGAGTCGACGGCCCCCGCGTCCACACCACCGTCATCGAAGGCGGCATGGTCTCCGACCACAAAGGCCTCAACCTCCCCGGCGTCGCCGTTTCCGTCCCCGCCCTCTCCGAAAAGGACATCGAAGACCTCCGCTGGGCCCTGCGCACCGGCGCCGACATCATCGCCCTCTCCTTCGTCCGCAGCGGACGCGACATCGAAGACGTGCACCGCATCATGGACGAGGAGGGCCGCCGCCTCCCCGTCATCGCCAAGGTCGAAAAGCCCCAGGCCGTCGACAACATCGACGACATCGTCGCCGCCTTCGACGGCATCATGGTCGCCCGCGGCGACCTCGGCGTCGAAATGCCCCTCGAACAGGTCCCGATCGTCCAGAAGCGCGCCATCAAGCTGGCCAAGCGCAACGCCAAGCCGGTCATCGTCGCCACCCAGATGCTCGACTCGATGATCGACAACTCCCGCCCCACCCGCGCCGAGGCCTCCGACGTCGCCAACGCCGTCATCGACGGTACGGACGCCGTGATGCTCTCCGGCGAGACCAGCGTCGGCAAGTACCCCATCGAGACCGTCCGCACGATGTCCCGCATCGTCGAAGCGGCCGAGGAGGACATCCTCGCCAAGGGCCTCCCGCCCCTCACCGACCGCAACAAGCCCCGCACCCAGGGCGGCGCGGTCGCCCGCGCGGCAGCGGAGATGGGCGACTTCCTCGGAGCCAAGTTCCTGGTCGCCTTCACCCAGAGCGGCGACACGGTCAAGCGACTCTCCCGCTACCGCTCACCCATCCCGCTCCTGGCCTTCACCCCGGACCCCGCCACCCGCTCCCAGCTGAACCTCACGTGGGGCGTGGAGACGTTCCTGGGGCCGCACGTGGACTCGACGGACGCGATGGTGGCGCAGGTCGACGAGGAACTGCTGAAGATCGGCCGCTGCCAGAAGGGCGACGTCGTCGTCATCACGGCAGGCTCCCCGCCGGGCGTAGCGGGCTCGACGAACCTGGTGCGGGTGCACCACATCGGCGAGGACGACAGCCCGAAGTAGGGGGCGCGCTCAGTATTTCGGCCCGACGTGTGCGTCCATGAGCGCTACGGATGCCCGTCGGGCTACGGAGATGTTGTACTCCTTGCCCGCGCGGGTGCAGTGCGTCCATTCGATGCCGAGCTTGTCGAGAGTGTCCGTGTAGAGCCTGCGGATGTCGTCCGAGACGTTGGTGAACCAGTACCGCGGATACTCGTACCGCTTCTTTACGCCGCCGACGACCCGGGTGGTCCAGTTGATGTTCCGACAACCGTCGGAATGGATCAGGCCGCGGATGAAGTCCCAGGGGTGGGCGTCGACGATCTCCTGCTGCCAGGACTCGAGGGTGATGAGGCGATCGTGCTTCTTGCCGGGGCCGTGTTGCGGGATGAGGCACGTCCAGTGCTTGGTGTAGGACTTGATCTCGATACAGCCGCTTTTGTGGCGCCTGCCCGTGCGTGGCATAGGCATTACCTGGAGGATTGCCCATTCGGCTTCATCGATCAGGCCCGGGTATGCCTCGCCGCAGAAGATCGACAGGTGATGTTGCTTCGGCTTGGAGATGATGTGGCCGTCGCCCAGATAGAGGCCCAGTAAGTAGGCGTAGGCGCCGCGATCGAAGTCGCGCCCGGTGCAGATCGGGCAGTCTGTCGGCTGCACGTAGTGAACTCCGCGCAGCTTGCGGTCCTCATGCAACCACCACCCGACTGTTCCGCGAGGAACATTGAGGAGCTCTGCAACCGCTCGATTTGTACTGCCGCTCCTCAAGAGGGCAAGAGCTTCGTCACGTATCGACAGATTGTGCTGTTCCATGCACTGAAGTCTTGTGCGACTCTCGCCGGCGCGTGCCCATCAAACGGGTGCGTTCATCAGCAAGGGTGAAGATCGTCAAAACGTGCATAGACCTTGGAATCGAAGGAGAAGTGCCCCGAGTCGGATTCGAACCGACGCTGGATGGGTTTTGAATCCATGGCCTCTACCGCTGGGCTACCGGGGCCCCTTCGAAACGAAGGATGCGTGAGCCCCTCCGTGCCTCAAACATACCGTAACTAGGTAGGCTCTTGGGAGCAGCACCCCTGTCTTGACCAAGGAGCCCCGTGACCACCCCCGAGTCGCCCCAGCCCGTAGACGCCGCCGACGACGACAAGTCGCACGTCCCGCCGCTGACGACCCGCGTCGTCATCGCCGAGGACGAGGCGCTGATCCGCCTCGACCTCAAAGAGATGCTCGAAGAAGAGGGGTACTCGGTCGTCGGCGAGGCCGGAGACGGGCAGCAGGCCGTCGAGCTGGCCCGGGAGCACAAGCCGGACCTGGTGATCCTCGACGTGAAGATGCCGGTCCTCGACGGGATCTCCGCCGCCGAGAAGATCGCCGAGGAGTCCATCGCACCCGTCCTCATGCTCACCGCGTTCTCGCAGCGCGACCTCGTGGAGCGGGCCCGGGACGCCGGGGCGATGGCGTACCTCGTGAAGCCGTTCAGCAAGAGCGACGTGGTGCCGGCCATCGAGATGGCGGTGTCGCGGTTCGCGGAGCTGAAGGCGCTGGAGGGCGAGGTCGCGGACCTGTCGCAGCGGCTGGAGACCCGGAAGCTCGTGGACCGGGCCAAGAGCATCCTGCAGACGGATTACGGGCTCTCGGAGCCCGCCGCGTTCCGGTGGATCCAGAAGACGTCGATGGACCGGCGGCTGTCGATGCAGCAGCTGGCGGAGGCGCTGATCGAGGACGCCGAGGAGAAGAAGCGCGCGGCCGAGTAGCCGCAGACGTACTCGTACACGAGGAAGGCCCGCGTCCCGGACATCCGGGGCGCGGGCCTTCTCCGTGGGTGAGGTCAGTCCTCGCCGAGGTACGCCTTGCGGACGGACTCGTCGTGGAGGAGGTCCGCTCCGGTGCCGGAGAGGACGATCTTGCCGATCTCCATGACGTGGCCCTGGTCCGCGAGGGAGAGGGCGGCCTGGGCGTTCTGCTCGACGAGCAGGATGGTGGTGCCCGAGGCCTTGAGCTCGACGATGGTCTCCATGATCTTCTGCATCATGATCGGGGAGAGGCCCATGGAGGGCTCGTCGAGCATGAGCAGTTTGGGCTGGGACATGAGGGCGCGTCCCATGGCGAGCATCTGCTGTTCGCCGCCCGAGAGGGTTCCGGCGGCCTGTTTCCGGCGTTCCCCGAGGATGGGGAAGAGGTCGTAGGCGCGCTGGATGTCCTTCTCGATGCCTGCCTTGTCGTTGCGGAGGTAGGCGCCGAGGAGGAGGTTCTCGGTGATCGTCAGCCGGGGGAAGATGTGGCGGCCCTCGGGGGAGTGGGCGAGGCCCAGTGCGACGATCTTGTGTGCGGGGATGTTGGTGAGTGGTTTGCCCTCGAAGAGGATGCGTCCGCCGATGGGCTTGAGCAGTCCGGAGAGGGTGCGCAGGGTGGTGGTTTTGCCGGCGCCGTTGGTGCCGATGAGGGTGACCACCTGGCCGGCGTCGACGCTGAAGGAGATGCCTTTGACGGCTTCGATCTTGCCGTAGGCGACGCGGAGGTCCTCGACCTCGAGCAGTGCGGTCATCGGGTGTCCTCCTCCTCGGTGGTGGTGGTGTCCTTGGTGCTGGTGCTGGTGCTGGTGCTGGTGCTGGTGCTGGTGCTGGTGCCGGCGACCGCTTCGGCTTCTGCCGCTTCGACTTCGGCGACCTCGTCGGCGCCGGGGGCGCCTTCGAAGGGTGTGCCGAGGTAGGCGGCGATGACGCGTTCGTCGCTCTGGACGACTTCGGCGGTGCCTTCGACGAGTTTTTCGCCTTGGACGAGGCAGGCGACGCGGTCGCTGAGGTTGAAGATGAAGCGCATGTCGTGCTCGATGACGAGGACGGCGATGCCTTGGTCCCGGATGGCGAAGATGAGTTCTTCGGTGACGCGGGTTTCCTGGGGGTTCATGCCGGCTGTGGGCTCGTCGAGGAGGAGGAGTCCGGGGTCGCTGGCGAGGGCGCGGGCGATTTCCAGCTTGCGCTGGTCTCCGTAGGGGAGGTTGCGCGCGAGGTGGTCGGCCTTGTCCTGGAGGCCGATGAACTCCAGGAGTTCCATGGCGCGTTCGTGGCTGGCCTGTTCGGCTTTGGTGAAGCCGGGGAGGCGCAGGAGTGCGGACCAGAGGCCTTCTTTGGTTCTGGTGTGGCGTCCGACGAGGACGTTTTCCAGGACGGTCATGTTGGCGAAGAGCCTGATGTTCTGGAAGGTGCGGGCGATGCCTGCCTTGGTGACGAGGTGGGGCTTGGGTGGCAGGACGGTGCCTTTGTAGCTGACCTTGCCCTCGGTGGGGACGTAGAGGCCGGTGAGGCAGTTGAAGAAGGTGGTTTTGCCGGCGCCGTTGGGGCCGATGAGTCCGACGATTTCGCCCGCGTTGACGGTGAGGTCGACGTTGCGTACGGCGGTGAGTCCGCCGAAGCGCATGGTGACGCCGCTGGCGTCGAGGACGGTGGTCGTGGTGTTCGTGGTGGTGGTCATGGTGTTCACGCCCCCGCCTTGGTGATGCCGGCGTCGGCTTCTTCGGGCTGCCGTGGTTCGGGTACGGCGATGGTTTCGTCGTTCTCGTGGAATTCGAGTTGTTTCCGGCGGTCGGCGACCAGGCCTTCAGGGCGGAAGCGCATCAGGAGGATGAGTGCGACGCCGAAGAGGAAGAGCTGGTAGTCCTGCATGAACTGCAGTTTGGCCGGGATGAGGTAGAGCAGTGCTGCGCCGACGAAGGGTCCGCTGAGGGTTCCCATGCCGCCGAGGATGACGGCGGCGAGGAGGAAGGCGGAGTTCGGGGGTACGGAGCCGGCGAACTGGTACTGCTCGGGTGTGACGGTGTAGTTGACGTGTGCCTGAACGGTGCCGGCGAGTCCGGCGAGGGTGGCGCCGAGGGCGAAGGCGAGCAGTTTGAGCCGGAAGGCGTTGATGCCCATGGCGGTGGCTGCGGTTTCGTCTTCGCGGATGGCGACCCAGGCGCGGCCGATGCGGGAGTCTCCGGAGCGGCGGAAGACGAGGACGACTACTGCGGTGACGACGAGCATCATCAGGTAGTAGTTGGCCGGTCGGCTGAGGGTGAAGGGGCCGATGTCGTGGCTGAGTCCGAAGTCGATCCCGAAGAGGTTGAGGTCGGGGATGCTCGGGATGCCCTGGGAGCCGTTGGTGAGGTCGGGTCCGCTGTTGCCGTTGAGGTTGTTGACGGTGACGCGGAAGATCTCTCCGAAGCCGAGGGTGACGATGGCGAGGTAGTCGCCGCGCAGTCGCAGGGTGGGGGCGCCGATGAGGACGCCGAAGATCAGTGAGACTGCGGCTCCGGTGAGGACGGCGGCCCAGAAGGGGAAGTGGACGCCGATGGCGGAGAGGGGTGCGCCCGAGACGAGAGCGGCGGTGTAGGCGCCGACGCCGAGGAAGGCGACGTAGCCGAGGTCGAGGAGGCCTGCGAGGCCGACGACGACGTTGAGGCCGAGTGCGACGGTGGCGAAGATGAGGATGTTCGCGCCGATGAGGGCGTACTCCGCGGTGTCCTGGGTGAAGGGGAAGCAGAAGGCTGCGACCAGGGCTGCGGTGAGGGTGACGTTGCGGTGCTTCGTGGTCAGCGCGGTGATGCGGGCGATGAGGCCGGCCCGGGTGAGTGCGGTGAAGGTGAAGCCCGCGGTGATGAGGAAGCCGATGAACTGTTCGGATTCTTCGGTGGGGATGTCGATCCCGTAGGTGAAGAAGTACAGCGCGGCGCCGAAGGAGGCGGCGATGATGAGGATTTCGGCCCAGGCGGGGAGGGGCTTGGCGCGTCCCGCGGAGGGTGCGGCGAGGCTGTTGCGGAAGCGTTGCCAGGCGCCCGCCGGGGGGCCGGTGGTGGGGAGTGGTTCGTCGCTGGGGAGTCCGAGGGCGGCGACGAAGGCGATGAGTGCGCCGATGCCGCTGACCCAGGCTCCGGGTTCGAGGTTGACCACGCCGCCGAGTTCGTAGGCGATGGCACCGATGGTGTAGCCGGTGGTGCCGAGGGTGGCGAGGGCGAGGAGGCGTACGGGGCTGTTGGTGCCGCCGGGGGTGAGCCAGCGCAGGCCTCGGATGCCGTATCCGCAGAGGGTGAAGAGGAGGGTGAGGATCGCGGCGGTGAGGGTGAGGATCTGGAGGCCGCCGGGGTAGCCGGTGACGGTGAGGTCGCCGGGGAATTCGGAGGTCCAGGTCCAGGGGAGGAAGGTGCCGGCGAGGGCGACGGCCGCGCCTGCCGCGGTGGCGATCCGGGCGGCGGGGGCGGGCAGCGGGATGAGTGCCTTCTGGGTGGTCATCCGTATCACGCCCTGTCCGCGACGCGTTCGCCGAGCAGGCCTTGTGGCCGGAGCAGCAGGACGACGATGAGGAGGACGAAGGCCCATACGTCCTTCCAGGCGCCGCCGCCGAAGAGGTCCATGCCGGGGACGTCGCTCATGTAGCCGGTGGCGAGGGATTCGGCGACGCCGAGTACGACTCCGCCGAGCATGGCGCCGTAGATGTTGCCGATGCCGCCGAGTACGGCTGCGGTGAAGGCTTTGAGGCCCATGATGAAGCCCATTTTGAAGCCGATCTGGCCGTTCTTGAGCCCGTAGGCGACGGCGGCGACGGCTGCGAACGCGGCACCGATGGCGAAGGCCATGACGATGATGCGGTCGGTGTTGATGCCCATGAGCTTGGCGGTGTCGGGGTCCTGGCTGGTTGCCTGCATGCCGCGGCCGGAGCGGGTCTTGGAGACGAAGAGGCCGAGGGCGATCATGCAGACGGGGGCGGCGATGAGGACGAAGAGGTCACCGCGTTGGATGTGGGCGCCGAAGACGTCGAATGCCTCCCCCTTGAACTGGGGGAAGGGGCGGTCCTTGGTGGCGTTGGGGTACCACTTCCAGATGGCCTGCTGGAGTGCGAGGGAGAGTCCGATCGCGGTGATGAGCGGCGCGAGTCGGGGTGCGGTGCGCAGGGGCCGGTACGCGAAGCGTTCGGCGGCGACGCTGACGGCGACGGAGCATATGACGCCGCCGATGATCATGAGTGGGACGATCGCGAGGAGGTTGGAGCCGGCCGGCATCCAGAGGTACACGGTGAGAGCTCCGAAGCCTCCGATCATGAAGATCTCGCCGTGGGCGAAGTTGATGAGCTGGATGATTCCGTAGACCATCGTGTAGCCGATCGCGATGAGTCCGTACATCGCGCCGAGGATGAGTCCATTGGCCAGCTGTTGCGGCAGTTCGTGCACCGCAGGGCCTCCGTGGAGTGGTTCGGATATGGCACCGCGCGGGAGCGCTCGTAGCGCTCCCGCGCGGTCTGGTGTCAGTCAGGGAGTGACCGGGAGCTGGTTACGGCTTGTAGGCCTCGCTGAGCTTGGAGGCCCACTTGCCGCCGTCGACCTGGTAGGCGGTCATCATGGTGTTGGTGGTGTCGCCGTATTCGTCGAAGGAGACGGGGCCGGTGACGCCTTCGAAGCTGACCTTGCCGACGGCGTCGAGGACCTTGGCGCGGGCGTCGTCGGGGAGCTTGCCGTCGTTGGCTGCGACGACGGCCTTGACGGCCTCGATGATGGCCCAGGTGGCGTCGTAGGTGCCGCCGCCGTAGGCCTCGTAGGCGTCCTTGTATCCGGCGGTCTTGTAGTTCGCGATGAAGGCCTTGGCGGAGTCGAGTTCTTCGACGGGCTTGCCGACGGAGGTGGCGATGTCGCCCTGGGCCTTCTTGTTGAGCTTGATGAAGTCGGCGCTGTACATGCCGTCGCCGCCCATGAGGGGGATCTGGACGCTGTCCTTGAGCTGCTGGCTCAGGGGTGCGCCGGCGGGGTATTCGCCGCCGTAGTAGACGGCCTTGGCGCCGGACTTCTTGACCTTGGTGACGACGGCGTTGAAGTCGCGGTCGTCGGGGTTGACGTGGTCGGATCCGGCGATCTTTCCGCCGAGGCCGGTGAAGGTCGCCTTGAAGGAGGCTGCGAGACCGGCGCCGTAGGGCTTCTGGTCGTCGATGAGGTAGACCTGCTTGATCTTCGCGTTGTTGTAGAGGTACTTCGCGGCGAAGGCGCCCTGGATCTGGTCCGTGGTGGCGGTGCGGAAGTAGGTCTTGAAGGGGCGCTTCTTGTCGCCGGTCTTCCAGTTGTCGCCCTGGGTGAGCTCGGTGCCCGTGTTGGCGGGGGAGATCTGGGTGAGGCCGGCGTCGTTGAGGGGCTTCTGCATCGACTGGGAGACGCCGGAGTTCAGCGGTCCGACGACGCCGAGGACCTTTTTGTTGTCGATGAACTTGGTGGCGTTCTGCTGGCCGACGGAGGGCTGGGCCTGGTCGTCGAGGGGCTGGACCTCGAAGGTGATGCCCGGGACCGTCTTCTCCTTGTTCGCCGTTTTGGCGGCGAGGTCGGCGGAGTTCTTGATGCCGAGGCCGAGGGCGGAGAGGTCACCGGTCAGCGGGGCGTCGACGCCGATGACGACGGTCTGTGTGCCGCCGCTGCCGCTGTCCTTCTTGTCGTCGTCGCGCGACCCGCAGGCGGTGAGTGTCAGTGCTCCTGTGGTGAGCACTGTGGTGAGGATGAGCAAAGAACGGTGTCGCACGAAAAGTCCTTTCCCTGGCGCGGCCTCCTCTGCTTGAGGTGCCGTGTCGTTCGCCGGGCCGTACTGATTGGTACAGGGCCGTGCTGCAGACGCGCCCGGCGGCGCGGTGACTGGCGGTGACTCTAAGGGCAGGGAAGGGGGTCGGGGATGGGGGTGGAGCAGGATGTGACTGTCTTGTTATGCCCTTGAGCAAGGCTTGAGGTGGCTGTGTGGACATGTACGGCTTTTTACCGGACGGTGAAGTGACCGCATGCTGAGAACGCGCAGCTCTGTTAAGGGGCTTGGGGTGATCTTGGTGCTGTCGCGTGGTGGGGGTGGGGGAGGGCGTCGCTGAGTGCCCGGTGCCTGCGGGGCCGGGTTCTGGGTGTGGTGCGGGGCGGGTGCACATTGCGCGTGTGTTACGCAGTGTTACATCCGGGGTGGTGTGGTCGACGCGGTGTGGTGGGAGCGCAGGCGGTGTGGCTGATGAGTGGGCCATGGAAGGGGGTTGGTGGTCAAGGGGGTTGGCTGCGTGTGTGGTGCAAGTCCGTTGTGTGGTGGGGTGGTTGTGTCCGGGTATGGGACTGCCCGGCCGGGTTGGGGTTCCGGCCGGGCAGGGGTGGTGCGGGGTGGTGTGTGGTCAGGAGGCTTCGGCTCCGGGGGTGTCGCGGAGGAGGCAGGTGAGGCGGGCGGTGCAGACGCGCTTGTCCTGTTCGTCGGTGATGACGATCTCGTAGGTGGCGGTGGTGCGGCCGCGGTGTACGGGGGTGGCGACGCCGGTGACGAGGCCGCTTCGTGCCCCTCGGTGATGGGTGCAGTTGAGGTCGACGCCGACGGCGATCTTGGTGGCTCCGCCGTGGAGCATGGAGCCGACGGAGCCGAGGGTCTCGGCGAGGACGGCGGAGGCGCCGCCGTGCAGGAGTCCGTAGGGCTGGGTGTTTCCTTCGACGGGCATGGTGCCGACGACGCGGTCCGCGGAGGCTTCGGTGATCGTGACGCCCATGCGTTCGCCGAGGTGGCCTGCGGAGAAGAGGGCGGGCAGGTCGACGCCGAGGGCGGCGTACTCGTCGATGATCTCCTGGGGGAACTGGGGTGTGGTGTGCTCGCCCATGGGTCCGGCTCCGTTCGTCTGCGGTGGTTCGCTGCTGAGTGCACGTGGTTGTGTGCACTGTTCTTATCAGACGGCTGAGCGGGCGCTTAGTGGCGCCCGCCCGGGGGAGTCAGCGCAGGTTCTCGAAGCGCACCACGACGGATTTGCTGGCGGGGGTGTTGCTGGTGTCGGCGGTGGAGCCGAGGGGGACGAGCACATTGGTCTCGGGGTAGTAGGCGGCGGCGCAGCCGCGGGCGGTGGGGTAGTGGACGACGCGGAAGCCGGGGGCGCGCCGTTCCACCCCGTCCTTCCATTCGCCGACGAGGTCGGCGTAGGCGCCGTCGGCGAGGCCCAGGGCGGCGGCGTCGTCCGGGTTGACGAGGACGACGCGGCGGCCGCCCTTGATGCCGCGGTAGCGGTCGTCGAGGCCGTAGATGGTGGTGTTGTACTGGTCGTGGGAGCGCAGGGTCTGCAACAGGAGCCGGCCTTCGGGGAGTTCGGGGAACTCGACGGGGGCGGCGGTGAAGTTGGCCCGGCCGGTGGCGGTGGGGAAGCGGCGGGAGTCGCGGGGGGCGTGGGGGAGGGTGAACCCGCCGGGGTGGGCGACGCGTTGGTTGAAGTTCTCGAAGCCGGGGACGACGCGGGAGATGCGGTCGCGGATGGTGGCGTAGTCCTTCTCGAACTCTTCCCAGGGCGTGGTGGAGGCGGGGCCGAGTACGGCGCGGGCGAGGCGGGCGACGATGGCGGGTTCGGAGAGCAGGTGGGGGCTTGCGGGGGTGAGGTTGCCGCGGGAGGCGTGGACCATGCTCATGGAGTCCTCGACGGTGACGAACTGTTTGCCGCCGGCCTGGATGTCCTTGTCGGTACGGCCGAGGGTGGGCAGGATGAGGGCCCGGGTGCCGGTGACGGCGTGGGAGCGGTTGAGTTTGGTGGAGACGTGGACGGTGAGGCGTGCGGTGCGCATCGCGGCCTCGGTGACGTCGGTGTCGGGGGTGGCGGCGACGAAGTTGCCGCCCATGGCGAAGAAGACCTTGGCGTCGCCGTCGCGCAGGGCCTCGATGGAGCGGACCACGTCGTAGCCGTGGTGGCGCGGTGAGGTGATGGAGAACTCCTTGTCGAGGGCGTCGAGGAAGGCTGTCGACGGCCTTTCGAAGATGCCCATGGTGCGGTCGCCCTGGACGTTGGAGTGGCCGCGTACGGGGCAGACTCCGGCGCCGGGCCGGCCGATGTTGCCGCGCAGGAGGAGGAAGTTGACGACTTCGCGGATGGTCGGCACGGAGTGTTTGTGCTGGGTGAGGCCCATGGCCCAGCACACGATGGTGCGTTGGGACGCGAGGACCATGGTGAGGGCTTCTTCGATGGCGGAGCGTTCCAGGCCGGTCGCGGCGAGGGTCTGCTCCCAGTCGGCTTCCGCGGCGGCTGCGGCGAATTCCTGGTAGCCGTGGGTGTGTTCGGCCACGAAGGTCTCGTCGACGGCTCCTTCGGTCGCGAGGATCATCTTGTTGAGGAGTCGGAAGAGGGCCTGGTCGCCGCCGATGCGGATCTGCAGGAAGAGGTCGTTGAGGGCGGCGCCCCTGACCATGCCGAGGGGGGTCTGGGGGTTCTTGAAGCGTTCGAGGCCGGCTTCGGGCAGCGGGTTCACCGAAATGATCTTCGCTCCGGCGGACTTGGCCTTCTCCAGGGCGGAGAGCATCCGGGGGTGGTTGGTGCCCGGGTTCTGTCCGGCGACGATGATCAGGTCGGCGTGGTGGAGGTCTTCGAGGGAGACGGAGCCCTTGCCGACGCCGATGGTCTCGGTGAGTGCCGAGCCGGAGGACTCGTGGCACATGTTGGAGCAGTCGGGAAGGTTGTTGGTGCCGAATTCGCGGGCGAACAGCTGGAGGAGGAAGGCGGCCTCGTTGCTGGTGCGTCCCGAGGTGTAGAAGAGCGCCTCGTCGGGGGAGGTGAGGGCGCCGAGCTCCTCGGCGATGACGGCGAAGGCGCGTTCCCAGGTCACGGCCTGGTACCGGTCGGCGCCCTCGGGCAGGTACATGGGTTGCGTGATGCGTCCCTGCTGGCCGAGCCAGTAGCCGCTGCGGGTGGCGAGGTCGGCGACGGGGTGGGCGGCGAAGAAGTCGGGGGTGACGCGGCGCAGCGTGGCTTCTTCGGCGACGGCTTTGGCGCCGTTCTCGCAGAATTCGGCGGTGTGCCGTTTGTCGCCTTCGGGCCAGGCGCAGCCGGGGCAGTCGAAGCCGTCCTTCTGGTTGACCTTGAGGAGGGTCTGCGCGGTGCGGCGGACGCCCATCTGCTGCTGGGCGATGCGCAGGCTGTGGGCGACGGCGGGCAGCCCGGCGGCGGCGTGCTGGGCGGGTTCGACCTGGGGTGCGTCCTGGACCGGGTCTCCTGCGGGCGGCTTGGTGGCCATCGTGCTCCCCTTCGAGCCTGCTGCGGGCCTGGTGCGGTCCGCTGCGTGTGTGTGCTTCTCCTCGATCCTGGCACGTGGTGCGGGCGGGCTGCCCGGTGAGCGGCCACGGGCGGTCGGCGGTCCGGATTGTCAGTGGTACGTGGCAGGATCGGGGTGTGGCTGAGACGGCATCGAAGAAGACGGCAGACAACCGACCGCGCCTGCTCCTGATGGACGGGCACTCCCTGGCGTACCGGGCGTTCTTTGCGCTGCCTGCGGAGAATTTCACGACGGGGGCGGGGCAGCCGACGAACGCGGTGTACGGCTTCGCGTCGATGCTCGCGAACACGTTGCGTGACGAGGCGCCGACGCATTTCGCGGTGGCGTTCGACGTGTCGCGCAAGACGTGGCGTTCGCAGGAGTTCCCGGAGTACAAGGCGAACCGGTCGAAGACGCCGGACGAGTTCAAGGGTCAGGTCGAGCTGATCGGTGAGCTGCTGGACGCGATGCACGCGGACCGTTTCGCGGTCGACGGTTTCGAGGCGGACGATGTCATCGCGACGCTGGCGACCCAGGCGGAGGCGGCGGGTTTCGAGGTCCTGATCGTCACGGGCGACCGGGACTCCTTCCAGCTGATCACGGACAACGTGACGGTGCTCTACCCGACCAAGGGCGTGTCGGAGCTGACGCGGTTCACTCCGGCGAAGGTCGAGGAGAAGTACGGGCTCACTCCGCAGCAGTACCCGGACTTCGCGGCGCTGCGCGGTGACCCGTCGGACAACCTTCCGGGCATCCCCGGGGTGGGTGAGAAGACGGCCGCGAAGTGGATCAACCAGTTCGGTTCGTTCGACGAGCTGGTGGACCGGGCCGAGGAGGTCAAGGGGAAGGCCGGGCAGAATTTCCGTGACCACCTGGACGCGGTGCGGCTGAACCGGCGGCTGACCGAGATGGTCCGCGATGTGGAGCTGCCGAAGACCCCGTCCGACCTGGAGCGTGCTCCGTACGACCGTACGGCGGTCACCGGGGTGCTGGATGTGCTGGAGATCCGCAATCCGAGCCTGCGTGAGCGGCTGCTGGCGGTGGACCCGGGCAAGGCGGAGGACGAGGCTCCGGCGCCGGCCGCGGGTGTCGAGATCGATGGTTCGGTGCTGGGTGCGGGTGAGCTCGCTCCGTGGCTGGCCGAGCACGGCGCGCAGCCGCTCGGTGTGGCCACGGTCGACACGTGGGCGCTCGGCAGTGGCACGGTCACCGAGATCGCGCTGGCCGCGGCCGGCGGTGCCGCGGCGTGGTTCGATCCGGCTCTGCTGGATGCGGCCGACGAGCAGGCGTTCGCGGCGTGGATCGCGGACGCGGGGCGGCCGAAGGTCATGCACAACGCGAAGAGCGTGATGCGGGTCTTCCCGGAGCACGGCTGGCGGACGGAGGGTGTCTCGATGGACACCGCGCTGGCCGCCTATCTGGTGAAGCCGGGGAGGCGGTCCTTCGCGCTGGACGCGCTGGCCGTGGAGTATCTGGGCCGTGAGCTCGCTCCGGCGTCGTCGTCCGACGGGCAGCTGGCGTTCGGTGCGGACGACCAGGCCGAGGCCGATGCGCTGATGACGCAGGCCCGTGCGGTCCTGGACCTCGGTGACGCGTTCACGGCGCGGCTGAAGGAGGTCGGTGCGGCCGGGCTGCTGCACGACATGGAGCTGCCGACGTCGATCCTGCTGGCCCGTCTGGAGCGGCACGGCATCGCGGCGGACCGGTCCCATCTGGAGGGTATGGAGCAGCAGTTCGCGGGCGCGGTGCAGCAGGCGGTGAAGGAGGCGCACGCGGCGGTGGGCCGTGAGTTCAACCTCGGTTCGCCCAAGCAGCTCCAGGAGGTCCTCTTCGGTGAGCTGGGCCTGCCGAAGACGAAGAAGACGAAGACCGGTTACACGACGGACGCGGACGCGCTGGCGTGGCTGGCGGCGCAGACCGAGCACGAGCTGCCGGTGATCATGCTGCGTCACCGTGAGCAGGCGAAGCTGCGGGTCACGGTGGAGGGCCTGGTCAAGACGATCGCGGCGGACGGCCGTATCCACACCACGTTCAACCAGACGGTGGCGGCGACGGGCCGGCTGTCGTCCACGGACCCGAATCTGCAGAACATCCCCGTCCGTACCGACGAGGGCCGGGCGATTCGCCGGGGCTTCGTCGTCGGCGAGGGTTTCGAGACGCTGATGACGGCGGACTACAGCCAGATCGAGCTGCGGGTGATGGCCCATCTCTCCGAGGACGCGGGTCTGATCGAGGCGTTCACGTCCGGTGAGGACCTGCACACCACGGTCGCCTCGCAGGTGTTCGGCGTCGAGAAGTCGGCGGTCGACCCGGAGATGCGGCGCAAGATCAAGGCGATGAGTTACGGGCTGGCGTACGGGCTGTCCGCGTTCGGCCTGTCCCAGCAGCTGAACATCGAGGCGGGCGAGGCCCGGGGCCTGATGGATACGTACTTCGAGCGGTTCGGCGGAGTCCGTGACTATCTGCACCGGGTGGTGGAGGAGGCCAGGGCCACGGGTTACACGGAGACGATTTTCGGCCGTCGCCGTTATCTGCCGGATCTGAACAGCGACAACCGGCAGCGGCGTGAGACGGCCGAGCGGATGGCGCTGAACGCGCCGATCCAGGGCACGGCCGCGGACATCGTCAAGGTCGCCATGCTCCACGTCGACCGGACGCTGACCGAGGCGGAGCTGAAGTCGCGGATGCTGCTCCAGGTGCATGACGAAATCGTGCTGGAGATCGCCACGGGCGAGCGGGAGCGGGTGGAGAAGATCCTGCGCCACGAGATGGCGGCGGCGGTGCAGTTGCGGGCGCCGCTGGATGTGTCGGTCGGGGTCGGCGGGGACTGGGAGTCCGCCGCGCACTGACGCGTACGGGCGGACGGTGTGGTCCCTCAGTCGCCGGTCCGGCTCGTGTCGCGGGCCGGGCCGGCGGCGGGGAGCGCCGGTGTTCCGGTGCCCCGGTCCCGGAGCCGCATCCACGCCCCGTACAGCACGAGTCCGACGGCCAGTCCGGCGCCCGCGCCGAAGCAGGCGGTCGGAATGATGTCGAGCGGTGTGCCGATGTGCCCGAAGTACGCGTACCAGCGCGCGCAGCGGTGCACGGTGCCGAGCAGGACACACAGTCCGAGGAAGGCCGCGGCCCACCGCCGTGCGCGCCGGTCCAGGACGGGTACGGACGCGGGTACGGGCAGGGCCCCGATGCGGCGCAGGCCCGACACGGTGAACCGGGCGAGCAGGATGAGCGCCAGGGCCGAAGTGCCGTACTGCACCAGTTGGAACACGGGGTATCCGGCCGTGTTCCGCCCGAGCACGGGTACCAGGCGCACTCCCCAGCGGTCGTGGTGGGTGAAGGCGTCCCAGACGACATGCGTACCGGCTCCGATGGCGGCCGACACGACGAACCACGCACCGTCCCGCAGGTCCCGGCGTCCTTGTTCCGGCGGGCGCCGGGCTCCGCGGACCCAGGTGTGCACGCGTCCCTGCCAGGAGGCGGGCAGGAGTGCGACGAGGGGTTCGCGCAGCAGCAGCCACAGGGCCACGGTGGCCGCGGTGATCAGGACGTCCACCGTGCACACACCCCACCACGCGTGTGTGACCTGCCCGAACTCCATGGCGCCCGGGATCGCCGTGTCCGCGTAGTACGTGAGGTCGGGGGCGAACGAGCCGGCGACGAGTGCCGAGGCGAGGAGCGGTCCGCGCCCTGTCCCGTTGCGGCGGATGCCGGGGAGGACGGCTGCGGCGTGGCTGAGGGTGAACGGCATGGGGGAAGTATGGGCGAGCCGCCGGTACGGACTCTTCGCGCACTGGACAACCTGCTGAACGGAAGGTGAGAAACCGGTAAGAAGCGGTCCGGCCGCTGTGTTCGGGCGGCACAAGTTGCCGTAGGGTCGCCTGAGTCCAGGCGCAGGGGAGCGCGGACAGCCGACGAGGGGGAGGGCCCAGAGGTTATGGCAGCGCAATTCGGACGCCGACTGCGCAGAGGGGCGACCACGACTGCCGTGGCCGCTGCCGCTGTGGCCGCACTCACCGCTTCGCAGGGCCCGGGTTCGCCCCTGGCGGCGTCCGAGGACGACCACGCGAACCAGCCGACCGCCGGTTCGACGCCCTCGGGTGACGGTGGAGTGTCGGGCGACTCGCCCTACTTCACGGACCTGCCGCCGCTGAACACGCCCAACAAGCCGGGCACCTCGGTCAATCTGCCCGTGACGGGCAGTGCGGAATCGGGTATACCGGCCTCGGTCCTGGCGGCGTACAAGAAGGCGCAGCAGACGATCGCGGGCACGGACGCCGCCTGTCGGCTGCCGTGGCAGCTCCTCGCCGCGATCGGCAAGGTCGAGTCGGGCCAGGCCGGTGGCGGCCGCGTCGACGCGCAGGGCACCACGCTCTCGCCGATCCTCGGCCCGGCCCTCGACGGCCGGGGCTTCGCCCTGATCAAGGACACCGACAACGGTGTCTACGACGATGACTCGACGCACGACCGGGCCGTGGGCCCGATGCAGTTCATCCCGTCGACCTGGGCGACCTGGGGCACGGACGGCAACGCCGACGGCCGCAAGGACCCCAACAACATCTACGACGCGGCGCTCTCGGCCGGGCTCTACCTCTGCGCCGGCCCGCGGGACCTGTCGCTCGCCTCGGACCTGGACCGGGCGGTCCTGAGCTACAACCACTCGGACGCGTATCTGCGTACCGTCCGTACCTGGTTCGACTACTACAACCGCGGCACCCACGAGGTGCCGGACGGTACGGGCGTGCTGCCGGTCGACACCAGCACGGGGACGCACCGCAACACCGGCTCCGGCACCCCGCACAGCACGCCGTCGCCGTCGCCCACGCCCACCCCGACACCCACGCCGAAGCCTCCGGCGAAGCCGAGCCCCACGCCGACCGATCCGAGCACACCGGCGACGCCGACCCCGACGCCCACGCCCACGCCGTCCCCGGTCCTGGCGGCCGTGCAGAACGCGGGCACCGGCGAGCTGACCGCCACGGCGGGCGACGCCTTCGCGGAGCGGATCAAGGTCCGGGCGAAGAGCAACCTCGGCACCCCGCTCGCCAAGGTGTCCGTGACCTTCACCGTCGTCGGTGACACGGACGCCACGTTCGACGGCGCGAAGAGCACCGTCACCCTCGCCACCGGGGCCGACGGCACGGTCACCGCGCCGGTGCTGACGGCGGGTGAGAAGACCGGCGAGTTCACCGTGCGCGCGGTGGCCACCGGCAGCTCGCTGCCCGCCGTCAGCTACCCGGCGACCGTCACCGCCCGGCAGGCCGACGCCATCGCCAGGACGGGCACCGAGGAGCTGACCGCCGTGGCGGGCCAGACGTTCGCCGACGTCACGGCCGAGGCCACGTACAAGGGCGCGGCCGCCGACCGCGTCGCCGTCACCGCCACCATGATCACCGACGGCGACGACCCGGTCGAGAACGACAAGGGCCCGTACTTCACGAACGACGACGGCGACCCGGTGCGCACCTTCGTGTTCACCACGGACGCCGACGGCAGGCTCACCCTGCCGAAGATCTACGCGGACGGCGCCGCGGGCACGTACAAGCTGCGCCTGACCACCGAGGGCGGCGCCACCGTCGTCATCGAGCTCACGGTCGAGGCCCCCGCCGCCTGACCCACGCGCACCCGGGCCCACCACGCCCCGGACAGCCCCTTGGCCGGCACCCGGCCAAGGGGCTGTTCTACGTGTTCTCATCTCGCGCCCCGGTTGCTACGGTGCCCCAGCCCTGACGACCCATCAGTTCTGAGCTCCCGGGAGGCCGAGCATGCGCGCCCTGATCGCTGCCGCCATCGGACTGGCCGCCGCCCTCGCCCTCGTACTCACCATCAGCGCGATCGGCGCGCCACCCGGCGAGACCTCGCCCAAACCCTTGCTGACCACGGTCCCGGGGCCGAAGAACTAGGGCCCGGCCCGGCAGGCTCCGCCGTCGCGGACCCTGCCGGGCGAGGCACCAGCCGTCCGCACCACGCACTGCAGAGGGAGGACACCCCATGCGCCGCCGAGCCAGCCTCGTACTCCTGGCCTTCGCCGTCTTCTTCGCCGCGCTGTCACCGCTGCTGCGCTGGTACGCCTTCCCGCGGCTGGCGAAGATCCCGCCGAACCAGTACCAGGAGACGGTGCTGGAGGCGAAGCCCGCGACCCTGCTCGACTACAGCACCCTGAAGGCCGAGAAGGTCGACAAGATCACCATCGTGCAGACCCTCAAGGGCAACGTGGAGGAGTCCGAGAAGATCGAGCGCAGCGCCGGCCGTGACGTCGTCGTGTGGGACGCCCTGTCCTACGTGCAGGGACCCGACGGCAAGATGGTCTCCAAGATCCCCGAGCGCTACATCTTCGACGCGCACAGCCAGGACCCGGTGCACGCCACGGGTGAGATGGTCGACGGCGACGCGGTGAGCCGCGAGGGCATCGAGTTCAAGTGGCCCTTCCTCACCGAGAAGCGCGACTACGAGTACTTCGACGCCCAGACCCGGACGAGTTCGCCCATCCACTACAAGGGCACCCAGGACTTCCGGGGCATGGAGGTCTACTACTTCGAGCAGACCGTTCCGTGGACCGAGGTCCCCATGCCGAAGACGATGCCCATCAAGGGGATCACGGCCGCGCAGATCGCCAAGACCGGTGTGACCCGCTGGTACACCACCAAGCGGATGTTCTGGGTCGACCCCGTCACCGGGGCGCCGGTCAACGGCGAGGAGATCCACAAGGAGGAACTCCGGAACGCGAAGGCGATGGGCATGGCCCAGGACACCGTCACGGTGTTCGCCGGGCACGTGAAGATGCGCGAGGACTACATCGTCTCGATCGTCGACCTGGTCAAGTCCCAGCGGGTGCTGGTCCTGCTGCTGACCTCGTACCTGCCCTGGGGCTTCCTCGTCCTCGGCGCCGGCCTGCTGGCCCTGTCGCTGTGGCTGGAGGCGCGCTCGCGGCGGCCGGGCGAGGCACCTGCGGCCGGGCGGAGGGAACCGGAACCTGCGCCTACTCCCGCCTGAGCCGCGCCTTGGTGAAGCGGGTCGCCTCCACCGTCGTCGGGTCCTCGGGCCACGGGTGCCTCGGATAGCGGCCGCGCAGCTCCGCCCGAACCGCCCGGTAGCCCTCCCGCCAGAACGACGCCAGATCCGCCGTCACCGCTGCCGGGCGGCCCGCCGGGGAGAGCAGGTGCACCAGGACCGGGACGCCGGCCACCCGCGGAGTCTCCTGAAGGCCGAACAGTTCCTGGAGCTTCACCGCGAGCACGGGCTGCGGCCCGCCGTACTCCACCCTGATCCGCGAACCGCTCGGCACCTCGATCCGTTCCGGAGCCAGTTCGTCCAGCCGGGCCGCCTCCCCGGTCGCCCACGGCAGCAGCCTGCGCAGCGCCTGCCCGGCGTCGATCCCGGCCAGGTCCGAGCGGCGGCGGGCCCGCGACAGCTCGGGCTCCAGCCACTGCTCGGTACGGTCCAGCAGCGCCTCGTCCGAGACGTCCGGCCACGGCGCACCGAGCTCCCGGTGCAGAAAGGCCAGCCGCTCCCGCAGCTGCCCCGTGTCGCGGCTCCAGCGCAGCAGCCCGAGGCCCTCCCCGCGCAGCCCCTCCACGAGGGCCTCGCGGACCAGGGCGGGATCCGGCTGCTTCAGCGGGCGCGCCGCCAGCTCGACGGCGCCGAGGCGCTCCACCCGGCGGGCCACCACGTCCCGGCCGTCCCAGCGGACCTCCTCGCCCGCGAAGCGCAGATGCCCCGCCGCCAGCCGCGCGGTGTCCTCGTCGATGACGGCGGCGAGCCGGACCTGCGCGGAGGCCGCGTGCGCGGGACGGTCCGCGACCGCGACCGCGAGCCAGGGCGCGCTGCGCAGCCGTGAGCCGTCCCGCAGCTCCGCGCCGGTGCCGGACGCCATCAGGAACGTGCCCTCACCCCGGGCCCGCGCCACCCGTTCGGGAAAGGCCAGCGCGGCGACCAGACCCACGGCGGCATCGTCGGGACCCGAACCGCCCTCCCGGCCCTTCAGGGAGGACGAGAGCCGCCGCACCTCCTGGCGCCAGCGGGCCGCGTAGCCGTCCCTGCCCAGCCGTGCGGTACGCAACGCGGCGGCCAGGTCGTCGCCGTAGTCCCGCGGCGGTTCCTCGCTCAGCAGCGCGACCACCTCGGCGGCCCGGCGTCCGCCGACCTCGGCCGCACCGTCCAGCAGCGCCCTGGCCAGCCGCGGGTGCAGCCCCAGCCGCGACATCCGTACGCCCCGGTCGGTCACCCGCCCGCCGGGCTCCACCGCACCGACCGCCGTCAGCACCTCGCGGGCCGCGGCCATCGCGCCGGCCGGCGGCGGATCCAGCAGCGCGAGCCCCGCGGCGTCCGGATCGCCCCAGCAGGCCGCCTGGAGGGCGAACGCCGCCAGATCGGCCACCTTGATCTCGGGGGAGGGGAAGCGGGCGAGCCGCCCGTCCTCGGCCTGCTCCCAGCAGCGGTAGACCGTCCCGGGTGCCTCGCGTCCGGCCCGGCCCGCCCGCTGGCGGCCCGCCGCCTGCGAGGCCCGTACGGTCGTGAGCGCGCTCAGCCCCCGCGCGTGGTCGGTGCGCGGCTCCCGGGCCAGGCCCGAGTCGACGACGGTCCGCACCCCCGGGACGGTCAGCGAGGACTCCGCCACCGAGGTCGCCAGCACCACCCGCCGCCCCTCGGAGGAACCCGCCAGCACCGCGTCCTGCACCGTGGCCGGGGCCCGCCCGTGGACCTGGAGCACCTCCGCGGCCACCCCGGACAGCTGGCCGGCGACCCGGCCGATCTCGCCGACGCCGGGCAGGAAACACAACACGTCGCCGTCCCGCTCGGCCAGCGCCCGCCGCACCACGGAGGCGACATGGCTCAGCAGCGCCGGATCGACCCGCATCCCGTGCGGCGGCCGCACGGGACGGACCGGAGGCGCCCACACCACCTCCACCGGGTGCGACACCCCCTGGGCCTCGATGACCGGTGCGTCGCCGAGCAGCCGCGCCCAGCCCTGCGCGTCCGTGGTGGCCGACGCGGCGACCAGGCGCAGGTCGGGGCGGATCGCCTCCCGCACGTCCAGGAGGAACGCGGCCACCGTGTCCGCGTCCAGGTGGCGCTCGTGGCACTCGTCGATGATCACCGCGTCGATGCCGGCGAGCTCCTGGTCGCGCTGGAGCCGTTGGAGCAGCACCCCGGTGGTGACGACCTCCACCACGGTCTCGGGGCCCACCACGCGCTCGCCGCGCACCGTGAAGCCGACCCGTTCGCCGGGCCGTTCGCCGAGCAGCCACGCCATGCGCCGGGCGGCGGCCCGCGCGGCGATCCGCCGCGGTTCGGCGACCACGACCCGGCGGACCGGTCCGTCGCCGGTCAGGCCGGCCAGGACGAGCGGGACGAGGGTCGTCTTACCGGTGCCGGGCGGCGCGCACAGCACCGCGACCCCGCGGTCGTCGAGCGCCCGCCGCAGCGCGGGCACGGCGGTGCGGACGGGCAGCTGGTCCAGGGCGTCGGTACGGATCACGCCCCCAGTCTCGTACGGCGGGGCGACGGCTCCCGCACCGGCGGGTGTCCCGGTCCCGCACGCGGGCCGGAACCGTGGCCCCCGTGCTCAGTCCCGTACGCAGACGAAGATCGCGGTCCCCGGGATCAGATTGCCCCGCAGCGGCGACCAGCCGCCCCACTCCTGGTTGTTCCACGCCGGCCACTCCGGCTCGACCAGGTCGGCCAGGCGGAAGCCGCCCGCCACCACGTCCCGCACCCGGTCGCCGAGCGTCCGGTGGTGCTCCACGTACACCGCGTCGCCCCGCTCGTCCTGCTCGACGTAGGGGGTGCGGTCGAAGTACGACGCGGCGACGGACAGGCCCTCGGGTCCCGGTTCGTCCGGGAAGGCCCAGCGGACCGGGTGCGTGACGGAGAAGACCCAGCGGCCGCCGGGCCGCAGCACCCGGTGGACCTCGCGGAACACCTGGACCGGGTCGGCGACGAACGGCACCGCGCCGTAGGCGGAGCAGGCCAGGTCGAAGGAGCCGTCCCGGAAGGGCAGCACCCCGGCGTCCGCCTCGACCAGGGGGATGCCCTCGCCGATCCGCAGCGCGTGCTGGAGCTGGCGGTGGGAGAGGTCGAGGGCGACCGGGCGGGCGCCCTGGGCGGCCAGCCAGCGCGAACACTGTGCGGCGCCCGCGCCGATCTCCAGGACGTCCAGGCCCTTCAGCGACCCGGCGGGGCCGAGAAGGCCCGCCTCGGCCTCGTCGAGCCCCTCCGGACCCCAGACGAAGCGGTCGTCGCCGAGGAAGCCCCCGTGGTCGCTCTGGTACTCGTCCGCGTTCCGGTCCCACCAGCCGCGGCTGGCCCGGCTGCTCTCGGCCTCGCCGGCGATGCGGCGTGTCGCTTCGGGTTCGGCCGCGTAGATCTCTTGGCTCATCGTGTCCGTCGTTGTAGTTTGCCTTCACCCCGTCGTACGCGGTACGTACCAGGGGGATCCGTGAGTGCGGGACCCGTGTGTCCGGAACATCTCCGGGGCCGATGTGGCCCAGGTGAAGCCGAGTTGTGCCGGGTATGGGGCGTTCCGCCCCTGGTGTGCGCCTTCGCGCATTGACCGTGCCCTGCTGCCCCCGTATGCTACAAGTTGCGCTGCGAGCCTGCGCGCCTCAGACCTAGCAGGCCGCGCTCGCATCTGTATGTATGTCCCCTCGGTTCACGAGGCGCCTCCCGGTTCGGGATCGGCGCTTCCCAGGCTGTCCGGCTTCTGCAGAGGCGATACGGGCTCACGGCGTAGCAGTAACTTCGACTCACTGTCCGTACCGGAGCCCTTTCCCACATGACGAGCAGCACCGAGACCACCGCCACCACTCCGCAGGTTGCGGTCAACGACATCGGCGACGCGGACGCGTTCCTCGCGGCGATCGACGAGACGATCAAGTACTTCAACGACGGCGACATCGTTGACGGTGTCATCGTCAAGGTTGACCGCGACGAGGTCCTCCTCGACATCGGTTACAAGACCGAAGGTGTCATCCCGAGCCGCGAGCTCTCGATCAAGCACGACGTCGACCCGAACGAGGTCGTCAAGGTCGGCGACGAGATCGAGGCCCTGGTTCTCCAGAAGGAGGACAAGGAAGGCCGCCTGATCCTCTCGAAGAAGCGCGCTCAGTACGAGCGTGCCTGGGGCACCATCGAGAAGATCAAGGAAGAAGACGGCATCGTCACCGGTACCGTCATCGAGGTCGTCAAGGGTGGTCTCATCCTCGACATCGGCCTCCGTGGCTTCCTGCCGGCTTCGCTCGTCGAGATGCGCCGCGTGCGCGACCTCCAGCCTTACGTGGGCAAGGAGCTCGAGGCCAAGATCATCGAGCTGGACAAGAACCGCAACAACGTGGTCCTGTCCCGCCGTGCCTGGCTCGAGCAGACCCAGTCCGAGGTCCGCCAGACGTTCCTCACGACCCTCCAGAAGGGTCAGGTCCGCTCCGGCGTCGTCTCCTCGATCGTCAACTTCGGTGCCTTCGTGGACCTGGGTGGCGTCGACGGTCTCGTGCACGTCTCCGAGCTGTCCTGGAAGCACATCGACCACCCCTCCGAGGTTGTCGAGGTCGGCCAGGAAGTCACCGTCGAGGTTCTCGACGTGGACATGGACCGCGAGCGCGTGTCCCTGTCGCTCAAGGCGACGCAGGAAGACCCGTGGCAGCAGTTCGCCCGCACGCACCAGATCGGGCAGGTCGTTCCCGGTAAGGTCACCAAGCTCGTTCCGTTCGGTGCGTTCGTGCGCGTCGACGAGGGCATCGAGGGCCTGGTCCACATCTCCGAGCTGGCCGAGCGCCACGTGGAGATCCCGGAGCAGGTCGTCCAGGTCAACGACGAGATCTTCGTCAAGGTCATCGACATCGACCTCGAGCGTCGTCGCATCAGCCTCTCGCTGAAGCAGGCCAACGAGTCCTTCGGTGGCGACCCGGCCTCGGTCGAGTTCGACCCGACCCTGTACGGCATGGCCGCGTCGTACGACGACCAGGGCAACTACATCTACCCCGAGGGCTTCGACCCCGAGACCAACGACTGGCTCGAGGGCTTCGAGGCTCAGCGCGAGGTCTGGGAGACGCAGTACGCCGAGGCGCAGACGCGCTTCGAGCAGCACCAGGCCCAGGTCATCAAGTCCCGCGAGGCCGACGAGGCCGCTGCTGCCGAGGGCGCCGCTGCCCCGGCCGGCAGCGCTCCGGCTGCCTCGGGCGGCAGCGGTGGCGGCGGCGGCTCGTACTCCTCGGAGTCCGCGGACAACTCCGGCGCCCTGGCGTCGGACGAGGCCCTGGCTGCCCTGCGCGAGAAGCTGGCGGGCGGCCAGAGCTGACGCTCCGACCATCCGGCCGGTCATCGGCTGAGTTGAGTAGATGACGGTGAGGCCCGCTCCCTTCGGGGAGCGGGCCTCATGCGTGTGCGCGGCGTGCGGTTCCCGCAGCGGTTCCTACGGGGTGACGGTGATGTTGGTCAGGCCGTTGCCGCCGGTCACGGTGTTGCTCGCGTAGACGGTCGTGGGACAGCTCGCGCCGAAGTTCGTGACGTTGACCGCGATCCGCTTGTCGCCCGTCGAGCCGGACAGGTCCGAGACGTTGTCCCTGAAGACGGTTCCGCAGCCCCAGCCGCTCTGCTGGGTGTGGGTCTCGTAGCCGTTGTTGGTCGTACGGGAGCCGTGGTTGCCCTCGACCAGGACGCCGTTGCCCTTCACATCGACCCAGGAGTCGTCGTAGTTGGCGCCGGTCAGTCCGCTGCCGTCGAAGGTGTTGCCGACGATGCGCGCACCGGTGGTGCCCTCCTTGATGTCGACGTTCTCGCCCCCGACGTCCGGTCCGATCGTGTTGTCCAGGATCTGTACCCGGTCGCTCCGGTCGGAGAGGTCGCCCGCCGTGCCGACGTAGACGCCCTCGCCCATGCCGCGGCCGTCGTGGCCGGTGTCGTAGATCCGGGAGTTCCGGATGATCCCGTCGCTGCTGGACTTGCGGAAGTGGACGCCCTCCATGTCGAGGTCGTGCACGGTCACCGAGTCGATCACGACGCCGTTGGCGCCGTCGGCCATGATGCCCTTCTGGCCGCCGGTGACGGTGATGCCCTTCACCGTCCAGTACGAGGCGCCGTTGAGGTGGAGCCCGTAGCCGCCGCCGGCGGTGAGGACCGCCCCGGCGGAGCCGGTCAGGGTGATGCGTGCCGAAGAGGTGCCGGGGACGAGCGCTTTGAAGTTGCCGGTGTACGTGCCGTCCGCGAGGTGGATCGTGTCGCCGGGGGCGGCCGCCGTGAGCGCCGACTTGAGCTGGGCGGCGGTGCTGACCTCGACGACCGTCGCGGCGCCGGCCGTGGTGGCGGAGGCGAAGGTGAGTGCGCCCGTGGTGAGGGCGGTGGCCAGCAGGGCGGGGAACAGCGTGCGGGTGCGCATGGGGGTGCCTTCCCGTGAAAGGTTCAGGACGTTCTCGTACATGAATGTGGGGCGAGTGTCTGAACTTGCTGCCCAGTGACGGTAGGGATGCGCAAGGGTCGTGTCAAGGTCTGGACCATTGTTCGCCGCTGTCGTGAACGGCGTGAACACAGGGAAACGTGTGGGATACACGAGTAACTGACGGCCCGTAACACCCCCTTGCCAGGATCCCGGCAACCTCAAGATCCGAAGGGGAGCCGGGACATGACTCACGCTTCGCACCACTCGCCCGCGACACCGGGCGCGAGCCGTCGCACCTTCCTCCGCAACGTCGGGCTCTCCGGCGGGGCGGGCGCGATGTTCGCCACCATGGGGGCGCTCGGCCTCGCCCCCACCGCTCAGGCCGCGAGCCAGGAGCCCGCGTTCCGCGCGCCCAGCAGCGGCGACTTCCACCTGAAGGGCAGGGCGGCGGCCAAGGTCGTCGTCGTGGGCGGCGGCATCGCCGGCCTCGCCACCGCCTACGAACTGGGCAAGGCGGGCTACGACTGTACGGTCCTGGAGGCCCGCGGCCGTACGGGCGGCCGCAACTTCACCGTACGCGGCGGGGACTCCACCACCGACATCCACGGCGTCGAGCAGACCGCCCGGTTCTCCGACGGGCAGTACATGAACGCCGGACCCGGCCGGATTCCGCAGTGGATGGTCACCCTCGACTACTGCCGCGAACTCGGCGTTCCCATCGAGGTGTTCACCAACGTGAACGCCAACGCCTACATCTACAACGAGAAGTCGGGCATGAAGGCCCCCGTCCGCTACCGCACCGCCAAGGCCGACGTGTACGGCTATGTCGCGGAACTGCTCTCCAAGGCCACCGACAAGGGAGCGCTCGACCGGCAGATCACCGCCGACGACCAGGAGCGGCTGCTCGACTTCCTCAAGGACTTCGGCGACATCGGCGACACCCTCGACTACACCGGCAGCCCCCGGCGCGGATACCGCGTCGACCCCGCGGCCGCCGGAACCCCCGGAGAGGTGCTCGGGTCCGTCCCTTCCGCCTCCGAGGTCTTCGCCAGCGGCGTCGGGCGCTACTTCGCCTTCGAGTTCGAGTACGACCAGGCGATGCTGATGTTCCAGCCGGTCGGCGGCATGGACCGGATACCTGCCGCGCTCACCCGGGCGATAGGGGAGCGCCGGATCCGAACCGGTGCCGCCGTCACCGAGATCACCGACACCGCCCACGGCGTCACCGTCACTTACACGCAGTCCGGCCGCACCCGCAGCATCGAGGCCGACTACTGCGTCGCCGCCCTGCCGCCCAACATCCTGGCCAAGACCGCCCACAACCTCGGCCCGGCCGTCCAGACCGCGCTGGAGGCCTGCAAACCGTCCTCGGCCGGAAAGATCGGCCTGGAGTACCGGAGCCGCTGGTGGGAGAGCGACCACCAGATCTACGGCGGCATCACGGAGACGGACATGGACCTGTCCCACATCTGGTACCCGTCCTACGGCCATCAGGGCCGGCGCGGCACCATCATCGGCTACTACAACACCGGCTCCAACGCGGACGCGTACGCCGCCCTCACCCCACGCGAACGGGAGGCGCGGGCCCTCGCCCAGGGCGTGAAGATCCACGGAGAGAAGTACCGTACGGAACTGGCCACGTCGTTCTCCCACCACTGGCGCCAGACCCCGTACCTGGAGGCCTCCTGGCACTCCCTGTCCGGCGGCCCCGACGCCCCGGTCTTCGCACCGCTCAACCGGGCCGCGGGGCGGGTCTACTTCGCCGGCGACTACCTGAGCCACGCCGACGCCTGGCAGCACGGAGCGTTCACCTCCGCACGGAAGGCGGTCACGGCACTGCACACGCGGGTACTTGGGTAAACAGCATGTGAAGGGGCACGGGCGGGAATGCCCGTGCCCCCCGGGACGTTCTTCTTCAGGAACACAAGGAGGAGCGGTAACCGTGCCTGATCCGCAGAGTTTGTACGAATGGGAGCCGAAGGGCCTGGCTGTCGTCGACATGGCGCTCGCCCAGGAGTCGGCCGGCCTGGTCATGCTCTACTACTTCGAGGGCTACATCGACGCGGGAGAGACCGGTGAGCAGATCGTCGACGGCCTGCTCGAATCGCTGCCCCACCAGGTGGTGGCCCGTTTCGACCACGACCGCCTCGTCGACTACCGCGCACGGCGCCCGCTGCTGACGTTCAAGCGCGACCGCTGGTCGGCGTACGAGACCCCGACGCTGGACGTCCGGGTGGTCCAGGACGCCACCGGGGCGCCCTTCCTGCTGCTGTCGGGGCCCGAGCCCGACGTGGAGTGGGAGCGGTTCGCCGCCGCCGTCGAGCAGATCGTCGAGCGGCTCGGTGTCCGCCTCTCCGTCACCTTCCACGGCATTCCGATGGGCGTTCCGCACACCCGCCCGGTCGGCGTGACCCCGCACGGCAACCGCACCGACCTCATGCCGGGTCACCGCAGCCCGTTCGACGAGGCGCAGGTGCCCGGTTCGGCCGCCGCCCTCGTCGAGTACCGCCTGATGGAGGCCGGGCACGACGTCCTCGGTGTCGCCGCGCACGTGCCGCACTACGTCGCCCGCTCCGCCTACCCGGACGCCGCGCTCACCGCGCTGGAGTCGATCACGGCGGCGACCGGGCTGGTCCTGCCGACCGTCGCCCACGCGCTGCGCACCGAGGCGCACCGCACCCAGACGGAGATCGACCGCCAGATCGACCAGGGCGACGAGGAACTCGTCTCGCTGGTCGAGGGCCTTGAGCATCAGTACGACGCCGTCGCGGGTTCCGAGACCCGCGGCAACCTGGTCGCCGAGCCGGTGAACCTGCCGTCCGCCGACGAGATCGGCCTGGAGTTCGAGAAGTTCCTGGCCGAGCGCGAAGGTGACGGCTGACCTCGGCCGGACCCGATCTCCGCAGCGCCGTGGGCCGGGCACTAGGCTGCCGCCCATGCTGAAAGTGGGCCTGACCGGTGGTATCGGCGCCGGCAAGAGCGAAGTGTCCCGGATGCTCGCCGGCTACGGAGCCGTCCTCATCGACGCCGACCGCATCGCCCGCGAGGTCGTCGAGCCCGGCACTCCCGGGCTCGACGCCGTCGTCGGGGCGTTCGGCACCGGAATCCTCACCCCCGAGGGGGCGCTGGACCGGCCGAAGCTCGGCTCCATCGTCTTCGCCGACAGAGAGCGCCTCGCCGTCCTGAACGCGATTGTCCACCCGCTGGTCGGCGCCCGCTCCGCAGAGCTGGAGCGCGCCGCGGGCCCCGATTCCGTGGTCGTCCACGATGTCCCCCTCCTCACGGAGAACGGCCTCGCCCCGCTCTACGACCTGGTCGTCGTGGTCGACGCCGCCCCGCAGACCCAGCTCGACCGCCTCGTCACGCTGCGCGGGATGACGGAGCAGGAGGCGCGGGCCAGGATGGCCGCGCAGGCCACCCGGGAGCAGCGGCGTGCGGTGGCCGACCTGGTCATCGACAACGACGGGCCGATCGAAGCCCTGGAACCGCAGGTCCGTTCGGTCTGGGCGGAGCTGACCCGGCGGGCCGCGGCCGGCTGATCCCGGGCCGGAACACCGGCGGCCGGGCGGACGTTCATATGACGGTGGACGAGGGAAGGATTCGACTGTGCCCGAGAGGAACCCCGAAACACACGTCATCGATTTCCGTGCGGCCGAACAGCTGCTGGCGGCGCGCGACCCGCGGGGCGCGGTGCAGCTGCTCGACTCGGTGATCGCCTCCCACCCGGAGAACACCGCGGCCCGGCTGCTGCGCGCCCGGGCTTTCTTCGCCGCAGCCCAACTGCGGCCTGCCGAGCTGGAGTTCGAGCTCGTGCTGGAGCGGGAGCCGGACAACGCGTTCGCGCACTTCGCGCTCGCCCGCACCTTCGAGCGCTCCGGTCATCCGGAGCGGGCCACACGCCACTTCCGGCTGGCCGCGGCGCTGGACCCGAACCCGGAGTACCTGAAGGCGGCCCGCTTCGAGGCGGAGGGCTGAGGCCGCCGGCACTCAGTGACCGTAACGCCCGCGTCCTCCGTGATCGGGTTCGTACGGCGGGATGGTGCGGCCCGGCTGGTAGTGCGGGCCCTGGTGCAGGCGATGGACGATCACGGTCAGATCCACCAGGACCAGCACGAGGAGCACCCCGCAGGCTGCCGCCCACCCCGCCCGGCCGGTGAGAGTGAAGGCCGCCAGGCCGAAGACGGCCCAGGCCAGGCCCCATAGACTCAGCCAGAGCCGCATCCGCAGAGGACTGCGGGCGGTCGCGGGTTCACTACCGGTACGCATGGTCATCGCCTCTCCTACCAGCATGGACCCGCGACGGCGCGAGTGCGGTGTTCCGACGGAAGAGAGTGGGGGCCGGCCGTGAACGGCACAGCATGGGGGGACGTCACCGCCCGCAGGGCCCGGGTCCGCGGGTGTCTCCTGGGCGGGGCGATCGGGGACGCCCTGGGCAACCCGGTGGAGTTCCTGTCCCTCGCCGGCATCCGCCGGGCGCACGGGGAGCAGGGCGTCCAGGGGCTCACCGCAGACGAGGACGGGGCCGTCGGACGCGTCACCGATGACACCCAGATGACCCTCTTCACGGCCGAGGGACTGATCAGGGCGCACTCCCGGGCGGTGTCCAAAGGCATCGGCGGCGCCGAGACGGCGGTCATCAAGCACGCGTACCTGCGCTGGCTGGACACGCAGAACCATCCCGCACCGCCGGCCCGGGGCGGGGACGACCTCGTCCGGACCGGATGGCTCAGGCAGCAGCCCTGGCTGTACGCGCGCCGCGCCCCGGGAAACGCCTGCCTGACCGGTCTCGCGGCCGGGTACACCCCCGACCCGCGGGGCCCGGTCGGGGAGCCGGGCCCCGTCAACACGGGGTCCAAGGGCTGCGGCACGGTCATGCGCTCCGCACCCTTCGGCCTGACCGGCCAGGACCCGGCCGGGAGCTTCGCGCTCGCCGCCCGGTGCGCGCAGATCACCCACGGCCACCCCACCGGCGCCTATGCCGCAGGTGCTCTCGCGGCGATCGTCGCCCATCTGCTGGAGGGTGATTCCCTGCCGGGTTCCGTCCTGCGGGCCATGGACCTCCTCGCCCGCCACCCCGGGCACGAGGAGACGACCGCCGCCCTGCGCGGCGCCGTCGAGCTGGCCGCGCAGGGCGCGCCGAGCGCCGAGAAGGTGGAGTCGCTCGGCGCGGGCTGGGTGGCCGAGGAGGCCCTGGCCATCGCCGTGTACTGCGCCCTGGTCCTGCCGGAGGCCGGCCAGGTGGGCGCGTCGCTGCTGCTCTCGGTCAACCACTCGGGCGACAGCGACTCCACCGGCTCGGTCTGCGGCAATCTGCTGGGTGCCCGCCACTCCGACGTGCACCTTCCGCCGGAGTGGCTGGTGCTGACCGAGGGGCGGGCCGTGATCGCCGAGGTGGCCGACGACCTGTCCCTGGAGTTCGAGCACCCGGTCGAGTGGCCGCAGGGCCGCTACCCGGGCTGCTGACCGGGAGGGTGGTTCAGCCGGTCAGCAGCTTGGCCCGCAGGGTCTCCACGGTCGCCGCGTCGAGCTTCAGCCCCTCGCGCACGTACGCGTCGAAGTTCCCGTAGATGTGGTCGACCTCGGCGAACGCCGCGCGCAGCCAGCTCAGTTCGACGGCCTCCGGATCGCCGGTGTACTGGTTGCTGGCGAGGAAGTCCGCCTCGACGGTGGCCCGCGGGACGCCGAGCAGGGTGAGCAGCACGGCCGTGCCCCAGCCGGTGCGGTCCTTGCCGGCGCTGCAGTGGAAGACCGTGGCGCCCGAGGTGTTCGTGGCGACCGCGGTGACGAGGTCGCGGAACGCGTAGTCGGCGCCCACGAAGTTGACCATGAACGGGTAGCCGATGGACTGGCCGAGGTCGGACGAGCCGGAGAAGAGACCGGCCGCGATGGCCTCGGCCAGCGTCATCAGGGCCGAGTCGTGGAAACGGATGCCGTGGCTGAGCGAGACGACGTCGGCGACCTTGTACGCGACGCCCGCGGGCAGCCGGTCCGGGTCGTCGTTGCGCTCCTGGACGTTGCGCAGGTCCACGTCGAGGGTGAGGCGCTGGGAGACCAGCCGCTGCTGCTCGGCGTCCGTGAGCGCGCTCAGCTTGTTGGAGCGGTAGACCAGGCCGGAGCGGACCCAGCGCCCGTCCGTGGTGCGGTAGCCGCCGATGTCGCGGAAGTTGCGGGCGGAGGCCAGGCCGAGCGAGCGGTCGGCGACGACGAGGGGGCCGCCGCCGTCCGGGACCAGCCGGAAGTACCAGCGGCCGGCCTCCGGGAGCGTCCCGGCCGGGACGGTCAGTGAGCCGGTGCCCGGGGCCGTGCCGAGCGCGATCCCGGTGGTGGCGTCGGGCGAGGTGACTGCGGTGACGGTCACCGATGCGGCCGGTGAGGCCCAGGAGAGGGTGTGGCCGCCGTCGGCGGCGCGCACGGCGCCGGCGGAGGTGAACGGGACCGCGGCCTGCGCGGTGGCCGTGGCGGCGGGCGGTGCGGCGAGTGCGGACGGAGCCAGTGCCGTACCGGCGAGGAGGGCTGCCGCGACGGCGGCTCCGGCGATGCGGTGCGTACGCATGGTGCTCCTTGTCTGTTCCCTGTCCGTTCCCGGCAGGGAGGGGGCGTCAGGAGGTGGGCGTTGCGGTGCACGGGGTGGTGCCGCAGACATTGATGACACGGCCGGTGGTCAGGAAGGTGGCCTTCTGCTGACGTGCGGCGGGCGAGTTGCGGGGATCCTCGTGCGGGTCGTGGCCGTACCCGGGCCCGGTGGGCGGGGTGTTGGTGAGCGGGGGTGTGGGGGTGCCGCTGTCCCACACGGTCATGGCGGAGCCCCGGTAGGGGAGTTGACCGGCGCCGATGCGGCGGATGCCCCAGTACGGGACGGCGTCGGGGCTCCGGCCGGGGGTGAGCGCGGGGGACAGCAGACGGGCACCGATCGTGCGCGCCTCCACGTCGGCCGCCGCGTTCGCGACCTGGTGGTCCCCGTAGGCGATGTGGAGCAGTACCTGGTGGTGGTCGGTGAGGTGGTTCGCGTACGCGTTCGTCTCGCCGCGGTCCCACACCATCTGGAACAGCTGGAGGACGAGCTGCTGGCGCAGTGCGTCCGGGTAGGCCACGTCCAGGACCTGCTGGAACGGTGCGAAGTCGGCGCTCCGGTTGAGGAGCAGCCCGTAGTTCATCGCGGTGACGCCGAGCACCCCGCGCCGGATGTCGGGCGAGGCGGCGACCAGGGCGCCGCCGAGGATGCCGCCCTGGCTGTTTCCGTCGTACGCGAGACCGCGCCGGGTGTCGACGAGGGGGTGGCCGTCGGCGGTGCGGAAGGCGGCGTCGCTGCTCAGCCCCTCGGGGTGGATCAGGGCACGGCCCAGGAACAGGGCGTTGAGCATGCCCTGTTCGCTGCGTTCGGGGACGGCCGGGAAGAGGTTCGGGTCGGCGAGCGCGGCCAGGACGACGGGGATGTCCTCCTTGGCCATGCCGGCCCAGTCCGTCGCGCAGAACGTGAAGTCGTGCTCGGCGGCCATGTCCTTGACGTTGCCCGCCCCGACCTCGGAGCGGGAGCCCAGCAGCCCGTGCCCGTAGAGGGAGGGGTGGGAGGGGGTGCGGAAGGCGGAGCGGGGGATCTCGCAGCGGAAGGCGGCGAGCTGCGTGCTGAGGGGGAGACGGCGCGGGACGCCGTCGCGGTCGCGGTTCAGGACGGAGCCGGGCGGGCCGCCCGGCAGGCTGAGATAGCCGGGTACGGTGATCTGTCCGGTGACCTCGCGGGCGATCCGGGCGTCCTGGGCGGCGGTGAAGTCGCTGACGCCGGTGACGGCGAAGGCGGGCGAGCGGTTGCCGAGGCGGCGCAGCGCGTCGTCGCGGATGGTGAAGAGGTCGCCGGTGAGGCTGCGGGTGGAGGCGACGGTGAAGTCCCAGGCCAGGTAGAGCCCTTCGGCGCCGACCCCTGCCCCACGCAGGGCCGCGAGGGCGGGACGGAGCCGGTCCTGACGGGCGCGCAGCGGGTCGTGTGCGGGCAGCCGCCTGCCGGCCACGGCGGCGAACGCGGCGCCCGCCGGGAGCGTACGGCCCGCGGAGTCCTTGAGGCGGCGCAGGGCCACGGCGTAGTGGTGGCCGTCGTGGAAGTTGCGGGCGGGGTGGATCAGCAGCGCCCGGCGTGCGGGGTCGGAGGCGTTGGCGTCGAGCTCGGCCCAGTACGGCCACCGTTCACCGGTGGTGGTGTCCAGGAGTACGACCGGGGCGTCCCGGTCGAGGGAGCGGCCGATGCCGGTGAGCGGGGCCGCGCCGGTGGCCGTCAGGTCCAGGTCCGGCACCTGGGCGATCAGGGCGGAACCGGGGGAGAAGCCGTCGGACCGGTTCCAGGCGGCCGGGTCGATGGGCTTGCCGGTCGCGGGCCGGGGCAGCACGGCGGAATCGAGGTCCACCCGGCGGCCCGTGTCGGTGTCCGGGTCCGGCCGGGTGTACCAGTCGTCGGGGAACGGCAGCAGGCACTCGGCGGGTGCCAGCGGATCGCAGCCCCGCTCCGGCGGGTGGCCCGCCGGAGCGGCGTGGGCGGGCGGGGCGAGGAGAGCGGCCGCTCCGAGCGCCGCCGCGAGCAGTCCGTGGAGCATCCGCTGCCGCACGGGTCAGCTCCCCTGGAGGTGGTCGCCGATGATGCGGGCGTAGGCCGCCTCACCCTGCCGGTTGGGGTGCAGCGGGGCGGCCGCCGCGGTCGGCACATAGCCCTCGACCCACTTGTCCGAGGGGGCCTGGCAGGCGTCGTGGCCCTTGCTGGGGGCGGCGACGTCGACGTACTCGGCGCCGTGGGCGGCGCTCTGTTCGGCGATCACCGTGTTCATCCGGTCGACGCTGCCCTGGAGGAAGTCGGCGTCCACCGGGAGCACCGGCTGGAGCGGCCAGCAGCCGCCCGGTTTGATGTAGAGCCCGTAGCCCGTGACGATCACGCGGGCCTGCGGCGAACGCTGGTGGATCCCGTCCAGGACGGCTGCCAGCCGGGGCGCGAACGCCGCGATGCGCTGTGCCACCTGGTCCACCCCGCCCTCGGTCAGCTTGTCCTTGCACGGGGTGGCGGTCGGGTCGAGCGTCATGCAGTCCTGCGCGATGCCGACCAGACCGGCGTCGTTCCCGCCGATCGTCAGGGTCACCAGGTCGGTGTCCGCGCGCAGGGCGTCGAACTGCGGCGGCGCCGATCCCATCGGGATGTCGAGCAGGGAGAGCGACTGCTTCTCCGTCATGTGCGTGGACTTGGCCCCGCTGCAGGTGACATCGCGCAGCGAGGCGCCGATGCTCGCGGCCAGCTCGTGCGCGTAGTTGTGCGTGGAACGGCCGCAGGCCACCGGGCCCGTGATGTCCGGGATGAGGGGCCCGGAGGCCATCGAGTCGCCGAGCGCGACGTACGACGTGGTGGCGTCGCCCGCTGCCGAGGCGCCGGATGCGCCTGTTCCGACGGCCAGCCCGGCCAGGGCGAGCGCGGCGACGGTATTTCTGACGGTCCGACAGGGCGTGCTGCTGGGCGCTGAGTTCACGGCGACCTCCGTGTGGGGAGAGGTGGGGGCATGGCGGGTGTCGCCGGTCATCATGCAGACTCGAACGCCGTCGTTTAACTGGTGGGTAACGCAGACTTCCGCGGGGGCTTTTGTGACGCATGACAATGAGCGTGTCGCCGTGACGGGCGGAGGCGCGGACCGGAGAGCCGACGCGCAGCGGCCGCTTCGCATCGCCGGCCGCCCGGTGGCGGCCCAGATGCGGGCCCGTGCCCCCGCCCTGACCGCCCGCGTCGTCGCCCGGCTGCTCAGCGATCTGCCGGTCTACGCGGAACTGCCGCACGAGGAGATCGCGGGCGACATCGCGGACATCGTGCAGCACAATCTGCGGCTCTTCGCCGATGTCGTCGAACACCGCAGACCCGCCACCGACGCCGAACTGGCCCAGCAGCGTGACTCGGCGGCCCAGCGGGCCGAGGAGGGCGTGCCGCTGGACGCCATCCTCACCGCGTACCAGGTGGGGATCAGGATGTGCTGGGAGGAGACCGCCCGGGACGCCGGACCGGGGGACCTGCCGACCGTACTGGAGATCGTGAACCGCATCATGGTGCTCCAGCAGCAGCTGACGTCCGCGGTGAGCAGGGCCTATCTGGAGGCCCGGCAGATCCTGGACAGCCAGGAACACGGCGGCCGGCACGCCCTGATGGCGGCGCTGCTGACGGGCGAGGACCTGGAGCGCTTCGCCCGCCGCACCGGACTGCGCCCGGCCGCCCGGTACCTGACGATGACGCTCGCGCTCGGCCCGCACGACGACGAGGTGGGCCAGGTACCGGGCCCCGGCAGGGGAGTGGCGGCCCGCCGCAAGATCCGCCGGATCCGCACGGCCCTGGACCGGTTCGCCGGTACGCCCGCGCTGACCGCTCTCGACGAGACCGGCGGCACGGTCCTGCTGCCCGTCTCCGAGCCGCCGCCGTGGAGCGGGCCGGGCGGCCTGTGCGACCTGATCACCGAAGCGACCAGGGCCGCGGGGGTCCCGGTGACCGCGGCCGCGGAGACCACGGAACCGGCGGCGGTGCCGGCCGCCGTGGCCCGTAACGCCGAGATCGTCGAGCTCGTCGCCCGCACCGGCCGGGCGGCCGGTCTGTACCGGCTGGCCGACGTCCTGCTGGAGTACCAGCTGAGCAGGCCGAGCGAGGCCCTGAACGGGCTGGCGCGGCTGCTCCAGCCCCTGGAGACGAAACCGGAGCTGCTGCACACGCTGGAGACCTACCTCGCCCACGGCCTGGACCGCAGAGCGGCGGCGGCCGCGCTGCACGTCCACCCGAACACCGTCGACTACCGGATCCGCCGCATCGGCCGGCTGACCGGTCTTTCCCCCGCCCGCCCGACGGACCTCCAGCACCTCAGCGCGGCGCTGGTCGCCCGCCGTTCGGTGTGACGCCGGGAACGGCGGACGCCGGCCGCTCGTTCGGCGGGACATGAGCGAACGAGGGGTACGTGAAGGCTATTCGGGGACGGGACCGGGTGCGATCACACCCGACGGCTGTGCCGTCGAGCTGTACACGCGGCTGGCCGTCGGTGACGAACCGGACGTGATCGCCGCCGCCGTGCCGGCCGGATCGAGCATTCTGGAACTGGGCAGCGGGGCGGGCCGGGTGACGCACCCCCTGGTCGCTCTGGGCTTCGACGTCACGGCGGTGGACGAGTCGCCGCAGATGCTGGAGCAGGTGCGCGGCGCACGGACGGTGTGCGGCCCCATCGAGTCGCTGGACCTCGGCGACGAGACCTTCGACGTGGTCATGCTGGCCTCGTTCCTGGTGCACTCGGGCGACCACCGGGTACGGGAGGGGCTGCTGCGGACCTGCCGCAGATACGTGCGCGACGGCGGAGCGGTGCTCATCCAGCGCGAGGGCGCGGACTACCACGTCGATCTGCCGCGCGAGCGCGTCCACCCGGCCGGGTACACGGTCCGGATCGTCTCTGCGGAACCCGTCGGCGACGGGGTGGACTCGGTGCTCTGCGAGTACGTGTTCCCGGATGCGCGCTGGACCCAGACCTTCCTCTCGCGGGCGCTGTCGAAGGAGCAGTTCGAGGGTTGTCTCGACGAGGCCGGGCTGCGGGTGGACCGGTACCTCACCGAGGACGGGATCTGGGTGCGGGCCGTGCCCAAGTAGTCTCCCGGCGAGGGGAACGGGTGACCGGCGGAGCGATGAGTTTCGGGCCGGGGCGCGGTCTTTTCCGGTGTGAGCGCGACACTGCGCACCGCTTCCCGAGGAGACCACCATGTCCGAGATCACGACGCCCGCCGCCACGTCCGCCGCTTCCGCATCCCCCTCCGCCGACGGCCGCCGCGGCCGGGGCGCCGTCGCCCTGAGCGTCGCCCGGTACGTCCTCGCCCTGTTCCTGGGCTTCAGCGGAATCGCCAAGCTGATCGCCCACGAGTCTGCCATCGAGTCGTTCGACCGGATGGGCTGGAGCCACGGCGCGATGTACGCCATCGGCGGGCTGGAGACGGCCGGGGCGATCGCGCTGCTGATCCCGGTCCTCGCCGGGGTGGCGGCCATCGCCTTCTGCGGGCTGCTGGCAGGGGCGTCGGTCGTCCAGCTGACGCTGCTCGACCCGCCGAACGCGGTGATGCCCGCGGTGCTCATCGTGGTGATGGCCCTGATCGCCCGGGACCGCCGTGCCGGGACGGCGGCACTGATCGCGCTGGTCCGCCGAGGTGCGTGAGGCGGACGGCGCCGGTGCGGACATGCGCCGGTGCGCGCTCGGCGAAGGCGCGTACCCGGTGCATGTCCGCATGGACGTCCCGGTGGATCAGTGAACGGTGCTGAAGCTGCGCCACGGCAGCGCGCTGGGCGCGTTGATGTCGGACAGTGTGGTGGCGAGGTACGTCGTGCCCGGTCCTGTGCAGTCCCGCGTGCGGTACAGGATGATGTCGATCAGGGTCTCGTTGGTCACTTCCTTGGCTCCCGCGGGGGCGAGCCGGTGGCAGCCCTTCACCGAGGGGCTGTTCACCATGATCACGGCGTCCCGTTCGGTCGTGTAGACGACCGGACCGACAGCGGTCCGGCCGAGGCCCGAACAGCCTGCGACGGTGAGGGTCAGGAGCGCGGTCCCGGCGGCGATGCCGAGACGGCGGCGTCGGTGGTCGATCACGGGCATGGGCGGGTCCTCGTCTGTCTCGTCCGGCTCATCCGTACGCACTGCGTCACATCACCCCGTACGCCACGGAGGGACGTGCTGACGCCGGTAACCCTGCCCGCTCGTGGCGGGCGGGGCATCCGGGAAGCGGCCGGGCGGGGGACGGGAGGGCGGGCCGAGGTTCGCCCGCTGTCCAAAGGGGGCATAACGTGGTAATAGCGCTGATTATGGCGTGAGGTAGATATTCCGGTTCTTCGGGATGGCAGGGGGCCGTCATGGTCCAGGAGCTCTTGATCGCAGCGGTGGCGGCGGTATCGGCGGGCGCCGTGTACACGGCGGCGGCCGCCCGGGTCGTCAAGCAGTACGAACGGGGCGTGGTGCTCAGGCTCGGCCGGCTCCGCAACGACATCCGCGGGCCCGGATTCACCATGGTCCTGCCCGGCGTCGAGCGGTTGCGCAAGGTCAACATGCAGATCGTGACCATGCCCGTGCCGGCACAGGACGGGATCACCCGGGACAACGTCACGGTGCGGGTGGACGCGGTCATCTACTTCAAGGTGGTCGACGCGGCGAGCGCGGTCGTCGAGGTGGAGGACTACCGGTTCGCCGTCTCGCAGATGGCCCAGACGTCGTTGCGTTCGATCATCGGCAAGAGCGATCTGGACGATCTGCTGTCCAACAGGGAGAAGCTCAACCAGGGCCTGGAGCTGATGATCGACAGCCCCGCGGTCGGGTGGGGCGTGCAGATCGACCGGGTCGAGATCAAGGACGTCTCGCTGCCGGAGACGATGAAACGCTCCATGGCCCGCCAGGCGGAGGCCGACCGTGAGCGGCGTGCCCGGGTCATCAACGCGGACGCGGAACTCCAGGCGTCCAAGAAGCTGGCCGAGGCGGCATCCGAGATGTCCACCCAGCCCGCGGCTCTGCAGCTGAGGCTGTTGCAGACCGTGGTGGCGGTGGCGGCGGAGAAGAACTCCACCCTGGTGCTGCCGTTCCCGGTGGAGCTGCTCCGCTTCCTGGAAAGGGCCCAGCAGCCGGCGACGCCGCAGACGGGTCAGGCGGCGCCGCAGCAGCCCGTCCAGTCCCAGTCCGTCCAGCCCGAGTCCGTGCAGCCGGTGCCACAGCCCGTGGACGGTCCGGCACCGGACGAGCAGCCCGGCGACCGTGCGGCACAGGAGCCGGACGAGTCGGTGGAGCCCGCGCCCGCGACGGACGAGCCCTCGGCGCCCGCCCCCTCGGCGCCGCCCGCATCCGGCCAGGGGCGCCTGCGCCCCGCCACTCCGACGCACGCGGCCGCGGCTTCCGGCAGGCCCCGCGCCACCGGCTCGAAGCCGCTCGCCAGACACTGACCTCTGAACCCTCGACGGTCCGGCGTCATCGACCCGCCCGCCCCCACGGGCCCCGGCCACTCGGCAGGCGCGGATCCGGCCGCTCTCCCCGGCGCTGCGGCCGAGTGTTCCGGCGCGGCACGGCCGCCCACCCCCGGCGGGCGCTGACCCACCCGCCGGCCCGGGCACGTGCCCCGGACCGCACGGCAGGCACAGGCCGCGCGAGTCCGTCGGGCGCTGCCCCGCCCGCCGGGCGGCCACGGGCCCCGGCCACTCGGCAGGCGCGGATCCGGCCGCTCTCCCCGGCGCTGCGGCCGAGTGTTCCGGCGCGGCACGGCCGCCCACCCCGGCGCCGATCCGGCCGCCCTCCCCGGCGCTGGTCCGGCCGCGTGCCCTCGCGCGGACGGCCGTCCGTCAGGGCTCGCCCCCGCTGGCTCCGGCCGCCGCCCGACCCCGTACGAGTTGCGGGAACGGCGGCGGCCGGTCCGCTGTCAGACCTCCCGCCTAGACTCGCGAGTCGGAGGGTTCCCGTGCCGACCGGGCTTGACCAGGCACGGAGGACCGAGGACACAAGGGCTCATGAGCGGAGCCCGGACGGGAAGGGGAGCGGCAGGTGAGCAGCGCACCGCCACCGCAGGACGCGGCCGTCGGCCGCCTGCTGCGCTGCGCCGCGGTCTTCCTGCCCGCCGCGCTCCCGCGCGAGGGGCGGGTCGCCTTCTGGGACCCGGAAGGGCACCCGCTGCCCGATCCCGCCGACGTGTGCGGTCCCGGCGCCGCGCTCCCGACGGGCACGTCCGGACCCGGCGAGGCGGACGGACCGGGCCCGCGGACCTCCGAGATCACGGTCGTCCGCCGCCACGGTGAGCAGGGGGACGTCCGCCGGACCACCGTGCCGGCCCTGCTGCTCCCGGTGGCCGACGCGGTGCCCCTGCTGGCCCGTGCCCGCCACCAGCGGTCCGCCCACCCCGCCACCCGCTGCTGGGGAGCCGCCACCCTGCACGCGCTCCACCTGGTGTCCCGCGGCCGGATGCTCCCCGGACTGACCGCCGACGACCATGACGCCTGGCGGGCCGGGCCGCGTGACGCCGAGGACATCGCCCATCTGCGCGCCGTCGCCGCGGCCATGCCCGCCGAGGGATACGCGATCCCCTTCCCGGACCGGACGCCCCTCCAGGTCCCCGACCCCGAGCCGCTCATCGGCTCCTTCCTCGACGCGGTGGCCGACACCCTGCCCAGGACCCCCGCGGCCGCCTTCGCCATGGGGGCGCCGTTCGCGGCCCGGGAGGCCAGGCACCTGCCCGGCGCCCGGGAGTGGGCGGTGGAGGTCGCCGCCGGACTGGACGCGGGCGTCAGGGTGTCGCTGCGCCTGGACCTGTCCGCGTACGAGCTCTTCGACACGGCCGGCGCCGGCGACGGGCCCGCCGGCGATGCGGCCGACGGCCGTACACCCGCCGCCGCACGGCACGCCGGCGCCGCCATCACCCAGGTGCACAGCCTCGCCGACCCCACCTACGTCGTCGACGCGGCCGCCCTGTGGAACGGCACGGCGGGCGAGCCCTTCGGCCCCCGCGCCCGGATCGACGCCGTGCTCGCCCTGCGCCGCGCCTCCCGCGTCTGGGTGCCGCTGGAACGACTGCTGGACCAGCCCGTCCCCGACGTGCTGGCCCTCGGCGAGGACGAGTTGCAGGAGCTGCTGGGCGCCGGCGGGGCACGGCTGTCGGCCGCCGGGGTGAGCGTGCACTGGCCCAGGGAGCTCGCCCGCTCCCTCACAGCGGCGGCCGTCGTGCGGCCCGCCCCCGGCTCGGCCACCGACGGCACCTCGTTCTTCGACGCCGAACAGCTCTTCAGCTTCAACTGGCAGCTCTCGCTGGGGGACCAGAAGCTGACCGAGGCTGAGATGGACGTGCTCGCCGAGGCACACCGGCCCGTGGTGCGGCTGCGCGACCAATGGGTCGTCGTCGACCCCGCCCTCGTACGCAAGGCACGCAAGCGGGAGCTGGGCCTGCTCGACCCGGTGGACGCGCTCGCCGTCGCCCTGACCGGCAGCGCCGAGGTGGACGGCGAGCAGGTCGAGGCGGTGCCGGTCGGCGCGCTGGCCGCGCTGCGCGCCCGCCTCGTCGAGGACGACACCCCCATCGCACCGCCGCCCGGTCTCGACGCCACCCTCCGCGACTACCAGCTGCGCGGTCTGGCCTGGCTGGACCGGATGACGTCGCTCGGCCTCGGCGGCTGCCTCGCCGACGACATGGGGCTCGGCAAGACGATCACCCTCATCGCCCTCCATCTGCACCGCGCCCACCCCGCGCCGACCCTGGTGATCTGCCCCGCCTCGCTGCTGGGCAACTGGCACCGGGAGATCAACCGTTTCGCGCCCGGCGTCCCCGTCCGGCGGTTCCACGGCGCCGACCGCACCCTCGCCGGGCCCGACGGCGGCTTCGTCCTCACCACCTACGGCACGATGCGCTCCAGCGCGGCCGAACTGGCCGCCCACAGCTGGGGCCTGGTCGTCGCCGACGAGGCACAGCACGTGAAGAACCCGCACTCCTCCACGGCGAAGGCGCTGCGCACCATCCCGTCCCCGGCCCGGGTGGCCCTGACCGGCACCCCCGTCGAGAACAACCTCTCCGAGCTCTGGGCCCTGCTCGACTGGACCACCCCCGGACTCCTCGGCCCCCTCAAGGCGTTCCGGGCCCGCCACGCCCGCATCGTGGAGAACACCGGAACCGCCGCCGGCATCGCCAACGACGAAGCGGTGGAGCGGCTCTCCCGGCTGGTCCGGCCCTTCCTGCTGCGCCGCAAGAAGTCGGACCCCGGCATCGCCCCCGAGCTGCCGCCCAAGACGGAGACCGACCACCCCGTCTTCCTCACCCGCGAACAGGCCACGCTCTACGAGGCCACGGTGCGCGAGACCATGGCGTACATCGAAGCCTCGGAGGGCATCGCCCGGCGTGGCCTGATCATGAAGCTGCTGGCCTCGCTCAAGCAGATCTGCAACCACCCCGCGCAGTACCTGAAGGAGGAACCGACGCGGCTCACCGGCCGCTCCGGGAAGCTCGCCCTGCTCGACGAACTCCTCGACACGATCCTCGCCGAGGACGGCTCGGTGCTCATCTTCACCCAGTACGTCACGATGGCCCGGCTGCTCTCCGCGCATCTCACCTCGCGCGCGATCCCCTCCCAGCTCCTGCACGGCGGTACGCCGGTGCCCGAGCGGGAACGGATGGTGGACCGCTTCCAGTCCGGCGAGGTGCCGGTCTTCCTGCTCTCCCTGAAGGCCGCAGGCACCGGGCTGAACCTCACCCGCGCCGCCCACGTCATCCACTACGACCGCTGGTGGAACCCGGCCGTCGAGGAACAGGCCACCGACCGCGCCTACCGCATCGGGCAGACCCAGCCGGTCCAGGTGCACCGGCTGATCGCCGAAGGCACCGTCGAGGACCGGATCGGCGAGATGCTGCAGGCCAAGCGGGCCCTGGCCGATGCCGTGCTCGGCACCGGGGAGACCGCCCTGACCGAGCTCAGCGACCGCGACCTGGCCGATCTCGTCTCGCTCCGGAGGCCGTCATGAGCCCCCGCCCCCACGCCTCCTCCCGCCCCCACACCCCGCCCGGCGCGCGGCCCGTCGCCCGGTCCAGGCCCGGCCCCGACGACCTGCGGCGGACCTTCGAGGCCGTGCCCGCACGCACCTCCGGCGGCGACGAACCGTTCGCGGACAGCTGGTGGGGCCGGGCCTGGGTGGACGCGCTGGAATCGCTGTCGATGGACGCGCCGAGGCTCGCCCGCGGGCGCGCGTACGCGGACAGCGGGAACGTCGCCGCGATCACCGTCACCCCGGGGCAGGTCGTCGCCTATGTGCACGGCAGCCGCCCCCGCCCCTACCGCGCCGAGCTCAGGCTGCGTGCGCTCACCGACCCCGACTGGGACACCTTCCTCGACGCGGTCGCCGCCCGCCCCGGCCACCTCGCCGCGCTGCTGGGCAAGGAGATGCCGCACTCCCTCGCCGACACGGCCGCCGCCGCCGGCGTCACCCTGCTCCCCGCGGCGGACGACCTCGACCCCGGCTGTTCCTGCCCCGACCGCGGCTGGCCGTGCAAGCACGTGGCGGCACTCTGTTACCAGATGGGCCGCCTCCTGGACGCCGACCCGTTCGTCCTCCTGCTGCTGCGCGGCCGGGGCGAGCGGGCGCTCCTGGAGGACCTGGGCCGCCGCAACGCCGCACACTCCGCGCGGGAGCGGCCCGCGGCGCCCGCCGCCCCGTCCGTACCCGCGCGGGAGGCGTTCGCCGACCGCTTCCTGCCGCCGTTGCCCGCCCCGTTCCCGGTGGAGCCGCATCCGGGCCAGCCACCCTCGTACCCGGAGTTCCCCGGTGCCCGGGACCCGCTCGCCCTCGACCAGCTCGCCACCGACGCGGCGGCCCGCGCCCACGCACTGCTCACCACCGGCCTCGACCCGATCGCCGGGCTCACCGCCTGGCAGGACGCGGTCCGGCTGGCCGCCGCCCGTCCCACCGCCGGACTCACCGCCACCACCCGGGCCCTCTACCGCGAGCTGGCATCCGCCACCGGCCGCAACACCACCGACCTGGCCCGGGCCGTGGCCGCGTGGCGCCAGGGCGGAGCCGAGGGACTCGCCCTCCTGGAGACACCCTGGGACCCCCCGGCCGGCCCCTTCGACCGCGCCCGCCCGGCCCTCGCCGCCGCCGGGTTCCCCCGCTTCCAGCCGTGGCGCAACCATCTCACCCACCCCGGCGGTGCGCTCCAGCTCCGCTTCGGCCACGACGCCCGGTGGTACGGCTACGAGTCCGAGCCCGGCGAGGACGAGTGGTGGCCCAGGGCCGCACCGGACTCCGACCCGGTGGCGGCACTCCTGGAGCTCAGCGGCAGCTGATCCGGCCGGGGTCAGCTGTTCAGGAAGATCAGCAGCCCGATCAGCAGAACGGCGACGACGGGCAGCACGATCAGCCGCGCCTTGCGGAACGACTCGTCTTCCTGCTGCGCCAGCCCCCGGCCGGCCCCGTGGGCGGACGACAGGTGCTCCCCGGCCATGTCGGCGATCCGCCGGGTCGTCAGCAGCGACGGAGACCAGTCGCAGTGCGTACAGACGAGGAAGTCGCGGTACGGGTCGTACCGGAAGTCCCGCTCGATGTTGACCGTGAAGACCTGCCCCTGCTCGGTCGTCGCGGTGAAGTGGCGTATGGGCGTGCCCATCCGGCTTGCTCCCTACTGGTCGGTGCCCGGCACCCGGCCGCGGAACAGCGAGGATGCGACGGGTGCTGTCCGTGCGGCAAAAACCCCTCGTGCGGCCGGTGTTGCTGTTGCTAGTTTTCTGGACGTGGCGAAACTCAATCAGATCATCGCAGTGGAGAAGGGCGTCAAGTCCAAGGCTCACCAGGACCTGACGGCGGCGCATCACGGCCTCCAGAAGGCCGGTCTGCTGGCCGGAATCTCCCGGACGTACCAGCCGAAGGACGAGGAGGGTGAGCAACTGCCGCCCGAGTCGACCCTGGTGCAGATCAAGGCCGAGGACGTGCTGCGGGAGACCGCGGCGACGCTCACCCGCCTCTTCGACGTGACCGCCACGAAGGACTGGGCGAACTGCGCGGCCCGCGCCGACGTCTCGGTCGACGGCCGCGTCCTGGTGAGTGGCGTGCCGGTGTCGTACCTGCTCTTCCTGGAGAAGCAGCTCACGGACATCAACACCTTCGTCCGCAAGCTTCCGGTGCTCGACGCTTCCGAGGCGTGGGCCCAGGACCCGTCGACGGACTCCTGGAAGACCGAGCCGGTGCGCACCCTGCGGACGAAGAAGGTGCCCCGCAACCACGTGAAGGCGGAGGCCACCGAGAAGCACCCGGCGCAGGTCGAGGTGTACTACGAGGACATCCCGATCGGCTACTGGACGACGGTGAAGTTCTCCGGGGCGCTGCCCGCGCGGCGGATCAACGAACTGCTCGACCGGGTGGAGAAGCTCCAGCAGGCCGTCAAGTTCGCGCGCGAGGAGGCCAACGGCGTTGACGTCACGGACCAGCGGGTGGGTGATGCGGTCTTCGGTTACCTCTTCGGATGAGGTGACCGACCATGGAATCCCCGGCGGCGGTCGAAGCCGCCGGGGTGCGCGAGGAGCGCAAAGCTGAAAATGAAGCTTGTCGTGACGACGCGGTCCCAGTGGAGGTTCGAGTCCTCCCCCCGGCACTTCCGTACTTCCCGTACGGATACGGGCCGGGGTAGCCCAAATGGCAGAGGCAGGCCGCGATCAATCTCAGACTCTTGCTCCAGACTCAGCATGCGCCGCCTATCGCCGGATCAACCGGGCCCGTGCCCGTGCGCGTCGAGATGCCGGTTCGACTCCGGCCCGCGGAGCTTCGGTCTGCGGTCGTCTAAAGGCAGGACGCGGCGACATAAAACTGACACGGGACCTTTAAAAGTGCCGGCGTGCCGTACAGGCGGCAATCACAGGGCTCGGGGGCCGGCTACGCCCCCGGGCCCGCTCCCGTTCCGGGCCGGTCCCGCGCGTCGTCCGCCGCGCGCAACGACACCCCGCGCCCCGCGAAGAAGCGCTCGAAGTCGGCCAGCGGCAGCTCCGCCGCCCGGGTCCCGGCCGTCGTGCCGGAGGGGTTGTGGAAGTGGACGCCCGTACCGTCGGACGTGCGGGACGTCAGGAGCACCAGATGGCCACCGCGTCCCGGTGCGGGCCGCTGCGGGTGGCGGATCGTGTAGTGGACCGAGGCCATGACGGACCGGCCCTCGTCCAGCAGGTCCAGCATTTCCTCCGGGGCGAGTTGGCGGTGGACCGTGGCGTCCAGGCCGTGCTTCTCGCGTACGTACGTGGCGAAGGGCGCGTACACCAGCCCGCGGATCGCGCCGTCGCCGTCCTCGGTGTACGCGCCGTACTCCAGCGCTCCGTCCCGCAGCGCGAAAAGTGACGGTGCGCCGGCGCCGAGCGCCATGCGCAGGCAGGTCATACCGCACAGATGACCGGCCCAGCGCGCGTACTCCGCGGGCGACTTCGCGCCCGAGTCCGCCCAGCCGGGGTCGGAGGCCGGGTCCAGTCCGCCCTCGACGATCGGCCCGACGAGCTCGAACGAGGCGAACTGGGTGTGCACGGGGACCCGGCAGGTGGGACAGCTCACGATCGGTCTCCGTTCGTCTCCGGTGACCGGTTCACTGCCGGTATCCAGTCAGGAAGCGTCCGATCCGGCTGATCGCCGCGTCAAGATCGTCAGCGTACGGGAGGGTCAGGATCCGGAAGTGGTCGGGCCGTGGCCAGTTGAAACCGGTGCCCTGGACGACCTGGATCTTCTCCCGCAGCAGCAGGTCCAGGACGAACTTCTCGTCGTCGACGATCGGATGCACCTTCGGGTCGATGCGCGGGAAGGCGTACAGCGCGCCCTTCGGCTTCACGCAGGACACCCCCGGGATCTCGTTCAGCTTCTCCCAGGCGCGGTCGCGCTGTTCGTACAGCCTGCCCCCGGGCACCACCAGCTCCCGGATCGACTGACGGCCGCCGAGTGCGGCCTGGATCGCGTACTGCGCCGGGGCGTTGGGGCACAGCCGCATGGAGGCGAGCATGGTCAGCCCTTCCAGATAGCTGCGGGCGTGCTGCTGGGGACCCGACACCACCATCCAGCCCGAACGGAAGCCGGCCACGCGGTACGTCTTCGAGAGCCCGCTGAAGGTGAGGCAGACCAGGTCGGGGGCGAGGACCGCCACGCTGTGGTGCTCGGCGTCGTCGTACAGGATCTGGTCGTAGATCTCGTCGGCGAACACCATCAGGCCGTGCCGCCGGGCGAGGTCGAGGATGCCTTCGAGGATCTCGCGCGGATAGACGGCACCGGTCGGATTGTTCGGGTTGATGATCACGACGGCACGGGTCCGGTCGGTGATCTTCGACGCCATGTCGGCGAGGTCCGGGTTCCAGTCCGCGCCCTCGTCGCACGTGTAGTGCACGGCCTTCCCGCCGGCCAGCGTGGTCACCGCGGTCCACAGCGGGTAGTCGGGGGACGGGATGAGGACCTCGTCGCCGTTCTCCAGCAGCCCCTGTACGGCCATGGAGATCAGCTCCGAGACACCGTTGCCGAGGAAGACGTCGTCGACGCCGACCTCGGTGAGCCCCATCGCCTGGTAGCGCTGCGCGACGGCCCGGCGGGCGGACAGGATGCCGCGCGAATCCGTGTAGCCGTGGGCCTGCGGGAGCATCCGGATCATGTCCTGGACGATCTCCTCCGGCGCCTCGAAGCCGAACAGCGCCGGGTTGCCCGTGTTGAGGCGGAGCACGCTGTGGCCCGCCTCCTCCAGGGCGTTGGCGTGCTCGATGACCGGGCCCCGGATCTCGTAACAGACCTCGTTGAGCTTGCTGGACTGGCGGAATTCCATGCGGTGCTGCCTCCCCGACCCGATTGCGATACTTGGTTTTACCAAGCTTGAGCTTGGAAAGTCCAACAACATGTCTAGACTGCGTGGCATGCCACGTCAGCAACAGCCAGCAACCCGCCCGGTCCGCCGCCGGAGTTACGACCAGTTCTGCGCCAGTGCCCGGGCGCTGGACGCCGTCGGCGACCGGTGGAGCCTGCTGATCGTCCGTGAACTGCTGGCCGGTCCGCGCCGCTACACCGATCTCCACGCCGACCTGCCCGGAGTCAGCACGGATGTCCTGGCGTCCCGGCTCAAGGACATGGAGCAGGGCGGGCTGGTCACGCGCCGCAAACTTCCCCCGCCCGCCGCCGCCTCGGTGTACGAACTCACCGAGCGCGGACACGGGCTGCTGCCCGTCCTCGTCGCGCTTGCCGAGTGGGGGGCACCCGCACTGGTGGAGCGGCGGCCCACGGACGCGGTCCGGGCGCACTGGTTCGCGCTTCCGCTGCTGCGCGCACTGGAGGGGTTCGGGGGGCCGGCCACGGGCGGGGTGGTTGACGTACACCTCGACGAGGGCGCGTTCCATGTCCGCGCAGGGGTGCCGGTGGCCGGTGAACGGGTGTACGGGGACGGGCCGGCCGCCCGTGCCGACGCGCGTATCGCCCTCGATGCAGAGCTCTGCCTCGCGCTGGGGCGCGGCGAAGTGACCTTCGCCGAGGCCGTGCGGGACGGGCGGATCGAGGTGTCCGGAGACGGGCCGCTGGCCGCGGAGATGCGTGGCGCATGACGAGCACGTTGGCGTGATTCATGCGGTCAACTTCTGGGTAGTGTCGGGGCATTTGGGATGTCCGGGACACCGACGCGAAGGAGTTGCCCGTGAGAACCGGCAGACAGCACGAGCGCCAGGAACAGCAGGAAGGACAGAAGCGGCAGGGGCAGCCGGGGCGGCTGGGTAAGGCACTCGTCGTGGGAGGTTGTGTGGCCGCGCTCGGTATCGTCCCGGCGGCGGCGGTCGCCACCCCCGGCAGCGGGGTGAGCGCCACCGTCGTCGCGGAGGGCACTTCGCCGGGCAAGCTGAAGGTCAAGACGCCGAAGGGCCGTACCGACGTCACCTTCCGGACGATCACCGTCGCCCCCGGCGGCTCCACCGGCTGGCACACCCATCGCGGCCAGCTGATCGTCGTCGTCAAGTCCGGGACCCTGACCCGCACCCTGGACGACTGCTCGGTCGAGGTGACTCCGGCCGGCACGTCCTTCATCGAGCCGTCCGGGGTGAAGCACCGCCACATCGGCCAGAATCTGGGGACCGAGCCCGTCGTCCTGTGGGTGACCTATCTGCTGCCCGAGGGCAGCGCACTCTCCGACGACGCCGACGCGGTGGACTGCGGCAAGAGGAAGTAGGGCACGAGGCCCGCCCCCTGTCGTCCCGGCCGTCCACCGTGCCGCCGGGCGCCGACCGTCAGTGGGCGAGCGTCTCCCCGTAAGCCCCGAGGCCGCCGATCACCAGGCCGTCCCGGAAGGTCAGCACCTCGTACACCCGGCCGCCGATCTGGTTGCGGTAGTCGATCACCAGCGTGTCGACGCCCGCCCGCACGTCCATGACCTCGAACGCGAGGTCGGGGATGAGTTCCAGCCCACGTGTCCAGTAGGCACGCAGCTCGGCCTTGCCGCGGACCGTGCCGGAGGCTTCGCCGGTGAACCGCGCGATCATGGGGGAGCTGAACGTCACGTCCTCGTGGTAGTGCGCCAGGATGCGGTCCAGGTCGTGGGAGTTCCAGTCGTCCTGCCACTGTGTGGCGAACGTGCGGGCGAATTGAAGATCCATGATCAGGACCGTAAGGGGTGGAGCCGGCGGGCGCCCCGCATTTTCGGCAACAAGTGCACCATGGACGCGTGCGATTCGAAGCGATCACCTGGGAGCGGCTCGCGGACGTGCTTGCCGCGCACGCCGACGGGCTGAAACCGGCCGACGGCGGGCCCTGGCTCAAGATCGCCGTCGACGGCGCCCCGGCCGCCCGTACCGGGGAGCTGGCGGGTGCGGTCGCCCAAGGACTGCGGCTGCGCGGCCGGGCGGTGCTCCCGGTCTCCACGGAGGGGTTCCTGCGGCCGGCCAGTCTGCGGTACGAGTACGGCAGACGGGACCCCGACTCGTACTACGGCAGCTGGTTCGACACCGGCGCGCTGTGGCGCGAGGTGTTCGGTCCGCTGGAGCCCGGCGGCAGCGGCCGGGTCCTGCCCGATCTGTGGGATCCGGTCACGGACCGGGCGACGCGGAGCCCGTACCGGCACCTCCCGGAGGGCGGCGTGCTGGTCCTGCACGGGCCGTTGCTGCTGGGGCACTGGTTCCCGTTCGACCTGAGCGTCCATCTGCGGCTGTCGGCGGGTGCGTTGCGACGGCGTACGCGGGAGGACGAGCAGTGGACCCTGCCCGCCTTCGCACGGTACGAGGACGAGGTGGCGCCCACCGGGAGCGCGGGCGCGGTCGTCAGGGCCGACGATCCGCACCGTCCCGCCTGGACCGGGCTGCGGCCGGCAGGATGAGCTCCCCGGGGTCCGGTCACGGCGGGTCCCCGGGCAGGGGCGGCCGCCCGCCCACGGACATGACGGCCTCCGCCCCCGCACGGCACCCCGCCGCCGCGGCGGTCGCGTCGTCGGCGCCCGCTAGCCGGGCCGCGAGGAAGCCCCCGGTGAACGCGTCCCCGGCCCCGGTGGAATCCACGGCCACGGACACGGGCTCGGCCGCGACGCGGGCGGTCACCGATCCCGCGGAGGCCAGCAGAACGCCGCCCCCGCCGAGAGTGACCACGACCTGACGGACCAGCAGGCTCAACTTGGCTGCCGCGTCGGCCGGGTCGGGGAGCCCGGTGAGCAGCTTCGCCTCGTCCGCGTTGGGCAGCAGAAGATCCGCCCCCTCGGTCAGGGCGAGGAACCTGTCGACGCCCAGTTCGGCGAGGAACCCGGCCGAGGCGGGATCGATGCTCACCGGGATGTCGCGCCTGCCCGCCTCCCGCAGCGCGAGCAGGGCGGTCGCGCGGCTCGTCCCGGCGAAGAGGAGGTATCCGGACAGATGCAGGTGGGCGATGCCGTCCAGCATCGACGGCGACCAGTCGTCGGGGGAGAGCCGCAGCACCGCGCCGCTGTCGGTGAGGAAGGTGCGCTCGGCGGACCGGTCGACCAGGGCGACGACGGTGGCTGTCGGCACCTCGTCGTCCACCGCCAGCAGCTCCCGCACCCCCGCGCGCCGCAGCAGGTCCCGGTGCCAGTCCGCGGAGTCGGCGCCCACGCGGGCCACCAGCCGCACGTCAGGGCAGCCCGAACGGACTGCCCAGCAGGCCACGTTGGCCCCCGCGCCGCCTGCCCGCGTCCAGATCCGGGCCGCCGTGTCCGTGCCGTGGACCAGCGCCGAACCGTGCCGCGCCACCACATCCGTGACCACGTCCCCGACGACGAGAAGACCGCCGGTCACCGCGCGGCCCAGGCGGTGGCGATCCGGGCGGCGAGCGCCACGTTGCCGCGGACGGCCGCCAGGTTGGCCTCCAGCGAGGCGCCTCCCGTGCCCCGCATCAGATGGCCGAGCAGATACGGGGTGACGGCCTGCCCCACGATGCCGCGCTCCCGGCACGCGTCCAACGCCTCGGCCAGCACCCGGTCGTGCAGCGCGGGATCCAGCTGTTCCTCCCGCGGCACGGGGTTCGCCACGATCAGCGCCGACGCCGGGCCGCCGAGCGCGTCCTGCGCCCCCATCACCTCCGCCACCTCCTCGGGTGACCGCACGGTCCAGTCGACCGGCTCACCCGAACTGCTCAGGTAGAAGCCGGGGAACCGGTCGGTGCCGTAGCCCAGCACCCCGACCCCGAGGGTCTCCAGACGTTGCAGCGTGGCGGGGACGTCCAGGATCGACTTCACTCCCGCGCAGACCACGGTGATGCCCGTCCCCGCCAGCAGCCGCAGGTCCGCGGACTCGTCCTGCGTCTCGGTCCAGCCCCGGTGCACGCCCCCGAGCCCGCCGGTCGCGAAGATCCGCAGGCCCGCCCGTGCGGCGAGGAACGCGGTCGCGGAGACCGTCGTCGCCCCGCTCGCACCGGCCGCCAGTGCCGGCGCGAGGTCCCGGTGCCCCAGCTTGCGCATCGCCGGGTCCTCGGCGACGCGTTCCAGCTGGGCCTTGTCCAGGCCGACCCGGGCGCTGCCGTCCAGCACGGCGACCGTGGCGGGCACGGCGCCAGCCGAGCGGACGATCCCTTCCAGCTCCTCGGCGACCCGCAGGTTGCGGGGGCGGGGCAGGCCATGGGAGATGATCGTCGACTCCAGGGCGACCACGGGCCGGTGCGCGGCCAGGGCGTCCCGTACCTCCGCGGAGAGAACGGGCGCGTAAGGGGTGGCGTCGAGCGGCTCAGTCGGTGACATGTCCACATCCCTGTCGCGGACGGGCCGCACTCAAACGTCTGCGGTCCGGGCGGCCGGAAGTCGCCTCTCGTCGCGTTAGCGTCGGGCCATGAAGCCTTCGACTGCTCGTTCGGCGAACACGGTTCGGTATTTCTACGACGACCTGGCCGCGGACTACGACCTCATGTACGCGGACTGGGACGCGAGCATCGCACGGCAGGCGGCGGCGCTCTCCGCGCTGATCGGCGAGGCGGTCCTGGCCGGCACCGCCGCTCCCGGGGGCGGCGGTGCCGGCCAGGGCGAGGCGGCCCGGCCGGGCGGTGGGACCCGTTCCGGCGACGAGGACGTCGCGTACGACGTGCTGGACTGCGCCTGCGGCATCGGGACGCAGGCGCTGGGGCTGGCCGCACTGGGATACCGGGTCACCGGCAGCGATCTGAGCCCCGCGGCGGTGAGCCGTGCCGCGAAGGAGGCGGCCTCGCGAGGGATCGGGCTGCGCGTCGCGGCAGCCGACATGACGCAGCTGCCGTTCCGCGACGCCTCGTTCGACGTCGTCGTGTGCGCCGACAACTCCCTGCCGCATCTCCTCACCCCTGAGGCGGTGGTGGCGGCGCTCGGCGAGATGCGCAGGGTGCTGAGGCCGGGCGGAGTGCTGCTGCTGTCCACCCGGCCGTACGACCGGCTGCGCCGCGAACGCCCGGGGTCCACGCCACCACAGATGAGGGAAGGGGCCGACGGCCGTGTGGTCACCTTTCAGCTGTGGCACTGGCAACCGGACGGTGAACGCTACGACCTGGAGCACTTCCAGCTGCGGCCCGGTACGTCGGCCGAATCCGGCGCCGAAGGGGAAGGCGAGACGGGGGAGCGCTGGGGCGTGCGTACGCGGCGCACCTCCTACTGGGCGCTGTCCCAGGCGCAGATCGTCGAGTTCACGGCGCGGGCCGGGCTGCGGGAGCCCGTGTGGCACGAGCCCGACGAGTCGGGCTTCTTCCAGCCCGTCCTGGTGGTGAGACGTCCCGAGGCGGTGGTTAAGGTGACCGGCCATGACCACATTTGATCAAGCTCCTGCCTCGTTCGCCGTGCACATCCCCGACGCCGTGCTCGAACCGGAACCGCTCGAACCGGGGCAGATCGTCTCGGGCGACCCCGAGGTCACCGGCAAGGTGCTGTGGGAGTCGGCCGACGGCAAGCAGGTGCGCGGGATCTGGCAGATCACACCCGGCGTCGTCACGGACACCGAGGCCAACGAACTGTTCGTGGTCGTCAGCGGGCGCGCGACCGTGGAGGTCGAGGGCGGCGCCACGCTGGAGATCGGACCGGGCGACGCCTGTGTGCTGCGCGAGGGGGACCGTACGACGTGGACGGTGCACGAGACGCTGCGCAAGGCGTACCACATCAGTCTCTGAGCAGCCTGCGAGCGGTGTGAGTGGCTGGCGGGTCCGAGTCGGCGTCTGAAGCCCGGGCCCGCGGGCTCGGGCGCGGCTCCGCTCGGGCGCCGGCTCCGGCTCGGGCTCGGGCCGTGACGTGGCGGGCGACGGTCCGGAGCAGGGGCACCCCTGCCCAGCACATCCGCGCCGGCGGGGCACTGCCGCACCGGCACGGCGGGGCCGCCGGGAGCGTGGTCAGAACAACGGCTGGGGCAGCACGCCCTCCAGGGCCAGCAGCTGCCGCTTGGTCTCCAGCCCGCCGCCGAAGCCGCCGAGCCCGCCGTCGCTCTCCACCACGCGGTGGCAGGGCACCACCACGGGCAGCGGGTTGGACCCCATGGCGGCGCCGACCGCCTGGGCCGCCCCCGGCTGCCCCACCCGGTCGGCGAGGTCCCCGTACCCGGCGACCGCGCCGTACGGCACGCCCGTCGCCAGCTCGCGGAGAACCTGGCGGTTGAAGCCGCTCGTCAGCGACCAGTCCAGGTCGAGCGAGAACGCACGGAGCGTGCCCGCGAAGTACGCCGCGAGCTGGCGTATCGGCTCGGCGAGCCGTGCGGAGCCGGGTGCCTCCGCGGGCTCCGCACCGAGCCGGGCGGCCAGCCGGTCCAGCGCCCGGTCCCGCACCGCCGGCCGGGCGTGGAAGACCACGGTGACCAGGCCCGTGCCGGTCGCGGCCAGCATGAGCGGGCCGATGTCGCTGTCGACGACGGCCCACTCGACAACCCCGTTGCTGTTCATGGAAACCACCGTACGACCGGCCACTGACAGCGGACGGCGGTGTGCGGTCGTACCGAGCGGACCGGGCAGCCGTCAGCCGGTGGCCTCCCGCACCACATCGGGTGTGTTGGTGATGATGCCGTCCACGCCGTAGCCGGCCACCTGGAGCGCGTGCTCGGCGTCGTTCACCGTCCAGGCGTCGAGCTGGAGCCGCTTGTCGTGGGGGCCCTTCAGCGCGTGCACCGCTGCCACGTACTCGCGCGAGATCGAGGTGTACGCAGGGTTGATCCGGTCGGTGAACTCCGCGTACGAGGGAAGATCGGCCACGTCCGGGGTGCCGAGGAAGGCCGTGACGACGTCCGGGCGCTGCTCGTGCACCGTACGCACACTGTCGGCGCCGAAGCTCTGGACGACCAGACGGCTGCGGACGTGCTCGCGGTCGAGCCACCCCTCCTGCCGCAGGACCCGCAGGATCGCCCGCTCGATCCCGGGGTAGGTCTCGGGACTCTTGATCTCCAGGAGCAGGTTCTGGTGGTTGCGCTCGATCCGGTGCAGATACTGCCGGAGCGTGGGCACCCGTGCGCCGGCGTACACCGGACCGAACCAGCTGCCCGCGTCCAGCCGGGCGATCTCGGCGGCCGTGAAGTCCTTGACCGCCCACGGCGCACGGTCGGGGAACACCTGTTCGGCATCCGTGGTCCGCTTCAGCCCGGTGTCGTGGATGACGACCAGCACGCCGTCCCGGGTGAGCTGGACGTCGTTCTCCACCCAGTCGAAGCCCAGGACATCGGCCTTGTCCACCGCCGCCAGGGTGTTCTCGGGCGCGTACGCCGACGCGCCCCTGTGGGCGATGACGAGCGGGTCGCCCGCCCGGTCCCCGGTCACGTCACCGGCGCCCCGGTCGCCGGCGCCCGGCGCGGAGCCCACGGGCACGGCGTGGGCCGCCGCCACGGGGCGGCCGGGGGCGTCCGCGCCCGGCGCCCCGGCGGTCGTGTTCGACATCAGTAACGTGCCGGCGCCCAGCAGGGCGGCGGCAGCGACGGAGGCGGTTGCGGTGCCTGCGTACACGTGGACTCCTTGCGTCAGAGTGACGGACGGGCGCGGGTGCTCCGGCCGTCGCCGTACGGGGGACAGGGGAGGGGCGGTCACCGCGTGAACCCGTCCCGGGGACCGGGTCACGGGCCGCCGCCCCTGTCGATAAAATGCTGTTCTTCTGTTTGTTTGCCGGGCCTTGCGCCTTAAGGTCAGCCGAACCCGGGCTTCTGCGAAGGGCGTACGAGCATGCAGGGCACAATCGACGGTTTCGGCTACGGGGCGGTCACTCCCGTGGCCGCCTTCCTCATGGCATGTCTCGGCGCGGCCCTGGGGCTGCGCTGCACCACCCGGTCGCTGCGCACGGAGCGCTCCTTCAAGGCCGGCTGGCTCGCTCTGGGCGCGACCTCCATAGGCTCGGGCATCTGGACGATGCACTTCATCGCGATGGTGGGGTTCACCGTCGAGGAGGCGCCGATCGGCTACGACAAGCCGATCACCTTCGCCAGCCTCGCCGTCGCGATCGTCATGGTCGGTATCGGGATCTTCCTGGTCGGGTACCGCGGCGCCACCCGCATGGCACTGGTGACGGGAGGAACGATCACCGGCCTCGGCGTGGCCTCCATGCACTACCTCGGCATGGCCGGTATGCGACTTGATGGGCAGTTCGAGTACGACACGATCACCGTGTCACTCTCCGTCGTCATCGCCGTGGTGGCCTCGACCGCCGCGCTCTGGGCCGCCGTCTCCATCCACGGCTTCCTGCCCAGCCTCGGAGCCAGTGTGGTGATGGGTGTCGCGGTGAGCGGCATGCACTACACCGGTATGGCCGCGCTCAGGGTCCATCTCCACCCGGCCGTCGCCGGCGGAACCTCCTCGGACACGGGCGACAGCGCGACCGCGCTGCTCGTCCCCATGCTGATCGGCCCCGCCTGCTTCCTGGTGCTCGCCGCAGTCGTCGTCATGTTCGACCCGCTGGTGGTCATGGGGACCCCGGACTGGAACGACCCCGAGGTCATCCGCAGGGCCAGGACCCCCGGAATCCCGGCCCAGCGCCAGGTGCCCCGGTTCGGTACGCACGCCGATCCGGCGTCGTTCCACTCGCAGCGGCAGGACTCCGCGCAGCCCCAGGACTGGTGACCCGAGGCCGACGCGGGAGCCGGTCCGGCCCCGTTGTCAGTGGGGGGTCGTACGGTGGTTGCATGCGGCCCGTTTCGAAGATCGAACGTTCGGTGGCGCCTTTCGAGGTCGTCAGTCCCTACCAGCCCAGTGGCGACCAGCCTGCGGCCATCGCCGAGCTGGAGCGGCGTGTCCGGGCAGGTGAGAAGGACGTCGTGCTCCTCGGCGCGACCGGAACCGGAAAATCGGCGACCACCGCCTGGATGATCGAGAAGCTGCAGCGCCCCACCCTGGTGATGGCGCCCAACAAGACCCTCGCCGCCCAGCTGGCCAACGAGTTCCGCGAGCTCCTGCCGAACAACGCCGTCGAGTACTTCGTCTCGTACTACGACTACTACCAGCCCGAGGCGTACGTCCCGCAGTCGGACACCTACATCGAGAAGGACTCCTCGATCAACGAGGAGGTCGAGCGGCTGCGTCACTCCGCCACGAATTCGCTGCTCACCCGGCGGGACGTCGTCGTCGTCGCCTCCGTGTCCTGCATCTACGGCCTCGGTACGCCGCAGGAGTACGTGGACCGGATGGTCCAGCTCAAGGTGGGCGACGAGTTCGACCGGGACCAGCTGCTGCGCCGCTTCGTCGAGATGCAGTACACGCGCAACGACCTGGCGTTCACCCGGGGCACCTTCCGGGTGCGCGGCGACACCATCGAGATCTTCCCGGTCTACGAGGAGCTCGCCGTCCGCATCGAGATGTTCGGTGACGAGATCGAGGCCCTCTCCACGCTCCACCCGCTCACCGGCGAGATCATCAGCGAGGACCAGTCGCTCCACGTCTTCCCCGCCAGCCACTACGTCGCGGGCCCCGAGCGCATGGAGAAGGCGGTCGGGCGCATCGAGCGGGAGCTGGAGCAGCGCCTCGCCGAGCTGGAGAAGCAGGGCAAGATGCTGGAGGCCCAGCGGCTGCGCATGCGGACGACGTACGACATCGAGATGCTCCGCCAGATCGGTACCTGCTCCGGCGTCGAGAACTACTCGATGCACTTCGACGACCGCGACCCCGGCACCGCCCCCCACACCCTCCTCGACTACTTCCCCGAGGACTTCCTCCTCGTCCTCGACGAGTCGCACGTCACCGTGCCGCAGATCGGCGCGATGTACGAGGGCGACGCCTCCCGGAAGCGGACCCTCGTCGACCACGGCTTCCGGCTGCCCTCCGCCCTGGACAACCGCCCGCTGAAGTGGGAGGAGTTCCTCGGCCGGATCAACCAGACGGTCTACCTCTCCGCCACCCCGGGCAAGTACGAGCTCTCCCGGGGCGACGGCTTCGTGGAGCAGATCATCCGGCCCACCGGACTCGTCGACCCGGAGATCGTCGTCAAGCCCACCGAGGGCCAGATCGACGACCTGGTGCACGAGATCCGCAAGCGCACCGAGAAGGACGAGAGGGTCCTGGTCACCACCCTCACCAAGAAGATGTCGGAGGACCTCACCGACTACTTCCTGGAGCTGGGCATCCAGGTCCGCTATCTGCACAGTGACGTCGACACCCTGCGCCGTATCGAGCTGCTGCGCGAGCTGCGCTCCGGTGAGTACGACGTCCTGGTCGGGATCAACCTCCTGCGCGAGGGTCTCGACCTGCCCGAGGTGTCGCTCGTGGCCATCCTCGACGCCGACAAGCAGGGCTTCCTGCGCTCGGCCACCTCGCTGATCCAGACGGTCGGACGTGCGGCCCGGAACGTGTCGGGTCAGGTCCACATGTACGCGGACAAGATCACCCCGGCGATGGCGCAGGCCATCGACGAGACCAACCGCCGCCGCGAGAAGCAGATCGCGTACAACACCGAGCGCGGACTCGACCCGCAGCCGCTGCGCAAGAAGATCAACGACATCGTCGCGACGATCGCCCGCGAGGAGGTCGACACCGAGCAGCTGCTCGGCACCGGTTACCGCCAGACGAAGGGCGCGAAGGCGCCCGTGCCGACGCTGGGCATCAAGGCCGGTGCCACAAAGGGGAAGGCCGGCGGGGAGAAGGCGGCGGTCACGGACCGCCCGGCCGCCGAGCTCGCCGGGATCATCGAGGAGATGACCGACCGGATGCGCGCGGCCGCCGCCGACCTGCAGTTCGAGGTGGCGGCCCGGCTGCGCGACGAGGTGGGGGAGCTGAAGAAGGAGTTGCGCCAGATGCGGGAGGCGGGCCTGGCCTGACCCGGTCTGGCCGATGGGGGGCGGAGCCGGTGCGGACCGGCCCGGCTCTCCGGCTCCAGCAGCTCGGGCGGCGGTGCCCGCTGTGGGATGATCTGCCTTGCGAGCGACGGCGCTTGGGGGCTTGGGTGGAGCGGATCGGAAAGTACCTCGTGGAGCGACGGCTCGGCGAGGGCGGGATGGGGACGGTCTACCTGGCGCGGTCGCGTGGTGGGCGAGCGGTGGCCGTGAAAGTGGTCAAACCCGAGCTGGCACGGGACGCGGAGTTCCGTGAGCGGTTCCGGGCCGAAGTGGCCGCCGCACGCGTGGTGGGGGGCTTTCACACCGCGCCCGTGGTCGATGCCGATCCGGATGCCGAGGCACCCTGGCTCGCGACCGCGTACGTCGCGGGGCCGACGCTGTCCCAACTCGTGGCGACGAAGGGGCCGAGGGACGAGGAGTCACTGCGCGCTCTGGGGGCCGCACTCGCCGAGGCGTTGCAGGCCATCCACGCCTGCGGTCTCGTCCATCGCGACCTCAAGCCGGGCAACATCATCATGGCCGATGACGGACCCAGGGTTCTGGACTTCGGTATCGCGCGAGCGGTCGAGGGCTCCCGCATCACCGTGACCGGCGCGGTCTTCGGCACTCCCGGCTTCCTCGCGCCCGAGCAGGCAGTGGGCCGTCCCGTCGACGGGGCTGCCGATGTCTTCGCCCTCGGTGCCGTTCTGATCGCCGCCGCCGGTGGCAGCGCCTTCGGTGAGGGCACACCGGTGGCGCTGATGTATCGCTGTGTGCACGAGGAAGCCGACCTGTCGTCTCTTCCCACGTCCATGCGGCCGGTCGTGGCCGCGTGCATGGCCAAACGGGCCGAGGACCGTCCCACCCCCGACGAACTGCTGGACCACTTCACCGGTAGGGACGAAGCGGACCCGGACCGGACCGGCTCCGCCCCCGTTCACTATTCGCCCACCCAGTACTGGCCGCCCGCCGCACCCGCCCCGCAGGCGTATCCGCCCACGGTCACGGCGCCTGCCCGGCAGGTGAATCCGCCTACGGTCACGGCGCCTGCCCGGCAGGTGCGCCGGCCCGCTGTACCGGCGCCTCCCGAACCTTCGTACACACCGGTTCATGCCGGGCAGCCGCCGGAGCTGTTGTCGAGGGAAGGAGAGGGCGGACCTCACGTACCGGCCGAGCTGGCCAAGGGCCGGACCATCGGCCTGCGGGCGGTGGGCGGCGGGTCCCTGACCGCGGTACGGGTGGGATTCGGCTGGCAGGCGGTTCCGCGCCGCGGTCTGTTCGGCTCGCGCACCCGGGAGATCGACCTGGATGCCTCGGCGATTCTCTTCGCCGACAACCAGCCGGTCGACGTCGTCTTCTTCCGGCATCTTGCCAGCGACGACGGTGCGGTCAGGCACACCGGGGACAGCCTGGTCGGCGGCGGCGGCGGCGGCGGCGGTGGCGGCGGTGGCGACGACGAGGCGATCCTGGTCGACCTCCAGCGGGTGCCGCTTCACATCGATCAGATCGTGTTCACGGTGAACTCGTTCACCGGCCAGACGTTCCAGGAGGTGCAGAACGCCTTCTGCCGCATCGTGGACGAGACCTACGACCAGGAGCTTGCCCGCTACACGCTGAACGGGGGCGGGCAGTACACCGCCCAGATCATGGCGAAGGTGCACCGTTCGGGGGCCGGGTGGCAGATGACCGCCCTCGGCAACCCGGCCAACGGCCGTACGTTCCAGGACCTCCTGCCGGCGATCCTGCCGCACCTGTAGGCAGCGCCGGGCACCCCGCGGCCGTTCCGTTCGGGGCCCCGAAGCTGCGTGTTGCAGGACCGACACAAAAAGGTTCCGACCGGTCACGCCGCAGGTGTGACTGCGTAGGGTGCTGGAAGACCGCGCAAGGACGGTTGCGGGGACAGCGGAGAGGGGACAGCGCGTGACGGTCAATATGACCAAGGGTCAGGCCATCAGCCTGCAGAAGAGCGACGGGGGGGTCCTGACCGCGGTGCGCATGGGGCTCGGCTGGCAGGCGGCTCCTCGCCGCGGTCTGTTCGGCTCGCGCACGCGCGAGATCGACCTGGATGCCTCGGCGGTCCTGTTCGCCGACAAGCAGGCGGTCGACGTCGTGTACTTCAACCAGCTCGTCAGCAAGGACGGTTCACTCAGGCACACCGGGGACAACCTGGTCGGCGGCGTCGGCGCGGGCGGCGACGACGAGGCGATCCTGGTCGACCTCCAGCGGGTGCCGGTCCACATCGATCAGATCGTGTTCACGGTGAACTCGTTCACCGGCCAGACGTTCCAGGAGGTGCAGAACGCCTTCTGCCGCATCGTGGACGAGACCAACGGCCAGGAGCTTGCCCGCTACACGCTGAACGGGGGCGGGCAGTACACCGCCCAGATCATGGCGAAGGTGCACCGTTCGGGGGCCGGGTGGCAGATGACCGCCCTCGGCAACCCGGCCAACGGCCGTACGTTCCAGGACCTCCTGCCGGCGATCCTGCCGCACCTGTAGGCAGCGCCGGACCCACGGTCCGCAGCGGCACGCGCAGCTCCCGGCGGCATCGGCCGCCGGGAGCTGCACGGCATCGCAGCACCTCACGGAAGCACCCCGCACCGGACGGCAGCACCGCGCAGCACAGCACAGCACCGGATCGTGCCGTACGGCCACGCCGAGCGGTACAGGACACGGCACCACGTACGCCGCCGCATCACGCATCGCACCATGCGCCGCATCGCGCACCGCACCGCACCGCACCGCGCAACAGCAACTCGTCGAGGGGACAGGGCAATGACGGCCGAGCTGGTCCGGGGGCAGAACCACGCCTTGCCCCAGACCCGTCTGGAGATCCGGGTTTCGGCCGGCGCACCCGTGGTGGCCGGGGCCACGCTGGGGGACGAGCGCGGCACGGTGCACGGCGCCGAGTGGATCGCCCACCCCGGATCGCCGCAGCTGCCGGGACTGGAGGTGTCCAGGCAGGCCGCGGCCGAGCACCGGCTGGCCGTCGACCTCGACGCCCTGCCCGAGGCGGTGCACCGCGTCACGGTACTGCTGGCACTGCCGCTGGAGGCGGGCGGCCCGACCCGTTTCGGCGCCGTGGCCTCGCCGTTCGTCGCGGTCACCGGACTCGACGGCGCGGAGATCGCCACCTTCACCCTGACCGGCCTGGACACCGAGTCCGCGGTCGCCGCTCTGGAGCTCTACCGCCGACAGGGGGCGTGGAAGGTCCGCGCGGTCGGCCAGGGGTACGCGGGCGGTCTCGCCGCGATGCTCGCCGACCAGGGTGTGGACGGGGCGGCCGGACTGGCGAGCTCGATCCAGGAAGCGGTCGCCCGAGGTCTGGCCCGCTCGGTGGCCCCGCCCCCGCCCCGCACACCGGAGGGTGACCGGGTCAGGCACGCCGGAGGTCCGGCAGCCCAGGGTGACGGCCGGCCCCGGGCCACCCCGCAGCCGGGCTCCCCGGACGCGCACCCCCCGCAGCCCGTCACCCCGGTCGCACCCGCCACCCCCTCCGCGGGGGGCCCCATCGACTACGCCCACCCGCGCCGTCAGACCACGGCGCCTCCGCCGCCCCCGCCGGCCGCGCCACCGGCACAGCCCGGCCGGCCCGCGACCCCCGTGGCCGGGGACGCGACCGGCTGGTCCATGGACGAGCGCCTCTACAACCAGATCTGGGGCATGTTCGAGGACCTGGCCCGGACCGCGGCCGCGTACCGCAGTGCCGTCGACTTCGCCGAGTCCCGGATGGACCAGGAGCTGGAGCGGGCCCTGTCCGATCCGCGCAGCCGGATCGGCGGCGCGGGCGACCGGGCCCGCGAGCAGGCCCGCGCCAAGCGCGACGAACTGGCCGGCCGGGCCCGCGAGGTACTGGACCGTGACCTCGCCCAGCTCGCCGCCGAGGCCGCCGTGGTGGAGCCCGCGCTCCCCGCCGCGTACGCGGGCTGGGACAACCCCGTCTGGCACGCCTACCGCGTTCCGATGGAGATCCCCATGGCTCTGCGGATCGGTGATCTCCACCTTCCGGAGAGCACCGGCATGAGCATCCCGCTGCTCGTCAGGCTGCCGCTGGAGCGCGGCATGTGGATCGACAGCGGACGCACGGCGTCCGAGGCCGCCACGATGACCGATTCGGCCCAGCTGCGCCGGCTGGCCATGGAGAGCGCCGTTCTGCACGCGGCGCGGATGCTCGCCGTCTACCCGCCGAACGAGTTCTCGGTGCACGTCATCGACCCGGCGGGTTCCGCCGCCGCGGCGCTGGCCCCGCTGGTCGGCGCGGGAGTGCTCGCCGGCCCGTCCGCGTCCGGACCCGGGGGAGTGTCCTCGGTCCTCGCCCAGCTCACCCGGCGCGTCGACCTGGTGCAGATGGCGATCAAAGCCCGGGCCGCCGATTCGCTGCCGCCCGATCTGGACCCGGCCGAGCAGCTGCTGATCGTCAACGACTTCCCGCACGGCTTCGACGACCGTGCCGTCACCCAGCTGCGCTACCTCGCCGACGAGGGGCCCTCCGTCGGGGTGCACCTGTTGATGGTCGCGGACCGGGAGGACGCTTCGGCGTACGGGCCGGTGCTCGACCCGCTGTGGCGTTCCCTGCTCCGCGTCACCCCCGTCGCGGACGACCATCTGGCCGACCCCTGGGTCGGGCACGCATGGACGTACGAGCCGCTCAGGACCCCACCCGGCAGCCGGGTCCTGGAGCAGGTACTGGAGCGGGTGGCCGCAGCGCGCCGCACCGGGCACCGCTGACCCGCCCCTCCTGCAACACCCGCCCCGCCCTGCTGCTACCACCGCTCCAACCTGGCACTTTGGGGAGTCTTTACCCTTCTCTTTACCTTTACTTGGTGTTCCCTGTACTGTTCTTTGGGCGGAGGGGAGTACTCCCATACGCGGCGTTCCCGTCAGTACGGACTGTGACCGGTCCCGGGGCGCCGGCCCGGCGGGCATCCCGCGCGCCCGGGTGGAAGAGACCTCCGGCAGCGACGACGCTGATCAGTAGCCGTAGCGAACTGCCGGAGGCGCAGTGGACGTTTCATGGACCCTCTGGGCGCTGACCATTCTTGGTCTGTGCGCCCTCATCGCCGTCGACTTCTTCATCGGGCGCAAGCCCCACGACGTGTCGACCAAGGAAGCCGGAATCTGGACGATCGTCTGGATCGTGCTGGCCGTACTCTTCGGGCTCGGGCTGCTCGCCTTCGGCGAGACCCAGGCCTCGGGCGAGTTCTTCGCCGGCTACATCACCGAGAAGTCGCTGAGCGTCGACAATCTCTTCGTCTTCGTGCTGATCATGGCGAAGTTCTCGGTGCCCTCCCACCTCCAGCAGCGGGTGCTGCTCGTCGGCGTGATGATCGCGCTGGTTCTCAGGGCGGTCTTCATCGCCGCCGGTGCCGCGGTCATCGCCAACTTCTCGTGGGTCTTCTACATCTTCGGCGCGTTCCTGATCTACACCGCCTGGAAGCTCATCCAGGAGGCACGGGCCGACGAGGAGGAGGACGAGTTCGAGGAGAACCGCCTCCTCAAGACCATCGAGCGCCGATTCGGTGTCGCCGACCGGTACCACGGCACCAAGCTCTTCATCCGCGTCAACGGCAAGCGCGTCCTGACGCCCCTGATGGTCGTCATGCTCGCCATCGGCACCACCGACGTGCTGTTCGCGCTGGACTCCATCCCCGCGATCTTCGGCCTGACCCAGGACCCGTACATCGTGTTCACCGCCAACGCCTTCGCGCTGATGGGGCTGCGGCAGCTGTACTTCCTGATCGGCGGCCTGCTCAAGAAGCTGGTCCACCTCAGCTACGGGCTGTCGGTCATCCTCGGCTTCATCGGGGTCAAGCTGGTCCTGCACGCGCTGCACGAGTCCGGGGTGCACGTGCCCGAGATCTCGATCCCGGTCTCGCTGGGCGTCATCTGCGGGGTGCTGGTGATCACCACGATCACCAGCCTGATCGCCAACAAGAGGACGGCCGCGGCGGAGGCCGGGAAGACCCGGGACTCCGCGGAGAAGGGCGCCGGCATCGACGCCTGAAACGGCGGATGCCGAGTGGAGGGCCGGGGGTGACGGGCGCGGACCGCGCGCCTGTCACCCCCGCCGTCCCGTCACCAGCCCCGGGCGCGCCACTCCGGCAGGTGCGGGCGCTCGTCGCCCAGGGTGGTGTCGTGACCGTGGCCCGGGTAGACCCAGGTCTCGTCGGGCAGCGGATCGAAGAGCCTGGTCTCGACGTCGTGCAGCAGGTTCGTGAACGCCTCGGGGTCCTTGAACGTGTTGCCGACCCCGCCCGGGAAGAGGCAGTCCCCGGTGAACAGGTGCGGAGCCCCGTGCGGGTCGTCGTAGACGAGCGCGATCGAGCCCGGGGTGTGGCCGGTCAGATGGCGGGCGGTCAGCGTGACCTGCCCGACCCTGATCGTGTCGCCGTCCTCGACGAGCACATCGGTGGGGACCGGGATCCCCTCGGCGTCGAACCGCCCGGCGTAGGTACGCGCACCGGTGGCCGCGACCACCTCGTCCAGCGCCTGCCAGTGGTCGCCGTGCCGGTGCGTGGTGACGACCGAGGCGATCGAGTCGTCACCGATCAGCCGCAGCAGCGTCCCGGCCTCGTTGGCCGCGTCGATCAGGAGCTGCTCGTCGGTGGCCCGGCAGCGCAGCAGATAGGCGTTGTTGTTCATCGGGCCGACGGCGACCTTGGAGATCATCAGATCCGTCAACTCGTGTACGTCCGCACGCCCGCCGACCTTGACCGCTCCGCTGTACGTCATACGTCTCAGCCTATAGCGGGGGCAGCGCCGGAAGGGCTCCGCCCTCGACGGTCAGCGCGGACCCGTCGCGCCGTCCGCTGAGCCAGCCGAGCAGCTCGGACGCCGTACCGCGGACCACCACGGCCGCGCCGTCCGCGCCGCCGCCGGTCGTCCAGGACCGGCCCGTGTCATCGGCCACGTCCGTCCGGACGACCGTGGGGTGCCCGGCGAAGCGCTCGGCCAGGAAGTCGATCTCCCGGGCCGTGAACTCGTCCGGCAGGTCTTCCAGCTCGTAGCCGACGCCCAGGTCGACGTGGTGCATCTCGACCTCGGTGCGGCGGCGGAAGGGGACCCGGGAGGCGGAGTCCGTCACGCCGTTACGCAGCTCGACGGTGCGCGACCAGTCGGCCGGGGCCGCCGCGGCGTCCGTGAAGCCGGCCGCACTCGCGGCCAGGTCGGCCAGCTGCTCGGCCTGCGGCCGGGGCGCGTCCCGCTCGATGTCGCGGTCGCGGGTTTCGCTGTCTGCGTACATGGGCCGGCCCTGGAGAACATTTACGAGCGCGTCGGCGTTACGTGAAAGGTGCGCGACGACATGACCCCGGCTCCAGCCCGGGAGGCGCGACGGTTCGGCGAGTGCCGCGTCGTCCAGTTTTTCCGTGGCGCTGAGCAGTCGGTCGGTCGCTTCCCGCAGTGCGGCCAGGTCGTGCACATGATCAGTCATGGGGCTGAGCCTAGCCCCGCCACTCATTCGGGTGAAGGAGTCATCAGCCGTCCGTAAATCGAATGCGCGTGCTATACGCTCGGAGTCGAAAGCTTCGTACATCGCTGTGGCACCCCCCATACCCTGGGGCAGGGGCTCAGTTCCCCCGCTTCTCTCTAGAAAGGTGCGGACCGGCGTGGCCGACCGTCTCATCGTCCGTGGCGCTCGCGAGCACAACCTCAAGAACGTCTCGCTCGACCTTCCCCGCGACTCCCTCATCGTCTTCACCGGGCTCTCCGGGTCGGGCAAGTCGTCGCTCGCGTTCGACACGATCTTCGCCGAGGGCCAGCGGCGCTACGTGGAGTCGCTCTCCTCGTACGCCCGGCAGTTCCTCGGCCAGATGGACAAGCCGGACGTCGACTTCATCGAGGGCCTCTCGCCCGCCGTCTCCATCGACCAGAAGTCGACCTCGCGCAACCCGCGCTCGACGGTCGGCACGATCACCGAGGTCTACGACTACCTCCGGCTGCTCTTCGCCAGGATCGGCAAGCCGCACTGCCCCGAGTGCAGCCGTCCCATCTCGCGCCAGTCGCCGCAGGCCATCGTGGACAAGGTCCTCGGCCTGCCCGAGGGCAGCCGCTTCCAGGTGCTCTCGCCGCTGGTGCGCGAGCGCAAGGGCGAGTTCGTCGACCTCTTCGCCGATCTGCAGACCAAGGGATACAGCCGGGCCAGGGTCGACGGTGCGACCATCCAGCTCTCCGAGCCGCCCACGCTCAAGAAGCAGGAGAAGCACACCATCGAGGTGGTCATCGACCGCCTCACGGTCAAGGACAGCGCCAAGCGCCGGCTGACCGACTCGGTCGAGACCGCGCTCGGCCTCTCCGGCGGCATGGTCGTGCTGGACTTCGTCGACCTCCCCGAGGACGACCCCGAGCGTGAGCGGATGTACTCCGAGCACCTCTACTGCCCGTACGACGACCTCTCCTTCGAGGAGCTGGAGCCGCGCTCCTTCTCCTTCAACTCGCCCTTCGGCGCCTGCCCCGACTGCACGGGTATCGGCACGCGGATGGAGGTCGACCCGGAGCTGATCGTTCCGGACGAGGAGAAGTCCCTCGACGAGGGAGCGATCCACCCCTGGTCGCACGGCCACACCAAGGAGTACTTCGGCCGCCAGATCAACGCGCTGGCCGAAGCACTCGGATTCCGTACGGACATCCCCTGGGCCGGTCTGCCGCAGCGCGCCAAGAAGGCGCTGCTGTTCGGGCACAAGATCCAGACCGAGGTCCGCTACCGCAACCGGTACGGGCGCGAGCGCGCCTACACCACGCCCTCCTTCGAAGGTGCGGTGCAGTTCGTCAAGCGGCGGCATTCGGAGGCCGAGAGTGACTCCAGCAGGGAGCGCTTCGAGGGCTACATGCGCGAGGTGCACTGCCCGACCTGTGAGGGCACCCGGCTCAAGCCGATCGTCCTCGCGGTCACGGTGATGGAGAAGTCCATCGCCCAGGTCGCCGCGATGTCGATCAGCGAGTGCGCCGAGTTCCTCGGCCGGATGAAGCTGAACGCCCGCGACAAGAAGATCGCCGAGCGGGTCCTCAAGGAGGTCAACGAGCGGCTGAAGTTCCTGGTCGACGTGGGCCTGGACTATCTGTCGCTGAACCGCGCGGCGGGCACCCTGTCCGGCGGCGAGGCCCAGCGCATCCGGCTCGCCACCCAGATCGGCTCCGGCCTGGTCGGCGTGCTCTACGTGCTGGACGAGCCCTCCATCGGCCTGCACCAGCGCGACAACCACCGGCTCATCGAGACCCTGGTCCGCCTCCGCGACATGGGCAACACGCTCATCGTCGTCGAGCACGACGAGGACACCATCAAGGTCGCCGACTGGGTCGTCGACATCGGCCCCGGTGCCGGTGAGCACGGCGGCAAGGTGGTCCACTCCGGCTCGCTCAAGGAGCTGCTGGCCAACGACAAGTCGATCACCGGCCAGTACCTGACCGGCAAGAAGTCGATCGCGATGCCCGACATCAGGCGTCCGGTCGACCCCTCCCGGCTGCTCACCGTCCACGGCGCCCGGGAGAACAACCTCCAGGACATCGACGTCTCCTTCCCGCTCGGGGTACTGACCGCCGTGACCGGCGTCTCCGGCTCCGGGAAGTCGACGCTGGTCAACGACATCCTCTACACCCACCTGGCCCGTGAGCTGAACGGCGCCAAGTCGGTGCCCGGACGGCACACCCGGGTCGACGGGGACGACCTCGTCGACAAGGTGGTGCACGTCGACCAGTCGCCCATCGGCCGGACGCCCCGGTCCAACCCGGCGACGTACACCGGCGTCTTCGACCACGTCCGCCGGCTGTTCGCCGAGACGATGGAGGCCAAGGTCCGCGGCTATCTGCCGGGCCGCTTCTCCTTCAACGTCAAGGGCGGCCGCTGCGAGAACTGCTCCGGCGACGGCACCATCAAGATCGAGATGAACTTCCTGCCGGACGTGTACGTCCCGTGCGAGGTCTGCCACGGAGCGCGCTACAACCGGGAGACCCTGGAGGTCCACTACAAGGGCAAGTCCATCGCCGAGGTGCTGGACATGCCGATCGAGGAGGGCCTGGAGTTCTTCGAGGCCGTCCCGACCATCGCCCGCCACCTGCGCACGCTCAACGAGGTCGGTCTGGGATACGTCAGGCTCGGCCAGTCCGCGCCGACGCTCTCGGGCGGTGAGGCCCAGCGGGTCAAGCTGGCCAGCGAGCTCCAGAAGCGCTCCACCGGGCGCACGGTCTACGTCCTGGACGAGCCGACGACCGGTCTGCACTTCGAGGACATCTCCAAGCTGATCAAGGTGCTCTCCGGCCTGGTCGACAAGGGCAACTCGGTGATCGTCATCGAGCACAACCTCGACGTCATCAAGACCGCCGACTGGGTCATCGACATGGGGCCCGAGGGCGGCAACGGCGGCGGACTGGTCATCGCCGAGGGCACCCCGGAGTACGTGGCGGGCGTTCCCGCCAGCCACACCGGGAAGTTCCTCCAGGGCATCCTGGACGCGGACCGGGTGAGCGAGGCGGCCGTGCCCGCGGCACGCAAGCCGGCCCGGAAGACGGCGGCGAAGAAGGCGGTGGCCGCGAAGTCGGCCCCCGCACGGAAGGCGGCGACGGCGAAGACCGCCAAGGCCAAGGGCGCGACGGCCAAGGGCGCCGGGGCGGCTGCGGCGAAGAAGCCCGCGGCCAAGAAGGTGACCCGCGCGCGCAAGGCCTGACGAGACCGGCCGACGGCCGGGAGCGGCAGCGCGGCGCGCATCCCGTCACGAGGTGGCGGCCCCTTCCTGGAAGGGGCCGCCACCTCGGCGTGTTACGGCCCTGACCAGGCACGACAGGGTCCGCCCGGCCCGGGCGCAGGAGCGTCCGCCTCCGCCGGTATCGTCGGATACGTCACCGATGCCTCCGCTGCCTGAGGCGGCCGGGCATCGCTGGCGCCCCGCTGCCCCTCTGACCCGTGGAGACCGCATGTCCGGCCAGCCCACCGCCCGCCGCACCGTGCTGAAGGGCGCCGCTCTCGCAGGCGTCGCCGGGCTGGGAGTGGCCGCCTGCTCGACCGATTCGAAGCTCGGGCACGCCCAGACGCCGACGCCCACCGCGCCCGTCGAGCTCGGCGCCCCCGACGAGATCCCGGTCGGCGAGTCCAAGCTCTACCGCGAGCAGCGCGTCATCGTCAGCTGCCCGGCCAAGGGGCAGTACAAGGCGTTCAGCGCCCAGTGCACCCACGCCGGCTGCCTGCTCGACAAGGTCGAGAAGAACGAGGGCCACTGCCCGTGCCACGGCAGCCGCTTCGACACCACGACCGGCAAGGCCGTGCACGGCCCCGCGACCGTGCCGCTGCCCTCCGTCCCGGTCAAGGTCGAGGGCGGGAAACTGATCGCCGGCCCCGACGCCTGACCGGGCCACCCCGACGCCGGCCCGGGCCGACGTCTGCGCCGGGGGCCCTCCGGGCCGGGCGCCCTCGGATCGGGACGTCCCGGATCCGGACGTCCCGGATCTGGACCTCCACCGCGCCCGACACACGCGGATCCGGATCCCGGGCCGGGCGAGCACCCAGCGTCGGACGCCCCGAACCGGGCACCCACCGATCCGGCATCCCCCGAACCGCATGCCCGGGGCCCGTGTCTCACTCCCAGTCCCAGTCGATGCCGACCAGGCCGGGCCGCACGCCCTGCTCCACCAGATGCACGGTCCGGTGCCGGCCGGTGAGCGTGAGGTCGGTCCGGCCCCCGCGCGGCGCCCCCGCCGAGGCCTGCGCGAAGCGCCGGCACCGTACCGGCAGCGCCTCCTCGTCGAACCGGATCTGCAGCACGTACTGCCCGCCGCCGAAGGTGAAGCCGCGGACGTACTCGCCGCACGGCCCTCCCGTACCGTCCTCGAAGCCGTAGCCGAAGAGGTACGTCTCGCCGGCTCGCAGCCGGGTGTCGAAGAGCAGCTCGGCGACCAGCACCCCCGTGTCCTCGTCCCAGCGGACCCGACCCGTCCGGCAGTTCTCCCGGGCGCTCACCCCGACCCGCGCCGGATCGCAGCCCGGATCGCCGCGGTAGACGGCGAGATAGCGGTCGATGCCGTCGCGGTGGGCGCGCACGACGTGCTGCGAGTTCCGGTGCTGCATCTGACGGCCGGGCCCGATCCGTACCCGCTCCTGGTGCCCCACCGTGTGCAGGCCGCCGTCCGCCGGTGACTCCATCGCCGCGAGCAGCCGCTCCACCGCGCCGGACGCCTCCATCAACGAGCGGTACGAGCGGGCGGCCGGACGGTCGGCGTCCGTGCGGGGCTCCCCGGCCCCGAGCAGCCCGAGCAGGGAGTTCCCCGGCAGTTCCAGCACCTCCTCCAACGCCTTCACCGCCCGCAGGGACTCGGGGCGCTGCGGGCGCCGGGCGCCCTGTTGCCAGTAACTGAGGCTGGTCACCCCGACCTTGACCCCCCGGTGCGCCAGGTGGTGCTGAACCCGCTGGAGCGGCAGCCCGCGCACCGAGAGCGCGGTGCGCAGCGCCAGGTGGAACGGGCCGGTGTGCAGCACCTGTGCCAGCTCGGCCTCGGTGTGCTGCATGCGTCCTCCAGGTGAACGTTCACGACGGGCGACGGCCGGTCCGCGCCGACGGGTGTGGGGCCGCAGGTGGCCAGGGGGGAGCGTTCACACACCCGCCACCGGCGTTCACACCGCGATGTTCCCCCGCATTGAAGCGTGTTGACCCGCTCCCGACAACGGGTTGATGCTCCTCGGCAGCGTCCGGACGCGCTTCTTGGATCCCCACCCCCCGCCCCGGGAGGAACGCCATGCGCAACCGAAGAATCCGGCCGGTACGGCTGTCGATGACAGCCGTTCTCGCCGCCCTGCTGCTCGCCGTACCCACGGCGACCGCCACCGCCACCGCCGACGGTCAGCATCACGCCGTCTCCGCCGCCGGTCAGCACGCCGCCGCCCCCGCCGCCGGTCAGTCCCACGCCGTCTCCGCGGCGGTGGGCACCCTCGCCGCCGCCCAGCGGCTGAACATCAGCATGCAGGCGCAGCAGAAGACGAACTGGTGCTGGGCCGCCGCCGGCAACACCATCGCCACCTGGTTCGGCCGGAACTACACCCAGAACCAGTTCTGCAACGCCGCGTTCGGCCGCGCCCAGGGCTACGAGTGCCCCAACTCGCAGGCCTCGCTCGGCAACGTCCAGGACGGTCTGTACTGGGCCGGTATCACCCCCGGCTCGTACGTCACCGGCTGGCTGCGCTACCCGACCGTGCAGGCCGAGATAGCCGCCGGACGGCCGGTGGAGACGCGCATCCAGTGGTCTTCGGGCGGCGGTCACATGCATGTCCTGTACGGGTACGACGCCGCGAACAGCTGGGTCTACTGGGGCGATCCCTGGCCCTCCAGCAACCGCTACAACTGGGCGTCGCACGCCTGGTACGTGAACAACAGCGAGTTCTCCTGGACCCACTCGCTCTACCGGATCGGGGCGTGACGGCATGACCACCACCAGTTCCCCGGCCGGCTCCGCCCCGCGTGCCGCACGCGGCGCCCGCCCGTTCGCCGCGGCCCTGGCCGCGAGCGGCGTGCTGGCCGGCGCCGCCCTGCTCACCGTCGCCCCGCAGGCGGCCGCCGCCACCGGGCCCTCGGCCACCCCGGCCGCCCTGGCGGCGGCGCACGAGGCAGCCACCGACGCCACGACCCTGGACACGGTGGCCCGCTTCTTCGCCCGCGAGGGCGCCGTCACCAGGGCGGCGGCCGCACCCCGGATCGAGGGCGCGGCCGTGCCCGTACGCACCCTGTCCCCGGACTTCGTCGCCGGCGATCCCGGCGCGTCCGTCGCCGCACTGGAGTACCTGGCCAGTACGGCGGTCTCCTCGGACGGCCGGAAGGCGTCCCTCTGGACCCTTCCCGAGCCGGGCCGGGACGGGAGCTGGCAGGTGGTGAACATCGCCACCGGCGACGACGAGACCCGGTACACGGCCGCCGGAGCCCGCAAGCTGCCCGGCGGCATCGTCTTCCGGGAACCCCAGATCGACGCCTGGTACGTCTGGAAGGGCGGCCGGGTGCTCCCGCTGGACGGGGACGCCGTCCGGGCCGTCGGCGCGGACGGCACCACGCTGGCCGCCTACCGCACCCGGGTACGCGCCGCGTACGCGGACAAGCTCCCCGGCTCCGGCTACGCCCGCGCGGGCCGGGCGGGCGGCTACGGACCCGCCGGCGCGAAGCCCGCCACGGGAGAGGGCGGGCCCGCCATCGCGACGGCGGACACCGCCTCGGGCACCGCCCTGACCGCGGCCTCCGCGGCAGCGGCCGCGGGCGCCGTGGCCGTACTCGCCCTCTGCGGCATCACCGCCCTGCGCACCCGCGACCGCCACCGCAGGACGCGGTGATCGCCGGGCCGGTCCGGACAGGGTGATCGCCGGGCCGGTCCGGACCCGATGACCCCGTGCTCCGGGACACGTGACTCCACCCCGTGTCCCGGAGCGCGGCGCCACCCATGAGCACCCGGGCTGTCACTGCCCGCAAGTAGGGTGGGAGACATGGCAGACCCCTCCAGCTACCGCCCCAAGCCGGGACAGATCCCCGACTCCCCGGGGGTCTACAAATTCCGCGACGAACACCGCCGGGTGATCTACGTCGGGAAGGCGAAGAGCCTGCGCCAGCGCCTGGCCAACTACTTCCAGGACCTGTCGGGCCTCCATCCGCGCACGCGCACCATGGTGACCACCGCCGCGTCCGTGGAGTGGACCGTCGTCTCCACGGAGGTCGAGGCGCTCCAGCTCGAGTACTCCTGGATCAAGGAGTACGACCCCCGGTTCAACGTCAAATACCGCGACGACAAGAGCTATCCGTACCTCGCGGTCACGCTCAACGAGGAGTTCCCGCGCGTCCAGGTCATGCGCGGTGCCAAGAAGAAGGGCGTGCGCTACTTCGGTCCGTACGGGCACGCCTGGGCGATCCGCGAGACGGTCGACCTGATGCTCCGGGTCTTCCCCGTGCGCACGTGCTCCGCCGGCGTCTTCAAGAACGCCGCCAGGACCGGCCGCCCCTGCCTCCTCGGCTACATCGGCAAGTGCTCGGCGCCCTGCGTCGGCCGGGTCACCCCCGAGGAGCACCGCGAACTGGCGGACGACTTCTGCGACTTCATGGCCGGCCGCACCGGCACGTACATCCGCCGCCTGGAGAAGGACATGATGGCGGCGGCGGAGGAGATGGAGTACGAGCGCGCGGCACGCCTGCGCGACGACGTGGAGGCGCTCAAGCGCGCCATGGAGAAGAGCGCCGTCGTGCTCGCCGACGCCACCGACGCCGACCTGATCGCGGTCGCGGAGGACGAGCTGGAGGCGGCCGTCCAGATCTTCCACGTCCGCGGTGGCCGGGTGCGCGGCCAGCGCGGCTGGGTCACCGACAAGGTGGAGAACGTCGACACCTCGGGCCTCGTCGAGCACGCCCTCCAGCAGCTGTACGGCGAGGAGACCGGCGACTCCGTTCCCAAGGAGGTCCTCGTCCCGGCCCTTCCCGAGGACCCCGAGGCGGTCTCCCAGTGGCTGGCCGACCGCCGGGGCTCCCAGGTCAGCCTGCGCATCCCGCAGCGGGGCGACAAGAAGGACCTGATGGCCACGGTCCAGCGCAACGCCCAGCAGGCCCTCGGGCTGCACAAGACCAAGCGCGCCTCCGACCTGACCACCCGCTCCCGGGCCCTGGAGGAGATCGCGGAGGCCCTCGGTCTCGACACGGCCCCGCTGCGCATCGAGTGCTTCGACATCTCCCACCTCCAGGGCGACGACGTGGTGGCGTCGATGGTGGTCTTCGAGGACGGCCTGGCCCGTAAGGGCGAGTACCGCCGCTTCCAGATCAAGGGCTTCGAGGGACAGGACGACGTCCGCTCGATGCACGAGGTGATCAGCCGGCGCTTCCGCCGCTACCTCCAGGACAAGGAGCGGACGGGGGAGTGGGAGCAGGAGGGCCCCGCGGCCACGGGCGCCGCCCCGGCGGACGGCACCGCCCCGGCGGACGGCACCCCTCACGCCGACGGCACCGTCCCGGCCACCGGCACCCTCCAAGCCGCCGGTGCGGCCCCCGCCGCCGGCACCCTCCCGGCAGGAGCCGCGGCCGGTGCGCCACCCGCCGAGTCCGCCGAGCCCCGTGAGGACGACGGCCGCCCCAAGCGGTTCGCGTACCCGCCTCAGCTCCTCGTGGTCGACGGCGGGCAGCCCCAGGTCGCCGCAGCCAAGCGGGCCCTGGACGAGCTGGGGATCGACGACATCGCCGTCTGCGGCCTCGCCAAGCGCCTCGAAGAGGTCTGGCTGCCCGATGACGACGACCCGGTCGTCCTGCCCCGCTCCAGCGAGGGCCTCTACCTCCTCCAGCGCGTCCGTGACGAGGCGCACCGCTTCGCCATCACCTATCAGCGCGCCAAACGGGCCAAGCGCATCCGCTCCAGCCCCCTGGACGCGGTCGCCGGTCTGGGCGAGTCCCGGAAACAGGCGCTGATCAAGCATTTCGGCTCCGTGAAGAAGCTGAAGCAGGCGACAATCGACGAGATCTGCGCGGTTCCGGGGATAGGCCGCAGGACGGCGGAATCAGTGGCTGTCGCCCTCGCCACGGCCGCCCCGGCGACGCCCGCCGTGAACACGGCCACAGGAGAGATCATCGAAGAGGACGACGGGGGCAGCACGACATGACCGAGCACGAGCTTGAACACGGGCACGACCGCACAGACCGAGCAGACGGAGCAGCAGACGTGAGTACGGGCACCTCGATCGAGACGGGCGACAGCGCGGTGGCCATCCCCGAGCTGGTGATCATCTCCGGAATGTCGGGCGCCGGCCGGAGCACGGCGGCCAAGTGTCTGGAGGACCTCGGCTGGTTCGTCGTCGACAACCTGCCGCCGGCGCTGATCCCCACCATGGTGGAGCTCGGCGCCCGCTCGCAGGGCAACGTGGCGCGGATCGCCGTCGTCGTCGACGTCCGGGGCCGCCGCTTCTTCGACAATCTGCGGGAGTCGCTCGCCGACCTGGAGACCAAGGGCGTCACCCGGCGGATCGTCTTCCTGGAGTCCTCCGACGACGCGCTGGTCCGCCGCTTCGAGTCGGTCCGCCGGCCGCACCCCCTCCAGGGCGACGGCCGCATCGTCGACGGCATCGCCGCCGAACGCGACCTGCTGCGCGAGCTGCGCGGCGACGCCGACCTGGTGATCGACACCTCCAGCCTCAACGTCCACGAGCTGCGCGCCAAGATGGACGCCCAGTTCGCGGGCGACGAGGAGCCGGAGCTCCGCGCCACCGTGATGTCCTTCGGCTACAAGTACGGGCTGCCCGTGGACGCCGACCTGGTGGTGGACTGCCGCTTCCTGCCCAATCCGCACTGGGTCCCCGAGTTGCGCCCCTTCACCGGACTCAACGAGGAGGTGTCCGCGTATGTCTTCGACCAGCCGGGCGCCAAGGAGTTCCTCAACCAGTACACGGAGCTGCTCCAGCTCATCGCCGCGGGATACCGCCGCGAGGGCAAGCGCTACGTGACCATCGCCGTCGGCTGCACGGGCGGCAAGCACCGCTCCGTCGCCATGTCGGAGAAGCTGGCGGCCAGGCTCGCCACCGAAGGGATCGAGACCGTGCTCGTGCATCGGGACATGGGGCGCGAGTGACCAGTCGCAACCTCCGGCTGCGCCGGTTGCGCAGGGGCGCCCCCCTGTCCGGCCGCAAGCGCGGCGCACAGCCCAAGGTCGTCGCGCTCGGCGGCGGCATGGGCCTGTCCGCCTCGCTCACCGCGCTGCGACGGATCACCGGCGACCTGACCGCCGTGGTCACCGTCGCCGACGACGGGGGCTCCAGCGGCCGGCTCCGCGAGGAGCTGGGCGTCCTGCCCCCCGGCGACCTGCGCAAGGCGCTGGCCGCGCTGTGCGGCGACGACGAATGGGGCCAGACCTGGGCCCAGGTCATCCAGCACCGCTTCCAGTCCAAGGGCGACCTGCACGAGCACGCGGTCGGCAATCTGCTGATCGTCGCCCTGTGGGAGCAGCTCGGCGACCACGTGCAGGCCCTCGACCTGGTCGGCAAGCTCCTCGGCGCGCACGGCCGGGTGCTGCCGATGTCCGCCGTGCCCCTGGAGCTGCAGGCGCTCGTGAAGGGCCACGACCCGGAGCATCCGGACCGGGTGGACACGGTGCGCGGCCAGGCGACCGTGGCGCTCACCCCGGGCGAGGTCCAGTCCGTGCACGTCGTTCCGCACGACCCGCCGGCGGTCCCCGAAGCGGTCGCGGCGGTCCTCGACGCGGACTGGGTGGTGCTCGGTCCCGGCTCCTGGTTCTCCTCGGTCATTCCGCATCTGCTGGTCCCCGATCTGCTGGACGCGCTGATCGAAACGAAGGCCCGGAAGGTCCTCTCGCTGAACCTCGCACCGCAACCCGGTGAAACAGATGGCTTCTCTCCGCAGCGTCATTTGGAGGTTTTGGGACGACACGCCCCTAAACTCGCCCTGGACGTGGTGTTGGCCGACGAGGCCGCCGTGCCCGACCGCGAGTCCCTCGCCGATGCCGCAAAACGGCTCGGCGCCGCAGTCGAGCTGGCGCCCGTGGCCTCACCCGACGGCGTTCCGATTCATGATCCGGAGCTGTTGGCTGCCGCGTACGACCGTATTTTTCGGATGCATGGAAGGATCGGCCCATGGCGATGACGCCAGCGGTGAAGGACGAAATCTCTCGGCTTCCCGTAACCCGGACCTGCTGCAGGAAGGCAGAAGTCTCGGCGATTCTTCGGTTCGCGGGTGGGCTGCACCTGGTGAGCGGCCGGATTGTGATCGAGGCGGAGCTGGACACCGCGATGGCGGCGCGCCGGCTGAAGCGCGACATCCTGGAGATCTTCGGGCACAGCTCGGAGCTGATCGTGATGGCGCCCGGCGGGCTGCGGCGCGGCTCGCGCTACGTCGTGCGGGTGGTGGCGGGCGGCGATCAGCTGGCCCGCCAGACGGGCCTGGTGGACGGCCGCGGCCGTCCCATCCGCGGTCTTCCCCCGCAGGTGGTCTCGGGGGCCACCTGCGATGCCGAGGCCGCCTGGCGCGGGGCCTTCCTGGCCCACGGCTCCCTCACCGAGCCGGGCCGCTCCTCCTCGCTGGAGGTGACCTGCCCCGGGCCCGAGGCCGCGCTCGCGCTGGTCGGCGCCGCCCGCAGGCTCTCCATCGCGGCGAAGGCCCGTGAGGTACGCGGTGTGGACCGCGTCGTCGTCCGGGACGGCGACGCGATCGGCGCCCTGCTCACCCGGCTCGGCGCCCATGAGTCGGTGCTGGCCTGGGAGGAGCGGCGGATGCGCCGCGAGGTCCGTGCCACCGCCAACCGGCTCGCCAACTTCGACGACGCGAACCTGCGCCGGTCCGCCCGGGCCGCGGTCGCGGCGGGCGCCCGGGTCGGGCGCGCGCTGGAGATCCTCGGCGAGGAGGTCCCCGAGCACCTCGCGGCGGCCGGACGGCTGCGCATGGAGCACAAGCAGGCCTCCCTGGAGGAGCTGGGCGCCCTCGCCGATCCGCCGCTGACCAAGGACGCCGTCGCCGGACGGATCCGCCGCCTCCTGGCGATGGCCGACAAGCGGGCCCAGGACCTCGGGATCCCGAGCACGGAATCCACCCTCAGCGAAGAGCTGGCCGACGGCCTGGTCGGCTGACGCACCACCCCCGCCGACGGCCTGCGGCGGGAACACCCCGCGCATCCGCGGGCGTTGACGCTGCGTAATCGTCGCAGCGAGGTGGACCGGGCAACCGGAGGCCCGTACTCCTACTGGGGAGTACGGGCCTTCACCGTTCCTGCGGCCCTGCTCGATGTCACCCCGAGGGCTCCGGAGAGGTAGGGTCGGAGGCGGTCGGGGACATCCCATACAACTCGCCGGCGTCGAAAACCGGCGTACCTAACGAGGAGATCGGTTCGTGACGATCCGCGTAGGCATCAACGGCTTTGGCCGCATCGGTCGTAACTACTTCCGCGCGCTGCTGGAGCAGGGTGCGGACATCGAGATCGTGGCTGTCAACGACCTGGGTGACACTGCGACCACGGCCCACCTGCTGAAGTACGACACCATTCTGGGTCGTCTCAAGGCAGAGGTGAGCCACACCGCTGACACCATCACCGTCGACGGTCACACCATCAAGGTGCTCTCCGAGCGCAACCCGGCGGACATCCCGTGGGGCGAGCTGGGCGTCGACATCGTCATCGAGTCGACCGGCATCTTCACCAAGAAGGCCGACGCCGCCAAGCACATCGCGGGCGGCGCCAAGAAGGTCCTCATCTCGGCTCCGGCCAAGGACGAGGACATCACCATCGTGATGGGCGTCAACCAGGACAAGTACGACGCGGCCAACCACCACGTCATCTCCAACGCCTCCTGCACCACCAACTGTGTGGCGCCGATGGCCAAGGTTCTCGACGAGAACTTCGGCATCGTCAAGGGCCTGATGACGACGGTCCACGCGTACACGAACGACCAGCGGATCCTGGACTTCCCGCACTCCGACCTGCGTCGCGCCCGCGCCGCCGCGGAGAACATCATCCCGACCACGACGGGTGCCGCCAAGGCCACCGCTCTGGTCCTTCCGCAGCTCAAGGGCAAGCTCGACGGCATCGCGATGCGTGTTCCGGTCCCGACCGGTTCCGCCACCGACCTCGTCGTGACCCTGCAGCGCGAGGTCACCAAGGACGAGGTCAACGCCGCGTTCAAGAAGGCGTCCGACGACGGCGACCTCAAGGGCTTCCTGACGTACACCGAGGACCCGATCGTGTCCTCGGACATCGTCAGCGACCCGTCGTCCTGCACCTTCGACTCCTCCCTGACCATGGTCCAGGAGGGCAACACGGTGAAGATCCTCGGCTGGTACGACAACGAGTGGGGTTACTCCAACCGCCTCGTCGACCTGACCGTCTTCGTCGGCGGCCAGCTCTGATCCTCGGATCGGCAGGCACCTCGATGTGAGCACGGGGCTCGAACGGCGCAACGCGGCGCCGTTCGAGCCCCGCTGCATGCTCTCTCGTCCTCCAAGGAGTCCAGACAGATGAAGACGATCGACGAACTTCTCGCCGAAGGGGTCACCGGCAAGCGCGTATTCGTCCGCGCCGACCTCAACGTGCCGCTCAGCGGGACCACCATCACCGACGACGGCCGCATCCGCGCCGTCGAGCCGACCGTGCGGAAGCTGGCCGAGGCCGGCGCCCGGGTCGTCGTCGCCTCGCACCTGGGCCGCCCGAAGGGTGCCCCGGACCCGGCGTTCTCGCTGGCGCCCGCGGCCACCCGCCTCGGTGAGCTGCTCGGGACCGACGTGGCCTTCGCGACCGACACGGTCGGCGAGTCCGCCCGCGCCACCGTCGCCGCGCTCGCCGACGGCCAGGTCGCCGTCATCGAGAACCTCCGCTTCAACGCCGGCGAGACGTCGAAGGACGACGCCGAGCGCGGCGCCTTCGCCGACCGGCTGGCCGAGCTCGCCGACGTCTACGTGGGTGACGGCTTCGGCGCCGTGCACCGCAAGCACGCCTCGGTCTTCGACCTCCCGGCCCGCCTTCCGCACGCCGCGGGCGACCTGATCGCCACCGAGGTCGGCGTCCTGAAGAAGCTCACCGACGACGTGCAGCGCCCCTACGCGGTCGTGCTGGGCGGCGCCAAGGTCTCGGACAAGCTCGGCGTCATCGACCACCTGCTGGAGCGCGCCGACCGCATCCTCATCGGCGGCGGCATGGCGTACACCTTCCTCAAGGCCCAGGGCCACGAGGTCGGCAGCTCGCTGCTCCAGGAGGACCAGATCCCGGTCGTGCTGGAGTACCTCAAGCGCGCCGAGGAGAAGGGCGTGGAGTTCGTGCTCCCCGTCGACGTCGTGGTCGCCCCGGCGTTCCCCGACCTCAAGACCAAGGCCCCGGCCAACCCCTCCACCGTCGCCGCCGACGCCATGCCGGCCGGACAGATGGGGCTGGACAACGGCCCGGAGACCAACAAGCTCTACGCATCGAAGCTCGCCGACGCGGCCACCGTCTTCTGGAACGGCCCGATGGGCGTCTTCGAGCACCCCGACTTCGCCGAGGGCACCCGGGCGGTCGCCCAGGCCCTCGTCGACTCCTCGGGCTTCAGCGTGGTCGGCGGTGGCGACTCCGCCGCCGCGGTCCGCATCCTGGGCTTCGACGAGAACGCGTTCGGACACATCTCGACCGGTGGCGGCGCCAGCCTCGAATACCTCGAGGGCAAGACGCTTCCCGGCCTCGCCGCACTGGAGGACTGACCTTTCATGACTGCTACCGCCCAAGGCCGGACCCCGCTGATGGCGGGCAACTGGAAGATGAACCTCAACCACCTCGAGGCCATCGCGCATGTCCAGAAGCTCGCCTTCGCCCTGGCCGACAAGGACTACGACGCCGTAGAGGTCGCCGTCCTGCCGCCCTTCACCGACCTGCGCTCCGTCCAGACGCTGGTCGACGGCGACAAGCTGAAGATCAAGTACGGCGCCCAGGACATCTCGGCGCACGACTCCGGCGCGTACACCGGTGAGATCTCCGGCCCGATGCTCGCCAAGCTGAAGTGCACCTTCGTCGCCGTCGGCCACAGCGAGCGCCGCCAGTACCACGCGGAGACCGACGAGGTCTGCAACGCCAAGGTGAAGGCCGCGTACAAGCACGGTCTGACCCCGATCCTGTGCGTCGGCGAGGGCCTGGACGTCCGCAAGGCCGGCGAGCAGGTCGCGTACACGCTCGCGCAGCTCGACGGCGGGCTGAAGGACATCCCCGCCGAGCAGGCCGAGACCATCGTGATCGCCTACGAGCCGGTCTGGGCCATCGGCACCGGCGAGGTCGCCACCCCCGAGGACGCGCAGGAGGTCTGCGGTGCGATCCGCGGCCGCCTCGCCGAGCTGTACTCGCAGGAGCTGGCCGACGCGGTCCGTATCCAGTACGGCGGCTCGGTGAAGTCCGGCAACGTGGCCGCGATCATGGCGCAGCCCGATGTGGACGGCGCACTGATCGGCGGCGCCGCGCTGGACGCCGACGAGTTCGTCAAGATCGTCCGCTTCCGCGACCAGTGAGTATGCGCTAGCGCGGATCCGTCGTACCCTTGCGGGGGCCAGGAGGGCAGCCTCCCGGCCCCCGTTGTTCGCACATGCAGTCAGGAATTTTCGGAAAGTAGGGACCAGCCGTGATTTTGGGGTTCGAGATCGCCCTGATCGTCTTCAGCCTGCTGCTGATGCTGCTGGTGCTGATGCACAAGGGGAAGGGCGGCGGTCTTTCCGACATGTTCGGTGGCGGAATGCAGTCCTCCGTCGGCGGTTCCTCGGTTGCCGAGCGCAACCTCGACCGGATCACCGTCGTGGTCGGTCTGGGCTGGTTCGCGTGCATCGTGGTGCTTGGTCTGCTCATCAAGCTGGACAACTGACCCGTCGTACGCGATTCCGGTGAGGGTGTAACTCCAACCACTGGACGCGCGTTGGGCCTTACGTAGACTGGGGCATCTTCGAGCACCATCACGCAGGGAGTTACGACCGTGGCAAGTGGCAACGCGATCCGGGGAAGCCGGGTCGGAGCGGGGCCGATGGGGGAGGCCGAGCGCGGCGAGTCCGCGCCACGGGCCCGCATCTCCTTCTGGTGCTCGAACGGGCACGAGACGCAGCCGAGCTTCGCCCATGACGCGCAGGTACCGGAGACCTGGGACTGCCCGCGCTGCGGATTCCCGGCCGGCCAGGACCGGGACAGCCCGCCGGACCCGCCGCGCACCGAGCCGTACAAGACGCACCTCGCGTACGTGCGCGAGCGGCGCAGCGACGCGGACGGCGAGGCCATCCTCGCCGAAGCCCTCGCCAAACTCCGCGGCGAGATCTGACACCTCGCGTGGCTCACCAGAAGCTGTTCACCGGCCGGACACCCCCAGGGTGTCCGGCCGGAACGCTTCTGCCGTGCCGCAGCCCGCCGTTGTCCCGTCCGCCGCCCTGATCAATTAAGTTGGAGGGGCAGCGGGGAACTGCGGTTACGAGAAGAAGTGGGCTGATGTCCGGGATGAACGCACAAAGCCGAGCCAGGCTCAACCAGACGCCGGAATGGACCGCGCTGGGCAAGCACCGCGAGGAGCTCGGGGCGACCCGTCTGCGAGACCTGTTCGCGGACGATCCGGAGCGCGGCACGGGGTACACCCTGCGCGTCGGCGACCTCTACGTCGACTACTCCAAGCAGTTGGTGACCGACGAGACGCTCCGGCTGCTCCGCGAGCTCGCGGCGGCCACCGGTGTCGCCGAGCTGCGGGACGCGATGTTCCGCGGCGACAAGATCAACACCACCGAGGACCGCGCCGTCCTGCACACCGCGCTCCGCGCCCCGCGCGACGCCGTGATCGAGGTCGACGGCGAGAACGTGGTGCCCGCCGTGCACGCGGTGCTCGACAAGATGGCCGCCTTCTCCGACCGCGTCAGGTCGGGCGAGTGGACCGGTCACACCGGCAAGCCGATCAAGAACATCGTCAACATCGGCATCGGAGGCTCGGACCTCGGCCCCGCCATGGCGTACGAGGTGCTGCGCTCCTTCACGGACCGCTCGCTGACCGTCCGCTTCGTCTCCAACGTCGACGGCGCCGACCTGCACGAGGCACTGCACGACCTCGACCCGGCCGAGACGCTCTTCGTCATCGCGTCGAAGACCTTCACCACGATCGAGACGATCACCAACGCCACCTCGGCCCGCGACTGGCTCCTGACCGGGCTGAGGGCCGGTCAGGACGCGGTGGCCAAGCACTTCGTGGCCCTGTCGACGAACGCCGAGAAGGTCTCCGACTTCGGCATCGACACCGCCAACATGTTCGAGTTCTGGGACTGGGTCGGCGGCCGCTACTCGTACGACTCCGCCATCGGCCTCTCGCTGATGATCGCCATCGGACCGGACCGGTTCCGCGAGATGCTCGACGGCTTCCACCTCGTCGACGAGCACTTCCGCACCGCCCCGGCCGAGGAGAACGCCCCGCTGCTGCTGGGCCTGCTGGGAGTCTGGTACGGCGCGTTCTTCGACGCGCAGTCGCACGCCGTGCTGCCCTACAGCCACTACCTGTCCAAGTTCACGGCCTACCTCCAGCAGCTCGACATGGAGTCGAACGGCAAGTCCGTGGACCGGGACGGCAACCCGGTCGACTGGCAGACCGGTCCGGTCGTCTGGGGCACCCCCGGTACCAACGGGCAGCACGCCTACTACCAGCTGATCCACCAGGGCACCAAGGTCATCCCGGCCGACTTCATCGGCTTCGCCGAGCCGGTCCGGGCCCTGCTGCCCGGACTGGTCGCCCAGCACGACCTGCTGATGGCCAACTTCTTCGCCCAGACCCAGGCGCTGGCCTTCGGCAAGACGCCCGACGAGGTACGCGCCGAGGGCGTCCCCGAGGAGTTGGTGCCGCACAAGACGTTCCGCGGCAACCACCCGACGACGACGATCCTCGCCGACCGGCTGACGCCGTCCGTGCTCGGCCAGCTGATCGCGCTGTACGAGCACAAGGTCTTCGTCCAGGGCGCCGTCTGGAACATCGACTCCTTCGACCAGTGGGGTGTCGAGCTCGGCAAGGTCCTCGCCAAGCGGATCGAGCCGGTGCTGACGGAGGGCAAGGGCGCCGAGCAGCTGGACAGTTCGACCGCCGCGCTGGTCTCCGCGTACCGCGAGCTGCGGGGGCGCTGAGTCCGTGGCCACGGGGGAGGGGACGGTACGGCTGCGGTCTCCGGCGCACACGCCGGACCCGCGGGCTGTCGGCTGGTGGCGGGCGCAGTGGCTGCTGCTGACCGCGGTACCGGTGGTGGTCCTGGCCGTGCTGGGCGTGTTCGTCGCGTCCGCCCGGTTCTGGCTGCTGCTGCCCGCCGCGGTCCTCGCGGTCCTCGGCATCGGCTGTGCCGTCCTCGTCCCCCTCTGGTGGTTCCGTACACACCGCTGGGAGGTCACCGACGAGGCGGTGTACGTCCGGACGGGGGTGCTGTGGCAGGAGTGGCGGATCGCGCCGATGTCCCGGATCCAGACCGTGGACACCGTGCGCGGCCCCCTCGAACAGCTCTACAGGCTCGCCACGGTCACCGTCACCACCGCCTCGGCCAAGGGCGCCGTCCGGATCGAGGGCCTCGACCACGAACGGGCGGCCGAGCTCGCCGAGCGGCTGACCCGCATCACCCAGGACACCCCGGGCGATGCCACATGAGCACCGCCGCCCCGCCCGCGGACTGGCGCCGGCTCGACCGGCGTACGGTCCTGGCCACCGCCCTCGTCACGGCGGGCGTGGCGGCCGGAGCCGCCGTACCGACCACGCTCGGGCTCTCCGGACGGTTCGGGTTCGTCGCCGCCGTCGCCTGGGTGGCGGCGGGCGTGGCCCTGCTCATCGCGGGCAGCGCGGGTGCCGACTACGTACGCTGGCGCCGCACCCGCTACCGCGTCGGAGCCGACCGGGTCGAGCTCCACACCGGCCTCCTGCTCGTCAGGAAGCGCTCCCTGGCCCGGGAACGCATCCGCAGCGTCGACCTCACCGCCCCTCTGCTCCAGCGCGTCCTCGGGCTCGTCACCGTGCGGATCGGCACCGGTGAGCACCACGGCGACGAATCCACCCTGGTACTCGACCCGGTCCTGCGCGCCGAGGGCGAACGGCTGCGCCGCGCGCTCCTGGAACGCGGACTCACCGAAGCGTCCGGCAGCCACCGCGAGGGCGAGCTGGCCACGCTCGACCCCCGCTGGATCCGCTACGCGCCGGTCTCCTTCGTGGCACCCGCGCTCGGCGGCGCCGCAGCCGGGGCGGTGCTGCAGGTCAGCGACTGGTTCGGGGCACAGGGGCAGGTGATCGAGTGGGCGAGCGACCGGTTCCGGGACTTCTCCCTGCCCTCCGTGATCGCGCTGCTCGCCGTCGCCGCGACCCTCGCGGGCGCCGTTGGCGCACTGGGCCTCTGGGTCGAGATGTGGTGGAACTACCGCCTCGAACGCGAACCGGGCGGCACCCTGCGCATCCGGCGCGGACTGCTCACCTCGCGGTCCGTCTCCATCGAGGAGCGCCGCCTGCGCGGTGTCGACCTCGTCGAGCCGCTCGGCGTCCGTCTGCTGGGCGCCGCCCGGGTCGACGCCATCACCACCGGACTGGCCAAGGACGACGAGGAGGAACGCGGCGACCACAGCACCCTGCTGCCCGTCGCGCCCCGGCCGGTCGCCGACGGGGCGGCCGCGGCGGTGCTGCGCGAAGCCGTGTCCCCGACCGGTGCCGAGCTGACCGCGCATCCGCCCGCCGCGCGCGGCCGGCGCCTTCGACGGGCGTACGCGGCGGTCCTGGTGCCCGTTCTGGTCCAGGCCCTGCTCGGCGCCCTGCTGACGCCCGTGCTGCTCTGGACCGCGCTCGGCTGCGCCGCACTCGGGCTGCCCGCCGGGGCGCTGCTGGCGCGCGACGCGTACCGCGGCCTCGGACACGTCCTCAGCGGCGGCTACCTGGTGACCCGCTCGGGCACCCTGCGCCGCTCCACTGCCGCGCTGGAGCGGGCCGGGGTGATCGGCTGGACGGTCCGGCAGTCGTACTTCCAGCGACGGGCCGGGCTGCTGAACATCAGCGCGACGACGGCCGCCGGAGCGGGCGTGTACACGGTGTATGACGCTGACGCGTCCGAGGGTCTGGTCTTCGCCTCCGAGGCCGTTCCGGGGCTGCTGGAGCCCTTCCTGGAGCGGGTCCCGGCGGGGGAGCGAGGCGGGCTCCCGGAGCGGATGCGGGCGAAGCGGGGGGCCGGGGAATGAGCGCGGTCAGCCGTGCGTCGTGTCGATGACGCAGAAACGGTTGCCCTCGGTGTCCGCGAGGACCACGAAGTCCGGATCCTCGGGATACAGCTTCCAGTCGGTCCGCACGGCCCCGAGCGCGAGCAGCCGCGCCACCTCGGCGTCCTGCTCCTCGGTGTACAGGTCGAGGTGGACCCGGGGCACCTCCTGCACCGGGACCCCGCTCCGGCCCAGCGACAACCCCGGCCCGGTCCCTCCGGCCGGGACCAGCACCACCCAGTCGTCCGTCAGCGGCTCACGCTCGACGTAACCGAGCGCCGCCTTCCAGAAAGCCGCCGCACGCCGTACGTCCGACGCGCCCATCACCACGCTTCCGATGTGCATGGGCCGAGCCTTTCACGCCGCAGGCCCGGTCCGCTCCGAGGAGCGAACCGGGCCTGCTGTGCGTACCGCTGACGGCAGGTCAGGCGGATGCCGGCGGGTACAGGGCGCGCGGCAGCCGCGAGGCCGCCGCCGCGTCCAGCAGCCACAGCGTGCGGCTGCGACCGTACGCACCGGCCGCCGGGGCCTGGATCTCCCCGGCCCCGGACAGGGCGATGGCGGCGGCCTCCGCCTTGTCCTCGCCCGCCGCGAGCAGCCACACCTCACGCGCCGCCCGGATCGCGGGCAGCGTGAGCGAGACACGGACGGGCGGCGGCTTGGGAGCCCCGTGCACACCGACGACGGTGCGCTCGGTCTCCCGTACCGCGGGCAGCTCCGGGAAGAGCGACGCGACATGGGTGTCCGGCCCGACACCCAGCATCAGCACGTCGAACACCGGCACCGGTCCGTGGTCCTCCGGACCGGCCGCGGCGGCCAGTTCGGCGGCGTACGCGGCCGCCGCCGCATCGACGTCATGACCGTACGGCCCGTCCGACGCTGGCATCGCGTGCACCCGGGACGGGTCCAGCGGCACCGAGTCCAGCAGGGCCTTGCGGGCCTGCGTGACATTGCGTTCCGGATCGCCGTCCGGCAGGAACCGCTCGTCGCCCCACCACAGGTCGAGCCGCGACCAGTCGATCGCGTCCCGGGCGGGCGCGTCGGCGAGCGCGGCCAGCAGGCCGTTGCCGTTGCGACCGCCGGTGAGCACCACCGAGGCGTGACCGCGTGCGGCCTGGGCGTCCACGATCTTCGTGATCAGCCGGGCCGCGGCGGCCTGCGCCATCAACTCCTTGTCGCGGTGCACGACGAGCTGCGGGACGACGCTCACTTCGACGCCGCCTTCTTCGCGGGCGCGGCCGTCTTCTTGGCAGCGGGCGCCGCGGGCGACGCGGACGCGCCGGCCTTGGGCTTCGCCGCCTCCCCGAGCCGCTCCACGCCGAACTTCACCGCGGACTCGTAGGTGTTGTCCGGGTCGAGCCGACGCAGCTCCTCGGCGAGCAGCTCCGCGGTCTCCCGGCGCTTGAGCGCCACCGCACGGTCCGGCTGTCCCACCATGGAGAGCGTGGCGAGCGAACCGTCGGCCCGGTCCAGCACGATCGTGCCGGACTTGGTCTCCATCCGGACGGCCGTCAGACCGGGACCGCCGGACATGGTGCGTTCGACCGGGACCTGGAGCCGGTCCGCGAGCCACATGGCCAGCAGTTCGCAGCTCGGGTTCTCGGACTCGCCCTCGACCGTCGCCGAGACGACGGCCACGGCCTGCTGGTCCAGCGCGGCCGCCAGCATCGAGCGCCACGGCGTGATGCGGGTCCAGGACAGATCCGTGTCCCCGGGGGTGTACGACTTCGCGCGCACCGCGAGCTCGTCGCTCGGGTGCTCGGCCGAGTACGCGTCCGTGATCCGGCGCTGGGCGAGCGCGCCCAGCGGGTCCTTCGCCGGATCGGCGGGGGCGCCCTCGGGCCACCACACCACGACCGGGGCGTCCGGCAGCAGCAGCGGCAGGACCACCGACTGGGCGTGGTTGGCCAGTTCGCCGTGGAGCCGCAGCACCACGGTCTCGCCGGTGCCCGCGTCGGAGCCGACCCGGACCTCGGCGTCCAGCCGGGCGTCACGCCGGCTGCGCGGCGAACGGCTGACGCGCTTGATCACCGCGATGATCCGCGAGGGGTGCTCGCGCGAGGCGTCACCGGCCGACTTGAGAGCGTCGTAGGCGTTCTCCTCGTCGGTGACGATGACCAGCGTGAGGACCATGCCGATCGCCGGGGTGCCGATGGCACGACGGGCCGACACCAGCGCCTGGTTGATCTTGCTGGAAGTGGTTTCCGTGAGATCGATCTTCATGGCCGGCGCCAGCTCCGTCCGTCTCGTGCGAGCATCTCGTCCGCCTCGGCCGGGCCCCAGGTGCCCGCCGGGTACTGCGCGGGCTTGCCGTGCTTGTCCCAGTACTCCTCGATCGGGTCGAGGATGTCCCAGGAGAGTTCGACCTCCTGGTGCCGGGGGAAGAGGTTGGCGTCGCCGAGGAGCACATCGAGGATGAGCCGCTCGTAGGCCTCCGGGCTGGACTCCGTGAAGGACTCGCCGTAGGCGAAGTCCATCGTGACGTCCCGGACCTCCATCGAGGTGCCGGGCACCTTGGAGCCGAACCGCACGGTCACGCCCTCGTCCGGCTGGACCCGGATGACCAGGGCGTTGCTGCCCAGTTCCTCGGTCGCCCCGGACTCGAAGGGGAGGTACGGGGCGCGCTTGAAGACGATCGCGATCTCCGTGACCCGGCGGCCGAGCCGCTTTCCGGTACGGAGGTAGAACGGCACGCCCGCCCAGCGGCGGTTGTTGATCGTCAGCTTGATCGCGGCGAAGGTGTCGGTCTTCGACTTGGGGTCGATACCGTCCTCCTCCAGATAGCCGAGGACTTCCTCGCCGCCCTGCCACGCGTGCGCGTACTGACCGCGCACGGTGTGCTTGCCGAGGTCGTCCGGCAGCTCGACGGCAGTGAGCACCTTGAGCTTCTCGGCGACCAGGGCCTTCGGGTGGAAGGAGCCGGGCTCCTCCATCGCGGTCAGCGCCAGCAGCTGGAGCAGGTGGTTCTGGATGACGTCACGGGCGGCGCCGATGCCGTCGTAGTAGCCGGCCCGGCCGCCGATGCCGATGTCCTCGGCCATCGTGATCTGGACGTGGTCGACGTAGCTCCGGTTCCAGATCGGCTCGAACATCGTGTTGGCGAACCGCAGCGCCAGGATGTTCTGAACCGTCTCCTTGCCCAGGTAGTGGTCGATCCGGAAGACCTCGTTGGGCGGGAAGACGTCGTGCACGAGCTGGTTGAGCTCCTGCGCGCTCTTCAGGTCGTGGCCGAAGGGCTTCTCGATGACGGCACGCCGCCAGGAACCCTCCTTCTGGTCCGCGAGCCCGTGCTTCTTGAGCTGCTGGACGACCTTGGGGAAGAACTTCGGCGGCACGGAGAGGTAGAAGGCGAAGTTGCCGCCCGTCCCCTGTGCCTGGTCGAGCTCCTGGATCGTCGCCTTCAGGGTCTCGAAGGCGTCGTCGTCGTCGAAGTTGCCCTGGACGAAGCGCATCCCCTGGATGAGCTGCTGCCAGACCTCCTCGCGGAACTCCGTACGGGCGTGCTGCTTGACGGCGTCGTGGACCTCCTGTGCGAAGTCCTCGTCCTGCCACTCGCGGCGCGCGAATCCGATGAGTGAGAAGCCCGGCGGCAGCAGGCCGCGATTGGCCAGGTCGTAGACGGCGGGCATCAGCTTCTTACGGGACAAATCGCCCGTGACGCCAAAGATGACCAGGCCCGACGGCCCCGCGATGCGCGGGAGCCGTCGGTCCTGGGCGTCACGGAGCGGGTTGGCTCCGGGAACACCAGACAAAGTGGTCAGCCCTCCGAAGGGGCGAGGCGCTTGAGCTCTGCCTCGGTCGAGTTGAGCAGGTCGATCCAGGCGGCCTCGAACTTCTCGACGCCCTCGTCCTCGAGGAGCTGGACGACGTCGTCGTACGAGACACCCAGCTTCTCGACGGCGTCGAGCTCGGCACGGGCCTGCTCGTAGGTGCCGGCGATCGTGTTGCCCGTGATCTGTCCGTGGTCCGCGGTGGCGTCCAGGGTGGCCTCGGGCATGGTGTTCACCGTGCCGGGGGCGACCAGGTCGTCCACGTACAGCGTGTCCTTGTACGCGGGGTCCTTCACGCCGGTGGAGGCCCACAGCGGACGCTGCTTGTTGGCGTGCGCCTTGTCGAGCGCGGCCCAGCGGTCCGAGGAGAAGACCTCCTCGAACGCCTGGTAGGCCAGCCGGGCGTTGGCGAGAGCCGCCTTGCCCTTGAGGGCCTTGGCCTCGTCGGTGCCGACCGCGTCGAGACGCTTGTCGATCTCGGAGTCCACGCGGGACACGAAGAACGAGGCCACCGAGTGGATCTTGGAGAGGTCCAGGCCCGCGGCCTTCGCCTTCTCCAGACCCGCCAGGTAGGCGTCCATGACCTCGCGGTAGCGCTCCAGCGAGAAGATCAGCGTGACGTTGACGCTGATGCCCTTGCCGATGACCTCGGTGATCGCCGGCAGGCCGGCCTTCGTCGCCGGGATCTTGATGAGCGTGTTCGGCCGGTCCACCAGCCAGGCGAGCTGCTTGGCCTCGGCGACCGTGGCCGCGGTGTGGTGCGCCAGGCGCGGGTCGACCTCGATGGAGACCCGGCCGTCCTGGCCGTCCGTGGTGTCGAAGACCGGACGCAGGATGTCGGCGGCGTCGCGGACGTCCGCCGTCGTGATCATGCGGATGGCCTCGTCCACGGTGACCTTGCGGGTGGCGAGGTCGGTGAGCTGCTGGTCGTAACCGTGGCCCTGGGAGATCGCCTTCTGGAAGATCGACGGGTTGGTCGTGACACCCACGACGTGGCTCTGGTCGATCAGCTCGGCGAGGTTGCCGGAGGTGATCCGTGTGCGGGACAGGTCGTCGAGCCAGATCGCCACGCCCTCGTCGGAGAGGCGCTTGAGTGCGTCTGTCATGAGAATTGCATCTCCTACTAGTCGTATAACGGCGTCAGCGCGTGACGGCGGCGAGAGATTCCCGGGCGGCGGCCGCGACGGCCTCGCCGGTGAAGCCGAACTCGCGGAACAGGACCTTGGCGTCCGCCGAGGCACCGAAGTGCTCCAGCGAGACGATCCGGCCGGCGTCCCCGACGTACCGGTACCAGGTCAGGCCGATGCCCGCCTCGACCGCCACGCGGGCCTTCACCGACGGCGGAAGGACGCTGTCCTTGTACGCCTGGTCCTGCTCCTCGAACCACTCGACACACGGCATCGACACGACGCGGGCCGGGATGCCGGCGGCCTGGAGCTCCTCGCGCGCCTCGACGGCGAGGTGCACCTCGGAGCCGGTGCCGATGAGGACGACCTGGGCGTCGCCGCCCTCCGCGTCGAAGAGCACGTAGCCGCCCTTGGCCGCGTTCTCGTTCGCCTCGTACGTCGGCACGCCCTGGCGGGTCAGCGCCAGGCCGTGGGGAGCGCCCTTGCCGAACACCTTGGTGTAGCGGCGCAGGATCTCGCGCCAGGCGAGGGAGGTCTCGTTGGCGTCGGCCGGGCGGACGACGTTCAGGCCCGGGATGGCGCGCAGCGAGGCCAGGTGCTCCACCGGCTGGTGGGTCGGGCCGTCCTCGCCGAGACCGATCGAGTCGTGCGTCCACACGTACGTCACCGGCAGGTGCATCAGCGCGGACAGGCGCACGGCGTTGCGCATGTAGTCGGAGAACACCAGGAAGGTGCCGCCGTAGATGCGGGTGTTGCCGTGCAGCGCGATGCCGTTCATGGCCGCGGCCATGGCGTGCTCGCGGATGCCGAAGTGGATCGTGCGGCCGTACGGGTCCGCGCCCGGCAGGGGGTTGCCCTCCGGGAGGAACGACGACGTCTTGTCGATCGTGGTGTTGTTCGAGCCCGCGAGGTCGGCGGAGCCGCCCCACAGCTCGGGGACGATCTCACCGAGCGCCTGGAGCACCTTGCCGGAGGCGGCGCGGGTGGCGACACCCTTGCCGGGCTCGAAGACGGGGAGCTTGTCCTCCCAGCCCTCGGGCAGCTCGCCCGCGGAGATCCGGTCGAACTCGGCGGCGCGCTCCGGGTTGGCGGTGCGCCAGGCGGCGAAGGTCTTCTCCCACGCGGCCTTGGCCTCGCGGCCGCGGTCCAGCGCCTCACGGGTGTGCGCGATGACCTCGTCGGCGACCTCGAAGCTCTTCTCCGGGTCGAAGCCCAGGACGCGCTTGGTCGCGGCGACCTCGTCGTCGCCGAGCGCCGAGCCGTGTGCGGCCTCGGTGTTCTGCGCGTTCGGCGCGGGCCAGGCGATGATCGAGCGGGCCGCGATGAACGACGGGCGCTCCGTCTCGGCCTTGGCGGCCAGCAGCGCCTTGTACAGACCCGCCGGGTCCAGGTCGCCGCTGGGCAGCTGCTCGACGCGCTGGACGTGCCAGCCGTACGCCTCGTAGCGCTTCAGGGTGTCCTCGGAGACCGCGGTCTCCGTGTCGCCCTCGATGGAGATGTGGTTGTCGTCCCACAGCAGGACCAGGTTGCCCAGCTTCTGGTGCCCGGCCAGCGAGGACGCCTCCGCGGAGATGCCCTCCTGGAGGCAGCCGTCACCGGCGACGGCCCACACCATGTGGTCGAAGGGGGAGGTGCCGGGGGCCGCCTCCGGGTCGAACAGGCCGCGCTCGTAGCGGGCGGCCATGGCCATGCCCACGGCGTTGGCGACACCCTGGCCCAGCGGACCGGTCGTCGTCTCCACGCCCGTGGTGTGGCCGTACTCCGGGTGTCCCGGGGTCTTCGAGCCCCAGGTGCGGAAGGCCTTCAGGTCATCGAGCTCCAGGCCGTACCCGGCCAGGTAGAGCTGGATGTAGAGGGTCAGGCTGCTGTGGCCCGCCGAGAGCACGAACCGGTCGCGGCCGGTCCACTCCGCGTCGGCGGGGTCGTGCCGCATCACCTTCTGGAAGATGGTGTACGCGGCGGGAGCCAGGCTCATGGCCGTACCCGGGTGGCCGTTTCCGACCTTCTGTACGGCGTCCGCTGCGAGGACGCGGACGGTGTCCACGGCCCGCTGGTCCAATTCGGTCCACTGGAGGTCTGTGGTGGTCGGCTTGGTGCTCACCCTGAGTCAGGGCTCCTCTCCACTGTCGTAAACCGGTGACTGTGACCGCACCGGGCGTTGTCGAGCCTACCCCCGTCGCCACCCGTGTTTTCCGGCTCCTTCCAGGGTGCGGGCGGCCCGTCGAATCCGCCTCCCGTATGAGCGCGGGGCCTCACCGATGGGCTCACTCCGATGAGCGTGCGGGGTCACTCCTGAGGCCTCCGATGAGCGTTCCGGGCCACTCCTGAGACCTCCGGTGAGTGCACCGGCGCACATCCGTGCGAACGGTCCGCGTGGTCGTCCCCCGGAGATGCGCGGGAGCGTGCGCGCACGTGCCGCGGCAACCCGTCGCGCCACATCAACACGACCCCACCCCCGCGAAGGGCGCCCTGTCCCCAACGTCTACAGTGGTCTGGTTCGCGCAAGTCTTCACCGGGCCCTCATACCCGGAGCTTGCTGGGATTTCTCTGTCAGGGGTGTGCGTGACGGCCGTCGAGTCCCGACCCGCAGGGGTCGCCTTGACTCCGAGCCCAGGGGGCCATCGCCCATTCGGGGCCCGTGTCAAGGCATTCGTGGCACTGACCAAGCCTCGGATCATCGAGCTGTTGCTGATCACCACTGTTCCGGTGATGTTCCTGGCCGCTCAGGGTGTACCCGACCTGTGGCTCGTGCTCACTACCACCATCGGCGGATACCTGTCCGCCGGCGGTGCCAATGCACTGAACATGTACATCGACCGCGACATCGACGCGTTGATGGACCGTACGTCGCAGCGCCCGCTGGTCACCGGCATGGTGAGCCCGCGCGAGTGCCTGGCCTTCGGTATCGCCCTCGCGGTGATCTCGACGGTCTGGTTCGGCCTGCTGGTGAACTGGCTGTCGGCGGCTCTGTCGCTCGGCGCCCTGCTCTTCTACGTCGTCGTGTACACGATGATCCTGAAGCGTCGCACCTCGCAGAACATCGTCTGGGGCGGCATCGCGGGCTGCATGCCGGTGCTCATCGGCTGGTCCGCCGTGACGAACTCGATGTCCTGGGCCGCGGTGATTCTCTTCGCCGTCATCTTCTTCTGGACGCCGCCGCACTACTGGCCGCTCTCCATGAAGGTGAAGGACGACTACGCGCGGGTCGGCGTGCCCATGCTCCCGGTCATCGCCTCCAATCGGGTGGTGGCCCGCCAGATCGTCCTCTACAGCTGGGTGATGGTCGCCGTATCGCTGCTGCTGACCCCGCTGGGCTACACCGGCTGGTTCTACACGGCCGTGGCGGTGCTGACCGGTGGCTTCTGGCTCTGGGAGGCGCACGCCCTGCTGAACCGGGCGAAGTCCGGCGTGACCGGCGGGAAGCTCAAGGAGATGCGGCTGTTCCACTGGTCGATCACCTATGTGTCGCTGCTGTTCGTCGCCGTGGCGGTGGACCCCTTCCTGAGGTAGTACCTCCTTTGTACGACCTGCCGACGGGCGGGGAGCGTGGCACAGGCCACGCTCCCCGCCCGTCGCACGTTCATCTACCCATCGGTAGCATCCTGTGCATGGCAGAGACGGCTGAGACCCAGCAGGTGGACGGCAAGCAGGCGGCGCGCGCGGAGCGCAGGGCGGCCAGGCTGGCCAAGCAGATCGGTGCCTTCGCGAAGGCGCACGGTGGTGCGGAGGGGCAGCTGGCCTACATCGGGCAGATGGGCACCCGCATCGTCCTCGTCGGCGAGGACGGCGGCTGGGGCGATCTGGTCGCCCCGTCGTACGCGGTGGCCGAGAGCGCCGCGCAGAAGTCCGGGATCACGATGCACGAGTCCTTCGACGGCGAGTTCGCCGCGAAGGTCCACACGGGGCCGTACGAGTGGACCCGGATGGCCGGCATCCAGGTCGGCGGTCCGGCGAACAAGGCCTGAATCCCGACGGGCGGGTGCGGCAGGACCTCTGTCCTGCCGCACCCGCCCCGGCATCTGGGGCGAGGGTTCAGCCGCCGGCGCGGGTCACCGGAAGTTCCGCAGGGTGACCGAACCGCCGGCCCGCAGCCGCACGTCCCGGGTGACGCCGCCCGCCGTCACCGTGGTCCGCCGCCCGCCGACGCTGCGGACGGTGGCCTCGCGGACCCGGCCGTCCCGCCAGCTCAGGTCGACGGTGAAACCGCCGCGCGCCCCGACGCCGGTCACCGATCCGGAGTCCGCCCAGGCGGCCGGCAGCGCGGGAAGCAGCTCGATGTGCCCGGGGCGTGAGTAGAGCAGCATCTCGATCACCGCGGCCGCGGTGCCGAAGTTGGACTCGATCTGGAAGATCCCCCGCCCCTTCGCCGCCTCGTAGATGTCGAAGAGGTTCATCGCGCTGCCGTTGGTGCCGTCGACGGAGGGCCGCAGATTGGTGGCGATCAGCCGGTAGGCGTTCTCCGCGTTCTTCAGGCGTGACCAGCACAGTGACCGCCAGGCGTTGGCCCAGCCGAAGTTCTCCATGCCGCGCGCGGTCAGCAGTTCGGTCGCTCCCTTCACCAGCGTGGCGGGGGAGGCGTCGGGGCGGATGCGGTCGCCGGGGAACAGGCCGACCAGCGGCGAGAGGTGGCGGTGGGTGGTCTCGCCGAGGTTGTCGGGGGACATCCACTCCTGGAGCCAGCCGGTCTTCGGACTGACCTCGGGAAGGTACAGCCGCTCCTGGAGCGCGGCGAGGGTCCTGCTGTACGCGGCGTTCCGGCCGAGCAGCGTACTGGCCTCCCGGAAGTGGGCGAAGAGGTCGCGCACCAGCTCCTGGGCGTAGGTGTTGCCGCGGGAGTCCTGCGGTCCGTGTTCGGGGGACCACTCCTTGTCCGCGACGAGGACCTCGCGCCGCTCGCCGGTCGCGGCGTCGGTCACCGTCATCGGGACGAGCCTGGCCTCCCAGAACTCGCACGCGCCCTGGAGGAGCGGATAGATCTTCGTCAGATGTCCGCGGTCCTGCGTGTACTCGTAGTGCTCCCACAGGGTGTTGCACAGCCAGGCGTTGCCCGCCGGGTGCCACCACCAGCCCAGCCCGCCGTAGATGTTGGTGGAGAACGCCACGGTCCAGCCGGCGATCTTCCCCGAGGTGTTGCGGAAGCGGTTGCGCGGGTCGTTGAACAGGCGCCGGGTCAGGTCCGACCAGACCGGGAGCTGGGAGAGGCAGTAGTCGGTGAACGCGTCGAAGCTTCGCGGGAGGGCGGCGCGGTCGGCCATCCAGTAGTTCATCTGGATGTTGATGTCGGTGTGGTAGTCGCCCATCCAGTCCGGGTCGTTCCCGTCCAGCCACGGGCCCTGGAGGGCCACCGGCAGACTGCCGCGGGAGCTGCTGATCATCAGGTAGCGGCCGAACTGCACGTACAGCGCTTCGAGCTCCGGGTCGGGCTCGTCCTGCTGGGTCCTCGCCTTCAGCCGCTCCCAGGTGTCGAGCGCGCGCTGCGCGTCCGTGGAGGACCCCAGCGAGAGGCGCATGCCGTCGAACTGCTCGCGGTAGTCGGCCACATGGGTGTGCAGCAGTGCGGTGGCCGGCAGGGACACGGCGTCGCGCACCTTGGCCGCGGCGAGGGCGGCGGGGTCGAGCTCCGGGTTCCGGTACCCGTCCCGCGGGTCGGGCGAGTAGTTCGTGCCGCCGCTGAACACCAGCGTCAGATCGGCGCACCGGGTGAAGACGATCTTCGAGTCCGTGACGGAGACGGATCCGCTCGCGCTGTGCGCGGTGAGGGCGGCACCGTAGCGGAGCCCGTTGGCGAACCGGGCGTCGAGCGACAGCGTGGTGAGCGGGCCGTCGCCCGAGGTGGACTCGCCGTGGGTGCCGTCGAGCGAGACCGTGCCGGTGTAGTGACCACCGCCGCGCTGGGTGAACTGCACGACGATCACGTCGTCCGGGGCGCTGGCGAAGACCCGGCGCTGATACGTCACCCCCGAGCGGACGTAGCCGGCGCTGACCAGGCCCTGGGCGAGATCGAGCTCACGCCGGTAGTCGTGGACCGAACCGAGATCGTGGTCCGGGATGTCCACCGTGATGTGCGCCAGCTGGGTGAGGCTGCCGAAGTCGTCCCGTCCGTAGGGGAACTGGCCGTCCTGGTCCAGGGTGTCGTTGACCTCCCCGGTCCACAGGGTGGCGTCGGTGACGAAGAGCAGCTCCTGCGCGGGGTCGCTGCCGACGAGGGCGCCGAGCCGGCCGTTGCCGACCGGCAGGGCACGCTCCAGCATAGTCTTCGGACCGGCCGGGGCGCGGTACCACATCCGGGTGGCCGTGCCCGTCCCGTCGGCGGCCATCGGCGAGGTCGTGGGGCGTCGCGGCGGGGCGGAGGCGGCGAAGGCGGGCAGCCCGCCGAGCGCCGGGAGGGATGCGGCGGCGGCCGCGAGTGCGAGGGCGCGCCGCCGGCCCATCCCGGCGGGGGCCTCGGTGCGTGAGCGGGGCTGCGCAGGGGTGTGCGGGTGCTGGTCGTTCACGGGGGAAGGACTCCATTCCTGCGGACACGGCGATGCGGACGGGTGCGGACGGGTACGGAAATGGTGATGCGGAGGGGTTCGGGCACGGTGATGCGGACGGGTGCGGACGCGGCACGGGGCCGGCCGGGGGCGCGGCGGTGCGCACCCCGCGGCACGGGGCCGGCCGGGGGCGCGGCGGTGCGCACCCCCGGCCCGCGCACGGGTGGGGCGGTCTCGGCTGCGTGGAACGCCGGGGGCCGGGCGGCGTCGGCCGCGCGGAGCTTCGGGGGTGGTGCGGTCTCGGCCGCGGAACGGCGTGGGCCGGGCGGTCTCAGCCGCGCGGGACCTCGATCCGGTCGATGTCGGGCGAGTAGCCCGTACCGCTGTCGAAGGTGAGGGTGTTGCGGCCCGCCTTCAGCGTGACCGGCACACTGACCGACTCGACCGCGCCCCAGCCGCCGCTCGACGGGAAGGCCGTCGCCACGGGTGCCTTGCCGTTGGCCGAGATGCCGACCGACCGCGGATCGCGCGTGGTGTAGTCGACCCGGATCAGGTAGCGGCCGGCCTTCGCGGCCACGACGTCCGTGAACCGGAGCGAGGCGCCGGTGTACAGGCCGCCGACCTTCTCCGCCCCCGAGCACTCCGCGCAGTCACCGACGGACGCGGTGCCCGTGAGCACGTTGGCCGGGGACTCCGCCTCGTACGCGGTCGTCCTGAGCTCGGGCCCCTTCGGGGTGACGGTGAGAAGCCGCGAGCCGTGGGCGGGGAGTGCCTCGGTGAGGGAGTCCTTGTGGCGCCCGAGGTCCTCGTCGTTCCACACGTCGCGCACGGTCGCCGCGCCGGTGAAGCCGAGGGACGCCCATGCGGCGGTCACCGGGGCGGGTGAGTCACCCTGGTTGAACAGGGCGACGGTGTAGCTGCCGTCGGGATTCCGCGAGGCCCAGACCTGTTCGTCGCCGGCCGGTGTGACGGGCTCGGCGGGCCTGCCCGGCTGCTGGTTGATCTTCAGGACCTCGCGGTTGGTCATCAGCGACAGGCCGTAGTCGTCGATCTTCGTGAGGTCGTCCCCGCTGAACAGCGGGGACTTGGCCACCGCCCACAGCGTCATGTAACTCTGCCGCTCGGCCTTGGTCAGACCGCTCATCGCGGCGCTGCCCACGTTGATCGCGTCGAGGTCGTTCCAGCCGCCGGGGCCCGCGTACCGCGTCCATCCGGGGGTGTCGCGCCAGCGGTCCTCGACCGAGTCCTCCCACGACACCAGCGTGTCGCAGTAGCACTCGACATCCGTGTCGACGCGCCACCCGTCGGACGTCGCCTTCCAGTCCTTGGCGTAGTCGATGTCCAGCGACCAGGAGACCTCCAGGTGGACGGGCCGGCCGGTGGACCTGATGGCCTTCTGCCAGGCGGCCACGTCCGCGCGGTTGTCGTAGTTGTCGCCGCTCTTGAACGACCCGGGGCCCACCCCGTCCAGCTTGAGGAAGTCGTAACCCCAGTCGGCGATGAGCTGCGCCTGCGAGTCGATGTACTTCTGGGCGCAGGGCCTGGAGAAGTCGAGCTTGTACGAGCTGTCCCAGCCGTTGGTCGTCCGCAGATCGCTGTAGACGATGTCGCCGGTCGTGCAGTCGTCCGTGTTCCAGACCGGCAGCAGGCCCCCGCCGTACCCTTCCTTCTCCAGACCCACCGGAAGGTAGATCCCGGCCTTGAGCCCCTTGCCGTGGATGCGGTCGGCGACGGCCTTCATGCCGCTCGGGAAGCGCTCCTTGTCCGCCTGCTGGCGCCCGTACCCGTCGAACTCCGGCGTCCAGTCCCAGCCCCGCCACCAGCCGGCGTCGATGTTGATGTACTCGTAGCCGAACTTCTTGAGCTTGGAGGCGAGCGCGTCGGTCTGCTTGCTGACGTTGGCCTCGGTCAGATAGCTGTAGGCGCCGGCCGGATTCACCCCGGGGTACGAGGTGGTCTGCAGGCTCCAGCTGCTCCACCCCATGTACGGCTTCTCCGCAACCGGCGCGGGTGAGGCGGAGGCGCCCGCGGTGGTGGTGTCCGCGGGGGCGGGAGCCGCCTGCGCCGTGGGGACGGCGACCGCGAGGCCGGCCGTGACGGCGAGCACCAGCGCGGAGCGCAGGGTTCTGACGGCGGGGCGGGTGAGTGACCGCATGGAAGATGACCTCGTGCTTTCCGGACGGAAGGGAAGGTGATTTCGGCGGTGGTGCGCTGTTCCGGGTGGGCCGGGCCGTTCTTCACGCGCCCGGGCCGATGCGGTTCCGCATCGTCATCCACCGCTTCTCATACGTGTGGGGTACCGATGAAGGACTGGATCGCGGTGGCCGCGGCTCCGCGCGCCCACACCTGGAAGGGGAGCGGGCGGGTCATCACGTCGCACCGGGCGGCGGCGCCGAAGGCGGTCCTGGCGAAGGCGTCGCGGATCTGTTCGGCGAACAGGTCGTAGCCCGCCAGCCCCTCGCCTGAGATGATCAGCCGCCGGGGTCCCAGGACGTTGACGACGGCCCCGATGGCGCGGCCGATCGCCTCGCCCGCCCGCGCGTACACCTCCCGGGCCCCGGGGTCGCCCCCGTGTGCCAGCCGCAGCGCCTCGGCTGCGTCGGTGACCGGCAGCCCGGTCACCTCCGCCACCCGGCGGACGATCGCGGCGTCACCTGCGATGGCCTCCACGCACCCGGTGTTGCCGCAGTGGCAGGGCGGCCCCTGCGGGTCGATGGACAGGTGCCCGATCTCCCCGGCCACTCCGAACGCCCCGGAGACCACCCTTCCGTGCACCACGAGGCCGCAGCCGATGCCCGCGCCGACGGTCACCAGCGCGAAGTCCGCCACGCCGACCCCGGCCCCGAACCACTGCTCCGCCACCGTCAGTGCCCGGACGTCGTTGTCGACCGTCACCGGCAGGCCCGTGGCGGCCTGCGCCAGTGCGGCCAGCGGCACGTCGTGCCAGTCGAGGAACGGCGAGTAGCGCACCACGCCGGCCGGGCGGTCCACGTCCCCGGACACCGCGAGGCCGATGCCGTACACCGGGACCCCGAACCCCTCAGCCTCCGTGAGGAGTTCCTGCACCAGGGCGCCGGCTGAGGCGAGCACCGAGGCGGGGTCACGGGCGGTGACCGGGGCGTGCCGGGCCACCCGGACGCGACAGCACAGGTCGGTGAGCACCGCGATGATCTCGTCCCCGGTGACCTTGATCCCGATGAACAGGGCCCGGCCGCCGTCGACCCGTACGAGGGTGGCGGGCCGGCCGAGCGAGGGCGGGGCCTGTTCGTCCGCGCCTTCGACGAGATAGCCCGCCGCCATCAGCGGCCGGACCGCCTTGGTGACCGCCGCCGGTGAAAGACCGGTCCGGCGGCCGATCTCGGCCCGGGTCAGCGGGCCGTGGGAAAGCGTGGTGGTGAAGACCGGGGAGGCGGCGGGGGTCGGGACCGGGACGGCCTCGGTGCCGGGGAGCGAGGGCATGGCCGAAACGTAGGGCGTCTTCTTTTCCGCTGTCAATAAAAGAAGCATGCTCTTGTGAAATCTCAACTGAGACCGGCTTGTGGTTTCAAATCCCAAAGGTGCATGCGGGATTGACACATGATCGAAGGCGGAGTTGGCTTCGGGCTGCTTTCGACGGGCCCACCCGAACGTGAGGATCCATGCCTGTGATCACCTTCGCTCCCGACTCCGGGGTCTGGCTGCTCTCCACCCCGCACACCTCCTACGCGCTCCGGATCGACGCGACGGGCGCACCCTGTCACCTGGGGTGGGGCCCCGCGCTGACCCCCCGGCAGGCCGCGGAACTCGTCATCGACCAGGGGTCGCCGGTCAGCAGCTTCGAGGGGCTGCCGCCCGTCGGTGAGGAACTGCCGGTGGACAGCGGTCCCCGGTACGGCCCGCCTTCGCTCCAGGTGCGCTTCGCCGACGGCACCCGCGCCTTCTCGTGGAAGCCCATCGGCCACCGCGTGCACGAACCGGCCCCGGGCGCGGCCGAACTGGTACTGGAGTTCCGTGACCGGGTGCACCCCCTGCGGGTGGACCTGCACTACCGCGTCCACGGGGACACCGACGTCATCGAGCGCTGGAGCGTCCTGCGCAACGACGGCGAGGAGCCCGTCGCGCTCCAGCGCGCCGACTCCGCCGCCTGGACCCTGCCGGCCCGGGAGGACTACCGGCTCAGCCACGTCACCGGCCAGTGGTCCGCCGAGACCCGGCTGCGCCGCGAGCCGCTGCCGTACGGCGAGACCGTGCTGACCAGCCGGCGGGGGGTCACCAGTCACCACGCCAACCCCTGGGTGATGCTGGACGCGGGCGACGCCACCGAGGAGCACGGCCGGGTGTGGAGCGCGGCCCTGGCCTGGAGCGGCAGCTGGCGCGTCACCGTGCAGCGCACCCCCGACGGGCGTGCGGGTCTCACGGGCGGCGCAGGGCACGAGGGCCCGGCCCTTCCCCTGGGGCCCGGTGCCGAATACACCACCCCGGTCTTCGCCGGGCTCAGCAGCGACGGCGGGTTCGGCGCGGCGAGCCGGGCCTGGCACGCGTACACGCTCGCCCATGTGCTGCCGCACGCCGAGGAGACCCGGCCCGTGCTCTACAACTCCTGGGAGGCCACCGGCTTCGACGTCGACGAGGCGGGCCAGACCGCCCTGGCCGCGCGGGCCGCGGCGCTCGGTGTCGAGCTCTTCGTGATGGACGACGGCTGGTTCGGGGCACGCCGCAGCGAACGGGCCGGGCTCGGCGACTGGGCGCCCGCGCCAGGCCGCTTCCCGGGCGGACTGAAGCCGCTCGTCGAGGAGGTGCACCGGCTCGGCATGCGGTTCGGACTCTGGGTGGAGCCGGAGGCCGTGAGCCCGGACAGCGACCTCTACCGCGCCCGTCCGGACTGGGTGCTGCACGTCCCGGACCGCGAACGCACCGAGCTGCGCAGCCAGCTCGTGCTGAACCTCGCCCGCCGGGACGTGGCCGACTGGGCGTACGGCTGGCTGACCCGGCTGGTCGGGGAACACGGAATCGACTTCCTGAAGTGGGACATGAACCGCGCGTTCAGCGACGCCGGCTGGCCGGAGCGGGCCCAGGGGGCCGACGCGGTGTGGACGACGTACGTCCATCACCTCTACGGCATCATCGACCGGCTCCGCGCCGACCATCCCGGGCTGCGGATCGAGGCGTGCGGCGGCGGTGGCGGCCGGGTGGACCTCGGCATCCTCGCGCGCGCCGACCAGGCCTGGCCCTCGGACAACACCGACGCCGCCGACCGCGTCGACATCCAGCACGGGTACGGCCAGCTCTACCCGGCGCGCACCATGGCCGCGTGGGTGACCGACGTGCCGAACGAGTTCACCGGCCGCTCGGTGCCGCTGCGCTTCCGGTTCCACGTGGCGATGGCCGGGGTGCTCGGCATCGGCGGCGACCTGTCCCGCTGGTCCGAGGACGAACTGGCCGAGGGCGCCGCCCTGGTGGCCGAGTACAAACGCGTCCGCCACCTCGTCCAGCACGGTGAGCTCCACCGGCTGCGCGCCCCGGACGGCGAGGGTCCGGCCGCCGTGCAGTACACCGCCGCCGACCGCGGCGAGGCCCTGCTGCTCGTCTGGCGGCGGACCTCCCGGCCGGGCGGCCCCGCCCCCGTGCTGCACCCGGCGGGCCTGGACCCCGCCGCCCGCTACCGCGACACCCGCACCGGCGCCGTGCACTCCGCCGCGGTGCTCCGCGGGTACGGCATCCGGCCCGAACTGCCGCGCGGGGACTGGGCGAGCACGGCCGTGCACCTGGTCCGGCTGCCCTGACGGCGAGGGACCAGCAACTTTCACTTAATTAGTAATTAATCTTGACGCGAGACCGGGTGGGCCGTCACAGTCCTGTGCGTGGCGCCGCCCCGTGAGTTCCGGAGGCCGGGCGCCTGACATCCCCAACTCCTGGGAGAATCAGTTGATTTCGCAAGGTTCACGGATGACGTCTGCCCGGCGCGCGGCCGCCGCCGTGGGTGCGGCCGTCCTGGTGGCCGTGTCGTCGCCGGCCGCACACGCGGCCCAGCGGCCCGCCGAGGGCACTCCGCCGTACTACGACAGCGGCCTCGCGCCGACCCCGTACATGGGCTGGAACACCTACTACGGTCTGGGTGCTCCGACCGAGGACCAGGTGAAGTCGGTCGCCGACCATCTGGTCAGCAGCGGCCTCAAGGACAGCGGTTACGACATCGTCTGGCTGGACGGCGGCTGGCAGGCCGACGCGCCGCGGGACGCTCAGGGGCGGCTGGTCGCGCACCCGGGCCGCTTCCCCTCCGGCATTCCCGCGCTGGTGGACTATCTGCACCGGCACGGGCTGCGCGCCGGGATCTACACCGACGCGGGAACCTACGACGGCGGCAAGACCTGCGGTCTGGGCAGCCGTGGCCACTACCGCGAGGACGCCGAGCAGTTCGCCGGCTGGAAGGTCGACGCGATCAAGGTCGACTTCCTCTGCGGGATCACCGAGAAGGCCGATCCGGGCCCCGCGTTCAAGGAGTTCAGCGACGCGGTCGCCAAGTCCGGCCGACGCATGCTGCTCAACCTCTGCAACCCGCTGACCGACGACTGGGGGCTGCCGCACACCCCCGCGCAGGATGCCCACAACGCCTACGTCTACGGGCCGACGACCGGTGACTCCTGGCGCACCGGAACCGATATCGCGTGGGGCACCCCGACCGCGGGCCAGTGGCCGAACATCCTGCGCAGCATGGACGCCAACGCCCAGCACCCGGAGGCGCAGGGGCCGGGGCGCTACAACGACCCGGACTACCTCATCCCCATGCGCAAGCTGACGGACGGTTCGTACGAACTGACCGCGGAGGAGTCCACCACCCAGCTGGTGATGTGGGCCGAGATGGGCTCCCCGCTGGTCATCGGCTCGGACCCGCGCACCCTGCCGCAGGAGATGATCGACACCCTGCGGAACCCGGAGATCATCGCGGTCGACCAGGACCCCCTGGCCGTCCAGGGTGTACGCGTCGCCTCCGACGCCACCGGCGACGTCTACAGCAAGGTGCTGAGCGGCTCCGGCAAACGGGCGGTGGTGCTCCTCAACCGCTCCGACCGGCCGGCCGAGCGCACCGTGCGCTTCGCCGACGCCGGACTGGCGGGCCCGGTCGGGGTGCGGGACCTGCGGGCCGGGAAGAGCCGCGGCGCGCACGCGGGTTCGTACACCGTCCAGGTGCCCGCGCACGGCACCGCGTTCCTGGGGCTCAGCGGCCGGGACGAGGCGCCGGGCACCTCGCTGGGTGCCCGGTCCGACGCGAGCCCCGCGCTGGTGCGCGACGGTGACCGGCTGAGTGTGTTCACCCGGGGCGCGGACGGATCGCTGCGGCAGAGCCAGATGCGTGAGGGGAACCGGAGCCCGCGGACGACCGGTCTCGGCGGGCCGACGCGCGGCGGGATCGTGGGCGCGCCCGCCGCGTACGCGACGGGGCGCGGGCGGATCGACGTCTTCGCCCGGGGCACCGATGACGCGGCCTACCTGATCTCGTACGCGGGCGGCCGCTGGGGCGGCTGGCAGAAGCTCGGCGGCTCCCTCGCCGACACCCCGGCCGCCGCGTACGACGGCTCGGGCCGCTGGACCCTCTACGCCAGGGGGACGGACGGGCGGATCCACACCCGCGGGGCGACGGCCGGCTGGACCGCGTTCGAGGGACCGCAGGGCGCGGCGCTGTACGGACGGCCCTCGGCGGTCACGGACGCGGCCGGGCGTACGCATCTGGCGGTGCGCGCCGACGACGACTCGGTGCGCGTCCGGGTGCGGGAGGCGGCCGGTGGCTGGTCCGCCTGGTCCTCGCTGGGCGGCACCGTGAGCGGCAGCCCCACCCTCGTCTCCGTCGGCGGGCAGGTGCGGCTCTACGCCCGCGCCGGTGACTACACGCTCTGGCAGCGCAGCGGCACGGCCGACGGCGGCTGGGGCGACTGGTCCCAGGAGAAGAGCTTCCCCAGCGGCTCCTTCGACGGTGAGATCGCCGCCGTGGCGGGGCCCGGCGACACGGTGCTGACGGCCTTCCGCGGGGTCGCGGGGCTCATTCGCCAGGGCGCTCTCTGACCGCGGGGGAGATCTCGGGGGAGACCCCGGGCCGACCGCGGGGGAGGCCCCGAGCGGGGCGCGGGAAGCCTCCGAGCGGGGCGATCCACCTCTAAGTAAAAATAAATTACTAATTAATCTTGACGATGGCTCACTCGCACCGTCAGTCTGTATCAGCCGAACGAGGGCCCGGCGTTCAGGGGCCGGGCCCCGTTCCGTGGGCGCATAGGGAGTCCCATGATCACCACAGCACAGAGCCGCCGTACGTTCCTCGCCGGTGCCGCAGCCGTCGGCGCCACCGCGCTGGCAAGCGGCTGCGTCGCCTCGTCGTCGAGCGGTGGGAAGGGGAGCTCGGGGGGTGCGGTCACCCTGCAGTCCAACCTCTCCGCCCCGCAGGCCAAGTCGGCGATGCAGGAGGTCGTCGACGCCTTCAACAAGCGCGGCGGTGCGAAGGGCTCGCTCAACACCGTCGCGTCGGAGACCTTCCGTACGCAGCTGCCGACCTACCTCACCTCGGCGAACCCGCCGGACCTCTACACCTGGTACCCGGGATCCGTCGCGGAGTCGTACGCCAAGAAGGACCTGCTGCTAGACGTCAGCGACATCTGGCAGAAGCCCGAACTCGCCGGCTACTCGGACGCGCTGAAGAAGCTCTGCACCGACTCCGCGGGCAAGAAGGTCTTCGTCCCGACCACCTACTACTGGTGGGGCGTCTTCTACCGCAAGTCGCACTTCGCCAAGTGGGGCGTCAAGGAACCCAAGACCTGGGACGAGTTCCTCGACCTGTGCGACAAGCTCAAGAGCAAGGGCGTCGCCCCGATCGGCCTCGGTGCCGGCGGCAACACCCCCTGGGTGGCCTCCTCCTGGTTCGACTACCTCAACATCCGTATCAACGGGGCCGCCTACCACCGCGACCTGCTGGCCGGGAAGCACCGCTTCGACGACCCCGAGGTCCGCAAGGTGTTCGACCGGTGGAGCGAGGCGCTGCCCTTCTTCGACCCCAACTCCACCGCGCTGCCCTTCCAGGACGCGACCACCGCACTGCTCCAGGGCCGCACCGGCATGATGCTCATCGGCACGTTCTTCGCCGACGCCACGCCCAAGGAGCAGCTCGGCGACATCGACTTCTTCCGGTTCCCCGTCATCGACCCGAAGATCCCGATCGCCGAAGAGGCCCCGACCGACGGCTACTTCGCCAGCGCCCGGACCGGCCGCAAGGACGAGACCAAGGAACTGCTGCGCTACCTCGCCACGGCCGAGGCACAGGAGATCTACCTCAAGGGCTCCTCCGGCACCTCCCTGCCCACCCACCCGGACGCGAAGGACAGCGGAACCCCGCTGGTCGCCAAGGGCCGCAAGCTGATCGAGGGCGCCGCGGACATCACGCAGTTCTTCAACCGCGACTCCAGCGACGCCCTCGCCCCCACCGCCGACACCGCACTCACCCGCTTCCTGGCCAAGCCCAAGGAGATCGGTTCGATCCTCACCACGTGGCAGCGGGACGCGCAGAAGATCTGGAGCCAGTGACATGGCGGTACTCACCGCACCCCGGAAGGAGACCCGGAAGCACACCACGGGCCGCCCCCCGGCCCGCAAGCGGGCGACCCGGGTCCCGCCCGTCGTCCTCGCCTTCGTGCTGGTGCCCCTGCTCGCCGAGGCCTTCTGGGTGTTCTGGCCGGCGCTCCAGGGCTTCTACCTCTCCTTCACCAAGTGGGACGGGGTCTCCGCCCCGGAGTTCATCGGACTGGCCAACTTCCGCGAGATGTTCGGCGACGCCGTGTTCCGGACCGCCGCCCTGGACACCGTCATCTGGCTGCTGCTCTTCGGCGGCCTGTCCGCCGCCCTCGGCCTCGGTGCGGCGCTCCTGCTCCAGCAGGAACGCCGGGGTGTGGGCTTCTACCGGGCGGCGCTCTTCCTGCCCGTCGTCTTCTCGCTCGTCGCCACCGCGCTGGTCTGGCAGGCGATGTACCAGCCCGACGGGCTGATCAACAAGACCCTCGACGCCGTCGGGCTCTCCGGTCTCACGCACGCCTGGCTCGCCGACCAGGACACCGCCCTGTACGCCGTGATCGTGCCCGCGCTGTGGCGCCAGATCGGCTACGTCATGGTGCTCTACCTGGCCGGTCTCAAGGGCATCGACCCGGTGCTCTACGAGGCGGCGAAGGTCGACGGCGCCACCCGGTGGCAGCAGTTCCGCCACATCACCCTGCCGCAGCTCAGCAGCGTCAACGCCGTCGTCCTCTCGGTGATCGTCATCGACTCGCTGCGCTCCTTCGACGTCGTGTGGGCGCTCACCCGCGGCGGCCCGTACCACTCCTCCGAACTGCTCAGCACCTACATGTACTCCACCGCCTTCCAGTCCCTGCGACTGGGCTACGGCTCCGCCCTCGCCGTCGTGATCTTCCTCCTCGCCTTCGGTGTGATCGCGTCCTACCTCGTCCGCGCCTTCCGGGAGGCCGACGCATGACCGCCACCCACGCCCCGAGCCCGCGCACGGACCCGCAGCACACCGGACCGGCCGCGCCGCGCGGCGCACGCCGCCGGATCTGGGGCACCGCAGGCTTCCACCTCAGCGCCGGACTGCTCTCCGCCCTGTGGCTGCTGCCCATCGTGGTGGTCCTGGTCACCAGCGTGCGGTCCTTCGACGACGTCGCCGCCCACGGAGTCGGCAGCCTGCCGCACTCCTTCACCCTGGACGGCTTCCGCCAGGCCTGGGTCGACGGCGGCCAGCAGCGCGCGCTGATCAACAGCCTGCTGGTCACCGTGCCCTCGGTCCTGCTGTCGCTGCTGCTCGCCTCGACGGCCGCCTTCGCGCTCAGCCGCTACGACGTACCGCTGCGCCGCACCCTCCTGCTCCTGATGCTCGGCGGCAACCTGCTGCCCCCGCAGATCCTGCTGGTCCCGGTCTCCAAACTCACCGAACTGCTGGGCCTGTACGACTCGCTGTACGCCCTCATCGGGGTCCAGGTCGGCTTCGGTATCGGCTTCTACGTCTTCGTGCTGCACGGCTTCATGCGGTCCATCCCGCCGGAGATCCAGCAGGCCGCGGTCATCGACGGCGCCGGACCCTGGCAGATCTACACCCGGATCATCCTGCCGCTCGCCAAGCCCGCCATGGCCGCGCTCAGCGCCCTGTCGTTCACCTGGATCTTCAACGACCTGCTGTGGGCCATCACCGTGCTGCGCACCGACACCCGGATGCCCATCACCGCGTCGCTCATCGGCCTCCAGGGCCAGTACGTCTCCATGTGGAACGTCATCGCGGCCGGTTCCGTGATCGCCGCGGCCCCGACCGTCATCGTCTTCCTCAAATTCCAGCGCCACTTCGTGGCCGGACTCAATCTGGGAGCAGTGAAGTGACCCCGCACGACCGGTGGCTGCTGCGCACCGAGAACACCACCTACGCGGTACGGATCGCCGGCGAAGGCCGCTGGGCCGAGCTCACGGCCTGGGGCCCGCACGGAGCCGAGACGGGCGAGTCGCCCTTCGAGCACCCGCACCGCACCCACTTCCTCACCCGCGCCGACGCCGCCCCCGCCGAATACCTCCCGTACGGGATGCGCCCCTTCAGCGGCGCGGAACTCGTCGCCCGCCGCGACGGACAGGACCGCGGCACCTGGTGGACCTTCGACTCCGCCACCGCCGACGGCGACCGGGCGCTGCGCCTCACCTTCACCGACGAGGTACAGGGACTGCGCGCGGTCCTCTGCTACGAGACCGTGCCCGGCACCGACGTGATCCTGCGCTGGACCGAACTGACCTGCACCGGCGAGGACGGACTGCGGCTGGAACGGATCGACTCCGCGGCCGTCGCCGTCCCCGTCACCGACGGCGCCCGGCTCACCTACCTGACCGGACAGTGGTCCCAGGAGTTCACCCGCACACAGCTCGACCTCACCCGCGGCCGCTTCGAGATGGCCTCCACCCAGGGCGTCCCCGGCCACGCGTACGCGCCCTGGCTCGCCGTCCAGGACGCCGCGTCGCCGGACGGGGCCGGCACCCCGACGTACGGCGTCGCACTGGAGTGGTCCGGCAACTGGCACCTGACCGCCGACGCCGAACCCGGCGGCGCGGTACGGATCGCGGCCGGACGGGTGCCCCACGAGGGCGCCGTCCGGCTCGCTCCCGGGGCCACCCTCATCACCCCCCGGCTGGCCTGCGCGTTCAGCCCCGAGGGCCTCGAAGGCCTGGCCCGCGTCTGGCACCGCTACGAGCGCCTGCTCAGCGGCGGGCGGATGGACCGTACCCGCAAGGTCCTCTACAACTCCTGGGAGGCGACCGGCTTCGACGTCGATGCCCCCGCCCAGCTCGAACTCGCCCGGATCGCCGCGGACATGGGCGCCGAGCTCTTCGTCGTCGACGACGGCTGGTTCACCGGACGGCACGACGAGAAGGGCGGCCTCGGCGACTGGTACCCCGACCCGGCGAACTTCCCCGACGGCTTCGACCGCTTCATCGAGGAGGTCCGCGCCACCGGCATGGACTTCGGACTCTGGGTCGAACCCGAGTCGGTCAGCCCGGCGTCCCGGCTCTACGCCGAACACCCCGAGTGGGTCTACCGGATCGACGGCCGCCCCGCCACGCTGGTGCGCGAGCAGCTGCTCCTCGACCTCGGCCGCGAGGACGTACAGGACTTCGTCATCGCCACCCTCGACCGGCTCCTCGGCGACCACGCCGTCAGCTACCTCAAGTGGGACATGAACCGCCCGCCCACCGAACGGGGCCGGCCCGGCGACGGCCCCGCCGGCGAACAGGACCTGGACGCCGACCACGTCGCCGGATACCTGCGGGTCCTGGACCACCTGCGCGCCCACCACCCGCACGTCACCGTCGAGGGCTGCGCCGGCGGCGGCGGGCGCGTCGAACACGCCACCCTCGCCCGCACCGACGTCGTGTGGCCCAGCGACAACACCGCCCCGCTGGACCGCCTCGCCATCCAGTACGGCTACCTCCACGCGCACGCCCCGCACACCATGAGCTCCTGGGTCACCGACGCGCCCGGCGTCTTCGACCCGCGCCCCCGCTCCCTGGCCTTCCGCTTCGTCACCGCGATGTCCGGGGTCCTGGGCATCGGCGCCGACATCCGCACCTGGTCCGCCGCACAGCGGGCCGAGGCCGCCGGCTGGGTGAGCCGCTACAAGGAGATCCGCGACCTCCTCCACCACGGCGAGGTCCGGCTGCTGGGCAGCCCCTCCGACGCGAGCTGCGGAGTCCAGTACGAGGAGGAGGGCGGCGCCCGGATCGCCGTCACCGCCTGGAACACCGGCAGGCTGGACGGCGCCCCGCTCGTCCCCGGCCGGCCGGCCCGGCTGCGGCTGCGGGGCCTGGATCCGGCGGCCCGCTACACCGACCGGCGGACGAAGGCCGTGCACAGCGGCGCCCATCTGCTGCACTACGGACTGCCGTTCGCCTGGACCGCACAGTACGACGCGGAACTCGTCGAACTCGTCCGGCAGTAGCCGCCGGCCCGACGCACCGTCACTAGAGTCGCCGACAGCACGCACCACACCGAGGAGCCGAACCGCCCCATGAACGCACACCCCCGCTTCGCCGACAAGGTGGCCGTCGTCACCGGAGCCGCCTCGGGCATCGGCGCCGCCACCGCCGAACGCCTCGCCGCGGAGGGCGCCGCGGTCATCCTCGCGGACGTCGCGCAGGACCTCGGCGAGAGCGTCGCCGCGTCCATCCGCGCCGGGGGCGGCCGGGCCCGCTTCGTGCGCACCGACGTCTCCGACGAGGCCGACTGGCAGCGGACCGTGGACGCGGCGCACACCTTCGGGCCCATCGGCGTCCTGGTGAGCAACGCCTACACGGTCGACGTCACCCCCGCCCACGAGATGACCGTGGACTCCTGGGAGCGCCAGCTCTCGGTCAACCTCACGGGAGCCTTCCTCGGCTTCCGGGCGGTCCTGCCCGATCTGCGTTCCCAGCGCGGCGCCGTCGTGCTGACCTCCTCGGTCCACGCCCACAAGGGCATTCCCGGACACCCCGCCTACGCCGCGTCCAAGGGCGCGCTGCTCTCCCTGTGCGGACAGCTCGCCGTGGAGTACGGGCCCGAGGTGCGGGTCAACGCCGTGCTGCCCGGGCCCATCCTCACCGCCGCCTGGGACCGGGTGGGGGAGGAGGACCGGCGCAAGAGCGTCGCCGAGACCGCCGCGGGCCGGTTCGGCACCCCCGGGGAAGCGGCTGCGGCCATCGCCTTCCTCGCCGCCGACGAAGCGTCCTACATCACCGGATCGAGCCTGCTCGTGGACGGCGGCTGGTCCGTCGTCAAGGCCTCGGCCTGACCGCCGCCCCGCTCCACCCGTTGCACAGCACAGCAGAAAGGCACACAGACATGACGCCATACGCGCGCCGCGGAGTGCACGGCCAGACCGTGGAGACTCTCGCGCGCCGGGTCCTGAGCGGCGAGATCCCCGAAGGGGCGACACTCGACCTCGTGGCGCTCCAGGGCGAGCTTGACGTCAGCCTGACCGCCCTGCGCGAGTCCCTGAAGGTCCTCGCGGCCAAGGGGATCGTCGACGCGCGCCAGAAGCGCGGCACGTTCGTCAGGGCCCGTTCCGACTGGAACCTGCTCGACGCGGACGTCCTGCGCTGGCAGTTCGCCGGCGGCACCGACTCCGGCACCGATCTGGCGCTGCTGCGCAACCTCGGCGAGGTCCGCGGCATCATCGAACCGGCCGCCGTCAGGCTCGCGGCCGAACGCCGCACCGAGGCGGACCTGGTCACCCTCGAAGCCGCGATCGCGGCGATGGGCGAACAGGAGGGCGGCGCGGCCCACGCGGTCGAGGCCGACCTCGCCTTCCACCGCGCCCTCCTCGCCGCCACCCACAACGAGTTGCTGGAACGCATGGAGATGGTCATCGAGTCCGGCCTCGCCCACCGCGACGAGATCGTGCACAGCTCCCAGCACGGCGAGGACCCCGTCCCCAGCCACCGAGCCGTCCTGGACGCCGTCCGCGACCGGGACCCGGCCGCCGCCGAACGCGCCATGCGGGCCCTGCTCGACCAGGCCGTGCGCGACCTCGACCGGGTGCACGGCACCGTCCCGGGCACCGACGAAGGGACCGCGGACCGGTGAAGATCACACGTATCGAGACCTTTCTCGTTCCGCCGCGCTGGCTGTTCTGCCGGATCGAGACCGACGAGGGTGTCGTCGGATGGGGCGAACCCGTGGTGGAGGGACGGGCCGAAGTGGTCCGCGCCGCCGTGGACGTCCTCGCCGAGTACCTGATCGGCCAGGATCCGCTGCGCATCCAGGACCACTGGCAGGTGCTCAGCAAGGGCGGCTTCTACCGGGGCGGCCCGATACTCTCCAGCGCCGTCGCCGGCATCGACCAGGCCCTGTGGGACATCGCCGGAAAGACGTACGGCGCCCCGGTCCACGCCCTGCTCGGCGGGCCCGTGCGCGACCGGGTGCGGGTCTACGCCTGGGTGGGCGGCGACGAACCAGCCCGGCTCGCCGAGGAGGTCACCGCCCAGGTCGAGGCCGGCTTCACCGCCGTCAAGATGAACGCGGCCGGCCGCACCTCACCGCTCACGACCCCCGCCGAGACCGCCGCCGTCGTCGAACGGGTCGCCGCCGTCCGCGAGGTGCTCGGCCCCGGCCGCGACGTGGCCATCGACATGCACGGCCGGTTCGGGCCCGCCGGGGCCCGCCGGGTCCTGCACGCCATCGAGCCGCTGCACCCGCTGTTCGTCGAGGAACCCCTCCTGCCCGAACAGGGCCATCTGCTGCCCGCCCTCGCCGGCGCCACCTCCGTCCCCATCGCCACCGGCGAACGGCTCTACGGGCGGGCCGACTTCCTGCCCGCGCTGACGGCCGGGATCGCGGTCGCCCAGCCCGACCTCTCGCACGCCGGGGGCATCTCCGAGGTCCACCGCATCGGCGCGCTCGCCGAGACGTTCGGTGTGCAACTCGCCCCGCACTGCCCGCTCGGCCCCATCGCCCTCGCCGCCAGCCTCCAGATCGCCTTCGCCACCCCGAACTTCCTCATCCAGGAACAGAGCCGGGGCATCCACTACAACAAGGAGGCCGACCTGCTCAGTTACGTCGTGGACACCGAACCGTTCCGCTTCGACGGCGGCCATGCCCGGCGGACCGGCCGGCCGGGGCTCGGCATCACCGTCGACGAGAGCGCCGTACGCGCGGCCGACCGCGCCGGACACGCCTGGCGCAACCCGGTGTGGCGCCACGACGACGGCGCCTTCGCCGAATGGTGAGCGCCGTGACGCCCGTGCGGATCGAGACCGACCCGGAGCACGGCGGCCGGTGGACCTCCCTGCGGGCGGCCGGCCGTGAATGGCTCTGGCACCGCCCGGAGCCGCGCCGCCCCGGCGTCCGTCCCGGCGACGCCTTCGCCGACGCCGGAGGTCTGGAGGAGTGCGTGCCGACGGTACGCGGCACTCCCGACCACGGCGACGCGTGGTCCCGGCCCTGGCGGCGGGGGGCCGACGGCACCGAGACGGCCGACTGCCCCGACTTCCGGATCAGCCGGCTGATCCGTACCGACGGGGACGCGGCGGTGGCCGACTACCGTCTCACCGCGGAACCCGGCTACCGCTTCCTGTGGGCCGCCCACGCCCTGCTCGACCTCGCGCCGGGCGCCCGCATCGGGATCCGGGACGGCGCGCAGGTCCGCCGCTACCCCGACGGCGGCGCGCGGTGGACACCCTGCTCCTGGCCCGCCGGGCTCGACCGGCTCGGCCCGGACGACGGGACGGCCCTCGGCGCGATCGTCGACACTCGGCAGGTGGAGGTCCACGACGGCCCGTCGGTCCTGCGGATGACCGTCGAGGCCGGAGGACAGCCGGTGTCCGTCGCGCTGTGGCGCAACCTCGGAGGCTTCCCCGCGCACACGCCGTACCGCTCCGTCGGTGTCGAACCGATGCTCGGCCGGGTCTTCGGACTGGCGGCCGCCGGGGACGCGGACGCGGCACTCGTCCCACCCGGCGGCGAGGTGCGCTGGCGTCTCACCGTCACCGCACACACCACACCCGTACAGAAGTAAGCAAGGAAAGGTAACCCCGCCCGTGGAGCTGCTGACCGCACTGCGCACCCACCGGATCGTCGCCATCGTGCGCGGCGCCGACGCGGACGCCGCACTCAGAACCGTCCTCGCCCTGGCCGAGGAGGGACTCCCGCTCATCGAGGTCTCCCTCAGCGGACAGGACGCACTCGACGTCATCCGCCGCGCCCGCGCCGCCCTCGGCCCGGCCGCACCGCTCGGCGCGGGCACCGTCCTGACCGCCGCGGACGCGGCCGCCGTCCACGACGCGGGCGCCGACTTCGTCGTCACCCCCGCCGTCTGCGAGGGGGTCACCGAGGCGAAGCGTCTCGGGCTGCCCGTCCTGGCCGGTGTGATGACCCCGAGCGACATCGTCGCCGCGCAGCGCCTCGGCGCCGACGCGTTCAAGCTCTTCCCCGCCGCGCAGGCAGGCGGCCCCGGCTATCTCAAGGCGCTGCGCGGGCCCTTCCCCGACGCGCCGTTCGTCCCGGTCGGCGGAGTGGACGCCGAGGCCGCCCGCGCCTATCTCGCCCGCGGCGCCACCGCCGTGGGCGTCGGCTCCCCGCTGATCGGCGACGCGGCCGACGGCGGCAGCACCGACGCGCTGCGCGAGCGCACCCGCGCCTTCCTCGACGCCGTACGTCCGTCCGCGGACGCCGGGCGATGACGGCCGGAGCGCCGGCCGCGCAGTGGCCGGACCGCCTGGAGCTGGGCGAGGGCATCCGGGTGGTCGACGGCCGTGTCGTCCTCGTCGACATCCTCACCGGCCGGCTGCTCTCCGGCCCCGACGACCGCACCGCCCCGCTCACCGAACTGGCCCGGCTCCCTGAACCGCTCGGCGCGGTCGCCCCCGTTCACGGGCGTCCCGGTCACTGGATCGCGGCCGCCGGTACCGGCATCTGCCTGATCGGTCCGGACGGCCGCCCCGAGTGGCTCGCCCGGCCCGAGGACGGGGCCGCCGCCGCGATGCGGATGAACGACGCCACCGCCGATCCCCAGGGCCGGTTCTGGGCGGGCAGCATGGCGTACGACGGGGCCGAGGGCGCGGGTTCCCTCTACCGGGTCGGCCCCGGCGGCACGGTGGAGCGGGTCCTGGGGGACCTCACCGTGCCCAACGGTCCGGCCTTCACGGCGGACGGCCGCGCGATGTACCTCGCCGACAGTGCGAAGGGCGTCGTCCGCCGCTACCCCGTCGACCCGGACAGCGGCCTGCCGGGCGCGCCGGACACCTTCGCCGTGCTGGAGGAGGGCAGTCCGGACGGCATGGCGGTCGACGCCGAGGGCGGTCTGTGGGCTGCCGTCTGGGGCACCGGAACCGTCCGCCGCTACCGCGCCGACGGCACTCCCGACCGCCGGATCGCGCTGCCGGCGGTCCAGCCCGCCGGGCTCTGCCTCGACGGAGACACCCTGTACGTCACCAGTGCCCGGCACGGACTCACCGCACCCGGGCCGCTGGACGGCGCGGTCTTCCGCGTACGGGTCGACGTACCGGGTCCGCCCACCGCCGCCTACCGGCAGGGGAGTGCCGCATGACCGCGACCGACCGTCCGCGGGGTCCGTGGCCCGTCCGGCCCCCGGTGGCCTGCATCGGCGAGACCATGGCCGCGCTGGTGCCGGACCCCGCCGCGCCGCTGGAGGACGCCGACCGGCTCGGAGTCCGCGTCGCGGGCGCCGAATCCAATGTGGCGATGTACCTCGCCGACCACGGCGTACCCGCCCGCTGGGTCTCCGCCCTCGGCGACGACCCCTTCGGCCGCCGGATCCGCGGCGAGGTGGCCGCCTCCGGAGTCGATGTCAGCGGCGTGCGGACGGACCCGCTCCGTCCGACCGGTCTCCTCGTCAAGGACCCCGGCACCGACGGCACGCGGGTCCACTACTACCGCCGCGGTTCCGCCGCCTCGGCCCTGACCCCGGAACTGCTGGACGACGAGGCCGTGCGCACGGCCGGGCTCATCCACCTCAGCGGCATCACGCCGGCGCTCTCGGCGGGCTGCCGCGAGCTGGTCGCCGCGCTGCTGGACACCCCGGTGGACGAGCGGCCGTGCCCCGTGAGCTTCGACGTCAACCACCGCCCCGCCCTGTGGGCGCAGGGCACGGCGGCCGGGGTCCTGCTCGCCCTCGCCCGGCAGGCGGACATCACCTTCGTCGGTCTGGACGAGGCCCAGGCCCTGTGGGGCGGGGAACTGGCCGACGCGGCCGCCGTACGGGAACTGCTGCCCGAGCCGCGCATCCTGGTCGTCAAGGACGGCGGACGGGCCGCCACCGCGTTCGAGGGCGACCGGGCGCACACCGTGCCGGCGCCCAGGGTCGAGGTCGTCGAACCGGTGGGCGCCGGCGACGCGTTCGCCGCCGGGTTCCTCGCCGGCCTGCTGCGCGGAGAGAACACCGTACGGGCACTGCGGCGGGGGCACCTCACCGCGGGAGCCGCGCTGCGGGTCACCGGCGACCACGGCCCCCTGCCGGACCCCGCACGGCTCGCGGAGCTGCTGGACGCGGGGCCGGCCGCATGGGCCGCGGGAACGGGCGGGAGCTGAGGGCACCGTCCTGGCGCGCAGGTCAGGCCGCGCAGGTCAGGCCGCGCAGGTCAGGCCGCGCAGGTCAGGCCGTGCGGGGACGGAAGAGGTCCGGCCCGTACCCCCGAGCGGGGGTACGGGCCGGACCTCGTGGACCATGGGGGACGGGCGGCTCAGCCCGCCGTCGCCGGCTCCGGCCGCTCGGCCGCCGGGCCGGGCAGCGGGGCCACGGCCTCCGGCCGCTCGCGCTGTGACAGCAGGACGCGGACCACGCCGATCCACACCAGGCACGAACCGAGCATGTGCGCCCCGACCAGGATCTCGGGGGTGTCGTTGAAGTACTGCACGTACCCGATCACGCCCTGCGCCATCAGGATCAGGAAGAGGTCCCGGGCGCGGTGCAGGGGGCCCACGGGTGCGTCGACGGCCTTCAGGACGAACCAGAGTGCGACGGTCAGCGCCACCACGACCCATGCCAGGTCGGCGTGGAGCTGCGCGATCATCTTCCAGTCGATCGGGATGCGGTGGACGTCGCTGGAGTCACCGGCGTGCCGTCCGGCCCCCGTGACCACCGTGCCGACCGCGATCAGCAGCCCCGCCGCGACCGCCAGCAGCCAGGTGAGCTGCGAGACGGCCTTGCCCACCAGGGGGCGCGGTGCCGTGTCACCCTCCCGGACCCGCTGCCAGGTCACCAGGGCGATCGTGAGCAGCGCGGTGGAGAGCAGGAAGTGTGCCGCGACGGTGTACGGGTTGAGGCCGACGAGCACCACGATGCCGCCGAGCACGGCGTTGCCCATGACCACCCAGAACTGCGCCCAGCCGAGCCTGGTGAGGCTGCGGCGCCAGGGCTCGGCGGAGCGGGCGGCGATGATCGCCCATCCGACCGCCGCGCACAGGACGTAGGTGAGCATCCGGTTGCCGAACTCGATGGCGCCGTGGAAGCCCATCTCGCCGGTCGCCGTCAGGCTGTCGTCGGTGCACTTGGGCCAGGTGGGGCAGCCGAGGCCGGAACCGGTCAGCCGCACGGCACCGCCGGTGACGACGATGACGACGGCCATGACGACGGCCGACATCGCCGCACGGCGGACGGTCCGGGGGGACGGCGTCCAGCGCTCGGCGATGAAGAGGAGCGGGTTCCGCACGGCTTGAGCGACTTCGGCTCGGGTCAGCTTGGGCACGCGCACCATCGTAGGGGGCCGCTTGTGCAAGCTTTCACGAGGGGGACGATTACCCCGAACCGCCTACGGAACGCACCCGCGGGCTCACTCCCGGCGGAAGTACGGATCACCCGCGGGCTCACTCCCAGCGGAAGAACCTCGCCGCCGCGCCCAGCCCCAGCACCGTCCACACGGCCAGGATCCCCAGGTCGCCCCACGGCATCGCGGCGCCGTGCTGCAGCACGTCCCTGAGGCCGTCCGAGAGAGCGGCGATCGGCAGCAGCCCCAGTACGGACCGCACCGCGTCCGGGAACTTGTCCAGCGGCACGATGACCCCGCCGCCGACCAGCAGCAGCAGGAAGACCAGGTTGGCGGCGGCCAGCGTCGCCTCCGCCTTCAGCGTCCCGGCCATCAGCAGACCGAGCCCGGAGAACGCGGCGGTGCCCAGCACCAGGAGCAGCAGCACGGCGAACGGGTTGCCGTGCGGAGACCAGCCCAGCGCGAAAGCGATCACCGTCAGCAGGACGACCTGGAGCACTTCGGTGACCAGCACCGCGAGGGTCTTCGCCGTCATCAGCGCCCAGCGGGGCAGCGGCGAGGCGGCGAGCCGCTTGAGCACGCCGTAGCGCCGCTCGAATCCGGTGGCGATGGCCTGGCCGGTGAAGGCCGTGGACATCACGGCGAGGGCGAGGATGCCGGGGGTCAGGAAGTCGACCGACTCGCCCGAGCCGGTGTCCACGATGTCGACGGCGCTGAACAGCACCAGCAGCAGCGTCGGGATGATCACCGTCAGCAGCAGCTGCTCGCCGTTGCGCAGCAGCATCCGGGTCTCCAGCGCGGTCTGCGCGGCGATCATGCGGGGCAGCGGGGCGGCGCCCGGCCGGGGGGCGTACGTACCGGCGCTCATGCGCGCAGCTCCTTGCCGGTCAGTTCGAGGAAGACGTCTTCCAGGGTGTGCCGCTCGACGGAGATGCCCGAGGGCATCACGCCGTTCTGCGCGCACCAGGAGGTGACGGTGGCCAGCAGCTGCGGGTCGACGTCGCCGGTGATGCGGTACACGCCGGTGGTGAGCTCGGCCGCCTCCGTGCCGTCGGGCAGTGCCTTCAGCAGGGAGCCGAGGTCGAGGCCGGGGCGGCCGGTGAAGCGCAGGGTGTTCTCGGCGCCGCCGCGGCACAGGGCCTCGGGGCTGTCCTGGGCGATGACCCGGCCGGCGTCGATGACGGCGACGTCGTCGGCGAGCTCCTCGGCCTCGTCCATGAAGTGGGTGGTCAGGACGACCGAGACGCCGTCGGCGCGCAGTTCGCGTACGAGGTCCCAGGTGGAGCGGCGGGCCTGCGGGTCGAGTCCCGCGGTCGGCTCGTCCAGGAAGACCAGCTCCGGGCGGCCCACGACGGCCATGGCCAGGGCGAGGCGCTGCTGCTGGCCGCCGGAGAGCCGGCGGTAGGTGGTGCGGCCGCAGCCGCCCAGGCCCAGACGCTCGATGAGGGCGTCCACGTCCAGGGGGTGGGCGTGCAGCTTCGCCATGTGGGTGAGCATCTCGTCGGCGCGCGCGCCGGAGTAGACGCCGCCGGACTGGAGCATCACGCCGATACGGGGGCGAAGACGCGCCGCGTCGGCGACCGGGTCGAGGCCGAGGACCCGGACCGTCCCGCCATCCGGACGGCGGTATCCCTCGCAGGTCTCGATCGTGGTGGTCTTGCCCGCGCCGTTGGGGCCGAGGACGGCGGTGACCGCACCCGCCCGGACATCCAGGTCGAGGCCGTCCACCGCGGCTTTGCTGCCGTACCGCTTCACCAGGCCGCGGACCTGGACAGCCGGGCCGGAGGGGGGTGGGGCGGACTCGCTCTTCATGGGCGGTAAGTCTAGGCAGCCGTCCGCGGGGGCCCGGTCCGGGGGCTTGATTAGGTAACCCTAAGTGATGGATTACACCCTTGATCGTTTCGGACCGTGGTTGTCAGAGGCGGAGGAATTACGCAACAATGGCGTTGTGAAATACCAGGGCGAGGCTCCGCAGGAGGAACTCGCGACCGGAGAGCGCTCGACGCGCAACCGGGTCGCGCGCTCCATCCTGGACCACGGCCCGTCCACCGTCGCCGACCTGGCGAAGCGCCTGGGGCTCACCCAGGCGGCGGTCCGCCGCCACCTCGACGCCCTCGTCTCCGACGACGTCGTCGAGGCCCGCGAGCAGCGGGTGTACGGGGCACGGACCCGGGGCCGGCCGGCCAAGGTGTTCGCCCTGACCGACTGCGGCCGGGACGCCTTCGACCAGTCCTACGACCAGCTCGCCGCGGATGCCCTGCGCTGGATCGCCGAGACCTCGGGCGATGAAGCGGTCATGGTCTTCGCCCGGGCCAGGATCGCCGGCCAGTCGGCGGCCTACCGCGCGGCCGTCGAGGCCGCGGACCCCGCATCCCGTACGGAGGCGCTGGCCAAGGCCTTGTCCGCCGACGGGTACGCTGCTACGGCGCGCAGCGCGCCGGGCCCGCAGCAGGGTGAGCAGCTGTGCCAGCACCACTGCCCGGTCGCGCATGTCGCCGAGCAGTACCCGCAGCTGTGCGAGGCGGAGACGGAGTTCTTCTCCAGCCTCCTGGGGACCCATGTGCAGCGTCTGGCCACCATCGCCCACGGCGACGGGGTGTGTACGACGTACATTCCGCGCAGCGGCCACCCCACCCCACAGACCACTGATTCAGCATCTGCAAGAACGGCCGGGAGGAACCCCGCATGACGCTCCCTACGGAGACTGCCCACCCTGAGCTCGAGGGTCTGGGCACGTACGAATTCGGCTGGGCCGACTCCGACGCGGCAGGCGCAGCGGCCAAGCGCGGCCTCTCCGAGGCCGTCGTCCGCGACATCTCGGAGAAGAAGAACGAGCCCGAGTGGATGCTGAAGCTGCGGCTCAAGGGCCTCAAGCTCTTCGGCAAGAAGCCCATGCCGAACTGGGGCTCGGACCTGTCGGGCATCGACTTCGACAACATCAAGTACTTCGTGCGTTCCACGGAGAAGCAGGCGGAGTCCTGGGAGGACCTGCCCGAGGACATCAAGAACACGTACGACAAGCTCGGCATCCCGGAGGCGGAGAAGCAGCGCCTCGTCGCCGGTGTCGCCGCGCAGTACGAGTCCGAGGTCGTCTACCACCAGATCAACGAGGAGCTGGAGGCGCAGGGTGTCATCTTCATGGACACCGACACCGCGCTGAAGGAGCACCCGGAGCTCTTCAAGGAGTACTTCGGCACCGTCATCCCCGTCGGTGACAACAAGTTCGCCTCGCTGAACTCGGCCGTGTGGTCCGGTGGCTCGTTCATCTACGTGCCGAAGGGCGTGCACGTGGAGATCCCGCTCCAGGCCTACTTCCGTATCAACACGGAGAACATGGGCCAGTTCGAGCGGACGCTGATCATCGTCGACGAGGACGCCTACGTCCACTACGTCGAGGGCTGCACCGCGCCGATCTACTCCTCGGACTCGCTGCACTCCGCGGTCGTCGAGATCATCGTGAAGAAGGGCGGCCGCTGCCGCTACACGACGATCCAGAACTGGTCGAACAACGTCTACAACCTGGTGACCAAGCGCGCCGTCGCCTACGAGGGCGCGACCATGGAGTGGGTCGACGGCAACATCGGCTCCAAGGTCACCATGAAGTACCCGGCCGTCTACCTGATGGGCGAGCACGCCAAGGGCGAGACCCTGTCCATCGCCTTCGCGGGCGAGGGCCAGCACCAGGACGCCGGCGCCAAGATGGTCCACATGGCTCCGAACACCTCGTCGAACATCGTCTCCAAGTCGGTGGCGCGAGGCGGCGGCCGCACCTCCTACCGCGGTCTCATCGAGATCGGCGAGGGCGCGCCCGGCTCGAAGTCCAATGTGCTCTGTGACGCGCTGCTGGTCGACACCATCTCGCGTTCCGACACCTACCCGTACGTCGACGTCCGCGAGGACGACGTGTCGATGGGCCACGAGGCGACCGTCTCCAAGGTCTCCGAGGACCAGCTCTTCTACCTGATGAGCCGCGGCATGACCGAGTTCGAGGCGATGGCGATGATCGTGCGCGGCTTCGTCGAGCCGATCGCGAAGGAACTCCCGATGGAGTACGCCCTCGAGCTCAACCGGCTGATCGAGCTCCAGATGGAGGGTTCGGTCGGCTAGTACGCCGACGACCGACCCCCCTGACATCTGTCCGACTGAGAAAGCGAGCACTACGACAGCCATGGCTGAGGCTCAGAACATCCCGGCGGGATCCACCACTGCCGGCTCCATCGCGGTGGCCGCCGAGTCGACCGTCGCCACGCGCATGAGCGCGCCCCCGTCCTTCGACGTCGCGGACTTCCCGGTCCCGCACGGCCGCGAGGAGGAGTGGCGGTTCACGCCGCTGGAGCGGCTGCGCGGGCTGCACGACGGCACCGCCGTCGCCACCGGCAGCGGTGTGAAGGTCGCCATCGAGGCTCCCGCGGGCGTCACGGTCGAGACCGTCGGCCGCGACGACGCGCGCCTGGGCAAGGCCGGCACGCCGGTGGACCGGGTCGCCGCGCAGGCGTACTCGTCCTTCGAGCAGGCCTCGGTCGTCACGGTCGCCAAGGAAGCCGTGCTCACCGAGCCGATCCGGATCGCCGTGCACGGCGAGGGCGGTGTGGCCTACGGCCACCAGGTCATCGAGCTGGGCGCCTTCGCCGAGGCCGTCGTCGTCATCGACCACACCGGTGACACCGTGCTCGCCGCCAACGTCGACTACGTCCTGGGCGACGGTGCGAAGCTGACCGTCGTCTCCGTCCAGGACTGGGACGAGCAGGCCGTCCACGTCGGCCAGCACAACGCGCTGGTCGGCCGCGACGCCTCCTTCAAGTCCATCGTCGTCACCTTCGGCGGCGACGTCGTCCGCCTTCACCCGCGGATCGCCTACGCGGGTCCCGGCGGCGAGGCGGAGCTCTTCGGTCTGTACTTCACCGACAAGGGCCAGCACCAGGAGCACCGCCTCCTGGTCGACCACAACGCCCCGCACTGCAAGTCCAACGTGGCCTACAAGGGCGCGCTGCAGGGCGACGGCGCCCACGCCGTATGGATCGGCGACGTCCTCATCCAGGCCCGCGCCGAGGGAACCGACACCTACGAGATGAACCGCAACCTCGTCCTCACGGACGGTGCGCGGGTCGACTCGGTGCCGAACCTGGAGATCGAGACCGGCGAGATCGTCGGCGCCGGCCACGCCTCCGCGACCGGCCGCTTCGACGACGAGCAGCTCTTCTACCTCCAGTCCCGCGGCATCCCGGCCGAGGAGGCCCGCCGCCTCGTCGTGCGCGGCTTCTTCGCCGAGCTGGTCCAGCAGATCGGTCTGCCGGACGTCGAAGCCCGTCTCCTCGACAAGATCGAGACCGAGCTGAAGGCGTCGGTCTGATGACCTTCGTCAAGGCGTGCGCGCTGAGCGAGCTGGAGGACGACACCCCGAAGCGGGTGGAGCTCGCCGGCACGCCGGTGTCCGTCGTCCGCACCGAGGGCGAGGTGTTCGCGATCAACGACATCTGCTCGCACGCGAACGTCTCCCTGTCCGAGGGCGAGGTCGAGGACTGCATGATCGAGTGCTGGCTGCACGGATCGAGCTTCGACCTGCGCACCGGCAAGCCGTCCGGCCTTCCCGCGACGCGCCCCGTCCCCGTATACCCCGTCAAGATCGAAGGGGACGATGTGCTCGTCTCCGTCACCCAGGAGTCCTGAGTCACCCATGGCAACGCTTGAAATCCGCGACCTGCACGTCACCGTCGAGGCCGACAACGCCACGAAGGAGATCCTCAAGGGCGTCGACCTGACCGTGAAGCAGGGCGAGACCCACGCCATCATGGGCCCCAACGGGTCCGGCAAGTCCACCCTCGCGTACTCGCTGGCGGGCCACCCCAAGTACACGGTCACCAGTGGCACGGTCACCCTGGACGGCGAGGACGTCCTGGAGATGTCCGTCGACGAGCGGGCCCGCGCCGGCCTGTTCCTCGCCATGCAGTACCCGGTCGAGATCCCCGGTGTCTCGGTCTCCAACTTCCTGCGTACCTCCGCCACCGCGATCCGCGGCGAGGCCCCCAAGCTGCGTACCTGGGTGAAGGAGGTCAAGGAGACGATGTCCGGCCTCCAGATGGACCCCTCCTTCGCCGAGCGCAACGTCAACGAGGGCTTCTCCGGCGGTGAGAAGAAGCGCCACGAGATCCTTCAGCTGGAGCTCCTCAAGCCGAAGGTCGCGATCCTCGACGAGACCGACTCCGGCCTGGACGTCGACGCCCTGCGCATCGTCTCCGAGGGCGTCAACCGGGTCCGCGAGACCGGCGAGGTCGGCACCCTGCTGATCACGCACTACACGCGGATCCTCCGCTACATCAAGCCCGACTTCGTGCACGTCTTCGCCAACGGCCGGATCGCCGAGTCCGGCGGCGCCGAGCTCGCCGACAAGCTGGAGAACGAGGGCTACGAGGCATACGTGAAGGGTGGCGCTTCCGCGTGACTGATGCCCGACCGGGGCTCTCCGGCCTCCTCGACACCGAGGCGATCCGCAAGGACTTCCCGATCCTGGACCGCACGGTCCACGACGGCAAGAAGATCGTGTACCTGGACAGCGCGGCGACCTCGCAGAAGCCGCGCCAGGTCCTCGATGCCCTCAACGAGTACTACGAGCGGCACAACGCCAATGTGCACCGCGGCGTGTACACGATCGCGGAGGAGGCCACGGCGCTCTACGAGGGCGCTCGTGACAAGGTCGCCGCGTTCATCAACGCGCCCAGCCGCAACGAGGTGATCTTCACCAAGAACGCCTCGGAGTCGCTCAACCTCGTGGCCAACATGCTCGGCTGGGCCGACGAGCCCTATCGGGTCGACCACGAGACCGAGATCGTCACCACGGAGATGGAGCACCACTCCAACATCGTGCCGTGGCAGCTGCTCTCGCAGCGCACCGGCGCGAAGCTGAAGTGGTTCGGCATCACCGACGACGGCCGGCTCGACCTGTCCAACATCAACGAGATCATCACCGAGAAGACGAAGATCGTCTCCTTCACGCTGGTCTCGAACATTATGGGCACGATCAACCCGGTCGAGCAGATCGTCCGGCGTGCCCAGGAAGTCGGTGCCCTGGTCTGCATCGACGCCTCGCAGGCGGCACCGCACATGGTGCTCGACGTGCAGGCGCTGCAGGCCGACTTCGTGGCCTTCACCGGTCACAAGATGGTCGGCCCGACCGGCATCGGCGTGCTCTGGGGACGGCAGGAGCTCCTGGAGGACCTGCCGCCGTTCCTCGGCGGCGGCGAGATGATCGAGACCGTGTCGATGCACTCGTCGACGTACGCCCCGGCGCCGCACAAGTTCGAGGCCGGTACGCCCCCGATCGCCCAGGCCGTCGGCCTCGGCGCGGCCGTGGACTACCTCTCGGCGATCGGCATGGAGAACATCCACCGCCATGAGCAGGCCATCACCGCATACGCGGTGAAGCGCCTGCTGGAGGTCCCGGACCTCAGGATCATCGGTCCGGCCACCGCGGAGGACCGCGGCGCCACGATCTCCTTCACGCTCGGCGACATCCACCCGCACGACGTGGGCCAGGTGCTCGACGAGGAGGGCATCGCGGTCCGGGTCGGACACCACTGCGCACGGCCGGTCTGCCTGCGGTACGGAATTCCTGCGACGACGCGAGCGTCGTTCTATCTGTACTCCACGCCCGCCGAGGTCGACGCCCTGGTGGACGGTCTGAACCACGTCCGGAACTTTTTCGGTTAGACAGCGGCTGAGGGTTGACTGGTGAAGCTTGATTCCATGTACCAGGAAGTGATCCTGGACCACTACAAGCACCCCCACGGGCGCGGCCTGCGGGACGGCGACGCCGAGGTGCACCACGTCAATCCGACGTGCGGCGACGAGATCACGTTGCGGGTGCGGTACGACGGCGAGACGATCGCCGATGTGAGCTACGAAGGCCAGGGCTGCTCCATCAGCCAGGCCAGCGCCTCCGTGCTGAACGAGCTGCTGGTCGGCAAGGAACTGGGCGAGGCCCAGAAGATCCAGGCCGCGTTCCTGGAGCTGATGCAGTCCAAGGGACAGCTGGAGCCGGACGACGCGATGGAGGAGGTGCTGGAGGACGCGGTCGCGTTCGCCGGTGTCTCCAAGTACCCGGCCCGGGTCAAGTGCGCGCTGCTGAGCTGGATGGCGTGGAAGGACGCGACGGCGCAAGCGCTGTCCGAAGGGAAGACGGCATGAGCGACAACGAGACTCTCACCACCAAGCCGGCCTCCGAGGAGGAGGTCCGCGAGGCGCTGTACGACGTCGTCGACCCCGAGCTGGGCATCGACGTCGTCAACCTGGGCCTGATCTACGGCATCCACATCGACGACGCCAACATCGCCACCCTCGACATGACCCTGACGTCCGCGGCCTGCCCGCTGACCGATGTCATCGAGGACCAGGCGAAGTCCGCCACCGACGGCATCGTCAACGAGCTCCGCATCAACTGGGTCTGGATGCCGCCGTGGGGCCCGGACAAGATCACGGACGACGGCCGCGAGCAGCTGCGCGCGCTGGGCTTCAACGTCTGAGCATGTCCGTACGCGTGTGAACGGCCCCCGGCGCAAGCCCGCCGGGGGCCGTTCGGCGTTGTTCGTCCGGCGTACCCCTGGCGTGCGCCCCCCGTTGGCACAGGAACCGGAACCTACTCCTCGACACCACGCCGACGAGAGGTACACCGTGCCGCATCACCCCGTCCTCCGCCACCGCCGTTCCGTCGCCGCCGCGGGAGGCGCCCTCGCGCTGGCCGCACTGGGTCTCAGTGTGCCCGCGCACGCCGCCGACTACGGAACCCCGACGATCACCCTGTCGGCCGGCTACCTCTCCGGCGCCGTCGGCGCCACCGCCGATCCCGTGGTGACGGTCACCGTCGCCCAGAGCGGCGCCGACGTCACCGCGCTCGGCGTGGCGGCCTCCGCCAGCTCCAAGTCGTCCGTCGCCGCGACCGGGGACGTCACCGTGACCGGCACCGGCGCCACCCGGCAGCTCCGCGTCGCCGCGCACGCCCGCGGCTACACCGACCTCACCATCAAGGTCACCGGCCTCGGCGGCAAGACCGCCACCAAGTCGCTGCACTACGCGGCCTCCGCCGCCGTGCAGAACGCCTCCGACACCCGGTACCTCACCGGCTCGTCCGACGCCTCGGCCGCCGTCGACGTGGGCGGCGGCTACGCGGTCGTCGCCGACGACGAGTCCAACACCCTGCGTCTCTACGACCGGTCCTCCTCCGGTGCGCCCGTACGCACGTGGGACGTGGCCTCGAAGCTCGGCGTCTCCAAGGAGATCGACATCGAGGGCGCGGCCCGGGTCGGGAACACGATCTACTGGACGGGCTCGCTCGGCAACAACAAGGACGGCGAGTACAAGGCCGACCGCAACACCGTCTTCACGACCACGGTGAGCGGCTCCGGCGCCGGGACGCAGCTGACCGTCAAGGGCTCGTACAAGAAGCTCCGGGACGACCTCGTGGCCTGGGACAAGGCCAACGGCAACCGCTACGGCTTCGCCGCGGGGACGGCGGACGGCGAAGTCCCCAAGCAGATCGACGGGTTCAACGTCGAGGGCCTGGAGTTCGCACCCGGTTCGACGACGACGGCCTACCTCGGCTTCCGCGCACCGCTCGTCCCGCCGAAGGCGGGCGGCAAGGCACTGATCGTGCCCGTCACCAACTTCGACCAGGTGGCCGGCTCCGGAGCGAAGGCGGTCATCGGCACGCCCGTCGAGCTGGACCTCGGCGGACTCAGCATCCGCGACATCCGGAAGAACTCAGCCGACCAGTACCTGATCGTGGCCGGTTCCTGGGCGGCGGACGACAACTCCGACCCGTACGCCCTCTACTCCTGGGACGGTGTGGCCGGACACGCGCCGGTCAAGCGGCTCGACCTGCCGACCGCCGACCCGGGCGGCTGGGAGGCCGTCGTCGACGTGCCGGACCTGAACGCCTCCGGTGTGCGGGCCCAGCTGATCACCGACGCCGGATCGGCCGATCTGTACGGGGACGGCACGGAGGCCAAGGACCTCGACCACGACGAGTGGAAGAAGTCCCGCGCGACCTGGTTCACCCTCAACGGCTGAGCCGCCGGGCGGGGGGACCGGGGAGCCGTTACGGTGACGGGCATGTCTGACACCGACTTCTGGACCCTGCCTCCCGGCCGTGCGACCCGGGGTGGCGGCAGCCGCTTCGAACTGACTGTTCTCCGGCCGCCGTTCACCGCGGCGGTCGGAGAGCTTCCGCCCAACGCCACAGGACCGGCAGCGGAGTTCGCGCGCTCCCTGGGGGCTGTCGACGACGTGACCGAGGACCTCGGCCTCCGCAGGCGCAGCGACATGGCCACCGTCGCGACGAGAGCCGATCTGGACGTCGTCCAGGTGGGGGTGTGGGGAAACGTCATATCGGTCTCCGATCCGGCGTTCGCGGACGACGGCAGCGACATGCCGCTGCTCGCGGAGGCCACCCGGCTGCGTGAGCGCTTTCCCGACGCACGGATCGTGGGCCGGGTGGAGGTGCACTTCGGCGCCGAGCACACCGAGGACCTCGTGTGGCTGCCGGACGGCACCATGTTCCACGCCTGCGGCTGGCCCGGTGACGAACCGTTCGTGGTGACCGGCGACCCGCAAGGGGTCATGTCCGCACTGGGGATCACCGCGGAAGCCCTCGAAGACCTCGATGTGTACGTCGACCTGGATGACGACCCGAACCAGAACGACTGGGGCGCCCTCGCCACGGCATGTCTCGGGGACGCGGATCCGTGGGGAAGGGCCGACCTGGAGGCCTCCTCGCTGAGGGTGCGGCACAGCGAACACGCGACCGGCCGCATGGAGAGTCTGTACTTCACCGGCTGAGCGCAGCTCAACTCCCTTTGTGAGCACTTCGGGTGGATCGCAGACACGCCCTTAACCGTTTTTTACGTGACGACGGGTCCGTCTAGGGTGACTGGGCGGCGCGTACACGTCACGGGGGCCTCACGCGCCGCCCCTAGCCCCTCAAGGCCCCATATGAGGGATGGTCACTCTTGAACAGAGCACTGCGTATACCCGAGCGGTGGCGTGTGGGCGGCCGTGTCCTGGCAGCGTTAGGGATCGCCTCGGCGGTCACCGTAACCGGTCTGCCCGGCATCGAGACCGACACCGCCACCGCGGCGCCACGCGCCGTCTCGGCGAGGATCAAGCCCGGCGCTCAGCGCTGCGACAAGAAGAACCTGGGACGCACGGAGCCGAGTACACCGGCGAACTCCGGCTTCCCCAACGACCCCACCGGTTCGAACTTCTCCACCTGGCAGGGCAATCCGAAGAACTTCAACTACGACCTGCCCGGCAAGGCGTACGACGGGGTGAAGGCGCCGACGGCCGCCAACAGGACCAAGGCCCTGTCCAAGGTCCCGGGCGACACGGAGAAGAACTACAAGGCGTGGCAGAAGGCCGCGGACAAGTCCGGTGACCCGGAGGACCGTCGCTTCGAGATCTACGCCCGGTACTTCAACAACAACGAGGGCCTGAGCTTCGACCACTGGTTCGAGCACCGGTACATCCGCAACCAGATCAACAACCACAAGGGATCGTCCTTCGAGCGCCAGCTCGTCCGCGACTTCCGCCTGGTCGGCCCGGACTGGCTGTGCGAGGTCACCGTCGAACTCATCGACGCACAGGGCAATGTCGTCGACACGCGCCGGTACGACGCCTACAACCAGCGCTCCAAGGAGTTCAACGAGTTCAAGTCGAACTCGGAGCTGACGAACAAGCAGCTCGGCAAGGACCGGAAGGTGGCCCGGCTCATGCCGGACCACAAGTTCCGCTTCACCGGCGCGAAGCCGTTCAGCGAGACCCAGCGCAAGAAGGTCGACAACTTCAACCGCTACGTCAACCGGCTGCGGCCGGGCCAGACGAACCAGGTCCGCGGCAACCAGCGGATCTACAACCCCGTCCCGCGGACCAAGCCCATCAGGGGCTACTCCGACTACCAGAGGTGGTTCGCCCCGGGCTGCCAGGGCGGCCAGGGCACGATGCGACTCGCCGCCGCCTCCACCTGCGGAACCCGCGGCTCGCTGAACGACCGCATCAACGGTTCGGGGAAGACCCTCAGCGAGGCCAGGAAGATCCAGGCCGACGCGCGCCGGCTCGACTCCCGGGGCACCCTCCCGCGAGGTGGTCCGGGCGGCGTCGACTTCACCACCCTGGAACTGCGCTACGTCGGTGGCCTGGGCAAGGGCAAGGGCATGCAGTACTCCATGCGTGCCGACCAGATGCCCGACCCCGACGAGAATCCCGGCTTCGGTGGCGAGGCGCGCATGCAGCTCTCCTCCGACGCCCTGTTCACCTGGCTCGCACTGACCCCGGAGAAGTTCTGGGTCAACCTCAACCCGGACGAGCCCGACCGGGTCATGGAGGCGAAGTTCGGCACGACCGACGCGGGCCGGGTCCTGCTCGAATCCGACCTGGAGATGAAGCACGACTTCTCCGAAGCCCTCAACCCGGACAAGCACGCGGGCGCCAGGCGGTACTGGGACACCGCTCCCCGCCAGAACGGCATGCCCTGCTTCCCGGGCGTGCGCATGTGGATCGAGCCCAAGCCCGCGCAGGTCCGCGAGCAGGACGGCGGGATCTACATCCTCGACGCACCCCTGAAGGTGTCCACCCAGTGGCTCGACGTCGAGTGGCAGGCACCCGGCTCCACCGAGTGCAAGGGGCTGACCGACGCGCAGAAGCACGCCATCGAGGCGAGCGTCCGCACGAACGTGATGCCGCTGGTGGAGGAGCGGGTCAACAACGACCCCGACTACGCCGACCTGCGCGCCGTCTACACCGCCCGCGTCGCCGCCGAGTACATCCGGCAGCAGGACGCGAAGTCGCCGACCGACTTCCACAAGATCATCGACTCGAACGACGTCTCGGCGTGGCCGCTGCGCGCTCCCAACGAGAACTGGACCCGCGAGGACGTCCACAAGCGCTACATGGACTCGATTCTGAAGGGCATCGAGTGGTTCGAGCTGGAGTACGGCGGCAAGGTCTACAACCAGGGTGTCGGCGGCGTGGACTTCTCCAAGCAGCCCAAGCAGAACATCTCCCGCACCCGGTTCAACGTCGAACACCGCACTCTGGACACCACCACCAAGACGTCCCTGGTGTCCGATGACGTCTCCTACCGGGATACCGACACCCTCTTCCTGGGTGGCGGCGAGGTGGCGGCGGGCGAGGGCGAGGACCCCAAGCCCACCCCCACCCCCACCCCCACGCCCACGAAGCCCGGTCCCGAGCCGAGCGGGCCGGGTGACCACGCGTCGGCCCCGGCCCCGGACCCGACCGGTCCGGGCGGGAACACCCAGCCGCCGGCGAACAGGCCGGACCCGGACGGCGGCCTCGCCGACACCGGCTCCGACACCCCGATCGGGATGATCTCCGGTATCGCCGCAGCGGTCGTCGCCGCGGGCGCGGCTCTGGTGTGGTGGACGCGCCGCAGGCGTCAGGGCGCCACCGGCTGATCCATCGGCGGTGATCCGCACGGTCGACACGGAACGAGCCTCACCCCCCCCGAAGGACGGGGGGTGAGGCTCATTCCGATCCGGAGGCAGTCGGCATCCGCGCATCCCGTTGTCCGCCACCCGGCGGCGTCGGGGTCAGCCCGACTTCGGCGGCTTCTGCGTGTCGAAGGCGAAGAGCGTGTTCTCGGCCGCGGCCACGATCACCGCACGCCCCACGACGGTCACGCGGGGGCTCGCGCCCTCCTCGCCCGTCAGGCCCTCGGCCCGCGGGTCCGTGGCCCACAGGGATGTGCCGTCCCGAGGCGACAGCGCGGCGACCCGGCCGGTGGCCGAGCTGAAGTACACCGCGCCGGCTCCCGCCACCGGACCCGACGCACCCTCCACGGACGTCTGCCGCGACCATTTAGCCCGGCCGGTCGCCGGGTCGATGGCCGTGACGAGACCGGTCTGCCCGCTGACGTAGACCGTGCCGTCCGCCATACCCGGCGTCCCCGCGCAGGTCTTGGCCAGGGGGGAGTAGGTGACCTTCCGTGAGGCCGGATCGACCCGCGTCACCCCTTCGTAGCCGGCCAGGGCCGGCCCCTCCATGTGCTCCCGGAGGAGGACGAGCCGGCCGTCGTCGTCGACGCCGACCGGCACGGCGGGGCCGTCGACGGCGATGGGCCTGCCCAGTGCGCCCGAAGCGCGGTCGATCGTGGCCAGGGTGGGGTGGAGTACGTCCGTGCCGTCCACCTCCCCGTTCGGCGCACACATCGCCAGGAGCCGCTGACCGACGGGGACGGCGGCGCACTGCGTGCCGGCGGGGAACGGTGTCGTCCAGGCGACCTCACCGCTGTGTGCGTCCCGGGCCTCGAAGCCGGAGCCTGCGGCATCGACCGTCACGACGGAGGAGCCGGTCACGACGGCGTCCTGGGTGCGGCCCGTGACGGCCGTCGACTGGGCTCCGGAGGGTACGGACCACAGCTCCCGGCCGGTGTCCGCGTCGAGCGCCACCACTTCGCTGGGAGGGCCCTGCGGGGCGTCCTGGGCGGCGAAGCGGTAACCGAGCACCGTGTCGTCGGTGGCACCCACCAGGTGCATGCCCTGGACGGGAACGCCCGGGCTCTTCGCCGTCCACACCCGTGAGCCGTCCAGTGCGCTGATCCGGGCCGCCACGACACCCCCGCCCCCGCAGAACAGCGCCTCGCCGCGTGCGACGCACCGCAGCTCGTCGGGGATGTCCGCGCGACCGCCCGGCACCGTCGTGCGCCACGGCGCGAAGCCGTCCGGAAGCGCGGCGCCCGGCTCCGCGGCGCTCTTGCCCTCGGTGTCGCCGCTGCCCCCGAAGCCGCCCGCCTGGAGCGTGGCCACCCCGCCGCCGATCGCCGCCACGGCGACCGCGGCCGCGAGCACGGGACGCCACCGACGGCGCAGACGACGCGCGATCGGAGTGCCGGGGCTCCCCGTGCCGGGACCGGCCGGGCCGGTGGCCGGGGTGCTCGGCGCAGGGGTGGCCCGCGTCAGGAGGTGATGCTGGGTGTTCATGTCGCGGGTGCGGCCCGTGCCGGCCACGTCCGTGTCACTCCCGCCGAGGTCGGCCGGCAGGTCCCGCAGCAGTACCAGGAGTTCGTCCGCCGAGGGGCGGCTCTCGGGTTCCTTGGCCAGGCACGACTCGACGACCGCGCGCAGCGCCGTCGGAACGGCGCCCAACGACGGTTCCTCGTGCACCACCTGATACGCCGTCATGTACGGGCTGTCCGCGTCGAAGGGCCCGTGGCCGGTTGCCGTGTACACCAGCAGTGTCCCCAGCGAGAAGACATCGGACCGCGGTCCCACACCGCGCGGCGCCTGCAGTTGCTCCGGCGACATGAAGGGCGGCGTGCCGATGACCCGCCCTGTCATCGTCAGCGTCTGCTGGTCCGCGGCGCGGGAGATGCCGAAGTCGATGACGCGCGGGCCCTCGGGGGAGAGCACGACGTTCGAGGGCTTCAGGTCACGGTGGACGACCCCCACCCGGTGGATGTCGCGCAGCGCCTCCGCCAGCCCGATGGCGAGCCTGCGCAGCTCCGCCCCGTCCAACGGGCCCTTCGTGGTGATGTGCTGGGCGAGCGTCTGCCCCTCGATGTAGGTCGTGGCCATCCACGGCTGCTCGGCCTCCGGGGCGGCGTCGACCACGGCGGCGGTGAACGCGCCGCTCACCCGCCGTGCCGCCGCCACCTCCTGACGGAAACGGATGCGGAATTCGTCGTCCCCCGCGAACTGCTGGTGGATCAGTTTGATCGCGACAGGTCTTCCGGAGCTCGTACGGGCCAGAAAGACCGTGCCCATGCCGCCCGAGCCGAGCCGGGCCTCCAGCGGATAACCGCCGATCTCGGCTGGATCACCTGTGCGCAGCGACACTCTTTCCGACCTCCCGTCCCCCGTGCGTCTCCGCCACCACGGGCCCGCGTACCTGTCCTGGACACAAACTAGCCGCAGGGCGGTACCGCAGAGCAAAGCGGGTGACGGACAGGCAGCCCGTCCGTCCAGTCCGAGGGGTGCCCCTCGACGGGGCGCATCCGCCGGGCGGGCTCCTGGCTCCGGCCCCGCGGATGCCCCCTCATCAGGCCGAGTACTGCGGTGGCACCGCGGCGGCCTCGGCGAGGACCGGGCCCAGGTTCTCGGTGCGGATCCGGCGGTCGACGTACAACAGCCCGGCCACCAGCGGCGGGAAGGTGGCCACGACCAGCTGGCTGACCAGCTGGCCGACGAGCATCGACACCACATAGCCGCTCAGCGCGACGACGACGGAGGCCGGATTCGGGTCGTCGCCCAGATTCACCGAACCGAGGAACCCGGAGAACATGCCGAGGAACGAGAACGGTATCTGGATCAGATAACTCGTGACCCCGGCCATGGCGCCGGCCAGCAGAGTGATCCCGAAGATCCGCCACCAGTCCCCGCGCACCAGCAGGGAAGAGCGGCGCATCGCGGCGATCGGGCCCTGGTTCTCGAAGACGACGGCCGAGGGGGCCAGGCTGAACTTCACCCAGAGCCATGTCGCCAGCGGGGCCGTCGCCAGGGCGCCCAGGAGGCCGATCACGATCGCGGCGACCGGCCCGCTGCCGCCGTCCATGCTGACCATGCCGATCACGAAGGCCAGGAAACCGGCCCACGCGAGCAGCAGGGGGACCAGTGCGATCAGCCAGGTCAGCAGGACCGTCCCGATCACGGCCGGCATCCGCGCCCAGGCCCGTCGCCAGACGGCGGAGAACGTGGCCGGGCGGCCCAGGACCGCCTCCTGGAGGACCGCGGGCACGGCCGTGTACATCATGGCCGTGGAGACCGAGACGGCGATCAGGCCCACCACGGCGACCGAGCCGAAGGCGATGACCAGCGGAACCCAGTCCTCCGAGCGGGGGCTCTCCTCGGAGCCGAGCGCCAGTATCCGGTCCATGTGGTCCGCGACGGCCGAGTACGCGATCGCCGCGGCCGTCGCGACCACGACCAGCGCCCCGCCGTACGCGGCGGCCCCGACGCCGAACAACTGCTTGCCGTAACGGCCCACGGTGGCGAACGCGCCGCCCAGGACGTCCCCGAGCCGCAGCGGGCCCAGGGGTATCACCCCGGGCTTCGGCGGCATCCAGCCACCGCCCCAGCCTCCCCAGCCGGGCGGCCCCCCGGGTCCCCCGTACGGCGCGCCCCCGTAGGCACCGCCACCCCACCCCGCGTCCTGCGCCACTGCTGCTCCGTCGGTCAGTCGATCATGAACTGGCATGTACTGGACGGACCACGGTAGCGCCCCCGGTGCCCTCCCGGTCCCGGGCCTCCCGCAGCCGCGATGCGTACACTCGTACACATGGGATATGGACTGCTGGCCGCGGCCATCGCGGCGGAGGTGGCCGGGACGACCGCCATGAAGTACAGCGAGGGCTTCACCCGGCTGTGGCCCTCGCTGATCACCGTCGCCGGATACCTGCTCGCCTTCTCGCTGCTCGCGCAGACCCTCAAGACGATGTCGATGGGGACGGCGTACGCGATCTGGGCCGGGATCGGAACAGCCGCCGTCGCCGTCATCGGCATGCTGTTCATGGGGGAGTCCGGCAGTCCGGTCAAGGCGGCGGGAATCGCCCTGGTCATCGCCGGTGTGGTCGTCCTCAATATGGGCGGAGCGCACTGATGGCGCGACGGTACGACCCCGAACGGCGCGAGCGGATCATCGACGCGGCGATCCGGGTGGTCGGCGCCAAGGGGATCGCCGGGCTCAGCCACCGCTCCGTCGCCGCCGAGGCCGATGTGCCGCTCGGCTCGACGACGTACCACTTCGCCTCGCTAAACGAACTGCTGATCGCCGCTCTGCGCCGGTCGAACGAGAACTTCGCCACGCTCATGCGCGGGAGCCGGGCCCTCGCCGACCCGGCCGCCGACCTCGCGGGCGAACTCGCCCGGCTGCTCGGAGACTTCTTCGGCGCCGGCCGAGGCCGCGCGGAGCTGGAGTACGAGCTCTACCTCGCCGCCCTGCGCCGGCCCGCGCTGCGCCCGGTCGCCGCCGAGTGGACCGACGACACCGCCGCGCTCCTGGCGCCGCGCACCGGCCCGGCCACGGCGCGGGCGCTGGTCGCGCTGATGGACGGGATCTGCTTGCAGGTCCTCCTCACCGGCGGGGCCTACGACGAGGCGTACGCGCGCGAGATGCTGGGCCGGATCAGCGGCTGAACCCGTCCCCGCGGCTCCGTCCGTGAACCCGGAAGGCCGCTCCGGGCAACAGCAGATGACACGCCTCGCGCGACCTGCTGAAGAAGACGGAGACACCGTGACCGGACCACCGAGAGACGATGACGCGGCCGTGGTCAGCCAGTCGCTGGAACGGCCCGAGACCTTCGCGCTGCTCTACGACCGGTACGCCGCCGACATCCACCGCTATACCGCCCGCCGGCTCGGCGAGGGGCCGGCCGACGACATCACGGCCGACACCTTCCTCGTCGCCTTCCGCCTCCGGGCCCGCTTCGACACGAGCCGGGAGAGTGCGCGGCCCTGGCTGTACGGCATCGCGGCCAACCTCATCGGCAAGCACCGCCGCACCGAGGTCAGGGCCCTGCGCGCACTGGCCCGCACCGGAACCGACCCGGTGGCCGAGTCCTGGAGCGAGGGCGCCGACCACCGGGTCAGCGCCCAGGCCGCCCACGGTGAACTCGCGGGCGCGCTCGCCGCGCTGTCCCCGGGCGACCGCCACGTCCTGCTGCTGATCGCCTGGGCCGACCTCAGCTACCAGGAAGTGGCCGACGCACTCTCCCTGCCCGTCGGTACGGTCCGCTCCCGGCTCAACCGGGCCCGCCGCAAGGTGCGTCAGGCACTGGGCTCCGATCCCACAGTCGTTACCGAAAGCCTGGAGGTGGCTCATGGACACGGATGAGATGGCGCTGGTACGGGAACTGCGTGCCGGGGCGCCCGTACCGGACCGGGCGGCCCTCGCGGAGGGACGGCAGCGGCTGACCGAGGCGGCGGGACGCCGCCGGAGGCTGCGCGCCGACTGGCGGATCGCCGCGGTGGGGACCGTGGCGGCGGTCGTGCTGGGCACCTTCATCGGCACCCAGGCCATCGGCGGTGACCGGGAGGCCCAGCAGGGCGAGTCTCCCGTCGTCGTGTCCGAGCCGGGCGGCGCCGCACAGGTACTGAGGGACGCGGCCGGTGAGATCGCGGACGATCCGGTGCCGACGCCGAAGGCGGGCCAGTGGGTCTACAGCAAGGAACTGGTCGCGGACACGAAAGGCGGCCCACGGCTGAACGGGCCCGGGCAGGCCGCCACCGAGGACGTGCAACGCGAACTGAAGGCCCTGGCGCGGGACGGCCGGTCGGGGGAGGAGGCCGAGGGCCTCCGGGTGATCGAGCACTGGTACCGCTACGCGGACCCGGCGTTCGAGAACGGGAAGTCGGGCGACGACCATTCGCCCCGCGAGCGGTTCCGGTTCCTGGCGGATCTGCCGGCCGACCCGGCCCAGGTGAGGAAGCAGGCCCGCGCGTTCTACCCGGGCGATGACGGGACCACCGCCGCGCACGACTTCCGGGCGCTGTCCATGCTGGCGATGTCCTACCCCGCCGACCCGAAGGGACTGGCCTGCGTCTACCGGGCGATGGCGACGATCCCCGGGCTGGAGGCCGTCCGGACCCAGGACGTACTGAACCGGCCGGCCATCGGCATCCATCTGCCCGGCGAGCGCGATCTGCTGCTCCTGAACGCGCAGACCCTGCTGTACGCGGGTGAGGGGTCGCTGGACTCACCGGCCGGCTTCCTCCTGACCGCCCGGGTGACGGCGGCCGTGGTCGACAGGCAGGGGCAGCGCCCGTGACCTCCGGGTCCGTACCGCGCGCCGTCCGTCGTCCGGGGACCCGGGGGGTGGCCCCCGGACGACGGCCGGCGTGTCCCCGCCGTGAGGCCCGGCGGACGGCCCGCAGCCGGCGTGCCGGTGCGCGCGCCCGCCCCGTGAGCGGTTTCGCGGGGGCGCGGAGCGGCCCCGCCGCGCGCCGTCCGCGACGCCCGGACGCTGAGACCGGTTGGCCCGGGCCGCCCCCGGCCGGTTAGGTTCTCGTCATGACCGACACGACTTCCACCCGCACCACCGGCGCCGTCGCCGCCGGCCTCGCCACCATCGCCGGCGACGGTTCCGTTCTCGACACCTGGTTCCCCGCACCGGAGCTCACCGCCGAGCCCGGACCGGCCGGAACCGAGCGGCTCACCCCCGACCGTGCCGTCAACCTGCTCGGCGAGGGCGCCGCCAAGGCCATCGGCGTGGACGCCCGCCGCGGGGTAGAGGTCGTCGCCGTCCGCACGGTCATCGCCTCGCTCGACGACAAGCCGCTCGACGCGCACGACGCGTACCTGCGCCTGCACCTGCTCTCGCACCGCCTGGTCCAGCCGCACGGGCAGAACCTCGACGGGCTCTTCGGCCTGCTCACCAACGTGGCCTGGACCTCGCTCGGTCCGGTCGCCGTCGACGACGTGGAGAAGGTGCGGCTGAACGCCCGCGCCGAGGGCCTGCACCTCCAGGTCACCTCGGTCGACAAGTTCCCGCGCATGACGGACTACGTCGCACCGAAGGGCGTCCGCATCGCCGACGCCGACCGGGTGCGGCTCGGCGCGCACCTCGCGGCCGGCACCACCGTCATGCACGAGGGCTTCGTCAACTTCAACGCCGGCACCCTCGGCACCTCCATGGTCGAGGGCCGGATCTCCGCCGGTGTCGTCGTCGGGGACGGATCCGACATCGGCGGCGGCGCCTCCACCATGGGCACGCTCTCCGGCGGCGGCAAGGAGCGCATCGTGATCGGCGAGCGCTGCCTGGTCGGCGCGGAGGCCGGTGTCGGGATCGCGCTGGGCGACGAGTGTGTCGTCGAGGCCGGTCTGTACGTCACGGCCGGTACCCGCGTCACCCTGCCGGACGGTCAGGTCGTCAAGGCGCGCGAGCTCTCCGGCGCGTCGAACATCCTCTTCCGCCGCAACTCGGTGAGCGGGGCCGTCGAGGCCCGCCCGAACAACGCGGTCTGGGGCGGCCTCAACGACGTCCTGCACAGCAACGACTGAACGGTCAGCAGGCGGCGAGCAGTTCCTCGTACGCCGTGCGCAGCCCGTCGGACGCCTCGCGTCCGGCGGGCTGCAGCGGTTCGCGGACCGGCCCCGCGTCCAGCAGGGCCTTCGCGGTCACCGTGCCGGGCAGCCCGGACGCCATCATCAGCTCCGTGAGCGGGGCCAGGAGCCCGTTCAGGCGGGCCGCCCCGGCCGTGTCCCCGGCGTCGAAGGCGTCCAGCACGGCGCGCAGCGGACCCGGCGCCACATTGGCCACCGTGCTGACGTATCCCGCGCCGCCCACCGCGTACAGCGGCAGGTTCAGCTCCTCGGAGCCGGAGTAGTACGCGAGCGCGGTGGCGGCGATCACCTTCGTCGCACCCAGCAGGTCGTACGAACAGTCCTTCACCGCCACGATGCGCGGATGCTCCGCCAGCCGCAGCATCGTCTCCGGCTCGACGCGGGTGCCCGTGCGGCCGGGGATGTCGTACAGCATCAGCGGGAGCCCGGTCGACTCGGCGACCCGCAGGAAGTGCGCCTCGACGGCGGCCTGCGGGGGGCGGCTGTAGTACGGGGTGACGACGAGCAGGCCGTCGGCGCCCGCCTCTTCCGCCTGCCTGGCCAGTTCCACGGTGTGCCGTGTGTCGGCCGTCCCGACGCCCGCGACCAGCGGCACGTCCGGGCCGACCGCCGCCCGCACCGCGCGTACCAGGGCCGCCTTCTCGGCGTCGGAGGTGGTCGGCGACTCACCGGTGGTGCCGCTGAGCACCAGACCGTCGCAGCCGTCGGCGACCAGCGTCGCGGCGTGTGCGGCCGCGGCGTCGGGATCGAGGCCGCCGGTGGCGGTGAACGGCGTGACCATGGCGCAGAGGGCGCGGCCGAAGGGGCGGGGGCGGGAGCGTGCGGTCGGCGTCATGCCCGAAGTGTCGGCCCGCCGGACCGTGAAGGTCCACTTAGTTCTTCTTGGGGTGAAGGTGAAGCAGCACTCAACTATGTGAGGGAGGCGGACCCGCAGCGCCCGGTCGGCTGCCGCGGGCCGGTCACAGCGCGAGCTTGAAGCCCTCGTGGCTCGCGGCGAAGCCCAGCGAGGTGTAGAAGCGGTGCGCGTCCGCCCGGTGCTTTCCGCTGGTCAGCTGCACCAGCGCGCACCCGCGCTGCCGCGCCCGCTCGGCGGTTCGCTCCATCAGCTCCCGGCCGAGCCCGCCGCTCCGCCGGTCGGGCCTGATCCGCACGGCCTCGATCAGCGCCCGCTCGGCGCCGTGCTTGCCGAGCCCGGGGATGTACGTCGCCTGCAGACAGCCCACCACGGTGTCGCCGTCCACCAGCACCAGGATCTCGTTGCGCGGGTCCCCCGTGATGTCGGCGAACGCCTTCTCGTAGGCCGCGCCGACGACGACCGAGGCGGGGTCGACGACCTTCTCCTCGTCGGCGAGGAGTGCGAGCACGGCGGGCAGGTCCTGGCGGGTGGCGGTACGCAGCATCACACCCGGATTCTGGCACGGTCCCCCGGCACCTCAGTACCCGGCCGGCACCCCCGCCGCAGGGCTGACCGGCACGGTGTGGGTGACCCACGCGTCGCCCGCGAGCAGGTGCAGCAGGAACGACGCCGGCTCCGGCGGATACCCCGGCACGCCGCCCCGCAGGGCCAGGCCGCTCTGCCGGAAGGTGCTGGGCGCCACGGCCAGCACGCTTCCCGCGAAGGCGGCGGTGACCGGACGGTGGAGATGGCCGGCCAGGACCCGGACGACGTTCGGGTGGGCGGCTACCACCTCGGCCAGCGCCTCGCCGTCCGCCAGCCGCATCCCGTCCAGGTACGGGATCCCGACCGGCACCGGCGGATGGTGCAGGCACACGAGGGCCGGGACACCGGACCTGCGGGAGAGCACGCCGTCCAGCCACCCCAGCTGCTCCGCGCCCAGCCGTCCTCCGGGGGAGCCGGCCACCGTCGAGTCCAGGACGGCCACCGTGAGCGCAGGGTGGTCCACGGCGTAGTAGGCCTCCTTGCCCCCGCCCACGAACGCCGTGCCCCCGAACGCGTCCAGCAGCGCCGCCCGGTCGTCATGATTGCCCGTCACCAGGTGCAGCGGCAGCGGGAACCGCCCTATCGCCTCGCGCAGCAGGGCGTACTCCGCGGGCGTGCCCCGGTCGGTGAGATCACCGGTGAGCACCACGCAGTCGGGCCATGGGTCGAGTGCGAGCACCCGGCGCAGGGCCCGGTCGAGGCCGGCCGCAGGTTCGGCCGCGGGGTCGGCGGTGAGATGCGGGTCGCTGAGATGTGCCACGGAGACGGTCATCCCGGCAGCCTTCCCCGCGACGGGCGCTCGCAACGCCCGTCCCCGCCGCACCGCTCCGTATGTCAGCGCCGCGCCATGTACAGGCCGAACGCCTTGTGCAGCAGCTTGCCGACCGGGTAGTCCCATTCGCCGATGTACTCGGCGGCCCGCCCCCCGGTGCCCGCCTTGAACCGCAGCAGGCCCAGCAGGTGGTTGGCCTCGTCGAGGGTGTCGGTGATACCGCGCAGGTCGTAGACGGCGGCGCCCCGCTCGTGCGCGTCGCTCATCATCCGCCACTGGATCGCGTTGTTGGGCTGTACCTCCCGCCGGCGGCTCGTCGAGGCGCCGTACGAGTACCAGACGTGGGTGCCGACGGTCAGCATCGTCGCGGCGGAGAGCACCTCCCCGTCGTGGTGGGCGAGGTAGAGCCGGATCCGGTCCGGGTCCTCGGCTCGCAGGGCGGTCCACATGCGCTCGAAGTACGCGAGCGGCCTGGGGATGAAGCGATCCCGCTCGGCGGTCTCGCGGTACAGCCCGTAGAAGACCGGAAGGTCGTCGAGGCCGCCCTCGACGACCTTCACGCCCGCCTTCTCGGCCTTCTTGATGTTGCGCCGCCACTGCTGGTTCAGCCCGCCCCGGATCTCCTCCAGCGACCGCCCGGCGAACGGCACCTGGAACACGTACCGGGGCTGCCCGGCGCTGAAGCCGTCCGTGTCCCCGTCCGCGCCCTGCTGCCAGCCCAGGCGGCGCAACTGCTCCACGACCTCGGCGGCCCGGGGCTCGATGACATCCGCCTCGACGTCGCGCAGCCGGCCCGCGGCCGGGTCCGCGATGGCGTCCTTGACCCTCGAAGCCTCCCAGCGGCGGGCGACCACGGGCGGGCCCATCCGTACCGTGAACGCGCCCCGGGCCTTGGCGTGGGCCACCAGCGGATCCAGCCAGGGGCGCAGCTCGCCCTCGTGCCACGGGATGAGCGGGCCCTCCGGAAGATAGGCCAGATACCGCTTCAGCCGGGGGACCGGGCGGTACAGCACCAGCGCCGCACCGACGATCAGCCCGTCGTCACCGAACCAGCCGATGCTCTCCGCACGCCAGTCGGGCTTCACCTCGCCCCACGAGGGGACCTGCATATGGCTGGCGGCGTCCCGGCCGGCGACGAACGCCAGATGCTGTTCGCGCGTGATCTCCTCGACCCGCAGCGTCATGCGGTACTCCGTTCGTTGTCCGATTCGTCAGCGTAGTGAGAGGAACGCGGGCCGCGGTTGACCTCAAGCGTGCTTGACGTATCAGGGTGGCTGTCACGGACGCACCGCAAGGGTGCGCCGGTGAGGGGAGCAGCCATGACAGTGGAGTTCGTGTCCCGTCCCGATGTCACCCGAGCGGATGCGGGCCTCGTCAAGGTCAGCACCTGGGACGCCGGTACGCCGGAGCGCCGGCGGCAGGCCGTCGAGGCCATCCGCTCCGCGTGGGGGGCCAGGCACTGGCCGCACCCCGGACTTCTCTCGTACAGCGTGTACACGGGAGAGGACGGCGGGACGCTCCTCCACTACGCGCAGTGGACCGACGAGGAGAGCTACCAGGGCTTCGTCCTGGGCGGCCGGGACGAGCGCAACGCCGAAATCGACGCGGCCGTACCCGGCATCGACCGCCTCGGGCTGCACACCTACGAGCTCTACCGCTCCACGTCGCCCGGCGGCCGGGAGCCCGGCTGTGTCGTGGTGGTCGACGTCGAGTTCGACGGGGCGGACAAGGCCCGCCAACGCGACTGGGTGGACGGTGTGTTCGAGGCGCTGGGAACCGACCCGGCTCCCGCGCCCGGCGGCCTGGCCGGCCACTTCCACGTGAGTACCGACGGGACCCGGGTCCTCAACTATGCGGAGTGGGTGAGCGCACAGGCCCACATCGAGGCACTGGCCGCGCCCGGGGACGGCATCGGGTCGCGGACGCCGCAGTGGGAACGGGTCCGGAGCTACCCGGGCGTCACCGGCGGTGGCGTGCACCGCTACGCCCCCGCGCTCAGCCTGCGACCGGCCGCGGGCGGCTGACGGAGGGCTTCCGGGGCGGCGATCCCTCAGTGATCCCTGCGGAATCCCTCGCGCATCGCTGGTGTGCGGAGATCAGTTGTCCGGTCCCCGCGGTGACCCGCCGGCCTCCGTTCCGCCGTCTGTTCCGAGCGCCGGGCGGCACCGGGTGAAATGCGTCTAGGCTTGGGCTGCCTGACCCCGTACGCGCCCGGAGCCGTGGCCCCGGCAGTGGTACGCCCGCACGTTTTCGAGGAGACCCCCCTGATGTCCGCAGAGCGCCCCACCCTGCCGCCGGTACGGCTGCACACCGAGGCGGAGCTGGCACGGGACGCGCTTGCCGCGCCGCTGCTCGCCCGCGCCGTCCGGCTCGCCCGCTGGGCAGGGCCGGACACGCGGGTCGGCGCGGGCGGCGAGCTCGTCGACGCCCAGCTGCCCGCGGCGGCAGAGCACCTGGGGCTCGTCGCGGACGAGGACGGTGCCGCGGAGGCCAGCGAGGCATGGCGGCTCGCGGTCGACACCGGCCTGGTCGAGTTCGAGGACCCGGAGACGGACGAGGACGCGGCTGCCGACGAGGACGAGGCGGAGGGAACCGTCACGGCGGGCGAGAACCTGGCACTGCTGACCGGTGGTTCGCCGCAGGACGTGCTGGCGATCTGGCTCGACGGCCTGGAGGCCGCCCACGCCGACGCCACCGCCCCGGTCTTCGACGACTTCGCCGACCTCGTCCGTGAGGACGGCTCGGTCGACTTCGACGCGCTGGACTGGGACCCGGAGACCGAGGCCGAATTCCTCGACGGAGTGCTCGGCAACCTCTATCTGCTCACGGTCGGCGAGGGGGCGGGCGACGAGCCCGTGCCGCTCCCCGCGCTCGCCGCCTCGATGATCGTTCCCGACGACATGGGCGAGCCCACCGACGACATCCTGGAACAGGTGTCCGATGCGATGATGCGGCTCGACGACCAGTTCCGGGTCCTCGAACCCATCGGCATCGTCGAATACCGCCCGGTGGACGAGGCGTTGCTGGCCGAGGAGGGCGAGGAGGCCGTGCCGCCCGCCGATGACGACGACGTCACCCGGTACGGCATGGTGAAGCTGACCCCGCTCGGCCTCTACGGCATCCGCGCCCGGATGCTGGACGCCGGTGTGGACGCCCCGGCCATCGGCGACCTGGCGGACAAGGGCGCCGACGTGCTCCTCGGCGGCATCGCGTACTACCCCGAGGCGGCGGCCCGCAGCGAGATCGAGCTGTGGCTCGCGCGGCACGGCGCCGACGGGGCGGCCGGTGAACTCCTGGACGCCGCACGCGGCGAGGACCCGCAGGCACCGCTGCGTCGACTGCACTGCCAGCAGGCGCTCGCCCTGGTCGGTGCGGAGGCCGAGACCGCGGTGCGCGCGGTCCTGGGCGACCCCGAGCTGGGCGGACTCGCCCGCGTCTGGCTCGCCGAACGGGGCGCCGCCGACGTGCCGGCGCCCTCGGAGGCGATGATCTTCTGGCTCGCCATCGACACGATCGCGGCGCAGCTGGAGGCTGACGGCGACCTGGACGAGCTCCAGGGTCTGGTCGAGGGACTGTCCGGCCAGCACAGCGGCTTCTTCGACGAGGCGTGGCGGGTGGACCACCCGGCGACCGCGGACGTCCTGGAAGCGATGGGGCGCCTGCACAGCGACAAGAAGCAGGCGAAGGCCGCCCGCAAGGCCGCCTTCAAGGCCCGCTCCCGGGGCGGCTCGGCCGGTTAGGGCGTGTTCTGAAAGTCCCCTCCGGCTCGCGGGGTCCGGCCCGCGGCCGCCGGGGATGTTCACGGAAGGGATTCCCTCGAAGTCGCCCTCAGTTCAACTGATGTTGGCGCAGGGGCGGGACGGTGAGCGCACCAACAACCCGCCCCAGCTGCACCAGGAGTACGTGATGGCCTTCACGCGCAGGGAATTCACCAGACAGTCCGCCCTCACCGGTGCCGGCATCGCCCTCACCGGAACCGTCGCCGCGCTGGCCACCGCACCCGGCGCCCTCGCCGCCGAAGACTCCAAGCACGGCCACGACGACCACGGCCACGGTCATGACCACGACCACGACGGTCACGGGCACAGCCACGAGCCCGGCTACGGGCCGCTGCTTCCCGACCCGAAGGGCATACTCGCGCTGCCCGCCGGCTTCTCGTACAAGATCATCACCCACAGTGGTGTCACCAAGCTGGAGACCGGCGAGTACACCCCCTCCAACCACGACGGCACGGCCGCCTTCGAGGGTGCGCGCGGCGTGACCCTGCTGGTGAACAACCACGAGCTGAGCGGCACCCGTGCCGGCTGGGCGCACCCCGTTCCGCTCACCGAGGGCCTGGTCTACGACGCGGTCGCGGCCGGTGGTTGCACCGTCGTGGAGACCCGCCGCGACGGCCGCACCGCCGAGTGGGTCGGCATCGCCGGCACCTCCACCAACTGCGCCGGCGGCTCCACCCCGTGGGGCACCTGGCTGACCTGCGAGGAGACCGAGGACAAGGCCGGCAAGAACGGCCTGCTCAAGGACCACGGCTACGTCTTCGAGGTCGACCCGTCCGACCGGCGCGCCAACCGCGACCCGCGCCCGGTCAAGGCGTTCGGCCGCTACGCCCACGAGGCCGTCGTCATCGACCCCAAGCAGGGCCACGCCTACCTCACCGAGGACGCGTCCGGCCCCAACGGACTGCTCTACCGCTGGGTCCCGCCGCACGGCTTCAAGCACGGTCGCGGCAAGCTCCGCACGCTCGCCGACGACGCCGGTGTCCTGCAGGCCACGAAGTGCTTCGACAAGAGCGGAGCGTTCGTCGACGACCTCTCGCGCGCCACGAAGATCGGGACCGTGTACGGCGTGGACTGGGTCGACGTTCCGGACCGCGACGCCAAGACCGTCTCGGTGCGCAAGCAGTTCGGCGACAAGGACGTCACCCGCGCCCGCAAGCTCGAAGGCATGTGGTGGGGCGACGGTGGCGCCTACATCGTCTCCTCGTTCGCCCGTGACGAGAGCCCCGTCCAGCACGACGGCCAGGTCTGGTTCTACGACCCGAAGCGCCGCACGCTGACCCTGAAGGTGCTCCTCGGCGTCAACGCCGACCCCTCCAAGGACGGCGCCTTCGACGGCCCGGACAACATCACCGTCTCGCCCTACGGCGGCCTGGTCATCTCCGAGGACGGCGAGGGCGTCCAGCACCTCTTCGGGGCGACCGAGAGCGGCCGCACCTACCCGATCGCGCGCAACGAGCTGAACGCCGGCACGGAGGCCGAGCCGGAGTACAGCGAGTTCACCGGCGTGACCTTCTCGCCCGACGGCAAGACGCTCTTCGCCAACATCCAGACGCCCGGCATCATGCTGGCCATCACCGGCCCGTGGAAGCGCCAGCCGCGGCGTGAGCACTGAGGCTTCCCGTTCGATTCAGACCGGGCTCGGGGGTCCGGCCTGATCCCAATGGAAGACCCCGGTCCCCGGCGGTGATCCGGCCCGGTCCGGCGCGGTGGTGACCCCCGCGCCGGACCGGGCCGGTCCGGCGTCCGGCGGCGCCGGGAACCCGCCCTGCCACGCCCCGTGGGAAAGCGATAACCGCCACACCGCCGACGGACCCGGGAGCCACGTGGGACCCGTGGGGCCCGTGCCGGAAGCGGGAACGGGCGGCGCGCGGTCCCGGAACCGCTGATTACGAATCCGGCATCAGTGCGGCCCCAGGAGCGGTCGGGCATGGCGTCGGGCGTTTTCAGGGCGCATACTCAAGGTAATGAAACAGTCAGCCGGATCCCGGCGTCACCTGCCATCCAGTCCCTTCAACCGCCCGGCCCAGGCGGCCCCACCGGTCGAATTGTTCGATGTGGGCGACAGGGTGTCGCATGACCAGTTCGGACTCGGCCGAGTCCTTGCTGTCGAGGGCGACAACGACGCAGTGCTCATCGATTTCTCGGGGCGACAGGGGAGGATCCTGAGCCCGTACTCCAAGCTGACCAAGCTCTGAGAGAAGCGTCGAGCACGCGCCGCGTACGCCGTATTTCTCTCGCCGACCGCCTTCAGGGGCACCCGCAGCCAGCCGGGTGCCCCTGAAGACGTTTCCGTCCCTACAGGGACTGGGCGGCGGGCTTGACCATGCCGCGAACGGTGCGCGACTTCACGAAGTCGCCCATCGCGGTCATCTCCCATTCGCCGGAGAACTGCTTGATGAGCTTCGCCATCATCACGCCTGTCTGCGGCTCGGCTCCGGTCAGGTCGAAGCGGACCAGCTCCTCACCCGTGGACGCGTCGATCAGCCGGCAGTAGGCCTTGGCCACCTCGGTGAACTTCTGGCCGGTGAACGAGTTGACCGTGAACACCAGGCCGGTCGCCTCCGGGGGAATCCGGCCCAGGTCCACGACGATCACCTCGTCGTCTCCGGCACCCTCGCCCGTGAGGTTGTCGCCCGAGTGCTTGATGGCGCCGTTCAGGATGGAGAGCTTGCCGAAGTAGCAGCTGTCCAGGTGGTTGCGGTTGGGGCCGTAGGCGATCACCGAGGCGTCGAGGTCGATGTCCTTGCCACGGAACGCGGGCTCCCAGCCGAGGCCCATCTTGACCTGGGAGAGCAGCGGGCGGCCGCCCTTGACCAGCGACACCGTCTGGTTCTTCTGGAGGCTGACCCGGCCCTTGTCGAGGTTGATCTTGCCGGAGCCGGGGGGAGCCGGCGGGGCCGCGGGCGCGGAGTGCGGGACCGGCGGTGCGACCGGGGGAGCGGCGATCCGCGGGTCCACCGGCGGGGCGACGGGGGCCGGGGGCGCGACCGGGGCGGCCGCGGGCTCCTCGACGGACACGCCGAAGTCCGTGGCGATACCGGCCAGCCCGTTGGCATAGCCCTGGCCGACCGCGCGGGCCTTCCACGCACCACCCCGACGGTAGACCTCGATGACCACGAGCGCGGTCTCGGAACCGAGCTTCGGAGGGGTGAACGTGGCGAGCGCGCTGCCGTCGTCCGCGTTGCGCACGGTGGCGGTGGGTTCGATGCCCTGGAACGTCTGACCTGCCCCGTCCGGGCTCGCCGTGACGACGATCTTCTCGATGCCGGGCGGCACCGCGGCGGTGTCCACCACGATCGCGTCGGGCGCGGTGCCGCCGCCGGAGCGGTAGGTCACACCCGGGCCCGTGGGCTGGTTGTAGAAGATGAAGTCGTCGTCCGAGCGCACCTTGCCGTCGGCGGTGAGCAGCAGGCCCGATACGTCGAGCCGCACGGGGGCGGCGACGTCCACCGTCACGCGGGCGGCGGAGAGGGGGATGTTCGAGCCGGGTGTCATAGCGGTCATGCACGGAGTAACGAATGACCCGGCTTTGCCGTTCCCTTACCCTCGGGCGGCTTCGCCCGTACGGCCGCAGCGCGGCTCCGTCCCGCGGGAGCGGCCTCGGCCGTCCGTCAGTACGGCCAGATCGGCGGGTTGGTGCAGAAGTGCCCGCCGAGGTGGGCGTGGTCCGGGTTGTCCGGGTCGAGCTCGCCCTGTTCGGCGATGAGCTTTGCCGCGTACTCCTCCGAGTCGTCCTTCGGCTCGTAACCGAGCGAACGGGCCGACGCCAGGTCCCACCACAGCCGGGTGTTGTCCGAGGAGCCGTGGATGACGGTGTGACCCACGTTCTCGGCGGTGAGCGCGGCATCGAACAGCCGGGCGCCGTCGGCCGGGCTCATCCACACGGACAGCATCCGCACCGACGTCGGCTCGGGGAAGCAGGAACCGATGCGCACCGAGACGGTCTCCAGGCCGTGGCGGTCCCAGTAGAGCTGGGCGAGGTCCTCGCCGAACGACTTGGAGAGGCCGTAGAAGGTGTCCGGGCGACGCGGGGTGTCGATGGGGATCAGCGGGTCGCCGGGCAGCGGCCGGGGGGTGAAGCCGACGGCGTGGTTCGACGACGCGAAGACGATCCGGCGTACGCCCTCCGCGAGGGCGGCCTCGTAAAGGTTGTACGTGCCCTCGATGTTCGCCTTGAGGATCTTGTCGAACGAGGCTTCCAAGGAGATGCCCGCAAGGTGGATGATCGCGTCGACACCTCGCACGGCTTCGCGCAACGCCTCCTTGTCACCGAGGTCGGCGGTGATCGCGTCCGGCTCGCCCTCGATGGGGAACATGTCGAACAGGCGGAGCTCGTAGCCGTGGGCGGGCAGCAGTCCGCGCATCAGGGTGCCGAGACCGCCGGCTGCGCCGGTGAGCAGGACGGTGCGGGGAGCGGGCATACGCGTATCTCCTCGGTAGGTCGGCGAGCGCGCTCGCCCAATGCGTGGACGGCATTCACATGCGTGGACAAGTTACGGAGCGTGTGCGTGTGCGTCAAGGGGGGTTTGGTGCCTCAGTCGCCGGCGGGCTTCTGTGCGGGGGCCCCTTTCGGGGCCGGGTCCTGTGTCTTGGCCGGTCCTCCGGCGGGGGGTTCCGTCCTCAATCGCCGGACGGGCTTGAGAGGTGCGGGTCCCCGCGGTGCGGGGTGCTTGTCCGGAGGGTGGGGGCCCGTGCCCTTGCCCTTGCCTCGGGCTGGGGGTTCCGTCCTCAATCGCCGGACGGGCTTGAGAGGTGCGGGTCCCCGCGGTGCGGGGTGCTTGTCCGGAGGGCGGGGGCCCGTGCCCTTGCCCTTGCCTCGGGCTGGGGGTTCCGTCCTCAATCGCCGGACGGGCTTGAGAGGTGCGGGTCGCTCCGCGGGGTGCGGCCCGCCACCGCCGGGTGGGTGGGGGTGGGGGCCCTCCGGGGCGTCTCCTCAGAAATGGCGTGTTCACCCGGGACCGTGAGGGACCCGGGTCGTACGCCATTTCCTGCGGGGACTCCCCTGCACGCCCCCACCCGGCATCGCCTGCGTCTGCACACCGGCCCGGCGACTGCCGCAGACGCAGGACGGCCGGGGCCGGGGCCGTGCAGGGGAGTCCCCGCAGGACGACGAACATCGACCCGGGTCGGCTGCGTACCGGCGGAACGTTCGTCGTTTGAGGAGACGCCCCGGAGGGGCCCCGGCCCCCACCCACCGGGGAACGGCGCACCGCACCACCGCGGAGCACCCGCACCCCACGGGGCACCCGCGCCAACCAAGCCCGTCCGGCGATTGAGGACGGAACCCTCCGCCCGGGGACGGGCAAGACAAGACACGGGACCCGGCCCCGCAGGGGCCCCCGTGGTACGGACCCGGGTGGTCCGCCTTGACCCGCGCCGAGCCGCTGCCTTAGCGTAAGACCGTTCATGAATATGGACGTCAATCAGAATTGTGCACGCCTGAACTCGCTCAGGGAGCGCCCGTGACCTCAGCCCCACTTGCCGCCCGACTCACCGCTGTCGCCGGGCCGCTCTTCTTCCCCGTCACCGCCTACGGACCGGACGGCTCCGTCGACCTCGACGTCTTCCGCGCGCACGTGCGCAAGGGCATCGACGCCGGTGCGGCGGCGGTCTTCGCCTGCTGCGGCACGGGTGAGTTCCACGCCCTGACGCCCGAGGAGTTCCGCCTCGTCGTCGCCGCGGCCGTCGAGGAGACGGCCGGTGAGGTGCCCGTCGTTGCGGGCGCCGGATACGGCACCGCCCTGGCGGTCCAGTTCGCGAAGCTCGCCGAGGAGGCCGGCGCGGACGGCCTGCTCGCCATGCCGCCGTACCTGGTCTTCGCCGACCAGGAAGGGCTGCTGGCCCACTACACGGCGCTGGCCGCCGCCACCGGTCTGGAGACGATCGTCTACCAGCGCGACAACGCGGTCTTCACCCCCGAGACCGTGGTCGCGCTGGCGCGGACGCCGGGCATCATCGGCCTCAAGGACGGTTACGGCGACCTCGACCTGATGCAGCGCATCGTCAGCGCCGTCCGGACCGGACTGCCCGGCCAGGACTTCCTCTACTTCAACGGACTGCCCACCGCCGAGCTCACCGGCCTCGCCTACCGGGGCATCGGCGTCACGCTCTACTCCTCCGCCGTGTTCGCCTTCGCGCCCGATATCGCGCTGGCCTTCTACCGTGCTCTGGAGTCCGGCGACGACGACCTCGTCAACGCGCTGCTCGACACCTTCTACCGCCCGCTCGTCGAACTGCGCTCCAAGGGGCGCGGCTACGCCGTCTCGCTGGTCAAGGCGGCCGTCCGCCTCCAGGGCCTGGACGTCGGCGAGGTGCGCAGCCCGCTCACGGAGCCGCCGGCCGCGCACGTCAAGGAGCTGACGGAGATCATCGGAGCCGGCCGTGCGCTGCTGGAGCGCGGCGCGGGGGAGCGCGGGTGAAGACCTCCGCCTTCCTCTACCCCTGGGACGTCGTCGGGGATCCGGACGCGGCCGCCCGCGTCGCGGATCTCGGCGTCCAGCAGGTGACGCTCGCCGCCGCCTATCACTCCACGCGGGCGCTGACCCCGCGCCATCCCGCCCGCCGCATCGTCACGGCCGAGCACGCCGCGGTGCTCTACCCGCCGGACGCCGGGCGGTGGGCGGGGCGCGAGCTGCGCCCGTACGCGCAGGCGTGGGTGGATTCGGACGACGCCTACGCGGAGGCGGCCGAGGCGCTGGCCGGTGCCGGGCTCGACGTGCACAGCTGGGTCGTGCTCGCGCACAACTCCCGGCTGGGCGCCGAGCATCCGGACACCTCCGTGGTCAACGCCTACGGGGACCGCTACCCCTGGGCCCCCTGCATCGCACAGCCCGCGGTCCGCGCGTATCTGGTGGACCTGGCCGCGGAGGCGGCGGTACGGGGCGGGGCGGCAGGTACCGAACTGGAGTCGTGCGGCTGGTACGGCTTCGCCCACCTGCACGCCCACGACAAGATCGCGGGTGTCGGCCTCGGTGACGCGGCGCAGTACCTGATGTCGCTGTGCTTCTGCCCCGACTGCCGCGCCGGTTACGGCAGTCAGGGCGTGGACGCCGGGGAGCTGGCCCAGGCCGTGCGCCGGGCGCTGGAGCCGGTGTGGTCGGGCCCCGGCGCCCCGGAGGCGGGCTGGGACGGCGTCGAGAAGCTGCTCGGCGCGGATCTCGCCGCCGCCACCCTCGGGTGGCGCACCCAGGTGGCCCGAGGTCTCCAGGAGTCGGTGGTCGCCGCGGTGCGGGCGGCGGCCCCGTCCGGTTTCCAGGTGCTGCTGCACGCCGATCCCGCGCCGTACCGCTCCGGGGCCAACGTGGGCGTCGACCCGGAGCATGTCCTGTCCGTGGCGGACGGCGTGGTGCTGCCCTGCAGCGGCGGTGACGGGGCGCGCGAGACCGTGCTCGGCCCGTTCGCCGGCCGCGGGGGCGTCATCGCGGCCAACCTCACCGTGGTGCGGGGGATGGGCGGCAGCCCCGGCACGCTGGAGCGCGACGCCGCCCACGCGGCCTCGCTCGGCGCGAACCAACTGCGCCTGTACCACGCGGGGCTGGCCTCGGGGCCGGACCTCGAAGCCGTCGCGGAGGCGCTCTCACGCCTCGGCCGCTGACGCGCACGGGCCGGTGGGCGCCACGTCCCGCCGGCCCGTGACCAGCCATGCCGCGGTCAGCAGCCCCACCGCTCCCACGAGCGGCAGCAGCACCCGCACGTCCACCAGCGCGACCAGTCCCGCGCCGAGCGCCAGTGCCACCGCGTTGGGCGCCATCATCAGCGTGCCCGCGGTCGCGGCCGTCCGGCCCAGGACCGCTTCCGGGGTCTCCCGCTGCACCGCTGTCATCGCGGCGATCAGCACACACGGCAGGCCCAGGCCGATCAGCCCGCACGCCGCCGGCGCCACCACGTCGTACGGCAGCGCCCGCGCGCCGACGGCGAGCGCGAACACCGCGATGCCCGCCGCCGTGAACACCCGCTCCGGCATCCGTCGCAGCAGGGGGCCGGCCAGCAGCCCGATCGTGACGGACCCGATGCCCTGCGCCACGGCGAGCACCCCCGCGTACGCCGGGGGACGGCCGAGGACCTCGTCCACGACGGCGTACAGCGTCGCCCCGTTGAGCCCGGCGCACAGCATCGTCACCGATCCCGCGAGCACCAGCGGCCGCAGCACCGGGGACCCCCACACCTGCCGCAGTCCGGCGGACCGTCCGCCTTCGTGGCCGCCGGCTGCCGGCCGGTCCGCCTTCCCTGCCCGCAGCAGTGCGTAGAGGGCGGCCGCCAGCGCGAAGGAGGCCGCGTCCAGCAGGGCCACCGCGCCGCCCCCGAAGCGGGTGTAGAGCGCCGCGCCGGTGAGCGGGGCGACCAGCTTCATGCCCTCGTTCGCCATCATCCTCAAGCCGTTGAAGTCGCCCAGCAGGCGTGGGTCCACGGCCGGGGCGACCAAGGCCGACTCGGCGGCGTCCGTCAGGACGGAGCCGGTCCCGTACACCAGGAGCACCGCGAACAGGATCCAGATCCGTCCCGCCGAATCCACCGCGGTCAGTGTGGTCAGCAGCAGGGCCAGGACCACGTTCGACCAGACCAGCAGCGGCTTCCCGGGCAGCCGGTCGGCCACCGCTCCGAGCGGCGGACCGAAGAGCACCGGAAGCCAGAGGGCGAAGAGGGCGAGCGCCGCCAGACTGTCCGAGCCCGTCAGCGACTTGACCCAGATGCCGGCGGTCAGAGACATCGCTGAGCTGCCGAAACCGGACACCACGACCGCCGCGAGGAACAGCCCGGCCGTCCGGTCCCGCAGTACCCGCCCGGTCGCCGACCCTGTCAATGCCCCCACCGAACCTCCCTGACCTGCACCTTCGTTGGGTGATCAGGCTGTCCGGTAAGGCGGTAGCGGGACATCGGGCGGATGCCGTAGGCCCGTCGGGCCGGGCGGCCCGCCGCCTGGATCGGTGTAGGACACACGTCGTAGTCCGCCGAAGTTCTTCTGTCAGAAGCGTTGACGAAACATTCACGGCGCCTCTAGCTTCATCGCGTCGTACTTCGTACGTCATATATGAGACGCGATACGCGAGATGCGAGAGCCCTTCACTCATGACCTTTGCGCCCACCCCGATTCCGTCCCGCACCCAGTACGTGCTGGAGGCGATCAAGCACGCGATCCTCACGGCGCAGCTGAGACCAGGGCAGGCGCTCGTCGAGACCGAACTCGCCGCACAGTTCGGGGTGTCCAAGACCCCCGTCCGTGAGGCGCTCAAGACGCTCGCCGGTACCGGCCTGGTCGTCATGAGCCAGTACAAGGGCGCCATCGTGCGGCTGGTCGACGCGTCCATGGCCCGCGAGGTCTACGACGTGCGGCTGCTGCTCGAACCCGAGGCGCTGCGTCGCTCCATCACCCGCAAGGCTTCGCTCGACGAGGCCCAGGAGGCCCTGGAGCGGGCCGACTCGGCGGGTGACAAGGCCGACAGGTCGCTCGCCAACCGGGATTTCCACCGGGCGCTCTACCTCCCCTGCGGCAACCCGCTGCTGGCGCGGATGCTCGACGAGGTCCGCGACCAGGCCGCGCTCGTGTCGACGGTCGCGTGGTCGACGATCCCGTCGTGGGAGCGGGAGGCCGCCGAGCACCGGGAGATCCTGCGGCTCGCGCTCGCCGACGACGCCGAGGCGGCGGCCGGGGCCCTGCACGACCACATCGCGTCGTTCGTGCGCCGCGCGTTCCCCGACGACGAAGACGGGGGCGGGGCGGCGTGAACCAGCAGCACACCGACGAAAGGCCTGTCCGCATGGACCTCACACCGCTGAAGGCGGCCCTCGCAGATGTCGTGGCGATCCCGGTCACCCCGTTCGCCGAGGACGGGACCATCGACACGGCGGCGCACCGCGCCCTGCTGCGCAGGCTGCTCGACGGCGGCGTACGCATCCTCACCCCGAACGGCAACACCGGGGAGTTCTACGCGCTCACTCCCGAGGAGCGGCGGACCGTCACCGAGCTGACCATCGACGAGGCCGGCGGCCGCGCCACGATCCTGGTCGGTGTCGGGCACGACGTGCCGACCGCCGTCGCCGCCGCCGAGCACGCCCGCGACGCCGGCGCCGAGATGGTGATGGTGCACCAGCCCGTCCACCCCTACGTCTCGCAGGACGGCTGGATCGACTACCACCGGGCCATCGCCGAAGCCGTACCCCAACTGGGTGTCGTCCCCTACATCCGCAACCCGCACCTCGACGGGGAGTGCCTGGCGGTCCTCGCCGACAGCTGCCCCAACGTCATCGGCGTCAAGTACGCCGTCCCGGACGCCGCACGCTTCGCCGCGTTCGCCCGGGACGCGGGCCTGGACCGCTTCGTCTGGGTCGCCGGCCTCGCCGAGCTGTACGCCCCCGCCTACTTCTCCGCGGGCGCCACCGGGTTCACCTCCGGCCTCGTCAACGTCGCCCCCGGTGTCTCGATCGCCATGCTGGAGGCGCTGCGGGCCGGCGACCATCCGGCCGCCATGAAGGTCTGGGAGCAGATCCGCCGCTTCGAGGAACTGCGCGCCGACCGGCAGTCCGCCAACAACGTGACCGTCGTCAAGGAGGCCCTCGCCTCGCTCGGCCTGTGCGGCCGGGATGTGCGCCCGCCCAGCCGGGTGCTGCCCGAGTCGCAGCGCGCCGAGGTCGCCGACCAGGTCGCGGGGTGGTCGATATGACCGGCCGCATCACCCCCGAGGAACTGCGCAGCCACCAGTGGTACGGCACCGACGGGCTGCGCTCCTTCAGCCACCGTGCCCGCACCCGCCAGCTGGGCTACCTCCCCGATGAGCACCTCGGCAAGCCGGTCGTCGCGATCCTCAACACCTGGTCCGACATCAACCCGTGCCACGTCCATCTGCGCGACCGCGCCCAGGCGGTCAAGCGCGGGGTCTGGCAGGCCGGCGGCTTCCCGCTCGAATTCCCGGTCTCCACCCTCTCGGAGACGTTCCAGAAGCCGACCCCGATGCTCTACCGCAACATGCTGGCGATGGAGACGGAGGAGCTGCTGCGCTCCTACCCCGTCGACGGTGCGGTGCTGCTGGGCGGCTGCGACAAGTCGACGCCGGCGCTGCTGATGGGCGCGGCCTCCGTCGACCTGCCGGCCGTCTTCGTGCCGGCCGGGCCGATGCTGCCGGGGCACTGGCGCAACGAGGTCCTCGGCTCCGGCACCGACATGTGGAAGTACTGGGACGACAAGCGGGCCGGACTCATCGGCGACTGCGAGATGGGCGAGCTGGAGAACGGGCTCGCCCGCTCACCCGGCCACTGCATGACGATGGGTACCGCCTCGACCCTCACCGCCGCCGCCGAGGCGCTCGGCGTCACCGTCCCCGGCGCCTCCTCCATCCCGGCCGTCGACTCCGGCCACGACCGGATGGCCGCACAGTCGGGCCTCCGGATCGTCGAACTGGTGTGGCAGCAGCGGAAGCTGTCGTCGATCCTCACCGCCGAGGCGTACGAGGACGCCGTCGCCACCGTCCTCGCGCTCGGCGGCTCCACCAACGCCGTCATCCACCTGATCGCCATGGCGGGCCGCTCCGGAATCAAGCTCACCCTCGACGACTTCGACCGCATCGCCCGCACCGTGCCCGTGCTGGCCAACCTGCGGCCCGGCGGGAAGTACCTCATGGAGGACTTCCACTTCGCGGGCGGACTGCCTGGGTTCCTTGCCCGGCTGACCGACGTCCTGCATCTGGACCGGCCCACGGTCGCGCACGACACCCTGCGCGAACAGCTCGACGGCGCACTCGTGCACAACAGCGACGTCATCCGGGAACGTGACAACCCGCTGGCCGAGGAGGGCGGCGTGGCGGTGCTGCGCGGCAACCTCTGCCCGGACGGGGCGGTCATCAAGCACATCGCCGCCGAGCCCCACCTGCTGCGCCACACCGGTCCCGCGGTCGTCTTCGACGACTACAAGGAGATGCAGCGCACCATCAACGACCCGGCGCTGGCCCTCACCGCGGATCATGTGCTGGTGCTCCGCAACGCCGGGCCCAAGGGCGGTCCCGGGATGCCCGAGTACGGCATGCTGCCGATCCCCGACTACCTGCTGAAGCAGGGTGTACGGGACATGGTGCGGATCTCCGACGCCCGGATGAGCGGCACCAGTTACGGAGCCTGCGTGCTGCACATCGCCCCCGAGTCGTACGTGGGCGGGCCCCTCGCGCTCGTACGGACGGGTGACCCGGTCACCCTGGACGTCGAGGCGCGTCTGCTCCATCTCGGCGTGACGGAAGAGGAGCTGGAGCGGCGCAGGGCCGAATGGACGCCGCCCGCCACCCGGTACGAGCGCGGCTACGGGGCGCTGTACCACGACCAGATCACCCAGGCCGACACCGGCTGCGACTTCACCTTCCTGGCCCGGCAGGGAGAAGTCCCCGACCCGTACGCCGGCTGAACGGCCCACCGGAATTCCGGCGCCCCGCCTCGTTCGGCATACCGAACGCCATGCGGCAAGCGCTTGCGCACTACACGCATCACCACGCACCGCACCCTCAGCACCACCTCGCACCCTCGTACCTGAGAGAGAACGGAGACGTGTCATGGCCCAAGCCGCCGCTGTGGCCACACCGCCCAAGGTGCCCAGGCGCCGCTCCGCGAGCCCCCGCCGACTGCCGTATCTGCTGATCGCCCCCGCGGGGCTGCTGATGCTGGGCTTCATCGCCTACCCGGTGGTCAGCGTCTTCTACTACAGCCTGCAGAACTACAACGTCACCAAGCCGTGGCGGAACGGCTTCGCGGGCTTCGACAACTTCACCCGGATCTTCACCGACGACGACCAGTTCTGGACGACGCTGGGCTTCAGCGCCCAGTGGGTGGTCGTCCAGGTCGCGCTCCAGCTCACCCTCGGGCTCGCCCTCGCCCTGATCGTCAACCAGAGCTTCATCGGCCGCGGCATCTCCCGCGCCATGGTCTTCTCGCCGTGGGCCGTCTCCGGTGTGCTGACCAGCACCATCTGGATCCTGCTCTACAACTCCTCGACCGGATTCAGCCGCTACCTCGCGGACGCCGGCATCGGCGAGTACGGGACCTCGGTGCTCTCCGACACCGGAACCGTCTTCTGGGCCGCGACCGTCGCCGAACTCTGGCGAGGGGTCCCCTTCTTCGCCATCCTCATCCTCGCCGACCTGCAGTCCGTCTCCAAGGAGCTGTACGAGGCGGCGTCCGTCGACGGCGCCGGGCGGCTGCGCCAGTTCTTCCACATCACCCTGCCCCACCTGCGGGACGCGATCATCCTGTCCACGCTGCTGCGCGGCGTCTGGGAGTTCAACAACGTCGACCTGCTCTACACCCTCACCGGCGGCGGACCGGCCGGCGAGACCACCACCCTGCCGCTCTACGTCGCCAACACCGGCATCGAGGGCCACGACTTCGGGTACGCCTCCGCGCTCACCACCGTCGCCTTCGTGATCCTCCTCTTCTGCTCGATCGTCTATCTGCGCCTGAGCAAGTTCGGAGGCGAACACAAGTGACCGCCGCACTGGCCGAGAAGAACGGCACCGACTCCGCGCGACTGCCCGAACGGAGCACGCGCCCGCCCACCGCCCACCGGCGCGGCAAGCCCGGCCGCGAACGCGCCTTCGACGAGGTGCCGCGCTGGCAGATCTACGTCCCGCTCGGCATCTACCTCGTCTTCACCCTCATCCCGTTCTACTGGATGTTCCTGTTCGCCGTGCGCCCCGCGGGCTCCACCTCGCTGGTGCCCTGGCCGATGACCGGGGAGCACTTCTCCAAGGTCTGGAACGAGCGCAGCTTCGCCGTCTTCTTCCAGAACAGCATGATCGTCGGCGTCTGCACCCTGGTCTGCACGACACTCGTCGCGCTGGCCGGCGGCTACGCACTCGCCCGCTTCAACTTCAAGATCAAGAACGGCTTCATGCTGGCGCTGCTCTGCTCGCAGTTCATCCCGGGCGCGCTGATGCTCGTGCCGCTCTTCGAGATCTTCAAGAACCTCCGGATGATCAACTCCCTGGGGAGCGTGGTCATCGCCGAGACGGTCTTCCAGCTGCCGCTCTCCATCATCCTGATCAGCGGGTTCATCAAGAACGTGCCCGTCACGCTGGAGGAGGCCGCCTGGGTGGACGGCTGCTCGCGCTTCCGGGCCTTCTGCGCGGTGGTACTGCCGCTCCTGCGGCCGGGACTCATCGCGGTCGGCTCCTTCGCCTTCGTGCACAGCTGGAACCACTTCCTGTTCGCCCTGATGTTCCTCAGCGAGCAGGACAAGCAGACGATCCCGGTCGGCCTGAACACCCTCATCGGCGCGGACAGCGTCGACCTGGGCGCGCTCGCCGCGGGCGGTGTGATCGCCGCGGTTCCCGTGGTGATCGTCTTCGCCTTCATCCAGAAGTGGCTGATCACCGGCTTCAGCGCCGGCGCCGTGAAGGGCTGAGGCACATGCCGTCGATTCCCGCCACCACACCCGTCCCCCTCGTCCTCGCGGGCGCCCGCGGCCACGGACGCTGGCATCTCGCCAACATCCGCCGCCTCCAGCACCAGGGCCTCGTCAAGCTCGCCGGAATCTGTGAGCCGAAGCCGCTCGACGAGGGCGAACTCGATGCCTTCGCCGGTGAACTCCCGCAACAGTCGGCCGACTTCGGTGCTCTCCTCGACTCCACCGGGGCCCGCGCCGCCATCATCTGCACCCCGATCCAGACCCACACCGAACTGGCGCTCACCGCCGCCGGCCGCGGCGTCCACCTCCTGCTGGAGAAACCGCCCGCCGCGACCCGCGCCGACTTCGAACGGATCCTGGCCGGGGTGCGGCGGTCCGGCATCGCCTGCCAGGTGGGCTTCCAGTCCTTCGGCTCGCACGCCGTGCCCGCCATCCGCGAGCTCGTGCGCAGCGGCGCCATCGGCACCGTCCGGGGCTACGGGGCCGCGGGCGCCTGGGTCAGGGACGAGGCCTACTACCGTCGGGCGCCCTGGGCCGGGCGGCGCCGGATCGGTGACACCGACGTCGTCGACGGGGTCCTGACCAACCCGCTCGCCCACGCCGTCGCCACCGCCCTCGAACTCGCCGGCAGCGGCACGGCCCAGGACGTCGCCGGAGTCGAGACCGAACTGTTCCGCGCCCATGACATCGAGGCCGACGACACCTCCTGCGTACGCATCACCACCACGGCCGGGATCCCGGTCACCGCCGCCGTCACCCTCTGCGCCGAACAGCCCGGGGAGCCCTATGTGATCGTCCACGGCGACCGCGGCCGGATCACCTTCTGGTACAAGCAGGACCGGGTCCTCGTCCAGCGCGCCGGGCACGGCCCCGAGGAGGCGGTGCACGGAAGGACCGACCTCCTGGAGAACCTCGTCGACCACCTGGTGCGGGACGCCGCCCTGCTCGTACCGCCGCACCGCACCGGCGCGTTCATGGAGGTCGTCGAGGCCGTACGGACCGCCCCCGAACCGCTCGCGCTGCCGGCCGAGGCCTGGTACACCCCACCCGCGAGCGCATCCGCCGCTCCCCGCCGCGTCGTGCGCGGGATCGACGGACTGGTCGCGACGGGCGCCGACACCCTCGCGCTCTTCTCCGAACTCGGCGTCCCCTGGGCGCTCAGGTCCGGTGCCGAGTCCCCCTGCGGCGTCGCCGCGTCCGGCCCCTCTCCCGCGCCGGAAGTCCGGACAGGACCCCACACCGAGGTGAGTTCATCGTGACGACCACCGCACTGCTGAGCTGCGCCGGCCGCCCGGTCGGCCGCTACACCTACCTCCCCGCCGCCGACGGCCGCCCCTACCTCCATCCGGTCACCACTCTCGCCGGCACCCCCGTCACCGAGGAGCGCCCGGCCGACCACCTCCACCACCTGGGCACCTCCGTCGCCGTTCCGGACGTCGCCGGGCACAACTTCTGGGGCGGCCGCACCTTCGTCCGCGACCAGGGCCCCACCGCACTCGACAACCACGGGGTCCAGCGCCACCTGGGCTGGAAGCTCCGCGATCCGGACGGGTTCGTCGAGGAGCTCAGCTGGGAGGCGGACGACACCGAGCTGCTGCGGGAGCACCGCACCGTCGCCACCGCCGAACTCTCCGGGAGCGCCTGGGCGCTGGACTTCTCCTTCTCGCTCACCAACCGGGGCGGCACGGACCTGTCGATCGGCAGCCCCGCCACCAACGGCCGGCCGGGCGCCGGATACGGCGGCTTCTTCTGGCGCGCGCCCAAAGAGGCCTCGGCGCCCGTCGTGTTCAGCGGGTCGGCGGAGGGCGAGGAGGCGGTGCACGGGCGGGCCGCCGACTGGGTGGCGATGAGCGGCGACGGCTGGACCCTGGTCTTCGCCGGGGCGACCGAGGAGACCCGCCGGGATCCGTGGTTCGTGCGGACCACCGAATACCCGGGCGTCGGCTCCTCCCTCGCCGCGGACCGCCGGCTCCCCGTCCCCGCGGGCGCGACGATCGTGCGCCGGGTCGTCACCGTCATCGCGGACGGCCGGCTCGACCGGGCCGCAGCCGCCGCCTACGTCCGCCGGGCGGTGACCGCGTGAGCGCCGCCGGGGAGCGCCCCTGGACCGCCGACCTGGGCGACGGCACCTACCGCAACCCGGTGCTGAACGCCGACTGGTCCGACCCCGACGTGGTGCGGGCCGGTGACGACTTCTACCTCACCGCCTCCAGCTTCGGGCGGGTCCCCGGACTGCCGCTGCTGCACTCGCGCGACCTCGTCAACTGGACCCTCATCGGCCATGCCCTGGACCGGCTGGAGCCGGCCGCGGACTTCGCCGTGCCCCGGCACGACGGCGGCGTGTGGGCGCCGTCGCTGCGGCACCACGCCGGACGGTTCTGGATCTTCTGGGGAGACCCCGACCACGGCATCCAGCAGATCAACGCCGAGGACATCCGCGGCCCGTGGAGCGCGCCCCATCTGGTCAAGGCGGGCAAGGGGCTGATCGACGCCTGCCCGCTGTGGGACGAGGAGACCGGCGAGGCCTATCTGGTGCACGCCTGGGCCAAGTCACGCTCCGGGATCAAGAACCGGCTCACCGGCCACCGGATGAGCCCCGACGGACGGGAGCTGCTCGACGAGGGCAAGACCCTGATCGACGCCGACACGATCCCCGGCTGGTTCACCCTGGAGGGCCCCAAGCTCTACCGGCGGGACGGCGAGTTCTGGATCCTCGCCCCGGCCGGCGGCGTCACGACCGGCTGGCAGGGCGCCTTCCGCTCCCGGGAGTTCTTCGGGCCGTACGAGGAACGCGTCGTCCTCTCCCAGGGCCGCACCGAGACCAACGGGCCGCACCAGGGCGGCTGGGTCACGACCGCGGCCGGCGAGGACTGGTTCCTGCACTTCCAGGAGCGCGGGGCGTACGGGCGGGTGGTCCACCTCCAGCCCGTGCGCTGGGACGACGACGGCTGGCCGGTCATCGGCGACGGGGGAGAGCCCGTCGCCGTGCACACCAAACCGGCCGCGCCCGAGCAGTCCGCCGCGGCCCCGGCCGGCGGCGACAGTTTCCCGGGCGGCCGCTACGGCAGGCAGTGGCAGTGGACCGCCAACCCCCGCCCCGGCTGGACCGTCGAGCACGGCGGGGACGGGCTGCGGCTCAGCTGCGTACGGACCGCGTACGCGCACGACCTGCGGGCCCTGCCCAACGTGCTGGTCCAGCGGCTGCCCGCCGAGACGTTCACCGTCGAGGCCGAGCTCACCCTCGGCAGCGAGGTGGCGGGGGCCAAGGCCGGTCTCGCGGTGCTCGGGGACGCGTTCAGCTGGATCGGCCTGGAGCGGACGGCGGACGGTGCGGGCGGGATACGGCTCGTGCACCGGTACGCCGAGACGGTCGCCGAGCACGAGCGCGACGCCGAGCACAGCAGGCCGGCGCCCGGGGGCCGGGCGCGGCTGCGCATCGAGGTCACCCCCGGTGCCCGCTGCCGTTTCCACGCCGACACCGGGGACGGGACCGGACTGCGGCCCTCGGGCCAGGTCTTCGCCGCGACGCCGTGGCGCTGGGTCGGCGCCCTGCTCGGACTGTTCGCCACCGCACCGCCCGGCACGGGGCCGGCCGGGACGGCCTGCTTCACCGGGTTCCGCACCACCCCCTGACCCGTACCGGCCGGGCCGTCGAAGGACGGCCGCCGGCCGGCACCGGACCACCGAACCCCCCACTCACGCGCACGGACCGAGAGAACCGAGAGAGAAGAGCCGATCATGAACATCTCGAAGACGCAGCGGGGGCGCGCCACGGCCGCCGTCTCCCTTGCCGCGGTGCTCGCACTGACCGCGACCGCCTGCGGTGACGACGGCAGCGACACGGGCACCGAGGGCAGCGGCAAGGGCGAGATCACCTTCTGGGACAACAACGGTGGTCCCCGCACCGCCATCTGGACCGAGATCATCAAGGACTTCGAGAAGAAGTACCCGGACATCAAGGTCAAGTACGTCCCGATCCCGATCGCCGACGTGCAGTCCAAGTACGACACGGCCATCGCGGGCGGCGGACTGCCGGACGTCGGTGGCGTCGGCACCGCCTACCTCGCCAACATGGTCTCGCAGGAGGCCCTGGAGCCGCTGAACAGCCGCCTCAAGGACTCCGCGCTCAACGGCAAGCTCGTCGAGGGCATGGTCGCGAGCGTCAAGGACGCGGGCGGCCGGGGCGACGACATGTACTCCGTGCCGACCTCCGCCAACAACGGCGCACTCTGGTACCGCACCGACCTGTTCAAGGCCGCGAACCTCGAAGCGCCCACCACCTGGGCCAACTTCTACGCGGCGGCCGAGAAGCTCACCGACTCCAAGGACAACAAGTTCGGCTACACCATCCGCGGTGGCGCCGGCTCCATCGCCCAGGCGATCGACGCGTCGTACGGCCAGTCCGGCATCACGGAGTTCTGGAGCGGCGACAAGACGACGCTCAACGACCCGAAGAACGTCGCCGCGCTGGAGAAGTACGTGGCGCTGTACAAGAAGACGACGCCCGCCGCCGACGTCAACAACGACTTCACCAAGATGGTCGCCCAGTTCGACACCGGCACCATCGGCATGCTGAGCCACAACCTCGGCTCCTACCAGGACCACCTGAAGGCGCTGGGCAAGGAGAAGTTCGCCGGCATACCGAACCCGATCGGTGACGGCGGCACCCGGGTCCAGGTCTCCAACCCGGTCGACGGGCTGGGCCTGTTCCGGTCGAGCAAGAACAAGACGGCCGCCTGGAAGTTCATCGAGTTCGCCGCCTCGCACGAGTCGAACAGCAAGTGGAACGAGTCCGCGGGCGCCATTCCGGCCAACACCGAGGCCGCCAAGGACCCGTGGATCAGCGCCACCGAGCCGACCGAGCTCGCCGCGAAGGCCCTCACCGACGGCTCCACCAAGATCGTGCAGCTGCCGTACTACCTGCCGGACTGGAACAACATCAGCAAGGCGGACAACGAGCCGGAGTTCCAGAAGCTGCTGCTCGGCAAGGTCACGGCCAAGGCCTTCCTGGACAAGATCGCGGACGAGCTGAACAAGGCCCAGAAGGAGTGGAAGGAGATCGGCAACGGCTGATCCGGTCCCTGGCCGGGCCGACACCCCGGTGACCGGGGACCGGTGGCGGTTCGGGTCGCGTCCCGCCGCCGGCCCCCTCTCTCCTGCACTTCTCCTCCTGCACTCCGTACCGCCGTGCGTACGTCCTCGTACGCACCGCTACGCATCCATGAGAGAGGCAGTCCCACCGTGTCACTCACCCGCAGGCAGACCGCGGCCGCCATCGCCGCGCTGCCCCTGGTGCTCGCCACCGGAACGGCGGCGGCGGCGCACGGCCCGGGCGGGCGTCCCCGCCCCCGCACCGTGCACATCGCCGGCGATTCGACGGCCGCGCAGAAGTACGCCGACGCGGCGCCCGAGACCGGCTGGGGCATGGCCCTGCCGTTCTTCCTGGGTCACACCCTGACGGTCGCCAATTACGCGATGAACGGCCGCAGTTCGAAGAGCTTCATCGACGAGGGCCGGCTCGCCGCCCTGCTGGAGGAGGTACGCGAGGGCGACCTCCTGCTCATCCAGTTCGGGCACAACGACGAGAAGACCGAGGACCCGGCCCGCGGTACCGATCCGTACACCACCTACCAGGACTGCCTGCGCCAGTACGTGCGGGGCGCGCGGTCCCGCCGTGCGCGGCCGGTCCTGCTGACCCCGGTCGAGCGCCGCCGCTTCGCCGCCGACGGTACGGCGAAGCCCAGCCACGGCGAGTACCCGGCCGCGATGCGCGCGCTGGCCGCCGAGGAGCGCGTCCCCCTGCTCGACCTCCAGGCGCTCACGCTCGCGCGCTGGCAGGAACTCGGCCCCGACGGCACGAGGGCGTACTTCAACTGGCTGGAGCCGGGCCAGTCGCCCAACTACCCCGACGGGCAGCAGGACAACACACACTTCCAGCCCCGCGGTGCCGTCGAGGCCGCGCGGCTCGTCGCCCGGGCCCTGGTGGCCGGGAAGGTACTCGCCCCGCGCGACGTACGGCGCACCGATTCCGCGATCCCGCTCGAATGGATCACCTGGCCGCAGGTCTGACCCCGGCCGCCACCCCGTTCCCCCTCAGCACTTCTCACCTCACCACCGAAGGATCCGCCATGCCCGCACGCATCTGTCATGCTCGCGCCATTGCCTTGGTGATGGGCTGCGCCTCCCTGGCGCTCGCCGTGTCCGTCCCCGCCCAGGCCACCGGACACCCGGGCGGCCCCGGCCACCTCAAGGGCATCGACCGCGCCGTCCTCGCCGAGAACGACGGCTGGGCCGCCGCCGAGGGCTCCACCACCGGCGGCTCCGCCGCCACCCCCGACCACGTCTACACCGTGAGCAACCGGGCCGAACTCATCGCGGCCTTCGAGGACGCGGGCGACGCCCCGAAGATCATCAAGATCGACGGCACCGTCCACGGGAACTCCGACGCCGCCGGCACGCCGATCGACTGCGAGGCGTACCAGACCGACGGCTACACCCTGGACAAGTACCTCGCCGCCTACGACCCGGCGACCTGGGGCCGCACCGAGGTTCCCTCGGGCCCCCTGGAGGACGCCCGGCTCGCCTCGGCCAAGCTGCAGAAGGCAGCCGTCAACGTCTACGTCCCGTCCAACACCACACTCGTCGGCGTCGGCAAGGACGCGACGGTCATCGGTGCCAGCGTCCAGATCCAGAACGTCTCGAACGTCATCGTCCGCAACATCAGCTTCGAGGACACCTACGACTGCTTCCCCCAGTGGGACCCCACCGACGGTGAGACCGGGCACTGGAACTCCGAGTACGACAACCTCGTCGTCTACGGCTCCGACCACGTCTGGGTCGACCACAACACCTTCAGCGACGGCGACCGCCCCGACGCCGGCCAGCCGCTCTACTTCAACGAGCGGTACCAGCAGCACGACGGGCTCTTCGACATCGTCAAGGGCGCCGACCTCGTCACCGCCTCGTACAACGTCCTCAAGGACCACGACAAGACGATGCTCATCGGCAACAGCGACGGTGCCGGCGCCACCGACAGCGGCAAGCTGCGGGTCACCCTGCACCACAACCTCTTCAAGGACGTGAACGAGCGCGCGCCCCGCGTCCGCTTCGGACAGGTCGACTCGTACAACAACCACTTCGTCGCCACCAAGGGCAGCGTCTACGGCTACACGTACGGCATCGGCTCGAAGTCCCAGCTCGTCGCCGAACACAACGCGTTCAGCCTGAGCGGTGAGTTCGACCAGGCGAAGATCCTCAAGAAGTGGTCCGAGTCCTCCCTCACCGCCGCGGACAACTACGTCAACGGCCGCCGGACGGACCTCATCGCCGTCCACAACGCGGGCGTTCCCGCGGAGCAGCTCACCGCGGGCGCCGGCTGGACACCGACCCTGCGCACCAGGGTCGACCACCCGTTGCTCGTGCCCGTGATCGTCGGCCTCACGGCGGGCGCCGGCCGGATTCCCGGCGCCTGACCACCGATGTCCCGTGTCCGGCCGGTCTCCCCGACGTGCCCTCCCGGCACCGGCGGGGGACCGGTCCGGCCCCGTCGCGCACCCGCGTGAGGAAGTAAGGAAGTACCGTCCATGCCCAGCAGACGCAGTGCCCTGACCCTGCTCGCGGGCGGCAGCGCCGCCCTCGTCCTCGGCGCCGCCCCCGCCGCGCACGCCCACGGCCGGCCCGGCGCACACCGCCCCTTCGGACGCTACGGTTCACCGTCCCGCCGCCTCGACGCCGCGACGCTGTACGTCGACGCCCGCGGCAGGGGCGACCACACCACCGTCCAGGCCGCCGTGGACGCCGCGGCCGGCACCGGACGCACCCTGGTGATCGCCCCGGGCACCTACCGCGAGACGGTCGACATCCCGGCCGACCGGACCGGCCTCACCCTCATCGGCGCGAGCGGTGACCCGCACGACACCGTCATCGTGTACGCCAACGCCAACGGCACCCCCCGGCCCGACGGTTCGGGGACGTACGGCACCAGCGGCTCCGCCACCGTCACCGCCCGGCCCGCCGGCCTCACCGCCCACGGCCTGACCTTCGCCAACGACTGGCTGCGCGCCGACCACCCCGAATACACCGGGACCCAGGCCGTCGCCATCAAGGTGCAGGGCGACCGCTCGGCGTTCTACGGCTGCCGCTTCCTGGGGCACCAGGACACCCTGTACGCCGACTCTCCCGCCCTCACCGAATTCGCCCGCCAGTACTACCGCGACTGCTATGTCGAAGGTGACGTCGACTTCGTCTTCGGCCGCGCCACCGCAGTCCTGGACCGCTGTCACTTCCGCACCCTGACCCGAACCGACCTGGCGGCCGCGCCCTACGGCTTCGTCTTCGCACCCAGTACCGCCGGAGCCAACCCGCACGGCTACCTGGTACTGCGCTCCCGCGTCACCAGCACCGCGCCGGACGGGTACTTCAAGCTGGCCCGTCCCTGGGTGCCCTCGTCCGACCTCACCGCACACCCGATGCTGACCGTGCGCGACAGCCGCCTCGACGCGGGGACCGACACGGACGAGCCCTACGGGACCATGTCCGCGGGCTTCCCCTGGCAGGAGCAGCGGTTCGCCGAGTACCGCAACACGGGTCCCGGCGCCCGCGTCACCGTACCCGCCAACCGCCCCCTGCTGACCGCGTCCGAGGCACGCCTGCACACCCCGGCCGCCTGGTTCGGGGACTGGCGTCCGTACGGCTGAGCCGAGGCCACCACGCGAGGGGCGCCCCGCCCGGGCCGGCCCGGGGGGGGGCCCCCCCAGCCCCGCCCCGGCGGCGCAGTAGGGTTTGTACCGGCGGGGGGACTTGCACGAAAGGGCGGGGGGGGCCCGGGCCCG
>NZ_JBIDAD010000013.1:0-124017 GCF_043202315.1 Streptomyces sp. NPDC048211
CCCAAGCCGTCGCCACCGGAGCCACCACCCGCACCGCAGCCCCCCTCCCCACCCCCGACGACTTCACCAACGTCCCCGGCCTCGGCGTCCAGGGCGTCGTCGAGGGCCACGCGGTCCTCGTGGGCCGTGAGCAGCTGCTGGCCGAGTGGGAGATCCACCTGCCCGTGGAGCTGGGGCGGCGCAAGGCCGAGGCGGAGGCCGCGGGCCGTACCGCGATCGCGGTCGCCTGGGACGGCGAGGCGCGGGCGGTCCTGGAGGTGGCCGACGCGGTGAAGGACACCAGCGCGGAGGCGATCGCGCGCCTGCGCGCGCTCGGTCTCAAGCCGATCCTGCTGACCGGTGACAACCGGGCGGTGGCCGAGGCGGTCGCCGCCGAGGTCGGCATCGACGAGGTGTACGCGGAGGTCATGCCTCAGGACAAGGTCGACGTCGTCAAGCGCCTTCAGGGCGAAGGCCGTTCGGTGGCGATGGTCGGGGACGGCGTGAACGACGCGGCCGCCCTCGCCCAGGCCGATCTGGGCCTCGCCATGGGGACGGGAACGGACGCGGCGATCGAGGCCGGCGACCTGACTCTGGTGCGCGGGGACCTGCGGGCCGCCGCGGACGCGATCCGGCTGTCGCGCCGGACCCTCGGCACCATCCGTACGAACCTGTTCTGGGCCTTCGCCTACAACGTGGCGGCACTGCCGCTGGCCGCGGCGGGTCTGCTGAACCCGATGATCGCGGGCGCGGCGATGGCGTTCTCGTCGGTGTTCGTGGTCGGCAACTCGCTGCGGCTGCGGGGGTTCCGGGCGAAGGCGTAGCGCCCCCGCCCTCCCCCGCGGGCGGCCGGGCTCAGCTCTCCACCGGGAGCCGGGCGTCCGGCCGCCCGCTGCCGCGAGCGAGGCGCTCTTCGAGCCGTGCCCGGCACTGCGGCCATTCGTCCGCCGTGATCGAGAAGATCGCGGAGTCCCGCAGGAGCCCGTCCTCGCCCGGGGCCCACGACCGGGACCAGTTCCTCAGTACGCCCTCGAAGCGCGCGCCCGCCGCTTCGATCGCGGCCCGGGAACGGTTGTTGCGGGCATCCGTCTTCAGGTCGACGCGCGCCACGCCCCACGCCTCGAACGCATGGCGGAACAGCAGGTACTTGGCCTCGGCGTTGATCCCCGAGCCCTGGGCGGAGGCGGCGAGCCAGGTGAAGCCGACCTCGACCGCGCTCAGCGTGTTCTCGTCCAGCCAGTGGCGGGGCTCCCAGTACGCCGTGACGCCGACCGCGCGGCCGGACGCCCGGTCGATCTGCGCGTACGGGAACAGCCTCCCGGTGGCGGTGCGGGCGAACTGGGATGCGAAGTACTCCTCGACCTCGTGGGCGCGGGGTACCCACGTGAACCGGTACGAACTCCGGTCCTCTTCCGCGGCGACCGCCAGATCCTCCGCATGCCGGCGCTCCAGCGGCTCCAGGCGCACGCGCGTGCCCTCCAGAACCGGTCCTTGCAGCGCGAAAGCCATCGCTCGTCCATTCAGTCGCCGTACGGAACGTCCTGGGCAGCCTCCCAGAGACCACGCGGCCCTGTCGTGCGATTTCGGCCGGGCCGAGGGTGCGGCAACGGGGCCTGTGGGCAGCGGCGTTGTCAGTGGCCGTGCCTACCATCGGAGCCATGACGACATGGCTGCACGACACGTTTCCCGGCCACGAGGTGAACCTCGCCTTCGCCCGGGGCCTGCCCGCCGACGCCTTCTTCGAGGGGCTGCGGGAGCAGAACCGCGAGCCGCTCGCCCGGGGCGAGGCGGACGGCTGGGCGTGGGCCGTGCACGACATGATCAACGAGGACGACGACACCGACTACGAAGAGGTCGACTACGGACGGCTCTGCCCGCAGGGGGCGGAAGTGGTCGTCTTCGTGACCGAGCCGTGCAGCGCGAAGGCGCACGGCCCCCACTTCGCGTACTACCGCGACGGGCGCACGACGCTCTTCTTCAGCTTCGAGGACTTCCGGCAGCAGCGGGTGGGCGACAACCCGGACTATCTGTCGGCCGAGCTGTTCGCGGCGGGCGTGATAGGCCCGGCGGCGGAGTGCGGGGAGTGGAGGGACGGCATACACGACTGCTACGACCACGAGGACACCGACGAGCTGCGACTGGTGCGGACGATCGGCGACGCCTTCGGCCTGCCCTCCCCGCCGCTGGCCGCACTGCCGCGCGACCCTTCTCCGCCCGCCGCGCCGCCCGTCGCCACGGAGCCGGTGGGCGCGGTGGGCGAGACAGGCCCGGCCGTCGCCCCGGGGACGTACGCCGTGCACGCCCGTGGCATCGATGTGACCGAGCTGGCCGCCGCGTGTGCGGACGCCGGGTATCCGGCCCGTACGCAGGGCGAGTCGGGCGGCTGGGCCTGGGTGACGTGGGACGCGGCGGCGGTGCGCGGCGGAGAGGTCTCCCAGCTGGCGGGCTTTCTCACCGGATTCCGCTACGACGAGCGCTTCGGCGGGCCGGACCGGGTCGAGACGGTCTTCCTGTCGGGTACGCCCGCATGCGCCTGCCCGAACGGGCGGAACTACAGCATCCAGCACTGCGAGGACCACCCGTTCCAGTTCCTGAACAGCCTGGGCGGGTTCGGGCGGACGTACTTCAACGTCGGCCGGGGCCGGGAGACGCAGCGCCACGGAGACCTGCTGGTGGGGGAACTGCTGGACGCCGGGATCGTCGGCCGGGAGACCCCGGCGTACGAAGCCGACCCCGGCTTCAACGCCGACGGCGCCGTCACGATGCGGATCATCGCCGACCACTTCGGTCTGCCCGCCACGGCCTGACCGCCACGGCTCACCTCCCGGCGCGCACGAACCGCACGACCGTTCCCGCCACGGCCTGCGCGGCCACCGCCAGCGCCGCTTCGGGGACGACGCCCACCACCGGGTAACCGCCCGTCGTCGGATGGTCGTTGAGGAACACCACCGGGCACCCGTCCGGCGGGATCTGGACCGCGCCGAGCACCATGCCCTCGCTGGGCAGTTCGCCGGTACGGGCACGCTCCAGCGGCGGGCCCTCGGTGCGCAGGCCGATGCGGTTGCTCTGCGCGGAGACGCGGTACGCCGAGGCGGTGAGCGTACGGAGAGCGGCGGGCGTGAACCAGGTGTGGCGGGGGCCGAGGTGCACCGGCAGCACGAGCACGTCGGGGACGCCCGGCCACGGCACCGTGTCGACGGGCGGCGCACCGGCCGGCGGGGGCGGCCCGAGCGGCAGGACGTCCCCGTCGCGCAGGGGTGCCGGGCCCAGCCCGGAGAGCAGGTCGGCGGATCTGCTGCCCAGCACCGGCTCCGGTGTCACGCCGCCCGCGAACGCCAGGTAGCCGCGCAGCCCGTGCACCGCGGGCCCCGCGTCCAGCACCGCACCCGCCGGCACGTGCACCGCGGCGCCCCACGCCACCGGCCGCCCGTCCACCGTCACCCGGCACGGCGCACCGCCGACGACCGCGCGCACCGCGCGGTCCGGGCGGACGGCGCAGCCGGTGGCGGTCGTCTCCAGGACGGCCGCGGTGACCGGGTTGCCGACGAGCCGATTGGCGAGTGCGGCGGCGGGTGCGTCGAGGGCGCCCGCCCGTCCGACGCCCAGGTGTGCGAGTCCGGCGCGGCCCTCGTCCTGCACGGTGGTCAGGGCCCCGGCGCGGACGACCTCGACGGACGCCGTCATCGCGCCGCCTCCACGAAGCGCACCCGGGCGCCCGGCCCCAGCAGGGCGGCCGGTTCGCGGTGCGGGTCCCACAGGGGGCCGGGGTCGGGCATCCGGCCGATGAGCTGCCAGCCGCCGGGGGACGGGCGCGGGTACACCCCGGTGTACGGACCGGCCAGCGCGACCGCGCCCGCCGGGACCCGGGTGCGCGGCGTCGCCCGGCGGGGCAGGTGGAGGTGGTCCGGCAGGCCGGTCAGGTAGCCGAAGCCGGGCGCGAACCCGCAGAAGGCGACCCGGAATGCGGTGCCGGCGTGGATGCGGGCCACCTCGTCGACGGCCACGCCCCAGGCCTCGGCCACGTGGGCGAGATCCGGTCCGTCGTAGAGGACGGGGAGCTCCACCGCTTCGCCGGCGTCCCGTTGCGGGGGCGGTACGGGCCAGGTCCGCAGCTCCCGGGCGAGGGCGGCCGCGCCCCGTGCGATGCCGTCGAGCAGCACCGTCCGCTCTCCGGGCACGATCTCGCGCACGTCCGGCAGTTCACCCGCCGCGCGGCGCCGCAGCACCTCGGCGTGGAAGGCCTGCGTCTCCTGTCGGCCGTCCAGTTCGACCAGCAGCGCGCGCGGTCCCGCCGGCAGCACGACGAGCGGCGGACCGGTGGGCCGTTCCGCACTCATGCGAACGCCCGGACCGCGACGCCCGCCTCTTCCAGCGCGGCCCGCACCCGCCGGGCGAGCGCGGCGGCCCCCGGGGTGTCGCCGTGGACGCACAGGGAGCGGGCGGCGACGGGTATCCGGCCGCCGTCGGCCCCGGTCACGCACCGGTCCACCGCGAAGCCCACGCTGCGGCGTACGACCTCGTCCGCGTCGTGCACCACCGCGCCCGGTTCCCCGCGCGGCACGAGCGTGCCCTGCGGGGTGTACGCGCGGTCGGCGAACGCCTCCTCGACGGCGGTCAGTCCGGCCTGTGCGGCCCGCACGAGGAGCCGGGAGCCGGGCAGTCCGAGGACGGCCGGGTCCCCGCCCGCCAGCCGGACTCCCTCGATCACCGCGGCGGCCTGCTCGTCGTCCCGGACGGTGCGGTTGTAGAGGGCGCCGTGCGGTTTGACGTACGAGACGCGAGACCCGGCCGCCTCGGCGAACACCCGCAACGCACCGATCTGGTACGCGACTTCGGCGGCCAGTTCGGCGGGCGGTACGTCCATGGCGCGGCGGCCGAAGCCCGCCAGGTCGCGGTAGGAGACCTGCGCGCCGATCCGTACACCCCGGGCGGCCGCCGAGTCGCAGACCCGACGCATCACGGAGGCGTCGCCCGCGTGGAAGCCGCACGCCACATTGGCGCTGGTCACGCAGGCGAGGAGCGCCTCGTCGTCGGTGAGCGTCCAGCGCCCGAAGCCCTCCCCCAGATCCGCGTTGAGGTCCATCACCGCGACGGGCCCCGCACCGTCCGCCGACGCGGGTCCGGCCGACGGCACGGGTCCGGCCGACACAGCCGGCCTGTCCGGCCTGCCCGTCCGTTCCGGACCACCCGGCCTGTCCGGCCTGCCCGTCCGTTCCGGACCACCCGGTCCGTCCGTCCTGCCCGTCCGGTCCGGACCACTCAGCCCGTACGGTCCGTCCGTCCTGCCCGGTCCGTTCGTCAGGTTCGTCAGATTCGTCACGGCCGCACGGTAGCGCCCGTACCGGCCGGGCGGGTCCGTCGCCCTCGGGCGAGGCGGAGTACGTGCGCCCCGGGCGCGCTCCCACGCGCACCGCCTCCGGTGCCATTCGAAGTTACGCACGAATGTGATTCACTCAACTACCCTGAGTATCAAGAGTGTTGGCAGATCCCTGACCCCCTTGTGGAGCCATCATGTCCCTGCTCGACCTGGCCGCCCAGCTTGCCCCTCACTTCTCCTTCTTCGCCGGCCGCATGGTCGACGGGGTGATGCAGAGCGCCGTGGAGCGGGTTGCCGACCGGAGCGTGGCAGCGGGCGAGGGCGTCTTCCGGAGCCTCGTCGCCCGGGGCGGGCCGGACACCGACGACGAGGCGGCTCTCACCACGGCGGACGCCGCCGAACTGGACCGGCTGCTCGACCAGCTGACCGACGGGGAACGGGCCCGGCTCGCGGCGGCGCTGGCCACGTGGCTGAACGGACCACCCGACCGCCAGGGCCTTGAGGAGCTGGTACGCACTCCGGATCCCGCGCCCGGCCCCTCGGTCCGGGTCGAGTCCCGGGGCAACCACAACACCGTGATCGGCAGCGTCGGCACCTTCAACCAGCACCTGAGAGACGACCGGTCGTGAGTCAGGACCCAGAGAGCCGGGGCCAGTTCTCCAACCAGTCGATCGGCGCCAACAACACGGTGGTCGGACGGGCCGACACCCTTCTCCAGATCTTCATCCAGCGGGCCTCCTTCGTGACAGGCTGGCTGTTCCTGGTCCTCGCTGTCGCCCTCGCCGGCTACGCCATCTGGAACTGGCCCGGCGGATCGCGCGGCCAGTACGTCGCCTTCTTCGCCTTCCTGCTGCTCGCCTTCCTGGCCTCCGTCATCCACATCACCCTGCGCCGGCCCGAACGCGGCCGGGCGTCCGGGGCTCAGGAGCGAGGCTCCAAGGACGGCTCGGGTCTCCGGCTTCCGGACCTGCTCCTCGTCGCCTCGCTCATCTTCTCCCTGATCAGCTGGTGGGCGTTCGAGGACGTCGCCCGGACCGGCGAGGTGGGGGCGACGATCCAGGTCCGCGGGACCCAGCCGTTGACCTCCGCCCCGGACAGCGTGCTCACCCTGACGCTGGCCGCGCCGGACCGTGCCGACCGGCGTGACCGGCTGCGGCTCACGCTGGAGATCGGGGAGGACGACCCGGACGCACCGGCCTGCTCCCACAAGACGAGAGTCCTGCTCACCGCGCTCACCGACGGCGTCACCCCGCGCCGGTCCGACCTGCCCGCCCGTTCCATCACCGATTTCGATCTCGCCGACCGGGCCGGCGTGACCTTCGAGCTGCGGGTACGGACCGCCGAGGGCTGCACCCTGCGGCTGGTGGACCGGCAGGGCGTCCTGCACGACGACTGACGACACATCACGGACGGAGTGAGGTATCAGATGGCAGCAGCAGCTCGGCGCCGATGGGCGGCCCTCACCGCAGCGGCCCTCCTGTACGTGACCGGTTGCACGTCCGACCCCCCGTCGATCCTGGGGAACGACACGGAGGTGGGAGCCAAGAGCGACCAGCCGGGCACGAGCTTCTCCCCGCACGACGGCGAGTACAACGGCTTCGACATCGCCGTCGTCGGAACACTCATGAACATGCTCGGCTACGAGACCCCGCGGTTCAGCGGTGTGCTGTCCAAGAACCGGGCCCAGCTGCTGCACGACGGAGACGTGCAACTGGTGGCCGCGACCTACTCGATCACCCCGACCCGGATGGCGCCCAAGGAAAAGGGCGGCGACGACCTCGACTTCGTCGGCCCGTACGCCTCCACCCACCAGGGCTTCCTCGTCCGTGCGAACGACCGGAGCATCCGCACCCTGGCCGATCTCTACGGCAAGGTGGTCTGCGTCTGGAAGGGCACGACCTCCGCCAACGAGCTCAGCAAGGCGGCGTACGACAAGATCGTCAAGCGCACCGAGGAGGACGCCGGCTACTGCGTGAACGCGCTCAAGGAGAAGGAGGTCGACGCGGTCTCCACGGACATGCTGATCCTCTACGGCTTCATGCAGGCCAACCCCTCGCTCAAGGTCGTACCCGGCATCAAGTTCGGGGAGCCCAACGACTACGGCATCGCCATGGCCAAGGGGCACCGCAAGGACTGTGTCCGGCTCCGCGACAAGCTCACGGAGTACGTGCGCCAGGCGACCTCCTGGGAACGCGATTTCCAGAACAGCCTCCCCGCCGTCCCCAAGGCGGTCCGTGACGAGGCCAAACCCGCCGAGAGCGACATCCAGGCCCTGTCCTGCGTCGACGAGCCGGGCGCGGCCACCGCCGACTGACCGGCACCGGCGCGCCGGGTCCCTCTACAGTCGCCCTATGACCGACAGCGTCCAGAGTCTCCGCAACCGCTGGCAGGAAACCCTCGTCGCCGCCCGGCGCGGCGACGAGGGCCCCGACGCGCTGCCGTACGCCGACAACCTGCTGGACCGGTGGGCCGAGCCCCAGCGGCGCTACCACACCACCGCCCACCTGACGGCGGTGCTCGACCACGTCGACACGCTCGCCGGTCACGCCGCGGACGCGGACGCGGTCCGGCTGGCGGCCTGGTTCCACGACGCGGTCTACCGGCCCGACCGTTCCGAGAACGAGGAGCGCAGCGCCGTCCTCGCCGAGCGCGCCCTGCCCGAGGCGGGTGTGCCCGCCGCGACCACCGCCGAGGTCGCCCGCCTGGTCCGGCTCACCGTCTCGCACGACCCGGCCGACGGCGACACCAACGGCGAGGTCCTGTGCGACGCGGACCTCGCGATCCTCGCGGCACCGCCCAGGGAGTACGCGCAGTACGCGGCCCGGGTGCGCGAGGAGTACGCCTTCGTCCCGGACGAGGCGTTCCGGGAGGGCCGGGCGGCGGTGCTGCGGCAGCTTCTGGAACTGCCGCGGCTGTTCCGTACCCCGCACGGGGCGGCCGAGTGGGAGGCGCGGGCCCGGCACAACCTGGGCACGGAGCTGGAGCTGCTCGCCCGCTGAGCGCGTATGCGCGCGTCCGTACACGCGTACAGCACGTACACGGACCGGAACCGGACCGGCGGACAGGCAGGCCGACGGACGGATCAGCGGGCGCGCGAACCGGCGGGCGGGGAATGCCACGGACCATTTCGCTGTTGGCACCTGTCATGCCCGACTCTGCCACTCGCCGCTCCCGTATGCCCCTGGCCGTATACATCCTCGGACTCTCGGTCTTCGCCCTCGGCACGAGCGAGTTCATGCTCTCCGGGCTGCTGCCGCCCATCGCCGATGACATGAACGTGTCGATCCCACGCGCCGGGCTTCTCATATCCGCGTTCGCGATCGGCATGGTGATCGGCGCCCCCCTGCTCGCCGTGGCCACGCTCCGGCTGCCGCGCCGCACCACGCTCATCGCCCTGATCTCCGTCTTCGGCCTCGGCCAGGTCGCGGGTGCGCTCGCGCCGACGTACGAGGTGCTCTTCGCGTCCCGCGTGGTCAGCGCGCTCGCATGCGCCGGGTTCTGGGCGGTCGGCGCCGCCGTCGCCATCGCGATGGTGCCGGTGAACTCCCGGGCCCGCGCGATGGCCGTGATGATCGGCGGGCTGTCCATCGCGAACGTGCTGGGGGTGCCGCTGGGCGCCTTCCTGGGCGAGAACCTGGGCTGGCGGTCGGCGTTCTGGGCGGTCGGGGCGGCCTCCGCCGTGGCGCTGGCCGGAGTGGCGACGATGATCCCCCGTATCCCGCTGCCGGACGAGAAGCCGCAGCTCAAGCGGGAACTGGCGATCTACCGCGACCGGCAGGTGTGGCTCTCCATCGTGCTCACCGCGCTCGCGGCGGGCGGGGTGTTCTGCGCGTTCAGCTATCTGGCGCCGCTGCTGACGGATGTCGCCGGGCTGGACTCGGGCTGGGTGCCGACCGTGCTCGCGCTCTTCGGGGTGGGCGCACTGGTCGGTACGACGATCGGCGGCCGGGTCGCGGACGCGCACCTCTTCGGGGTGCTGCTGAGCGGTATCGCGGCGTCGACGGTGTTCCTGGCCGCGCTGGCGCTGTTCGCGTCGAACCAGGCCGCCGTGATCGTGCTCTCGTTCCTGCTGGGCCTGTCGGCGTTCTACACGGCTCCGGCGCTCAACGCCCGCATGTTCAACGTCGCGGGCGCCGCCCCGACCCTGGCGGGCGCGACGACCACCGCCGCGTTCAACCTGGGCAACACGGGCGGCCCCTGGCTGGGCGGCACGGTGATCGACCTGGACTTCGGTTTCGAGGCCACCGCGTGGGCGGGTGCCGCGATGACCGTGCTGGCGCTGGTGACGGTGGTCGTCTCGCTGCGGTTGCAGCGCAGCCGCGCTTCCTCGTCCCTGCGGGTGGCAGGCGCCCCGGCCGCGGCGTCGCGGGACGCGGCGCGGCATCCGGCACCGCACGACGCGCAGGACCCGTCGCAGGTGTGCGCGCCCTCGTCGGCCGGCTGAGCGGACTCAGCGGGGCGCGGGCCGGCCCTTCGGGCGGCGCAGGCCCGCCTCCGTGATCCGGCGGACCAGTTCCTTGGAACCGATCTGCCGGGCACCGGCCCGGACCGCGTCCTCGTACCGGGCTTCGGGTACGTCGTAGTGGTCGCGTTCGAAGGCGCGGGGCGGGCAGCCGATGGCGGCGGCGAAGGCGTGGAGCTCCTCGAAGGAAACATCGCTGACCAGGTGCGACCAGAGCCGCCCGTGCCCCGGCCAGTCCGGCGGGTCGATGTAGACGGTCACGGGCGCAGTATCCCGGTCAGCGCGCCGACCGGGGCGACGGCCACGGCGGCCTTGGTGCAGACCCAGTGCGGGTCCGGGCCGAGCTCCGGCTCGACGTCGAGGGCGTGCGGGTCGCCCGCGTCGCAGACCGGGCACAGCGGCCAGCGGCCGTACTCCTCAAGCAGCGCGTCCTGGACGTCCTGGGCGACGAGGCCGACGACGAACTCCGCACCCTCCGGCCACTGCTCGACCCACCAGCGCCGGTGCGTCACCGCGTCCTCGACCATCGAGACGATCTGCGCCTCGGCGACGTCTCCGGCGGCGAGGTCGGCCATGACGAGTGCGCGGGCGGTGTGCAGCGCCTGCTCCAGGGGGTTCGGCTCCATGCACCCATTGTCCACCTGCGCCCACCACTCCCCTTGCGCGTTCCGCCGAAGCCTGCCGGGGGCCGGGACCCGCTCATCGGAAGCTCGGACCGGTTCCGCCAGAGGTCGGGACCAAAGGGGGGTTGACGGACACCGGGGTTGAAAATATCTTTCAAAGGTGACCAATGACCTGAAGGAAAGTTTCAGCGCCGATTCGCCGCCCGCCCCGGCAGCCCTCGCGGCCAAGGTGCGGACGCTCGCGCCGTCCATGACCCGCTCCATGCAGCGGGTCGCCGAGGCCGTCGCCGGCGACCCGGCCGGCTGCGCTGCCCTGACGGTCACCGGTCTCGCCGAGCTCACCGGCACCAGCGAGGCGACCGTGGTCCGCACCGCCCGCCTCCTCGGCTATCCCGGCTACCGCGACCTGCGCCTCGCGCTGGCCGGTCTCGCCGCCCACCAGCAGTCCGGCCGGGCGCCCGCCGTCACCGCGGACATAGCGGTCGACGACCCGATCGCCGACGTGGTCGCCAAGCTGGCCTACGACGAGCAGCAGACCCTCGCCGACACCGCCGCCGGGCTCGACACCGTGCAGCTCGGTGCCGTCGTGTCCGCGGCCGCCACCGCCCGCCGGATCGACATCTACGGCGTGGGCGCCTCCTCGCTCGTGGGTCAGGACCTGGCCCAGAAGCTGGCCCGTATCGGCCTGATCGCCCACGCCAACATGGACCCGCACCTCGCGGTGACCAACGCCGTGCAGCTGCGCTCCGGCGACGTGGCCATCGCGATCACCCACTCCGGCTCGACGGGCGACGTCATCGAGCCGCTGCGCGTCGCCTTCGACCGCGGCGCGACGACGGTCGCGATCACCGGCCGCCCCGACGGCCCGGTCACGCAGTACGCCGACCACGTACTGACCACGTCCACCGCCCGCGAGAGCGAGCTGCGCCCGGCCGCCATGTCGAGCCGCACGAGCCAGCTCCTGGTCGTGGACTGCCTCTTCATAGGAGTCGCGCAGCGTACGTACGAGACGGCGGCCCCGGCCCTGGCCGCCTCCTACGAGGCGCTGGCCCACCGCCACAACCCCCGCACCACCCGCTGACCAGCGGCAGACGCCCGCACCCGCACCCGCAGAACCGTACGAGTTCAAGAAAGCAGAGCCGCTCTCCATGACCTCCCTCACCGACGCCGACGCCACCACCCCCGACGGATACGGCGAACTGCGCGCCCAGCTCGCCACCCTCACCACCGAGGCGTTCCGCCCCGAGCTCGCCGAGATCGACCAGCTGGCCACCTCGGAAATCGCCCGGATCATGAACGGCGAGGACCGGACCGTCCCCGCCGCGGTCGCCGAGCGGCTGCCCGAGATCTCCGCCGCGATCGACGCCACCGCGGCGCGCATGGCGCGCGGCGGCCGGCTGATCTACGCGGGCGCGGGCACCGCGGGCCGGCTCGGCGTGCTGGACGCCAGCGAATGCCCGCCCACCTTCAACACCGACCCCGCCGATGTGATCGGCCTGATCGCGGGCGGCCCGTCCGCCATGGTCACCGCCGTCGAGGGCGCCGAGGACAGCAAGGAGCTGGCCGCCGCCGACCTCGACGCACTGGACCTCACCGCCGACGACACCGTGGTCGGCATCTCCGCCTCCGGCCGTACGCCGTACGCGATCGGGGCCGTGGAGCACGCCCGCGCCAAGGGCGCCCTGACCCTCGGCCTGTCCTGCAACGCGGACTCCGCGCTGGGCGCCGCCGCCGAGCACCCGCTCGAAGTCGTCGTCGGCCCCGAGCTGCTCACCGGCTCCACCCGTCTCAAGGCGGGCACGGCGCAGAAGCTCGTCCTCAACATGCTCTCGACGATCACGATGATCCGGCTCGGCAAGACGTACGGAAACCTCATGGTCGACGTCCGCGCCTCCAACGAGAAGCTGCGCGCCCGTTCCCGGCGGATCGTCTCGCTGGCGACCGGCGCCTCCGACCAGGAGATCGAGGCCGCGCTGGCCGCCACCGACGGTGAGGTGAAGAACGCCATCCTCACCATCCTCGGCCAGGTCGACGGCCCCACGGCCGCCACCCTGCTCTCCGCCTCGGACGGCCACCTCCGCGCCGCGCTCGCCGCGGCCCCCCGTACCACCTGACCCCCCGCTCCACCTCCGCTCCCCCGCACAGCAAGGCACCACGCACCATGGCTACAGAAGACAAGAACCGCGCCACTGCCGCCGCGATCCTTCCGCTCGTCGGTGGCGCCGCGAACGTCAGCTCCGTTGTCCACTGCATGACCCGGCTCCGGCTCGGTCTGCACGATCGTTCGCTCGTCCAGGACGAGGCACTGAAGGCTGTGCCCGCCGTCATGGGCGTGGTCGAGGACGACACGTACCAGATCGTTCTCGGTCCCGGTACGGTCGCCCGCGTCACCCCGGAGTTCGAGAAGCTCGTCGAGGAGGGCAGGGCCGCGGCCCCCGCCCCGGCCTCCGCCACCCCGCTCACCGCGGAGGAACTGGCCGCGCAGGGCGCGGAGATGAGGGCGGCCCGGAAGGCGAAGAACGCCACGCCGTTCAAGCTGTTCCTGCGCCGGATCGCCAACATCTTCGTACCGCTGATCCCGGCCCTGATCGGCTGCGGCATCATCGCGGGCCTCAACGGCCTGCTGGTCAACCTCGGCTGGCTGACGTCGGTCACCCCCGCCCTGGCGGCGATGGCGTCCGGCTTCATGGCACTGATCGCGGTCTTCGTCGGCTACAACACGGCGAAGGAGTTCGGCGGCACGCCGATCCTCGGCGGTGCGGTCGCGGCCATCATCGTCTTCCCGGGCGTCGCGAACATCGAGGCGTTCGGCCAGAAGCTCTCCCCCGGACAGGGCGGTGTGCTCGGCGCCCTGGGCGCGGCGGTGCTCGCGGTGTACGTGGAGAAGTGGTGCCGCCGCTGGGTGCCGGAGGCGCTGGACGTCCTGGTCACCCCGACCCTGACGGTCCTGATCTCCGGCCTGGTGACGATCTTCGGTCTGATGTACGTGGCGGGTGAGGTCTCCACCGCGATCGGTACGTTCGCCGACTGGCTGCTCTCCAACGGCGGCGCGGGCGCGGGTCTCGTCCTCGGCGGCTTCTTCCTCCCGCTGGTCATGCTGGGCCTGCACCAGGCGCTGATCCCGATTCACACCACGCTGATCGAGCAGCAGGGCTACACGGTCCTGCTCCCGATCCTCGCCATGGCCGGGGCCGGCCAGGTCGGCGCGGCCATCGCGGTCTTCTTCCGCCTCCCGCGCAACGAGTCGATCCGCCGCACGATCAAGTCCGCCCTGCCCGCGGGCTTCCTCGGTGTCGGCGAGCCGCTGATCTACGGTGTCTCGCTGCCGCTGGGCCGCCCGTTCATCACGGCGTGCGTGGGCGGCGCGTTCGGCGGCGCGTTCATCGGCTTCTTCAACCAGCTCGGCGACGCGGTGGGCTCCACCGCGATCGGCCCCTCCGGCTGGGCGCTGTTCCCGCTGCTGGACGGCAACCACGGCCTGGGCGCCACGATCGCGATCTACGCGGGCGGTCTGGTCGTCGGCTACCTGGCGGGCTTCGTCGCCACGTACTTCTTCGGCTTCAGCAAGGACCTGCTCGCGGAGTTCAACGTCTCCCAGGAACCGGCCGCCTCGACCGTCGCGGCCACCGGGCCGGCGACAGTCGGCGCCGGGCCCGAGACTCCCGCGAAGGAACCTGCGGGGGTCTGACGGACCACATAACAGCGGAAACGGCGGCACCCCTGCGGGGTGCCGCCGTTTCCGCTGTCCGCCTCAGACCGGAAAGGCGTCCGTGGCCAGCGTGACATCGAAGGGCGCCGGCATGACGAGGGGCTTGCCGAACGGCACGGGGTCGGAGCGCTTGTACGTACCGTCCTCGTTGGGCTCCGTGAACAGCGTGGCCATCGCCCCGCGCGTGTCGAACCGGTCGATCAGCAGGTACACCGGCACCCCGGCGCGGGCGTAGGCGCGGTACTTCTTGGTGCGGTCGTCGCGGGCGTTGCCCTTCGAGGTGATCTCGACGACGAGGAGTGCCTCGGAGACATCAACCGGATCGCTGCTCTCGGAGTCGGCGGCATCGATCAACTCGGCCGGCATGACCACGAGGTCGGGAACGTACAACTTGTCGAGGGGTGCCACGTGCACGCCCAGGGTCTGATAGATCTCCAGCTCTTCGGGCAGATTCGCGTAGAGACGGCGCTGGACCTTGGCGGCAATCCCGTTGTGATGCGCATGAGGCGGCGGTACCAAGACGATCTGCCCTTCGTCGATCTCGGCGCGCCACCCCTCGGGCACGTCCAGTTCCTGCCAGGTGCGCAGCAGGTAGTCCCAAGGGCGGTCTTCAGAGTCCTGCTGGTGCTCGACCATCGCGGCGGTCATCGCGGGTCCCTTCTTCTGAAGCCTGTCCAGGGAACATAGATCGACGGTTCAGCGGCTCGGGGCCGCTTGCCTCAGCGTCCCACGATCGTGTGGGCGGCGCACCGAACACCGCGCTCTGTTCACCGGCCGGCCGACGCAGGCTCGGCGGACCGGCTGACCGCCCCCACCGTGACGAGGGCGATCCCCCCGCAGCACACCGCCAGCAACAGCAGCTCGGCGGCGGACGGAGCCGACGCACTGCCCAGGGCCCAGTCGCCGAGCCGGACGGTGAAGGGCACCGCCAGCTGCACCGCGGCCGTGAAGACCGGGCCGCGGAGCAGAATCAGCCGGTGCTGGACGAGGTACGCGGGCGCGTAGACCGCGGCGCCCAGCAGCACGATGCCGCCCGTCGCGGCCGGGGTGGGCGGATGCGCGAGGAGTCCGGGCAGGGACATCGGGAGCAGCAGACAGGTGGCGGCTGCGAGGAGCACCGGCAGCACGGCGAGCGGCGGCAGCCCGGACAGCCGGTCCCGGTAGAGGAATCCGTACACCGCGAAAGCGACCGTCGCCGCCGCCACCAGCAGCAGTCCCCCCGCGTCCAGGTCCCCGGCGTCGGCCCCCAGCGCCGCGTATCCGGCGGCCGCCGCGCAGGCGAGGAACGCCCCCGCCGCCTTGCGCGGTCCGGACCGCTCGCCGAAGAACAGCGCACCGACGGCCACCGAGGCACAGGGCATCAGCGCGACGACGAGGTTGGTGAGCGAGGTCCCGATCCGCGGGATGGCGAGCAGGGTGCCGGCCGCGTATCCGGCGAAGCCGAGGAGGCCCAGCAGCCACACGGTCCCCGGCCGCGCGGCGGCCCGCCTCAGATCGGCCCGGCCGCTCGCGGACGACGCGGCGACGGCGGTCAGCACCAGACAGCACACGGCGGTCCGGCCCACGGCCACGGTCAGCGGTTCCGTACCGGTGACGAGAGCCCCGGAGAGCAGCCAGGTCCCGGCGAGCAGCAGGACGAGCACGACGGGCATCGGCGGCCTTTCCGTGCGGAGGGACGTGGGAAGCGAGCGCGCGAAGGGACTCGGGGAAGGGTTCCGCGGAGGGACTCGGGAAGCGGCTCAGGGAAGGAGCTCGCCGGGACGGGGTACGGAGATCAGCGGCCGGCCGGAGCCTGTTCCCTGACCAGCTCGACCAGCGCCGCGTGCGTCTCCCGGTCCGCCGCCGCGATCAGTCCGCCCGCTCCGGTGTGCAGCGGCTGGCCGTGGATGCCGGTCACCACGCAGCCGGCCGCTTCGCAGAGCGCGATCCCGGCGGCGAAGTGGACGCTGTCGCGCAGATCCCCGTCGGTGAGGTACGCGGCCCTGCGGCCGGCGGCGACCCAGGCCACGGCCAGCGTGGTGGAGACGACGCGCGGCCGGAACCGCTCGGCGAACCCCGGGGCGGCCAGGAGGCTGACCGCTCTGAAGTCCGGTGCGTTGGGGAACGGGGCATCGAGGTTGACGTCGACCAGCCGGGACCCCGGCGAGGGCGACAGCTCCTCGTCCACGCCGTCCCCGCGGACGCGGGCGGACCTGCCGTCGGTCCAGAACACCTCGCCGCTGAACGGGTCGGCGGAAGCGGCCGCCGTGGTGCGGGACCCCACCCGCAGGGCGACGTTCACCGCGACCAGCATGTTCTGCACGGCGTAGTTCAGCGTCCCGCACAGCGGATCGACCAGCCACCGGCGCTCCGCACCCGCCGCTCCGCTCTGTCCGCTCTCCTCGCCGGTCACGGCGTCATCGGGGCGGGCGGTCCGCAGCACGTCGAGGATGGCCTTCTCCGCCGCGAGGTCGGCGGCCGTCGCGAAGTCACCGCCGGACTTCTCCACGCGGGACAGCGACGTCCCGTACATGTCGCGGACCACCGCCGCGCCCGCTTGGGCCGCCCCGAGGGCCAGTTGCGCATCGCTTGCCGTGCTCATGCTGATCATGCACGCAGGCTATCGGCGGCCCTCCCCGGCACCGCACGGGGCCGCCGCTCCCCCACGTCAGGACGAGCGGCCGCCGAACTGCCAGCGGTGCACCTCGACTCCGGCGTAGCGGCCCTGGGTCAGGACGGCGCGTGCCGCGTCCGCGTCCGGAGCCCGGACCAACGCCGCCGTGCCCAGCCAGGTGGCCCCGTCGTCGGACAGCAGCGGCCCGTACGCGATCAGCTCGTCCCGGCCCGGCGGAACCTCCAGGTCGACGGCGCGCCCGTCCCCGACGCCGAGGCCCAGCACCAGATAGCGGTTGCCGTCGGTCGGGCCACCGGGGAATTCCCACATGGTGCGGCCCAGCGCGTTGCGCCAGCGCCGCAGCAGGACGTCGCGGTAGACACCGGCCTGGTAACCGGGTTCGTCGAAGGCGAACGCGCGGGCAGCGGCCGGATCGGGGACGTCGACGATGTGCACGCTGCCGGTGGCCGTGTCGCCGACGAGGGTCGGCCCCCGGGCGATCATCTCCTTCGCGTACCCGTCCATGTAGGACCAGTGCTCTTCCAGCAGTTCGTCACGCAGCGCCATGGAACCCGGCCGGTCGCGGTGGTAGCAGAGAAACTCCATGCGCGAAGAATCCCTTCCGTACGCGGCCAGGTCGAGCGGGTTTCCGCGATATCACCGCGGCAGCTGCCCCTGTCGGTTGATCTCCGTGACCCGCGCCCGCAGAGCGAGACCGGGCGGGGCCGGCCGGACGGCGTCGGGCGGACAGTCCCACTCCGCGCCGCCTCCGGGGGGCCTCAGCTGCACATACGGGCCGACCCACCCCATGACCCGGCCCACCCGGCCGTCGCGCACATCGACGGCGAACGTCCCCCGATCCGGCACGGAGGTCTCCGGGCCGCAGCCGCCCTCACCTGCCATGTCAGGCCGCCTTCCCGCACAGCGGCCTGTTCCGCTCCTTCATCTCCATGATCCATTCATTCCACGCTGAGTAACCGAAATGCATACTCAGCGTGTCAATCTTCCGCGGGCCCGAAATCAGCACATGTCACGCACTTCATGCACCGAACCGGAGCACGCCCCGCCGCGCCGCACGCAGCCGGTCACGCCAGGCGCTCTGCCGCCGCGCGACAGCCCACCCCTCCACGGGTATCACCATGCGAGACCAAATGTCCCACCCCTCAAGACGATTGATAGCGTCCAGGCTTCGCGTGACCAGCCGGGTCACCGAGCGGAAGGTTGAGCCGGATGCCCAAGACCGTCATCCACGTGTTCCACGACGACGACGCCTCGATCACCACCGGGACCCGCGTGGCCCAGCGCATCCAGGAGGTCGCCGCCGAGCACGACACCACCGTCGAGGTTCTGTGCTTCGGCCCGGCCCAGCGCCTCCTCGCCGACGCGGCCCGCTCCGAAGCGAGCGCGGTCTTCAACCGGCAGGTCGACGAGCTGATAGCCGAGGGCGTGACCGTGGGCGCCTGCGTCAACGCGGCCCGCGCGGACGGGACCGAGGCCGGGCTCGCCGGGCGCGGGCTGCGCCTGCGGGTGGCCCGGGACGAGTTCCTGCGCTTCACCCTCGAAGGCGCCACCGTCATTTCCTTCTGAGGCGCCACGTCCGCGTCCGCGCAACACGGCCGCCTCCGCCCGACGCACCACCGTCAACTCCGCCCGACGCGCCACGACAGCCTCCGCCCCCTCCGCCCCACGGGCACCCGGACGAAGCCGGGCCCGGGGCTCGTGCCCCGGGCCCGGCTTCGTCCGACACCGCGCCCGCGTCAGCCGCCGACGTACGCCGCCAGGTGCTCGCCCGTGAGGGTGGAGCGGGCGTCGACGAGGTCCGCGGGCGTGCCCTCGAAGACGACCTTTCCGCCGTCGTGACCGGCACCCGGTCCGAGGTCGATGATCCAGTCGGCGTGCGCCATCACGGCCTGGTGGTGCTCGACGACGATGACGGACTTGCCGGAGTCGACGAGCCGGTCGAGCAGGCCCAGCAGTTGCTCGACATCGGCGAGGTGAAGTCCGGTGGTCGGCTCGTCGAGGACGTAGACGCCGCCCTTGTCGCCCATGTGGGTGGCCAGCTTGAGGCGTTGGCGCTCGCCGCCGGACAGCGTGGTGAGCGGCTGCCCGAGGCTGAGGTAGCCGAGGCCGACGTCGGCGAGCCGGTCGAGGATGCGGTGCGCGGCCGGCAGATGCGCCTCGCCCGCGCCGAAGAACTCCTCCGCCTCGGCCACCGACATCGCGAGGACCTCGCTGATGTCACGGCCGCCGAGCTTGTACTCCAGCACCGCCGGCTGGAACCGCTTGCCCTCGCAGTCCTCGCAGGGCGTGGCGACCCCGGCCATCATCGCCAGGTCCATGTAGATGACGCCGGCTCCGTTGCAGGTGGGGCAGGCGCCCTCGGAGTTGGCGCTGAACAGCGCCGGCTTCACGCCGTTCTCCTTGGCGAACGCCTTGCGGATCGGCTCCAGGAGGCCGGTGTACGTCGCCGGGTTGCTGCGCCGCGAACCGCGGATCGGGCTCTGGTCGATCGACACCACGCCCTCGCCCGCCGGGATCGATCCGTGCACGAGCGAGCTCTTGCCGGAGCCCGCGACACCCGTGACGACGACGAGGACCCCGAGCGGGACGTCGACGTCGACCTTCCGCAGGTTGTTCGCCGTGGCGCCGCGGATCTCCATCGCGCCGGTGGCCTCGCGCACCGTCTCCTTGACGGCGGCCCGGTCGTCGAAGTGCCGGCCGGTGATCGTGTCGCTCGCCCGCAGCCCCTCGACGCCGCCCTCGAAGCAGATGGTGCCGCCGCCCGTACCGGCACCGGGGCCGAGGTCGACGACATGGTCGGCGATGACGATCGTCTCCGGCTTGTGTTCGACGACGAGCACCGTGTTGCCCTTGTCGCGCAGCCGCAGCAGCAACTTGTTCATCCGCTCGATGTCGTGCGGGTGCAGGCCGATCGTGGGCTCGTCGAAGACGTAGGTGACGTCGGTGAGGGAGGAGCCCAGGTGCCGGATCATCTTGACGCGCTGTGCCTCACCGCCCGACAGCGTGCCCGCGGGCCGGTCCAGCGAGAGGTAACCGAGGCCGATCTCCACGAACGAGTCGAGGGTCTGCTGGAGCGCGTCGAGCAGCGGCGCCACCGACGGCTCCTCGATCCCGCGCACCCACTCGGCGAGGTCCCTGATCTCCATCGCGCACGCGTCGGCGATGCTGATCCGCTTGATCTTCGAGGAGCGGGCGCCCTCGCTCAGCCGCGTGCCGTCGCACTCCGGGCAGGTGGTGAAGGTGACCGCACGCTCCACGAACGCCCGGATGTGCGGCTGCATCGCCTCCTTGTCCTTGGACAGGAAGGACTTCTGGATCTTGGGGATCAGCCCCTCATAGGTGAGGTTGACGCCGTTGACCTTGACCTTGACCGGTTCCCCGTAGAGGAAGTCCCGCAGTTCCTTCTTGGTGTACTTGCGGATCGGCTTGTCCGGGTCGACGAAGCCGGACTGGGCGTAGACCTGCACGGTCCACTGGCTGTCCGACTTCCAGCCGGGGATGGTGAACGCGCCCTCGGAGAGCGACTTGCTGTCGTCGTAGAGCTGGCTGAGGTCGATGTCGGAGACCGAGCCCCGGCCCTCGCACCGCGTGCACATCCCGCCGGTGCGGTGGAAGGTCGCCTTCTCCGCCTTCGTCCTACTGCCGCGCTCGACCGTGATCGCGCCGGTGGCCCGGACCGAGGCGGTGTTGAAGGAGTACGCGCTGGGCGGGCCGATGTGCGGCTTGCCGAGCCGGCTGAACAGGATGCGGAGCATCGCGTTGGCGTCGGTCGCCGTGCCGACCGTGGAGCGGGGGTCGGAGCCCATCCGCTGCTGGTCGACGCTGATGGCCGTGGTCAGCCCTTCGAGTACGTCGACCTCGGGCCGCGCCAGCGTGGGCATGAAGCCCTGCACGAAGGCGCTGTACGTCTCGTTGATCAGCCGCTGAGACTCCGCGGCGATGGTGCCGAACACGAGCGAGCTCTTGCCCGATCCGGAGACACCGGTGAACACCGTCAGCCGGCGCTTCGGGATCTCGACGCTGACGTCCTTGAGGTTGTTCACGCGTGCACCGTGCACACGGATCAGATCGTGGCTGTCGCCCACGTGCGGCGCGGCCGATGCCGTGTCCGCCCTCTTGGCCCTGCTCATCGTGTCTCCATCTGTTGGCGGGACCCGCTCGTGCGGTCCCGTCGGTGTCGTACGGGTCACGGTGGTGCGGTCGGGCGCCGGCTCAGCGCCGTTCCTGGATACGGATCAGGTTGCCGGCGGGATCGCGGACGGCGAAGTCGCGTACGCCGTAGGGCTGCTCGGTCGGCTCCTGAACGATCTCGGCGGTGCCGGCCTGCACCTTCTCGAACGTGGCGTCGAGGTCGGCCGTGTCCAGGAGGACGCGGGCGAAGGTGCCCTTGGCCATCATCGCGACGACGGTGGCGCGCTCCTCGTCGGTGACGGAGGGATCGGCGTACGGCGGCTCCAGCACGAGGGACGTGCCGGGCTGACCGGCGGGGCCGACCGTGATCCAGCGCATCGCGCCCTGGCCGACGTCGCCCCGTACCTCGAAGCCGAGCACGTCGCGGTAGAAGGCCAGCGAGGCGTCCGGGTCGTCGTGCGGAAGGAAGCTGGAGTGAAGGTTGATGTCCATGTCCTTCACGCTAATCCGGCTTCTTGACCGGCGCTTCTCGATTCCTGACCGGTCGTGTCACCTGCTTCTCCACACACGACGGCACCCCGCCCCCGGCCTGCTCGGCCCGCTCGGCCTGCTCCGCCTCGCGCCGGTAGACGCTGGGCGGGACCCCGACCAGTTCGGTGAAGCGACTGCTGAAGGTGCCCAGCGACGAGCAGCCGACCTCGAAGCAGATCTCGGTGACGCTGAGGTCACCGCGCCGCAGCAGGGCCATGGCCCGTTCGATGCGCCGCGTCATGAGGTAGCCGTACGGGGGCTCGCCGTAGGCGCGCCGGAACTCCCGGCTGAGATGCCCGGCCGACATGTGCACACCTCGCGCGAGCGCCTCGACGTCCAGCGGCTGCGCGTACTCCCTGTCTATGCGGTCCCGGACGCGGCGCAGCCGCGCGAGATCGCTGAGGTGCTGAGCAGGATCGGTTCTGCTGGTCACCCGTGGAATCGTGCCACGCCGGGCGGGCGGATGTCCGGTGTTCAGGCGTCACCCCCCTGCCCCGGGCGCCGGGCACCGGCACAGATGTGGCTGGGGAGGCGGCCAGGACAGCGAAACGATATCGCTTGACCCGCGTACGCGATATCGTTTGTGGAGGCATGACCAACAGGACGCGGTCAGCAGGCCGGGCAGCAGGAAGGTGGCGGACATGGCCAGGACAGTCATCGATCTCGACGAGGCCATGGTGGCCGAGGCCATGCGCATATTCGGCACGAAGACCAAAGCCCAGGCGGTGCGCCTCGCCATGGAGGACGCGGTCAAGCGTCATCTGCGGCAGGAGGGCTTCGACGCCATGGATGCCGGCGAGCTCGACTTCAGCGAGATCGTCGAGACCACCGGCCCCCGCAACGCCGACGGAAGCCTCAAGCGCGACGGGGGCCGGGCCGCCTGATGCAGGACCGCTTCCTGATCGACAAGTCCGCGCTCGCGCGCTGGACGAAGCCTGCGGTCAAGCAGGCCCTCAAGCCGCTGCACGAGCGCTACCTGCTCGCCGTCTGCCCGCCCACCGAGTACGAGATGATCCACTCCGCCCGGGACAGCTCCGAAGCGACCCGGATCCGCACCTGGCTCCACGCCTTCGACTATCTGCACATGACGGACGACATCTTCACCCGCGCGCTGGAGGTCCAGCGCCACGCCCTCCATGCGGGCTTCCACCGCGCGCTGTCGCTCCCGGACCTGCTGATCGCCGCGACGGCGGAGCTGAACCGGCTGACGGTCCTTCACTACGACGGCGACTTCGACATGATCACCTCCGTCACCGGCCAGCCCTCGCAGTGGGTTGTCCCCCCGGGCAGCGCCGACCGGTGAACGCCCGGTCCCCGTCCCCTGCCGCGGCATTCCGCGACCGGGGGCGAGACCGTCAGGGAGTGGTCACCACGTTCCCGGCGCCGGCGGCGGGACGACCGGCGGGCGGTCGTCGCAGGTGATCGTGTTCGGCAGCAGCCAGGGGGCGAGCCAGTCGCCGCCGTTGCCGCCCAGGTCCGCGAGGGAGAACTCCGAACCCGTTGCGGGGAAGTTGAACGAGCCGCAGTTGTTGACGCCGACCGCGCCCACGTTGCGCGCGTCCACGTTCTCGAAGCTCGCCCCGCCCGCCGCGCGGGCGCTCAGCACCGAGGTGCCCGTCCCGTCGACCCGGATGTCCTTGAAGTGGACCCCCTCGATGCCGTACTGGTCCTTCACGCCCCAGTCGGAGACGAGCATGATCGCGTTGTAGGTGCTGTCGAGGTAGTGATCACCGGTGACCCGGATGTCGGCGGCGTCGATGCTCCTGTCCAGGGCGAAGATCCAGAGCGCGCCGAGACCGATGTTCCAGTTCAGCTCGTACGTACCGGCGCGGACCGTCGTGTTGTCCGTGAGGTTCAGTTTCCCGGCGAACGGTTCGGAGCCGAAGCGGGAGCCGATGTGCAGGGCGCTGCCCTCGCGGACCGGGTCGGCGATCAGGTTGTCCGCGACGGTGTTGTCGGTGCCGCCGTAGATCGCGATGCCGTTGGCGAGGACCGGGGTCTGAACGGTGTTGTGGTCGAAGGTGTTGCGGGCGTTCGCGGTCTTCTCGGACCACATGGCGAGGCCGTCGTCGCCGGAGTTGCGTACGAAGGTCTGCGTCACCCGTGAATCGGTCACGCCGGTATGGAAGTTGATGGCGTCGGCGATCTGGTCGACGATGACGTTGTCGCTGATCCGCAGGTTCTGCATCGGCCCGTCGAACCACATGCCGACCTTGGTGTGGCTGATGTGCAGGCCCTCGATCGTCGAGTCGCTCATCGCGCCGCCGATGGCGTTGACCTGGTCGGTGTCGATGCGTTCCCGTACGTCGCCCTCGATGGCGAAGCCGGAGAGGTGGACGTTGCGGCTGCCGCCGTCGGCCGCGTCCTTGCCGTAGAAGCCGACGCCGGTGTGGGTCGAGCCGTCCGGCGCCGGGGCGGCGAGCGCGGTCTCCCGGCCCTTGATCTTCGTGTACCAGTTGCCCGCGCCGGTGATCGTGACGTCGTCGACGACGATGTGCCGGTCGACCCGGTACGTGCCCGGCGGGATGTACACCTTGAGGTGGGCGCGCCTGGCGAAGGCGATGGCCTTCTCGATCGCGGTCGCCGCGTCGCGCCGGCCGGTCGGATCCGCCCCGAAGGCAAGGACGTTGGCGGCGAGGAGTTCGACGTGCGGACGGCCGACGAGCTCCGAGTCCAACAGGTCGACCGTCGTCGACGCGGCCCGGCTCCCGGCCGGGACGGTCAGCCGTACGGTGTCGCCCGCGCGGTACGTCCGGCCGAGCAGGAGCCGCTGCTCGTCGTAGAAGTGGCTGGGCCGGAAGGGCTTCGCGACGACCGGCGCCGGGGTCGTGGCCGCGGGCACGCAAGAGCACTCGGTGATCCACCAGTCGGGGTGGAGCAGCCCGGCGCCCGGGTCGTTGGAGAACGGGTACTGGTTGTACAGCCAGGAGTACTGCGAGGTCAGCGTCATCGTGGAGCGCTTCGTGCCGTTCACCGCGACGTCCAGCGGCGCCGTGATCCCGCCGCCGCCCGGCGCGTCCGGAATGCTGTAGCGCACGGTGATCGCGTTGGCCGCCGAAGGCAGCGTGAACTCGACGTGCTCGCCCGGGGCGAGTGAGACCGCCTTACGGCCGGACGCCTCGGCCGGGAGCGTGTACGCGGTGCGGTCCGGGCCGATGACCCTCCCGTTCGTCACCGCGTTCTCCGCCTCCTGCTCGGCGAACGCCACCTTCGCTCCCCGTCCCGCGACGAGGGCCGGGTCGAGGGCGGCCCGGGTGACGACGGGCGCCGGGGCGGCGGCCGGACGGGCCCCCGCAGGCGTACCGGCCAGCACGCCGAGGCCGAGCGCGGCCACGGTCAATGAGGAAACGGTGGCCGCGTACACGCCTGTGGGGCGTCGCGGTCTTCGTGCCCGCGATCCGAAACCGGTGGTCTTCCGTGACATCGCAGGCCCGTTTCTCTGAGGAGGAGGGAGGAGGAGAGGAGGAGGACGGAGGAGGAGGGGCGGTGCGCGACCCGGACGTCCGGGTGGAACGGCCGCCGGGAAGGTGAGGCGACAGTAGGACCCGTACGTCCCGCCCCACAAGACTCCTGTAGGGAGATTTTCGCGAGCTTGCCGATTAACTGCGTGTTCTCATCCTCTTTTTGCGTTCCCAGGCCGCCCGGTTACAGAAGCCGACCCGTGCCCGGCGAGCGGCCTCGCACCGCGCGAGGAGATCGGTCGCACGCCGGTGCGCCACTCCCTCACCCTGCGGGAGGAGAACGGGGAGCTCACCGAGGCAGCTGCCCCTCCCGGTTGACCTCCGCCACCCGCGCCCGCAGCACGAGCCCCGGCGGCGCCGGGCGCACACTGGCGGGCGGACAGTCCCACGCCGCCCCGCCGCCGGGAGGACGCAGCCGCACAGACGCGCCCACCCGGCCCATCACCCGGCCGATCCGTCCGTCCCGGGCATCGACCGCGAAGGACCCGGGCTCCGGCGTGCACGCCTCCAGGCCGTCGGCGTCAGCCGTCACGACCGGCCCCCTTGTCCTCCAGCACCTGTGACAGCCTCAGCGCCGTGTCGAGGTTGCAGCGGCCCAGATCCAGGAGCGGAACCGGCTCGTCACCCGAGATCGAGACCGGGTCGATCCGCAGCGAGGGCAGTACGACCCCGACCCCCGCGAACCCTCCCCGCAATCGCGCCACCAGCTCCTCCGCCTCCCGCACCCTGCCCGCCGCCGCCTTGCGCCGCTCTGTAGTCGCCATGATCCATTCCTTCCACTCTGCGTGGTTCCGATGCATACCCAGCGTGGTCAATCACTCGATAGCCTGGAAGAGGTGCCGTTCCAACAACCGCACGTGTGTCACGGGGAGTTGTCATGCCAGGTCCCAGGAAGCTCGACCCCTCCTCCTCTCCACGCGCCCTTCTCGGCGCCGAACTCCGCCACCGAAGAGAGAACGCGGGCCTCTCCCAGACCGAACTGGGCGCCCCGCTCTTCGTCAGCGGCTCGTCCATCGGACAGTTGGAGTCCGGGGTGCGCCGGATGCAGATGGACCAGGCGGAGAAGTTCGACGAGGCGCTGGGCGCGGACGGCTTCTTCGTGCGGAACTGCGCGGCGCTGAAGAAGTCGAAATACCCGGACCACTTCGCCGAAACAGCGGAAGCGGAGGCCCGCGCCACGACGATCAAGGAATACGCACCGCAGCTCATCCCAGGCCTGCTCCAGTCAGAGGCCTACGCGCGGGCGGTGTTCCGGGAGTACCGGCCGACAGCGGTCGCCGCCGCGATCGACGAATTGGTGGCAGCCCGACTGGAGCGCGCGCAACTCCTCGCCGATCCAACACAGCCGATGTTGTGGGCAGTCCTGGATGAGGCGGTGCTACGACGGACCGTCGGCGGACCTGAAGTGATGTCAGGCGCCCTTCAGCACGTCGCCGAGCTGGCCCAACAGCGGCGAATCATCGTGCAAGTACTCCCCTTCTCTGCCGGAGGTCATGCCGCAATGGGAGGCGGACTGAAGCTCATGGCGTTTCCCGATGCGCCTCCGCTTGCCTACCTGGACGGGCTCGGTTCCGGACAACTCCTGGACGATCCAGGCACGGTGGGCGGCTACGAACTGACCTACGATCTGGTGGTGGCCAGCGCGATCTCACCGGCAGCGTCCCTGGCCTTGATCGAGTCGGTGGCGGAGGATTACGAGCATGAAGCTGAGCGGTTCTGACTACGACCTTTCCACGGCCGTCTGGCGCAAGTCCACGTACAGCGATGGCAGCGGCGGCAACTGCCTCGAAGTCCTCGACGGCGTCCCCGAGGCCCTCCCCGTCCGCGACTCCAAGGTGACGGACGGGCCGGTGCTGGTGTTCCGTACGGGGGCCTGGTCGACGTTCGTGGCCGGCCTGAAGAGGTCCTAGCCGGCTTTTCAGCCGCGTTCGCGGGCCGGGGCGCACGAGTGGGGGCGAGAGTGTCAGTCAGAGCGAACGCAGCCGGCAGCACCGCGCGTGCCTGGCTGGGGCCGGGCCTGGCGGTGGTGCTCCTTCTGCTGCCCTTCGGCGGCTACGGACTGGCCCGGGCCGGGGCCGTACCCGAAGGGACTCCGGTCGTGCTCGGGCTGCTGTCCGCCGCCGTCGGCTTCCTTCTCTTCCCTGCGCTGTACGAGGAACGGGCCCCGTTCCGGCACTCGTCGTCGCGTCTGGTCGCGCGCACCCTGACCGGCGAACGCTCCGTCGACCTGGACCGGATCGCCACGGTCCACCTGCTGACGACCTTTTCGTACGGCAGGGTGTACCGAACCTTCGTCGTGCGCGACAGCCACGGCGTGCGCCTGGGCATCACGACCGAGCGCAGCCGTCGGAAGCTTCGCCGCGCAATCGAGAAGGCGGACGCGAACCCCTCGCACGACGCCCCCGGCCCCCGTGTCAGCCGTGCGGCCCGGACCTGTCTGGGCCTCGCCCCGGGGCGAGGACTCGTCAGCCATACGGCAGTCGCCCTCCTGCTGCCGGCGGTGCTCATGCCTCTGTATCTCGTCATTGCGTTCCGGCTCGGCGGGCATTGAGCCGTGCCCCGGTGCCGGGATCGGGCGCCGGGACACGCACGGCCCGCCGGGTGTCCGCCCGGCGGGCCGTACGCACAGGGGTGATCAGCCGTCAGTTCCGTGCCGCGCGGCGGCGCATCAGCAGGACCGTGCCCGCACCCGCCGCCAGGGTCGCGGCAGCCGCGCCGGCCAGGGGGAGCGTCGAACCGGAGCCGGTGTTCGCCAGGCCGCCGCCGGTGGCCGAGGAGCCGGACGTACCCGAGGTGCCGGTCGTCGCGGAGCCGGTCGCCGCCGAGCCTCCGGTGGACGCCGAGCCGCCGGTGGTCGCCGAGCCGGAACCACCGGTGGAGGACGTCGAGCCGTCACTGCCGGTCGAGCTGCCGCCCGTGGAGGACGTCGAGCCGTCGCCACCCGTCGAACTGCCGCCCGTGGAGCCCGCACCACCGGTCGAGCCGCTGCCGTCGTCGAGCAGCAACGTGGCCGTGTCGTTCTTCTTGTTCTTGTCGTAGGGGCGCGCCTCGCCTTCGAGGGACACGGATACCTTGGCTCCGGCCACCGCCTTGTCGATGCGCAGCGTGAAGGCCCAGGTGTCGGTGAAGCCGGCCTTCACATACGGGGAGGTGTAGGGGTAGCAGCTGTAGCTCCCGGTCCCGACCTTCGTGCAGCGGTTGTCCTTCTTCGTCACCGTCGTTCCGGCGGGCACCTTGACCAGGGCCGTGACCAGCGGCGCGACATCGTCTTCGTAGTGGTACACCCAGCCCGGTCCCGCGTTGGTGAACTTCGTCTCCAGCGTGACCGTCTTGTCGACGCGGCCGGTCTGCTGTGCCGACACCTGGAAATCGGCCGTGTTCACCACGTTCACCCCCAGGGAGGAGGAGTCCCACTGGTCCTCACCGGACCGGGACGGGTGATCACCGTCTCCCACCGGTGTGGTCGAGGGCAGCTCGACCAGATTCACCGCAGGTCCGCGCCCGGGGAAGCTGTGGATGGGGCCGCCCTCGGAGGGGTCCATGCTCTTCCTGGGGTCGTAGGTGCTGACCGTCACGGAAACGCTGTCGTTCAGCGCGTGGTCGAGGACCTTCACCGACAGCGTCTTCTCCGGGGCGTAGATGCCACCGGCCTTCACGGCCTGGTCGTACGCACAGACCACGAGCCCGGCGTTGGACTCGATGTCGCGTCCCACTCGATCACAGTTGGAAGGCAGCTCCGGTATGGCGAGCCCGGCGCCGACGCCATAGCTCAGGTAGACCTTGTCGAGTGGAGTGGCGCCCTTGTTCGCGAAGGTTCCGGGCAGTTCGACGCTGCTGCCGATCTTCACTCCGTCGAGGGACGTCACCGGTCCCAGCAGCAGATCCCCGGTCGCGGCGCCACCTGCCGCGGAAGCCGGAGCAGCGGCCGCGGCCATGGCGATCAGGGCGACGGCCCCGACCGCGGCGGCGGTCGTGCGCAGCGGGCGGAAGCGGTCGGCAACAGTTCCGGGCATGGGCGATCCCTTACAGCGAAGCGATGAATACGTACGGGGGAACTGCGGCGAAACATCAGTTCCGGTACACCAGACGCGCCACGACGACAGACGGTTGTACACATCGGCACCACCGGAGGTCCGTCCACCGCGACGGATGGTCCCGCCGCCCCCGGGCGGGCGCTCACGGTCCGGGGCTCAAGCGTCGAGATCCGAGCGCTCTTTCAGTGGAACGGGTGGCGGGATTGATTCCCACCCACCCTCCCTGCCTGCCGGGTTGACTTTTAGCGATCGACTTGCGACGGAGGGTAGCGACGCTCTAGCGTCAGCCGGGACACGACGGCCCCCGCCGGTGCGCAAACACCGAGCAGGGGCCTGACCAGTTCGATCGAAACGAGCGATCTCATGGCTGCCGGCCAGTTTAGTGCTGCCCCTCCTTCCCCGCCCGGGCCCGCGCCCGCGCTCGGCCATCCGATGGCGAACCCCGGATACGGCAAGCGTTCCGCGCCCGGTCAACGCCCCCTCACCGGGGACGACTTCGCCCACCTCCTCCCCCGTGACGCCGCTGTCGCCGCGTACATCGACGGCCTGTGCGACGGCGCCGACATCTCCGTGAAGACCCTCGCCAAGGTGCTCCCGTACGGGCAGTGCGCGCTGCGGACCACGCTGAACCGGCTCCAGGAGGCCGGGCACCTGCGCCGGGGCAGCGAATGCGTCGCGACGGACGAGGTGCTGCTCTGGGTCACGCGGACGTTCTTCTCCCGCACCGCGCGGGACGACACGTGGTGGGCGGCGTACATCCGGGGTGACGTACCGCAGACGCCCCCACGCCCGACCCGCTCCCGGTCGTTCATCCTGCTGGCCGCTCTCGGGAAGGCCGCGCCCGCACTGTCGCTGCCCGAAGTGCACTGCGTGCGACTGGAACCGCAGGTCAGCGAGTGGTTCGAGCGTGGCGCCACCGAGGCGGAGATTATGTGCGCGCTGACCCAGGGGCTGCCGGTGGAGGTCTACAGCCCGGTCGGGTTCGTCGGCCGGAGGCTGCGCGACAAGCTGCCGCCCGCCCGCGTCGCCCCCGTGCGCCAGGTCGTCCTGCGAACCCTGGAGTGCAGAGAGTGCCGGGCCCCCGGCAGCCCCGAGGCGCTGCGCGGCGGCATCTGCGGCGCGTGCCGGGGCAAGCCCGCCGACGTAACCGGCGGTCCGGCGGGGGCCGTTCCCGTACAGGGCGTGCGGGCCAGGATGAGCGCGGTGCGGGCGGGCCTGGTCCCGCGAGCGGACCGCACCCGCAGGTGACACCCGGGCGGAACCGCCCTCACCGGTAGCGCCCTGCCCCGTTCCATGGCGGCTCTACGACATGTCGAATTGTCGCCACCTCCATCTGGTGCGCCGGGCCCGCCCGACTCTGTAGACCCGGGGAGCACACCCACCCCGGAAGGAGCAGGACAACCATGTCCCGCAAAACAACCCCTGCCAGACGACGGCTCACCGCCGCCGTCCTCGCAGCCGGGCTGACCGGTCCCCTGTTGGGCCTGTCCGCTCTTCCCGCCCAAGCGGCTCCTGTGCCGCGCCCACTGGGCGCCGCCGTACCCGATGTGCCGAAGCAGGCCCTCAAGTCCGAGCGGGACAAGCTCGGTTCACACGACCGCACCCTGCTCCAGAAGGCCGAGAGCAAGAAGGCCGCCACGGTCACCCTGCTGCTGGCCACCGATCGCGGTGACACGGCCGACGTGCGTCGCCGCATCACCCAGCTCGGCGGCACCGTCGGCGAGGTCACCGACAAGCTCGGGTACGTGCGCGCCACCGTGCCCACCGGCAAGGTCTCCGAGCTGGCCGCACTGTCCTCGGTCCGCGCCGTCGACCTGAACGAGACGTTCAAGATCCCCGATCCGTCGCCGGTCACCGGTGAGGACCGGAAGCAGGACCACTCGTCCGGCACGGAGAGCGGCAGCACTCCCGCCGCGCCCGGCAAGGGGACCCCAGCCGACAACCCGTATCTGCCCACCGGCGAGACGGGCGCCACCGACTTCACGTCCGCCCACCGCGACTGGGACGGGCGCGGCGTGACCATCGGCATCCTGGACACCGGCGTGGACGCCGCGCATCCGGCGCTGCAGAAGACCACGACCGGCGAGCCGAAGATCAAGAACTGGCTCACGGCGACCGACCCGCTCACCGACGGCGACCCGACGTGGCTCCAGATGAGCCGCAACGTCACCGCCACCGGCGGCGCGTTCCGCGTCGGCAGCGTGGACTACAAGGCGCCGGACGGTGCGTACGAGTTCCAGACCTTCGCCGAGAGCACGACGTACGGCGGCGAGCTGGGCGGCGACGTGAACCGCGACGGCGACTACAAGGACACCTTCGCCGTCCTCTACCGGCCCGCCGACCACCGCGTGTGGGTCGACGCCGACCTGGACCACACCTTCGGCGACGGCGACGTCGTCGAACCGTACGCGCAGAGCGGGAAGTTCGCCTCGTTCGGCACGGACGACCCGAGCACCCCCGTCGCCGAGTCGATGCCGTTCACCGTCGAGTACCGCGACGACGTGGACCTGTCGCCGCTGGGCGGCACCAACGCCGGCAAGAGTGCCGACTACGTGAACATCGGCATCGTCTCGGGCGCGCACGCCACGCACGTCGCCGGGATCAGCGCGGGCAACAGCCTGTTCGGCGGGAAGATGAACGGCGCCGCGCCCGGCGCGAAGATCGTCTCCGAGCGCGTGTGCCTGTTCGCGTCCGGCTGCACGGCGTACGCACTCGCCGAGGGCATGATCGACGTGGTCGTGAACCAGCACGTCGACGTCGTCAACCTGTCGATCGGCGGACTGCCCGCCCTCAACGACGGCAACAACGTACGGTCCGTGCTCTACAACCGGCTCATCGACGACTACGGCGTCCAGATCGTGTCGTCGGCCGGCAACGACGGGCCCGGCATGAACACCATCGCCGACCCCGCCGTCTCCGACAAGGTGCTCGCGGTCGGCGCGTCCGTCAGCAAGGACACCTGGTGGGCCGATTACGGCTCCCGGGTGCGCGCCTCCCAGTCCCTGTTCCCGTTCTCCGCGCGCGGACCGCGCGAGGACGGCGGCATGAAGCCGGAGATCGTCGCCCCGGGCGCCGCCGTGTCGTCCATACCCACCTGGATGCCCGGCGAGAGCGTGCCCGACACCGGCTATGAACTGCCCGCCGGATACGGCATGTTCAACGGTACGTCGATGGCGTCCCCGCAGGCCGCGGGAGATGTCGCGCTGCTCCTGTCGGCCGCTCGGCGCTCCGGTACGAAGGTGACGCCGGCCGCGCTGCGCTCCGCGCTGACGAGCTCGGCGACGTTCCTCGCCGACCAGCCCGCGTATGCGCAGGGCGCGGGACTCATCAACGTTCCGAAGGCGTGGAAGCTGCTCGCCAAGGGCGCCGAGCCGACGTCGTACACCGTCGACGCCCCCGTGTGCGGGGCGCTCGCCGGAATGCTCGCCACCCCGAAGTCCGGCACCGGCGTGTACAACCGCTGCGCCCCCGAGGACGGCGGCCAGACCACCACCCGCACCAAGGAGTACGACGTCCGGCTGACCCGCACCGGCTCCGGCAGCGGTGTCGCACTGCTGTCGTGGCTGGGCAATGACGGCACGTTCAGCGCCCCGCCCGTCGTGCTGCTCGGCAAGGGCAGGGCGACCACCGTCACCGTCCGCGCGCGGACCGGCTCCACCGGTGCGCACTCGGCGCTGCTGCGCGTCGACGACCCGGCGACCCCCGGTGTCGACAAGCTCGTCCCGGTCACCGTCGTGGCCGCCGCCGACCCGGCGAAGTCCTCGTACACGGTCAGCTCCAAGGGTTCGGTGGACCGCAACCAGACGCGTTCGGTGTTCGTGTCCGTGGCCGAGGGCGCCTCGGCGCTGAAGGTGGACCTGAGCGGGATCGCGGGCGACAGCCAGACCCGGTTCCTCGCCGTCGACCCGCAGGGCATGCCCGTGGACGAGACCGCCGTCAGCCTCTGCTACACGAACTTCTCGGACGCCGGGACCTGCGACCCTGCCTCGCGCACCTACGAGCAGCCGATGCCCGGCATCTGGGAGTTCGAGGTGGAGGCGCGGCGCACGTCGCCCGTCATGGAGAACCCGTACCGGCTGAGCGCGTCCGTTCAGGGTGCCACGTTCGACCCGGCGTCGTCCGTGGTCGCCGAGGCCGCCCTGCACGCGCCCACCGAGCAGGCCTTCACCGCCGTCAACCGGTTCGCGCCGGTGACCGCGCACGCGACCGGCGGCTCGCTCGGCGCCCTGTCGCAGGCCAGGCCCACCGTCGCCTCCCAGGTGACGACCGGCAAGCAGATAACGGTGCCGCGCGACGCGACCCGCCTGGAGGTCGTGCTGGGCAACGCCTCCGACAAGGACGCCGACCTCGACCTGTACCTGGTCGCCCAGTCCGGTGCCCTGGTCGCCTCGTCCACGCACGGCGGCTCGCGTGAGTCGCTGACCATCAACAACCCGAAGCCCGGCTACTACTACCTGTACATCGCGGGCACCGACGTGCCCTCCGGCTCCACCGAGTTCGACATCCAGGACACGATGTTCTCGAAGTCGCTGGGTGCGGTGACGGTGGACGACGAGAAGCCGGTGAAGCTGGCCACGGGACAGTCCATGAAGATCGCCGGGCGCCTCGTCGCGGAGACCGTGCCCCCGGCCGGCCGCCGTCTGGTCGGCCGGTTCTCGATGGCGAACGACGCGGGTACGCCCCTGGGCAGCGCGGACGTGCTGCTCGGCAACGTCACCGTGCCGTCCCTCGACGTCACCGGGTCCTTCGGCCCGGCCAGCGGCTTCGGCTTCAACGACCAGGGGCAGGTGGCCGGTTCGGCGCAGGTCTCCGCGGTCACCCGGCCGGTCCGCTGGGACGCCGAGCACGGCGTCACGCTGCTCGACAACACCGGGGTGCGCAACGGCAGCGCCCTGGGCCTGAGCCAGTCCGGCGCGTACACCACGGGTCAGGTGACGCTGACGGCCGGCGGCACCCGCGGCGCCGTGTGGGACGCGGACGGCAAGCTCACCACGCTGCCGCTGCCGGACTGGGAGGCGTACAGCTTCGACCGCGGCTTCGCGGTCGACAACGCCGGTAACGTCGTCGGCAACGCCACGGGGTACATCAAGAACCCGGCGACCGGCGGCAACCTCCAGGTCAACGACCCGTTCATCTGGTCCGCGAAGGACGGGTTCCGCAGGCTGCAGCACCTGACCGACCAGCGCACCCTGACCGAGCCGCTCGCGATCAACGAGTCGGGCGTCATCGTCGGCCACTCGTACAAGGCGGGCGTCCGCCACGCGGTGAAGTGGAGCATGGACGGTTCGGTCACCGACCTGGGCACGCTGCCCGGCATGACCGACAGCACCGCCGAGGGCGTCAACGCGTCCGGTGTGATCGTCGGCAAGAGCGGCGACGACGCGTTCGTCCTGAAGCCGGGCGGCACCATGACCCGGCTGCCCGACCTGGGCTTCGACGCCCAGGCGCTGGCGGTGAACGACGCCGGCTGGATCGCCGGCACCGCCGAGTTCGAGCCCGATGTCGAGACGGCGGTGCTGTGGGACCCGCAGGGCCGGATGTACGACATCGGCTCCATGGTGGACCGCAAGCACTGGGTGGCCCTGGAGGGCCTCGGCATCAACAACCGGGGTGAGGTGGCGTTCTACGCCACCGACGTGACGGCCCAGGGATCGACGAAGATCGTCATCGCCAAGCTGCCGTCCTGACCGTGTCCTTCCCGGCTGCCCGCTCGCGGGCAGCCGGGAAGGCACCTGCGCCTCACCCGGCCGGCGGCTGACGGGTTCCGTCGGCCGCCGGCCGCTTTTCGTCGGCCGCCTGCCCTCATCCGTGAGCCGGCGGCCAGGGGAATCTCGGCGTCCGATTCTCGCCATGGCGGGAACTCGACACCGTCCGCCGGTGCGCCAGGTGCCCCGCACCGGATAAACCGTTCCCATGCGATCCATACCCAGACGCCGCTACCTCCCCGCCGCGACCGCGCTCACCATGGCGCTCATCGGTTGGGGATCGGTCACAGCCCCGGCGGCCGACGCCGATCCGGCCGCCGGGACCGGGGCCAGTGCGCCGGCCGGCAAGTCCTACGCGATCACCCTCGTCACCGGTGATCTCGTGCACTACACCGACCTGCCCGGCAACCACGACGTGGTGACCGTGGACCCTGCCGAGGACGGATCCGCCGGCGTCGAGGTGCAGACCCGCGGCGACGACACGTATGTCATCCCGCGCCAGGCCATGTCGCTGCTCGCAGCCGGAAAGCTCGACGAGCGGCTGTTCAACGTCACCGGACTGGTGGCGATGGGCTACGACGACGCGCACACGGACACCGTCCCGGTGATCGCGACCGCCCCGGCCGCCGCCCGTACGGCGAAGGCCCCGGCCACGCCCAAGGACGCCGAGTCGGTCCGTACGCTCTCCTCGATCCACGCGAACGCGCTGCGCGCCGACAAGGGCCGGGCCACATCGTTCTGGAAGGGCATCGCGCCCGGCTCCGACCCGAAGTCCCTGTCGGGCGGCATCGGCAAGCTGTGGCTCGACGGCAAGGTCGAGGCCTCGCTCGCCACCGAGACCGCGCAGATCAAGGCCACGGACGCATGGCAGCAGGGCCTGGACGGCACGGGCGTCAAGGTCGCCGTGCTCGACACCGGCGCCGACCTCGACCACCCGGACCTCGTCGGGCAGGTCGACGCCACCGCGAGCTTCGTGCCCGGCCAGAGCGTCGACGACGGCAACGGCCACGGCACGCACACCGCCTCCACCATCGCCGGTACCGGAGCCGCCTCCGGCGCCAAGGAGAAGGGCGCGGCCCCGGGGGCCCGCCTCCTGGTCGGCAAGGTGCTCGGCAACGAGGGCACCGGCGAGGAGTCGTACTCGATCGCGGGCATGGAGTGGGCCAAGGCGCAGGGCGCGGACATCGTGTCGATGAGCCTCGGCACCCCTAGCGGGTCCGACGGCACGGACCCGACGTCGCAGGCCGTGAACGAGCTCTCCGCGGACGGCGGTCCGCTGTTCGTCATCGCGGCGGGCAACGCCTACGACCCGGGCACCATCGGCTCCCCGGGCGCCGCCGCCTCCGCGCTGACGGTGGCCGCGGTCGACAGGAACGACGACCGCGCCGCGTTCTCCAGCCAGGGCCCGCTGATCCGCACGCACAGCCTCAAGCCGGACGTCTCCGCGCCCGGCACGGACGTGTCCGCCGCCGCCTCGCAGTCGGTGCCGGGCTGGACGGGCGGCCTGTACCGGACGATGAGCGGTACGTCGATGGCGACGCCGCTCGTCGCGGGATCGGCCGCGATCCTCAAGCAGCGGCACCCCGACTGGACGGGCGAGCGCATCAAGAACGCGCTGATGTCGACGTCGGACAAGACCGCCGAGACGCCGTACGCGGCGGGCACCGGCCGGGTGAACGTGGCCTCGGCCATCAGCTCCACCATCGAGGCGACGGGCTCCGTGGAGGCCGCCGCGTACGACTGGCCGAACGCCGACGCGAAGACGGAGACCCGCACGGTCGCCTACCGCAATGACGGCGACGCGGACGTCACGCTGGCCCTCGCCCTCGACACGGACGCCGACGCGTACACGCTGTCGCAGTCCTCGGTGACCGTCCCCGCGCACGGCACCGCCACGGTGACCCTGACCCTCGACCCGTCGAAGGTCCCCGCGGGCACCACGTTCTCCGGCCATGTCGTCGCGACGGACACCGCGACCGGCCAGGCGGTCGCGCACACCGGCTTCGCCCTCTTCAAGGAGGCGGAGATGTACGACTACACCATCAAGCTGACGGGCCGGGACGGGAAGCCGCAGGCCGGCAACGTCACGCTGCACACGGCGGACTCCACCGACGCCGCGGTCATCGCCGTCGACGGTACGAAGACGCTGCGTCTGCCGCCCGGCCGCTACACCACCACGTCTTACGCCGAGGTGCCCGGCGACACCGCCGACTCGCTCGGCCAGGCGCTGCTGATCTCCGACGAGGCCACGCTCGGCGACGGCCACTCGTCCGGCACGGCCGACCTGGACGCGACGAAGTTGCGGAAGGCATACGCGGTCCCGGAGCGGGAGAGCGAGGAGACGCAGGCCGTCTTCAACCTCCAGCGCACCTACGACGCCGGCGCGGGCATCAACTGGTCCACCTCCTGGATTCTGGCCGCCAAGTACGACTCGCTGTATCTGGCGCCGACGAAGAAGGTGTCGGACGGTTCGATGCGCGCGTTCCTGCACTGGCGGCTGCGGCAGAAGGCCCTCGACGCCGAGACCGGCACCGGGCGGGACATCGAGCTGACGTCCCAGCCGAACACCACCTACCACGACGGCTCGTCGACCCTGCGCACCGTGTACGCGGGCCGGGGCACGGCGGCCGACTACACCGGCCTCGACGTCCGCGGCAAGGCCGTGATCATCGACCGGACCGCCGACGTCACCCCGGCCGAGCGTGCGCAGGCCGCCGCCGACGCGGGCGCGACGCTGCTCGTCGTCGTCAACGACGCCCCGGGGCGCCTGTACCAGAGCTACGGCGTCGCCGGCGGGCTCACCGTCGCCTCCGTGCGGCAGGGCGACGGCGCACGCCTGGTCTCGGAGGCGAAGTCGGGGAAGGGCCGGCTGCACGTGAAGCAGCAGCAGTACCCGGACTACAGCTACGACCTGGTGCAGCAGTTCAAGGACGTCATCCCGGACAAGTCCCTGGCGTACAAGCCGGACGACCACGATCTGGCCCGCGTGAACAACAGCGTGTACGCGGCGCCGGGCACCCTCGGCTACGGCGGGCGCTACTTCATCCCGGCGTGGGGCGCGGGTCTGGGCGGTGACGCCTACGAGAAGTGGTCGCGGACGACGACGGAGTACGTCACCGGCGACACCACCGCCGTCGGGTCCTGGTACGAGCAGCACACCGGACTCGACGCGGCGGACGGCTACTTCGAGCGCGGTTCGACGGACTCGTACGCCGGTGGCCGCCGCTACGACGGCGGCTGGTTCAAGCCGGTCCAGGGCGCGCGCCTGGGCGACACGTACGTCCCGTACCAGACGAGCACCAACACCCTGAACTGGAACGTCGCGATGTGGTCCGGCGGTGACGACGGCCATGTCGGGGCCGGCGGCGGCACCAAGCAGACCACGCTCTACCGCGGCGACACCCAGCTGGCCACGTCCAAGGCCCAGTCGGGCCGTGCCTCCAACATGACGGCGGGCTCGTACAAGCTCGTCGCGACCGGGCAGCGCACCACCGCCGCCTGGCCCGGCACCACGAGCACGAGCACCACGTGGGGCTTCGACTACAAGCCGCTGCCGACGGGCACGGCCCGTGCCAATGTGCCGATGCTGAACCTCACCTACGACGTCGCCACGGATCTGCAGGGCACGGCCAGGGCGGGCAAGCGCCTCACCCTGGGCCTGCGCTCGGCAACGTACGACGGGGCGAGCGCCGCCACGTCGGCCACCCTTCAGGTCTCGTACGACGACGGGGCGACCTGGCGGGACGCCAAGCTCAAGCGGGCCGGTGACGGCCGCTGGACGACGGTCCTGGACACGCCGCGCACCGCGAAGTCGGTGTCGCTGCGGGCCGCGGCCGGGGCGCCGGACGGGCTGACGATCGGCCAGGACGTGATCCGGGCGATCACGCTGAAGTAAACAGGGCCTGGATCAGGGTGGGTGTGGCCCGAGGGGGGGTCACACCCACCCGTGCTGTCCGGCGTACCAGCCCAGCTGGAGCCGCGAGGTCGCGCCGGCGTGGGTCATCATCAGCTGGATGCGGCGCTGCACGGTCCGCGCCGAGAGCCCCACCTGGGTGGCGACGGCGGTGTCCGTGAGCCCGGCGAGCAGGAGCCGCAGAATGTGCACGTCGACCGGGTCGATGCCGACGTCCGCCGCCTCCTGGTAGGGGCTGCCGCGCTCCCACACCTGCTCGAACAGTTCCCGGGCCATGTGGGCAAGGCCGCCGCGCAGCACGACCGCCGGGTCGACGTCGGCGTCCCGACCGTGCAGCGGCAGCATCGCCACAGATTCGTCGCAGAGGATCAGCTTGTACGGCACTTCGGTGACGGTCCGGACCTGGACCCCGTCGGCCAGGGACTGCGCGACGTTCTCCGCGGCGCCCGGTTCGCGCAGGAAACCCTGGTCGATGACGGCGCGGACCCGCACGTCGCGGGCCATGGCCGTCACCTCCTCGCTGTCCGCCGGGGTGACCGCCTGGGGCCTGCCCGCCGAGAAGATGTCGATGGTGCGGCGTGCGGACAGCTGCAACTGTCGGTAGCGGGTGCCGATGGCCTCGCTGCCCTCGACGATCTCCACGAGCTCGCGCTGGGCGCGGTCCGCGGTCGCCATGCGGTACGTCTCCGTGAGCCGCGCCACCGTCACCTCGGCGCGCTGCAACCGCTCGCGGTGCGCTGCGAGCTCGGCGCCCAGCGCGACGGCCGGGGGCGCTGCGGAATACCGGTGCCCGTCGACGGCGCGGACGACGAGGCCACGGGCCACCAGGGAGCGCAGTGCCGCATCGACCCGTCCGGCGGGCAGACCTGCGGCCTCGCCGATCGCTTCCGCCCCGGCCGACGGCTGAGCGATCAGGATCTGGTAGACGGCCGCTTCATCCGGCACGATCCCGAGCTCGTCGAGTTCCATGCCCTCACCCTCCGCTGTTCGGTGACCATCGGGGCACCGAGTGCATGGTAAGCCCAGGGCGTGTCAGCCGTGTGGCGCTGAGTCATCGCGGGATCAGCCGCCCCGCACTCAACTCCCATCCCATTTCTTGGATCTTGGCCTCTCCGGACATCGTCACCTCACGGTCGGCGGTTCATCCGGGAGCGGTAACAGATCCGGATTCCGCGTGACCTCACCGCTCGGCCACGGTCACACTCGCCTGTATCGCTTGCACACAGGCCGACCCCGGGGGCCGGTCACGGGGGAAGAGGACTGCACCATGAACTCAGGCACGTTCAGATCCGGTTCCGTACGTCGGACGCTGCGCAGCACCCTCCTGGGGGCGGGCGTCGTCGCGGCCCTGCTGGCGGCCACCGCCTGCCAGCCCTCCGGGGATGACGACCAGTCCGCCGGCCCGTCGAGCTCCGCCCCGGCGGCCGAGAGCCCGTCGAAGGCCGCCGAGCCCTCGGGCGACTCCGGGACCGGGAGCAGCGGCGCGACGGACGAGGCGAGCGGGGACAGCGGCGAGACCGGCGGCGGGAACGGCACCAGCCACCAGGACTGCAAGACCACCGACCTCACGACCGCAGTCGAGCTTCAGGACGCGTCCGGGGAGACCCCCCGCCACTTCCTGCTGACGGTCACCAACGGCAGCAGCGCGCCGTGTGTCCTCAACGACGCACCGCTGGTGCGGCTCGGAGCCGGTGACAGCGCTCCGACCGTCGAGCTGCTCGAAGAGCCGGACACCGAGCCCGTGGTCGTCGAGGGAGGCGGCAAGGCGTACGCCGGTCTGTACGTCTTCGGCAACGACGAGGGGGGCGAGGCGGAGTACGACCAGTCCACCCGGTTCACCGCCACCCTGGTCGCCGGTGAGGGCACCGAGCTCAACGGCACTCTCGTCTTCGGCCTGCCGGGCGGACTCCGCTCCGTCTCCTACGACGACGCGGCGCGGGTGAACGGCTGGGCCGGCACCGAGGGCCTGGCCATGCGCCCGATCAACCAGCTCTGACCGCTCCGCGCAGCGGGCCCGGCGCCGGCGCCCCACCGCCCCGCCGGGCAACGCTCTCTGCCCCCGGGGTACCTGGCCCCGCCCCGTATGTCCCGGGTATACAGGAAAGGTTCACCCCGCCCAGCCCGGAAGGTCACCCGGATGCGCCCGCACGCTTCCAAGCCCGCCCATGACGACGCAGGCCCCGATCGTGCGGCGGCGGGCAAGCCTTCGCGTACGCCGGAGAGAGCCGCAGGCGCCGCGCGGCAGGAGTCGCTCCCGCAGGGGCCGCCGCTCCAGCTTCCGCTTCCGCGCGCGGCGGGAAACGCTGCCGTGGTCCAGCTGCTGCGGCAGGCGGGCCACCCCGGAGCCGAGGAGGCTCACCAGCACGGCGGGGACTGCGGGCACGGGCATCAGCAGGACGGGCCGGCCTCGGTGCAGCGCTCCGCCGTGCATGACGTGCTGCGCTCCGCCGGGCAGCCGCTGGACAGCGGAACCCGTACGGACATGGAGGCCCGGTTCGGCGCCGACTTCACCGACGTACGCATCCACAACGACGGTGCCGCCCGCACCTCGGCCGCCGAGATCGGCGCTCGCGCGTACACCTCGGGAAGCCACATCGTGCTGGGCGAAGGCGGAGGCGACCGGCACACCCTCGCCCATGAGCTGACCCACGTCATCCAGCAGCGCCAGGGACCGGTGAGCGGCAGCGACAACGGCGGCGGACTCCGGGTCTCCGATCCCTCCGACCGGTTCGAGCGGGAGGCGGAGGCGCAGGCGACGCGCGTCCTGTCCGGCAGCGCCCCGGTCCGTGCGGCAACCGACGCGACGGCCCACACGCACGGCTCCGGCGAGCCGTCCGTGCAGCGGATGCGCAGCGACAACCCCCACGCCTCCGGCGGCGCGCACAACGGCTGGGAGCTGACCGCGCACCACGTCGTCGCCCACTCCCAGCTGACCGGCGCCCTTGAGTCCATGGACGGCGAGAAGCGGGCGACGCTGCTGCGCCAAGCGGTTCCCGAGGTGATCACCGACACGATGCTGGCGAATCTGAAGGTCGAGATCCCGCCGCACATGAACCGGGACGACTTCAGGACCCGGTTCCGCGCCGCGCTGGTCAAGAAGGGCGGAGGCGACACGGCCGAGTTCCTGGGGAACAACCTGAACGAGATCCGCTACGCCTTCTACGAGTGGCAGGGCGGCAACCAGTTCCTCGGCCCCAACACCAGCCTCCGCGCGGAACCGACCGCCAGCGGCGAGGACACGGACTACGACGGCCAGTCGTTCTCTCCGCTCGGCGACGCACGGTTCACGCAACTCACCGCGCTGGGAGACGAACTGAAGGCCGCGAACGCGGCCGGGGACAAGAAGAGGCAGGCTCGCCTGCTGCGCGACATCCTGAGCATCACCGTGAACGCCGCCCCGCGTCCGTTCGACGCCGGGGCCTGGACCGAGGTCACCTCCGTGGCCGAGGTGGACCGGCTGGCCGGCGCCCTGGGCCGGGACCACATGCGGGACTACACGTACTTCATGATGCGGATGGACGACATCGAGAACGGGAGGTACACGGGGATCTCCCAGAACGAGGAGAAGACGAAGTTCTTCTACTACGGCGAGCCGATCCATCCCATGGAGATCAAGGGCTCGTTCATCTACGTCAAGCTGAACACCGCACAGGAAACGGTCGTCACGAAGGAAAAGGTCTCGCTCACCGAACTCCTGCCGGGCGCCCAGCTCGTCGCCGGCACCATGGAATTCGGCCTCCCGGCCGGCGGCCGCGTCAACAACGGCTCCCTCACCCTGCCCGGATACGCCGGATCGGTCCCCGTCGAGGAGGTGGCGCCCGGCCGCTACCGGGTGAGCCAGAACATCTACCGGAACCGGAAGCTCGATACCGACGCCGCCGGAATGAGGCTGGCCGACTTCTGCGTGGAGGTCGGCGTCCCGACCTCCACCTTCCTGCCCCGCGTGCTGGTGGAGGCGCTCGCCTAGAGTTCCTTCTCCGCACCGTACGGCAGCACCAGCGCGGAGTCCGCGTGCACGGTGACGCGCACGGACACGAACTCCGTCGCCTCCACGCGGGGTTCGCCCGTGCCCGGGTTCGGCGCGTAGCGCGGGTGTGCACCGGCGCTGATCTGCCAGCGGATGCGGTGTCCCGCGGCGAAGCGGTACGCGGTGACGCTCATCGGGACGGTGACGTGCGCCGGGTCCTCGTCCGGCGTGCGCAGCCGGGCCATGCCGTCGCAGACGTTGGTGGAGCGGCCGGCCGCGTCCACGTCGCACAGCCGGGTGAAGACGTCCCCGTGCCCGGTGTCCGTGGACGCGCTGATCCTCGCGGAGACCGCGCCCAGCACCGTGACGGGCTCGGTCAGGACCGGGCCGGTGAACGTGAGGACGTCGCCGCGGGATTCCAGGGTGCTGTTGTCGCGGGCGCCCGCAGTGCCGGAGAGCAGGGGACCACCGAGGGAGGGGGTGGGGTCGGCCGGGTCGTGGCGGAAGGCGGCCAGGGGTGCGGTGTCGGTGGGCGGCTGCCGGGTGAGGTGGCCGTCGCCGGTCGGGTACCACGCGGTGGTGACGGGGGTGAGCGGCCAGGCGTCGAGGTCCTGCCAGGCCGCGTCCGCACCGGCCGTGTGGATGCGTACGGGGGTGGGGCGCAGCTCGGAGGGGTCGTCGCACAGGTGGGCGCGGAGCCAGGCCAGGCTCTCGGCGAACACCTCGGGCCAGCCCCGTTGCAGGGCGGAGGTGTGGGTCCAGGGGCCGACGAGCAGGGCGGCCTCGCGGCCTGCCGCGCGCAGCCGGGCGTACTGCTGGAACGTCTGGTCGACGAGGGCGTCGTGCCAGCCGGTGATCAGGGCGGTGGGGATACCGGGGCGGTCGGCGGCCTCGGCCGCCGACGCGCCCTGCCAGTACGGGTCGTCGGCGTCCGGGTGCGTCATCACGTCGTCGAGCCAGGGCACTTCCTGCCCGCGTCCGGCCGCGTACGCGCCCCGGAGCGGGCGGGCGGTGACGATGTCGTTCAGGTGGCGCTTGAGGCGCAGCGTCGCCTTGATGAACGGCCGCATGCCGCGGTGCTGGTAGGTCATGCCGGCGCCGACCGCGAGCGCGTTCTCCAGATGGAGCACGCCGTCGGTGTGGAAGAGGGCGTACGGGTCGTGCAGGCCGACCTGGACCGCCATGGCCTTCAGTTCCGGCGGCGGGTCCAGGGCGAGCGCCCACTGGACGTAGCCGAGGTAGCTGGGTCCCACGGTGCCCAGGGTGCCGTTGAACCAGGGCTGTTCGCGCAGCCAGTCCACCGTGGCGAGGCCGTCGGCGGCCTCGTTGCGCCAGAGGTCGAAGGTGCCGCCCGAACCGCCGGTGCCCCGGCAGCTCTGCAGGATCACGTGGAAGCCCTGTTCGGCGAAGAGCATCCCGTACTGGGGGGACCAGGGCACGCCCCGGCCGTAGGGCGACCGCACGAGGAGGGTGGGGAAGTCGCCCTCGTCACGGGGGAAGTAGTGGTCCGTGATCAGGGGGCTGCCGTCGGCGGCGGGCACGGCCAGTCCCGGTTCCCAGCCGGCCCGGTGGCGCCTCGCCGGAAGCCCGCGCCAGGTGGCCCGCATCATCCGGGCGGAGAACGGGGGCTTCGCGGCCGACGGCGTCCAGGCAGGCCTCGGCAGGGCGTCGTGCGTGCGTGATGTCATCGTTCGCCTCCATCGCTCCATGTATTCTCGTACTGTGTACGAGAATACATGGGTGCTTGGATGAACGGCAGACAGCAGCCGCAGTGGTGAGGAAGGGAACAGCAGGCTCGTGACCCGTGCCGAGGGGTCCGGCGCCGCCGGCGTCGACCCCCGAGAACTCTGGCTGAACCCGGAACGGCCCCGCCGGGGACGCAGGCCCGCCTTCAGCCGCGAGGCGATCACCGTGGCGGCCGTCGCCCTGGCCGACACCGAAGGGATCGACGCGGTCACCATGCGGCGGGTCGCCGCGGAGGTGGGCGCCGGCGTCATGTCGCTCTACAGCTACGCCCCCGACAAGGAGACGCTGCTGGACCTGATGATCGACCACGTCAACGGCGAACTCCCGGCGTCCGCCCCGCTCACCGGCGACTGGCGGGCCGACCTCAAGGCCATCGGACACCTCCAGCGCGACCACATGCTCCGCCACCCCTGGCTGGCCACCGCCGTGCCCGCCCGCCGGACACTCGGGCCCCGCACCCTCGCCTTCCTGGAACACGCCCTGGCGGCCCTGCGCTCCAGCGGTCTCGGCGGCGGCGCCCGGCTGGAGGTCTTCGCCCAGCTCACCGCGTTCGTGGCCGGGCACGTCGCCCACGAGGTGGCGCAGGCTGAGGCCGCCCAGTCGCCGGACCGGGCCGCGGCCGAAGCGCTCTACCTCGCCGCCGTCGCCGCCGACGGCCACCACCCGGAACTGGCCGAGGCCCTCGCCTCGGCCGGACAGCCGGTCACCCCCGACGCCACGTTCACCCGCTTCCTGAACCGTTTGGTGGACGGCCTCGACGCGGGCTGACCGGACGGCCGGACTCATACCCGGGTAGCAGGCACCGGCCGGCCGACTCGGCACTCCGGTATCACGCGCCGGAGGGGCCGGGACGGGCATCGTGGGGCGTCCGCCGCCCAGCGCACACCGTGCCACCCGAACGGGGAGTTCCAGTGACCGCAGTCCCGCGTGCCCGCCATCGCCACCGCAACCGCAACCGCCGCCAGGTGCTCGCCACCGGGCTGGCCGCCTCCGCCGCGCTTGCCGCGTCCGCCGTGCCGTCCGCCGCAGCCGGAAGACCCGGGACGCCGACCGGAACCGGAAGCGCCCGCACGGGCGGCACGCGGACCGCGACCGCCCGCTCGGGCGTGCTGCCGACCGCCCGACTGCCGCGCCCCACCGGCCCGTTCGACGTCGGCTCCACCACCTTCCACCTCGTCGACCGCACCCGGACCGACCCGTGGGCGCCGGACACCGCCCCGTACCGCGAGCTCATGATCAGCGTCCGCTACCCGGCCGCGCCCGGCGGATCCGCGCCCCGCGTACCGCAGATGTCCGCCGCCGCGGCCGCCCACTTCGGAGGGCCCGAGGGCGCCGCCGCCCTGAACCTGGGGATGGCGCCGGGGACCGTCGACTGGGGCGCCACGCTCAGCCACGCCCGGCAGGACGCGCCCGTGCACCCCCGGGCCGGGCGGCTGCCCGTCGTCCTCTACTCCCCCGGGCTCGGCGACCCGCGCACCTGGAACACCGCGCTGGTGGACGACCTGGCGAGCCACGGCTACGCCGTCGTCACGGTCGACCACACCTACGAGGCGACGGAGGTGGAGTTCCCCGGCGGCCGGCTCGCCACCATGAGGATCTTCGACGGCGCCCCGCCCACCGACCCGGACGCGGTCAGCGCCCTGCTGCGCAAGGTCGTGGCGGTACGGGTCGCCGACACCCGGTTCGTCCTCGACCGGCTGCCGGCACTGAACCGGACGCGCTTCGGGGACGTACTCGATCTGCGTCGGGTCGGGATGTCCGGCCACTCCGCGGGCGGCTTCACCGCGGCCCAGGCGATGCACGACGACCGGCGGATCCGGGCGGGCGTCAACCTGGACGGGCAGATGGACTACGTCGGCGGAGAGCTGCCGGACGGGAGCCGGCTGAGCACGGTGGCACTGGAGGGGCTCGACCGGCCGCTGCTGCTGATGGGGACGCGGAGCGAGGGATCGGGCGACTACCGGCAGCAGCCTTCCTGGGCGGCGTTCTGGCGGAACACCCGCGGCTGGAAGGCGGACGTCACCCTGACCGGCTCGCGCCACGCCTCGTACACGGACGCGCAGTCGCTGCTGCCGCAACTGGCCCGGCAGGGCGCGGAGCCCGGCGGCGGACTGACGGAGGCGGTGGGCACGGTACGGCCGGACCGGGCGGCGGCCTCGACCCGGGCGTATGTGACGTCGTTCTTCGGACGGTGGCTGCGCGGCCACGACGACCATCTGCTGGACGGCCCCTCGGCCCGCTTCCCGGAGATGGTGTTCACCCCGTAGCGCGGGGGCGCACCCGCACGACACCCGCCCCGGAGACGACTCCGCGCGGGCGCACACACACGGCACCGGCCCCCGGGGACGAATCCCCGGGGGCCGGTGTCATGTACTGCTGTGCAGGAACTACCGATCCGTCAGGATCAGAAGTCCATGTCACCGCCCGGCATGCCGCCCGGGGCGCCGCCGGCAGCGGCCTTCTCCGGCTTGTCGGCGATGACGGCCTCGGTGGTGAGGAAGAGCGCGGCGATGGACGCGGCGTTCTGCAGGGCGGAGCGCGTGACCTTCGCCGGGTCGAGAATGCCCTCGGCGATCATGTCGACGTACTCGCCGGTCGCGGCGTTGAGGCCGTGACCGATCGGCAGGTTGCGCACCTTCTCGACGACGACTCCGCCTTCGAGACCACCGTTGACGGCGATCTGCTTGAGCGGGGCCTCCAGCGCCAGCTTGACGGCGTTGGCGCCGGTCGCCTCGTCACCCGAGAGCTCGAGCTTCTCGAAGACGGCCGAGGCCTGGAGCAGAGCCACGCCACCACCGGCGACGATGCCCTCCTCGACGGCGGCCTTGGCGTTGCGCACCGCGTCCTCGATGCGGTGCTTGCGCTCCTTGAGCTCGACCTCGGTCGCGGCACCGGCCTTGATGACGGCCACGCCGCCGGCCAGCTTCGCGAGGCGCTCCTGGAGCTTCTCGCGGTCGTAGTCCGAGTCGGAGTTCTCGATCTCGGCACGGATCTGGTTGACGCGGCCCTGGACCTGGTCGCTGTCACCGGCGCCGTCGACGATCGTCGTCTCGTCCTTGGTGATGACGACCTTGCGGGCGCGGCCGAGCAGGTCGAGACCGGCGTTCTCCAGCTTGAGGCCGACCTCCTCGGAGATGACGGTGCCACCGGTGAGGATGGCGATGTCGCCGAGCATGGCCTTGCGGCGGTCACCGAAGCCCGGGGCCTTGACGGCGACGGACTTGAAGGTGCCACGGATCTTGTTGACGACCAGGGTCGACAGGGCCTCGCCCTCGACGTCCTCGGCGATGATCAGCAGCGGCTTGCCGGACTGCATGACCTTCTCCAGCAGCGGAAGGAGGTCCTTCACGTTGCTGATCTTCGAGTTCACGATCAGGATGTACGGGTCGTCCAGGGACGACTCCATGCGCTCCATGTCCGTGGCGAAGTACGCCGAGATGTAGCCCTTGTCGAAGCGCATACCCTCGGTGAGCTCGAGCTCCAGACCGAAGGTCTGGGACTCCTCGACGGTGATGACGCCTTCCTTGCCGACCTTGTCCATGGCCTCGGCGATGAGCTCGCCGATCTGGGTGTCGGCGGCGGAGATGGAGGCGGTCGAAGCGATCTGCTCCTTGGTCTCCACGTCCTTGGCCTGCTCCAGGAGGGCGGCGGAGACGGCCTCGACGGCCTTCTCGATGCCCCGCTTGAGAGCCATCGGGTTCGCACCCGCGGCCACGTTGCGAAGGCCCTCGCGGACGAGCGCCTGAGCGAGAACGGTGGCGGTGGTCGTACCGTCGCCGGCGACGTCGTCCGTCTTCTTGGCGACCTCCTTGACCAGCTCCGCACCGATCTTCTCGTACGGGTCCTCCAGCTCGATCTCCTTGGCGATGGAAACACCATCGTTGGTGATCGTGGGGGCGCCCCACTTCTTCTCAAGGACGACGTTGCGGCCCTTGGGGCCGAGGGTGACCTTGACGGCGTCGGCGAGCTGGTTCATGCCGCGCTCAAGACCGCGCCGGGCCTCCTCGTCGAAGGCGATGATCTTGGCCATATGAAGTGGTCCTCCCGGACAGGGGTGGATTTCTCCGGACCGAGTGGCGCCCGCGACGGACGGCCTGCCTGTCTGCCGGTTCCTTGCCCCGGAGACCTGCGGGCCTCACCGGCCCGGTCCAAGTTTCTGTCACTCTCACCCAGAGAGTGCTAAGCCAATAATTAGCACTCGACCCCATCGAGTGCAAGCGCCTCCGGCCCCCTGAGGGGTGACGGCCGGACGACGGGAGGGCGCGAGCCGCCGCCTCGGAGCCCCGACAGCCGCGGGGGCCGCCCCGCCGAAACGGGCCGGGACGCGGCAGACCACCGCCATCGCAACGGGCCGGGACGCGCGGAGCACCGCCATCGAAACGGGCCGGGACGCGCGGAGGGCCCGTACCTGTGGGGTACGGGCCCTCCGTGCGTGAGTAGTGTCGTCGACCGACTGCGTCGAACCCGGCCGGGCTCAGCCGACGGCGAGCTTGACCATGTCCGCCTGCGGCCCCTTCTGGCCCTGCGAGATCTCGAATTCAACTCGCTGACCCTCTTCGAGGGTGCGGTACCCGTCCATCTGGATCGCGCTGTAGTGGACGAAAACATCCGCACCACCGTCGACCGCGATGAAGCCGTACCCCTTCTCCGCGTTGAACCACTTGACGGTGCCCTGAGCCATGCCTAACTCCCCTATTACTGGCCCTTGCACGGGACCACACTTCGCGGACCCGGGTCAGAACTCACCCTCCGAAAGGAGAGGGTGTGTGCGCCGGAACGCGTCGACCGCGGCCGAATGTATCTGCCCAACTGCCCTCTGCAACAGGTCAATCGGACGAGAATTCTGAGCCGCGCCGATCGCCCCAATATGGGGATTTCGTGAGAATCCAGGGCAAGTCAGGCCAGGCAAAGGCGACTTAAGGCGCAAGGGGCTCACGTACTTTGGCTGCATCTTGTCGTGGCCAGGCGCATTCTCATATGCGGGCGGCACGGGCAGCGGAGGGGGCTTCCCTCACCCTACCGCGCTCAACCATGCAGAATTGCCCCCTCCGCTTCTCTCGCAGAGGGGGCAATTCCGGTGACTCGGTGAAGTCGGGCCGGCCCGCGTGGCGGGCTCGGACCCGTGGGCTCAGCAGCCGCCGGCGACGGCCGGGATGATCGAGATGCCGGCGCCGTCCGGGGTGACCGCGTCCAGGCCGCCCTCGAAGCGCACGTCGTCGTCGTTGACGTACACGTTCACGAAGCGGCGCAGCTTGCCCTGGTCGTCCAGGACGCGGGCGGCGATGCCGGGGTGGTCCTTCTCCAGGGACTCGATGACCTGGGAGAGGGTCGCGCCCTCGGCCGGGACCTCGGCCTGGCCGCCCGTGTAGGTGCGGAGGATGGTGGGGATACGGACCTTGACGCTCATGGTGTGCCCTTCCTGAAGTCTCGGGTGGTCGAAAGCTTCTCAGCTGGTGGTGGCGAGTCCGGCGGCGCGGAAGGCTTCCAGGCTCGGGCGGATCGTGGCGCTCGCCTGCGAGGTGGCGGCCACGGCGTCCAGCGTCTTGAGGCCGTCTCCGGTGTTCAGGACGACGGTGGTGAGCGACGGGTCCAGCAGGCCGGCCTCGATCAGCTTCTTCGTCACGCCGACCGTCACCCCGCCCGCCGTCTCGGCGAAGATGCCCTCGGTGCGGGCCAGCAGCTTGATCGCGTCGACGACCTGCTCGTCGTTGACGTCCTCGACGGCGCCACCGGTGCGGCGGGCGATGTCCAGGACGTACGGGCCGTCGGCCGGGTTGCCGATCGCCAGGGACTTGGCGATCGTGTTCGGCTTCTGCGGCCGCACCACGTCGTGGCCGGCCTTGAAGGCGGCGGAGACCGGGGAGCAGCCCTCGGCCTGGGCGCCGAAGATCTTGTACGGCTTGTCCTCGACCAGACCGAGCTTGATCAGCTCCTGGAGCCCCTTGTCGATCTTCGTCAGCTGGGAGCCGGACGCGATCGGGATGACGATCTGGTCGGGCAGCTGCCAGCCGAGCTGCTCGCAGATCTCGTAGGCGAGGGTCTTGGAGCCTTCGCCGTAGTACGGGCGCAGGTTGACGTTGACGAAGCCCCAGCCCTCGCCGAGCGGGTCACCGATGAGCTCGGAGCAGAAGCGGTTGACGTCGTCGTAGTTGCCCTCGATGCCGACCAGCTCACCGCCGTACACCGCGGCCATGACGACCTTGCCCTGTTCCAGGTCGTGCGGGATGAACACGCACGAGCGCAGGCCGGCACGGGCGGCGGCGGCGCCCACGGCGCCGGCCAGGTTGCCGGTGGAGGAGCAGGACAGGGTGGTGAATCCGAAGGCGCGGGCGGCCTCGACGGCGATCGCAACGACGCGGTCCTTGAAGGAGTGCGTCGGGTTGCCGGAGTCGTCCTTGACGTACAGGCCGCCGGTGACGCCCAGCTCGCGGGCGAGGTTGTCGGCCTTGACCAGCTTGGTGAAGCCGGGGTTGATGTTGGGCTTGTCCGCGACATCGGAGGGAACCGGCAGCAGCGGCGCGTAGCGCCAGATGTTGTTGGGTCCGGCCTCGATGCGCTTCTTCAGCTCGTCCGGGGAGCCGCTCGGCAGGTCGTACGCCACTTCGAGCGGCCCGAAACAGGACGCGCAGGCGAAAAGGGGACCGAGTGCGAAGCGTTCTCCGCATTCGCGGCAGGAAAGCGCCGCGGCGGGACCGAGGTCCAGGGAAGATTCAGTGTTTGCTGCAACAGTCTCAACAGCCATGATGGCGAGGCCCTTTCTCCTCATCTTCCTCGCGACGCATTTCGTCACGAGACGGAATTGGCACCTTCCCCACCTGACCTCGCGGTCGGCGGGAGGGTTGCCGGGACTTCAACGGGCCGTTCCCTCTGTCCCTCTGGATGAGCGCTGTGGCACTGGACCATGGATCCAGGCGTTTATCGGCGGACGGACCCCGGCATGCGACGGCCATCTGCGTTGTTCAAGACTGTAACCGAAGCACCGGACTGTTGAGATAGTCGTCCGAACCGCGAGATGGATCACATACAGGGAGTATCGACCGTGCTGGAAGAGGTCGAACGCTGGCTGACCAGGCGTTCCTGGTCAGCCGCCGACCGTCCGCTGGACCGTCTGCTGCACGCCCGAAACGGTGCGAACGGGCCGAGCGTGAGCGTGGTGCTGCCCGCACTGAACGAGGCGGAGACGGTCGGTGACATCGTCGCGACGATCCGGCGCGAGCTCATGGAGAAGGTCCGGCTGGTCGACGAGCTCGTGGTGATCGACTCCGGTTCGACGGACGCCACCACCGAGGTCGCCCGCCGCGCCGGCGCCCGGGTCGTCCACCGCGACGCGATCCTTCCGCGCGTCCCCGCCGTCCCCGGCAAGGGCGAGGTGCTCTGGCGGTCGCTCCTGGTGACCGGCGGTGACATCGTCTGCTTCATCGACGCGGACCTGAAGGACTTCTCGGCGGACTTCGTCTCCGGCATCGTCGGGCCGCTGCTGACCGACCCGGACGTGCAGTTCGTCAAGGCGATGTACGACCGCCCCCTCGGCAAGAGCGCGGGGCAGGGCGGTCGCGTGACCGAGCTGGTGGCCCGGCCGCTGCTCAATCTGCACTGGCCGCAGCTGGCCGGCTTCGTCCAGCCGCTGGGCGGCGAGTACGCCGTGCGCCGCTCGCTCCTGGAGCGGCTGCCCTTCCCGGTCGGTTACGGAGTGGAGCTGGGCCTGCTCGTCGACGCCCTGCACACGGTCGGCCTGGACGCGCTCGCCCAGGTGGACGTCGGGGTCAGGATCCACCGCCACCAGGACGGCCAGGCCCTCGGACGGATGGCGGCCGCCATCTACCGCACGGCCCAGCTGCGGCTCTCCAGGGGGCATCTGGTCCGCCCGTCGCTGACGCAGTTCGAGCGCGGCGAGCACGGGTTCGTGCCGCGTACGTACGCGGTGGACACGGAGGAGCGGCCGCCGATGCGGGAGATCGAGGAGTACCTTTCACGCCGCGCGGCGTGACACCGGCCGACTTCGCACGTTTGGACGCTTCGCGATCGGGCTAGATTCCGCCCATGGTCTCCGAGCACGCCCCTCAGCCCGCTGCCCAGGTCCTCGTCGCGTCCAACCGCGGCCCGGTCTCGTACACGCTGCGGGAGGACGGCACCCTCGACTCGCGGCGCGGCGGGGGCGGACTCGTCTCCGGACTGAGCGCCGTGGACGACAAGATGTGGGTCTGCGCCGCCCTCGGGGACGGTGACCGCGAGGCGGTGCGGCGCGGTGTCGGCGAACCGGGTGTCCGGATGCTCGACATCGACGCGGAGGTGCACGCCGACGCGTACAACGGCATCGCCAACTCGGTGCTCTGGTTCGTCCACCACCTCCTCTACCAGACCCCCGTCGAGCCCGTCTTCGACGCGGAGTTCCGCCGCCAGTGGGCCTCCTTCGAGACGTACAACCGGGCCTTCGCCGCGGCGCTCGCCGAGGAGGCGGGCGAGGGTGCGGCGGTCCTCGTACAGGACTACCACCTGGCGCTGGTGCCCGGCATGCTCCGCGAGCTCCGCCCCGACCTGCGGATCGGCCACTTCTCGCACACCCCGTGGGCGCCCGTCGACTACTTCCGGCTGCTGCCCGACGACATCGCCGAACAGCTCCTCCACGGCATCCTCGGCGCCGACCGGGCGGCCTTCCTGACCCGCCGCTGGGCGGACGCGTTCATCGGCTGCTGTACGGAGATCCTCGGCGGCACCGGCCACACCCGGATCGGGGTGCACGGCCTCGGCGCCGACGCCGACTTCCTGCGCCGCCGCTCCCACGAGGCGGACGTGGACGAGCGGATGGCGGCGCTGCGGGAGCAGGTGGGCCCCGGACGGAAGACGATCGTGCGGGTGGACCGTACGGAACTCTCCAAGAACATCGTCCGCGGTCTGCACGCCTACCGCGCCCTGCTCGACGGGCGGCCCGAATGGCGCGGGCGCGTCGTCCACATCGCGTTCGCCTACCCCTCGCGCCAGGACCTGGCGGTCTACCGGGAGTACACCGCGGAGGTGCAGCGCGTCGCCGACGGGATCAACTCGGCGTACGGGACGGCGGACTGGACCCCGGTCGTCCTGCACGTCAAGGACGACTTCGCCCGCTCGCTCGCGGCGTACCGGCTGGCGGACGTCGCGCTCGTCAACCCGATCCGGGACGGGATGAACCTGGTCGCCAAGGAGGTCCCGGTCGTCTCCGACGACGGCTGTGCGCTGGTGCTGTCGCGCGAGGCGGGGGCGTACGAGGAGCTCGGTCCCGACGCGATCACGGTGAACCCGTACGACGTGTCCGCCACCGCCGACGCGCTGCACGAGGCGCTGACGATGGCGGACGACGAGCGGACGGCCCGCACGAAGCGGCTGGCCGCGACGGCCACCGCGCTGCCGCCGCAGCAGTGGTTCCTCGACCAGCTAGAGGCGCTCCGCCAGGGCTGACAGGAACGCCACGACGGCCCCCGGCCCGGGGAGCGCGAGATCGGCCCGTTCGGCCAGTTCGGGCACTTCCGTGCCGCTGCAGACCAGCAGGCCGGGTGTGCCGTCGGGGCCTTCGGTGCGGAGCTTCTCCACGGCGGCGTACGCGGCGAGGTCGCCCAGGTCGTCGCCCGCGTAGAGCACGGACTCGGCGCCGGTCTCGCGCACGTACTGGGTGAGCGCCACGCCCTTGTCCATGCCGGAGGGGCGCAGCTCCAGGACCAGCCGGCCCGGTTCGACGATCAGGCCGTGGCGGGCGGCGAGTGCGCCGAGGGGGCCGCGCAGTGCCTCGAAGGCGGCCTGCGGGTCGGCGGCGCGGCGGGTGTGGACGGCGAGCGCCTGACCCTTCTCCTCTATCCAGGTGCCGCGCCAGGAGTCGAACCTGTCGAGTACGCCGGGGAGTTCGGCCCGGACCGCGGCGACACCGGGGTGCGGGGCGGGGGCGCGGACGGTGCCGGAGACGGCGTCCCAGCGTTCGGCTCCGTAGTGGCCGAGGACGACGAGATGGTCGAGCCCCGCGACCCCGGCGAAGCCGCCGTAGCGGACCGCGACCCCGGCCGGGCGGCCGGTGATCACGGCGATGGACGCGACCTTGGGGGCGAGTGCGGCCAGTGCCTCGACGGCGCCGGGGTGGGCGCGGGCCTGTTCGGGGTCCGGGACGATGTCGGCGAGCGTTCCGTCGAAATCGAGTGCGATGACGGCACGGTCGGGCCGGGCGAGGAGCGCGGCGAGGCCCTCCTGTCCGGCGGAGGTGGCCGGGGCCGGCAGGGGTGGGGTGTGCGAATGGCTGCCCATGGGGCGAGCCTAACGACCCGGTGCGCGAGAGGGAGCGGATCGGCCACCGGCGTCCCGCGGCTTCGCGTCCGAGCCGGTGGAAGGCGGGCGGAGGACGGCAGGCGGAGGAAGCGACGCGGGGCCGGCTGTCATCGCCGCCCCCGCCGGGCCTCCCGTACGCGCCGCAGGCGGTTGACCGTCACCGGGTCCGCCTCCAGCGCCCGCCGGTCGTCCAGCAGGGCGTTCAGCAGCTGGTAGTAGCGGGTCGGGGAGATCCCGAGCTGTTCCCTGATCGCCCGCTCCTTCGCCCCGGGACCCGCCCACGACTGCCGCTCGACCGCCAGGACCGCGCGGTCCCGGTCGGACAGCGGGGCGGCGGCGTCGGGGCCTTCGGGACCCTGGGGGCCGTTCGGGGGGAGGGCGGTCATATCAGCCAATATATTGCGCCGCCGGCCCGGACACAGGCCCGGTCCCGGGACCGGCCGGGGTCCGTCGCAGCTCCGGGGCCGGGTCTGTTCGCAGGGCCGGCCCCGGGTCCGGGTCCCTACTCCGCGCTCTCCGCGGCCGTCGACTCCTGGGCGATGCGTTCGAGCACGCTCTCCGGGTTGGCGCCCGGCTCGACCGCCTTGCCGATGTTGCCCTTGATCGACTCACTGGCGGCGGCCCAGGACGTCTTGCCGAACGGGTAGAACTCCGCGTCCGGCAGTGTGGCCAGGAACTTGTGCAGCGGCTTGTACTTGGCGTCGTCCTCCATCGCGGCGGACGCGCTGTCGGTGACCGGCAGCAGGTCGTACATGTCGGCGAACTCGATCACGTTCTTGTCGCTGAACATGAAGTCGAAGAACTTGCCCATCTCGACCCGGTGGCCGCCCTGCTTGAACCCCATGATCCAGTCGGCGACGCCCATCGACCCGGTGATGGGTCCGTCGGGGCCGGGCAGCTGCACCATGCCGACGTCCACGCCCTGCTTCTGGGCCTCCTCCATCAGGGTCGGGTGGCCGTTGAGCATGCCGACCTCGCCCTTGCTGAACGCCTCGAAGGCCTTGGCCCGGTTGAACTTGCCGGGGGCGACGGGGCCGACGAGCCCCTTGTCGACGAGGTTCGACTTCAGCCAGTCGAAGGTCTTGACGTTCTCGGCGGAGTCGATGTCGTACGAGCCGACGTCGTCGGTGTAGCCGCCGCCACCGCTGAGCAGCCACATCATGGTCTCGGCCTGGGACTCCTCCTGGCCCAGCGGCAGCGCGAACGGGTACGTCACCCCGCGCTGCTTCAGCGCCGCCGCATCGGCGGCTATGTCGTCCCAGGTGCGCGGGGCCTTGAGGCCCGCCTGGCGGAAGAGGCCCTTGTTGTAGAAGAGCAGCCGGGTGCTGGCCACGAACGGCAGCCCGTACTGGACGCGGCTGTACCGGCCGGCCTCCGCGAGCTTCGGCAGGAAGTTGGCCTGGGTGGGGATGCTGAGCATCTGGTCGGCGGAGTAGAGCTTGCCGGCCTTGGCGTAGTCCGCGTACGCGCCGATCTGCGCGATGTCGGGGGCCTTCCCCTCCTTGACCATCTCGGCGACCTTGCGGTCGACGTCCGTCCACGGAAGGACGGTCACGTCGACCTTGATGCCGGGGTGCGACGCCTCGAAGCTCCGGGCGATCCCGTCCCAGTACGTGGCGGACTTGTTGGCCTCACCCGTGCCGTAGTCGGCCGCGACCAGTTTCAGCGTGACATCGTCCGAGCCGTTGCCGCCGCAGCCCGAGAGCGTGGCCGTCATCCCCAGTGCGGCGACAGCCGCCGTCAGTCCCCAAAAACGCCGCTGCACAGCCCAGTCCGTCCTCGTAGATTGCACACCCGCGGATCCCACGTCGGCGTGGGCCCCTCCGGATGAGCTGCGATTTTGCACCACGCCGGGCAGGAGGTCTACACCACCGACGTACCGCTTCCGCAGCACAGCAGCATTGCACGGGGCGCGGAGCGACTGCTAAGGAGGTCTCGGCCCGGCACGTCAGGACCCTTCCTGATGGGTCCGGACCGCCATGTTCACGGCGTCCGCCCCGTCGGACACCCTCCGCCCGCATACGGTGCCACCGAGCCGCACCGGCCACCGCCCAGCCGCAAGGAGCCGTTCCGCATGTCCCGTACCGCATCAGAAATCGCCACTCAGCCCAGTTGCTGGCGTCGTGCCGCAGAGGCGGGCGCGGCCTTCGACGGGCTGCCGCGCCCGGGCGAGCGGGTCGCCGTGACCGGGTGCGGGACCTCCTGGTTCATGGCCATCGCCTACGCGGCGCTGCGGGAGGCGGCCGGACAGGGCGAGACGGACGCGTACGCCTCCTCGGAGTTCCCGGCCGGGCGGGCGTACGACCGGGTCGTGGCGATCACCCGCTCGGGTACGACGAGCGAGGTGCTGGCCCTGCTGGGCGAGCTGCGCGGCAAGGTCGCCACGGTCGCACTGACCGCCGACCCGAAGACGCCGGTCATGGAGGCTGCCGACACGGTGGCCGTGCTGGACTGGGCGGACGAGGAGTCGGTCGTCCAGACGCGCTTCGCCACCACCGCGCTCGCCTTCCTGCGGGCCGGGCTGGAGGCGGCGGGACCGCTCCCGGCCGGGGTGAAGACGGTCGCCGAGGCCGCCGTCGACGCGGAACTGGCGGTGACCGAGCCGCTGGACGAGGCGGTGGTCGCGGCCGAGCAGTGGACGTTCCTGGGGCGCGGCTGGACCTACGGGCTCGCGCAGGAGGCCGGGCTGAAGATGCGCGAGGCGGCGGGCGCCTGGACCGAGTCGTACCCCGCGATGGAGTACCGGCACGGTCCGATCGCGATCACCGGCCCGAACCGGGTGGCGTGGGTCTTCGGCGCGCTGCCCGAAGGGCTCGCCGGCGAGGTCGCGGCGGTCGGCGGGACGCTGGTCGCCCACCGGTCCGCCGACCCGATGGCCGACCTGATCCGGGCGCAGCGGCTCGCCGTGGTCCTCGCGGAGTCGAAGGGCTACGACCCGGACCACCCGCGCAACCTGTCGCGCAGCGTGATCCTGCCCGCGTAGCCGGCACGGGACACGACGGGGCGCGACGGGGCGCCGGGGCGTCGCGCCCCATGTCGGCGGGTTGCCGCCGGGTTGTGACCCCGATTTTGTATGGATGCGCAACAAACAGCGATAGTGGACTAGACCTTTTGGGGTCCGTCGGGCGAAACTGTTTCCCGTGAAACACGTCATCGCCCTCGATGTGGGCGGCACCGGAATGAAGGCCGCACTGGTCGGGGCCGATGGCGCCCTGCTCTACGAGGCGCGACGCGCGACCGGCAGAGAGCGCGGCGCCGACGCCGTCGTGGAGTCGGTCCTCGCCTTCGCGGCGGATCTGCGCGCGTACGGCGAGGAGCACTTCGGCGAGAGCGCCCTCGCGGCCGGCGTCGCGGTGCCCGGCATCGTCGACGCCGACAAGGGGGTCGCCGTCTACGCGGCGAACCTGGGCTGGCGCGACGTACCCATGCGCCGGCTGCTCGGCGAACGGCTCGGCGGCGTACCCGTGGCCCTCGGCCACGACGTCAGGACCGGCGGCCTCGCCGAGGGCCGGATCGGTGCGGGCAAGGGCGCCGACCGCTTCTTCTTCGTGCCGCTGGGCACCGGGATCGCCGGCGCCATCGGCATCGCGGGCACCATCGAGGCGGGCGCCCACGGCTACGCGGGCGAGATCGGCCACATCGTGGTCCGGCCGGACGGCCCGGACTGCCCCTGCGGCCAGCGCGGCTGCCTGGAGACGCTGGCCTCCGCGGCCGCCGTCAGCCGGGCCTGGGCCGCCGCCTCGGGCGACCCGGAGGCCGACGCAGCCGACTGCGCCAAGGCCGTCGAATCGGGCGACCCGAAGGCCGTCGAGGTATGGCTCGACGCCGTCGACGCGCTCTCCGCCGGACTGGTCACCGCGCTCACCCTGCTGGACCCCCGCACGATCATCATCGGTGGCGGTCTCGCCGAGGCGGGGGAAACCTTGTTCACACCACTCCGTGCGGCCGTCGAGGAACGCGTCACGTTCCAGAAGCTGCCCCACATCGTCCCGGCGGCCCTCGGGGACACCGCCGGATGCCTGGGCGCAGGGCTGCTCGCCTGGGATCTTCTCTCCACGGAGGTATCCGCCTGATGGCCGGACGCGCAGACAGCACTGTTCTCGCAGGTGCCCGGGTGGTGCTCCCCACCGGAACCGTCGAGAACGGCCGGGTGATCGTCGAGGGCACCCGCATCGCCGGCAGTTCGGCGGAGGACGCCCGGACCGTCGACCTGTCCGGCCACTGGATCGTTCCCGGCTTCGTGGACATGCACAACCACGGCGGCGGCGGCGGTTCCTTCACCTCCGGCACCGTGGAGGACGTCCTCACCGGCGTCCGCACCCACCGCGAGCACGGCACCACCACCCTGGTCGCCTCCACCGTCACCGGGGAGATGGACTTCCTCGCCGAGCGGGCCGGCATCCTCTCCGAACTGGTCGAACAGGGCGACCTGGCCGGCATCCACTTCGAGGGCCCCTTCATCTCCCCGTGCCGCAAGGGCGCGCACAGCGAGGCGCTGCTGCGCGACCCCGACCCGGCCGAGGTCCGCAAGCTGATGGACGCGGCACGCGGCACCGCGAAGATGTTCACGCTCGCCACGGAGCTGCCCGGCGGCATCGACTCCGTACGGCTGCTCGCCGAACACGGCGTCATCGCCGCGATCGGCCACACCGACGCCACGTACGAGCAGACCGTCGAGGCGATCGACGCCGGCGCCACCGTCGCGACGCACCTCTACAACGCGATGCCGGGCATCGGCCACCGCGCTCCCGGCCCCATCGCCGCCCTCCTGGAGGACGAGCGGATCACCGTCGAGCTCATCAACGACGGTACGCATCTGCACCCGGCCGCCCTGGAGCTCGCCTACCACCACGCGGGCGCCCACCGCGTCGCGCTGATCACCGACGCCATGGACGCGGCCGGCTTCGGCGACGGCCAGTACCAGCTCGGCCCGCTCGCCGTCGAGGTCAAGGACGGCGTCGCCCGGCTCGTCGAGGGCGGCTCCATCGCGGGCTCCACCCTCACCCTGGACACCGCTTTCCACCGGGCCGTCACCATCGACCGGATCCCGGTCGGCGACGTGGTGCAGTCCATCTCCGCCAACCCGGCCCGGCTCCTCGGGGTCTACGACCGGGTCGGCTCGCTGGAGCCCGGAAAGGACGCCGACCTCGTCGTGCTGGACGAGGACTTCCGGCTCAAGGGCGTCATGCGCAAGGGCGAGTGGATCATCCGGCCGCAGGCCGGCTGATCACCGCGCGGGCCGCGCCCGCCTACGTAACGAAGAGACAGCGGTTGGCCCGGGGATCTGGGCCGACCGCCCTCCTCTTTGACATGATCGCGTAGGAACCAGACAGGAAAGCGCGTTCCGGCAAGGGATCCGCGCTCCGCACCGATCGAGGGGGCGGCCGAAGTGATCCTCACGGTCACGCTGAACACGGCACTCGACCTGACCTACGGCGTACCGGCACTCGTACCGCACTCCAGCCACCGCGTCACCGACCTCTCCGAGCGCCCCGGCGGCAAGGGCATCAACGTCGCCCGCGTCCTCGCCGCCCTCGGCCATGAGAGCGTCGTCACAGGCTTCGCCGGAGGCACCACCGGAGCCGTGCTCCGCGAGCTGCTCGCCGCGCTTCCCGCCGGCCCCGCCGCCGTCACCGACGCGCTCGTGCCCGTGGCCGGCAACACCCGCCGCACGCTGGCCGTCGCCGACCGGACCACCGGGGACACCACCCAGTTCAACGAGGCCGGACCGCACGTCACCGCCGACGAGTGGACCGCCTTCCTCGGCGCGTACGGGGAACTGCTCGGCGCGGCCGACGCCGTCGCGCTGTGCGGCAGCCTGCCCCCCGGCATCCACGTCGGCGCCTACGCCGAACTGGTCCGCCTCGCCCGCAGCGCCGGCGTCCCCGTCCTCCTGGACACCAGTGGCGAACCGCTGCGCCGCGGCATCGCCGCCCGCCCCGACCTGATCAAGCCGAACGCCGACGAGCTCGCCCAGCTCACCGGCTCCCGCGAACCCCTGCGCGGCGCCCGCGACGCCCGCCGCCGGGGCGCGCACGGGGTGATCGCCTCACTGGGGCCCGACGGCATGCTCGCGGTCACCCCCGACGGCAACTGGCAGGCATCCCCGCCCGCCCCCGTGAAGGGCAATCCCACCGGCGCCGGCGACTCCGCGGTGGCCGGACTGCTGTCCGGACTCGTGGAGGGCCTGAAGTGGCCGGACCGGCTGCGCCGGGCGGTGGCACTGTCGACGGCGACCGTGCTCTCCCCCACGGCCGGTGACTTCGACCGCGCGGCGTACGAGGAGCTGCTGCCGCGCGTCGGCATCGAGGAACACGCACCGGCGGCCTGAACGCCCCACCGGTACCGAGGAACACGCACCGGCGGCCTCAGCGCCGCACCGGTGTCGAGGAACAACGCACCGGCGGCCTCAGCGCCGCGTCCCCACCGGGCCCCTCCCGCGGGCCCGGGGAAACAACAGAGGTCAGCATGCCGCTCGTCAGCACCGGTGAACTCGTCTCCGCCGCCCAGGCCCAGGGACGTGGAATCGCCGCCTTCAACGTCATCACGCTGGAGCACGCCGAGGCGATCGCCGCCGGTGCCGAGCGCGCCGGCGCCCCCGCCATCCTCCAGATCTCCGAGAACGCCGTGAAGTTCCACGGCGGCCGGCTCGCCCCCGTCGCCGCGGCCGCCGCGGCCGTCGCCCGCACCTCCGGCGCCCCGCTCGCCCTCCACCTCGACCACGTCGAGTCCGTGGAGCTGCTGCACCAGGCACACGACGAGGGCTTCGGCTCGGTGATGTTCGACGCCTCCAAGCTGGGATACGAGGAGAACGTACGGGCCACCGCCGCAGCGGTCGCCTGGGGCCACGCGCGCGGCATCTGGATCGAGGCCGAACTCGGCAAGGTCGGCGGCAAGGAGGGCGAGGCACCGCTCGACGCCCACGCCCCCGGGGTGCGCACCGACCCGGCCGAGGCGGCCGCGTACGTGAGCGCCACCGGCGTCGACGCCCTGGCCGTCGCCGTCGGCTCCTCGCACGCCATGACCGAGCGCACCGCCGCCCTGGACCACGAGCTGATCGGCCGGCTCCGCGACGCCGTCCCCGTCCCGCTGGTCCTGCACGGCTCCAGCGGCGTCCCCGACGAGGAGATCCGCCAGGCCGTCGCGGCCTCCGGCATGGTCAAGATCAACGTGGGCACGGCGCTGAACACCGCGTTCACCGGAGCCGTACGCGCCCACCTGGCCGAGCACACCACGGGCGTGGACCCGCGCAAGTACATCGCCCCTGGCCGCGAGGCGATGGCCGCGACGGTGGCCGGCTTCCTGGCGCTGATGGGCTGAGGGCCTTCGTCCCGCCGCGGGTCCGCGGCAGGAAACGGGCCGGCCCCCTCGCCGCGGGGCGAGGGGGCCGGAACACGTTCGGGCGGGACGGGGCTCAGCGCTTCTGGTGACCGGCCTTCAGCGAGAGCTGGTCCAGGTTGGCATCGCACTGGTCGCCCTCGTTGCACGAGATCATCAGGGTGTTCGGCCCCTTGGTGAGGTTGACGTAGGCGTACGTCGTCGTCCACCCCTTCTCCAGATCGCCCTCGGGGGCGTTGGCGAAGTTCGTCATGTTGATGGAGCGCGGGGCCTCGGCGTTCACCGTGAGGGACGTCTTGGCGTCCTTGCCCGGCACGCCGTACGTCACGAACAGCGTGTACTCGCCGGCCTCCGGCACCTCGACGGACCAGGTCGCGGACCGGCCGACCGCGTTGAGGTTGATGTACTGCCCGTTGCTGCTCTTGGCGCCCTTGACGGAGTTGTCGAGCCCCGCGTCGCCGCCGAGCTTCAACGACGCCGCGTCCTGCTTCGGGAGCTCGACGGGGGCCTCGGACGTCTGGGACTGCTGCGGGGTCGGCGACTGCTCGACCTCGCCGGCCGGACCGGCGGAGGACGTGGCCTCGTCCTTCTTCTTGTCCTTGCCGTCGTCGTCCGTCATGAGCGCGACACCGATGCCGATCAGCACGACGGCGACCACCGCGAGCGCCCCGATCAGCAGACCCTTGGTGTTCGGACCACCCCTGCCGGAACCGGAGCCACCGCCACTGCCGCGGCCGCCCTGGTGCGGCACCTGAGCGGTGGCGGTGCCACCGGGGTACGTCTCCGGGGCCGCGTACTGCGCGTTCGGCTGGCCGTACTGGGCGTTCTGCTGGCCGTACTGCCCGTTCTGCTGGCCGTAGGGCGCCTGGGTCTGCCCGTAGGCCTGCTGGGGCGGCACCTGCCCGTACTGGCGCTCGCCGACGGTCCGCACCTGGTTGTACGAGGTCCGCGGCACGCCCGGCTGCGCGGCGGGACCCGGGTAGCCGTAGCCGCCCTGTCCCGGCGGCTGCGCGCCGGCTGCCTGACCGTCCTCGTAGAGGTAGCCGAACGGATCGTCGTCCTCGGGTGTGCTCGCGCCGTTGTTCCCGGCCATCCCTGGGTCACTCCTCACCATGTCGCCAGCCGTCGCCGAATATCGCCAGCCGTCGCCGACCGGCCGAGCCTACCCCGAACGGCCCCCACCAAGAATTGCCGGAGGTGGGGCGGGAACCGGGGTGGGGTACACGGCGCACCCGCCGGACCACGGGCCCGCGAACGTCAGCCGGCGCGGCGGTGAACCTTCGAACGCGACCGCTTCTCGACGTACATCCGCTGGTCGGCGGAGCGCAGCACCTCTTCGGCCGTCATGCCGCACGCCGCCCATCCGATGCCGAAACTCGCCCCGACCCGCACCGCCCGGCCGTCGACCCGAATGGGCGGAATGATGGCGTTACGCAGGCGTACGGCCAGGTCCGCGGCGTCCGCGGCCCCCAGCCCGTCCGCGAGAACGACGAATTCGTCACCCCCGAGCCGGGCGACGGTGTCCCCGTCGCGGACGCACGTGGTGAGCCGGCGGGCGACCTCGATGAGAACCGCGTCACCCGTGTGATGACCGAAACGGTCGTTGATCGACTTGAAGCCGTCCAGGTCGCAGAAGAGGACCGCGAGCCCCTTCGCCCCGTCGTCCTTCGCCGTGTCCGGTGCGACGGAATGCACATGGTGGTCGTACGGGCCCACCCCGCGCCCGGCGTCGAACCCGTCGGCGGGGAAGCCGGGCGCCCGCGTCTCGTCGACGTCGCCGTACGCCGCGTCCAGCGCCTCCACGTCGGTGGACACCATCGCGTGCGGACGCTCGCACAGCCGGGCACTGAGCCGGGCCCGCAGCTCCGCGCTGTTGGGCAGCCCGGTCAGGGCGTCGTGCGAGGCGCGGTGCGCGAGGTTCAGCTCGTGGCGCTTGCGCTCCTCTATGTCCTCGACGTGCGTGAGGAGGAAGCGCGGCCCGTCCGCGGTGTCCGCGACGACGGAGTTGCGCAGCGAGACCCAGAGGTAGGTGCCGTCCCGGCGGCCCAGCCGCAGCTCGGCGCGGCCGCCCTCGGCGGAGGTGCGGAGCAGGGTGCCGATGTCCTCGGGGTGGACCAGGTCGGCGAAGGAGTAGCGGCGCAGTACCGAGGCGGGCCTGCCCAGGAGCCGGCACAGGGCGTCGTTGGTGCGCAGCAGCCTGCCGTGCTGGTCGCCACCCATCTCCGCGATGGCCATGCCGCTGGGGGCGTACTCGAAGGCCTGGCGGAAGGACTCCTCGCTGGCCCGCAGCGCCTGCTGCTCCCGCTCCAGGCGGACCAGGGCGCGCTGCATGTTTGCTCGGAGCCTGGCGTTACTGATCGCAATGGCCGACTGGGACGCGTACATCTGGAGCGCCTCGCGCCCCCAGGCGCCGGGCCGGCGGCCGTTGCGGGGGCGGTCGACGGATATGACGCCGAGGAGGTCCAGACCTCCACCGGAGGCGTACATCGGGGCGTAGAGCCGGTCCTGCGGGTGCCACTCGTCCTCGAAGCGCGGCTCGGGGCCCTCGGTGTGCCACTGGGGAACGTCGTCGTCGAGGAGCACCCAGCCGTCGGTATGGGGTATGAAGCGGAGTTCATCCCATATTTCACCCATGGCCAGCCGGCGTTCCCAGGAGGTACGGGAGCCGACGCGGCCGGTGATCAGAGCCTCGGCGGCGTTGTTGCCGGCGAAGGCGGCGACGACGAGGTCACCGTCGGGACGCACGAGGTTGACGCAGGCAAGCTCGTAACCGAGACCGGCGACGATTCCGTCGGCGACGGTCTGCAGAGTGTCGGCCAGGCTCCGCGCCGTATTGAGATCGGCCACGGCCTGGTGCAGCTGCCGCATCGTCGCAAGACGGACGTACGGCTCCGACTCGGCCTCCATCGCTCGCTCTCCCCGAGACCTCGACAGCACTCCAGATTTCATATCGACGCACTAGACGTACTTACTGCAGTGTCACGGCCACTGAATCACAGTGAGCTGTGCACCCGGTACACAGGGTCAACAAATATTGCGCTCTGTGACTCAAGTCACAACAGATGGTGAAGGGTCCCACGTGTCACCGTTCAGTGGTCCGTCCTCTTCTTGAACGCAAAACGCAAACCCCTCCGCCACGGACCCGCGACGGGCTGGTCCTAGGACCTGGCTGGTCCCCTGGCCCGATGCGGGGGCCCACCGTACGCGGCTAGCGTTCCCGGTGTGTTGCAGACGAAGCCTCCCGCCCCGCGTACCGAAGCCGTCCCCCATGCTGAGGGGGTGAGCAACGACGAGTTCCGCGGCGCCCTCGCCCGGCTGGCAGCCGGAGTGGTCCTGATCACCGCACAGGAGCCCCCGCTCGACGAGCACGGGCGCGGCGAGGACGTGGGCATGACCGCGACCGCCTTCATGTCCGTCTCACTCGATCCGCCGCTGGTCATGGTGAGCCTGCGCAACGACTCCCGGATGGACGACCTGCTGGCGGAACAGCCGCTGTGGGCCGTCTCCGTACTGTCGGAGAGCCAGCGGCACATCGCGGGGCGGTTCGCCATGAAGGGCCGGATCAGCGACCGGCTGCTCTTCGAGGACATCCCCTATGTACGGGGAGAGGTCACGAGCGCACCCCTGGTCGGGGGCGCACTCGCGACCCTGGAGTGCCGCACCGAGCAGCGGATCACCGCGGGGGACCACACGCTGGTGATCGGCCGGGTGCTCGGGGCGCAGCTGCCGAGCGGGGACGGCAGCCCGCTGACGTACTTCCGCGGGCGTTACCGGCAGCTGGGCTGACGGCAGTTCCGCAGGCGCTACCCGCAGCCGGGCCGACGCGGTTCCGCAGGCGCTACCCGCAGCCGGGCCGACGCGGTTCCGCAGGCGCTACCCGCAGCCGGGCCGACGCCGCCGTCCGGGAGTGGCCGGCGGCGGACGGGGGCCGCAGCCCGTCGGGCGTGGCTACCAGTCGCGGCCGGAGCGGCCGCGCTTGGTGTCGCCGCGCTGCTTCTTCTCGCGCAGCCTGCGTTCGTTGATCCCGCGCGGGATCTTGCGCTTCACGCGCGGCTTGGGCGGTGGCGCCGTGGCCTCGGCCAGCAGGGCGGTGAGCCGCACGGCGGCGGTCTCGCGGTTGCGCCACTGCGAACGGTGCTCCGAGGAGCGGACCGACACGACGCCGTTGACCAGCCTGCTCGCCAGCCGTTCCAGCGCGCGCTCCTTCCACACCTCGGGCAGCGACTCGGTGGCCGCGAGGTCGAAGCGCAGCTCCACCTGGGAGTCGCTGGTGTTGACGTGCTGCCCGCCGGGCCCGGAGGACCGCGAGAAACGCCACATGAGCTCGGCCTCCGGCAGGGAGACCGCACCGCGGATGACATAGGGCCCGGACATGACACCCATGTTCCCCGCCCCACAGGGGGTTCGTCACCTTCTTTTGCCGCCCGCCTTCCCCCGTCTGCCCGCACCCCGTCATCAGTTCGGTAAAGAAAGTAAAGGCGGAAGGAACCTCCCGGTCCCCTGCCTGCGTTATGACCTGTGACGGTAGCTTCGTGATGGCACGAAGCCCGCACACGACAGATGAAAGGGACTCCCCATGGCAGTAAGCCTGTCCAAGGGCGGCAACGTCTCCCTCACCAAGGAGGCCCCCGGCCTCACCGCCGTCACGGTCGGCCTCGGCTGGGACGTCCGTACCACCACCGGCACCGACTTCGACCTCGACGCCTCCGCGATCGCGGTCAACGCCGCGGGGAAGGTCTTCTCCGACGGGCACTTCGTCTTCTTCAACAACAAGGCGACGCCGGACCAGACCATCGTGCACACCGGTGACAACGTCACGGGTGAGGGCGAGGGCGACGACGAGCAGATCAACGTCAACCTGGCGGGCCTGCCGGCCGACATCGACAAGATCGTCTTCCCGGTGTCGATCTACGACGCCGAGACCCGCAGCCAGAACTTCGGCCAGGTGCGGAACGCCTACATCCGCATCCTCAACCAGGCCGGCGGCGCCGAGATCGCGCGCTACGACCTGAGCGAGGACGCCGCCACCGAGACCGCCATGGTCTTCGGCGAGCTGTACCGCAACGGCGCCGAGTGGAAGTTCCGCGCCGTCGGCCAGGGCTACGCCTCGGGCCTGCGCGGCATCGCGCAGGACTTCGGCGTCAACCTCTGACGCTCCGTACCTCCGCTTCACCGAAGCCCCCGGCCGAACGTCCTGCGGTCGGGGGCTTCGGCGTGCGCCCGTACCACTGACCGAACCCAACGGCGGGACCAACACGCGGTGTTGTCCAATCGAAGGAAGTCCGCCGGATAGCGGACACAGCCGCATCCCAGTCGGACAAGAACTGGTCAAAGAATTGTGAGGTAATTGTTGGTACACCGTCAAAGGTGGTCATTCGGTGGCACGCTCTCCGCTCGTAACCCCCCACGGAACGAGCAACGGAGAGCACATGACCCCCCACATGAACACCCGTCGCGCCGCAGCCCTGGCCGCCGTGGCCGCGATGGTCGTCGTCGGAGTGCAGACCGGTGCGGCGAGCGCCAACCCGAACACCCCCGGTGACGGTCCCTCCGCTTCTCCCCGCACCACCTCGCCCGCCTTCAGCAGCGCCTCCGCACGGACGTCCGCCATCAAGTCGGCCCAGACCGAAGCCTCTTCGGCCGCCGACACCCTGGGCCTCGGCAGCCAGGAGAAACTGATCGTCCGTGACGTGATCAAGGACGCCAACGGCACGGTCCACACCCGCTACGAGCGCACCTACGCCGGGCTGCCCGTCCTCGGCGGCGACCTCGTCACCCACACCGCGAGCAACGGCAAGCTCAAGAGCGTCACCAAGGCGACGAAGGCGAAGATATCCGTGCCGTCGACGACGGCGAAGATCAAGACCGTGGCGAGCGCCCGCAAGGTGATCTGGGCGGGCGGCTCCAAGCCCGTCCTCGCCCTCGAATCCGTGAGGACCGGCGTGCAGAAGGACGGCACCCCGAGCCGCAAGCGCGTCATCACCGACGCCACCACCGGCAAGGTGCTCCGGAGCTACGAGGAGATCGAGACCGCCGGCATCGGCAACAGCCAGTACAGCGGCAAGGTCGACCTGACCACCACCGCGTCCGGCTCCGGCTTCGAGCTGACCGACGGCGACCGCGGCGGCCACAAGACGTACGACCTGAACCAGGGCGAGAGCGGCACCGGTGACCTGGTCACCGACGACGACGACACGTGGGGCGACGGCACCGGCAACGACCGCCAGACCGCCGCGGTCGACGCCCACTACGGCGCCGCGCAGACCTGGGACTTCTACAAGTCGGCGCTCGGCCGCGACGGCATCGCCGGTGACGGCAAGGCCGCCTACTCCCGCGTCCACTACGGCGACGCGTACGTCAACGCGTTCTGGGACGACAGCTGCTTCTGCATGACGTACGGCGACGGCGCCGACAACAAGAGCGCCCTCACCGGCCTCGACGTCGCCGGCCACGAGATGAGCCACGGCCTGACCGCCTCCACGGCCAACCTCGACTACGCCGGCGAGTCCGGCGGTCTCAACGAGGCCACCAGCGACATCTTCGGCACCTCGGTGGAGTTCTTCGCCGACAACGCCACGGACGTCGGCGACTACCTCATCGGCGAGAAGATCGACATCAACGGCGACGGCACCCCGCTGCGCTACATGGACAAGCCCAGCAAGGACGGCGGCTCGGCCGACGCCTGGTCCAGCGGCGTCGGCGACCTCGACGTCCACTACTCCTCCGGTGTCGCCAACCACTTCTTCTACCTGCTGGCCGAGGGCAGCGGCGCGAAGACCATCAACGGCGTCGACTACGACTCCCCCACCTCCGACGGCTCCACCGTCACCGGCATCGGCCGGGACAAGGCCGTCCAGATCTGGTACAAGGCCCTCTCCGAGTACATGACCTCGACCACCGACTACGCGGCCGCCCGTGAGGCGACCGAGAAGGCGGCGACCGACCTGTACGGAGCGGACAGCGCCGAGCTCGCCTCGGTCAGCGCCGCCTGGGCCGGCGTCAACGTGGGCTAGTCCCCACCTCGTTGCCCCGGGAGCCGGTCAGCCGTCCGCGGCGGACCGGCTCCTGCCGTACGCCCCGTCGGCCGCCCGCGTCGACGTGACACCGTCCCCGGCGACTGACACGCCCCGTCAGCCGTCCGCGTCCGGGCGGTCCTTCCCGTACAGCCAGTCCTTCCACAGGTCCGACAGGTCCTTCCCCGTCTTCTTCTCCACGTACGCGGTGAAGTCCGCCGTCGAGGCGTTGCCGTGCCGGTGCGCCTTCGTCCAGCCGGCGAGCAGCGCGAAGAACTCCTCGTCGTCGGCGACCGCCTCGCGGATCTTGTGGATCACCATGGCCCCGCGCCCGTACACCGGCTGCGCCGAGATGTCCGCCGCGCTCGGCGGATCGGCCGGCGGGAACGCCCAGTTGTCCTCGTTCTCGTACGCCTCGTCGAACGACTCCTGGGCCGGGGTGTCCGCCTTCTCCTCCTCCCACAGCCACTCCGCGTACGTCGCCAGGCCCTCGTTCAGCCACATGTCGCGCCAGGTGGCGGGGGTGACCGAGTCGCCGAACCACTGGTGCGCCATCTCGTGGACGAGCAGCCCGATGCTCGGCGGGCCGGGGAAGAACGGCCGGTTCTGCGTCTCCAGCGCGTAACCCGCGTCCCCCTTGCGGTCCACGATCGCGCCGGTGGCGGAGAACGGGTACGGGCCGAAGTGCTCGGCCTCCCACTTCACGACCTCGGGCACCCGGGCCACCGTCGCCGCGCTCGCCTTCGCCGACTCCGGGTCCACGGCCGTGAACACCGTGATGCCGCCCGCCATCGTCGACGTCTTCGTCTCGAAGCGGCCGACGGCCAGGGTCGCCAGGTAACTCGCCATCGGTTCGGCGGTGTGCCAGCGGTACGTGGTGCGGTCACCGGCCGTCACCGGCCGGCCGGCCGGCACTCCGTTGGAGACCGCCGTCAGCCCCTTGGGGACGGTGACCTCCAGGTCGTACGAGGCCTTGTCGCCCGGGTGGTGGTTGCCCGGGTACCAGGCCATCGACCCGGTCGGCTCACCGAGGGCGAGCGAGCCGTCGTCGGTCGGCAGCCAGCCCTCCTCGGACTCGTCCGGATCGGTGATGGTCTTCGGGGAGCCCGAGTAGTGGACGACGGTACGGAACGTCTCGCCCTTGTGGAGCCGGTCCTCGACCTTCGCGTCCGTACGCAGCGTCAGCTCGTTGCCCGCCCGGTTGACGGCGGCCGGACGTCCCTCCACGGTCGCCGAGTCCACGGTCAGACCGGCGAGGTCGAGGTTGAACGAACTCAGGTCCTGGGTGGCCCGCGCGGTGATCACCGCGGTCCCGCGCAGCGTCTGCGCGTCCGGGTCGACGTCGAGCGTGAGGCCGTAGTGCGTCACGTCGTAGCCGCCGTTGCCGAGCTTCGGGAAGTACGGGTCGCGCACGCCGGACGCGCCCGGCTCGCCCTCCACCGTGCCCGTTCCGGCGGTGCAGGCGGGGGCGAGAACGGCGAGGGCGAGCAGCAGGGCGGCGGCGGGCCCGGCCGCCCTGCGGGGTGTGCGTGCCGTGCCGCTCGCCGCGCTGTCTGCTGTGCGTGCCGGGCCGCTTGCCGCGCTGTGTGCTGTGCCGCTTGCCGCGCGACGTGCCCGGGGTCGGTGATCCACACCGGTGATCCTATGCGTGGAATGTCGGGGTACGGGGGTCGACCGGACCGCCCCGGCCCGCCCCCGTAACTCTCCGCGGCCGTCAGAGCACCGCGATGCCCAGGGGCCGCTCACCCGCCGGCAGCCGGACCGGGGCAGCCCTCCCGGCGAGGTCCACGACCGTGATGCCGTTCCAGTAGCCGTCCCGCGTGAAGCCGCCGGTGACGTACGCCGTGCGGCCGTCCTGAGACACCGCCACATCCTCGTGCGGGCCGTCCAGTTCCACCACGCGCTCGCTGCCGTCCGGCTTGCGGACGGTCAGGGACGCGTCCTCGTCGTCCGCTGCGATCGGGCCGGTGCCGACGACGAGCAGCGTGCCGTCGGGCGTCATCGTCGCGCCGTGCTGGTGGGTGTCGGCCGTCATCCGCTCGACGGCCACCTTGCCGGTACGCGGATCGAGCACCGCCAGCCGCTCGCCCTCGAAGGGCAGCAGCAGCTTCCCGTCCCCGGGCCGGACGACCGCGTAGTGCGGCTTCAGCCAGGAGCCGAGACCGCCCTCCGTGCCGTACGGAGCCACCTCCATGCGCCGGGTGCGCAAGGTGTCCGTCCGGACGGACGTCACGTCGAAGGAGTCGTGGCCGGTGGCGTACACCTCGTCGCCGGCGGGCGAGACGTCCACGTCGAAGGGGCGGCGGCCGACCGGGGCGGTGCCCGTGACCTCGCGGGTCTCGGTGTCGATCACCTCAAGGGCCCCTTCGGCATCCGGGACGTTGACGCCGACGTAGACGTGCCGGCCGTCGGGGGCCAGCGCGATCCCCATGCCGCCGCCGCGGTACTCGCCGGTGGTGACGGGTCCGGTCTCCGTCTCGTACGGGATACGGGTCTGCCGGGTGCGGGACTTCGTGTCGACGACGGCGACGCCCTCGGCGGTCGCCACCCAGGCCCGGCCGTCCGCCCCGACCACCAGCCCGTACGGGGCGGTGCCGACCTCGACCCGGTCGAACGCCCCGCGTTCCGGGTCGACGAACGTCACGGTGTCGCCGCCGAAGTCGGCGACGAGGAGCGTGCCGTCGGGGGTCCTCCCGGCCGGGGCCCGCGCGGTCGGCGTGGATTGTGCGGTCGGCGTGCCCTGCGCGGCCGGTGCGTCCGGCGGGCTCGTGGCCTCCGTGGCGCAGCCCGCGAGCACGATCGCGGCCGCCGGCACAAGCACCGCGCGGCGGGCCCTCACCGGGCCTTCCCGTCACCGGCGTCCCGCAGGAGCGCCGCGATCTCCGCGAAGCCGCGGCGTTCCGCGTGCGCCAGGGCCGTGACGCCGTCACCGTCCGGCAGACCGGGCGTCGCACCGGCCGCCAGCAGCAGTTCGACGATCTCCTGGTGCGCCCGGCCGCCGTCGCCGAGGATCACGGCCTCCAGCAGGGCCGTCCAGCCCAGCCGGTTGACGTGGTCGACGTCGATGTCGGTGACCCGGAGCAGCTCCCGGACGTACGCGACGTGGCCCCGCTCGCTCGCCGGGATCAGCGCGATGCCGCCGAAGCGGTTGCGGAGCTTCAGGTCCGGCCCGGCCGGCAGCAGGACGTGCAGCATCGCGACGCTGCCCGTGACCCCGGTGGCCAGCCAGGGGCTCTCCTCCCGGCTGTCCTGCGCGTCGGGGTCCGCGCCGGCGTCGACGAGCAGCCGGGCGGCCTCCACATGGCCGCCGTGGACGGCCAGGAGCAGCGGGGTGCGCAGCTCCCCGTCGCGGACGTCCACCCGGGCTCCGCCCTCGACCGCGGTCCGCACGGAATCGGTGTCGCCGGTGCGTGCGGCGTCGAGCAGTTGCTGATCGAGGGCGTTCATATCCGTCTCCCGTGGGTGGTAACGACCGTGAATAGTGACGATCGTGCCTGGTGACGACCGTGCGTGGCGCATCTGTGCGCGTGACGACCGTGTGTGGGTGGTGCGGTCACGATCATGCGTGAGTGCGCCCGTGGGCGGTCACGACCGTGCGCAATTCCGCCCCTGCGCGGTCACGACTGTGCGTGGGTGCGTCCGCGCACGATCACGGCCGTGCGTGAGTCCGCCCATGCGCGGTCACGACCGTGCGTGAGTCCTCCCGTGCGCGGTCACGACCGTGCGTCAGTCCGCCTACTTGGCGAGGGCCGCGACGCCGGCCGCGGCGAACTTCTCGTCGAGGTCGCCGCTGGGTGCGCCGGCCACGCCGATGCCCGCCACCGGAGCACCCTTGACCTGCACCGGGGCGCCGCCCGCGAGGAAGAGGGTGCCGGGGATGTCCTTCAGGTTCGGAGCCTGGGCGAGGCGCTTGGCCAGCTCGGAGGTGGGGGCGTTCCAGGACACGGCGGTGTACGCCTTCTTCTCGGCCGACTCGTAGGCCTGCGGGCCGGCGCCGTCGCCGCGCAGGGTCAGGATCGTGTTGCCGTTGCGGTCGACGACGGCGACGGCGACGCGCTGGTTCTCCTTCTCGGCCGCGTCGAGGGCGGCCTGCGCGGCCTTCGACGCGGCGTCCACGGTCAGGTGCGTGGACTGCTGGAGGTTCCGGTTCGCGGTGTCGGCCTTGACGGTGGTGGCGGACGCGGCGGCCGGCGCGGAGGCGTTCGCGGACATCGCGCCGAAGGTGCCGGCTCCCAGAGCGGCGGCGGCGACGGCACCGGTCAGGACACGGGTGCGCAGCGAGATCTTCTTCATGGTGGGCTCCTCAGCGGGGTGGTGCGTGGCTTCTGCGTTCTGTGTTCCATCGTTGGGCCGGTTCCGGGCCCGTACGGTCGTCGTACCGGCTCGACGCCGCGCGCGGGACGGTGGACGGCCCCATCGGCCGATCGGTTGATGCGGGGGTGGCCTTTCGGGGTGACGATGAAATGTCCGCGCAGGTCAGCAGCGGGCCACGGACGGGAGCAGGGGGTGGGCAGGTGGAGCGGCGAAGCCCGTCGGTACGCGGCGCCCGCCAGGCCGCCGACCCCGGCACCCGCGCGCTGGCGCTGCTCATGCACGCCGCGTTCTTCCTGCTGCTGGGCGCCTCGCTGACCCGGTTCCTGCTGCGGCACCCCGGGGAGACCCGCACGCCGTGGATCATCGGCCTGTCCGTCGCCCTGGCCGTCCTCTACGTGCTCGGCCCGGTCCTCGGCTCGCGGCCGACACCGCGCAGCCTCGTCTGGCTCGGGGCGCTCGTCGCCGTGTGGATGGTGCTCGTCGTCCTCGCGCCGAGCTTCGCCTGGTGCGCGGTCCCGCTCTTCTACACCGGGCTGCGCATCCTGCCGCCGCGGGCCGCGCTCGCCCTGGTCGCGCTGCTGACGCTGTTCGTCGTCGCCGCGCAACTGCGGCTGGCCGAGGGCTTCGACCCCAACCTGATCCTCGCCCCGCCCGCCGTGGCCGCCGTCGCGACCGCCGTGTTCGTCCACATGCAGCGCCAGGCGGAACGCCAGGGCGAGCTCATCGACGACCTGCTCCGCACCCGCCGCGAGCTGGCCGCCACCGAACGGCGCGAGGGCACCCTCGCCGAACGCCAGCGGCTCTCCATGGAGATCCACGACACCCTGGCCCAGGGCCTGTCCAGCCAGCAGATGCTGCTCCAGGCCGCCGACCGCACCTGGGACGCCGACCCTGCGACGGCCCGCCGCCACGTCCGTACCGCCACCGGCATCGCGGAACGCAACCTCGCCGAGGCCCGCCGCTTCGTCCACGACCTGGCCCCCGCCGACCTCGCCGAGGGCGGCGGCCTGGAGGCGGCACTGCACGCCCTCGCCACCCGGGAGACCGCACAGGCCGAGGGCCGGCTCACCGTCCGCTGCCATGTCGAGGGCACACCGCACTCCGGCCTTCCCGACCGGGTGCAGTCCGCGCTGCTGCGGATCGCCCAGGGCGCCCTGGCCAACGTCACCGAGCACGCGGGCGCCACCGAGGCCGCCCTGACCCTCACCCACCTCGACGACCGGACCGTCCTCGACATCGCCGACAACGGCCACGGGTTCACCCCCGCCGCCGGAACCGGGCCGCCCGACGGAGTGCGCGGCCACGGACTGCCCGCGATGCGCGCCCGGCTCCGGCAGCTCGGCGGCACCCTGACCATCGAGTCCGCGCCCGGCGAGGGCACCGTGGTGACCGCCACCGTGCCCCTCGACGACGCGGCCGGCCGGCCCCTCACCCCACAGGACCCCGCATGACCGCCGCGCACCCGACCGTCCGCATCCTGCTCTGCGACGACCACGCCGTCGTACGCGCCGGACTCCTCGCGCTGCTGGGCAGCGAACCCGACATCGAGGTCGTCGGCGAAGCCGGCAGCGGCGAGGAGGCGGTCGCCCTCGCCGCCAAGCTCGCCCCCGACGTCGTCCTGATGGACCTCCAGCTGGGCGAGGGCATCGACGGCGTGGAGGCGACCCGCCGCATCGTGGCCGGCACCGACGGCGCCCACGTCCTCGTCCTCACCACGTACGACACCGACGCCGACATCACCCGTGCCATCGAGGCGGGTGCCACCGGCTACCTGCTGAAGGCCGAACGCCCCGAGGAACTCTTCGCCGCGATCCGCTCAGCCGCCGAGGGGCGCACCACCCTGTCCCCGCCCGTCGCCAGCCGCGTCATGGCCCGGATGCGCACACCGCGGCCCACCCTCACCGACCGGGAACGCGACATCCTGGGCCAGCTCTCCCAGGGCCTGGGCAACCGCGACATCGCCCGCGCCCTGTTCATCAGCGAGGCCACCGTCAAGACCCACCTGGGCCGCATCTACGACAAACTCGGCGTCGACACCCGCGCCGGGGCGGTCGCCGTGGCCAAGGAACAGCGGCTCCTGCCCTGAACAGCGCCCCGCACCGGTGCCCCCGCATCCGCTGATGCGGGACCGACACGCCGGGCATGACACCATCGAACCGTGCTCGACATCGGCTACTCCCTCTCCCGACGCTTCCCCGATCCCCCGCAGACCGACTACCGCCGAGCGGACGTCCACGCCCTGCGCCACGATCTGTTCTCCGGGGACGTCTACCTCGCGGACACCAAGGAGGACCGCGAAGTATCCACAGCCTGGGGATGGGTGCCGGTGCTCGACTTCGCCTGGGCGCTCTGCGACATCGTCGAACAGATCGACCAGGACCCCCGCGGCAACCGCTCCCACCGCCGCCAGTTCGCCGAACTCGACTTCACCGAGTCCTCCGACCGCATGCTCTTCGAGCGCCGCTTCGGCTGGGTCGACGTCGAGGCCGACTGGATGCCCGCCGAGGAAGCACCGCTCACCTTCAGCCACTCCGTGCTGCGCCGCGAGGCCCGCGACTTCCTGCACGATCTGATCGCCGACCTCGCCGACATGCACGAAGGCCTCGCCGACAACCCCACGGTCTGGGACCTCCAGGCCCGCTTCCCCCGCCTCTGACCCGGCGCCGTCCCCTGCGCACCCCGGCCCCGCGCCACCCCCGTCACACCTCCACCCGCACCCCGATCTGTGCCGCGAACGCCGGAGCCAGCTCCATCAGCTGCGCCGGGCTGATCACCGCACCGGCCAGCCGCTCCACGCCCCGCGCGATGTCCAGCTCCGCGACCGTCCGCAGATCCACCGACTCCATCCGCACCGCACTGAAATCGGCCCGCTTCAGCACACACTCCCGGAACTCCACCCGGGTCAGCTGCGCACCGCCGAAATCCGGCTCCGACAGCACGCACCCCTCGAACACCACGTCCTTCAGACGGGCCTTCCGCAGATTCAGGTAGTCGATCTTCCCGCCCTTGATCAGGACCCGCTCCAGCACGGCCCCGTGCATCTGCACCCCGCCCAGCCGCGCGTCCACGATCTCCACGTCGCGCAGCGACACCTCCGCGAGATCGGTGCCCACCCCCCGTACCCCCGTCAGCACCGAATCGATGAACCGGGCCCTGACCAGCTCCGTACGGTCCAGGGCGCAGCCGTCGAGAGCGCAGTCCATGAACCGCGCACCCGGACCCGACTCGTCCGCCAGGTCGACGGAGTCGAACCGCACGCCGTCGTAGTCCCCGTCCGGCTCCAGCCCGCCGCCCTCGTACGCCACCAGAGACGGCAGCCGCACCTCGGGCCGCCGCGCCTCGGCGACACCGCCCTTGCCGGCCCTGCCCGTACCGCCACCCCTACCGCTGCTGCGCACCATGCCCCCATCGTGACGCACCCCACTGACAACGCCCGCCGACGCCGCTCGCCGGCCCCCGCCACCGAGTGCCGCGGCGCGTCCACCCCTCCCCTTGACCTCAAGCGCACTTGAGGAAGGAGGGTGGCGGAGTCACCGAGACCCACCCCGGGGAGCCCGCCATGCACGCCGTCCGCCTCCACACCTTCGGCCCCGCCGAGAACCTCACCTACGAACACACCGACGACCCCGTGCCCGGCCCCGGCCAGGTCCGCATCGCCGTACGCGCCGCCGGCGTCCACCTCCTCGACACCGCCCTGCGCGAAGGCATGACCGGGCCCTACCCCGCACCCACCCCGCTGCCCACCGTCCCCGGCCGTGAAGTCGCCGGCCTCGTCGAGTCACTCGGCGAGGGCACCGACCCCGACTGGCTCAGACGGCGCGTCGTCGCCCACATCGGCAACGTCCCCGGCGGCTACGCCGAACTCACCGTCACCGAGGCCGACAAGCTCCACCCCGTCCCCGACGGCCTCGACGACGCCGAAGCCGTCGCCATGATCGGCACCGGCCGCACCACCCTCGGCATCCTCGGATTCACCGCACTCGGCCCGGACTCCGTCGTCCTCGTCACCGCGGCCGCAGGCGGCATCGGCACCCTGCTCGTGCAGTACGCCAAGAACGCCGGAGCCACCGTCATCGGACTCGCCGGAGGACCCGCCAAAACCGCCCTCGTCCGGGCCAACGGCGCCGACCTCGCCGTCGACTACACCCTCCCCGACTGGCCGCGCCACGTCCGCACCCACCTCGACGGCACCGGCCGGAGCGCCACCGTCGTGTACGACTCCGTCGGATCCACCACCGCCCGCGCCGCCGTCGGCCTCCTCGGCAAGGGCGGACAGCACGTCGTCTACGGCTGGTCCGGCAGCGGACTCCACGACGGCCGCCCGCTCACCTTCACCGCCGAGGAACTCGCCGCACGCGCCATCACCTCCGAGAGCGTCCTCGGGCCCGCCATGATCCGGCGGGGCGGCGGCCTGCGCGCCCTCGAAACCCGCGCACTCGCCGAAGCCGCCGCCGGACGGCTGCGCCCCGCCGTCCAGCGCTACCCGCTCGCCGAAGCAGCCGCCGCCCACCGCGCCCTGGAGACCCGCGGCACCACCGGCAAGGTCGTCCTCATCCCCTGACCCCGCAGGTCAGCCCCCGAGCTCCGCCAACGCCCCGTCCGTCAGCCGGTACACCGTCCACTCGTCCTGCGGCCGCGCACCCAGCGACTCGTAGAACGCGATGGACGGGGCGTTCCAGTTCAGCACCGACCACTCCAGGCGCTCGTAACCCCGCTCCACACAGATCCGCGCCAGCTCCGTCAGCAGCGCCTTCCCGTGCCCGCCGCCGCGCCGCTCGGGACGCACGTACAGATCCTCCAGATAGATGCCGTGCACCCCACGCCACGTCGAGAAGTTCAGGAACCACAGGGCGAAGCCGACGATCGAGCCGTCCTCGTCGGACACGGCGATGTGCGCGTACGCGGCAGGACGCTCACCGAACAGCGCCTCGTGCAACTGCTCCTCGGTGGCCCTCGCCTCGTGCAGCGCCTTCTCGTAATCGGCCAGTTCACGGACCATCGCGTGGATGGCGGGGACGTCGGCAGCGGTAGCGGTACGAATCATGGGGGCAGCGTAAACAGCACCGGACCGGCCCCTACACCCGCCCCAGCAGCCGCCGCGCGACCTCAGCCTGCTCCGGCACCAGCCGCCGCTCACCGCTCTCGGCGCCCCAGCACGCGTTCTGCAGCACCCGCCCCAGCGTCCACGCCCGCGCCCGCCCCCGGTCCAGCCCCAGCACCCCCGTCAGCAGATCGAACCGCCCCGGCACGTCCGCCGCGTCGAACCGGTCGACCAGCGCCGGAAACAGCTCGAACCCCGCATCACCCGCCAACGGCTTCGGATCGATCGCCACCCACTGCCCGCCCCGCCCGGCCAGCACGTTCCCGAAGTGCAGATCCCAGTGCAGCAACCGGTCCCCCGGCTCCCCCGCCACCTCCCGCACCGCCGCCGCACAGTCCGCCACCAACCGCCGCTCCCCCTCGTCCACCAGCAGCTCCACCACCGCCGGCGCCGTGCCCACCAGCCGCGCCGCCACGTCACCCAGCCCCCGCAGGCCCGCCCCCGCCGGAACACGCACCGCCGTCAGCCCCGCCAGCAGCTCCGCGACCACCCGCACCGCCTCCCGCGCATCCGCCACCCCCGACAGCGCACGGTCCCCCTCCAACCGCTCCAGCAACATCGTCCCCGTCGCCGCGTCGTGCTCCAGCAGCTCCACCGCACCCGCCGACGCCTCGCCCCACAACCGCAGCGCGACCGGCTCCCCCGCCGTCTCCTCGTCCACCGGCTGCAGCTTCAACGCCGCCCGGCGCCCGTCCGCCACCCGCACCACCGGAAGAACCAGCGCACACACCCCGTACGACGAACCGCCGTCCGGCCGCAGCCCCCAACGCTCCAGGAAATCCGCCGCCATCCCCGGCAACGCGGCGACGAACGCCCGCCCCGCCTCACCGTTGTACGTGGACTGTGTGGCGATCAGCGCATCCGGAATGTCAATCACGGCCCCGATCCTAGGAGCGTGCGTCAATCGGCTATGACCCCGAGCCACCCCGCCCCGCCCACACGGCCCCGCCCCGCGCCCGCCACGTGGATCCGCGGCGCCGGCTCATGGATCCGCAGCGCCCCCGGCACCTACGTCTGGCTGACCGTCCTGTTCGTCACCACCGTCATCGTCCACCAGATGTCACCCGCCTTCGAGGAGGACTTCCTCCGCCAGCGGTCCACCAACATCCACGAACTCTCCCGGAACCCCGTCCGCGTCCTCATCAGCAGCGCCTTCTGGATCGACAGCGGCCGCTGGCTCCCCTACGCCGTCCTCTACACCGTCTTCCACGCCCCCGCCGAACGCCGCCTCGGCACCCTGCGCTGGCTCACCGTCGCCGCCACCGCGCACGTCCTCGCCACCCTCGTCAGCGAAGGCGTCCTCGCCTGGGCCATCCGGCACGGCCACGCCCCCGCAACCGCCGTCAACACCCTCGACGTCGGCGTCAGTTACGCGCTCGCCGGCGTCGTCGCCGTCCTCACCTACTACGTCGCACGCCCCTGGCGGTACGTCTACCTCTTCGCCGTCCTCGTCATCTACGGCGTCCCCCTCGTCACCGGCGCCACCTTCACCGACGTCGGCCACTTCACCGCCGCCCTGATCGGCCTCGCCTGCTACCCACTGACCCGCACCCGCCACGAGACGAAACCCACCCCCGCCCAGTAACGTCCCGCCACAACAGCCACGCAGCCACCCGGCCACACGGACAAGCAGGGGCAACATGAGCACCGTCAGCACCGTCAACGGCGGCATATCCTTCTGGTACGCGAACCGGGGCACCCCCACCCCCCGCGAACCCCTGCCCGGCGACAGCAACGCCGACGTCTGCATCGTCGGCGGCGGATACACCGGACTCTGGACCGCCTACTACCTGAAGAAGGCCGTCCCCTTCCTCAACATCACGGTCCTGGAAGCCAAGTTCTGCGGTTACGGCGCCTCCGGCCGCAACGGCGGCTGGCTCTACAACGGCATCGCCGGCCGCGACCGCTACGCGAAACTCCACGGCCACGACGCCGCCGTCCGCCTCCAACAGGCCATGAACGACACCGTCGACGAGGTCATCCGCGTCGCCGCCGAAGAGAAGATCGACGCGGACATCCACAAGGGCGGCGTCCTCGAAGTCGCCTACACCCCCGCCCAGCTCGCCCGCCTCAAGGACTTCCGCGCCGTCGAGATCGCCTTCGGCGAGACCGACCGCACCCTGCACGGCGCCCGCGAAACCGCGAAACGTATCCGCGTCACCGGCGCCGTCGGCTCCAGCTGGACCCCCCACGGCGCCCGCCTCCACCCCGCCAAACTCGTCACCGGACTCGCCGACGCCGTCGAGGCACTCGGCGTCACGATCCACGAATCGACCCCCGTCACCGAGATCAAGCCCAAGCACGCCGTCACGCCCTACGGCACCGTCCGCGCCCCCTACGTCCTGCGCTGCACCGAAGGCTTCACCGCCGGCCTCAAGGGCCAGAAGCGCACCTGGCTCCCGATGAACTCCTCCATGATCGTCACCGATCCCCTCCCCGCCTCCGTCTGGGAGACCATCGGCTGGGACGGCCGCGAGACCCTCGGCGACATGGCCCACGCCTACATGTACGCCCAGCGCACCGCCGACGACCGCATCGCCCTCGGCGGCCGCGGCGTCCCGTACCGCTACGGCTCCGCCACCGACAACGACGGACGCACCCAGCCCGCCACCATCGAGGCCCTGCGCGAACTCCTGATCCGCCTCTTCCCCACCACCGCCGGCACCCCCATCGCCCACGCCTGGTCCGGCGTCCTCGGCGTCCCCCGCGACTGGTGCGCCACCGCCACCCTCGACCGCTCCACCGGCCTCGGCTGGGCGGGAGGCTACGTCGGCTCCGGCGTCGCCACCACCAACCTCGCCGCCCGCACCCTGCGCGACCTCATCCAGCAGGACTCGGGCCAGTCCGGCCCCACCGAACTGACCGCCCTCCCCTGGGTCAACCACCGCGTCCGCCGCTGGGAACCCGAACCCCTGCGCTGGCTCGGCGTCCACGGCATGTACGCCGCCTACCGCGCCGCCGACCGCCGCGAACTCACCTCACCACGCCCCGGCACGGACCCGATCGCGAAGTTCGCGGACCGGCTGTCGGGGAGGGGGTGAGCGGGTCCGGCGCGGGAACCGGACGGGCCGGTCCGGCCCGTCCCGCGCCATACCCGGCCGCAGGCGCGGTACCGGCGCCGGTCACCGCTCGCGGACCCTCCGGCCGCCCGCCATGCTGAAAGAGGCAGCCCTTCCCGGCCCCTCCGGGCCCGAAGGGCAGGACCCGGGGAATCCGAGAGGAGAAACCCATGCGCGTGCGACGATTGGTGGGCCTCGGCCTCGCCACGGCAGCCCTCGCGGGCACGAGCGCCCTCGGCGCCGCCGCCACCGCTCAGGCGGCACCCGTGCCGCCTGTCACCGTTGAGGAGTGCGTGGCCCAGGGCGGAGTCGTCACGAATGTGGAGCCCAACCGTGCCTGTGAGTTTCCCGACGGCAGCGTGATCGGCATCGACTTCGTGATCTACGGAGACCTGCTGACGCCGTAGCCGGGCACGGGGCCGGCAGTCGCGGCACATCCGCCGGAAAACGAAGGAACCCGGCCCGGGAGATCTCCCCGAGCCGGGATCCATCCCGGCCGAGCCCCCTATCGGATTCGAACCGATGACCTACGCATTACAAGTGCGTTGCTCTGGCCAGCTGAGCTAAGGAGGCAACACGCACGCCGCAATCACGCGCGCGAGCCCTCACTCTACACAGCGCCCCACACACCGATCCACGATGTTTTCGCCCCTGCCGCAAGCCGCCGGGCGTCCGCGCGAGCGACGCCGGGCCGACGCATTCGTCCAGTGCGCGACGCAGGCTTCCCGGGGGAGCCGGGCTGTCCGCCCTGCCGCGCCCCGCCCCACGCCCACCAGGAGAATTCCTCCCCAGAGAACTACTGACAGATCCGAAATCGCCAGGTAGCGTCGCTGATGGTTCACCCAGGTGGACCAGACCACTCCCTTTACAACGGATCGTCCGGCACGTTCCTGCCGGTTGAGGAGAAGATTCAGCATGGCCAGTGTCACGTTCGACAAGGCGTCCCGCGTCTACCCCGGTTCCACGAAGCCGGCCGTCGACCAGCTCGAGATCGACATCGCGGACGGTGAGTTCCTCGTCCTCGTCGGTCCCTCCGGTTGTGGCAAGTCGACCTCCCTGCGCATGCTCGCGGGTCTCGAGGACGTCAACGGCGGCGCCATCCGCATCGGTGACCGCGACGTCACGCACCTGCCGCCGAAGGACCGGGACATCGCCATGGTGTTCCAGAACTACGCGCTCTACCCGCACATGTCCGTCGCGGACAACATGGGCTTCGCGCTGAAGATCGCCGGTATCAACAAGACCGAGATCCGCGCGAAGGTCGAAGAGGCCGCCAAGATGCTGGACCTCACCGACTACCTGGACCGCAAGCCGAAGGCGCTCTCCGGTGGTCAGCGTCAGCGTGTGGCGATGGGCCGCGCGATCGTGCGTGAGCCGCAGGTCTTCCTCATGGACGAGCCGCTGTCGAACCTCGACGCCAAGCTCCGTGTCTCCACCCGTACGCAGATCGCCTCGCTCCAGCGCCGCCTGGGCATCACGACCGTGTACGTCACCCACGACCAGGTCGAGGCCCTCACCATGGGTGACCGCGTCGCGGTCCTCAAGGACGGTCTGCTCCAGCAGGTCGACTCGCCGCGCAACATGTACGACCGCCCGGCGAACCTCTTCGTGGCCGGCTTCATCGGCTCCCCGGCCATGAACCTGGTCGAGGTCCCGATCACCGACGGTGGCGTGAAGTTCGGCAACAGCGTCGTCCCGGTCTCCCGCGAGGCGCTCACCGCCGCCGCGGACCGTGGTGACCGCACCGTCACGGTCGGCATCCGCCCCGAGCACTTCGACATCGTCGAGCACGGCGGCGCCGCCGCGAAGTCCCTCACCAAGGACTCCGCCGACGCCCCGGCCGGCCTGGCCGTCTCGGTCAACGTCGTCGAGGAGCTCGGCGCCGACGGCTTCGTCTACGGTGCTGCCGAGGTCGGTGGCGAGCACAAGGACCTGGTCGTCCGCGTCGGCGGCCGCGCCGTCCCGGAGAAGGGCACCAAGCTCCACGTCGTGCCGCGCCCGGACGAGCTGCACGTCTTCGCGACGTCGACGGGCGAGCGTCTCACCGACTGACGCGCATCAGCTGTACGGTGGCCCCGCACGTTCTCCGTGCGGGGCCACCGCGCGTTCGGGGGTTTGGACCGGCCGGGTCAAATTCCCCGGCACAACGGTCATTTCACTCCTGGCCGTCAACACGGGATTCGAAAAGCGCAGTCGAACCATCCCTCGCAAGGGTGACGTAATGTCGCCACGTCATCACCGCCCGCTACGCTCGCTGCGTGACCCACACCGCGCGCCGTATCGGCCGAACTCTCGCTTTCGTACTGCCTGTCGTCATGGTCCTGTCCGGGACCCTCGCGGTCACCGCCGTGCCGTGGGCAGCTCACAACTCCGAGTCGACGATGCTCACCGCGTCGGCCCAGACCGTCTCCAAGCGCGCCAAGGCGCGCACGCCGCAGGACATCCTGCGCGACAAGCTTCTGCTGGAGCTCCAGGAGAAGGACCCGGGTGTCGCGCTGACCGACCTCCAACGTGCCGTGGAGGGGCGTCCGTCGCTCGCCCGGCACTGCATGTCGATCGCCAAGGCGCTGGGCAAGGCCGCGGTCGCCCAGTACGGTCCGACGCGCGCGCACCGCTTCTCGCGCCCGGTCTGTGACACGTCGTTCGCCTCGGGTGTCGCACAGTTCAGCTGACCGCTCCCGGCCGGGCACCGCATATCGTGCCTGGCATGCATACGTTTCCGACGCAGGCCGTGATCCTGGCGGGTGGCCAGGGATCGCGGCTGCGCCCGTACACCGATGACCGCCCCAAGCCGATGGTCGAGATCCCGGGCACCGGGACGCCGATCATCGGCCATCAGCTTTCCTGGCTGGCCGCCGAGGGCGTGACCGATGCCGTGGTGTCGTGCGGGCACCTCGCCGAGGTGCTCCAGGAATGGCTGGACGCGGCGGTGCTGCCGCTGAACGTGACGACGGTGGTGGAGTCCGAGCCGCTGGGCCGCGGTGGCGGGCTGAAGTACGCGGCGGCCCGGCTGCCCGATCCGGAGCAGCCCTGGTACGCGACCAACGGCGATATCTGGACCCGTTTCTCGTTGCGTGAGATGGCCGCGTTCCATGCGGAGCGTGATGCGACCGCGACGCTGGCGCTGGCTCGTCCGCGCATTCCGTGGGGTGCGGTGGAGACGGATGCCTTCGGCCACATCACGGACTTCATCGAGTCCCCGCCCTCGCCGTATCTGATCAACGCGGGGGTGTACGTGTTCTCCCCCGCGTTCACGGGGATGCTGCCGGACCGGGGTGACCACGAGCGGACGACGTTCCCGAGGCTGGCGCGCGAGCGCAGGCTGGCCGGGTATCCGCTGCCGCACGGGGCGTACTGGCGGGCCATCGACACGGCGAAGGACCTGACGGAGGCGGCGAAGGAGCTGGACGGGCAGTAGGCCCCTCCCCCGTTCGTCGGCGCGACCGCAGCACGCGGAAGGGGCGGGCACCGGATTCGTTTCCGGTGCCCGCCCCTTCCGCGTGTCCGTGGCGGGTGTCAGTCCGCGTGTCAGTGGTGGGTGTGAGTCCTCGTGTCCGTGGTGGGTGTCAGCCGAGGAGGCCGCCGATGGGGTTGCGGCCGCCGCCACCGCCGTCTCCGCCACCGCCGGTGGTGGAGGTGCCGCCCGTGGAGCCGGTGCCGGGGTCCGTGCCGCCCGTGGTGGCGCCGCCGGTGGGGCCGGAGGAGCTGGGGCCGGAGGAGCCGGCGGGGGGCTGCTGGGGGGTGGTCTGCTGCGGGGTGGTCTGTCCGGTGCCCTGGGTCTGGCTGGGCTGTCCGGCGCCGGCGGCCTGGCCGGACTCGCGGACGCTGTCCGCGGCGGGCGTGGAGGCCCGGGCGGACGGGGTGGTGGGTGCGGTGCTGCGGGAGGGGGTGGGGCTCTGTCCGGTGGGGGTGTGGGATGCCTTGCCGCTGCGGGACCTGTCGGGGAGCGGGGAGCCGGGGAGCTGGTTCGTCGGGACGCCGTTCGGGCCGGGGACGGTGACGACCTCGGAGGAGCGGACGGCGCCGCCGAGCATGGAGCCGATGAGGAGGGTGAGGCCGACGACGACGGTGGCGACGACGGCGCCGCGGCGCAGGACGCGGCGGCGGAGGTCCCAGATCTCGGAGCGGGGGCCGAGCTTGCGCCAGGCTTCGCCGGCGAGGCGTCCGTCGACGGAGTAGACGGGGGCGCCCGCGATGACGAGGGGGCTCCAGGCGGCGAGGTAGATGATGTCGGGCGCGTCGTAGGCGGCGACGGTGCGCCAGCTGACGGTGACCAGGAGGGCGGCGGACAGGAGGGCGCCGATGGAGGCGGCGACGCGCTGCCAGAGGCCGAGGACGGTCAGGACGCCGACGACGACCTGGAGGAAGGCGATGGTGAGGCCGGCGCCGACCGGGTGGGAGAGCGCGAAGTCGCGCAGCGGCTCGGCGAGCGCCCAGGGGTGGAGCGAGGTCAGCCACTTGACCATGGAGCCGCGGTCGCCGCCGTCGAAGTAGACGGGGTCACAGAGCTTGCCCATGCCGGCGTAGATGGAGATGAAGCCGAGGAAGACGCGCATGGGGAGCAGCACGACGCCGAGGTTCATGCGGCGGCCCGGGTAGTAGGCGTGCCGGACGTCGTCGGTGGCGCCGCGTCGGTCGCGGGTGCCGGTGACGTCGTCGGCGTCGTCGTCTCCGTCCCGGTATCCGCCCCGGTCGGGTCCGTCCGCGTCGTACGGTCCGGGCTCGACGGAGTCGTAGGCGCCGACGGCCTGGCGCATGGGGGGCAGCAGGGGGCCGTCCGGGCGGCGGGGCCGGTGCGGTGCGGTGATGACGGGGTTGGGCTGGGTCTCTTCGAGGCGCGGGATGACCTGGGTGCCGGAGCCGCCGTGTCCGCTGTCGAACTCGTAGGCGGGATACGGCTCGTAGGGGTCGTAGGCGGTGTCGGGCCGGCCCGCGGTGGAGTTCCGTACGGCCTGGAGGAGTCCGCTGGCGCCGGGGTCGCCGGGGGCGGACTTGCCGCTCCACACGACGGGGGCGCGTCGGCCGCGTCCGGCTCCGCTCATGGCGGGGATCCGGGCTCCGGCCGGTGCCACGCCGCGGAGCCGTGCGCGCTGGCCGGGGGCGAGCTGCACCCGGAAGCTGGCGTGGTTGACGATGACCTGCGCAGGGTCGCAGTCCACCTTGGCCATGCTCAGGGCGGGTTGTTCGTCGAACCGAGGCGTTCTGGTGTCCACACTCATCTAACCGAGTGATGTGTGTTTAGGACACTGCCTTGACGGTGTCGAAGTGTCCGAGGCCCGTCAACAGGGGGTGGCGGGGTGCGCCGGGGCGTGCGAGTGCGCGGATGCGCCCCCGGTGTGACCCCCGTGGGCCCCGGTCGGCCGCCGCCCGGGCGGGTGGTCCTGCGGGACGGGCCGTGCGGCCCGTCCCGGCGGCGGATCAGGCGCGGCGGCGTGCGACCTCGTACATCACGATGCCGGCGGCGACACCGGCGTTGAGGGATTCGGCGCCGCCCGGCATGGAGATGCGGACGCGGTAGTCGCAGGTCTCGCCGACGAGGCGGCCGAGGCCCTTGCCCTCGCTGCCGATGACGATGACGACGGGGCCGCCGAGGGCTTCGAGGTCCTCGACGGTGTGCTCGCCGTCGGCGGCGAGGCCGACGATCGCGATGCCTTCCTTCTTGTACGCCTCCAGCGCGCGGGTCAGGTTGGTGACGCGGGAGACCGGGGTGCGTGCGGCGGTGCCGGCGGAGGACTTCCAGGCTCCGGCGGTCATGCCGGCGGCGCGGCGTTCGGGCACGACGACGCCGTGGCCGCCGAAGGCGGAGACGGAGCGGACGATGGCGCCGAGGTTGCGGGGGTCCGTGACGCCGTCGAGGGCGACGATGAGGGGGTCCTCGCCGTTGTCGTAGGCGGCGGCGGTGAGGTCCTGCGGGTCCGCGTACTCGTAGGGCGGGACCTGGAGGACGAGGCCCTGGTGGTTGAGGCCGTTCGTCATGCGGTCGAGCTCGGGGCGCGGGGCTTCCATCAGGTTGATGTTGCCGCGCTCGCCGGCGAGCTGGAGGGCCTCGCGGACGCGCTCGTCGTTGTCGATGTACTGCTGGACGTAGAGCGTGGTGGCGGGCACGCCGTCGCGCAGGGCCTCGAAGACCGGGTTGCGGCCGACGACCATCTCGGAGGTGCCCTTGACGCCGCCGCGCCGGGGGGCGGGGCGGCGGTTGGCGGCCTGCTTGGCCTTGGCGGTCGCGATGCGGTTCTTCTTGTGCTTCTTGCGGGCCTCGGCGGGCGGCGTCGGCCCCTTGCCTTCGAGAGCGCGGCGTCGGTTACCGCCGCTGCCGACCTGCATGCCCTTCTTGTTGGACGTGCGGCGGTTCCTGCGCTGGCTGTTCCCGGCCATGACCTACCTGTTTCGTTGCTTCAGACGTGCGTACGTGTACGTAAGTGAAAGTGTGCCGCCCGGCGGGCCGGGCGGCACTCGGGAGGACTACTGGCGCGGGCCGAGTGTCCACCGTGGTCCGGTGGGGCTGTCCTCGATGACGAGGCCGGACTGGTTGAGCTGGTCGCGGATGGCGTCGGCCGAGGCCCAGTCCTTGCGCTCGCGTGCCGACTGGCGCTGGTCGAGGACGAGGCGTACGAGGGTGTCGACGACGCCGTGGAGGTCGTCGCCCCGGTCGCTCTCGCCGGCCCAGTGGTCGTCGAGCGGGTCGAGGCCGAGGACTCCGAGCATGGCACGGACCTCGGCGAGGCGTGCGACGGCGGCTTCCTTGTCGTCGGCGGCGAGGGCGGAGTTGCCCTGGCGGACGGTGGTGTGGACGATCGCGAGGGCCTGCGGGACGCCCAGGTCGTCGTCCATCGCCTCGGCGAAGGCGGGCGGCACCTCGGCGGCGGGGGCGACGGTCTCGCCGGCCTTCTCGGTGACGCGCTGGACGAAGCCCTCGATGCGCGCGAACGCGGATTCGGCCTCGCGCAGGGCCTCCTCGCTGTACTCGATCATCGACCGGTAGTGCGGGGTGCCGAGGTAGTAGCGCAGCACGATGGGGCGCCAGGCCTTGACCATCTCACTGACCAGCACGGAGTTGCCCAGGGACTTCGACATCTTCTCGCCGGACATGGTGACCCAGCCGTTGTGCACCCAGTACTTCGCGAACTCGTCGCCGAAGGCCTTGGCCTGGGCGATCTCGTTCTCGTGGTGCGGGAAGATCAGGTCGATGCCGCCGCCGTGGATGTCGAAGGCGGTGCCGAGGTACTTGTGCGCCATGGCGGAGCATTCGAGGTGCCAGCCGGGGCGGCCGCGGCCCCAGGGGGTCTCCCAGCTGGGCTCGCCGGGCTTGGACGCCTTCCACATGGCGAAGTCGCGCTTGTCGCGCTTGCCGGTCTCGTTGTCGCCGGAGGGCTGGCGCAGGTCGTCGAGGTCCTGGTTGGAGAGCTCCAGGTAGCCGGGGAACGAGCGGACGTCGAAGTAGACGTTGCCGTCGGCCGCGTAGGCGTGTCCGCGCTCGATGAGGCCGCGCATCATCTCGATCATCTCGGTGATGTGGCCGGTGGCGCGGGGTTCGTAGGTGGGCGGCAGGCAGCCGAGCGCGGCGTAGCCGTCGTTGAACGCGCGCTCGTTCTCGTAGCCGATGGCCCACCACGGGCGGCCCTGTTCGGCGGACTTGTTGATGATCTTGTCGTCGATGTCGGTGACGTTCCGGACGAACGTCACGTCGTAGCCGCGGTAGGCGAACCAGCGGCGCATGATGTCGAAGTTCAGTCCGGACCTGATGTGCCCGATGTGCGGGGCGGCCTGGACAGTAGCGCCACAGAGGTAGATCGAGACACAGCCCGCTGTGAGCGGGACGAAGTCACGGATCTGCCGGGCGCTGGTGTCGTACAGGCGAATAGTCACGCCTCAAGGGTAGTGGGCGCGCACCAGTGCCCAGCGACCCCTTGGGCGATTGCGTGGACAGTTGTTACGGCTCCGGGCGGGCCGGAGCCGTAGCAGGTGATCGTCCGGAGCCGTTCAGAGGCGTCCGACGACCTTGCGGGGCGTGATCCGGACGACGACACGGGGGTCGTCGTCGCCGGAGGCGGGGTTGAAGTCGGCGTACTTCTTGCCGGTGTACTTGAGGGACAGCTCGTCGATGAGTTCCTGGCCGCCTTCGGTGGTGAGCGCGGCGGTGCCGCGGATCTCGGCGTAGGTGTACGGGGCGTCGAAGGGCTGGACCACGACGGAGACGCGGGGGTCGCGGGCGAGGTTCTGTTCCTTGCGGCGGCCGGTGGTGGTGGAGATGAGGACGTCGTCGCCGTCCCGCTTCACCCAGACCGGGGACACCTGGGGGCTGCCGTCGGGCTGGATGGTGGCCACGGTGACGAAGACCGGAGTGTCGAGCAGTGCCTTGAGTTCGGCGGAGAGTGCGGCGGTCATGGCGTACGTCCTCCTGAGCGGGTCGGTGATGCCTCTACCTCTACCCCCTGCCCGCTTTCCCGTCCCTCTTTCCCGTCCGCGCCCTCCGGAAGGGTCAGTGCCAGTGCGGCGCCGGTGAGGGGCACGGCGGCGAGCGCGGCCCAGCGGACGGGGGCGGGGGCGTCGAGCAGGGCGCCGGTGGCGGCGCTGCCGCCGAGCACGGCGAGGCCGGAGACGGAGGAGAGCGCTCCGGTGGCCAGGCCCAGGTGCCGGTCGTCGACGAGGTCGGGTACGAGGCCGCGGGCGGCGGGCACGAGGAGCATCTGGCCGAGGGTCAGCAGGACGACGAGTGCGGCCGGGGGCAGCAGTCCTGCGGGGCCGGCGGGGGTCAGGGGCACGGCGGCGAATCCGGCGGCGACGGTCACGAGCCCGGCGACGAGGGCGGTGCGCGGGGCGAGGCGGTGGGCGGACCAGCGGGTCAGGGGCAGCTGGGCGAGGACGACGAGCAGCGAGGAGAGGGCGAAGAACCAGCCGAGGGCGGCCTGCGATCCGGTGGCGCGCTGCACCTCGGCGGGCAGGGAGAGGTAGAGCTGGTTGTACGCGACGAGGTAGCTGCTGTACGCGAGGCAGAGCAGCAGGAACGGCCGGCTGGTGAACACGTGGCGCGCCGCGCCGCGGTGGGCGGGCGTCCGGGTGGCGGGCGCGCGGTGCGGCATGAGCCGGGCGTGCCCGGCGAGGACGGCGGCGAAGACGAGGACGCCGGCGAGACAGGCGGCCCGGAAGCCGGCGTCGAGCAGGAGCAGCAGTGAGCCGAGGAGGGGGCCGAGGAAGGCTCCGGCCTGTCCGGCGGCGGAGAACCGGGCGAGTACGTGGGCGCGGGGGGTGCCGGTGCGCTGTTCGTGCCGGACGGCTTCGCGGGCGGTCTCGGATTCGACGGCGGGTGAGAAGAGCGCGGCGGCGAATCCGGTGAGCAGGACGGCTCCGACGACCGTGGCGGTGGAGTCGGCGAAGGCCAGCCAGCCGAAGCCCGCGATGCGCAGGGCGCAGCCGGTGAGGACGACCGGCCGGGGGCCGTAGCGGTCGGTGAGGGTGCCGCCGACGACGAAGAGGCCCTGCTGGCTGAAGGTGCGCAGGCCGAGGACGAGGCCGACGAGCCAGCCGGTCATGCCGAGCCCGGTTCCGAGGTGGGTGGCGAGGTAGGGCAGCACGGCGTAGAAGCCGGTGTTGAACGCGAACTGGGTGGTGGTGAGGAGGCGGAGGTAGGGGGTGGTGACGGCGGTCATCCGGTGGCCCCGGCCCGGCTGTTCCCGGTGGTCCTCCGGGGGCGCCTGCCCCGTACCGCCGCTGCGGTGAGGACCGCGAGCGCGCCGAGGACGGCGAGGGCCGCGGCGGGGGCGAGGACGGACCAGGGGGCGCGTTCGGCGTAGGGGAGGTTCTCGGAGAGCATGCGCCCCCATTCGGGTGAGGGGGGTGCGGTGCCGAGGCCGAGGAAGCCGAGGGAGGCGAGGGCCAGGGCGATGGCGGGGACGCGCAGCACGGCGTGGCGGGCGACGGGGGGCAGGATGCCGGGCAGGAGGTGGCGGCGCAGCAGGTGGAGCCGTCCGGCGCCGAGTGCGCGGGCCGCGGCGAGGTGGGGGGCGGCGCGTTCCTGGGCGTACAGGGCGGCGGTGTGGGCGGCGAGGGGGGCCCAGGCGACGGCGGTGACGGCGGCCGCGGCACTCCAGGGGCCGGGGCCCGCGAGGCCGGCGACGACGAGACCGGTGAGGATCGCGGGCAGCGCGTTGGCGGTCTCGGTGAGGGCTCCGGCGCGTACGGCTCCGAGGGCGAGGCCGATGAGCAGGGTGGCGGCGGACACGGCGGCGGCGGTCAGGACGGTGCGGGCGGCTCCGTGGCCGAGGCGGGCGAGGATGTCGCGGCCGAGGGAGTCCGTGCCGAGGGGGTGGGCGGTGGAGGGGCCGGCGAGGCGGGCCGCGGCGTCGATGTGGAGCGGGTCGCGCAGGAGTCCGGCGACGGTGACGGCGGCGAAGAGCGCGGCGAGCAGGAGGGCGCAGGCGATCAGGGGCCGGTGCGCGCGGGCGGCGGGCGGGACGAGTGCGGGCAGGGCGCCGTCGTTCAGGGCGGGGCCGAGCAGGGTGCGGGAGGCGAGGCGGGCGGCGAGTCCGGCGGCGGTGCCGAGGAGCAGCAGGATCAGGACGCAGGCCTGGAGGACGGGGAGGTCCTGGGCGAGGGCGGCGGACAGGGCGGTGGAGCCGAGGCCGGGGATGGCGTAGAGGGTTTCGACGGCGACGGCTCCGCCGGTGAGTCCGACGACGACCATGCCGAGCTGGGGCAGCAGTCCGGGCAGGGTGCGGCGCAGGGCGTGGCGGGCGGTGCGGTGTCCGGGTATCCCGGCCGCGGTGGCGGTGCGGGCCCAGGGTTCGGCGAACGCGGCGGGCAGGGCGTCGTCCAGGAGCCGGCCGAGGAGGGCGCCGGCGGGGATGCCCATGGCGAGGGCGGGCAGCACGGTCTGTTCGGGGGCGCCCCAGCCGAGTGCGGGGAGCCAGTCCAGCCGGACGGCGACGACCGCGGCGAGGACGGCGGCGATCAGGAATTCGGGGAGGGCGGCGAGGACGGCGGCGCCGGTGCCCGCCCCGGCGGTGACGATCCGGCTGCGTGCCCCCCGCCGCAGGGTGCGGGCGGTGAGGGCGGCGGCTGTCAGGAGGGCGACGGCGAGGGAGACACCCATGAGGGACAGGGAGACCCCGAGGGCGGATAGCGCGTCGGGGGCGACGGGCTGCCCGGAGACCCAGGAGCTGCCGAGGTCGCCGTGGAGGAGTCCGCCGAGCCAGCCGCCGAGGACGTGGAGGGGGCCGCCGTCGAGGCCGGTCTCGGCGCGGATGGCGTCGAGGGTCTCGGGCGTGGGCGGCCGGTCGGCGTAGCGGGCGTGCAGGATCGTGAGGGCGGGGTCGGTGCGGGTGAGCCGGGGCAGCAGTCCGATGACGGCGACGACCGCGAGGAGTGCGGCGAGCCGGCCGGCCAGGGCCGCGGCGGGCAGCGTCCGCCCGTGCGGGAGCGGCGTGCGGCGCTTCCCCGGGCTCTCGGCGTGCCGGAGGGGGGTCCTCGTGGCGGACGTCCTCAAGCTTGTGTCCGGTGCGGCGGGCGGGGGCGGTGACGGGGTGGGCGTCGCCGGGCGTGGCGCTGGCTTCACCCGGTCACCCGACGTGGGTGTCTGCGGTGATGAGGGTGCGTTCCATCGGGTCGAGGGAGACGCCCCGGACGCGGCTGTCGTCGTAGCCCTGGACGAAGCGTTCGTGGAGGAGCGGTACGAGGGCGTCGGTGCCGAGGACGTCCGCCTCGGCGGCTGCGGCCGCGGTGTGGCGGGGGTCGGTCCCGGCGGTGGTGGCGGCCTTGCTCACCTCGGCGTCGACGCGCTTGTCGCAGAGCTGGGAGATGTTGAAGGTGCCGTCGCAGGTGAAGTCGGACGCGAGGTAGGAGACCGGGTCGGCGGTGTCCAGGAGGGTGTTGCGGGCCTGGATGAAGGCGTCGTACTTCCCGGCGAGTGCGTCGGCCTCCAGCTGGGCGTAGTCGCGGACGACCTGCTTGACGGTGAAGCCGCGCCTGCTGAGCTGCTGTTGGACGACGGTGGCGGCCTCGGGGAGTTCGGGCCGGTTGGTGTAGGTGGCGAGGACGATCTCCTTCGTCCGTGCGACCTGCGCCCCGGTCGCGGCCTCGGCCCGGTCCACGGGGGCGGTGCGGGCGGCGGCGGCCCAGGGCACGCCGGGGCCGAGGAGGCCCTGCGCGGTGTCGGCGTGGCCTTCGTAGACGGCCTTGACGAGGGCCTTGGAGTCGATGGCCTCGCGGGCCGCGGCGCGCATCGCCGGGTCGGCGAAGACGCCGCGCCGGGTGTTCAGGGAGAGGCCGTTGGTGCGGGCGGAGGGGAACTCGTGGACGAGCCCGTCGCCGAGGAGGGAGGTCTGGGAGACGGGTATGTACTCGGCGACGTCGACGGCTCCGGTGCGCAGGGCGTTGGCGCGGGCGGTGCCGTCGGCGACGAAGGTGACGTCGGCGCCGGGGGCCTTGGCCGCGGTGCCCCAGTAGCTGTCGTTGCGTTCCAGGGTGGCGCTGACGGCGCCCTTGACGGCGGCGAGGGTGAAGGGGCCGGTGGCGTGGCCGGCCGGGTTCACCTTGCCGCCGGTGTAGGCGGCGGCGGACAGGATCGTGAGCGAGGGGTTGGCGAGGCGCTGGGGCAGCAGGGGGTCGGCCTCGTCGGTGACGATCCGTACGGTGCCGGTGCCTTGGGCGGTGGCGGTGAGGCCGGTGTCGGACAGGACGCGGGGCTTCGGCGAGGCCTGCTCCGCGGCGGTCAGGGACCGTACGACGGCGGCCGCGTCGACCTTCGTGCCGTCCTGGAAGGACGCCTTGCGCAGGGTGAAGGTCCATTCCTTCGCGCTGTCGCGCTTCCAGGAGGTGGCGAGTGCGGGCCCGGCCGCGCCCTGGCGGTCGAGGGTGGTGAGGCCCTCGATGACCGCGAGACGGCTGAGCGTGACGGCGTCGTCGCCGTAGGGGGACATCGCCTGGGCGGGCGGGAAGGCCATGACGACCCGGAGGCGTCGCCCGCCGTCCGCGGCGTCGTCGGCCGCGCTGCCGGAGCAGGCGGTGGCGAGCGGGACGAGGAGGGCGGTCGCGGACAGGGCCAGCGGCAGCACGGAGCGACGGCGTCGGGGCGTGGACATGGAACGACCTTATATGGAAATGATTGTCATTTAGAAATGGGGGTCACGCGCTGAGGGACGGCGGCGGCGCCTTCGCGCGGACCGGACCCCGTCGGCACCATCGGCAGTGCGAAGTGGACGATGCCCTGGCCGCCGCCCGGCAGCGCGCGCTCGTCGCAGACCTCGTGCGCCAGCGACCGCCAGAACGGCTCGGCACCCGGGACGGCGGGGTCGGTGTGCAGATAGACCGCCTCGTAGCCACCGGCCCGCGCCACGAAGTCACGGAGTTCGCGCACCATCCGGCGTGCGAGCCCGCGCCTGCGGTGCCCGGGTGCGACGTAGATCCGGCAGAGCTGGGCGGTGGTGCCGGACGGGAAGCGGTCCGCGACCCACTGCGGGTTGGGCGGGGCCTGGGGCCCCCGGTCCCGCACGGCGCCCGTCGCGACGATCTCGCCGTCCCGCTCGGCCACCAGCAGGGTGCAGCGGGCGGGGCGCAGATAGGCGGCCTCGGGGTCGATGATGTCGGCGTGCCAGCGCGGTACGTAGCCGGAGCGCAGGTCGCGGTAGACGGTGTCCAGCATCACGGCCCGCGCCCCGCCGATGTCCGCGGTCCCGGCGGTGCGCAGGACGTACCCGTCGGCATCGGCCCGTACCGGAGCGATCGTCGTCGTGCTCATCCCGGAGCTTCACCGTCCCTTGTCCGCCACGTCATTGCCGTATCAGCGTACGTGCAAGTGATGTGCAACAAGGTCGCGGGCCCCGGAGACCGCCAGGTCAGACCCCCGGAGCGGTGTCCCCCATCGCGTCCGGGACGACGGAGGAACCGGTCGGCAACGCCGACCGTCCGGGTCCGGCCGGACGAGGGTCGGACCGTGCGCTCCGGCTCCGGGCGGCTCAGCCGGTGCGGTAGACCAGGGCCGTCGCGATGCCCGCGATGCCCTCACCCCGGCCGGTGAAGCCGAGCCCGTCGGAGGTGGCGGCGGAGAGCGAGACGGGTGCGCCCACGGCGGCGGAGAGGACCTTCTGCGCCTCGTCGCGCCGCTTGCCGATCTTCGGGCGTACGCCGACGACCTGGACGGCCACGTTGCCGATCTCGAAGCCCTCGGACCGGACGATCCTGGCCGCCTCGGTCAGCAGCGTGACGCCCGCGGCACCGGACCACTCGGGGCGCCCCGTGCCGAAGTGCTGCCCGAGGTCGCCGAGACCGGCGGCCGAGAAGAGCGCGTTGCACGCGGCGTGCGCCACGACGTCGGCGTCGGAGTGACCGGCGAGTCCGGGCCCCTCGCCCTCCCACAGCAGGCCCGCGCACCACAGCTCACGGCCCTCCTCGAAGGCGTGGATGTCGGTGCCGATCCCGACGAGCGGGATCACGGGCGCGCCGCGCCCGGGACCCTCGGATACCTCAGAAGCCATCGTTCGCCCTCCTGCGTGCGAGAACCGCCTCGGCCAGGACGAGGTCCAGCGGCCGGGTCACCTTGAACGCCTCTTCGTGCCCGGGTACGACCACGACGGGTGCCCCGAGCTGCTCGACCATGCCCGCGTCGTCCGTCGCACCCTCGCCGCTGACGGCGACCTCCTCGTGGGCGCGCACCAGCGTGTCGCGGTCGAAGCCCTGCGGGGTCTGCACCGCGCGCAGCCGGGCCCGTACCGGGGTGGAGAGAACCGGTTCGGGCTCCCCCGGCGCCCCGGGCTCGACCTCCTTGACGGTGTCGGCGAGCGGCAGAGCGGGGACGACCGCGGGCGCCCCGTCCCGTACGGCCTCGATCACCGCGTCCACCGTGTCGACGGGCACGAGCGGGCGGGCCGCGTCGTGGACGAGGACGGCGTGGACATCGGCGGGCAGCGCGTCGAGCCCGAGCTTCACCGACTGCTGCCGGGTCTCGCCGCCGGGCACGACGAGGAAGTCGGTGCGCTCGGGCAGGGCGTGCTCGTCGAGCAGGTTCCGCACCCCGGGCGCGCCGTCGGGCGGCGCGACGACCACGACCAGGGAGACATGGCGGGAGGCCGCCATGGCCCGTACGGCGTGGATGAGCATGGGCGTCCCGCCCAGCGCACGGAGCGCCTTGGGGGCGCCCGGGCCGAGCCGTACGCCGCGGCCGGCCGCGGGAATCACGGCGGCGGTGCGGTAAGGACGCGATTGATCAGACATCGGTTGCACTCCGAAGCATCGGCATGTTTGTCTCCACGGCGGACGTGGGTATGGCCACAAGCGAGCCGGGCGCTACGCCATGACTCGACCGGGACCCTTTCCGTGACCCCGGGCGAGACGGGACCGCCCCGGCCGCTCGGGATCGGCCTCACACGTCGACTTCACAAGATCGCGAGCAAAGTACCGGGGGATCGTCGATGAGGCCAACGCATCGGCGCATCGGGGAGAACATCCGGGTTCGGCGGGCCGCGCAGCCCCTCGGCGTCCGCGAACCGGGGCCGTGTCCGGATTCCGCGTACCGGCGTGCGGCCCTCGCGCACTCCCCGACGGGATGCGCAGCAGCGGACCGGCTCACCCCCGGACATGTCACCGGGCATGTCTCAGCCGGATCCGCACCGGCCGGACAGCCGTCAGCCGTGTGCGTCACGGCCGCGCAGGCCGTCGGCGCGCAGGTCACTGCCGGACCGACGGAAGCCGGACATGCCGCAGCGCCCGACGACACACCGTGTGAACGGCTGGTCAGCGGGCACCGCGGCACATTATTGAGGACCGGTGCGATCCGGTTCAGGACGCGAGGACCTCGTCGAGGAGAGCCTCGGCCTTGTCCTCGTTCGTGTTCTCCGCGAGAGCGAGCTCACTCACCAGGATCTGGCGCGCCTTGGCGAGCATGCGCTTCTCACCTGCGGAGAGTCCGCGCTCACGCTCGCGACGCCACAGGTCACGGACGACTTCCGCGACCTTGATGACATCACCGGATGCGAGCTTCTCGAGATTTGCCTTGTAGCGTCGGGACCAGTTCGTCGGCTCCTCGGCATACGGTGCGCGCAGCACCTCGAAGACCCGGTCCAGCCCTTCCTGCCCGACCACGTCACGCACGCCTACGAACTCCGCATTGTCCGCCGGCACACGCACCGTCAAGTCGCCCTGAGCGACCTTGAGCACCAAGTAGGTCTTGTCCACGCCTTTGATCTGGCGAGTTTCGATAGCCTCGATCAGCGCGGCCCCGTGATGGGGATAGACCACGGTGTCGCCAACCTTGAACGTCATGTGACAGGTACCCCTTCCGTGGCTATCAAGAGTAACACGAGAACAGCTTCTCCTGAATGGCGTTTTCGCAGGTCAGGGCATATCTCGGGGCTTGACAACTACAACAGGGACGTGCTGCGGAAGGCTTCCGGAGGACGGTATTCGCAGGTCGGAGCGGCTGCGCGGGCGAGGAGAAACGCGGACGTTACACCCGCCGGAAGCCGCTCGGAAGTGACGAGACGTCCCGTTTTGCCGGGTTCCGGATGATGAACATTCCGTACTCCGTTCGGAGATCGATCACCCGTACGGCGGTAAGTGCCGGTGGCCAATGAAATTGATCAACGCCGGGCACCATGAGGATTATGTGCAATGAATGCGCCACGGCCGCTTGAACAGCGGCGCGAAGCGCAGGGGGGAACGCAGGGCGAACGCACGGCGGAATTGATCAAGCGTGTTATGTGAACCGGACACGAAACATCTCGCGCACGACGGCCCGCGATCCCCGGGGCCGCCAGGGGCGGGTCGGGTGAGGGGCGGGGACGGCGGCTCGGTAACCTGGCCGCTGACACACCCTTAGGACGGCTTTACACCACGCCGCCCGACCCCGTCCGTACGTCCGCTCGTTCAAGGAGTTGCCGCCGCCGTGAGCCGCAGCCTTCGACACGGCGTCCTCGCCGCCACTGCCATCGCGTTCTCGATCGCCGCGCTCTCCGCATGCGGAGCCGGCAAGAACGCGCAGACGCTCGAAGTCAGGCCTGACAACGCCGCCACGTCGTCCGGCGACATCAAGATCCAGAACGCGAACGTCGTCACCCAGCCGGTGCGCGGCGCCAACGGCCCGGCCGTGGTCACCGCCACGCTGTTCAACAACGGCTCCACGGCGGAGACCCTCGACGCCATCACCCTGACGGGCAGCGGCGGCTCCGTGCAGCTGCACGCCGCCAAGGGCGCGGGACCGGTCGTCGTACCGGCCGGCGGCCAGGTGATCCTCGGCGGCGCGGGCAACGCCTCCGCCGTGATCGAGAACGGCAACGAGGCCACGCAGAACGGCAACGTGCAGTCGCTGGTCTTCAAGCTCAGCCGGACCGGCGACATCGCGCTGGGCGCGTCCGTCGTGCCCTCCGACAGCTACTTCAAGGGCTTCGGCCCCAGCTCGCTGCCGAAGCTCCCGAAGCCGCAGGAGGAGTCGCCGGAGGCGACGCCGTCCGGTTCCGCGTCCGAGACCCCCGGCGCGTCCGGCACCCCGTCCGCTCCGGCCTCGGAGGGCGACACCACCACCCCGAGCGACGCGGCGTCCGACTCGCAGCAGCCGGGCTGACCGCAGGCACGCAGCACGGCAGCAGGTGTGGCTGAGGGCGCCTCCCGAGTCCGGGAGGCGCCCTCAGCCACACCTGCTGCCGTATCGCCCCGGACCGGGGCGGCGGGCCGGTTTACGGCTCGAACTTGTACCCGAGACCCCGCACCGTCACGAGGAACCGCGGGGCGCCCGGGTCCGGCTCGATCTTGGCGCGCAGCCGCTTCACGTGGACGTCGAGCGTCTTGGTGTCGCCCACGTAGTCCGCGCCCCAGACCCGGTCGATCAGCTGCATCCGGGTCAGCACCCGGCCGGCGTTGCGCAGCAGCATCTCCAGCAGGTCGAACTCCTTCAGCGGCAGGTCGACCTTGCCGCCGGAGACCGTCACGACGTGACGGTCCACGTCCATCCGCACCGGGCCCGCCTCCAGGGCGGCCGGGCTGACCTCCTCCGGCTCCCCGCGGCGGCGCAGCACCGCGCGGATGCGGGCGACGAGCTCGCGCGAGGAGAAGGGCTTGGTCACGTAGTCGTCGGCTCCTATTTCCAGGCCGACGACCTTGTCGATCTCGCTGTCCTTGGCGGTGACCATGATCACCGGGACGTTGGACTTGCTGCGCAGCTGCCGGCAGACCTCCGTGCCGGGCAGGCCGGGCAGCATCAGGTCGAGGAGCACGAGGTCGGCGCCGTTGCGCTCGAACTCGTCCAGGCCGTCGGGTCCGGTGGCCGCGATGGCGACCTCGAAGCCTTCCTTGCGGAGCATGTAGGACAGGACGTCGCTGAAGGATTCCTCATCCTCGACGACAAGCACTCGGGTCACGGAAGAGCCTCCGGGGCAGGGAACGAATCAAAAGTGTCGGGTGCGGCGTCCGGGCAGGACGCCTCGTCGCCGTTGACGATGAGCGGGCCGCCCGATGAGCGGTCCCGGTCCCGTACGGAGCCCGCTTCGGGCAGCCGCAGGGTGAAGGTGGAGCCCTGTCCCTCCGAGCTCCAGACGGTGACCTCCCCGCCGTGCGAGGCGGCCACGTGCTTGACGATGGCGAGGCCGAGGCCGGTGCCACCGGTGGCGCGCGAGCGGGCCGGGTCGACGCGGTAGAAGCGTTCGAAGACCCGTTCCCGGTCCTTCTCCGAGATGCCGAAGCCCTGGTCGGTCACGGCGATCTCGATCTCGTCCCCGCCGGGTACGACCACCCGGCGCACGGCGATGCCGACGCGGGTACGGGCAGGGCTGTAGTTGACGGCGTTCTCGACGAGATTGCCGAGTGCCGCGGCAAGCTGGCCGCGGTTGCCCCATATGCGGAGCTCGGCGGTACCGCCCGCGGCCATGGTGATCTGCTTGGAGCCGGCCTGCTGCCGGCAGCGGTCGATGGCCTCGGCGACCAGTTCGTCGACGCGGACCGGCTCGGCGTCCTCCAGCGGGTCGTCGTTCTGCACCCGGGAGAGGTCGATGAGCTCCTGCACGAGGTTGGTGAGACGGGTCGCCTCGATCTGCATCCGGCCGGCGAACCGCTCCACCGCCTCCGGATCGTCGGAGGCGTCCATCACGGCCTCCGAGAGCAGGGACAGCGCACCGGTCGGGGTCTTGAGTTCATGGCTGACGTTGGCGACGAAGTCACGCCGGACCGCCTCGATGCGGCGGGCCTCCGTGAGGTCCTCGACCAGCAGCAGAACCAGCCGGGAGCCGAGCGGGGCGACCCGGGCGGAGACCGCGAGGGCCTCGCCCCGGCCCGTACCGCGCCGGGGAAGGTCCAGTTCGACCTGGCGTATCTCCCCGTCACGGCGGGTGTCCCTGGCCATGTTCAGCATCGGCTCGACGGCCAGGCGCCCTCCCCTGACCAGTCCCAGCGCGTACGCGGCGGAGCTGGCCTTGACGACGCTGTCGCTCTCGTCGAGCACGACCGCGGAGGAGCTGAGCACGGACAGGACCGTGTCGACCCCGGGAGGCAGGGGGGCGCCGCTGTCGGGCCGCAGAGACGTGCGCGTGGGTTTCTTCTGGTCGCGCTCGCTCCAGCGGAACGCCAGCATGGCGATCACACCGGTACACACCCCGGCGATCGCTGCAGCTGCGGCGACCGCCGCGTTCACGTCCATGCCTCCAGGTTATGCGGCCCCGCCTGCACTCTCCCAGCCGTCCGAGTGCCTATCCGAACACTCGTCGCCCAGAGTTCACCGAGGGGCAAGCGTTGGTTCACTTGGCAGGTCGGAACCCGACGCGTACGCCCGTCACGGTGGCAGCGTGGGGTTCAGGGACGGCCCCGGACTCGGTTCAGGACTGGAGAGGGACATCCATGCGTGACGCGTACCACGAGGAACTCGACTCGATCGGCGAGGGACTGGTCGAGATGGCCCGGCTCGTCGGATCGGCGATCGGCCGGGCGACGACCTCCATGCTCGACGCCGATCTCAAGCTCGCGGAGACCGTGATCGCCGCGGACCAGAAGGTTGACGACCTCCAGCACGACCTGGAGGCCAGGGCCATCGCGCTGCTGGCCCGCCAGCAGCCGGTGGCGACCGATCTGCGGATCGTGGTCACCTCGCTGCGGATGAGCGCGGACCTGGAGCGCTCGGGCGACCTCGCCCAGCACGTGGCCAAGCTGGCCCGGCTGCGCTTCCCGCAGTCGGCGGTCCCGCACGACCTGCACGCCACCATCCTGGAGATGGGGCAGCTCGCCCAGCGCCTGATGGCCAAGGCGGCCGAGGTGATCATCACCAAGGACGTCGATCTGGCCCTCCAGCTGGAGCAGGACGACGACGAGATGGACCTGCTGCACCGCACGCTGTTCCAGCACCTGATGGACGACCGCTGGAAGCACGGCATCGAGACGGCCGTCGACGTGACGCTGCTCGGCCGCTACTACGAGCGGTTCGCGGACCACGCCGTCTCGGTGGCCAAGCGCGTCGTCTACCTGGTGACGGGCGAGCACGCGGACGAGCTCCAGCAGCCGACCCCGGTGGACGGCGCTTAGGGCCTTCCCGGACCCCGCGAGCCCGGCATGATCCGGACAACAGGCCCCAGGGGCCGCACGGGACGCGACGGGGATGCGCACATGCGTTCCTGCGCGTGTGCGCCGTTGATGCGCCCGCCGGGCTGGGCATGCAATGGGGTGGGGCGGCACGACTTGTCCGTACGCCCCGGCCGTGGGCCCCGCGCGGGCGTACGGCCCTGTCGTACACCTTGAGGAGGAACCATGGCCGATTCCCCCACGACCGAACCCCAGCAGGAGACACTCGCCGACCTGGCGCACCGCGGCGTCGTCGGCGCCTGCGGATGCGGATCGGGCTGCGGGTGCGGCTGCCAGTCCGGGGCGCCGTGCCAGTGCGGCGGCTGCTCCGGCTGACGGGCGCGCCACGGCAGAGGGCGCCCCACGCGGAACGGTCCGCGCGGGGCGCCCTCGCCCCCGGTCAGCCCGTCCGCTCCACGACGGGCCCGGGGCCGTCCGCGACGCGGGCCGGTCCGCTCTCCACCACGGTGGCGGGGACCGTCACGGCGCCGTGCTGCGGCAGGCTCCGCATGAGGAGCCAGTACCCGAACGCCGCCGCCGTGCCCAGGACCGCGCACGTCCCCCACAGCCAGCCGGCCCCGAAGTGGTCGATCACCACACCGGACATCAGGGGGGCGACGAGCGCCGCCGCCGACCAGGACAGGGTGTACATGCCCTGGTAGCGGCCCCGGCCGTGGGCCGGTGAGAGCTGGACGACCAGACCGTTCTGCACGGGCGCGTTGACGATCTCGGCGACGGTCCAGACGCAGATGGTCAGCGCGTAGACCGCGACCGATCCGGCGAAGGCCGTCAGCCCGAAGCCGTATCCGGCGAGCAGCGACGACACGATGAGCAGCCGGCGCGGGTCGCGGCTCTGGATGAACCGGGTGACCGGGATCTGGAGCACCACGATGAGGACGCCGTTGACGGCGACCGCCGTACCGAAGTCGGAGCTGCTGAACCCGTCCGCCCCCATGGCCACCGGCAGCCCCACGTACCCCTGCTGGAAGATCAGGGCGATCACGAACGACAGGCCCACCACGCCCATGAACCGCCCGTCGCGCAGCACGGTGCCGAGCCGTACGTCGTCGGCCGCGGCGGCGTCCGGCACCGCGGACACGGCCCTCTCCGGCCGGGACTCCGGCACCTTCATGAAGACGACGACCGCGCAGAACAGGGTCATCACCGCCTCGCCCACGAAGCCCGCGAGATAGCTGTACTCGGCGATGAACCCGGCCCCGGCGGACGAGACCGCGAACCCGAGGTTGATCGCCCAGTAGTTGAGCGAGAACGCCCGTACCCGGTCCTCGGCGGGGACGATGTCGGCGATCATCGCCTGGACCGCGGGCCGGGAGGCGTTGCTGGCCATGCCGACGACGAAGGCGACGGCGGCGATCGCCACCGGATGGACCATGAAGCCGAGCACCGCCACCGACACGGCGGTGGAGAGCTGCGCGACGAGCATCGTGGGCCGTCGGCCGAAACGGTCCGTCATCACCCCCGCCCCGAGCGAGGAGACGACCCCTCCGAGCCCGTGCAGGGCGGCGACCAGTCCGGCGTACGAGGCGGAGTAGCCCCGGTCCAGCGTCAGGTACAGGGCCATGAAGGTGGCGACGAACGCCCCGAGGCGGTTGACCAGGGTGCTGGTCCACAGCCACCAGAACTCCCTGGGGAGACCGGAGACCGTTTCACGGGCGGCCCGTCTGAGACCGGCGACAGGCATGTGGGTTCCCCCCGGGGACGTACGGATCGGAGACCGGCAGTAAGAGGCCCGCCAGCCGTCCGAACATTACAAATCCGGGATTCCGCCCTGCCACTCATTTGACGGCAGCCGTCAAATGGCACCGCCCCCTCCCCACCTGTCCGCCCTGTGGCCGGGCGCGCGCGGCCCGTACGGGTTCGATTACGCTCGGACCCATGGCCGACGCACCGTACAAGCTGATCCTCCTCCGCCACGGCGAGAGCGAATGGAACGCGAAGAACCTGTTCACCGGATGGGTGGACGTCAACCTCACCGAGAAGGGCGAGAAGGAGGCGGTCCGCGGCGGTGAGCTGCTCAAGGACGCCGGCCTGCTCCCCGATGTGCTGCACACCTCGCTCCAGAAGCGCGCGATCCGCACCGCCCAGCTCGCGCTGGAGTCCGCGGACCGCCACTGGATCCCCGTCCACCGCTCCTGGCGGCTGAACGAGCGCCACTACGGCGCCCTGCAGGGCAAGGACAAGGCGCAGACGCTCGCCGAGTTCGGCGAGGAGCAGTTCATGCTCTGGCGCCGCTCGTACGACACCCCGCCGCCCGCCCTGGAGGACGGCACCGAGTTCTCCCAGAGCGACGACCCGCGCTACGCGACGATCCCGCCGGAGCTGCGCCCGCGCACGGAGTGCCTGAAGGACGTCGTCGACCGCATGCTGCCGTACTGGTACGACGGCATCGTCCCGGACCTCCTTGCCGGAAAGACCGTCCTCATCGCCGCCCACGGCAACAGCCTCCGGGCCCTGGTCAAGCACCTCGACGGCGTCTCCGACGCCGACATCGCGGGCCTGAACATCCCGACGGGCATCCCGCTCGCGTACGAACTGGACGAGAACTTCCGCCCGTTGAAGCCGGGCGGCACCTACCTCGACCCGGACGCGGCGAAGGCCGCCATCGAGGCAGTGAAGAACCAGGGCAAGAAGAAGTAAGCAGGGCTGACGAAGCCCCCCACCTGCGGGTTTACCGCGTGGTGGGGGGCTTTTTGGTGGGCTGGGCCGTCTGTGGGCCGTCACGTGCTCAACGGGCCGTCAGACGCGTCGGCTCCAGCGGCGGATGCGGATGTCGAGGACGATCAGCAGTGCCACGGGGACAGCGATCTCTGCGGGGGCGTCAGCCCAGAGGGCGAGTGCGCCGCCAGCAGTGCCGATGAGCGCGAGCGGCAAGTCACGAGGACAGATGTCGACGGTGACACCTGTGCGTGGGACCATGAGGCCTCCATCTGTGGTCGGTTTCTGGCTAGGGATTCCGAGTGCGGAAATGGAAACGAATGCCGCCCATGCACGGGCGGCATTCGCATGTGTTGAGACTTTCGCACAGCTCGGCTTCACAGACAAACGTGCAGCTAGAAGCGGACTGTTACCGCGACAGTAGAAGAGTCGCTGGTTTGCTGCACGTCGACGCTGATTCATTTCACTGGATGAACGCCTTGTTGTACAGCTTGGACAGCTCGAACAACCCTCCCCAGGGAGAGCAACATCCCTGTTCAGGGAGGATTTTCGAGCGGTTCACCGCCTCCCAAGCTTCCTTTTCGATAAACGTCAAGCTTCCATCCATGGATGGAACTAAACCATCCATGGATGGACGGCGAGTTACCAAGCATAGATTCAAGCCGCGTGCTCATTTAGTGAGCTTCACTGGACTTCAGAGCTCAGTTTCTAGGCTCTGATCTTTCGTATGCGTGCTCGATTGCCTTGCGCGTGCGCGCCTGGCTCGACGGCATCAGGTGCGCGTATACCCGCAGCGTCAGGCCGGGGTCCGAGTGCCCGAGATACTCGGCGAGCGCCTTGATGTTCTCCCCAGCGTCCAGCAGCACGGACGCGTAGAAGTGCCGCATCGCGTGCATGCCGTTCTCGCGTGACTCGGCGTGCGCAGCGCCGGCCGCCGGGGCCGGGATGACTCCGGCCGAGGCAAGTGCTGGTTTCCACGCTTCCTCGTTCAGGGAGGTGCGCCAGACATGACCACCGCGTGGACCCATGAAGATGAGCCGCTTGGTCACCAGCGGTCCGCCCGCGACCTTCCACGGCAACGTGATCTCGGCCGGTGGGAACTGTTTCATGTGTGCCCGCAGTGCGTCGGCGACAGGGCCGGGGAGCGGTACGTCCCGCAGCTTGCCGCCCTTGGGTGGAGCGAAGACAGGTTTGCTGCGGCTCAGCTTGAGCTGCTGGACGACGTGCAGCGTGTCCGAGCGGAAGTCGATCGCGTCCACCGCGACGCCCAGTATCTCGCCTTGCCGGAGGCCGCAGCCGCCGCCCAGGTCGACCATCGCTTGATACCGCTCCGGCATGCCCGCACGCACAGCGAAAAGCCGTTCCGTCGTCCAAGGCGTCACGCGCTTCGTGTCCACGGTCGGCGGCCGCACCGAGCGGGCAGCGCAAGGGTTCCGAGGAAGGTGCCCGTCGTCCACGGCCGCGCTGAGAGCCGCCCTCACGTTGGAGTAGATCGTCCGGGCGTACGAGCCACGCACACCGTTCGCCTGGAGTTGCTGCACCCAATCGCGGATGTGCGCCGGCTGGAACGAACCGAGCGGACGCGTGCCGAGGTACGGGAACGCGTGCAGCCGGAGCTGCGACTCCATCGAGGCTTGGGTGTTGGGGTCCGCCCCTTGGGTGGACACCCAGTCCTCCGCGTACTGCTGGAAGGTGGTCCGGGCCGCGCGGGGATCGATGTACTGTCCCCGCGCCATGTCCGCTTCGGTATGGGCCAGCCACTGATCAGCGAGCCGCTTCTGTCGGTCCGGAAAGCTCTTCGACTTCTCCGTGCCGTCCGGCCCGACGTAGCGCGCGCGGTAGCGGGACCCCACTCCGTAGCGATCCGACTTCACCTTGCGGGGCTTACCGTCAGGACCGGTCACGGTCACGAACCAGCGGTCCTGAATGTGTCCGGCCATCAGGCAGCCGCCTCGCTCCGGCGGGAGTCGACCCAAGCCCGTACGTCGTCGGGGTCGAAGCGGAGGTGCCGGCCGACACGGAAGCCGCGGGGTCCGGTCCGCTTCCGGCGCCACTGGTAGACCGTCTCGACGCTGGGCAGCTCGAACATCTCGACCAGGTCGTCCGGCGTCAGATAGCGACTCGGCAGAGGAAGCGCCATGGTCACCACTCCCCCTCGTCGACCAGCTCCGCCATGGCTTCACGGGCGGTTTCGCGGTTGAGCTGGAGACCACGGGCGATGGTCGCGGCGAGGACGGATTCGCCGGGCGAGTGACCGTGGCCGGCGTACTGCCAGTCGGCCAGGACGAGCACGGTGTCCGGGACGCGGTCCTCCAGGCCGAGGGACTGCCGTTCCTGAGCAGCGCGGAAGTCGGCGCGGGCCTGGCGGAGCTCACCGAGGGTGGTCGAGTAGCGGCGAGACTTCGAGGAGAAGTGCCCGCGGAACCCGAGCATGTGCGCCCAGGCGCGCAGCCGACGTTCGGGGTAGAGCGGATCGAGGAGGTGACATGCAGCGATGAGACGGCGGGCGTGGTCGGGAACACCGTGGCGATCGAGCTCGGAGAGTTCACCAATGCGGCGGTCCAGAGTGCCGGTGTTCTCCGCCGCTTTGGTGGCGTACTTCGCGACGTAGGACGCCACAGCCTGCTCGGTGACATCGGAGCCGTCGCCGAAGGCAACGACCGGGCGGACGTCGAGTTGTGTGCCCCAGCGGAAGGTACGAGCGGGCTGATCATCGGCGGCGGGAGCGGACACCGAGGTGTAGTTGTGTCGAGCGGCTGCGCGTATTGAGTCGGTAAGCAGGTCGACGGTGGCCCAGGACGGAGGCGGGGTGCCGGGCCCGTCCGGCCCGTCGATCCGCATCACGGCGTGGAAGTGAATCGCGCCGCGCTTCTGGAACTCGGCAACCTTGCCGTACGAGAGCCGAACCGATTCCTTCAGCTCCACCTGCGTGAGTCCGGCGCGGGCGGCAATCTCCCGTCGGAGGCGAGTGGTGAACCGCATCCAGAGGTCACCGGCGTGGTTGTTGAACAGGACCGATCCGGCGTAGTCGTACGTCTCGGGGTCCAGGGCGGTACCGAGCTCGGGTGCGTCTGCCGAGTGCCGGCTACCGCAACGGCAAGCGCCACGTTCGGGACGGTTATGGACCGGGCCGAAGGACGGGGCGGTAAGGGTGGCGAAGACCCGGGGGTGATCCCGCACGCTGGCGGGGATATCGCGGCGGTCGTCTCCGGCCAGGCCCACGCGGATCAGGTGGTAGGTGTCTCCGGCGTACGTCCAGGCGCAAGAGGGGCAGCGGGAAGCGCGGCGGTTGCCGCAGGCGAGGCGGAGACGTCCGCCGGGCTCGGTCTCGGTCGAGTAGTGGTGAAGGGTCTCGCCGGTGGTCTTGTCCTTGGTGAGGGTCCAACCGGTCAGGTGGATCGGGTCGGAGCAGCCACCGGTGCGGCGGATCTGGTCCTCCCAGCGGTGGAACTCGGGGGCGGAGGCCACCCTCAGCAGGTCGCCGAGGGTGAGCCGGTCGAGCTGCGATTCAGGCATGTGCACTCCCCCGGCGGCGGGCGGTGCGGTCAGTCATGATGGTGCTTCCTTCCGGATCTGTGGTTCGGGCAGGAGCACGGCTTCCGGGCGGCGGATGCTTGGCGGTATCGAGGCCGCCCGGAAGCCGGTCAGCGGTGGTTCTGCGACGCCACGAGCGAGCGGATGACCAGGGCGCTGATGGCGAGCGACGCGGCGGTGACGGCGACCGCGAGGAGCATGGAGACCAGGACCGCGCCGACGACCAGCACCACGGCCGTGCCGCCACCGATGACGGCGACGACGGCACCGGGCGTGAGCTGAACCGTGGGACGTGCGGGAGCCGTAGGGGCCGGGGTCTGGTGGGGCATGGCGGGAACGTCGTTCCGGGCGGTGCCCGTGACGATTCCGGTCGGCAACGGGTTGGTGGGGATCCTCGGGCGGAGCATGGCGGTTCTCCCTTCGGTCGGGGCTACTTGACGGCGGTGTCGATCACGGGGGTCAGGAGGCTGTCGGCGAGGAGGTAGCCGCCGAGCAGCAGTACGAGCACGAGCCACCAGGGCGGGCGGATCAGCTTCACGCCGAGCCAGCCGACGGCGATCAGGGCGAGCCAGAGCGGTACGTCCATGGCGGGTCTCCTTCAGCGGACCTTGCAGCGGTGGGTTCGGGCGGCGAGCTGGGCGGCGGACCGGCTGCTGAAGTCGGACGACCAGCCGCAGCGATCGGCGGTGCACACGGCGGCGTGCTGGGTGCGGCCGTGCCGGTCGCGGTGGGCACCGATCTGCACCGGTCCGATCCGCATCACGGAGTGGAAGTGGTCGCGGGCGGGCATGGTGGATCTCCTCTCGGGTCAGGCGAGCTGAACGGCGATCGCGACGGCAAGTTGGGGCGGAACTCCGAGGCGGGCGCGGAGCGTGTCGGTGTCGATCGGTGAACCGGTACGCGCGCGGTGGTCGTCGGCGACCTTCCGGGCGTGGTCGACGAGCGCAGCCGGCACGGGCGGAGACGCGCCGGCGGGAGGCAGGACCGGAGACTCCTCGGCGGCAGGAATCGGCGCTGGTTCCAGCTCCGCGGTCTGTTCCTCGGTGACGAGCTCCGGCGCTGAGGAATCAGCCGTAGGCACCGCCGGAACGGGCGTGCGCTCCTCGACCGGGGTCTCTGTGTGGGCGAGGAGCGTCCCGCCGAGGAAGGCAAGCGCGGGCCATCCAGCGATGCCGAAGCGCAACCAGGCCGGAGGGTGCGCGAGATCGAGAAATCCGGCGGTGGCGACGTTGGCACCGAGCGAAGCGACGAGCGCGATCAGGAACCAGCTCCAGGCGAGCCGGGACGGGCCGTCCTTTCGTAGCCGCCGCCAGGCAGCGACCAGGAGCAGATCAACGCTGATCGGGTAGGCCCATGCCTTCCAGCCGTCCTGGCCCGCGGCGGCGGCGAGGTCGTGGAGGTGGGCGAAGGAGAGCGCGCCAGCGATCACGGCTTGGATCAGTACGGCGTCCACGCGCATGGAGGGACGGACCATCGGACTTCTCCTTTTCGGCATGGGACGGGTAGGGACTTGGCGCGGGAATGGTCACGCCGACCGGTGAGCGGAAGGTCAGGCGGTGGTGGGCGCGGCTTTGGTGAGCGGCGCGGTGGCCGAGGCCAGGGGTGCGATGGCAGGCCGGAAGGCCGCGAGGGCGGGCACATCCGGAGTGCGGTCGGCGTGCCGGTTGCAGATGTTCACGGCTTGGCGCAGTGAGGTGTGTGGTGCCCGGATGCGGGTCCATCCACCAGTCGAGTCACCCGAGACCGCGATGCCGGGGACGTCGGTGGGAATCTGGATCGCGGCAAGAACGGCGTCCGGAGCAATGTCTCCGAAGGCCATGTTGGCGCTGGACTCGTCGTTGACGCGGTGGGCGGTCCGACCGGTGAGTTGGGCGCGGAGCATCGTGATGCCCTTGCCGAGTTCGGATCCGAAGCGCTGGCCACAGATCTCCAGGTAGATCCCCGCGGCACGGCCGAGCTGGGCGAGGCGGACCAGAGCAGTGACGATCCTGTCGCGGCGCTTCTCCTCGTCCTTGGTGGCGAACAGCGCCAGCTCGGCAACCTCGTCGACCAGGACCACGACCGGAGTCGGGCGTATGTCGGCCGGCAGGTCCCAGATGTCGGCAGCTATGTCGGCATCCGGAACGTCGACGGTGATGCGCTGAGCGGAGCGGATGAGTTGGTAGACGTCCTCCATGTGCTGCACGAGCGCTTCGAGGAGTTCGAGGGCGGTGTCCGGGTTGTCGGCGAGGGCGGAGAAGCGCCGGGCGAGCGGAAAGAGCTCAACGCCCTGTTTGCAGTCGATCCCGACGAGCGCGACGTCGTGCGCCGCGAGGCCGGCGACCAGGTTGCGTTGGTAGACGGACTTCCCCGACTCGGTCGCACCGAGCGTCAGCCCGTGGGGCACAGCCCGGTAGTCGCGGTAGTGGACGGATCCGTCCTCGCCCAGTGCGACGGGGATACGCATTGGTGCGGGGCCGGTTTCGGCGGGCATCTGCACCCGCCGGAGGACGTCGTATCCCGTCATCCGTAACTCCACGATTCCCGAGCGAAGTTCGCGGGAGGTGACTCCGTACATCCCGAAGGAGTGCCGGAGGCGGTCGGTGGCCGAGGCAACATCGAAGGCATCCTGACCGGGACGGAGCTTGATCCGCAGGACCAGCCCGGTACGAGTAGGCCGGAGCCGAAGAATGCGCGGGGCCCTCGACTCAGGAACGGGGCGGTTTGTCATCCGGGCGAGGGAGAGACGCCAACGCGCGGGCGGAACGGTGAGCCCGCAGGCGTCCATGACCGAGGCGTATCGGACCGCTACCCGCAGCGCGGCAAGGGTGACTCCGAAGGTCATCCAGTACCAGGCGGGACGCCGCCACCGCAGGATCAGTGCGGTGACGACGACCAGCAGCAGCGTGACCAGGGACCCGGTCATGATCAGGCCGCCTTGGGCTTCTCGGCAGCGGCGACGAGCGAGGTGACCGCCACCGCACGAAAGGCGATGCCGTGTCGCTTCTGCCCGTTGAACTCGTTCTCCCACGGCCGGGCGATCAGTCCGGTGACGGCGACGGGCGTGCCCATCATCAGCTCACCGGAGATGCCCGGCTCGGGGACGGTGACCGAGAGGATCTCCACCTCCTCGTTGGCCGCGAACATCACGTCCACGGTCATGAGCTTCGCGCCGCTTTCGACGTCCACGGCGATCTCGCCGGTCCGGCGGTCCTTGACCTTGATCTGCGGGGGCTTGGCGACCATCACGGACGCGGCGGAGGTGTCGACGGGGATCGTACGCACAGAAGATCACTCCTATAGATGTGCTCGACTCAGCCACTCATGTACATGAGTAACATAAGAAGAGTGCACCACTCCTATACATGAGTCAACCCGCCGAGACGAAGAAGTCGCGGCGGGCTGCGTCGAGTTGAGCGCGCGTCAGTCGGAGGCGGGGATCCGGTAGCTGAAAACGAACTGGTCAGCGGCCATGAGCGTGTCGCACACCTCTACGACGCGATCCTCCGTCGTTCGTGCCTCGCGGATCAGGTGAACCACCGAAGCGCCAGGACTCAGGGCCAGTTCGGAGGCCTCAGCCTTGGTCGCCAGCCGGGCTTGCAGCGTCTCGACGAACTCCGCGAACTCGTGCCCATGGTCTTCGAGGCGGGCGTAGATGCCACCACCGCCGGGGTTCTTCGCGAACAGCTCGGGGATGTCCTTCGCGACGTCCCACGGGAGGTACGACGTGGCCGTCTCCACAGGAGTCTCGTTGCGGAAGTAGAGGCGACGCCGGGCGAGCACCTGAGTGCCGGCGGGGACGCCGAGCCGCTCCGCGATGTCGTTCGGTGCATCCGTCGGACCGATGTATAGAACGCTGACGCCAGCCTTGGCGCCGGACTGCTCCGACTCGGCGAGGTACGCGGCCTTGCCGCCCTGTCGGTGGGAGCGCTTGAAGCGGTCCGAGGACCGGTGCCGTACCGGGGGCCGAGCCTTCACCATGGACCCCTTGCCCTGGCGGGTCTCCACGAGGTCACTCGCGCGGACCTCCACCATGGCCTTGCGAATGGTGCCGCCCGAGACGCCGTAGCGCTCGACGAGCTCCGATTCACTGGGCACCATGTCACCGGGCTTGAGGATTCCGGCGCGGATCTGCTGAACGATCTCCTCGGCGATCTGCACGTACCGAGGTACGGACTTCCCACCTCCTACTGCTGTTTCCATAGTCCTTCTCTTCCTCCTATGCTCCTGTACATGAGTAACAGTGCGCAGGAAGGCACGTCAACGCCGCTCCACTCCGTGTCCGTAGCCGGAGTGGTCGTGCGTGAGGACGGACGACTCCTGGCAATCCGCCGCGCTGACAACGGCACTTGGGAGCTCCCCGGCGGCGTACTCGAACTCGACGAGGCCCCGGAGGCGGGCGTACAGCGCGAGGTCCTGGAGGAGACGGGCATCCACGTCGAAGTGGACGAGCTCACTGGGGTCTACAAGAACACCACGCGCGGCATCGTGGCTCTGGTCTTCCGATGCAAGCCCGCCGGCGGAAGCGAGCGGACGTCCAGCGAATCGACCGCGGTCGGCTGGCTCACGCCGGACGAGGTCACCGAGTGGATGGCCGAGGTCTACGCGGTCCGGCTGCTGGATGCTCTCGACGGGAACGGGCCACACGTGCGGAGCCATGACGGCAAGCGCCTGACGCCAGCGCGATAGAACTTTCTCTACTTCATCAAGGCGCCGCGCAAGCGCGGCGCGCGCCGCAGCCCCCGGCCGGGGGCTGCCTCTGTCTCCGCCCCGGCTGCCCCCGGCCGGGCGGCGGCGCACCGAGCGCGACACCAGCCCGAGAGAAACGGCCGTCACGGGGTGGGGAACCCCGTTGTGGCTGGGGCGGTCGGCTCCACGGCTTTAGCCACCTCCCCGGTTCGGGTCCCGCGTCGAGCAAGACCAGGGGGCCACTCGTTCAAATTCCGGGCAGGATCACAGCCTGCCCGAGTTGCCGGCCAGCGTACGGCCCCCTGATCATGCTCGACCCCAAACCGGGCAGGACACCGGCCAAACCCGCTCCGCCGACCTTTATGCTGTCTCCACCTGCACACAATTAAGGACCGCGCCCCCTTGTGCGGCCCCCCAAGCGTTAATCGCACTGAACAGACTGGATTGCGTCACATTGTGACAACCGAAAGCAGCCCGCAAGGCGCTTCCCACCGATTTCGAACTTGCTTGCCCGCCAACCTTTCGAAGCATTGCCGCTGTGGCAGATAGAAGGTCGTGGCCAGAGCAGTACCTGAAAGGGTCGGATACGGATGGGATGTGCTTTCGCAACTCTAGTAGTAGGTTCTCTTGAGAGATGGTGGCGTTGGGGGACCTCTGTAGGGCTACTTCGGTAACTTTCTCGAGATCCACTTCAATATTTTCTGTGATCACTAGATGGGTGGGGAATTCTCGCAAATGCAGTTCCCATCTCGAACGTTCAGAGAGGAATCGGAGGACGCCGACAGTCAACGCAACCTTTTCTGCTGTCTGGATCAGAATTTGAGCCGAATCCTTCGGTATCAGGTTGCGTAGCCTGTCCCGTTTGGAATTGTTTATGACGAGGCCGACGACATTTTGTGTTACAGCGTATGCCGTTGAATCTATGTCATATGAGTCTGTGTAAAATACATGGGGCTTGATGATACGGGGGTAGAGTAAATCCGCCCAGTCCAGGTCAAGTGTCACGCCGATTCCAGGTATCCCCTGCTCCTCGGCAATTTCGGCCGCGCCCAATGCTACGGTTTTCCCGCCGCTTGGAAGCGTCTCGCAGACGTCTGGATTAATGTGCGGATCGATCAATCCGCAGTCATTATCTCCTTCAACAAAGATGAATTTCTTATTACTTACTCCCCGCAGGATCAGCAAATGCGAAAATAGGTCATCTGCGGTTAGGAGTTCTCTCACTTCGACTCCTCCGTAGAAGCACTCAGTTGCTCAGCTCTCGACCACCACTTATGAATGATTTGAGGAGAGTGGGTTGCCACAATAAAGCGAAGTGAGGCTGTTTTGGAAATGTTGGCAAGGTCATTCATGAACTCTTGTTGCCAGGCAACATGGAGCGAGATTTCTGGCTCATCAATCAGAACCAAGGCTCCGCGATTTACATTGAAAAGCAATTCATAGGTAAGGACGAGTTCGTGCTGTTCTCCAGACGAAAGGCTAGATACAGGGATGCTTTGACCGAAGTCGCTGCGAACTTCGAAGCCCTCCCGGCTGAGCTTCAACTTTTTGTACTCTAGGCGCGAGTTCATGATCTTCATAAACAGTTCTGCCCGCTCCAAGAAGTTCAAAAGATTGGCCAACTTGTCCTCGGAGTCGTCGAGGTAGGTCCATAGGACTAGCCGTTCCCAGTCTTTTAGCTCCCGATTTGGTAGTGGAAGATCTGTGGATGATTGTTCCAATAGGGCAATTTCTGCCAGCCTTGCACGCAATTCGCTTTGCTGAGCATACCGAGCCCGAATTGCGTCTTCCGTGGCTTCGGTAGGGGCTTCGCCGGAGGACAGCAATTTTCTCGGGAAGGTTCTGTCCCGTTCCTGCGATGTTCTCGAATTTTGCGCCAGCACGTCACTCATCTGTTGGGAAAAGTTTTGAGAGAATGCCTCGACAGTTGCCTTGGATGCCTTGTCTACTCCGCGGGTTGTTTTAGTTCGAGGAGGCTCTCGAAGCAATCGCTGCGTCTCGATTAGGTGAGACTCGAGATTCTCTAGGAAGGACTGGATTTCGTCGGGCAATTGGTAGGGGCGAACTTCAGGCGGGAGGAGACTGCCATACCGGTCCAAGAGTTGGTCTCGCGACAAAACGTCGCCGTGTGCGATATCGTGCCATTCGTTGATTGCGATCCGATTGACTGGTACATCCGACTCGATAAGCCTTAGGGCCCTTGAGATCGGGGCACCCGATGACCGAACCTTGCCCATGCTCCACTTTACTTGGCTCCCCGATGCCGGTGAAAGAGTCACCGAGAGATCTTGAACGGAATTTTCAATATCGCTATCAAAAAGAGCTCGTTGCCCTTCTCTGGCCAAGGTGAGGCTTGAGCGATCCTCAAAAGTCAGGGTTAGCGAGTCGAAAGGAGTCTGCATGATTTCCAGTAGTCGACCGTTGAAAGTTGCATTAATCAACTCCAAAAGCCTCGTCTTACCGATTCCGTTGGGGCCGTAAAGAATGACAAATTCTTGATCCGGGGCAAACTTTACAGTGTGTTTGAAGCGGCCCAGCAATCCTTCAACTTCAGCTCTAATGAGTTTCATGAAATTCCCTTCGGTTAAGACGCAGAGGATTCGATCTGAATCTTTGCACAGGTTCCGTGTGCTCGAGGGGAGATTTCAACTTCGGGGCGGTGGCCGTACGAAGCCCAGCCGCAGGCGCTGCTCCGCTCAAATCCGCGAGACGCGATGTGCGGTCTCCAAGATTGTGGCCCACGGAAGCTGTCGATCTGATGGGCCCCGACGCGGTTCTTCCAGTGGCCAGACGTTAGTCCCGTACATCAGTTCCACGCCTGTCCTCCCCAACATCTCGATGTGCCGCTCCCACGCTGGGTGCCGCGCATGTGCCGCGTTGATCCGAGGGAACACCACAACCGGGACGTCGATGGTGCCCAGCGCTTCGCTCACTTGAGTAAGGGCTTGGTCGTCAGCGATGCCCATCGCGAGCTTGGCGACGTAGTTCGCGCTCGCCGGGGCGACGACGTAGCAGTCGGCAACAGGGTGTGGGCGCGGCTCAGTTGGCAGGCGAGGCGAATCTCGCACCGGCAGGCCGGTCAGTGTCTCCAGGCGCTCCAGCTCGCCGTTCGCCCGCAGCCATCGGCCGGCATTCGGCGTGAGGGTCACCGCTACCTGCCAGCCAAGGGCGATGGCTGGCTCCACCAGTCCGGTGCGTAGCTGCTCGACTCCATCGGCTGCTGTGCCCACGACCCCCAGTACTCCGCGACTGCCTGCACTCAAGGTTGCACCACCCCGTATTGGTCTATCCCCAGGCCGAGTAGTACAGCAGAGAAGTACCGCAACCACAGCGACTATCAGCAACCGTTGTCAGTCCCCAGCCTCCGCGTGGACGGGCTCACAGCCCTCAGCGACCGTCACGCCGGTAGTTCGCATCGAGAGGGTCAGCTCGTGCCAGAACCGTGCCAGAACGAGCGGTCAGCCACGGTCAGTCGAGGGCCGTGAGGGGGCACGCGCCCGTCCGCAGGGGCCGCACCGCCACAGGCCTGCTGACCTGGAACGACCAATCGGAGGGCGGCGCCAGGCTTACAAAGCAGTCGTCCTTGGCAGACCGCTGACGCTACAAGTTGGTTGTTCCACTTACGACTAGTAGGCCCGGATGGTTGGATGCGTGCTCCAGGCAGGTGCCGCACCTGCGGGGAGGGGAGCATCATGAGTACGCCCAAGGTGCTGACAGTCACGCTTGAGTTCGAGATGGGCGATCGAAAGATCCATGCCCCGCGAGTCAAGGCGGCCTATGAGGCCGCGGTGAGTGCCGCGATCGATGCCGCGAAGAATGAGCTGCTCGACGGCAGCGTGAACACTGTTCGAAGCCGCATGACTTGGGACTATCGATGGGCTGAGACGTCCGCCCAGTACACAGATGTCGATGTTGAGTGGTCCGATGAGGATGAAGAAGAGCCCGAAGAGTGAGGCAGCCTTCCGGTCGCGCTTAGCGACTGACATCCCCGCCTGACATCAACGGTGATGGATAACCCCGGTTGCTATCGGGCGTGAGAGTCCTGGGTGAGGCTGCCCGGCTGCACGCGCTCGCGGCACATAGTCGGGCTGGCATAGCGCAACGAGGAGGAGAGCCCCGGTTCTTTGCCAGGGTTCTCCTCCCGGTGTAGTGGGGAGTCTGTCTTAGCCGCCACCGTTCCGCCGCTACTTCCTCAGGTTCGGTAGGGCTCGCTCTTCGCCGGGAGATGGCCGCGGCTGATCGCAACGCGCAGCACGTCCCTCAGGGCGCCAGTGAGGTCGTGGCCCAGGCGGCGCAGATCGTTCAGGTTCGCGTCCCTGTCGTCGAGTGCCCCCAAGGCGTCTGCCAGCAGATCAGCCGCCGTGCGGAGCTGGACTGCTTCGATGTTGTCCGCCAGGCGGGACATGTAGCCGTGCGGGTCGTCTGTGCTCAGGTAGCAGGGCTTGCCCTCCGGGCCCGACCACGGGAGAAGCCGCAGTTCGTTCGGTGCTGTCATCCGTGGGTCAGCCTCTCGTCGAGCACGTGGTGGGCGGTGAAAACGGCGTCGATGCGGTCTCCCGGGAAAGCAAGGAGTGCAGCTTCGGTAACGCGTCCGGTGGCGTCGGTGGCGATGCGGGTGATCGCGAGAACGGCCATGGTGTTTCCGATCCGGAGGGCCGACGCTTCGTCTGGGGTTGGAGAGCGGGCGGAGACCGTCTCTCGGATAGTGGCCGGCGACGGGCCGAGGACCGCGAATCTCGTGGCTGCCTCCTGGCCCACGGAGTCGTCGTCGAGGGCTCCAGCCGGAGCCAGGTCGCGCGGGATGTAGATGCGGGCCAGGCCGTGTGGCGAGCCTTGTTCGAGGCTGAGGCAGGTGTACTCCGCGAGAGGGCTGCCCATTGGCACCTTCAGCAACATCGTCAGGTGCACGGAGGCCGGAACCGTGGTGCTGCGAACCGTGATGCGCAGCGTTGGCTCAGCGGCGGTCCAGGGGTCCAGCGTGCCCCAGCCGCCGACGTACATGATTTTGCGGCGTGGGTGACGGACGTAGTTGCCCTTGCCGTGGATCTTCTCGACGAGTCCTTCGCCCTGGAGCACGGCGAGAGCACGTCGCAGGGTCACCGTGCTGACTCTGTACCGAGCGGCGAGGCCGGCTTCGGATGGGAAGCGTTCGCCAGGTTTGATACTGCCCGTCGTGATCTGGTGGCGTAGGTCGTCGGCGATGTCGTTATGGCGTCGGGGCACGGAGCGGGTCACCGCCTTCTCAGCAGTCGTAGGGCGGTGAGCCGGGTGCGGGCGTGTATGGCCAGCAGTTCGCCTGACTCGAAGACCAGTTGTTTGGCCCCTTGGGGGAGCTGGAAGAGGTCGCTCACTCGGCAGGCTTGACCGCCGAGTTGGATGATGTCGCCGCGCTGCACGGTGGCCGCAGTGACCTCGACGGTGGAGACCAACGCGCCGCCGGAGGCTGGTGTCCTCATGCCATAGCCTTCACGTGCACGGGCGGGTCGGGGGCCGAGTGGCACGGGCAGATGCACTCCTCGTAGGTCACCGGTACGTCCTCCGTCGCCGCAGGCGGGGACGGCTCGGTGCAGGAGTGGTGCGTGCCGATCCGGCAGGCGATCGCGCGGTAGGGGACGGGAGGGGGCATCAGCGAACCCCCGCGAGGGCCGACCAGGCATCGGCCGGGAGACGAGGCGCGACGAGCACCGCTCGCGTCCGTACACGCTCTTCCCACGCCAGCAGGTACGGGCGGACAAGCGCGACGTCCTCACCTCTCAGGGGGCGACGGTGGACCGCGCCGGCCGAAGCCTGGCTCAGGACGACGGTCGCGACGTCAGCCGACGCAGCGGAGGTAGAAGCGGCCAGCGGCCGAGAGGGCGGTAAGGGGCGGCGATGCCGGCCCTTGGAGAAGTACCGCTCTCTGGTGAGCGAGGCGGCACGGCGGATACGGTTGAGCATGCTGTTCAGCTCCTATCGCTGATAGCCCGGTCCCCCGACATCGCCCGTCGTGGGGACCGTTTTGCGTACGACCGCCCATAAGGTGCGGCCGTTCAAGCTGGTGGCCAGAAGCCCGAATCGATCGGCATCGGCCACCACGTCCAGGACCTCCCGCCATGCCTCGGCGGAGAGCGTTTCCGGCACTTCCGCCTCGACCGTCGTGAACCGGATGTGCTCCTCCACGCGCGTGGGGAGCCCGACGGCGGACAGCCGGGCGGCGATGGCCGCCGCACTCACTCCCGAAGCGGACACAGCAAGCCCCCGTCACCAGCGATCACTTTCAGTGAAGCTAGTGGACTAGATTTTCCATATGTCTGAGCAACCGCCGTATCTCCGCATCGCTGACGAACTCCGGCAGCGCATCGCGGAGCACGTCTGGGAACCGGGGGACCGCCTCCCCTCCCGCGCGCAGATCGGCCAGGAGTGCGGGGTCGGCGAGAACGTGGTGCGCCGGGCACAGGAGTTGCTGATCTCCCAGGGAGTGTTGGAAGGCCGGGCCGGATCGGGCACGTACGTCGCCGAAGCCCGGCAACGGGTTCGAGTCGTGCGGTCGTCCGCACGCGAACAGCCCACGGGGTCCCCGTTCCGCCAGGACATGAAGGCTCTCGGCAGGCAGAGCGACTGGGAGAGCCGAACCGAGGCGAAGGCGCCGGCCCCGGCGGAGATCGCCGCGCGGCTGGGGATCGCCGAGGGCGAGTTGTGCGTGCGGACGACGTACGAGTTCCTGGCTGACGGCAGGCCGGTGCAGCTGTCGACGAGTTGGGAGCCATACGACCTCACTGCCGGCACACTCGTCGTTCTCCCCGAAGGAGGACCGCACGCCGGGGCAGGTGTCGTAAACCGCATGGCCGTCATCGGAGTGACCGTCAGCCATGCGGTGGAGCAGCCAGAGCCACGGCAGGCGACCGCCGAGGAGGCATCGCTACTCGGCATCCAAAAGGCCGCGCTCGTGACGCACATCCGGCGGACGTACTACAGCGACCAGGGCCGTCCCGTAGAGACAGCGGACATCGTGGTGCCCGCAGCGCACTGCGAGATCGTCTACGAGATCCCGATCAGTCGCTGACGGCTCGGCCCCAGCAGCTATGAAAGCGGCCCTCAGCCGTGCCCCCCGCGTGCCCCTTCCGTGCCCGACAGAGCGGGAAACCAGGGGGAAGAGCGGTGACCGGCAGGGAGCGGGCATGGCGACGGCCCCTGACCATACGTACTGGTCAGGGGCCGTTCACCTGCGGTGGGTGTGGGATTTGAACCCACGGTCACATCGCTGCGACGACGGTTTTCAAGACCGTGCAGTCGACTCAGGGTGGAGCCTCGCTGACCTGCACACAGAGCCTGCACACCCGGCTATGCGTCTCTCCCGGCCCGCACATGCCCCACAGCCAGGCTGGGTAGACGCCGGGATCCTCCAGCGTGCTGTTCACCTGCGCTGATCTTTCGCCGATATCCATGCCCTGATCAAGGTTGCCCTTCGCCATGGACACGCACCTTGACACTCCCCGCACTTCGCCTACGGAGCGGTGGCCGCAGGCAGGTATCGGACAACTGCCGGAATTTGTACAGCACCTCACACTAGAAACGCTAGGCTATCTGCAAGCACGAGAGGGAGCGAAATGAATAGCCCTGAGGAAGACTTGCAAGACTTCATCCCGAGCACGGAGGCGGAAACAGAAGAAGACGTCGAATTGACGCGCGAGCAAATTGACGCTGTAGCCAAGCTCGAAAGTCTGGGCTATAAGAAAATTGGCCACTATAGCGACGGCGGGGTGCGATTTGGCACCAAAATCCCAACCGGATCATCTCGGATATTTGACGTAGGGGCAGAGCATCTGCAATTCGCCTCATTGAATGCAGAGAACTACTGCGAACATTCGGAATATAAAGGAATTACAAGCCGCGACGGCACCTATGCAGAGTTTATGATCAATTACGCCAGTTCGCGCACTCCCGCTGGTCGCGCAGTAGAGCAGTACAATTGGAAGCATCAAGCCCCCGACTGCGATCACGTATTCGATCCGTGGACCATTCGGTCAGGCACAAGGGAGTACACAACAGGTTTCCATATCAGGTCACCAAAAAAGGACGCCTGCATCGAATTGTCCGAGATAAGCCCTGTCAGCCATTTTGCAACTCCTACGGGGAGTACGTGGTGGCCAGCGGACTACACGGAATATACACTCAAAGTGTGGGTTACCTCGTCAGGTACTACGGAAGCCAACACTAGGCAAGCTCAGCAGATAGCTCATAATATCCTGTTTGAAATGGACGCCAAAGAGGGGGGCCAGTTCAGCCTGATCTCGCAGGGGCCAGTGCGAGTGGACGTCCACCGGACACAAAGATCAACTGATCCGCATTCTATTGCGTTCCCGTCAACCATCGTCCCTCGAGAGGTCGCCGCACTATTCTCTTTTGCGGGAGAAGCGTTCGAGAATCCGCCATTCGCCTTCCTCTCTTACTATCAGGTCCTTGAGTACTACATGCCCCTGGTCTCACGCCGAGACGCCCTGAGGCAAGTTCGCCGAGAGATCCGCGACCTTTCATTTGACGTTTCCAATGATGCGAGCGTACTTCGCGTCTTGAACACTGCCGAAAGAGCAAAGGGTGTAAGCGAGGAAGAGGCACTGAAAATCTTGGTGCGAGATTGTGCGCGCGCCGATCGATTGGCTGAATTCTTTCAACTCTCAGAAATGGCGCAGCACTTTTCGAAAAAGGGCCCTATTGCGGGGGTGCCAGCAATCAACGTCAATTCAACATCAGAGACATTGGCGACGCAGACCGCGCGCAGAATCTACGCCTTGCGAAATAGGATCGTGCACGCAAAGGACGATCCACGCTACATCTCCACTCCTCAGCTCCTACCTCGAAGCGCTGAAGCTAACTCTCTCGGGCCAGATATCCGCCTTGCGCGGTTCTTGGCGCTTGAGGCAGTCACCGACAATCAAGATTGAACGGGGGTGAAGTCCACGGCAGCCGGCTCGGGACTCAACGGGATGAAACCGCGCCCCACCCCACTCGGCGCAAGCCCGGACAGCGACGGACGAACGTATCCAGAATGTTCGTGGACGAGCAGAGCTGTAAAGCATGTCTGGGCTCGGCAACGCAGTCGCGCGCCTTGCTCTGCAAAATCCCTTGCAACTGGCGGCACTTCCATAGAAACGGATGAAGAGCCCGTGCCAGAGAAGGAAGCGGCCATCCGTGCCGTGGCGCAGCTCGCTGACCACGTGCATTGGGTGCGAGCGTGGCCCGAGAATCCAACTTGGCACGACCAGCTCCGCCGATGGACCCACCCCGAGTTCTACCGATTCGATCGGACCGCCACCCCACCAAAACCATGGGTTGATCGTCCAGCCGGGGCTCACGAGCGGACAGGTTGGCGCATCCGAGCGGGATACGTGTGATCCAAGCTGGCTTTTGAGGTCGAGTACGTGGTCTGTGATTTGTGCGGGATCGGCTGGGTTGAGTCGCCTCTCTCCTATGAGGGGTACAAGCGCTGCGGACTCGCCTCAGCTGCTCTCCGGTCTCTACGTCGGGCCCACCCGGGATTGGAGTGGCACACAGGCGGTGGGCACTTCCGCGAATCCGTACCCTTCTGGGACGCCGTTGGCATAGACGTACCCGGGGGCTACAGCCAGCAGGATAGGTGCCTCCACGTGGAACCATGGCAAGCGTGAGCCGGCCCCTGAAGCGGTGCCCGCGCGCCTCAGGTTGGGCCGTCTCTGGGCCGTCCGAGGTTGCTCAACAACACCCGATGACAACGAACGGCGACCGCTCACCCCGAGCCGATCAGCTTCCCCACCTGCAAAAACCCTGGTCGCCGAGATCTACCGCAAGACCCAGGGCAAGAAGAAGTAAGTCCCCTGATCATGCCCCCGACCCGCGCACACAGCGCGGGGCGGGGGCATTTTCACGGCCTGGGCCCCCTGCGGGCCTCAGTGCGGCGCAGCCTGCGGCGGCCGGCGGGCCTGCCCGAGTGCCTTCCGGGCCCGGTCGGGGCCGCCGGGCATGAGGTGCGCGTGCACCTTCGGAGTCGGCCCGGGGGCGCGGGGCCCGAGGCACTCGCTCAGGACGGGTCCGCGTGGAGCACCAGCATGATGTGCTCGTGCTCGCCGTACCGGACCGTCCCGGTACGCCGGAAGCCGTGCTTCTCCAGCAGTCGCACCGAGCCGGTGTTGCCGACGAAGGGGTCGGCGTGCAGGGGGCGGGCCTTCTCCCTCTCCAGGAACAGCGCCAGTGCCCGCGTGCCGATCCCCCGGCCCCAGTACTGCCTGCCGAGCCAGTAGCCGATGAAGCGCCGCTCCTCGTCCCACCACGCCACCGCGTTGCCCGCCAGTTCTCCGTCGACGGTGATGGCCTGCACGAAGTTGGCGGGATCCCCGAGGACCTTCGTCGTCCAGTGGGTCATGAAGGCATCCCGTTCCCGGGGTGGGAAGTTCGACCGCCGCACGGCCTCGGGATCGTGCTCCTGCGCGAAGAACTCCTCCAGATCATCCGGTTCGACGTCTCTCAACCGCACCTGATCACTCATGCCGACGGAGTCTGGCACCAGCCACTGACAGTCCCGGGGCCGAAGAAGCCCCCTGCCCGCGGATGTTCCGCGGGCAGGGGGCTCGTTGCTCCACCGGGGTGCGCCGAGAGGATCAGGTGCGGCGGTGGCTCCGGTAGTAGCCGCCTACCTGCTCGTGGTAGCCCGCGTCACCGACATGCTTGTCCTTGTCGAATTCGGGGGAATTCTTGATCTGGTCCTTGGTCAGGTCGACGAAGACCTTCCGCTGGTCCGGATCGACGGTGAGTACCGTGCCCGCCGGCAGCAGGACGTGCTTTCCGAAGATCCAGACTCCGGTATCCACCACGAGATAGGAGGAGTTGACTTCGTCCGAGTGCTTGTCGACCGTTCCGATACTTCCGTCGGTGGCCTCGACCTTGTAGCCGATCAGGTCGGCGCCCGCGGTGTGGCCGGCGGCCGGCTGATAGCCCCAGATGTTGTCACTCATGGAAAACAGCTCCTTCATCGAGATTCTGCACTCCTCCACCGAATGTCCGGTGGCGGTGTGTTGGCGCCGGCTGAAAGGCCGGCACCCTCTCGGAAAATCGCCTGCCCGGCATCGCGGCCCCTACACATGTCCGCGGCGCACAGAGGCGCCGGAACCGCGGTGACCTGCGGCTCGGGCCCGGCGCCGGGCCAGCGTCCTCAACCGCTTCCGGACGTGGTCCAATTCCACGGAACCGTGCCATAACGCGGGGTGGGCCACGACACAAATGTGGGGGCCCCCCCCCGGTATTGAACCGGGCATTGTAAAATCTCACACCGGTACCCCGCCCGCCCGTGCCCGCCCCCGGCTTCG
>NZ_JBIDAD010000013.1:124027-233041 GCF_043202315.1 Streptomyces sp. NPDC048211
GGTGTACAAATCCCCCCAAACGGTCCAAACCGGGGGGGGGGCCCCCCAAACTTGGGGGGGCCCCACCCCGCGTTATGGCACGGTCAGTTCTCATGTCACCAGCGGTACCAGCGGCCTCGCTTGCCGCCGGAGGCTGTCGGACGGATAACGAATCCGAGCAGCCACACCACCAGCACGATGACGGCTATCCACCAGAGAGCCTTCAGGGCGAATCCGGCACCGAAGAGAAGCAGAGCGAGCAGAAGAACAAGAATGATGGGAACCATGGTTATCGACCTCCGAGGCCTCATGTGCCCCGGTATTCGTTCCCTACTCTCCACCGGTCGACCAACGCTGTCCCCAAGCCCTTTCCGCGCCCGGCGGTTCGCGGTATCGGCGTGGCCGGACGTGACGTGCCTCACTCGTCGTCGTACTCTGTGGCGCATGCGGGGAGAGCGGGGAGAACAACCATGAGTGAGCCCCTGAAGACCTTTGTCGGTGGCGCCGAGGTCGAGGTGCCCAACAGCATCCCGACCATTCGCGACGCCCTGCCGGAGGCGAGACGTGAGGAGTTCGACCGCGCCATCAACGGGGCCGGGGTGCACGAGATCCAGGCCGTGATGCGGCACTGGATGCTGGAGGCCGTACCCGATCCGGAGGCCGAGCGGATCCTGGACCGGCTGGCACGGGACGAGGCCGAGAGGCGGAGCGTCGCTTGAGCTTCCGCATCTCCTACGCGCCCCCCGCCGACGACACCCTGGCCAAGATGCGGGACGGCGACACCTTCCGGGACGAGATGGCACGCACGCTGGGGCGTGAGCCCTACGGGCACGGCTCGTCCGCCGTCAAGGACGAGCACGATCGCCGCGAGGCGACGGTCGCCGGGGCGATCGTGCTCTATTACGTCTCCGGATCGGTCCTGACCGTCACCGTGGTGCGGCTCGTCCCCCTTCCCTGACCGGCACTCAGGCCAGCTTGGCGGACTGCGCGTCGATCACGGCGGTCGGCAGCTCGAAGTCGCCGCCCGCGCCGGACGCGCCCAGGTTGAGCGAGGTCAGCGAGGCGAGCGTGGTGCCCTTGCGGATCTGGATGAGCTTCATCGCGCTCTGCTCGCCGTCCGCCTCGACCGTCACCGTCCAGGCGACCGCTTCCTCGCCGCCCTTGACCGGCACCTCCGCGATCTTGGCGATCTTCTGCTTCGAGCCGGCCGCGGTGAGGGTGAAGCCCGATGCGCACTCGGTCGCGGCGGTCCGCAGACCGGCCAGCGCCTCCTCGGCACCCTTGCCGTCGTACGAGGCGAGCGTGGTGAGCGTCGTCGTGATGTCGAAGGCCGCCTTGAACGCCTCCGCCGGGTCGTCGCTCTCCTTGTCGCCGCCCTTCTGCGGCTCGCTGATGACCTTGCGCTGCGTGGACGCGGCGGGCTTGCCGCCCTTGGCGCCCATCAGGGCGTCGCCGAAGACGTCGCAGGCGGCCTTGTCGGCGGTGACGTCCTCGGCGGCGATGTTGTCCGCCGGACCGGCCTTGGTGATCTTGTGGCCCTTGACGTCACCCTGTGCCAGCGAGGCCTTCTCCAGCTCGGCTGCGGTCAGCGCCTTGGCGGCGGAGGTGTCCGCGCCCTTGTCCGCGGGCTTCGCGGAAGCGGAGCTGCCCGCCTTGTCGTTGTCCTTGTCCGCGTCCGAACCGCAGGCCGCGGTGAGCAGGGCCAGGGACATCACGGTGGCGGCAACGGCGGTACGGCGTATGGCAGTGGGTCGCATGGCCCGTCCTTCTGTCTCAAGGTGTTTCGCCCGCACGAGAGCGGCCGGCACCGGGTTCGGCGCGGCGGTGAGAAATCGTGGGGGTTTGCCAACTCTATGAGCAGGCTGTGGTTTGGCAATCCGTCAAAGCGGGCATCGCCCGTGATCGTGACGACGTCGTGATCACCCTGCGAAAGCTCTGAACTGGGCATTTGGCACAGACAGCAGCAACACGGCCCGGGTGACCGCGCGAAGGGAGCTCTCTGATGCCGATGGATTCCGCCCTGTCCGCCCTGCTCGGTTCCGTGGGCGTGACGCCGGAGCTGGTCGCCTCGTGCGAGCCGCTGTCCGGGGGCACGTACAACGCCGTCACCCGCGTCGCTCTCACCGACGGGCGCCGGTGGGTGGTGAAGACCCCACCGCCGGTGGCCACGAGTTGTCTCGCCTACGAGCGCGATCTGCTGGTCAACGAGGTCGCGTTCTACACCGCGGCGGCCCCCCTCGCCGAGGAGACCGCCGTCCCCGCCCTCATACACAGCGGACTCGACCCGGCCGCCCCCACAGGCGCGTACGTGATCATGACGGAGCGCCCCGGGCAGCCCTGGCACGAGGTCGCCGGCGCCCTGGCCGACGGTGAGGCGCAGCGGCTGCGCACGGAACTCGGGCGGATCGTCGGCCGGCTGCACACCGTGCCGGGGCCTGGCGGCTTCGGCTACCCGTCCGCGGCGCTCGGCCCGTTGGCGCCCACGTGGCGGGGCGCGTTCACGGCGATGACCGGTGCGGTGCTGGACGACGCGGAGACGTACGGGGCGCGGCTGCCGCGCACGGTCGCGGACATCCGCCGCCGCCTGGACGCCGCTTCGTCCGTGCTGGACGACGTGAGGCGCCCCGCCCTGGTCCACTTCGACCTCTGGCAGGGCAACGTCCTGGTCGCCGGGGCGCCGGGGGTGCGGCGGATCGGGGGGATCATCGACGGTGAGCGGATGTTCTGGGGCGACCCGGCCGCCGACTTCGTGTCGCTCGCCCTGTTCGGGGACATGGAGGAGGACAAGGAATTCCTCGCCGGTTACGGGGAGTCGGCGCCGGGCGGGCCGGTGGAGTTCGACGGCTCGTTGCGACTGCGGCTCGCGCTGTACCGCGCGTACCTCTACCTGATCATGCTGGTGGAGACGGTGCCCCGGAAGGCGGACTCCCAGCAGCTCGCGTGGACGTGGCGCGAGGTGGCTCCGCGGCTCGAAGCGGCTCTCGACGACGTGGAGTCGGCGCCGCGGTCCTGAAGTCGACCGCGGCGCCGGCTCCCGTGTCCTTCAGCGCCCCAGCGTCCGCTGGGCGTCGTGCAGGTTGGCCGGGCGGACGGCCTCCGGGGTTCCGTACGCCTCCAGGCGGGTGTGCAGGTCGCCGGTGAAGTCGGGGACGTCGATCTGGTCGAACTCCGTCACCTCGCTCACGCCGACGGTCGCGCTGTACGGGGCGAGGCCGTCGATCCGCATGAGCCCGGCCCGGCCGTTGGTGACGCGGATGTTCCAGTGGGTGAAGCGGGCACCGAACAGCGGTCCGGCGCTCGCGTCGCCGCCGTGGCGCCCGTTGTTGTTCACGGTGATGTCGGTGCGAACGTTGGCGAACGGCATTCCGCGGTGCGAGTCGAAGGTGCCCATCTCCATCACGCCCCGCGACCAGACGTTGTGGCTGGACAGGCCCTCGACGTTGATGCCGTGCAGCTGGGTCCCGGCGGGTGCCGGGACGGTGCGCTGCTCGATGGTGAAGTCCTCGATCAGGTTGTCGTGGCTGCCCTCGCGGCAGTAGTACGGGTGGTGCGAGCCGCGCCCGGCGACCTTCGTGCGGCGCAGGGTGCAGGCGGAGGCGCCGATGAGGCCGAAGCCGTTGTCGACGTGGCGGACGGTGATGTCGTCGGCCCAGCAGTCGTACGCGCACTGGAACGCGACGCCGTTGTACCCCTTGTCCAGCAGGTGCGGCGACTGCGGGGTCTCGACCGCTTCGAGGGTGAGGCCTTCGACGCCGGAGCCGGTGAGCGGGGTGGCGAGGGTGGTCAGGCGCGGGTCCCACTCGGGGCGGACGTCGAGCGGGAGGGGGCGCTCCAGGGTGACCTCGCGGCCGTGCACGGCGGTGATGCGGACCGGCCACTCATAGGGGACGTACGAGGTGAGCTTCGTCTTGTCGTCCCAGTAGTACGCCTCGGGGCCGGCGCCGCCGCCCGCCATGTGCTCCAGGAGGGTGTGGGCGGAGTCGTCGGCGAGGCGGAGCAGGACGAGTGCGCCGCGCTTCAGTGTGCGGGCGTCGGCGACGGTGATCGTGCGGTCGCCGAGGCGGGCGGGGGCGACGGTGGTCAGGGTCTGCCACGCGTCGCGCTTGTTGCCGGTCCATCCCTCGAAGGGCCAGTCCTTCGCCTTGATGGCGTCGGTGAGTGAGGTCCAACGGGCTTCGGGGCAGAGCCAGATGAGGCCGCCGGCCCAGGACCAGCTGGACTTGTCGCCGCCGTAGCGGCTGCCGTACGCGCCGATGAGCTCGGTGAGGTTCTTCGTCGCGTGCAGCACGGTGCGGCCGCTGCCCGCGCCGCGCAGCACGACGTCGCTGTGGCCGATGCGGATGATGTCGTCGATGCGGTACGTGCCCTCGGGGACGATCACCGTGCCGCCGCCGCGCTCCCCGGCGGCGGCGAGGGCGCGGTTGATCGCGGGGGCGGCGTCGGCGGAGCCGTCCGGCTCGGCGCCGTGGTCCAGGACGTTGACGGTGAAGCCGTGGCCGGTGCGGTGGCGGGGCAGGTCCGAGCCGCCTCGGTAGCCGGCCCGACCGATGAACGGGATCTGCGGGTGCGTGAAGGGCGCCGCGGCGAACTCCCGCCAGAGCGGGGTGGGCTGCGGCCGGCTGCCGCTGGCGGCGCTTCTGCCCGCGGCGCGAGCCGTCCCGCCGCCCAGTGTTCCCGTCGCCGCGGCCGCGGCGACGGCCACCGCGCTGCCGAGCAGTCCACGCCTGCTGAGGTTCCTCTGCGTCGCCTTGGTCGCCATGAGCTCGATCCGCCTTCCATGATTTTCACGGATGTGAACGATGTTCATATGTGAGTCGGCGGTGAGCATGCCACGAGCCCCGGGCACGACGAAAGAGTCGCGCACCGGGGAATCTCACCAGCAGTGTTCGAACGGGGAACCGTCGGGACCGGAAACGTTCAGGCAGGAAACCGTCGGACGGCAGCGGTCAGTTGGCGGGTCGCTGGGTCAGGTGCGTGAACGCTTCCAGATTGCGCGTGGACTCACCCCGCGACACCCGCCACGCGTACTCCTTGCGGATCGCGCTCGCGAATCCGAGTTCGAGCAGGGGGTTGAAGGCGCCGTCGGCGGCCTCCAGGACCGCGCCGAGCAGCCGGTCCAGCTCCCCGGGGGTCACCACGGAGAGCGGCAGCTTGCCGACGAGGTAGATGTCCCCGAGCGAGTCGATCGCGTAACTCACGCCGAAGAGACGGAGGTTGTGCTCCAGCAGCCAGCGGTGCACCGCCGCGTCGTTCTCGTCGGGGTGCCGGATGACGAAGGCGTTGAGGGACAGCGCGTGCGCGCCGACGATGAGCGAGCAGGTGGTGGCCAGCTTGCGGGTGCCGGGCAGCTGGACGACGTAACTGCCGGGCGCGGGGCTCTCCCAGTCGAGTCCGGCATCCTTCAGCGTCGCCTCGATGACGCGCGCGACCTGTGTGACCTGCGGCGTCGCCGCTTCCTCGGGTACGTCAGCCATGAAGCGAGCGTACGCCCGCCGGATGGCGGCACACGTACCGCACTACGCCCGTCCGGCAGCGTCACGGGTACGGCGGCGCGCCCGTCGGACAGCGTCAGAGGTGTCGCAGCGCGCCCGTCGGGTGGCGGCGCCCGTCGGTGGCAGCCTGCCCGCGTGCTGGCCCCACCCGTGGTGCGGCGGCGCGCTGGCCCCACCCGTGGTGCGGCCCGCGTGCTGCGGCCTCACCCGTGGTGTGCGCGCACCCGGCGTCGGTGGTCCTGCATCGCCTCGGTGTACACGTCCGCGGTCGCCGCCGCCGCCGTGTCCCAGCCGAAGCGCTGCGCGTGCGCGGCCGCCGCGCCGCCCATCCGCTCGACGAGATCCGGCGCGAGGGCGAAGCGGTGGAGCGCGCGGGCGTACGCCTCCGGGTCGTGGCCGGGGATCAGGAAGCCGCTGACCTCGTCCCGGACCGCCACCGGCAGACCGCCCACGGCCGCCGCGACGACCGGGGTGCCGGCCGCCTGGGCCTCTATGGCGACCAGACCGAAGGACTCGCTGTACGAGGGCATGACCAGCACGGACGCGGCCCGGAACCAGTCGGCGAGCTGGTCCTGCCCGACCGGCGGGTGGAACCGTACGACGTCCGCGATACCGAGCCGGGCGGCCAGCTTCTGGAGCCCCTCCGGCTTGGCCAGCCCGCTGCCGCTGGGGCCACCGACGATCGGCACGACGATCCGGGAGCGCAGCGACGGGTCCCGGTCCAGCAGGGCGGCGACGGCGCGCAGCAGCACGTCAGGGGCCTTCAGCGGCTGGATGCGGCCCGCGAAGAGCGGGATCAGGGCGTCCTGCGGCAGTCCGAGGCGCGCGCGGGCCGCGGCGCGTCCGTCGGCGGGGCGGAAGCGGTCGAGGTTGACGCCGGGGTGGACGACGGCGACGCCGCCCGGATCGGCGTCGTAGAAGCGGACGAGCTCGTCCGCCTCCTCGGCGGTGTTGGCGATCAGCCGGTCGGAGGCGCGCACGATCTGGGTCTCACCGATGACGCGGGCGGCGGGCTCGGGGGTGTCGCCCTCGGCGAGCGCCGCGTTCTTGACCTTCGCCATGGTGTGCATGGCGTGGACGAGCGGGACGCCCCAGCGCTGCGCGGCGAGCCAGCCGACCTGGCCGGAGAGCCAGTAGTGGGAGTGGACCAGGTCGTAGTAGCCGGGGCGCTGGCCGGCCCACGCCTGCATCACGCCGTGCGTGAAGGCGCAGAGCTGGGCGGGCAGCTCCTCCTTGGCCAGGCCCTCGTACGGCCCCGCGTCGACGTGCCGGACCAGGACGCCGGGCGACATCTCGACCACCGGCGGCAGCGCCCCGGTGGTGGCGCGGGTGAAGATCTCGACTTCGATGTTGATCGCGGCCAGGCGCTTGGCGAGCTCCACGATGTACACGTTCATACCGCCCGCGTCGCCCGTCCCGGGCTGGTGCAGCGGAGAGGTGTGCACGGAGAGCATCGCGATCCGGCGCGGCTTGCGATGCCCGCCGGGGAAGGAGCCGGTGAAGCCTGCGGGGAACCTGAGACGCGGTGCGACACGGCTGCTGCCGAGCCGGGAGACGTACTGGCTCACGTCGTCCGGTCCTCCTCACTCAGGGCACTGGTACCGACTCGCTCACGGGCATGGCACCGAAGGGGCACAGGGCCCCTTCGAAGGTCTGGAACAGTGGAACCCCCTCCTTTCATTTCCGCTTTGCCAAATCATTACGCTACGGCTCCGGCGCGTCGCCGGGGCCGCGCGCACACGGGTGGGGTCGTTACGCTCTGTGTCATGCGCCCGATCGGCACCGCGACCCGCGGGACCACCAATCCGAACCGGCTGCGCCGCATGGACCGCTGGATCGCCGCCACGCACGGCCCCGCCCTGCGCCGCGCCGACGCCCCCGTGGCGGTCGACCTCGGGTACGGCGCCGCGCCCTGGACCGCCGTCGAGCTGCTGGAGCGTCTGCGCACCGCCGAGCCGCGCACCCGCGTGGTCGGCATCGAGATCTCCCCGGAGCGCGTCGAGGCGGCGCGGCCGTACGAGCGCGAGGGCCTCACCTTCCGGCACGGCGGCTTCGAGATCCCGCTGCCGGAGCGGCCCGCGCTGATCCGGGCGGCGAACGTGCTGCGCCAGTACGACGAGGGCGAGGTGGCCGCCGTCTGGCAGCGGCTGTGCGGCCGGCTCGCCCCGGGCGGCCTACTGGTGGAGGGCACCTGCGACGAGATCGGGCGCCGCCATGTGTGGGTGGCGCTGGGTCCGGAGGGGCCTCGCACGGTGACCTTCGCGACCCGGCTCGGCTCCCTGGACCGGCCGTCCGACCTCGCGGAGCGGCTGCCCAAGGCGCTGATCCACCGCAATGTGCCGGGTGAACCCGTCCACGCGTTCCTGCGCGACTTCGACCGGGCCTGGGCCGCCGCCGCGCCGTACGCCTCGCTGGGCGCCCGGCAACGCTGGATCACGGCCGTGCGCGCACTGTCGGGCACATGGCCGCTGACGGACGGCGTACGGCGCTGGCGCCAGGGCGAAGTGACGGTGAAATGGTCGGCACTCCGGCCCGAGCGGTAGCCCAACACGCGGCAAACGAGGTGAATTACCCCGGCGCCGGGAACGTCGGCACGGCATCGTTCGTCCCAGAAGAGGGGGCAGGACCAGGGAAGCCGGTCCTGGAGTGACGCGGGGGTCCCACGATCCTGCACAGATGTGTCTGCCTCTGTTGCTTTTCGGTAGGGCATGGCACGATCTCGTCGGCATCATAAGTTACTGACGGTAAATCAGATCCGTGGGGATCCACTCGGAGGGGGAGCTTCGTGTACCGACGCCACTGTGCCGCTGCCGCGATCACTCTGGTCTGCGCGATGGCCGTACTGGCCTCGCCGGTCCAGGCCTTCGCGGCACCCGCTCCCCCCTCGCCCGCCCCGGCCCCTTCGGGGAAGAAGAGCCTCGAAGAGGTGCGCCAGGAGATCGACGGCCTCTACCGGGCCGCCGGGTCGGCCACGGACGCGTACAACCTCGCCGAGGAGAAGGCCGAGAAGCAGTCGGGCGAGATCGTCAAGCTGGCCCAGGCCATAGTCGAGGGCCAGGCGAAGATCGCCGAGCTCAAGGACAGGGCGGGCGCCCAGGCCCGCGACGAGTACCGCAACGCCGGACTGCCGCCGGGCGCCCGCCTCATGCTCAGCGGCGACCCGCAGCTCTTCCTGGACGGGGTCAGCCGGACCCGCCAGGGCCAGAAGGCCACCAAGGGCCTCCTCGGGGAACTGAACAGGACCCAGGAGGACTTGGAGACGTACACGCAGGACGCGAGCACCAACTGGACGAAGCTCGAAGCCAATCGCGTCAAGCAGGCCAAGGCCAAGAAGAAGATCAACGCGCAGATCGCGGCGGCGAAGAAGCTGGAGTCCCAGCTGGAGAAGGAGGAGCGCGCCCGGCTCCTCCAGCTGGAGGAGGAGGCGGAGTACAAGTCGCAGACCGCCTGGCTGAGCTCCGGCGCGCTGAAGGAGATCAACCGCGAGGCGAGCGCCGGCGGCAAGAAGGCCGTGGCCTTCGCGACCGCCAAGATCGGCCTGCCGTACGTGTGGGGGGCCGAGGGCCCCAAGTCGTACGACTGCTCCGGGCTGACCTCCCAGGCCTGGGCGGCCGCCGGACGGCCGATCCCGCGCACCTCGCAGGAGCAGTGGCGGCAGCTGCCGCACATCGCGATCAAGGACATGCGCCCCGGCGACCTGATCATCTACCACGCTGACGCCAGCCATGTCGGGATGTACATCGGCGACGGCGCGATCGTGCACGCCCCGCGCCCCGGCCGCAACGTCACACTCGCCGGGGCGGGCTCGATGGAGATCCTCGGAGTGGTCCGCCCGGACAAGTAGCCAGGGGCCTCTCCCCCGCCCCGCGCACCCCCGCCACGCACCCCGGACACGCCTCGCGGGAAGCTGCGTGAGCGGCGCCACTTCACCCGGGGAGGCGGGCGTGACCTTTGTCATGCCGCCCCGGGCGCCCCGGGGCGGGCACATCGCGCCTGATCCGTGACCTGACGCGGCTTATGGCGGTGCATATGCCGGAGGCCGAGTGCCGTGCACCATTCCGTTCCCGCATCCCGTACCGCTATCGTCCCCGTCTGGCGGGTCGTCGATCGTCGTCCCGCCGCGCCCTCGGGGGGAGGGAAGGAAACCCGAACCGATGCCCGTACCCGTACCGCAGCAGCGTGCCGTTCCCGCTGCGGAGGCCAGCAGTGGCACCGACCTCACCCTTCTGGTGATCGAGGACGACCCGGCGGGCACCTTCAGCGTCCCGGAACTCTCCGCCGCGACCGGCGCCCGGGTCCGGATCCGCTCCGCCCGCAATCTGACCGAGGCGGGCCGGCTCCTCACCGACGACGTGGACTGCATCCTGCTGGACCTGGCCCTGCCGTCCGGCACCGAGACGCGCGGCGACCGGGACGCGGAGGCCGACGGGCTCGCCACGCTCAAGCACGTCCTGCAGATCGCGCCCCGGCACGCCGTGCTCGCCCTCACGGCGGAGGACGACGCCGAGCTGGCCGCCGAAGCGGTACGGGTGGGGGCGCAGGACTACCTCTTCCGCGGCGAGCTGGACGGGCGGCTGCTCAGCCGCGCCATCCGCTACGCGGTCGAACGCAAACGCGCCGACGTCACCCAGCACAAGCTCACCGAGTCTCGGCTGCGCGCCCAGGAGAACGCCCGCCTGGAGCGCGGCCTGCTGCCCACCCCGCTGCTCGACGGCTCCGATCTGCACTTCGCGGCCCGCTACCGCCCCGGCCGCAGCCGCGCGCTGCTCGGCGGCGACTTCTACGACACGGTCCGCACGCCCGACGGCACGGTGCACGTGATGATCGGCGACGTCTGCGGCCACGGCCCGGACGAGGCGGCCCTCGGCGTCGAACTGCGCATCGCGTGGCGGGCGTTGACACTGGCCGGACTCTGCGGCGACGAACTGCTCTCCACCCTCCAGCAGGTCCTGGAGCACGAACGGGAGAGCGAGGAGATCTTCGCGACGCTCTGCACCGTCGACATCGCCCCCGACGGCCGCCGCGCGGGCCTGTGCCTGGCCGGCCACCCCGCGCCCCTGATCGCCCGCCAGGGCCGGGCCGCGCACCTGCTTCCGTACGAGGACGGCGGACCGGCGCTCGGTCTGCTGCCGCGCGCACGCTGGCCGCGCCGGCAGGTGGAACTGGGCGGCTCCTGGAGCCTGATGATGTACACGGACGGACTCATCGAGGGCCGCGTCGGCAACGGCACGCAGCGCCTCGGCCAGGACGGCATGGTCGCGATGATCAACCGCCAGCTGTCCGAGGGCCTGACCGGCGAGGACCTCCTGGAGGCGGCGGTCGCGCACGTCCGGGAACTGAACGGCGGCGAACTCACCGACGACGTCGCGGTCCTGCTGCTCGACCGCGACCAGGACACCGCGCGCGACGCCCCCCGCCCCCGGGCCCTGAACGGCGACCGGGGCCGGAGCATCCCACGCCCCCGCCCCGGACAGATCTCACCCGCAGGCGCTCAACGCCCGCCGTTGTAGGGCCCGTACGGCCCGTCGCTGCTGGAGCCGCCGCCACGGCGGCCACCGCCCGAGACCGCCTTGAGCGCGGGCCGTACGTCCACGAAGAACACGATGGACGCGACCAGCCCGGCGAGCTGCACGAACAGCATGGGAACCCAGAGGTTCACCACCACCGCGATGCCGAGGATGATCAGCCAGAAGGACTTCTTCTGCTTGTCCGCGGCACGGTAGGCGTCCTCGCGGGCGATCGCGGCCATGATCAGCGCGACCACGGCGAGGACGAGCATGGCCGTGTAGATCAGCCCGAGGAATGAGTTGAAGCCTTCGAGCAACATGATGTGCACCGCCTAATGAGTGAGTGAGCGCCTCGCGGCCAAGGTACCGGGACAACGAACGGGGATCATCGAATGGTGCCCGCCCGCCGCCCCGGCACACCTGCCGGGCATCGCACAGCTACTTGGCGGAGGGCGGCGTGGTCTTCTTCGCGGCGGGCTTGCGCGCGGGCGCCTTCTTGGCGGGCGCGGGCGACGGCTTGGCCTCGGCCTTGACGGTCCTGGGCGCGGGCTTGGCCGGCGCCGGCTTGGCGGCGGACTTCGGCTCGGCCTTGACCGTCTGAGGCTTCGACTCCTTGCGCGGCTCGACGACGACGGCGATCTCGACGATCTCCTCGGCGGTCTCGCCCCGCCACGTCCGCACGGTCTGCTCGCCGCGCTCGGCGACCTTCTCGTACGTCTCCCGGGCCCGGACGGCGTACTCCGCGGCCACGCCGACGCTGCGCAGCGCCAGGTCCTGCGCACTCTCGCCGAGCTTCTTCAGGTCGGTGTCGAACGCCCCGATCACCTCGGTGACCTTGGCGGAGAGGGTGGCCTGCGCCTCCTTGGCCTGCCCGGCCACCTTCTCCTGCACGGCCTTGGGGTCGGTGTTGCGCACGGCCTCGATACGCTCCGGCGCCTCGGCACGCAGCTGCTCGATCAGGGCCGGAACCTTCCGGGCCTGCTGCACGGCGAGATCGGCCGTGCCGGCGGCGAAGTAGAGGGGGGTCGGGTCGGTGAGGGTCTTACGCAGGTCATCGGTGATGGCCATGACTGTGGTCCTCCCGGATCATCAGACTCAGTGTGAGGGTTTTGAAGGCTTTGAACCTGTATCGGCAGCACTGCCGTCGGCACTGAAGGGCGCATCCGCACCGGACGCACGCCCCTCGTCGTCCGAGGAGTCGCCCACGGGCTCGTCCTCGAACCCGTTCTCCTTGCGGAAGGAGGCGTAGATCTGCAGCAGTACGCTCTTCTGCCGCTCGTTGATCGACGGATCGGCCAGGATCACCGCCCGCGTCTCCAGCTCCTCCCGCTCCCGCTCATCCAGGATCCCGGCCCGTACGTACAGGGTCTCGGCGGAGATCCGCAGCGCCTTGGCCACCTGCTGGAGGACCTCGGCGCTGGGCTTGCGCAGCCCGCGCTCGATCTGGCTGAGATAGGGATTGGACACCCCGGCGGCATCGGCGAGCTGCCGCAGCGACAGCTGCGCCGTACGGCGCTGCTCGCGCAGGTACTCGCCGAGATTGCCGACGTTGAGTGAGGCCATGTCCCGATAGTGGACCCGCCTTGCTAACTTTTGCAAGCAGGCGCTTGCAAAAGTGTTCCGTACCACTCGGACGGGGCACGGTGGCTCACGGGGCGCGGCGCAGACGTGCGGGAGCGGCCGGGTGCGGAGCGGGCCTCAGGGACGTGTCGCCGTCCGGACGAGGTCGGCGACGGCGCGGGACCGGCAGTGCGGAGCCCAGGCGATCACCGTGGTGACGGTCGGCGCGTCCAGCACCGGCACGGCCGCGAGGTCGTCGTGCAGTTGGGCTCGGCACGACTCCGGTGAGACCGCGCAGGCACGGCCGAGCGCGACGAGTTGCAGCAACTGCGCGTGGTCGCGGACCTGTGGGCCGGGGCCGGGCGGATAGGTGCCGTCGGGGCCGGGCCAGCGCGGCAGGGGCAGGCCCGGCAGCTCGGCGATATCGGCCATGCGCACATGGTCCCGGGCGGTGAGCGGATGCCCGGACGGCAGGACCACGACCTGGCCCTCCGTGCCGAGCTCTTCCACGTCGAACCCCGCCGTCGAGTCGAACGGCCGGTGCAGCAGCGCCACGTCGGCCCGGCCCTCGCGCAGGATTCGCTGCTGCTCGGCCGGGCCGCACAGGATCACGTCGACGGGGACCGCGCCCGGTTCGGCGGCGTACGCGTCGAGCAGTCCCGCCAGCAGCTCCCGGGACGCGCTGGCCTTCGTCACCAGGGTCAGGCCGGGGCCGCCGGTCGCGGAGAGGGCGGCGCGGCGGGTCCGGCGCTCGGCGGCGTCGACCGCGTCGAGGGCCGCCCGGCCCTCGGCCAGCAGCACCGCGCCGGCCTCGGTCAGCGTGACCGTGCGACTGGTGCGGTCCAGCAGCACGGTCCCGAGCCTGCGTTCGAGCTGCTGGATCGCCCGCGACAACGGCGGCTGCGCCATCCTGAGCCGCTGCGCGGCGCGCCCGAAGTGCAGCTCCTCTGCGACAGCGACGAAGTAGCGCAGTTCCCGGGTCTCCATACCGCCACGGTAACCCGGATCAATACCCTGGAGGTATCGGTGCCCACCCGGTCGGTCTTGGACCCCCGGCGGACCCCGGGGGCAGCATGGTTCCCATGAGCGAACAGACGATCGCGCTGGTCACGGGCGCGAACAAGGGAATCGGCTACGAGATCGCCGCGGGCCTGGGCGCCCTCGGCTGGAGCGTCGGCGTCGGCGCCCGGGACGCCCGGCGCCGTGAGGCGGCGGTCGAGAAACTGCGTGCGGGCGGCGCCGACGCGTTCGGCGTACCGCTGGACGTGACCGACGAGGCGAGCGTGACCGCCGCCGCGCGGCTGATCGAGGAGCGGGCGGGACGCCTCGACGTACTCGTCAACAACGCCGCCATCACCGGCGGGATGCCGCAGGAGCCCACCCGGGTCGATCCCGCCACCATCCGGACGGTCGTGGAGACCAACGTGATCGGCGTCATCCGTGTCACCAACGCGGTGCTGCCGCTTCTGCGCCGCTCCGCCTCACCACGGATCGTGAACATGTCCAGCAGTGTCGGCTCCCTGACCCGGCAGTCGGGAACCGCCGCCGAGCAGACGACGGGTCCGGTGGCCGTGGCCTACGCCCCGTCGAAGACGTTCCTGAACGCCGTCACCCTGCAGTACGCCCGGGAGTTCAGCGGCACGAACATCCTGATCAACGCCGCCTGCCCCGGCTACGTCGCGACCGATCTCAACGGCTTCCGCGGCGTGCGCACCCCCGAACAGGGCGCGGCGATCGCCATCGAGCTGGCGACCCTGCCCGACGACGGCCCGACCGGCGGGTTCTTCGAGGAAGCCGGCGCACTGCCCTGGTGAAGTGCTCCGCCCCCGGTGGACTGCCCCGCGGCCGTCAGCCGCCGGACCCGGCCGGACGCCCGGCCCGCCCGTCAGACGGCCGCCCCGGGGGCCCGTCCGACCGGGCCCGGCTGCGTGCATGTGCATGACGTACGGGCAGTAGGCTTCCGGCCTCTTCCCGTATCGCCGTCCACCATGGAGCACACCGTGGCCATAGCCCGTTCGTCCGCAGCAATCCGGAGCCTCACGGCCGTAGCGGCCGGGGTGCTGCTGGCCGGCTGTTCGGGCTCCGTCAGCATCGGGAACTCCGAGCCGAAGCTCTCCAAGGAGAAGCTGGGCACCACCGTCGCCAAGAAGCTCGCCGCCATGACGGGCCAGCCGACTCCGGACGTCACCTGCCCCGAGGATCTCGTCGGGAAGGTCGGCACCAAGACCCGGTGCACGCTCACGGCCGCCGACGGCAGCACCCTGGGTGTGTCGGTGACCGTCACCTCCGTCGTCGACAAGCAGATCAACTTCGACATCAAGGCCGACGAGACCGTGACCCCCGCCGCCAAGTGACGGGTCAGCCGTCCATCGCCACCTGGTAGAAGGCCGCGAGCGCACCATCGACGGGGTGCGGCTGCGGCCGGCCGGCGGAGTCGAGCCTGTTCCACCTCTGCGCGTTCACCGCGACGGCCATCTGCCGCCGGCCGTCGGCGCGGGTCATGGCCAGCGCGCCGCCGCCCCAGACCGTGCCGCCGTGCCCCCAGAAGGTTCCCTGCCCGGAGGCGTCCTGCCCCGGGCCCTCCATCGGGTGCAGGCCGAGGCCGTACTCGATCACCCTCCCCTCCTGGGAGACGACCGGGACGGTGCGCCGCATCTCCTCCAGCGACGACGGACCGACGATCTTTCCGGCCAGCAGGGCGTCGTAGAACCGGTTGAGGTCCGCGACGGTCGATATCAGCGAGGCCGCCGGGCCCACCCATGACATGTCGTAGACGCTGTAGTCGCGCGGCGGGTCGATCATGCCGAACCACGACTCGTAGAGCTGCGAGTGCGGCCCGTCGATGTGCGTTCCGGCGGGGAGGGCGGTGTCCCGCAGCCCCGCACGCTCGATGACGTCGCGGGTGATGCAGCGCTCGGCCGTGGTGCCGGTCACCTGTTCCAGGAGCTGGACGAGGAGCAGGTAGTTGGTGTTCGAGTACAGACCGGGCGTGGAGCCCGGGGCTCCGGCGGCGGGGGCGGACACCCCCATCCCGATCAGGTCGACGGGGTCGAACCGCGTGAACCGGTGGTCATCCAGGCTCTGCGGTCCGGTTTCCGCGAGGACGGGAAACGCCTTGAGGGACGGATAGGCGTACGGGAGGTACTCGGCGAGTCCGCTGGTGTGATTGAGCAGCATCCGCACCGTGATCGCGTCACCGCGCTCTCCGGGAACCAGTTCGGGGAGGTACCGGCCGATCGCCGCGTCGAGACCGATCCGGCCGCGCTCGACCTGTTGCAGCACCGCGGCAGCGGTGAAGGTCTTGGTGATGCTGCCGACGCGGTGCCGCATGCCCGCGGTGACGGGACGGCCGGTGGAGACGTCGGCGACCCCGGCCGCGCCGCGCCAGACCTGGTCGCCGTCGCGCACCTCCGCGAACAGGCCCGGCAGCCCGGCGCGGTGGACGTCTTCGATGGCCGCGTCCAGCGCGGCGGAATCCAGTGTGCTCTTCACGTCATGCGTCCTTCCGTCTTCCCCGGGTGAGCGCCGCTTCGGGCACCCGGCCCGGGACAACAGGGCACGAGCGGCATGCCGGACCACCTCTCACCGGCGTCCGGCACGTCCATGTCCTCATTATGCACGCGGTGCGTGCAACACCAAGTGCATGCGTTAGGCTGAGAGCCGGAAAGAGGAACGGGAGGAGCGGAATGGCAGGCCGAAGGCGTTGGTCGACCGAAGAGATCCTGGACGCGGCGGCGGAGCTGCTGCGCACGAGCGACGCGGACTCGTTCAGCGTGCGCAAGCTGGCCTCGGCTCTCGGGACCGATTCCTCCAGCCTCTACCGGCACTTCCGCAGCAAGACCGAACTGCTGCGCGCGGTCGCCGACCGGATCCTCCTGGCCGCGATGGACGGCTACCGCGCCGAGGGCGACTGGAAGCAGCGCATCACGGCACTCGCCCTGCGCCTGCGGGACGCCTTCGGCCGGCAGCCGCAACTCGCCGCGGTCTGGGGACGTTACGCGTCGAGCGGCACCGGCTCCCGGATGGTCATGGAGGAGGTGCTGCAGGCGCTGCGCGCGTCGGGACTGCCCGACGAGGAGATCCCCGTGCGCTATCACCGGATCGCGGTCCTCATCGCGGCGCTGATCGCCTCCGAGGCGGGGGGCAGCACGGTCGGCCCGGAGGAGCACGAGCAGGGCATGGAGCTGTTCCGCGTGGCGGTGCTGGGCGCCGACCCCGAACGCTTCCCGGCCCTGGCCCACTTCGCCCGCGACGTCCGCCCCCTCGGCATGGACCGCCGCGCCGCGTTCGAGGAACTCCTCGGCGCCCAGCTCGACCAGATCGAGGGCGTCGTCCGCGCGGACGGCGCCGCCCGGACGTCGGCCTCCTGAGGGCTGTCCCGAGGGCTGTCCCGCCCGGAACCGCACGCCGCCCGCGCGCACCGCACAGCTCAGACGCCGGTTCGACCGGCGCCCGGACCGGTCAGGCGGGCCGCGCGCTGCGGAAAGCGCGCCGGTAGCTGTCCGGCGGGACGCCGACGATCTTCTTGAACTGGCGGCGGAGCGTCGTGGCGGTCCCCATGCCGACGGCCCGGGCCACCGCCTCGACGCTCTCGTCGGTGGCCTCCAGCAACTCCTGGGCACGGCGCACCCGCTGGATCAGGAGCCACTGGATCGGTGACTGCCCGATCACCGCCCGGAACTGCCGCCCGAGGTGCCGCGGGCTCGTGTTCGCCTCCCGCGCCATGTCGGTCACGGACAACGGCTGGTCCAGCCGCTGCTGGACCCAGGCGAGCAACTGGGCGAGCGCGTGGTCGCCCGAGACCTGCACCGGAGTGGACACGAACTGGGCCTGGCCGCCCGGCCGGTGGGGTTGCATGACGAGGCGGCGCGCGACCGAGTTGGCGACGGCCGCCCCGTGGTCGAGGTGGATCAGGTGCAGGCAGAGGTCCACGGCGGCGGCCTTGCCCGCGGACGTGAGCACGCTGCCGTTGTCGGTGTACAGGACGTCCGGGTCGACCTCGGCCCGCGGATGGCGGGCGCTCAGCTCGGCGGCGTGGGCCCAGTGGGTGGTGGCCCGCCGGCCGTCCAGCAGGCCCGCGGCGCCGAGCACGAACGCCCCGGTGCACAGCGAGGCGACCCGCGCACCCGCCTCGTGCGCCGCGCGCACCGCCTCGACCAGCTCCACCGGCGGTGGTACGTCGACGTCGACGCACGCCGGAACGATCACGGTGTCGGCGGCCACCACCCGGTCCAGCCCGTGCTCGGGCTCGACCTTGAACGGACCGACCCGCACGGGACCCGGCCCGCAGAGCTGTACGTCGTACCAGCCGTCCGTCGCCTCGCGCGGCGGGTTGCCGAAGATCTCGTACGCCACCGCCAGTTCGAAGTGCAGCAGCTCACCGGCGGTCACCAGCGCGACAGTTGGCATGTCCGAAAGTGTACGCATGATGTCGGTCCGGACCCTCACGGCCGGGCACCGCCCGCCCAGAGACTGAACACCTCGGCACAACGGGCCGAGTCACCGGGTCAAGGGGCGGGAAACATGAGTACAGGGGCTGCGGTAGTGGTCTACGGGGCGACCGGGCACACCGGCCGTTTCATCGTCGCCGAGCTGCGCCGGCGCGGCTTCACCCCGGTCGTCTCCGGCCGGAACGCGGCCCGCCTGGAGGCGCTGGCGGCCGAGTGGGGGGACGTGGAGGTGCGACCGGCCGACGTGGACGACGCGGACGCGCTGGACCGGGCCCTCGCCGGGGCGGCTGCCGTCATCAACTGCGCCGGGCCCTTCGCGGTGACCGGCGGCCCGGTCGTCGAGGCGGCCCTGCGGGCGGGGATCCCGTACGTCGACGTCGCGGCGGAGATCGAGGCGAACGTCGCGATGTTCGCCGAGCACACGGAGGCGGCCCTGAGGTCGGGCACCCCGGTGGTGCCGGCGATGGCCTTCTACGGCGGCCTCGGCGACCTGTTGGTCACCGCGGCGATGGGCGGGTGGACGGCCGCCGACTCGGTGGACGTGGCCTATGGACTGAGCAGTTGGCGTCCGACGGCGGGCACCCGGGAGGCCGGGCAGGTCTCCCACGAGCGCCGCGCCGGGCGCCGGGTGCGGTTCACGGACGGCGCGCTGCGCTACCACGACGACACGGTGTCGCGGGAGGAGTGGCTCTTCCCCGAACCCCTGGGGCGGCGCGCGGTGATCGCGGAGTTCACCATGGCCGACGTCGTCACCGTCCCCAGCCATGTGAAGGTGCCCGAGGTCCGCACCCACATGTCCGTGGAGGCGGCGGGCGACCTGGCCGCGAAGGACACCCCGGCGCCGGAGGCGGTCGACGCGCTGGGGCGCTCGGACCAGACGTTCGTCGTCGACGTCCTGGTCCGCGCGGATGGCGTGGAGCGCCGCGCCACGGCGCGCGGCCAGGACATCTACGCGGTCACCGCGCCCCTAGCGGTGGAGGCCGTCGCACGCATCCTGTCCGGCCGCACCCGGAGTACGGGGGTGGCCTCGGCCGGGGCGATGTTCGACGCGGCGGACTTCCTCCGCTCGCTGGCCCCGTACGTGACGGTCGACCTCCCGGCCTGACCCCGCCCCGCGTCGCCCCGCCCCGCCCCGCAGCGGACCCGCGTGGCCCGGCTGGCAGGATCGCCTCCCATGACTGCCGCTGCCTGGAGCACGCACGCCCTCGACCTCGGATCCCGCACGGTGACCAAGAGGTTCCGGCCCGGCTCCCACGAACAGGGCGAGCGCGAATGGCGGGCGCTCACGCTCCTCGACGCCCATGCGCCCGGACTCGCCCCCGCCCCCCGGCACGCCGATCTCGCGGCCGACGGGCCGACCGTGGTGATGTCCCGGCTGCCCGGCGGACCGCTGCGGGGGCAGCGGCTCGGTGACCGGCAGCTCGACGCCCTGGCGGCGGCGGTGAGCCAGGTGTACGGGGCGGTACCCGCGCACGTACTGGACGAGGTGCCCGTCAGGCCGGGACACCGGCAGTACCTGGCCGGCCGGATCCGCGCCTGGGCGCCCCGGGCCCGGCCACGGGTCGGTCCCGAGGTGGGCCGGGCCATGGACGGCGGGCTGGAATGGCTGGCGGGGGCGGAGCCGGAGAGCACCGGACTGCCGGACGTGCGTGCGGTGTTCGGGCCGGGTGACGGCAATCTCGCCAACTACCTCTGGGACGGCTCCCGGGTGCGGATCGTCGACTTCGAGGAATCCGGCCGCAGCGACCGCCCGCTCGAACTGGCGGAGATCACCGAGCACGTGGCCGCCTGGGTCGATGAGCCGCTGGACGCCGAGGCGTTCCTCGGCCGGTTCGACCTGGACGCCACGGAGCGGCGCCTGCTGCCCGACACCCGCCGGCTGCTGGCGCTCGTGTGGTTGTTCCTGCTCTGCTTCGACGATCCGGATCATCCGCACAACCCGCCGGGGACCGCCGAACGGCAGGCGGCCCGGCTGTCCCGGCTGCTGACCTGAGACGACGCGCGGGGGCCGCCCCGGCGCTCACGCCAGGAACGCCGCCACGGCCTTGGTGAACCGGTCCGCGTCGTCGACCCACGGATAGTGCCCCGCCCCCTCCTGCACGACGAGCGCCGCGTCGGGGAACAGCCCGGCGAAGGCGGCCGTGGAGCGGGGCGGGCTGTTCAGGTCGAACTCCCCGGCCAGCAGCAGGACGGGCGCCGCGAACACGGCCAGCGCCGCGCGGGTGGCCGTCGGGTCGAAGGCACCCTCGGCCCCGAAGCGGGCGACGGCCTCCGGGTTGTCCGGCCGGCTCGCCGCGTGATGGGCGCGTGCCGCGTCGTCCCACCGACCGTAGAAGAAGGGGTCGACGGCCGCCCAGTCCGTGCCCGTCCCCCGGGTGATCGCCTCCAGCGCGGCGAACGCCCCCGGGAACCACGGCTCGTCGCTCCGCAGCCGGGCGCGCTCGCGTCGCTCCTCGCCCGTGATGTCGATGCCGACCGCCCGGGCGCCGGGGGTGATGAGGGCGAGCCGGCCGACGCGCGACGGATGGCGGGCCGCGTACTGCACCGCGATGTCCGCACCCGCCGAATGACCGAGCAGGTCCGTACGGGCGAGGCCGAGATGGCGGCGGAGTGCCTCGACGTCGTCGACGAGGCGGTCGCAGCGGTAGGTGGAGGCGTCCTCGGGGACCGCCGACCGGCCGGTGCCGCGCAGATCCGGAACGATCAGCCGACGGTGGGCGGACAGGCCGCCGAGATCGCCCAGGTAGCGGGAGTCCGCGGGGCCTCCCGGGATGCAGAGGACAGGTTCGCCCTCTCCGTACGTGCGATAGGCGAGCCGGGTGCCGTCGGATGCGCTGAGGGTGGCCATACGGGCGATCCTGCCACTCCATAACCAGGTTATACAACTCGGTTATGGACTGCGTCGGCCGCGGTATATAACTGAGGTGTGGCAGCCGGAGAGAACGCCGAGAAGAGCCAGCGCGACGCGGGGACACCGCCCCTCGCGGCACTGACCGAGGAGCAGGCCGGGCGGATGCTCGCCGGGATGAACGACGTCATCCGGGCCGGCGAGGAGATGCGCCGGCTCCGCGCCGAGATGATCAAGGTTTTCATCGGTTTCGGCTGGACCCAGGACCGCATCGCCCGGCTCACCGGGATGAGCCAGCCGGCCGTGTCCAAGCAGGTCACGAAGTACCGGGAGGCCGATCCCGCTCCCCCGATGGACCTCTCCCTCGACCAGCACGACGCGCCCTGGCTCGAAGGCCGCCTGTGGGGCCTGGCCGAAGACCTCTCGGAGACGTACGCCGGCACCGCCCGCTGCACCCGCTGCGTCGGCGCCCTCGCCCGGGGGAAGAAGCGCTTCACGCCCGGGAACGTCGACGAGCTGCGCCGGCTCGTCGAGGAGGACCTGCGCCTGCACGCCGCCGAACTGCCCGACGGCCACCGGAGGGCGTACGACGAGATCAGCCGCGGTCTCGACGTACGGTCCGGGACGACCGCCGCCCCGGCAGGCCCGGCCTCCGTGCGACGCACCCTCGCCCACCGGATCCAGCGCGACCGGCTGAGGGACGGGGCCCCCTGAGCCTCAGGTGCTGCGGGCGCGCACGGCGAGGCTCGCCGCCAGGACGCTGGGCACGAGCAGCAGGCCGAAGGCGGCGGCGTACCCCGGCAGATCGGCGGAGCCGAAGCCCAGGAAGAGGTTGAACACGGCGGAGGCCACGCCCATCACCGCCATCTGACCCAGGTTCTGACTGGTCTGCATCGCGCTGCTGGCGTAGCCCTGCCGGCCCGGCGGGCTGTGCGTGAGCGAGAGCAGGGTGAGCGAAGGGGCGGCCATGCCCATACCGACGGCCGCGAGGACCATGGCCCCGGCGGCGGTCAGTGCGGGCAGCGCGGGCAGCGTCCCCACCGCGGCGACCGCCACCGCCACCCCCATCACCAGGGCACCCGCCGTGACCAGCCCATGGCGGGAGACCCGCCCCTGGAGGCGGCCCTGCAGCCAGGAGGAACCCGCCCAGGCGATGGCGGCTCCCGTGAAGGCCAGCCCGGTCTGTACGGGCGGCACCCGCCGGGCGGTGGTCAGCAGCAGAGGCACGAAGGCCTCCAGGGTGAAGTACGCCCCCGAGGTCAGACCGCGCAGCAGCACGGCGGCCGGCAGTCCGTGCGCGGCACGCCAGGTACCCGGCGGCAGCAGCCTCGGTACGAACACCACCAGCAGGGCGAGACCCGCCGCCCCGCACAGCAGATGGCGCAGGTCCCGGCCCGAGACGGCGTACTGCCCCAGCGCCGCGCCGACGCTCACCGCCGCCGCGACGGTCAACGCGGGCCGCGGCGTCCTCTCCGCCGCCGTACCGGGCTCGCGCAGGCTCGCAGCCGACGCAGACGTACCGGGTTCGAGCGCACTCGCCGCCGACGCAGACGTACCGGGTTCGAGCGCACTCGCCGCCACCCCGGGTTCGGGCACGTCCTCCGCCGGCCGGCCGGGCCCCGGCCTCTTCGGGGGAGCCTGCCAGGAGGGGCTGCGCAGCATGACGACCACGACCAGCGACGGGATCACGGTCAGGGCGGCCAGGCCGAAGAACACGACGCGCCAGGACCACCAGTCCGCCACGAGCCCCGCCAGCGGCGGGCCGGTCAGCGACGGGATGATCCAGCAGGTGCTCATCAACGCCAGGGCCTTCGCCCGCAGCCGGTCCGGATAGGCGTGCGCGATGGCCGTGTTGATCGCCACCGCGATCATCCCGGCCGCCACCCCGTCCAGGAAGCGGCCGACCGCCAGTTGCCAGATGGAGGTGCTGGTGGCCGACACGACCAGGGTGACCACGGCGAGCACCACACCCGCCGCCAGCGGGCGTCCGGCCCCGGCGCGGTCCGCCCAGTCACCGCCCAGCACACCGCCGAACAGGCTCGCGGCCACGAAGCAGCCCGCCACCAGCGGGTAGAGCGGCACCCCGTCCAGATCGCGGGCGGCCACCGGCAGCATGGGCACGACGGCGAGCGCGGCGAAGCCGGTCAGGAACATCACCGCGGCGAAGCTGAACGTGGCGGCGGCGTACTGCCGCGAGAACAGCCGCTCCTCGACGGCCGCCGGCCGGGCCGGTGCCTGGCCGGTCATCGCCGCCCACCCGCTGCCGGCCCGTCATCTCCCCGGCCGCTGCGCGCACATGGGGCGGTCGCGGTGTCATGGCGGGCAGGGGCGTACCCGTGGACGAGCGCTTTCGGATCATGGGTCACGGGCGCCCAAACTAGGCGGCCCGCAGAACTGTCCGCCACTGGATTTCGTGCCGCCCCGCCTCCGCGGCCGTACCCTCGGCCGCATGGATGAGCTGCTGTCGTTCCTGGTGTTCGCCGGCGCCCTCGCGGCGGTCCTGGGCTCCTTCGCCTGGCTGGCCGCACGGGTCCGCAGGCGTGGTCTGGCCGGTTCGGCGATGCGGGCGGCGATGGCGTCGTACGACGAGGCGTTCCGGGTGACGGCCCACGACTCGTACTACGAGATCCAGGCGCAGGTAGAACGGCAGGCCCCGATGGCCTCCCCCGACGATCCGTGGCGGCCGGCGCGCGACCGTCCGGCCGGTGGGCCGGGGGCGGGAAGCTCGCGGACGCGCGGGCCCCGGCGCCCCCTGCGCGGCCTTCGCCGGTGGTGGGGGCGCGGGCGCTGACCCGCCGCCGGGCTGCCCCTTCCCGTGGCCACGGGAAGGGGTACGTCTACTTACGGACGATCCGCCAGAGATCTAATTGTTACGCTGGCAGACATGACCGCCATGGCACCCACCCGCACCGCACCGGACCTCTCCTACCTCCTGGACCACACCAGCCACGTACTGCGGACCCAGATGTCGGCAGCGCTCGCCGAGATCGGGCTGACCGCCCGCATGCACTGCGTACTGGTCCACGCCCTGGAGGAGGAGCGCACCCAGATCCAGCTCGCCGAGATCGGCGACATGGACAAGACCACGATGGTGGTGACGGTGGACGCCCTGGAGAGCGCGGGCCTCGCCGAGCGCCGGCCCTCCAGCCGGGACCGGCGGGCGCGGATCATCGCGGTCACCGAGAAGGGCGCCGCACTCGCCGCGCAGAGCCAGGAGATCGTCGACCGGGTGCACAAGGAGGCCCTGAGCAGCCTCCCCCGTACCGACCGGGAGACCCTCCTGCGCGCCCTGAACCAGCTGGTCGGCGAGCACTTGGCCACCCCGGCCGAGAACCCGCGCCCGGTGCGGCGGGCCCGGCAGAGCCACAAATAGGCACCACAGCGCCCACCCCGGGACCACGACGCCCGGCACCCGGCACCCGGCACCCGGCACCCGGCACCCGACCATCTAGGCCACGACACCCACCACCGGACCGCATCCCGCCACGCCCACCACCACCCCCACCGGACTGCGGGATCCACGAAAAATAGAACCGAAAGAAATAGTCCGCAACAAAACCATCTGCTACGTTCTCTCTTGTCGAATCCACCGACAGGAGAGACCGATGTCTGCCACCGCACCCACCGCCCCGGCCCGCACCCCGGCCCCCGCCCTCACCCGCTCGCGCCACCTCGCCCTCGGCGTGATCGCCACCGGTCTGCTGATGACCGTGCTCGACGGCTCGATCGTGACGGTGGCGATGCCCACCATCCAGAACGACCTCGGGTTCACACCCGCCGGCCTCAGCTGGGTCGTCAACGCCTACCTGATCGCCTTCGGCGGTCTGCTGCTGCTCTCGGGCCGCCTCGGCGACCTCATCGGCCGCAAGCGGATGTTCCTGGCCGGCACCACGGTCTTCACCGCCGCGTCCGTGCTCGCCGGGACGGCCGGCTCCCCCGCCCTCCTCGTCGCCGCCCGCTTCCTCCAGGGAGCCGGCAGCGCCATGGCCTCCGCGGTCGGCCTCGGCATCCTCGTCACCCTCTTCACCGAGAGCCGCGAACGGGCGCGGGCCATCGCCGTGTTCAGCTTCACCGGCGCAGCAGGGGCCTCGATCGGCCAGGTGCTCGGCGGTGTCCTCACCGACGCGCTCGGCTGGCACTGGATCTTCTTCATCAACCTGCCGATCGGCGTCGCGGTACTCCTCGTCGCGCTGCGCGTCCTGCCCGCCGACCGCGGGCCCGGTCTCGCGGCCGGGGCCGACGCGATCGGGGCGCTCCTGGTCACCGGAGGCGTGATGCTGGGCATCTACTCCGTCGTCGAGGTCGAGTCGTACGGCTGGCTCTCGGCGCACACGATCGGGCTCGGCGCCCTCGCACTGACCCTGCTCGCCCTGTTCGTCGTACGCCAGGCCACGGCCACGGCACCGCTCCTTCCCCTGCGGATCCTCGCGTCCCGGAGCGTCGCGGGCGCCAACCTGGTCCAGATCCTCATGGTGGCCGCGCTGTTCTCGTTCCAGATCCTGGTCGCGCTGTATCTGCAGCGGGTACTCGGTTACGGCGCCACCGCCACCGGGCTCGCCATGCTGCCCGCGGCCGCGGTCATCGGTGCGGTGTCGCTCGGGATCTCGGCCCGGCTGAGCGCACGGTTCGGCGACCGCAAGGTCCTGCTCCTGGGGCTGCTCCTGCTGATCGGCGTCCTCGGCCTCCTGACCCGGCTCCCCGTCCACGCGCACTACGCCACCGATCTGCTCCCGGTGATGTTCCTCGCCGCCGGATTCGGCCTCGCGCTGCCGGCCCTGACCGCGCTCGGCATGTCGGGAGCGGGCGAGGAGGACGCCGGACTCGCCTCCGGCCTGTTCAACACCACCCAGCAGATCGGCATGGCCATGGGCGTCGCCGTCCTCTCCACGCTGGCGGCCTCCCGTACGGACACCCTGCTCGCCGGAGGCGGCAGCCGGGCCGAGGCACTGACCGGCGGCTACCACCTGGCCTTCGCCGTCGGCGCCGGCCTGCTCGCCACCGCCTTCCTCGTCGCGCTCACGGTGCTCAGGCGGCCGGACCGCGCGACCGCCGCCGCGCACTCCGCCTGACACACCCCGCCACCAGCCGAAGGAAGCCGCCATGCCCACACGCCCCGCCGCCCCTGCCGAGAGCGAACCGCAACACGGCACGGGCCGCCCCCGCCCCCACACCGAAACCCCAACCGGGACCCGCCCCGAGCCCGAGCCCGGGAGCGGCCCCGGCGCCGGCCCCGCCCCGCGCACGCTCACCGAAGCGGAACTGTCCCGGCTGCTCGGCGCGCAGCAGTTCGGCGTCCTCGCGAGCGTGCGGAGCACCGGGCACCCCCACCTGACGACGGTGCTCTACTCCTGGGACGCGAAGGAGCGCACGGTGCGCGTGTCCAGCACCGCCGACCGCCTCAAGCCGCGTCAGCTGCACACCGATCCACATGCGGCACTGCACGTCAACGGCCCGGACGTGTTCTCGTTCGCGGTCGCCGAGGGTGTGGCGGAGGTGTCCGATCCGGCCGCCGTGCCCGGTGACGCGGTCAGCCGCGAACTCCTTTCCCTGACGCCCGGATTCGAGGACCCGGCCGAAGAGGCGGCCTTCCTGTCCCAGGTGGTCGCGGACCGGCGCGTGGTGATCCGGATCCGGGTCTCCCGGCTGTACGGAACGGCGCTGGACGTCCCGGCCGCGGACTGAACGCGGGCGGCGGGGTGACACCGGGGTCATGTGCGCGCCATGCGGAAGCTCTAGGATCCGGCCCATGGCTATCGACCCCGGCTACACCTGCTCCCGCTGCGGCGAACACCACACGGAACTCCCGATGGGGTACTCGACCATGGCGCCCGACGTCTGGGACGCGAGCCTGGAGAGCGACCCCGACAGCATGCTCTCGACGGACCAGTGCATCGTCAGGCACGAGCACTACTTCATCAAGGGCCTGATCGAGATACCCGTGGCCGGCAGCCGGGAGCCGTTCTCCTGGGGTGTCTGGGTGTCCTTGAGCCGGGAGAACTTCGGCCGCGCCCTCGATGTGTGGGAGACCCCGGGCCGGGAGTCCGAGAAGCCGTACTTCGGCTGGCTCAGCACCGAGTTGGGGCTCTACTCCCCCCGCACGACCAACCTCAAGACCAATGCGCACACCCGCCCGATCGGCCGGCGCCCGCTCATCGAGCTGGAGCCCAACGATCACCCGCTGGCCGTGGAGCAGCGCACGGGCATCACGCTCGACCGGGTCCGGGAGATCGCCGCGGCGGTGCAGCACGCGGACGAGGTCCGGTAGGGGCCCGTACCGGAGGCCCTCAGCCCTCCAGCCCCGACCGCAGTTGTACGAAACCCTGCTCGGCCGCCTCGACCGCTTCCGCGTACACCTGGTCCGCGCTCCGGCCCTCGCTGATCCGCCGCCAGTTCTCCAGGGACAGGATGCGCAGGACCGCGATGATCTGGCCCGCGGCCAGCCGGTCCGTCACCCCGTCTCCCAGGACGCGGGCGAGAGCCGCCTCGGAGCGGCCCTGGTAGGCGTAGAGCCGGGCCACCAGGGACGGCGTCCCGTACAGCAGCCGGTGGAACGCCAGCACCTGCGGCACGTCGCAGAGGCCCGTGACCGGGTCGCGCCGCTCCAGACCGTCGAGGTAGTGGCGCCGCAGCGCGTCCAGCGGGGACTCGTCGTCCGCACGGCCGGCCACCACCCGCGCGGACTCGTCCTCGTGATCGGCGAACCGGTGGAGGGCCAGGTCCTCCTTGGCGGGGAAGTAGCGGAACAGCGTCGGCTTGGAGATGTCCGCGGCGGCCGCGATCTCCGCCACCGAGACCTTGTCGAAGCCGCGCTCCAGGAACAGCGAGATCGCAGCGTCGGAGACCGCCTGATACGTCAGCTGCTTCTTCCGCTCCCGCAGACTCATGGGCGTACCGGGGGAGGCCGGCGCGGCCGCGTCCCCACCCGCCGCCGCGTCCGCCGCGTCGGCTGCCGTACGGGGGCCGGGCTTCTCTCCGCTCATGACCATGAAGCGTACGCCCTTGACCTCAACCGAACTTGACGTCAGCCGCCGTTCGGCCCCGCCCCGGAAGCCTCCGCTCCGCTCCCCTGCGTCCGGGTGCGGATCAGCACGTCGACCCCGTCCAGCACCCGTGCGAGACCGAACCTGAACTCGTGGTCGAACTCGTCCGGCACCCGCATCGCACCGGCCGCCATCAAGCGGCTGAGCGCGGGATGCCGCACCGGGTCCACCAGCCGGTTCACCGTGCGGGCGTACCCCTCCACGACCTCCTCGACCGGCACGCCGCGGGACGCGACCGCGGCACGGAGATCGCCCATCAACAGCGCCTCGTTCCGCACGAAACCACTGACCAGAAGGATGACGGACATCTCCTCGCCCGCGTTCAGCCCGGCGCCCGCGAGCGCTTGGAGGCCCTGCTCCCACCAGGCGACCGAGTGCGGACTGGCGGGCGGACCCGCGACGGGTATGCGGAGCATCCACAGGTTGGCGTGGAAGACGCGGCGCTGCGCCCAGGCCCAGCGCGAGAGCGCCTCCCGCCAGTCGGCGTTGCCCTCCGCGGGCAGCGGGGGCGGCGGGCCCATGGCCGCCTCCTGCATGAGGACGTAGAGCTCGTCCTTGGCGGCCACGTACCGGTAGAGCGACATCGTGGAGGCGCCTAGGTCCTTCGCGACCCGGCCCATCGACACCGCACCGAGCCCCTCGGACGCCGCCACCGCCACCGCGGCGCCCACGATCCGCTCCAGACTCAGCCCGGGGCGGGGCCCCTTGACGGGCCGCGCCCGCAACCCCCACGCGGCCTCGATACTGGCCGGCAGGCCCGTACCGCCCGGCAAACCGTTCCCCTGCGTCACCAGCACCCCGCCCTTCCTCGGCGGTCATTCTAGTTATGCGTACCTCTTACGCACTCACGCGTATGGCCCGCACGGAGGGGAGCGTCACGCCGTCGGCGCCACGACCGGGGCCCACGCCGCTCAGGCCGCAGCCGCGGCGGCGGTGACGGTACGACGGCGGACGCCGAGCCAACACATGTAGGCGGCGCTCACCTCACGCACGCTCGGCAGGACCGTCAGCCCCAGGGGCGCTTGCGCCGCGCCGAGCACCTCCGCGATCCGCCGGGCCACCCGAGGCAACTGCCGCAGGTCGGCACGGCCGTCCGACCGCCGCAGGTCGAGCGCGGCCCGGATCACATCCGTGTACACGGACTGCGCCCGCTTGTAGGCGAGCAGCACCGGAAGATCCGCTTCCCAGCCCGCGACGCCCTCGGGACACCGCTCCCCTACCGCCCGCCGCCAGAGCCGGCAGATCCGGCCCTCCTCCTGGGCCGAGTACCGCATCAGATGGAGATGCGTGGCCAGGTCGTAGAGCGGGTCACCGATCATGGCCAGTTCCCAGTCGATGGTCCAGAGATCCCCGGCGGCATCGACGATGAAGTTACGCCGGTGCAGATCACCGTGCAGGAGCGAGAAGGGGCGTGCGGTGAGCGTCTCGGCCTGGCGCGCGAGACCGTCCAGGGCCCCTTCCCTCACCCCCAGATCGTCGAACAGCGCGCGATAGGGCGCTCCCTGCTCCCGATACACCCGCTCCTCGGTGAAGCGCAGCAGCTGATGGAGGAATCCCGAGGAATCCCCGTCGACGAGGCGTTCCGCGCCGTCACAGAGCCACTGCGTGCCGAATTCGTCGAAGTCGTCGAAGTCGTCGATGCGCAACGCCGCCAGTTCGGCGAACAGAGCACCGAGTTGCGCCCGGTGCCGCACGGAAAGGGCCTTACTCGTCAGGACACCGTGCCCAAGCGTGCGCCCCTCGATGAAGCGCTGCACCAGCAGCCCTCGGTCGACCTCGATGATCTCTGGTATGCGGGTCACTCGTCCGTGCAGCTGACGGAGCAGGTCGTCCTCCGACGCGAAGCAGCGCCGGTCGAACCAGAGCAGCCCCCTGCGGGGCTCCCGTAGTTTGACGCGGACGCCGCTGTCGGGCAGCGGCACGACATACGTCTCGTGGTGGTACCCCTTCAGCGGTCCTTCGACCGACTCCGGGCCATTCGCAGCCTCGTGTGCCACCGACGTCGCTCCCCGATGTCCGGCTCCAGGGCCGCGGCGAAGTCGCGCGATCCGTCATTCAGCAGGCCCGTACTGCTGCCAGTACGAGTCGAACCAGATCTGCGACGACGAGACGAACATCGAGCCCTGCGCCTGCTCGTCCTCGGACTTCTCGTAGTGGAAGAGCGTCGACTGCAGCCCCAGCACGTCCAGGGCATCGACCTCGTCACCGTCCGCCAGCGTCATGGTGCGACGCTCCAGAACGTACAGACCGTGCAGCGCGGACGTCCGGTTGAAGAGGTAGAGCTTATGGGTGGGGGTGATCGGCACCCGCCCCACGAGCACCTTGGCCGCCGGTACGTACCCGTCGCGTCGCAGCCCGTCGAGCCGGTCCCGCAGTTGGCCCAGATGGGCATCCACCATGGCGGACCAGCGTTCGTAGGGACGCAGATCATCAGGAGCCCCGGCGGCCGAGGGGAACGCCGGGCGGGGTGTCCGGCTCGGCAGCAACAACCGCACCGTAACGCTCTGCGGGCTCACCTCTCCGCTCATCACGCGGATCGCCTGGGCCTTGATTCCCTCGGCCAGCGATTCGGTGGTCAGGCAGTAGGCGTCGAGCGTCACATGCTCGCTCTCGAACGCCTCGGCCAGCAGCAGTCCGAAACCGACCGGCCCCGGGGCACCTGCCGCTCGGGGCGCACTCGTATGGAGCCGACGGGTCCGGATGACGCGCGAGCCTCCGCCCTGACGCGTCTCGACCCAGTTCTCGTTCCTCAGAACGATCATGGCCCGCTGGACGGTGTCGCGGGAGACCCCGAACTCCGCCTTGAGTTCTTGCTGCGTAGGCAGCAGTTGCCCCACGCCGTAGACGCCCCTGTCGATCCGGGACCGTAGTTCGTCCGCGATGTGCCGAGCCGTGTGGGTGGCCCCTCTCGAAGGGCCACCCGCCTGGGTGTCTGATCGGTCGGTAGCCATGCAGCAACCCTACAACTTGACCGGCCAACGAGCATCAAAATCAGCCAAGTTGACAAATTTGACTGCCGATCAAGCAGTCATTTCTGGCTTACTGTCAAACACGCACTCAGCCAGTCAAGTTGGACTGCCAAAGGGGCGGGCAGGGCATCTCATCACGGAACTCCGAGGTGATCATGGACGGCCGGACATCACTTCGTCGCCAGCGCATCGGTGACGACATCGAGCGACTCCACGACGAGGTGCGCACCGGACTCCCGCAGAGCCCTGAGCTTCCGGTCGTTGCGCGCATACCCGAGAAACGGAACACCGGCGGCCCGGGCGGCGTGCACATCGGCCGGGGAGTCCCCGAGGAACAGCGCATCGCGTGGGGCCACCCCCAGGGAGACGAGCGCACGTCGCACGGAATCGGGATGCGGCTTGAGGAGATCCGGATCCCGGGTACGCCCGTGGACAGCCGCGAAGCTGCCCCGGAGGCCATGCACGGCAAGGTACCTCTCCACGCAGAGAGCCGAGTTGTTGGTCACCACGGCGAGCTCGTACCTCTCACGACGCAGCACCCCGATCAGCTCGCCGGCCCCTCGCGTCGGTGGCGCGACCTCCACGGCACGCGTCTCCAGCCGCGTGAGATATCGGTGCATCGCCTCCAGGAGGTGCTCACCGAGGCCGGCGGCGGAACAGGACCTCAACACGGCCAGCGGATCGTTCCGCGAGCCGCCCAGCAGGCTGTCGGGTACGCCGACCATGCGGGCGAACCGGCGCAGCTCGTGGGTCACGCCCGCAGCCGGCCGGCCGCCGTACACCGCGCAGACCGGCCCGTCGAAGTCGAAGAGCACACAGCTGACCGCGCCCAGAACAGGCCTGACGTCGGACGCGGAACCGGAACCGAAGGCAACAGCCACCCGGGCACACTATCCCGCCCCCGCACCGATACCGGAGGCCACTCATGAGCCGCTTCGCCCATGCCCTCACCCTTCTCGGACTCGGACTCACGCAGCTCACGCCGTGGCAGCTCGGCCTCCCGGGATTCCTCGGCCCGGCTCTGATCGCCATCGGCATCAGGTGCCGGAACCACAGCTGCGTCTGCGCCGGAGCACTCGTCCTCGTCGCCCTCCTGATCCCGCCCGGCACGTGAGCCGGCGCAGGTCCGCCCGCCCCTCCTGACTTACCGAGAAAGGACTGTCATGCCACTCCTCACGTCACTCCTCACCATCGGTGCCGAGACTCTGACAGAGAACGCCCTCGGCACCCTGGGGACCATCGGGCTCGTTCTGCTCACCGCGGGGCTGAAGGCCCGCAACACCGCACTCGGAGTCGTCGGCGCGGCGATTCTCGCGCTGCTGCTCGCCTGACGGCTCAGGCCTCCGGGACCAGCGGAGTCGCGACGGTGTCCCACAGGGCCTGGAACCACCGTGCGGACTGCTCCACGAACTGCTGGTCCCGCACACCGGCGGAACTCTCGAAGCTGAAGAGTGCCGAGTGAAGGCCCAGAGCATCGAAGATCTCCACGGGCCGGTCCTCGATCAGTTCCTCGCGCACCTGCACGGTGTAGTAGGCGAACAACGCCTCGCGGCCGTTCAGCATGTACAGCTTCACCGGAGGCGTGAAGGGCAGCTCCCGCAGGGCCACGTCGACGCTGATCCCATGAGTGCGCAGCGATTGGAGGTTCGCCCTCAGCACCTGGGCGAAAGCGTCGCGCATCTGCAGCCAGCGGTCGTGCACCACGTCGTCCTCGCCCTGCGGCTGCGTACGGCGCGGGAAGGCCAACTCGATGTCGTTCCCGGGAAGCAGCACCCGCACCTGCACCGAACTCGGCCGGAGGTCCCCCTGCCAGATCCGTCTCAGCGATTCGCCCAGTGCGATGAGCAGCGACTCCGTCGTCAGACAGAGAGCGTCGATGCGTACGTCCTCGTGCTCGAAGGCGCTCAGCAACCTCGGCCCGAGTGCCGCCGGCCGGGATGCCGGCTCCTCCTCCGGCAGGCTCGCCACCCTCGGCGGAGCGCCCCGGGTGACAGCTGTCAGCAGGCCGTCCCCCTGAAGGCGCTGCAACGCCTGCCGGACGACGCTCCGCGCGACCCCGAACTCTCCGGCCAGTACCGCCTGGGTGGGCAGGGAGGCGCCCGGTCGCAGCTCCCCGGTCCGGATTCGCCTCCGCAGCTCCTCCGCCACGTCCTCCGGCGAGGACATACGACCGCCGTTCATCGGCGTGTGCTCAGAAGTCACAACTGAAGGCTACAACTGTCCTTCTTCCCAAGGGGGTTGTTGGAGTGAGGCCGAGCGGACCGCACCGGGATCCGGGAAGAGCGACGGCCCGCACGCCTTCCGGAGGTGAGTCATCTCCGGTGCGGCGACGGCCCGGCGTCTCTCAGCCTTCGACGCGCGTCCTAGAACACATCCGGGCACCAAGCCCGCCGCCCCGCCCGCAGCACCACGTCCGCCCGGACCGCCGCGTCCGGGGTCAGTTCCTCGACGCGGCCCAGCGCCGCGAGCCGCAGGGGCGACTCGTCGCCGAGGTACAGGGCGCCCAACTCCCGTACGTCCATGGCCAGGTCGGCCGAACGTGTCGTCGGGGTGCAGGTGGCGCCGTCCGGCGTGGCGTCCAGGTGGAAGCGGCCGGCGGTGAGGCCCGTCGTGTCGTGGATGTCCAGGACGAGGGAGCCGGGGACCGCATAGGTGCGGGCCTCCAGGGCGCGGACGACGTCGAGGATCCGGACCCACATGAAGTCCGCGTGCGTCACCACCCGGGCCGCGCGCGGGTCCGGGAGGTGGAGGGGGAGCAGGTCGTCGGGCGCGCGGTAGCCGGTACGGACCGTGGCGATCCAGTCGACCGAGCAGAGGAAATGCCACAGCGCCCGCTCCGCCGCCGGGGTCGCCGCGATCAGGCTGCGCACCGTCGCCCGGTTCAGCGGCTGCTTGGCGTCGCCCCAGTGGTCGTCGGCGCGGTAGACGAGCAGGCCGTCGACGCTGCCGTCGGGGCCGCGGTAGACGGCGTAGAACGGCTCGGTCCAGGGGTCGTTGGGGAAGAGCGCCTGACCGGTCATGAGGTCCCACCAGCGCTCGCCGCGGCTCACCACCCCGTGCCGGCTCGCCCGCAGCCGGTCGTGCAGGGCCGGGCCCAGCTTGCGTACGTCCGCGCCGTCCACCAGATCGATCCGGCCGCCGTCCTCGGCGGAGGGGACCCGGCGGTGCGGGTCGAGGCCCGTGCGGGCGACGTCGACCTCCCACTCCGTGGTCCAGGTCGCCGGGCCGAAGCCGTACCGCCCGTAGATCGGGTACTCGGCGGCGATCAGCGTGGCGGCCACATCGCCGCGCTCCTTCGCCGCCACCAGGTCCGTGGCCATCATCCGCGTCAGCAGCCCGCGGCGCCGGTGGGTGGGCGACACCGTGACGTTCGTGACCGCGTCCGTCGGCACCGTCGCACCGCCGACCACCGTCAGCTCCTGCGCGAACGAGCGGAACGTCGCCACGCACCGCCCCTCGTCGAACACCCCCTGCGTGCGCGCCAGATCCAGGAACGGCAACCGCCCCGCCACCTCCTCGTCCGAGGGTGTCGGCGCCCGCAGGAAGCCGGTGTTCAGGGCGCGCAGCCAGTCGTGGAGCTCGGAATCGGTGATGGGGCGGGCGTCGAGGGTGCTCATCCGCCTCACGCTAGGCGGGGGAACCACGGATGTCACCGGCTTTTCCGGCGCCCGGCGGCCCGCCCCGCCCCGCCGGAGCCCCACCCGCCCGGAGCCGCCGGCCCCCGCGCCGCACCCCGGATCAGAACGCCGCCCGGATCTCCCCGACCTCCGCGCTGCCGCCGAGCAGCGGCGCCCGGCCGATCCGCGACACCACCGGGGCGTCGACGCCCAGCAGGCCCAGCGCGCGGGCCAGCACCGGACCGAGCGCCCGGCCCGAGCCGTCGTCGATCTTGAAGGCCAGCGCCCGGCCGTCCGCCAGCGCCACCGCCTGCACCGCCTCCGCGCCCATCTTGGACAACGTGCCCGGCACCTCCCGCATCAGCCAGGTGTCGGGCCGCCGGGTGCCGGCCACGTACTCGGGATGGGCGCGCATCGCGTCCGCCACCCGCCGCTCGGCCGTGCCCTGCTCCGCCGTGACGAACGTACGGAACGCCCGCGCGAGGCCCACCAGCGAGAGCGCCATCAGCGGCGCCCCGCAGCCGTCCGTGCCGACCGCGGCGACCGGCTCGCCCGCCGCCTCCTCGACGACCCGGTGGACCAGCTGCTGGAGCGGGTGCGCCGGGTCGAGGTAGGTGGCCGTGTCCCAGCCGTTGTGCAGGCACACCGCGAGCATCGCCGCGTGCTTGCCGGAGCAGTTCATCGTGATCCGCTCCCGGACATGGCCGGCGGCGAGATACGTCTCCGCCTCCACCGGGTCCAGCGGGAGATCGGGCGGCGTCTGCAGATCGTCGGGCGACAGCCCGTGCTCGGTGAGCATCTTGCGTACGAGATCGAGGTGGAAGCCCTCGCCCGAATGGCTGGCCGCCGCCAGCGCCAGCCGCTCGCCGGACAGCTCCAGACCGGCCCGCAGCACCGCCGCGGCCTGCATCGGCTTGTTGGAGGAACGCGGGAAGACCGGCGCCGTCGGATCGCCCAGGGACAGCTCCACGCTGCCGTCCGCGGCCAGGACGACCAGGGAGCCCCGGTGGTGGCCCTCGACGAAACCGGACCGGACGACCTCGGCCAGTACGGGGAGGACGGGGACCGGGCCGGATATGCCGGACGGGGACGACTGGGCTGCGCTGGAGGTCATGGTGGCCTTCCGGGGACGGGCGGGACCCGCCCCCGGAAGGGTCGCTTCAGGCGAGCAGGTCGTCTACTTGTGCTTCCCCGTCACGGTACCTGCGGGCGATCTCCGCACTGCAATCGTCAGCGGTGCGCTGGAGGCGGTACCGGCGCCGGGAGACCTGCTGCTCGTAGCGGACCAGGCGTCCCATGGCGGTGTGCAGCTCTTCGTCCGTCCGGGCGTCGAGATCGGAGAGTTCGACCTCGGCGAGCGTCTCCGCCGCCAGCTGCCGGTACTCGTCGCTGCGCGGCGTGCTCAGCGTGACGTGCCGTGCGGAGGAGCGGTGCAGCGACGGGGCGTCCGTGAGGATCTCCGGGAGCCGGTCCACGACCGGCGACTCGGGGTCACGCCGCCGGGCCAGCTCGGCGCGCAGGATGTCGATCCGCCCCTGGACGAGCCGCCGCACATAGCTGAGATCGGCCTCGTCGCGCTGCGAGTCCCGCCGCAGGCCGCGCAGTTCCGGCAGTCGCAGAGCGCCCAGATCGGCCGGTGCGGATCCGGCGGTTCCGTCCTCGGAGCCGTGTCCGGTCCGCTGCACGGGTGGGCGCATCGTGCTCGTACTCGTACCGGGCTTGCTGTCGACACCGGGGCGCGCGACCGGCACTGCGCCCGGGGACTGCCCGGTTCCATGCATGCTCATGCTTGTGTCCATCCCCTCGACCGGTGCGTCGGCACACCGCCTCCGTGCATGGTGCCACTCCGAGGGGCCCCGTGGAGTTGCTCTGTACCCGTTCAGCCCAAGATAGGTTGGTCTGTATGCGTGCAGTGGTACAGAGGGTGGATGGTGCGAGCGTCACGGTGGCCGGCCCCGGGGGCGAGGGCGGCGGTCCGGCGGTCGTCGGCGAAATCGTGGGCGAGGGGCTGTGTGTGCTGGTGGGAGTCACCCACGGCGACACCGCGGAGAAGGCGGCCCAGCTCGCCCGCAAGCTCTGGTCGGTTCGTATCCTGGAGGGCGAGAAGTCCTGCTCCGATGTGAATGCACCGCTTCTGGTGATTTCGCAGTTCACTCTCTACGGGGACGCCCGGAAGGGCCGCCGCCCCACGTGGAACGCCGCGGCCCCCGGCGAGATCGCCGAGCCGCTGGTCGACGAGGTCGTGGCACAGCTGCGGGCACTGGGCGCGCAGGTGGAGACGGGCCGGTTCGGAGCGGACATGCGGGTCTCGCTCACGAATCACGGCCCGTTCACCGTCATCGTCGAGGTCTGAGCCGACGGGCCGGGATCCGAGCCGACCCGCCGGGCGGAAGCGGGCCCTACGGCTCGACGACCGTCTCCTGAGATGCGGCCGTGTCCCCGGCCAGCAGCTCCGCGTCGACCGCCACGTTCCGCTTCACCAGGGCCAGGGCGATCGGCCCCAGCTCGTGGTGTCGGGCGGAACTGGTGATGAAGCCGAGCTGGCGGCCCTCGGCCCCGTCCGAGGCGAGCCGCACCGGAGTGCCGTGCCCGGGCAGCAGGACCTCGCTGCCGTCCAGGTGCAGGAAGACCAGCCGCCGCGGCGGCTTGCCGAGGTTCTGCACCCGGGCCACGGTCTCCTGGCCCCGGTAGCAGCCCTTCTGGAGGTGGACGGCGGTGCCGATCCAGCCCAGCTCGTGCGGGATCGTGCGGTGGTCGGTCTCGAACCCGAGCCGCGGGCGGTGGCCCTCGACGCGCAGCGCCTCGTAGGCCAGCACCCCGGCGGCCGGGCCGTGCGCCGCCGCGTACGCCTCCAGGCCCGCGCGGGGCAGGAACAGGTCGCGGCCGTACGGCGTCTCCCGTACGGCGGCACCCTCCGGCACCTCGGCGATCGAACCGGCCGGCAGGTACACGACCGCGAAGTCCTCGGTGCGGTCGGCGACCTCGACCCGGTAGAAGAACTTCATCGACTCCAGATAGGCGATCAGCTCACCCTGGGTACCGGGCTCGACGTGCATCCACACGGTCTCGCCGTCGTCGACGAGATACAGCGCGTGCTCGATGTGCCCGTTCGCCGTGAGGACGAGGGCCTCGGTGGCCTGGTTCGGGGCGAGTTCGCTGACGTGCTGGGTGATCAGGAGGTGCAGCCACGCCAGCCGGTCGCTCCCGGTGACGGTCACGACCCCGCGGTGCGAGAGGTCGACCAGACCGGACCCGTCGGCGAGGGCGCGCTGCTCGCGGAACAGGTCGCCGTAGTGCGCGGCGACGCCTTCGTCGCGACCCTCGGCGGGGACTGCGCCGGGCAGGGACAGCAGGGGGCTCTTCATGCGACCAGCGTACGACCCGGCCGGGGCCGGGGACGCCCGGCCGATCCCGCGAAACCGGGGGGGCCTGCACCAGGTCGGTACAGGACGCGGACCGGGGCCTGCACCACGTCGTCACGGACCGGTGGCTGCACCAGGTCGTTACGGACCGGCCGCCGGCTCCGGAGCCGTACCGGCCGCATCCGCCGCACCTGCCGTCCCGGCCGCCTTCGCCGCGCAGTCCCCGCAGCGGCCGAAGATCGCGAAGTGCTTCATGTCCGTCTCGAAGCCGAACGTGCCGCGCAGTTTCTCGGTGAACTCGGCGACGACGTCGACATCGGCCTCGATGACGTTCGTACAGTCCCGGCAGACCAGATGGATGTGGTGGTGGCGGTCCGCCAGGTGGTACGTCGGAGCGCCGTGGCCCAGGTGGGCGTGGCTGACCAGATCCAGCTCCTCCAGGAGCTCCAGGGTCCGGTACACGGTGGAGATGTTCACGCCGGACGCGGTCCGGCGCACCTCGGACAGGATGTCGTCGGGCGTCGCGTGTTCCAGCGTGTCGACGGCTTCCAGGACAAGCTGCCGCTGCGGCGTCAGCCGGTACCCACGCTGCCGGAGATCGGTCTTCCAGTCGGTGCTCACCACAGGCTCCAGTGTAGGTCCGGGTGCACGCATGGCCATGGGTATCCGCCGGAACCTGCCGTGCGGAAGACCGGCGACAGGCCCTGCGACGGACCTCGTGGCTACTTGAAGAAGGCGATTCCGTCGTCCGGGAGGTCACCGAGGCTCTTCGCCATCGCCGCGACGTCCTCCGGTGTGACGACCTTCTTCAGGTGCGCCGACATGTACGGCCGCAGCTCGACCTCCGGCGTGGACTTCTCGCCCACCCACATGAGGTCGCTCTTCACATAGCCGTAGAGCCGCTTGCCACCGTTGTACGGGCCGGAGGCCGCGGTCCGGGCCACCGCGTCGGTGACCAGGTCGATCTGCGGCTTCTGGTGGCCCAGCTCGCCGTACCAGATCTCGATGACGCCCTGGTCGCGGACCATGACGACCTCGACCTTGCGGTCCTTGTCGATGCGCCAGTACCCGGACTCCGACTCCAGCGGCTTGACCTTGTTGCCCTCGCCGTCCAGCACCCAGGAGTGCGAGGTGTACTCCAGGAAGTCCCGGCCGTCATGGCTGAAGGAGACCTCCTGGCCGAAGTTGCACTTCTCGGCACCGGGGAAGTCGGACACGCCCGCGCCCGCCCAGTTGCCCAGGAGGAAGGCCAGCGGGACGAGGTCCGGGTGAAGGTCGGACGGGATCTCGATCATGAGCGGCTCAGACGATCTGTGAGGCGGGAGGCGGGGACGCCGGGAACGGGAAAGGGATTAGCGCTGACCCTGGTACAGCTTCTTCACGGTCACGCCGGCGAAGGCGAGAACGCCGACGCAGACCAGGACCAGCAGGGCGGAGAAGAATGCCTCAAGCACGGGAGCTCCTTGAACGAGCGGTATGGCGGCAGTACAGGGCCGGGCCCCAGCCTAATGGGTGGGGTCCCGGCCCGCCGGTTCGGGGCGTGCCGCGGGGCGGCTCAGCCCAGCAGCTGGTTCTGCAGGATCAGGGTCTGGTGGAAGGGGATGCGCGGCGTTCCCCCGCCGCCCCTGCGGGACTGGACGACCAGGGCGACCGTGTCACCCGAGACCAGATACCCCTGCCGGACCTGGGCCGCGCCGAAGGGCTTCTGCTCACCGAACACGTACGACGACGTGAGTGTCTTTCGGGTTCAAAATGGGGTCCCCCCACGAGACCTGAGGCGCAGGTTCCGTTACCTGTGCACACCACTGACCCGCCGGTCCCCCACGAGGTTGTGCGGCTGAGGATTACAGTTCGGCATATGCCGAAGAAGCTCGTGATCAAGGTGACCGCAGGTGCCGACTCCGCCGAGCGCTGTTCGCAGGCGTTCACCGTGGCGGCCGTCGCCGTCGCCAGTGGTGTGGAGGTCTCGCTCTGGCTGACCGGGGAGTCCGCCTGGTTCGCGCTGCCGGGGCGCGCCGCCGAGTTCGAACTCCCGCACGCCGCGCCGCTGCCGGATCTGATCGAGTCGATCCAGGTGGGCGGGCAGATCACTCTCTGCACGCAGTGCGCGGCCCGCCGCGACATCACCGAGCAGGACGTCCTGGAGGGCGTGCGGATCGCCGGTGCTCAGGTCTTCGTCAGCGAGATCATGGCCGACGGCGTCCAGGCGCTCGTCTACTGACCGGGCCGGCCCGGTCCCTCACCGACGGCGCTTCTTCCTGCCGTCGAGCTCGTCCCACCACGCGTCGGACTCCGGATCGCCGGTGGGCCCCGTCGGGCCTGTCGGGGCTGTCGGGCCCGTGGACCCCGTGCGTCCCGCGGAGCCGTCCCTGCCGGGCGGCCGGGGCGGGGTCCGGGGTTCAGGGCCCGGGGCGGGCTCGTCCCACCAGCGGTCCTCGGGACCCTTCCGGTTGGCGACCATCGCCGCGACGGGCGGGATGACCATCGCGACCACGCACATCGCGATGGCGGCGGGCATCGACCAGAGCCTCACGAAGGCCCAGGCCGAGACGAAGAGGACGAGGCATCCGCCCATCATCAGGAAGTAGGCGCGCCGGCGACGGCGGTACATGAGTCCAGCGTAGGCCCGATCCGCCCGACCGGCCGGTCCTGGACCGTGCCGGGTTTCCGCCCGGACGGCACGAAGGGCCGTACCCCGTTCACAGGAAGCGTCCAACCCCCTGGGGTACGGCCCTTCGGCCGGTCATCGGCAGAGCCGTGACAGCAGCAGCTAGACGGCGATGGCCACCTCGGAGAGGCCGCCCGTCTGCGCCACGACCGTGCGGTCGGCACTGCCGCCCGGAACCAGGGCGCGCAGCGTCCAGGTGCCCTCGGCCGCGTAGAAGCGGAACTGTCCGGTCGCCGAGGTCGGGACCTCGGCGGTGAACTCGCCGGTCGAGTCCAGCAGGCGGACGTAGCCGGTGACGGGCTCGCCGTCGCGGGTCACGCTGCCCTGGATGGTGGTCTCACCGGGCTTGATGGTCGAAGCGTCGGGGCCGCCGGCCTTTGCTCCACACATGGCGTTCTGTCCTTCTGGTCGGGGGTCGTGCTGGTCCGGGTGGTGCGGAGTTACTTGTTGGCGCCGAGCTCGATCGGCACGCCCACGAGGGAGCCGTACTCGGTCCACGAGCCGTCGTAGTTCTTGACGTTCTCCTGGCCGAGCAGCTGGTGCAGCACGAACCAGGTGAGCGCGGAGCGCTCACCGATGCGGCAGTACGCGATGGTGTCCTTCGACAGGTCGACCTGCTCGTCCTCGTAGAGGGCCTTGAGCTCGTCGTCCGACTTGAAGGTGCCGTCGTCGTTGGCGTTCTTCGACCACGGGATGTTGCGGGCGCTCGGCACGTGGCCGGGGCGCTGCGACTGCTCCTGCGGGAGGTGGGCCGGGGCGAGCAGCTTGCCGCTGAACTCGTCGGGCGAGCGCACGTCGACCAGGTTCTGGGTGCCGATGGCCTTCACGACGTCGTCGCGGTAGGCGCGGATCGACTCGTCCTGCGCCTGGGCCTTGTACTGCGTGGCCGGGCGGGACGGGATCTGGTCGCCGTCGACCAGGTCGCGGGAGTCGAGCTCCCACTTCTTGCGGCCGCCGTCGAGCAGGCGGACGTCCTGGTGGCCGTAGAGCTTGAAGTACCAGAACGCGTAGGACGCGAACCAGTTGTTGTTGCCGCCGTAGAGGACGACCGTGGTGTCGTTGCCGATGCCCTTGCCGGACAGCAGCTCCTCGAAACCGGCCTGGTCGATGAAGTCGCGGCGGACCGGGTCCTGGAGGTCCTTGGTCCAGTCGATCCGGATCGCGTTCTTGATGTGGTTCTTCTCGTACGCGGAGGTGTCCTCGTCGACCTCGACGATGGCGACCTTCGGGTCGTCGATGTGGGCCTCGACCCAGTCAGCGTCTACCAGGACGTCACTGCGGCTCATTGTGTTCTCCTCCGGGGCAGTCTGCGGCGAGATGATGCGAGATGGTGCGTGATGCGGATGTGCCGGGCACGGAGTTCGGCGCGTGCACAGGGGGCATCGGGATGGCCCCGACGAACGATCGGAGGGCCGGGAATGCGGGACGTCGACGTTTCCCGCTCAGACAGTGCGACAGAGCATGGCGGCGACGCGGCACAGGTCCACTGCCCGCCGCTTCGTGAGATCCGCCTGTCCCCGCTGTCGGAGACCGCTAATAGAGCACTGCATGGGACCGATCGTAGGGACGTACGGGCGGACATGTCACCGCTGTGTCGCATATTGAGACACGATCGTCCGCAGTGTGAGACGCGAGCGGAAGGACGAGGCTTTCGGGGCCGCCGCCGGGGGTGCGGGGCCGGTCGGGCATCTGCGGAACGGACTCCGCCGTCTCAATATGTGGGTGACGGACCGGGGTACGGCGACCGAGGGCCCTGTCCCCGAGTCCCCGGCCTCTCAGCCCCTGATTCCCCGGGGCTCTGATTCCCCGGGTCTCCGGCAAAGGGGGACACCGCGCTGCCTACCCCGTCGCGGCGGGTGTTATCCGGCGAGGCGTACGTCGGTGCCCGTCACGGAGATCTCCAGACCCGCGGCGGTCGGCTCGATCCTCTCCAGCTTCAGGCCGTTCGGCAGCTTGCCCACCTCGCGCTCGAAGTCGGTCTTCTCGCGTACGAGCCCTTCGAGGCCGGGGATTCCCTCGCCCGGCACCTTGTCCGCGTGCACCCGGACGGTGTGGCCGTCGACCAGGGTCACGGTGGACAGGACGCTGCGCGAGACCGTCCGGCCGACGACGGGGATGGTGACCGTGCCGGTCACCTTCACCTTGCCGTTGCCGCCGTACTCGACGGCGACGTCCTGCGAGGCCGCCCTGGTCAGGTCCTCGTACGAGATGACGGCCGTGCCGCCGGCACGGGCCGCCGTGGCGCCGGAGAAGCCGTCGGTCAGGCGCACCTGGTGCAGTTCCGCGTCCATCCTGCTGATCCGCAGGGCGCGGCCGCCGGCGGTCGCCTCGATCCCGGTGATCTTCACGTCGACCTCGTCGAGTTCCGATCCGGCGACCTGGGTCAGGAACGGGAACCCCTTGATGGAGACGTCCGTGGACCCGGTCCGCGCCCCGGACACCACCACCCGGTCCGCCGCCTCCGACTCGGCGAAATACACCGCCGCACGGTCCACGGCGATGAACACACCGGCCAGAACCACCACGACGATCAGCAGTATTCGCAGTGCACGCATGCCTGTCCTCCCCCGCGCCCCGTCCATCCGGACCTCCGGCGCCCGTGAGCCTACTGCGGCCGCACGTCACGCCCCGGGTGATCGACGAGCGGAAGCCCCCCATCGGTTCCCCGTGGAGGGCTTCGGCATGCCGGGGGACGCGGTCCGGGTTACGCGAGCGCGCGCCCGATCAGATACACGGCCGGGGCGGCCGCGGTGAGCGGCAGGGCGACTCCCGCGGTCATGTGCACGAAGCGTGACGGGTAGTCATAGCTCGCCACCCGCAGCCCGATCAGCGCGCAGACACCGGCCGCGAGGCCGAGCAGCGCGCCCTTGGCCCCCAGGTCGGTGACGGTGCCCGCCACCGCTCCGGCACCCGCGGCGACGACGAGCGCGGCCACGACCGAGGCCGGTCCGGGCAGCGGCAGCGCCCGGACGAGCACGGCGGCGGCGACGGCCACACCGCCGACCGTCACGGCGTCCGGGACGGCCGCGAGGTGCCCGGCGGCGAGGACTGTCAGGGCGGCCGAGGCGACCGTGGCCATCAGCCCCTGCATCCGCTCGTCGGCACCGGCCCGGCTGCGCAGCTGGAGCACGACGGTGAGCAGCACCCAGACGCCGAGGGTGCCGAGGATCGCGGCCGGCCCGTTCTCCCGGCCGGCCGCGAGCAGCGCCACATCGGCGACGAGACCGCCGGCGAAGGCGAGCGCGATGCCCTGACGGGCGGGCCACATGCCGTTGAGCCGGAACCATCCGGCCGCGGTCACCGCCTGGAGCAGCACCAGCGGGACGACCAGGGCGTACGGCCCGACGGCCGCGCCGAGCGCGAGCAGCAGCCCGAGCCCCGCGGTGATCGCGGCCGGCTGCATGCCGGGCGCGATGATCGGCGAGCGTCCCTCGGCGCGGGCGCGCTGGGCGTCGGTGATGCGGCTGTTGCCCAGCGTGGTCGGCGCGCTGTAGCCGTCCTCGCCCTGCGCGGGGGCGGCGACGGGGGCGACCGGGCCGGGAGCACCCGGGGCCTCGGCCCGGACCTCGGGGGGCAGCGGGTACGAGCCGGACGCGCCCAGCGGCGCCAGGTACGCGGTGTCGTCGGCGGCGGCCTGCGCATCAGGCGCGGGCTGGACGGGCCGATCGTGCTGCTGGGCGGGCCGGATCGTCGGCTGGTACTGGGTGTCCCAGGTCTGGCCCTCCCAGGTCTGGGTGACCCCCTGGTCGCCGGCGGGCCAGTCCGCCGCGGGCTGCGGAGCCTGCGGGGCGGGCGAGCCCTGCTGCGGGTACCGGGCGGCCTGCTGGGGCGGGTGCGGGTCGTACCCGCCCTGCTGCGGAGTCCCGTACGGTGCCGCGTCGCCCCCATGGGGCGCCTGCTGCCCGTAGGAGGGGTCCGCGTACCCCTGGTCCGCGTATCCCTGCCCGGCGTACGCCTGACCGCCGTACGACGGCTCTCCGTACGACGGGTCCCCGTACGCCTGCTGCTCCCCGTACGCCTGCGGCTGCCCGTACGCCTGCTGCTGCGCCTGGGGCTGCGGCTCCTGCCCGTACGGATACTGCGGATGCTGTGGCTGCTGCTGCGGGTACGGCTGCTGCTGATCGCTGCTGCTCATGTTCTGCGGTTCACCCTCCTGCGAACGGCGGGAGCACCTCGACCGTGCCGCCCTCGGCAAGGCGTACGGTCTCATGGCTCCGGGTCCCGACGGGGTCACCGTCGATGAGGAACGAACACCTTTGCAGTACGCGGCTCAGTTCACCGGGGTGTCGTTCGCGCGCCCCGTCGAGCGCCTCTTTGAGCGTCGCAGCGGTGTACGACTCCTCCGCGGTTCCGGCCGCGGCCTTGGCGGCTGCCCAGTAGCGGATCGTTCCCGCAGGCATGGCGGCGCTCCTCTCGTCTCGCGTCAGCTCACGCATCGGCTGTCCATCATGGTTCACCGCGTCATCGCCCAGTCGGCGATGCGGGTGAGCAAGGTCTCGTCCGCCGCGTTCTCCGCGTGGCCCATCCCGGACTCCAGCCACAGGTCGGCGGCGGCGCCCGCCGCGTCGGCGAGCATCCGCGGGTGGTCGAGCGGGAAGTACGGGTCCTGGTCGCCGTGCACGATCAGCAGGGGGGCCGGGGCGATCAGCCGGGCGGCCTCGACCGGGGAGAGCGGGACCGGGTCCCAGTCCTTGCGGTGGATCCGGGTGCGGAAGCCGTACCGCCCGACCAGCCGCCCGGTGGGGCGGGTGACCATCCAGTGCAGCCGCCGCATCGGGGCGGTCCCCCGGTAGTACCAGCGCGCCGGAGCGCTCACGGACACCACCGCATCCGCGTGCGCCTCCCCGTGCGCTTCTGTGCGCCCCCCGGCCTCCCCCTCCGCCGACGGGGCCGTATACAGAGCCCCGTGCCGGAGGACCACGGAACCGCCCATCGAGAAGCCGGCCGTAACAACGCGCGTGTGCCCGAGCGACCGCGCCCAGGCCACCGCGGCGGCCAGATCCAGCACCTCGCGGTCGCCCACCGTGGACCGTCCGCCGGAGCGCCCGTGGCCCCGGAACGAGAAGGTGACCACCGCCGCACGCTGCGAGAACACCTCCACGGCGCGCCGCACCGCGGGGCGGTCCGCCGAACCGGTGAATCCGTGCGCGACGACGATCGCCGTCCCGGCGCCCCGCGCCTCCGCGCCGGCGCCGTCATCTCCCGTACACGGGTCGTACACCGCCTCGATCAGGACCCCGTCATCGGCACGCAACGCGGTCCGCAGCGGACCGCGCGTGATCAAGGGAACAGAGGAACTCCGAAATCGCCCCTCGGACACAGAACTCATGTGGGCTATTCTGCTGGGAAGAGGATCCGGGCAAAGCAGCCCCCGGGTCCTTTTGTGCTTTCCGCGCGTTGTTACGACGACGTTTCGACAAGCTCAGCGGTCCTGGGCGCGGGACGCACGCGTAAAGCCCGTATGACGAAACGTCGTGCGGGTACGCACAGACAAGCGTACGAAGCAGTGCCGCATACTCCCCCGGGTCCGACCCGGGAGTGCCCCTCTCGCAGGGAACGAGGAGGACCGACGTAATGGGCGAGCCAACCGTGCACGATCATCGACCGACGACCCAGGCAGGTGGGCGGCGATGAGTTCACTGCTGCTCCTGACGAATGCCCTCCAGCCGTCGACGGAGGTGCTTCCCGCCCTCGGCCTCCTGCTGCACAGCGTGCGGGTGGCTCCCGCCGAAGGCCCCGCTCTCGTCGACACCCCCGGTGCCGACGTCATCCTCATCGACGGACGGCGCGACCTGCCGCAGGTCCGCTCCCTCTGTCAGCTGCTGCGGTCCACCGGACCCGGCTGTCCGCTGATCCTCGTCGTCACCGAGGGCGGCCTCGCGGCCGTCACCGCGGACTGGGGCATCGACGACGTGCTGCTGGACACGGCGGGCCCCGCCGAGGTCGAGGCACGCCTGCGGCTGGCCACCGGCCGGCAGCAGATCACCGCCGACGACTCCCCGATGGAGATCCGCAACGGCGACCTCTCGGTGGACGAGGCGACGTACAGCGCGAAGCTCAAGGGCCGGGTCCTGGACCTGACCTTCAAGGAATTCGAACTGCTCAAGTACCTGGCACAGCACCCGGGCCGGGTCTTCACCCGCGCCCAGCTGCTCCAGGAGGTCTGGGGCTACGACTACTTCGGCGGTACGCGGACGGTCGACGTCCACGTACGGCGGCTGCGCGCCAAGCTCGGCCCCGAGCACGAGTCACTCATCGGCACCGTGCGCAACGTGGGCTACCGCTTCGTCGCGCCGGAGAAGGTGGAGCGGGCCGCCGCCGAGGAGGCGAAGACCGCCGCCGCGAAGGCGGCTGCCGAAACCCTCACCCGTTCGGAGCAGCCGGAGGTAGCGGAGGTCACGGAAGAAGCCCCGGTCCAGCCTGCCAAGAGGTAGGTCAATCCGCGTAGACTGCCGCGCGTGGCCAAGGTGACGCGGGACGATGTGGCGAGACTGGCGGGGACGTCGACCGCAGTGGTCAGTTACGTCATCAACAACGGACCCCGGCCGGTCGCCCCGGCCACGCGCGAGCGGGTACTCGCCGCGATCAAGGAGCTGGGCTACCGGCCCGACCGGGTCGCCCAGGCGATGGCCTCGCGGCGGACCGACCTCATAGGGATGATCGTGCCGGACGCGCGGCAGCCGTTCTTCGCGGAGATGGCGCACGCGGTCGAACAGGCCGCCGCCGAGCGCGGGAAAATGGTGCTCGTCGGCAACTCCGACTACCGCGACGAGCGCGAGGTCCACTATCTGCGCGCCTTCCTCGGCATGCGGGTCTCCGGCCTGATCCTGGTCAGCCAGGGCCCCAGCGAGCGCGCGGCCGCGGAGATAGAGGCGTGGGACGCCCGGGTCGTGCTGCTGCACGAACGGCCCGAGGCGATCGACGACGTCGCGGTCGTCACGGACGACGTCGGCGGCGCCCAGCTCGCCACCCGCCACCTGCTGGAGCACGGCAACGAGTACGTCGCGTGCCTCGGCGGCATGGAGTCGACCCCGGCGGTCGGCGACCCGGTCGCCGACCACGTCGAGGGCTGGCGCCGGGCGATGCACGAGTCGGGCCGCTCGACGGAGGGCCGGCTCTTCCAGGCCCCGTACAACCGTTACGACGCCTACCGGGTGGCGCTGGGGATCCTCTCGGGCCCCGACCGCCCGCCGGCCATCTTCTGCACGACCGACGACCAGGCCATCGGGGTGCTGCGGGCCGCGCGCGAGCTGCGGATCGACGTGCCCGGTGAGCTCGCGGTGGCGGGCTTCGACGACGTGAAGGAAGCGGGCCTGACCGATCCGCCGCTGACCACGGTCTTCTCGGACCGGCCGGCGATGGCGCGGGCGGCCGTGGACCTGGTGCTCGACGACTCGCTGCGGGTGTCGGGTTCGCGACGGGAGCGGCTGAAGCAGTTCCCCTCGGCGCTGGTGGTCCGGCGCTCGTGCGGCTGCGGGGAACCGCCTGCCGCGCAGGTGCTCGCCTGAGGCTGTCCCGTCGTCCATGGTGGATCGGCGCACGGCGTCGGATGCGGTGCGAGGCGGAGAGACGTCCGCGTGCCGGATGCGTCCGGGCGTTCCGGCAACGCGGCGAGGCGGCGTAGCCGTCACGCGCCCGCCGGGCGGACGGGACAGCCCTCGGGCGGACGCGGGGCGGGCGGGCCCGTCCCGTCGCTCCTGTCCCGACCCCTCGGAACGCGTCCTTATATCGGGCATACGAGGTTCTGCCGGGCTTCTCAGGGCGTACTCAGGGTCCTCTCATGTTCGCTGGACACTCTCGTAGACATGACAGAGAGCCAGCGCCCGAGCGGCGAGTACCCGATGTACCCCTCGTACGGCAACGGCGACGCGGCCTACCCGCCGCCGCCGTCATACCAGCCCGTCCAGCCGGTCGCCATGGACCCCGGGACCACCGTGTGGCCCGCACCCGGCACGGCGGACGCGTACACCGGCGGTGCGGGCCACGGCGGCGGGGGCCTCCACGGGCTGCCGCAGCAGGCGCCCGAACCGTCCTCCCCCCGTCGCCGGGTCCGCCGGCCGGTCGCGCTCCTCGCGGCGGTGGCCATCGCGGCAGCGGTCGTCGGAGGCGGCACCGCCACCGTGATCGCACAGCTCACCGACAACGGCAGCACCGGCACGGCCGCCAGTGTCGTTCCCGGCACCACCGTCTCGCAGAGCAGCAAGGGCACCGTCTCCGGCGTGGCCGCGGCCCTCTCGCCGACGATCGTCGAGATCGGCGCGACCTCGAACGCGGGCCAGTCCACCGGATCAGGCGTGGTCATCACGTCGGACGGCGAGATCGTCACCAACAACCACGTCATCGCGGGCGCCACGTCCATCAAGGTCACGCTGAGCACGGGCAAGACGTACACCGCCGAGGTCGTCGGCACCGACGCCGACAAGGACCTCGCGCTGATCAAGCTCCAGGGCGCGAGCGGTCTGAAGACGGCCACGCTCGGCGACTCCTCCCAGGTCGCCGTCGGCGACCAGGTCGTCGCGATCGGCTCGCCGGAGGGACTGACCGGCACGGTCACCAGCGGCATCGTGTCCGCGCTCGACCGTGACGTCACGGTCGCCAAGGACAGCGACAGCGGCAGCCAGGATCAGGGCCAGGGCCAGGGCGGGCAGGGCGGCGGACAGGAGTGGCCGTTCGAGTTCGGCGGACAGCAGTTCAACGGCGACACCGGCGACTCCACCACCACCTACAAGGCCATCCAGACCGACGCCTCCCTCAACCCGGGGAACTCCGGTGGCGCCCTGATCAACATGAACGGCGAGATCATCGGCATCAACTCCGCGATGTACTCCGCCAGTTCGTCCAACGGTTCCAGCAGCTCCGGCGCGGGCAGCGTCGGCCTCGGCTTCGCCATCCCGGTGAACACCCTCAAGGCCGACCTCGACACGCTGCGGTCCGGCGACAGCTCCTGAGGAGAAGGCCATGCACCACCCGACCGACACCCCCACCGGCCCCGCCGACCTGGCCCTGCCGCTCGCTCTCCTCACCGTGCTCGCCGAGCCGGCACCCGCCGACGGGTCCGGCACGGACCGGCCACGCGCCACGGAGCTCCGCACCACCGGCAACCGCGGACGCCGTGCCGCGCGACGCCGCGCCACGGCCGTGCGAGGCTGAGGAGCCGGGGACCGAGAAGGCCCACCACGGCTCCCGCCCCGTACGGAACGAGAAGAGGACGAAGCAGCGATGAGCCCCGCCGAAGACGATCCGCAGCGCATCCTGATCGTCGACGACGAGCCCGCCGTGCGCGAGGCCCTGCAGCGCAGTCTCGCGTTCGAGGGGTACGGCACCGAGGTCGCCGTCGACGGTCTCGACGCCCTCACGAAGGCGGAGTCGTACGACCCCGACCTCATCGTCCTCGACATCCAGATGCCGCGGATGGACGGGCTGACCGCCGCCCGCCGCATCCGTGCCACGGGCACCACCACCCCCATCCTGATGCTCACCGCCCGCGACACCGTCGGCGACCGCGTCACCGGGCTCGACGCGGGCGCCGACGACTACCTGGTCAAACCCTTCGAGCTGGACGAACTCTTCGCCCGCATCCGGGCCCTGCTCCGCCGCAGCTCGTACGCGGTCGCGGCGGGCGGCCCCCTCCCCGACGACAACGTGCTGGCCTTCGCCGACCTGCGCATGGACCTCGCGACCCGCGAGGTCATGCGCGGCACCCGGCACGTGGAGCTGACCCGTACCGAGTTCACCCTGCTGGAGATGTTCCTGGCGCACCCGCGCCAGGTGCTGACCCGCGAGCAGATCCTCAAGGCGGTGTGGGGCTTCGACTTCGAGCCGAGCTCCAACTCCCTGGACGTGTACGTGATGTACCTGCGCCGCAAGACCGAGGCGGGCGGCGAGCCGCGCCTGGTCCACACGGTGCGGGGCGTGGGGTACGCGCTGCGCTCCGGCGGGGGCGAGGGATGACCGGCCCGCTCCGGCGGATCCGCTCCCTGCCGCTCCGCTCCCGGCTGGCGCTGCTGGTCGCCACCGCGGTGGCGGTGGCGGTCGCGGCGGTGGCGGTGGCCTGCTGGTTCGTGACGAAGGCGCAGTTGGAGCACCAACGGGACGAGACCTTGCGCAACACCACGGTCGAAGGGGACTACCTGAACAGGCTGTACGCGTACTGCCAGCGGGCCACCTCACTTCCGCCGCGCAGCGATTCCGGCCTCACCGTCCAGCTCATCGACGCCCAGGGCGGCATCTGCATCAATCCGGACTCGGCAGAAATCCCGGTGAGCCCGACGGACCTCGCGGTGGTCAACCACGAGGCGCGCAGCGTGCTGCATTCCGCGGTCGACAAGGACGGCGTGAAGATGCGCGTCTTCACGTATCCGGTGAAGGCGACCCAGCCGGGGACCGCGCCCACGGACCTGGCCGTCTCCGTCGCCCGCCCCGCGAGCGAGGTGGACAAGCCCCTCTCCACCCTCGCCTGGGTCCTCCTCCTCGTCTCCGGCATCGGCGTCATCGGCGCCGGCGCCGCCGGACTCTGGGTGGCCCGCTCCGGCCTGCGCCCCGTCGACGAGCTCACCGAGGCGGTCGAGCACGTCGCCCGTACCGAGGACCTGACGGTCCGCATCCCGGTCGAGGGCGAGGACGAGATCGCGCGGCTGTCCCGCTCGTTCAACTCGATGACGGCGTCCCTGGCCACGTCCCGCGACCGCCAGGCCCAGCTCATCGCCGACGCCGGCCACGAGCTCCGCACCCCTCTGACTTCTCTCCGCACCAACGTCGAACTCCTCGCCCGCAGCGACGAGACGGGCCGGGCCATCCCGCCGGACGACCGCAAGGCGCTGATGGCCTCGGTGAAGGCCCAGATGACGGAGCTGGCCTCCCTCATCGGCGACCTCCAGGAACTCGCCCGCCCCGACGCGGCGGACCCCGGCCCGCTCCAGGTGATCGCGCTCCACGAAATCGCCCGCACCGCCCTGCAACGCGCCCGTCTGCGCGGCCCCGAGCTGACCCTCACGGCCGAGCTGGCCCCTTGGTACGTCCGGGCCGAACCGGCCGCCCTGGAGCGCGCGGTCGTCAACGTCCTGGACAACGCGGTGAAGTTCAGCCCGCCCGGCGGCACGGTCGACGTGGTCCTGCACCGGGGCGAGCTGACGGTCCGCGACCACGGCCCCGGCATCCCCTCCGAAGAACTCCCCCACGTCTTCGAACGCTTCTGGCGCTCCCCGTCCGCCCGCCAGCTCCCCGGCTCGGGCCTCGGCCTGTCGATCGTGGCCCGTACGGTCCAGCAGGCCGGCGGCGAGATCGACCTGCGCCCCGCACCGGGCGGCGGCACGGAAGCGGTGATCCGCCTCCCGGGGGCGCCCCAGCCGCCGCCGGAGCCCCCGCTGGGGTGAGCGCGCGGGGACGACGGCCCCCACCGAGGCGATCTCCCGCGCCCTCCTGACCGCGTGCTGCTCCGCGGAGGGCGGCCGCCACCCCGGCGAAGCCGCGTCCGCGCACCTCACTCGTCACGCCGGAGACGGATCACCGACCGGCACGCCCGCGCTCACGGCCGGGTGCCGTCCACACGTTCGAGCAGCGTTCGGGCCTCGGCGGTGCGGCGGTGGTCCGGGCCGAAGGAGGCCAGGCAGGCATCGTGAGCGGCCACAGCCTGGCGCCGGGCGTCGAGTGCGCGACCCGATCCCCACAGCGCGGTCGCCACGACCAGTTCGACAGCGCCCACGTCCGGGTGGCGCTGGGATTCGGGCAGCGCGCGGTACAGCCTGTCGGCGTCCTGCGCCTCGGTGAGGGCGTCTTCGTAGCGGTCCTGGCCGTTGAGGCTGCGCGCCAGGCCGAGCCGCAGGACGAGGCCCGCCCGGTCACGTTCGCGATGGGCGGCCAGGGCCTCGCGGGCGAGTGCCTCGGCCTCTTGATGACGTCCCTGACCGTTGAGGGCGAAGACCAGCCCATTGCGGGCAGCCGATGCCAGCAGTGACATTTCCGGGCCGGTGCCGCGGTCCGCGGCCTCGGCGACCGCCGCACATTCCGCCTCGCACTCGGCGTACTGTCCGAGCGAGGTCAGCTGCTGGGCGCGGTCCGAGCGCACCTTCAGGGTGAACCAGTGACCGGCCCCGAATATCCTGTTGAAGGCAGCCAGCGCTTCGTCATAGGTGCCGACCGCCTCGGCGTGGCGGCCTTGGGCGCCCGTCGCCAGCGCGGCGATGCTCAGCGCCACCGCCGCGTACTCGTCGTTGCGTGGCCGCGATCGGGCCACGGCACGGGCTTCGGCCTCCGCCTCGGCGTACCGCCCGCCTTCGTAAAGGGCCTTGGCCTCATCGATGGGCGTTCCCGCCATTTCCTGGGCACCGCTTCGCCCGCGCGACCGGAAGAATCTCATGGTCCGGAGCATACGGACGCCGCGCGGACGGCTCGGCGAAGGGCAGGACAGGGTTGGCCGACAGCCCTTGCGACGCCGCCCACGCCGCCGTCCGGGCCGCGCCGCCGGAGGCCGACTGCGATCCGTAACGCCTGCGTCAGGACGCCGGGTTGTGCCGGATCAGCGACTCCACCAGCCCGGACCTGGTCGCCGGGAAGTCCAGCGGGACGATACCGAGCCCGGTCCATCCGGCCGTCCCCGAGGAGTCGAGGAACGACTGGACCTGCGGGTTCAGCCGGTCCGCGTTCCATCGGGGCGGCAGCAGCGCCGCCGTACTCACGTAGTTCATGAACAGCTTGCCCGGCTGCGCGGCCGCCTTGCGGAACTGGTTCTCGATCTTCGGGTACTTGGCGAACGGCTCCGCCATGTAGTCGTCCTGGATGTCGAAGAGTCCCGGATCTGCGTAGCGGACCCCGGGCAACCCGCCGTTGTCGGCGAGGAGCACCACCTTGCCGCGGGCTCCTCCCAGTGTCGGCAGTGCGCTGTCGATGTGGAACAACGGGCGCCAGCCCTTGGTGTCGAGGTACAGGTCGAAGATCCGGCGGAAAGCGGCGTCGCTCTCCTCCGAGTACTCCTGCTTGACCCGCATCAGCACGGTCTCGCCGGGCCGCTGGGCCAGGAAGTCCCAGCAGGCGCCCAGGACGTCGCCGAACATCAGGTTCTGGTACGAGGCCCCGTGATGGATGGCGAACGAGTCACCGGTGATCCGGCACCGCACGTCGAGAAAGCGCAGACCGCTGTTCAGCTGCTCGGCGATCGTGGTGTTCTGGCACTCGGTCCAGGGGCCGCCGTAGCGGGCGCCGGAGTCGTGCGAGCCGGGGATCGTCAGGCGCTGGAGCGCGGTGGCGTCCGCGATGCCGCTCATCCAGTCCTGCACGGTGAGGGCCCGCCGGGCCTCGGCGCGCGCGGGCGCCGCGCCGACGAGAGCGGTCGCGGAGACGGCCAGCGCCCCGGCCAGGAAGTGTCTGCGGTTCGCGGTGTACGGGCTCATGCGGAACGCCTCCGGGTGCCGTGTGGGGGGGATCAGCAGCCCCCGGATTATGACCCGTACACATCACGTAGGGAACGGGGCGGCCGGACCGCGGCGTGAAAACGACGGATGCGCGGGCCGGGGCCTTCGCCCCCGCCCGCGCATCCCCGCCTGCCGTACGCCCTACTGGACGACCGTGATCCGGTCCGTCGCCGGCGGGGCCAGCGGCGCCGCGGCCGTGGAGTGCGCGGCCAGGTAGGCGTTGAACAGGTCCAGGTCGGAGGCGCCGACCAGCTTGTTGGTGCCCGCGCCGAGGGCCGCGAAGCCGTCGCCGCCGCCGGCCAGGAACTCGTTCATCGCGACCCGGTAGGTCTTGGCCGGATCGATCGCCTCACCGTTCAGACGGATCGTTCCGGTGACCACGCGGTCCGCGCCGGCCTTCGTCAGGTCCAGGGTGTAGGTGAGGCCCTTGGAGATCTGGAGGATCTTGGGGCTCGCCTCGTTGGAACCGCTGACCTGCTGCTGAAGCGCGGACACCAGCTGCGCACCGGTCAGGTCGACGACGTTCATCATGTTCGTGAACGGCTGCACGGTGAACGACTCCCCGTACGTCACCACGCCGTCGCCCTCGCTGCCCGTCGCCTTGTACACCAGGTCGGCACGGATGCCGCCCGGGTTCATGAAGGCGACGACCGCCCCGCCCTTGTCCGCCGGGGCCAGGCCCTCCAGCTGGGCGTCCGCGATCAGGTTGCCCAGCGGCTTCTCGGGAGCCGTGGAGCCACGGCCGTTGATGTCGGCGGAGATGAAGCCCTGCGGCCGGTTGGCGATCGGCGCCGCCAGGGTGTTCCAGCGGGCGATCAGGTCCGTCATGTCGGTGGCCTTGGCCTGGTCCCGGGTGACGACGTGGTTCGCCGAGACCGGGTTCGCGGGCGCCTGGTGCTTCGAGGACGTCTTCACCGCGGTGCGCACGATGTCCTTGGTGCGACGGTCGTACGTCAGCGTCGTGTCCGTGTACAGCTTGCCGAACGACGAGGCCGACGTGACCAGGCGCGGGTTGCCCGCCGGGTCCGGGATCGTGCAGACGTACGCCTGGTGGGTGTGGCCCGTGACCAGGGCGTCGACCTTCGGCGAGATGCCCTTGGCGATGTCGGTGATCGGACCGGAGATCCCGTCACCGGCCGCCGGACTGTCGCAGTCGTAGTTGTACGAGGACGAGGCCGGGGCGCCGCCCTCGTGGATCAGCGCGACGATGGACTTCACGCCCTGCCGGTCCAGCTCCTTGGCGTACTTGTTGACCGTCTCGATCTCGTCGTGGAACTTCAGGCCCTTGACGCCGTTGGCCGTCACGATGTTCGGCGTGCCCTCCAGGGTCACCCCGATGAAGCCGATCTTGACACCGTTCTTCTTCCACACCGTGTACGGCTTGAGGATCGGCTTGCCGGTCTTCTCGTCCGTCACGTTCGCCGCGAGGTAGGGGAAGTCGGCGCCCTTGAACTTCTTGCCCTGCTCGTAGCACCCCTCGACCGGGTGGCAGCCGCCGTTCTGGAGGCGGGCCAGCTCGGTGGCGCCCTCGTCGAACTCGTGGTTGCCGACAGTCGTCACATCGAGGTCGATCTTGTTGAGCGCCTCGATGGTCGGCTCGTCGTGGAACAGACCCGACAGCAGCGGGCTCGCCCCGACCATGTCGCCGCCGGCCGCGGTGATGGAGTACGGGTGCCCCTTGCGCGCGGCGCGCAGCGACGAGGCGAGGTACTCCACGCCGCCGGCCGGAACGGCCTTCGTCGTGCCGTCGGCCTGCTTCTCGGTGACCGTACCGGCCGAGCCGGCCGGCGGCTCCAGGTTGCCGTGCAGGTCGTTGAAGGACAGCAGTTGCACATCGACGGTCCGGGCGGGCGTGTGGTGGCCGTGCCCCTTGCCGTGCCCGTGCGCGCCGGCCGGCATGGCGGCGACCAGCGCGCCGACGGTGGCCAGACCTGCTGCGGCGGCGAGCACCCGCCGGGACGCGCGGTTCTTCTGCGGTGTCGCTGACATCGATCCCCTTGTGAGCTCAGCGGGAGGTGTGAGGGTGGTGACGAGTCTGAAGACTGCGTGCCGCAGCCTAGAGTCAACGCGCGTAGCGCGACAGATGTTTGGGGTTACGAATAGGTTGCCGAACGACCGGAACGGGGCCATTCGCCCATCCGGGCGGGGGCCCCTGCGGGGCCGGGTCCTGTTCTTGCCGCGCCCGGTCCCGTGGTGCGGGGTTCCGTCCTCAATCGCCGGACGGGCTTGGTGCGGGTGCTCCCGTGGGGTGCGGGTGCTCCGCGGTGCGGGGTGCGCCTCTGCCGGGTGGGTGGGGGGCCGGGGCCCCTCCGGGGCGTCTCCTCAAACGACGAACGTTCCGCGGGTACGCGAGGGACCCGGGTCGATGTTCGTCGTCCTGCGGGGACTCCCCTGCACGGCCCCGGCCCCGGCCGCCCTGCGTCTGCGACAGACGCCGGGCCGGTGTGCAGACGCGGGCGATGCCGGGTGGGGGCGTGCAGGGGAGTCCCCGCAGGAAATGGCGTACGACCCGGGTCCTGCGCGTTCCCGGGTGAACACGCCATTTCTGAGGAGACGCCCCGGAGGGACCCCACCCCCACCCACCCGGCGGTGGCACCCCGCACCCCGCGGAGCGACCCGCACCTCTCAAGCCCGTCCGGCGATTGAGGACGGAACCCTCCGCCAGAGGACCGGCCAAGACACAAGACCCGGCCCCGAAAGGGGCCCCCGCCCGTCCGGCGATTGAGGACGGAACCCCGCACCCAAGGAACCGGCAGCAAACACCAGGGCCCCCACCCCAGGAACCCCGCAGCCGCCCGCCCAAGGGCACCGTACGCTCGTACACATGACGACTGACGTACCCCTCCCCGCCCCCGGACGCGAGATCCAGACGCTCGACACCCTCTCCCCCGACCAGGCGACCGCCGTCTCCGAGCTGCTCGCCGAGGCCGCGCGGTCCGACGGCCGGCAAGCCGTGTCCGAGCAGGGGCGGCTGCAGCTGCGGGGCGGGCACCGGGAAGGCGTGCGGCATTTCCTGCTGACCGCCGGGGGCGTGCTGGTCGGGTACGCGCAGCTGGAGGACACCGACCCCGTAGAGGCACCGGCCGCCGAACTGGTCGTGCACCCCTCGCACCGCGGGCACGGCCACGGCCGGGCGCTCGGGGCGGCGCTGCTCGCCGCGACCGGCAAGCGGCTGCGCGTCTGGGCGCACGGCGGGAAGTCCGCGGCGCGCCACCTCGCGCAGGTGCTCGGCCTCTCGCTCTTCCGCGAACTGCGGCAGTTGCGCCGCCCGTTGTCCCCGCTGAACATCGCGGAGCCGGTGCTGCCCACGGGCGTCACCGTCCGCACGTTCGTGCCGGGCGAGGACGACGCCGCCTGGCTCGCCGTGAACAGCGCCGCGTTCGCCCACCACCCCGAGCAGGGGGCGCTGACCCAGCGCGACCTCGACGACCGCAAGGCCGAGGCGTGGTTCGACCCGAAGGGGTTCTTCCTCGCCGAGCGTGCGACCGACGACGGCGGCGCCGAGCTCGTCGGCTTCCACTGGACGAAGGTGCACGCCGAGGAGCAGCTCGGCGAGGTGTACGTGGTCGGCATCCGCCCCGACGCGCAGGGCGGCGGCCTGGGCAAGGCGCTCACCGCGATCGGGCTGCGCCACCTGGCCGGCGAGGGGCTGCCCACCGCGATGCTCTACGTCGACGCGGACAACACCGCGGCCGTTTCCGTGTACGAGCGGATGGGTTTCACCACCCACGAGGTCGACCTGATGTACCGCACGGAGTCCTGAGCACTCACCACTCAGTCAGGGGCGGCGCCTCTTGACGCCGCCCCTTCCTTACGCCACCCTTTCACTACTCAATTAGTGAAAGGGGTGAACATGGCAGAGTCCGCAGCGGTCGAGTTCCGCATCGACCGGCGCAGCGGCGTCGCCACGTACCTCCAGATCGTCCAGCAGACCAAACAGGCCCTGAGACTCGGGCTGCTGGAGCCGGGTGACCGCCTGCCCACCGCCCGCGAGGTGGTGGAGGCGACCGCCATCAACCCGAACACCGTCCTGAAGGCCTACCGCGAGCTGGAGCGCGAAGGGCTCGTCGAGGCTCGGCGGGGTCTCGGCACCTTCGTCACCCGGACGCTCGGCGGCGCGGCCGGGGCCGACGACGCGCCGCTGCGTGCCGAGCTCGCCGACTGGGCGGGCCGGGCCCGCGCGGCCGGTCTGGACAAGGACGACGTGAGCGCACTCTTCACCGCCGTACTCGACCGCACATTCCCAGGGGAGCAGAACTGATGACAGGTGCAGTGATCGAGGCCACCGGCCTCGGCATGAAGTACCGGCGAAGAGACATCGGGTGGGCGCTGCGCGACTGCTCGTTCCGACTGCCCGCCGGACGTGTCTGCGCCCTGGTCGGCCCCAACGGCGCCGGGAAGTCCACCCTGCTCGCCCTCGCGGCCGGATTCCTGCGCCCCACGCAGGGCACGCTCACCGTCCTCGGCGCGGCCCCGGGCACGACCCGTTCCCGGATGGCCTTCGTGGCCCAGGACAAGCCGCTCTATCCGCAGTTGACGGTGGCCGAGACGCTCTGGGCGGGTGCCGAACTGAACCCGGCCACCTGGGACCGGGAGACGGCCGAGCGCATCACCGGCACGCTGCCCAGGGACGCCAAGGTCCGCACCCTGTCCGGCGGACAGCGCACCCGGCTCGCCCTGGCCCTCGGCCTCGGCAAGCGGCCCGAACTGCTCCTGCTGGACGAGCCGATGGCCGACCTCGATCCGCTGGCCCGTCATCAGCTGATGGGCGCCCTGATGGCCGAGGCCGCCGAGCACGCCACCACCATCGTGATGTCCTCGCACGTGCTCACCGAACTGGAGGGCGCCTGCGACTACCTCCTGCTCGTCGACGGCGGCCGCGTCCGGCTCGGCGGCGAGACCGACGACCTGCTCGCCGCGCACACCGTGCTCACCGGTCCCGTACGCGACCTCGCGCCGCACACCGTGGTCGAGTCCCGCACCTCGGGACGGCAGCTGACCGCGCTCGTCCGCAACGAGGGCCCGGTGGACGCCGACGGCTGGGAGACGGCCGAGCCGTCGCTGGAGGAGCTGCTGCTGGCGCACCTGCGTTCGCCCGGAGCCCCGGACCTGCTGACCCCGAGCGCCGCGGCCGGCAGCAAGGCGGCGGCCGCATGAGCCCCACCGGCCTGCTCACCCGTGCCACCCCCGCCGCACTGCGGGGCACCGTCCGCGTCCTCCTGCGCCAGCACCGGCGCCCGGTGCGGGCGGCCTGCGCGATCCTGGCCCTGGGCATCGCCTTCGTGGTGGGGCTCCGGATATGGATGGCCTCCTCGCCCGAACACTGCGCCGACGGCGACACCACCCGCTGCGGCGACGGCAGCTACCTGCCCACCTACGCCCGCACCTCCACCGAGACCTATCTGGCGGACGGCGGCACCGCTCTCCTGGTGCTCGCCGGGCTCATCGGCCTGTTCGTCGCAGGCCCGCTGATCGCCCGCGAGCTGGAGAACGGCACGTTCCGCTTCATCCGGGCCCAGTCCGTGTCGCCCGCCCAGTGGCTGGCGGCCCGGATCGCCCTGCCGGCGGTCCTCGTGACCGCCGGGACGACCGTCCTGGTCCTCGTCTACCGGTGGGGCTGGTCGGGCGTCCAGGACAACGAGTACGCCAGCGGGCTCGGCTGGTCCGAGAGCGGCGTCTTCCCCGCCCTCGGACCGGCCGCCGTGGCCTATGCCCTGCTGGCCGTGGCCGTCGGCGCCCTGTGTGCCGTACTCGTACGCCGCACCCTGCCGGCCATGGGCCTCACGGCCCTCGTCCTGGGCGCGGTCGCGCTGGGGTTCGGCAAGCGCCGCTACGAGCTCTGGCCGACCGCCCGCCGCCTCGGCAAGGGGGCCTGGCCGGAGAACGCCTGGAACATCGAATCGGGCATGCTCACCCCCTCCGGCAAGGAGATCTACTGGCAGGACTGCTGGGACGCGGGCCTCGTCGGCCCCGAGGACCCCTCGCGCTGCCTGCGTGACCGGGGCGGGGTCACCGACTTCGCCGACTACCACCCCGGCTCGCACTTCTGGCCCCTCCAGTTCGTCGAGACCGGCATCCTGCTGGTCCTCGCCGCCGCCGCGGTCGCCGTCGCCTTCCGCGTCCTGCGCCGCCGCTACGCCTGACCGGACACCTGTACGACAAGGCCGTACCCGGGGCTCCGCCGTCCCCCGGGTACGGCCACACCGCTTCCTGCATGTCATGTCGCCGTTACCGGGCATTCAGACGCCCTTGGGACCCTCTCAGGATGCAGCCAGCTGTGCCGACCCCCCGCAACGGGAGAAATCCCGGCAGAGAGCGCGCCGACCACGCAATCTCCGCGATCTCATTTCCCTCCGACGCGCCCCCTGAGCACTCCGCGCGGAAGAATGGGCCCATGAGCCAGCAGCCCAGCTCCGAGGTCCCGGTCCAGCCGGCCGCCCAGCCGTCCGTCGGCTCCCTCGCCGCACACCGGCCGCACGCCGTCGCCACCCCGTCGTCCGCCCCGGCCGCCCTGTCCACCGCGGCCGACCTGGATCCCGACATCGATGCCGACGTCGATGCGTACGAACCCGATGTCGACGGGGACGAACTGCCGCAGGGCCGGTTCCTCGACCGGGAACGCAGTTGGCTCGCGTTCAACGAACGGGTGCTGGAACTGGCCGAGGACCCGGCGACACCCCTCCTCGAACGGGCTAATTTCCTCGCCATCTTCGCCTCGAACCTGGACGAGTTCTTCATGGTCCGGGTGGCGGGGCTGAAGCGCCGCATCGCGACCGGTGTGGCCACCCGGTCCGCCTCCGGTCTCCAGCCGCGCGAGGTCCTCGACCTGATCTGGACCCGCTCGCGCGAGCTCATGGCCCGGCACGCCGCCTGCTACCAGCAGGACGTCGCCCCGGCCCTGTCCGACGAGGGCATCCAGCTGATCCGCTGGCCGGAGCTGACCGAGAAGGAGCAGGCCCGCCTGTTCACCTTCTTCCGCCAGCGCGTCTTCCCCGTACTGACCCCCCTCGCGGTCGACCCGGCGCACCCCTTCCCGTACATCTCCGGCCTCTCGCTCAACCTCGCCGTCGTCGTACGCAACCCGGTCAGCGGCCACCGCCACTTCGCGCGGGTCAAGGTGCCGCCGCTGCTGACGCGCTTCCTGGAGGCGTCGCCGCAGCGCTACGTCCCCATCGAGGACGTCATCGCGGCCCACCTGGAGGAGCTCTTCCCGGGCATGGAGGTGCTCGCGCACCACATGTTCCGGGTGACCAGGAACGAGGACCTGGAGGTCGAGGAGGACGACGCGGAGAATCTCCTCCAGGCCCTGGAGAAGGAGCTCATGCGGCGCCGCTTCGGCCCGCCGGTCCGCCTGGAGGTCGAGGAGTCCATCGACCCGTACGTGCTGGACCTGCTGGTCCGCGAGCTGAAGGTGTCCGACGCGGAGGTCTACCCGCTGCCCGGGCCGCTCGATCTCACCGGACTGTTCGGCATAGCGTCGCTGGACCGGCCCGAGCTGAAGTTCCCCAAGTTCATCGCCGGCACCCACCGCGACCTCGCCGAGGTCGAGTCCGCCTCCGCGCCCGACATCTTCGCCGCCCTGCGCGAGCGTGACGTGCTGCTGCACCACCCGTACGACTCCTTCTCCACCTCCGTCCAGGCCTTCCTGGAACAGGCGGCCGGCGACCCGGACGTCCTCGCGATCAAGCAGACGCTGTACCGGACCTCGGGCGACTCCCCGATAGTGGACGCCCTGATCGACGCCGCCGAGTCCGGCAAGCAGGTCCTCGTCCTCGTCGAGATCAAGGCCCGCTTCGACGAGCAGGCCAACATCAAGTGGGCGCGCAAGCTGGAGGAGGCGGGCTGCCACGTCGTCTACGGGCTCGTCGGCCTGAAGACTCACTGCAAGCTCTCGCTCGTCGTCCGCCAGGAGGGCGACACCCTGCGCCGCTACTCGCACGTCGGCACCGGCAACTACCACCCCAAGACGGCCCGGCTCTACGAGGACCTCGGCCTGCTCACCGCCGACCCGCAGGTCGGCGCGGACCTCTCCGACCTCTTCAACCGGCTGTCCGGCTACTCCCGCCGCGAGACCTACCGCCGGCTGCTCGTCGCCCCGAAGTCCCTGCGGGACGGGCTGATCGTCCGGATCAACAAGGAGATCGCGCACAGGCGGGCCGGCCGGCCCGCCTACGTACGCATCAAGGTCAACTCGATGGTCGACGAAGCGATCATCGACGCCTGCTACCGGGCCGCGCAGGCCGGCGTCCCGGTCGACATCTGGGTCCGCGGCATCTGCGCGATCCGCCCCGGCGTCACCGGCCTCTCCGAGAACATCCGGGTCCGCTCCGTCCTGGGCCGCTTCCTCGAACACTCCCGGGTCTTCTCGTTCGGCAACGGCGGCGAGCCCGAAGTCTGGTTCGGCAGCGCCGACATGATGCACCGCAATCTCGACCGCCGCATCGAGGCCCTGGTCCGGGTCACCGACCCCGCGCACCGGGCCGCACTCAGCCGACTCCTGGAGACCGGCATGGCCGACACCACCTCCTCCTGGCACCTGGGCCCCGACGGGAACTGGACCCGGCACGCCACGGACGCGGAGGGCCGCCCGCTGCGGCACGTACAGGAAATGCTCATTGACGCCCGGAGGCGCCGGCGTGCGACGCCCTGACCATCAGACACAGGCGGACGTGACCGCGGGGGCGGTGCTCGCACCGTATCTGCGGACACAGGCCGCGGACTTCCTGCGCAGCCTGCGTCTGCACCGCGAGAACAGTGCCCCCAGCGACGCCGGACCCCAGGCGGCCGAACAGGCCGCCTGGGCGCTGCGCCGCTCGTCCCGCCGTATCAGCGGCACCCTGCACACCTTCCGGGCGGCGCTCGACCCGCTCTGGGCCGAGACGCTCCGCACCGAGCTGGCCTGGCTGTCCGGCACGCTCGCCCGCGAGCACGCGTACGCGGACCGCCTGACCCGGCTCCTCGAAGCGCTGCACGGCCTGTCGGGAGCGCCCCTGCCTGCGGCCCGGACCGAGGCCGGCGGCACGGTGGCCGACAAGGAACGCGCCGTCCTCGGCGTCGGAGCGGCGCGCGCCGGCGCACTTCTGGAGCGGCAGCTGACCCTCGCCCGGACCCGCGCCCACTCGGCGGCGCTCCAGGCGCTCGGCTCCTCGCGCTTCCACGCGGTGGCCGACGCGGTCGCGCTGCTCGCCTCCGAGGTCCCGCTGTCCGCCGAGGCCGCCGAACCCGCCGGTGAGCTGCTGCGCGAGCCCGCCGACCGGGCCGAGCAACGGCTGCTCGGCGCCGTCGCGGCGCTCCCGTCGGACGAGACGGCCGAGCCGTACAACGAGGCGCACGACGCGCCCTGGCACCAGACCCGGCTGCTGCTGCGCCTGCACCGGTACGCCCACGAGGTGGTACGGGGCACACCCGATCCGGTCCTGGCCGGCCCGGGACACGCGCTCGACCTGCACCGGGACGCGGCGGAGGCGGCCGCGGCGGCCTCCGCCGCGGCCCGTACACCCCGCATCGCGCCGGCGACGGCGTACGCCCTGGGGGTGCTCCACGCCGACCAGCGCCACGAGGTGGAGGCGGCGCGGTCGGTCTTCCGGGAGAGCTGGCCGTACGCGACGGCGGCGACCCGGGCATGACCCGGACGGCGAGCGGCACGGTGCGGGCGGCGGGCTGCGTGCTGTGGCGCCGCCGGCCCGCGTCCGCCGGCGGGGGCGTGGAGCTCTGTCTCGTACACCGTCCGCGTTATGACGACTGGTCGTTCCCGAAGGGCAAGCTGAAACGCGGGGAGTCCCCTCGGGACGCGGCCCTGCGCGAGGTCCTGGAGGAGACGGGGCACCACTGCGTGCCGGGCGCCGTGCTGCCCATGGTCCGGTACGCCGCGAACGGCCGGCCGAAAGAGGTCACGTACTGGTCCGCCGAGGCCACGGCGGGCACCTTCGTGCCGAACAGCGAGGTGGACGGCGTGCTGTGGCTCCCGCCGGAGGCCGCCCGCGCCCGTCTGACCCAGCCCCGCGACCGCGACCTGCTGGACGCGGCCCTTCGGACCCTGCCGCGCGCTTAGCCGCCCGACACTGACTCGCGGGCCGCTCCCTGCCGGGGGCGGCCCCGTTCCGCCCTGCCCGGGGCCGGGGGCCCCGGTCCAACCCGCCCGGGCCGGAGCGGCCCTTCCGCCCGGCCCCCGGGCCCACTCCGCGCGGGCTCGCCGGCCCGGAACCAGGCCGCCCGACACGGTTCACCTTCCGTTCACTCACCCCCGCAGACCGCTTCACCTGTTCTGCCTAATTTCGGCAGTGCACGGTGCGAGGCACACACCGCACCGGACACGACTTCCGCTCCACCCACCACCTCGCACGCCGTCGTAGACCGAAACCACCACGGCGGCTTCTGGAAGGAACACCCGAAAGTGAAGCTTCAGCGCAAGAACCGGCTTCGTGCCACCGCGCTCGGTGCCCTCGCCGTCTCCGGCGCCCTGGTCCTCACGGCGTGCGGTTCGGACAACAACAGCGGCGGCGACACCGGCGGTACCGGTAGCCAGACGAAGGCCGCCTCGAACGTCAAGTGCGACGGTGCCAAGGGCCAGCTGCGGGCCTCCGGCTCCAGCGCGCAGAAGAACGCCATGGACCTCTGGGTCAAGGAGTACATGGCCGCCTGTTCCGGCGTGGAGATCAACTACAACTCCTCCTCGTCCGGCGAGGGCATCGTCGCCTTCAACCAGGGCACCGTCGGCTTCGCCGGTTCCGACTCGGCGCTGAAGCCCGAAGAGGTCGCGGACTCGAAGAAGATCTGCAAGACCGGCCAGGGCATCAACCTCCCGATGGTCGGCGGCCCGATCGCGGTCGGCTTCCACCTGGAGGGTGTCGACAGCCTGGTCCTGGACGCCCCCACCCTCGCCAAGATCTTCGACACGAAGATCAAGAAGTGGAACGACGAGGCGATCGCCAAGCTCAACCCGGGTGCCAAGCTGCCGGACAAGGCGATCCAGCCCTTCCACCGCTCCGAGGACTCCGGCACCACCCAGAACCTCGGCAAGTACCTCAACGCCGCGGCCCCGAGCGACTGGAAGTACGAGGCCGAGAAGAAGTGGCCGGCCCCCGGTGGCCAGGGCGCGACCGGCTCGTCCGGCGTCGCCACCCAGGTCAAGCAGGTCGACGGCTCGATCGGCTACTTCGAGCTCTCGTACGCCACCTCGCAGCAGATCCCCACGGTCGACATCAACACCGGCGGCGCCGCCCCGGTGAAGGCCTCCTCGGAGAACGCCTCCACGGCCATCGCCGCCGCCAAGGTCAAGGGCACCGGCAAGGACCTGGCGCTCGACCTCGACTACACCACCAAGGCCGAGGGCGCCTACCCGCTGGTCCTGGTGACGTACGAGGTCGTCTGCGACACCGGCAACAAGGCCGACACCCTCGGCACCGTCAAGTCCTTCCTGACCTACACCGCCTCCGCGGACGGCCAGAAGCTCCTGACCGAGGCCGGCTACGCCCCGATCCCCGAGGCGATCAACGCCAAGGTCCGCGAGACGGTCGCCGGCCTCTCGTAACCCGCACGACGCGAACAGCGAAAAGAACACAGCGCACAACGTACGACGTACGACGCGACACAGGCGGCCCGGTCCGGTGCACCCCTCCGGACCGGCCCGCCACCCCATCCGGTGCACCGCCGCCAGGGGAGCTCCCGCTCCCCCACACAGACCGGAAAGACCATGGCTTCCACCACACACACAGAAGTTCCACCGGCCCCGCCGGGCAGGCGCGCCCGCGCCAAGTCCACCGGCCGCGCCGGTGACAGGATCTTCCTGGGCCTCTCCCGCGGCTCGGGCATCCTGCTGCTCGTGATCATGGCGTCGATCGCCGTGTTCCTCAGCTACCGCGCCGCGATCGCCATCTCGGGGGACGAGGGCAACTTCCTCACCACCTTCGACTGGAACCCGGCCGGTGACCCGCCCGTCTTCGGCATCGCCGTCCTGCTCTTCGGGACCGTCGTCAGCTCGATCATCGCGATGGCCATCGCGGTTCCGATCGCTGTCGGCATCGCCCTGTTCATCTCGCACTACGCACCGCGCAAGCTGGCCGGCCCGATCGCGTACGTCATCGATCTGCTCGCCGCGGTGCCCAGCATCGTCTACGGCATCTGGGGCGCGCTCGTCCTCGTGCCGTACCTCGAAGGCCTGAACCTCTGGCTCGACCAGTTCTTCGGCTGGACGTACATCTTCGAGAAGACCGAGATCGGCGTCGCCCGCTCGCTCTTCACCGTCGGCATCCTGCTCGCGATCATGATCCTGCCGATCGTGACCAGTGTCAGCCGCGAGGTCTTCCTCCAGGTCCCGAAGATGAACGAGGAGGCCGCGCTCGCGCTCGGCGCCACCCGCTGGGAGGTCATCCGCCTCTCGGTGCTGCCGTTCGGCCGCTCCGGCATCATCTCCGCCTCGATGCTGGGCCTCGGCCGCGCGCTCGGCGAGACGATGGCCGTCGCCACGGTCCTGTCGCCGAGCTTCCTCATCTCGCTGCACGTGCTCAACCCGGGCGGCGGGACGTTCGCCCAGAACATCGCCGCGAAGTTCGGCGAGGCCGACGCGTTCGGGCGCGACGCCCTGATCGCCTCGGGCCTGGTCCTCTTCGTCCTCACCCTGCTGGTCAACGGCGCCGCGCGGCTCATCATCGCCCGCCGCAAGGAGTACTCGGGGGCCAACGCATGAGCCACGCATCCACGAGCGTCCAGGACCGGCCGGTTCCGGCCCCGCCCGCTCCGGCCAACAGTCTCAGCAGCCGGACCCTGCCCCGCGCGGCCCCGCTCGGCTTCGCCGCCCTCGCGATCGTCCTGGGCGTCGGCATCAGCCTGGCGGCAGGCTGGCAGAGCCGCGTCCAGTGGGGCCTGATCTCCGCGCTGTTCTTCCTGGTCATCTCGTACGTCGCGACGAGCGTCGTGGAGAACCGGCGCCAGGCCAAGGACCGCCTCGCCACCAGCCTCGTCTGGGTCTGCTTCCTGATCGCCGTCGTCCCGCTGGCCTCGCTGCTCTGGACGACCATCAGCCGCGGCTCGGAGCGCCTGGACCTCTACTTCCTGACCCACTCGATGGCCGGTGTCCTCGGGCCCGAGGCCAGCGGCGGCGTCTACCACGCCCTGATCGGGACGCTGGAGCAGGTCGGCATCGCCACGGTGATCTCCGCCCCGCTCGGCCTGCTCACCGCGGTCTACCTGGTGGAGTACGGCAAGGGCGCGCTCGCCAAGGCCGTCACCTTCTTCGTCGACGTGATGACCGGCATCCCGTCCATCGTCGCCGGTCTGTTCATCCTCTCGATCATGCTGATCGCGGGTCTTGAGCCCTCCGGCCTGATGGGCGCCCTGGCCCTGACGATCCTGATGATCCCGGTCGTGGTCCGCTCCACCGAGGAGATGCTGAAGCTCGTCCCCAACGAGCTCCGCGAGGCCTCCCTCGCCCTCGGCATCCCGAAGTGGCGCACCATCCTGAAGGTGGTCCTGCCGACCGCGATCGGCGGCATCGCCACCGGCGTCATGCTCGCCATCGCGCGCATCGCCGGCGAGACCGCGCCGATCATCCTGCTGGTCTTCGGCAGCCAGCTGATCAACCCGAACCCCTTCGAAGGCGCCCAGTCGTCACTGCCGTTCTACATCTACGAGCAGTACAAGATCGGCGAGGCCGCGTCCTACGACCGCGCCTGGGCCGCCGCCCTGGTCCTGATCGCCTTCGTCATGATCCTCAATCTGGTGGCCCGCGGCATCGCCCGCTGGAAGGCCCCGAAGACCGGCCGATAGGGCCAGCAGAAAGCAGTGATTCAGATGGCCAAGCGCATCGACATCAGTGGCCTGTCGGCCTACTACGGCAACCACAAGGCGATCGACGACATCTCCATGACCGTGGAGCCCCGCTCCGTGACCGCCTTCATCGGCCCGTCCGGCTGCGGCAAGTCCACCTTCCTGCGCACCCTGAACCGGATGCACGAGGTCACCCCCGGTGGCCGCGTCGAGGGCAAGGTGCTGCTGGACGACGAGAACCTGTACGGATCGAACGTCGACCCGGTCACCGTGCGCCGCACGGTCGGCATGGTCTTCCAGCGCCCGAACCCGTTCCCGACCATGTCGATCTTCGACAACGTCGCGGCGGGCCTGCGGCTGAACGGCAAGTACCGCAAGAGCGCGCTGAACGACATCGTGGAGAAGTCGCTGCGCGGCGCGAACCTCTGGAACGAGGTCAAGGACCGGCTGAACAAGCCCGGCTCCGGTCTCTCCGGCGGCCAGCAGCAGCGCCTGTGCATCGCCCGCGCCATCGCGGTCGAGCCGGACGTCCTGCTGATGGACGAGCCGTGCTCCGCCCTGGACCCGATCTCCACCCTCGCCATCGAGGACCTGATCGGTGAGCTGAAGGAGCGCTTCACGATCGTCATCGTGACGCACAACATGCAGCAGGCGGCCCGCGTCTCGGACCGCACGGCGTTCTTCAACCTCGCGGCGGTCGGCATGCCCGGCAAGCTCATCGAGATAGACGAGACCGAGCGCATCTTCTCCAACCCTTCGGTCCAGGCCACGGAGGACTACGTCTCCGGCCGCTTCGGCTGACCGATCCCTCCCCAGACGGCCTTGCGGTGCTGCATGGCGGTGCCACCACAAGGCGAAGGGTCCGCCCCGCTCTCCGTGAGGAGGGCGGGGCGGACCCGTTCGTACGGTGTTGAGGCCGGCGCTCAGCCGAACAGCAGCAGGACGATCCCGTAGCTCGCCGCGGCGACCAGCGCCGCGGCGGGCATCGTGATGAACCAGCCCAGGATGATGTTCTTCGCGACACCCCAGCGGACCGCGTTCACCCGCTTCGTGGCGCCGACACCCATGATGGCCGAGGTGATGACGTGCGTCGTCGAGATCGGCGCGTGGAACAGGAACGCCGAACCGAACATGATCGACGCCCCCGTCGTCTCCGCGGCGAAGCCCTGCGGCGGGTCCAGCTCGATGATCTTCCGGCCGAGCGTCCGCATGATGCGCCAGCCACCGGCGTACGTACCCAGCGACAGCATCAGTGCGCAGACGAGCTTCACCCAGACCGGGATCGGGTCGCTGTACGTCTCGTGGCCGGAGATGACCAGGGCCATCACCACGATGCCCATCGTCTTCTGCGCGTCCTGCAGACCGTGACCGAGCGCCATGCCCGCGGCCGAGACCGTCTGCGCGATCCGGAAACCGCGCTTGGCCTTGTGCGGGTTGGACCTGCGGAACATCCACATGATGGCGACCATCACCAGATAGCCGACCACCAGGCCGATCACCGGCGAGATGAACATCGGGATGACGACCTTGTCGAGCACCCCGTCCCAGTGGACCAGCGTCCCGCCCGCGAGCGCGGCGCCGACCATTCCGCCGAACAGGGCATGGGAGGACGACGACGGCAGGCCGAAGTACCAGGTGATCAGGTTCCAGATGATCGCGCCGACCAGGGCGGCGAAGAGGATGCCCATCCCCTTGTCGCCCTCGGGCGTCGCGATCAGGCCCTCACTGACGGTCTTGGCGACCCCGCTGCCCAGGAAGGCACCGGCGAGGTTCATCACCGCCGCCATGGCCAGGGCCGCACGGGGGGTGAGTGCCCGGGTGGAGACCGACGTGGCGATGGCGTTCGCCGAGTCGTGGAAGCCGTTCGTGTACGTGAAGCCGAGCGCGACGCCGATGGTCACGACCAGTACAAAGGTGTCCACGTGGTTCAGGACTCCTTGACCGCGATGGTCTCCACCGTGTTCGCGACGTGCTCGAACGCGTCGGCAGCCTCTTCCAGCACGTCCACGATCTGCTTGAGCTTCAGCACCTCTATGGCGTCGTACTTGCCGTTGAAGAGCTGGGCGAGCAGCTTGCGGTGGATCTGGTCGGCCTGGTTCTCCAGGCGGTTGACCTCGATCCAGTACTCGGTGAGGTTGTCCATGGTCCGCAGGTTCGGCATGGCCGCGGCGGTCAGTTCCGCCGCCCGTGCCAGCACCTCGACCTGCTGCTCGACACCCTTCGGGAGCTCGTCGACCTGGTACAGAACGACCAGGTCGACGGCCTCCTCCATGAAGTCCATGATGTCGTCGAGCGACGAGGCGAGATTGTAAATGTCCTCGCGGTCGAACGGCGTAATGAAGGAGGAGTTCAGCTGGTGGAAGATCGCGTGGGTGGCATCGTCCCCCGCGTGCTCCGCTGCCCGCATGCGCTCCGCGATCTCGACTCGGGAGGCAGAATCCGCCCCGAGCAGTTCCATCAGGAGTTTCGAGCCCGTGACGATGTTGTCCGCGGATGCGGAGAACATGTCGTAGAAGCTCGTCTCCCTGGGGGTCAGACGAAAGCGCACGTGGGGTCCTCGGGGTGCTTTGGATTCGGTCAGGCTGATGCTAGGCGCATCATCCGGCCACGGCTAACCGGCATTCTTCAGTGTCGCGCATCAGGCACAGTGATCAGCACGGGGCCCCGGTCACGTTTCAGCTGAATTCGTTAGGATATACCCACCAGGGGTATATAAACGGCAGGGTAAAGGGAAAACGGGAGGCAGCAATGACCACCACCGAGGCCGATCGGGCGCCGGACGCGGCGGACGGCACGGGCACGGCCGACGCCACGGCTCCCACCGAAGCGCTCGTGACCGACCACGACCGGGGTATCCACGGCTACCACCACCAGAAGGCCGAGCACCTCAAGCGCCTGCGCCGCATCGAGGGCCAGATCCGCGGCCTGCAGCGCATGGTCGACGAGGACGTCTACTGCATCGACATACTCACGCAGGTCTCGGCGTCCACCAAGGCGCTCCAGTCCTTCGCGCTCCAGCTGCTGGAGGAGCACCTGCGCCACTGCGTCGCCGATGCCGCGGTCAAGGGCGGCGAGGAGATCGACGCGAAGGTCGAGGAGGCCACCAAGGCCATCGCCCGCCTGCTGCGCACCTGACCGGGGATCCGGCTCCGCCCGCCGCCGCCCGCCCCGTCACCCCCGGTGATCCGCCTGCCGGGGGACGGTGGTGCGCTCGGTGATCGCCTTGACGTCGAGCACCTCGTCGATACGGTCCGCGCTCAGCCGCTCCTCGATCGACGCCGACGCCGCGATCATCAGCTCCCCGCACAGTTCGATCTCGGCGAGAGCCACATAATCCGATGCGGTCCGCGGGCTGAGCGTCACCACGTCACTCACCTCTCACTGCCGTCGCCGACTTCCCAGGGTAGGGATCGCGGCACACGCCGCGCATGGCACGGACGGACCATTTCGCTGCCGCCAGATGCCTAGAAGGGGCCGGGCACGACGGCCCGGGTCCGCCCGTCACTCCGGCCGTCCCTGTTCGATCTCACCGGTATAGATGTCGTTCGCGTCCGGCAGAGGCACGGAGACCGCCACCCCGAACCCGTACAGCAGCGTCGTCGACACCACCTCCCGCACCTGCCCCTCGTTGGCGAAACTGAACCGGTGCCGCACCTTGCGCAGCCGGCCCTCCGCGTCCAGATACGCGTCGAACGGCACCGTGTCCGTGCGGAAACCGTTCGCCGCTGCCGTCAGCGCGCCCCGCGAGGCGGCCGAGGCCCGGCGCGCGGCCCGTGCGATGTCGCTGGTGCCCCGGTAGTGCCGCACCGTCACTCCGGCCAGGTCGGTCTCACCCACGTACGTCACCGTGCTCGCCCCGCCCAGCAGTTCGGCCGCGGCCATCGGGTCGGTGACGCCACCGGTCACCAGGTTGCCGTCCGCCAGCGCCGTCGTGTCGATCCTGACCCATTTGTCCGCGGGCACCCCGGCACCGCGATTCATCATGTAGAGCGCGCCCGGGGCCAGCAGCTCCGTGATGGGGCGGTGCTCGTCCTCGCCCGCCGGGTCCTGCGGCAGCACGACCTTGAGCCGGCCGGACTGGGTACGGAAGTCGTACGTCCCCTTGCCCCGGATCGTCACCCGGGTGCCGCCGGCCGCCGTCTCCATCGACGTGACCACCTCGGCGCTTCCGGTCGCGGACCCGTCCCCCGGCCCCACGAGCACCGCCGCGGCCCGTTGCACGGCCTCGACCGCGGCGGGACCGGAACGGTCGCCGTCCGCGGCACCGTCCCCGCCGTCCACCGCACACCCGGCGGCCGCCACCATCACGCCCACCACGGCGAGGGCGCACCCAGCGCGCGTCCCGCCTCCGGACCTGTGCTGCTGCACCACCATCGCCTGCCAACCCCCAACGCCGACCGACCGCTCGTGCCCCCACCCGTTCCGCATAACGACGGCCCCTGCGCCCCGTAACGACCGCACACCCCTCACCACCGGACGGCCCCGCCCAGTACCGTGGACGCGTGTACGACCAACACACCACCGAGGTCCCGCCGGCCGTTCCGCCACCCCGGCCCGCCCACGAAGCCACCACCGTCGAACGCGGCTCGTTCTGCACCGCCCGCTGCACGTGCGGCTGGTCGGGACCGGCCCGCAGGTCCCGCGACCTGGCCCGCACGGACGCCGAGGGACACCGCACGTCAGCGGCCTGACCCGCCCCCTCCCCCGTCCTCGCCCTCTCCCCCGCCCCGGAGGCCCGATGACCCTGCCGAACCGGCGCACCGTCCTGACCGCCGGCGCCGCGGCCGTGCTCACGGGCGCCACCGCGTGCGACCACACCGGCTCCGGTACACCCGCCGGCGGCTCCACCCCGGGCACGTCGGCGGCCCCGGCCACCTCATCCGCCACACCGTCAACGGCCTCGCCCGCCGTGCCGGCGGACTGGCCGGCCCTGGGCAGGAGCCTCGCCGGTTCCCTCGTACGTCCCGACGACGCCGCCTACCCGACCGCCCGTCAGCTCTACAACACCCGCTACGACGGCCAGAAACCGGCCGCGGTCGCCTACGTCCGGCACGAGGCCGACATCCGCGAGTGCCTGAACTTCGCCCGCCGCAGCTCCGTGCCCGTCGCCATCCGCAGCGGCGGGCACTCCTACGGCGGCTGGTCCAGCGGCACCGGGCGGCTGGTCATTGACGTCTCGTCACTGAAGCGCGTCGACCGGGACGGCACGATCGGCGCGGGGGCCCGGCTCCTCGACGTCTACCAGGGCCTCGCGGCCCACGGCCTGACGATCCCCGGCGGCTCCTGCCCCACCGTCGGCATCTCCGGCCTGACCCTGGGCGGCGGCCACGGCGTCGCCTCGCGCGCGTACGGCCTGACGTGCGACAGCCTCACGGCCGCGACGATCGTCACCGCCGACGGCAGAACGCTGACCGCCGACGCCACCCACCACCCGGACCTGTTCTGGGCGCTGCGCGGCGCGGGCAACGGCAACTTCGGCGTCGTCACCGAACTCCGCTTCCGTACCCGCCCCGCCCCGCAGACCGTCTCCGCGTACATGTCCTGGCCGTGGTCGCGCGCCCGCGCCGTGGTGACGGCCTGGCAGGAGTGGGGCCCGGACCAGCCGGACGAGATCTGGTCCGCCGCACACGTCGCGGCCGGGCCGGGCGGCGGCAGTCCGACGGTGTCGGTCTCGGCCTTCAGCCTCGGTACGTACGGCGATCTGCAGAACGCCGTCGACCGCCTGGCCGACCGGATCGGCGCCTCCGCGTCCTCGGTCTCGCTGCGCCGCCGCAGTTACCAGGAGGCGATGCTCGTGTACGCGGGCTGCTCGGGCATCACCGACGCCCAGTGCCACCTGCCCGGCACCACACCGGGCCGCGATCCGCAGGGCTCCCTCCAGCGCGAGACGTACGCGGCGGCGTCCGACTTCTACGACCGCTCACTGCCCCCGGCGGGCGTCCAGGCCCTGCTCGACCGGACCGAGGCCTTCACCCGGATCGGCGCGGACCAGGGCGGCGGCGGTTCGGTCGCGCTCACCGCGCTGGGCGGAGCGGTCAACCGCGTCGACCCGCAGGCCACCGCCTTCGTCCACCGCGGTTCGCGGATGCTCGCCCAGTACATCGGCGCCTGGCGCACCGGCACGGCCGGCACCGCTCAGCAGAAGTGGCTGAAAGACACCCATGCGGCGATGCGCCGTTACGCGTCGGGGGCGGCCTACCAGAACTACACGGACCCGGAACTGACGGACTGGCGCAAGGCCTACTACGGCCCGGCGGCCGCCCGCCTCGGCGAGGTGAAGAAGAGTTACGACCCCGAGGGGGTGTTCACGTACCCGCAGTCGCTGTGACCGGACCGGGTCACCGCACCGGGCCGGTTCGCGCGGCCGGCACGGTCCGAGCACCGGACGGGGCCCGGACATCGCGTCGGGCGGGGACATCGCGCAGGATCGGTACACCGCGCCGAGCAGGACACCGTCCGGGGCCGGGACACCGGACGGGGCATCGCGTCGGGCCGGTGCGGCCTCCGTCAGGCGGCGAGGCCCTTCTCGCCCTCGGAGCCGCCGCCCGAACCGGGTCGCGGCTCGGGAATCCCTCGTGCCTCGCCGCTTTCCCCGGCCGTCGCCGCGAGCGGGCTGCGCGACCTGACCAGCCTGCCCAGCCGGCCGGACCGCGAGACGGCACCGACCAGCGGCGTCAGCAGCATCATCGCGAGCGGCGCGAGCAGCAGCGCGGCGGCCGTGCCGAGCGCGAAGCCGCCGATGACGTCCGTCGGGTAGTGGACGCCCATGTAGATCCGGCAGAAGCCCTCCAGCAGGGCGAGCGCGATCGCCGCGATGCCGAACTTCCGGTTGGCCACGAAGAGGCCGACGCCGAGGGCCATCGCCATGGTGGCGTGATCGCTGACGAAGGAGAAGTCGTTCTTCCCGTCCACCAGGACGTCCAGCCCCTGGTGGTCCTTGAACGGTCTCGGCCGCTCCACGAATCCACGGATCGGGATGTTGATCAGCAGGGCGATCCCGGCCGCGAGCGGCGCCCAGACGAGCCCGGCGACACCGGTCACCGAATCCTCGGCCGTGCCGCGTCGGCGGACACTCCACCAGCACCACAGGACCACCAGGACCATGCCGAGCATGATCCCGTACTCACCGACGAACTCCATGACCCGGTCGAACCAGGTGGGAGCGGACTTCGCGAGACCATTGATGTCGTAGAGCAGGCTGACATCGGGGTTCGACCCATCCAGTGCGAGTCCAGCCATCTGCCGCGGCCCCTTGCCTTGTCTGCTGCTGCGGCACACGCCCATGTGCGCCGCTATGACGAACCCCCGTGTTCGGTTCGATCACTTACGTGCGTCGGGGCGACGCTATGTCAGTGGCTGCGGCCCCGGTCCCACCAGAGAACGACGCGTCCCGTGCGTACGTTCCACTCTCTACCGAATGATCACCATGACGTTATCGAAGAGTGACTCATCGTCGCAGCTCAGGGCCCAGGCTTCACGGAGAGTTCCGGCCACCGGCCCCCGACGGTCATACCGCGGGCCGGGCGGTCGGAAGAGCCGCGGCCCCGTCCTTCGTGACGCGCGTCGCACCGAAGTAGTCGGGCGTGTCGATCTTGTCGAACCGGATGACGGCCCCGGTGTACGGCGCGTTGATCATGTACCCGCCCCCGACGTACAGGCCGACGTGGTGAATGGCCCGCGAGTTGGCCAGGTCGTCGGAGAAGAACACCAGGTCCCCCGGGAGCAGCTCGTCGCGCGAGGGATGCGGACCGGCGTTGTACTGATCGTTCGCCACCCGGGGAAGCTCGATGTCGACCGTCCGGTACGCGGCCTGGGTCAGCCCCGAACAGTCGAACCGCCCGCCCTGCTCGGCCGTGCCGTTGCCGCCCCACAGGTACTTCGTACCGAGCTTTTTCTGGGCGAAGTAGATGGCGCCCGCGGCCTGCTGGGACGGCTGCACCCGCCCGACGGGCCGGGCGAAGCTCTTCTCCAGGGAGCGGATGATCCTGACGTAGTTCCGGGTCTCCGAGATGGCGGGAACCCCACCGGCCCTGATCACCCGGTACGCACCGGCGTTGTAGGCGGCCAGCATGTTGTCCGTCGGGTCCCCGGGCACCTTCTTCACATACCCGGCCAGCTCGCAGTCGTACGAGGCCGCGGACGGAATCGCGTCGGCGGGATCCCAGACGTCCCGGTCGCCGTCCTTGTCCCCGTCCACCCCGTGCGAGGCCCAGGTCCCCGGGATGAACTGCGCGATGCCCTGAGCGGCGGCCGGACTCTGCGCACGCGGGTTCCAGCCGCTCTCCTGGTAGAGCTGCGCGGCAAGAAGGGCGGGGTTGATCGCAGGGCAGAGGTTGCCCCACCGCTGCACAAGAGGCTGGTACTTGGCCGGCACGGCCCCCTTGGCCAACGCCACGGCCCCGCCCCCACCCCCGCCCACGAGCCCGGCGGCGGCAGAGTACGTACCGACGACGAGCAGCGCCACGAAACACATGGCGACGCCTACGCCGATCCCACCTGCCATCCAGTATTTCCGCACCCCTCAACCATCCCTCATCGGCTCGGGGTTCATGGGTGTTTTCGACGGTGTGTGCGAGTCATGCGAGGCATTGGGGTCACGGACAGGCCAATCCGGCGCACCGGGCACCCGGCCCGGCGCGCCGGGTGCGCCGGGCCGGGCAGTCCATGCGCCCCGCGGTCCTGAGCAGTCCTGAGCAGTCCTGAGCAGTCCTCAGGATGCTTCGGCCGACCAGTAGTCGGACCGGACGTTGGGGCCGGGCAGCGGGTAGACGCCGTCGTAGTCCGGCCCGTTCGGCTCGGACGCGGAGTCGGCGACCTTCGACTCCTTCACGCACGGGGTGTCCGCCTCGAAGAAGGCCTGTCCCCTGGCTCGGACGCTCACGCTGATGCCGAATCCGTCCTTCGTGACCGCGTAGACCGCCGGGAACACCGCGTCGTCGTTCTTCGCCTTGATGCGGTAGTCGCTCGTGCGCCAGAACTGCTCGACCTGGTCCAGGAAACGCTGCCGCCGGTCCGCGGACACGATGGTCATGACGGTCCGTCTGCGGGTCACGTCACAACTGCCCTTGGTCGTCGGCCCGTGGGCCCACTGAACCTCGGGGTCGATCTTCTTCAGTACGGCGTCGAGCATGCCGTCGGCCCGTTCGGCGGCCTCTTGCATGTTCATGCTCTTCCCCTTGGTGCCCTTGGTTTCCTTGGGGCTCTCGGTGACTGCGGTGCCCGCGTTCGCAGCCGCGGGTTCCTTCTCGCTTCCGCAGGCGGACAGCGTGAAGCCGACAGCCAGAGCCACCGCAACGATCTGGAACCTTCGGCTCATCGCTGTTCCTCCATCTTGAGCCGGTCGGCGTGTCCCGACACGATAAGAGCAATGGCGTCGGCGGACATGGCGTCCCGTGCCGGGTTGAAGTAGTTCGAGTGCGCGTCGAAACTCAGACCGTCACCGCTCACGAGTGGCTGACCGGGGGCCACGGGGAACCGTACGGCCCCGAAGGCCTTGCTCGCCGGGTCCTTGCCGAACCAGAGGTCGTCGTCGCCCGGATCGGCCAGGTCCCCCGCCAGGTACGCACCGGCCGGCCCGCCCAGGATCATCCCGAGCGAACCCACGACCGTCTGCGTCTTGGACGGGAGCTTGGTCACCGGGTCGTTGGCGGCCGCTCCGACATAGACGTGTGCGGCACCGACCCCGAGGTCCACGGCCTGGTCCACACCCACCCCGGGGCTGCCGACGAGGATGATGTCGTCCACCCCCGGGATCCCGCCGAGGCGCTGGGTCGCGGCACCGACGGTGCGGGAGCCGTAGGAGTGCCCGATGGCCGTGAGGTGCGGGTCCTTGTTCTGGTTGGTGGCCGCGATGCCGCCCATGAAGTCGTCGTAGGCCGCGCCGCCCTTCTCCGCCCGGCCGGTACCCGCGACGGCCAGGCTCTTCCACCCGTCCGGCGCCTGCGGAGCGTCGTACCCGAGCCAGACGATCGCCGCGCTCGACGGGTCGTAGCCCTGGGCGCCGATCGCCGTGTCACGGGCGCGCTTGAGGTCGTTCTTCGCGAACTCCTCGTCGAGGGAGGTGTTCAGCCCCGGCACGTACGCCGAGACGTTCTGCGAGGTGTCGGGGTTCCCGAAGGCGACGATCGCCCGCCCGTTGCCCTCGTCGCCGATACCGATCAGGTACATCGGGGGCTGGCTGCCCTCCTTCAGCTGCCGGTCGATCTCCCGCAGCCCGGCCAGCTTCTCCTTCGACGCCTCGTCGCTCCGGCCCTCCAGCTCCGATATGAGCCCCGGAAGGTTCCGCCGGTTGGCCGCGTCGCGGTCTGCCACCGGAATGCCGTCCAGCGAGCCGATCCGGTCCGGGGACAGCTCCAGGTACCGATCGCGCTCCTGCTGCGTCAGCCCGTCCCACCAAGCCTTCCGGCCGGCCGCGCTGGAACCGGTCGGAATGCGCCCGTTGAGGTAATCCCGCTCCTTGTCCCGTACGGCCGACTCGACGCGCGTACCCGACCCGGGCAGACCGGTGAGCGCGCCGCCGACCCCACCGGGCCCCTTGGCCACGTCCCACGCGGCGGCCCCGTACTGGCCCTTGTCCCACTTGCCGCCCGCCTGGTTCGCGGCCTGGGCGTACTGGTCGACGACGCCCCTGGCGGTGTCGACGGGGTGCGCGATCGTGTCGACGGCCCCGGTGACATCGCCGAGCAGACCGTCGTCGCCCACGAGGCCTGTGAAGAAGTTGCCCTCCGAGCCACCGGTGGAGGAACCCGTGGTCGAGGGTTGTCTACCCGCGTCGACCGCTGAAGAAGAACCACCGGTCGCGCCCGAACCACCGACTGCGCCGGCGGTTGCAGCCTCGGACTCGGTCTCGGTCCCGGATGCGGACCCGGATGCGGACCCGGGTGCGCCGGAAGTACCGGTGGTGCTGCCTTGGGTGGCGTTGCCGCCGGTGGTGCTGCCGTCGGTGGTACTGCCTCCTGCGGCGTTGCCCGCGGTCCCGCTTCCACCGGAGTCGGGTCCGGCCGAGTCGGATCCTCCGGAATCGGGTCCGGCCGAGTCAGTTCCTCCGGCCACGGTGGCACCTTCGAACCCGGACCCGGAACTGGCTCCGCTGCCGCCGCTGCCCTTCCCATCACTCCGGCCGTCGGCGACGGTCGCGGACGACGAGCAGGAACCTCCGGTCACCTGACAGATGGCAGTGCCGAATCGGCCGGCGATCCGCCCACCCATTCCTGTGGCCACGAGCCCGCCGACGAGGGCCGCCACGACGAGAATGAGGCCTACGTACTCCAGCGCGGACTGCCCGGTGTCCACCCGCCACCTGATCATCCGGGGGACGCTGAACGGCCGGTGCTCTGCGCGCTGTTCGGGGGCGAGCCTGAACCATGCACGGGCCTGGGGCCTGCACAGCAGGACGAGGACGACGACGGGAAGAACCAGCGGCGTCACGCCCCGGTTGCTGTCCGCGTCGTTGAGTGTCGCCAGCGCGCCGAGCGTGAGCCAGCCATGCACGGCCAGCAACCCGAGCCAGATACGGGGGCCACCGGCCCGCACGTACAGCGACAGCACGAACCCGGTGATGCCGGGCAGCGCGGTGTACAGCACCATGCCGAGCAGCCGACCGTCCACCGCCTCGGCCGACGAGGCCACGAGCAGCGCGTTGAGCGCGCCCACGACGGTGACGACGAAGAGCAATCGGACGAGGGTCAGCACCACTTGCAGGGAGCTCGACAGCGGCTGTCTGCCCGAACGAGCCTCGGCGGCACCGACCTCAGCGCCTTCCGGTAACGCTACTTCTCCTATGCCAGACACGACAGGTCTCCCCAGCTTTGTGAGCAGGCGCAGCGACAGTTCCCCCGGTATCCGTATGCGACCACAACACTGCGGAGCTCTGCATGGGCCCCAGGGCCCAATGCCGGACTCAACGTCCGACTATCGGGCCCTCACTTACCGCCACCGATCGGGCCGTTACCGGTCATTGGGGGCAGGCACGAGGCCTCAGGAAGCGCTGGCTGACCAGAAGTCGGAGTGGACGTTGGGGCGAGGCAGCGGGTAGACGCCCTCGTAGGAAGGGCCGTTGGGTGCCGATGTCGACTCGGCCACCTCGGACTCCTCGACGCAGGGGCTGTCTACTTCGAAGAAGGCTTGCCCTCCTCCAAAAATCAGACTCACACCGAAGCCGCTACGGGTTTGCGCATAGATGGCGGGAGAATCTCGATCATTGTTAACCCCCTTGATCCGGTAATCACGCTTTCGCCAGACCCGCTCCACCAAACCCAGGAAACTTCCCCTGCGTTCGTCGGACACGACGGTCATGACCGACCGACGTCGCGTCACGTCACAACTTCCCGTAGTAGTGGGGCCATGCGCCCACTGAACGGACGGCTCGATACTCGCAAGTGTGGCATCCATAATGCCGTCCGCGTGGTCCGCAGCTGCCTGCATGTCCATGTCTGCCCTCTTCCCGCTAGTGACACAGCCGGACAGCGCTGCGCCCAGAATCAGCGCCATCACGCACCCCATTACGTGACCCCTCATCGGTACTCCTCGGCCTTGAGCCTTCGAGATTGCCCAGCCGCAACCAGAGCAATACTGTTGGCTGACGAAGCATCTCGATCCGGGTCGAAATACTGAGAGTGCGCATCGATAGAAAGGCCGTGACCGCTAACAAGTCTCGGCCCGCCATCCACAGGAAATCTCTTAGCACCAAATGCTTCGCTAGCAGGGTCCTTACCAAACCAAAGATCGTCGTCCTCCTGATCGGCAACCTCACCGAGCAGATAGGCACCTACAGGGCCTGCCGCAGCCCAGCCGGCGAGTCCGGCCGCGCTCTGCTGCTTCGATGGAAGTTTGGTCACAACGTCGTTCTCTGCCGCACCAACGAAGACATGACCCTTGCCCACGCCAAGTTCATCCGCACGATCAACCCCAACTCCCGGGCTACCCACAAGGACGATGTCGTCAACCCCGGGGATGCCTCCACCATGCTGCGTCGCGGCACCCACTGTTCGCGAACCATAAGAATGCCCGATTGCCGTCAAATGCGGATCCTCCTTCTCGCTCGTGGCAGCAATACCCCCCATGAAACTATGAAAGGCGACTCCACCCCTCTCGGCGCGCGCTTCACCCATCACGTCGAGACTTTCCAAACCATCTGGAGCTTGAGGCGCGTCATAACCAAGCCAGACAATTGACGCACTCGACGGATCATGTTGCTGCATTCCAATGGCGGTGTCACGGGCTCGCTTCAGGTCATTCTTCGCAAAATCCGCATCCAACGACGTATTCAACCCCGGCACATAAGCCGAAACATTCCGCGCCGTATCCGGATTCCCGTAAGAAACGATCGCCCGCCCGTTCCCTTCGTCACCGATGCCGAGCAAGTACATCGGCGGCTGCCGCCCCGCCTGCAACTGCCGGTCGATCTCCCGCAGCCCCGCCAACTGCGTCTCCGCCCGATCGCCCTCCAGCCCCTCCAACTTGCCGATCAGCAGACGCAGGTTGTCCCGGTTCGCCGTGTCGCGGATCAGGGCCGGGATGCCGTCCAGGTTGCCGATCAGGTCCGGGTACACCGCGAGGTACTCCTCGCGCTGTTCGTCCGTCAGGTTCGCCCACCACTCCCGCCGCGCCGCCGGACTCGCTTCGTACGGGATGCCCGATTTCAGGTACCCGCGTGCCGCGTCCCGGACCGCGGCCGCGTCCCCCGCCGCGTCCGTCCACGTCCGGTCCGGGACCGTCAGGCCCTCCTCGGCCTTCAGCTTTCGCAGGATCCCGGCGAACCGCCAGTCGATCTCGGCGGCCGTCCGCACGGCCTTCGCCACCCGGTCCGCGATGTCCTGCGCCTTGGCGGTGTTGGGGTTCGGGGCCACCAGTCCCGACGGCGGCAGCAGACCCGGCGCCGCCCCCACCGACGCGGTCCCGCCCGCCAACGGCTTCCCGTCGACCAGGCCCTCCCCCGCCTCCGGATAGGTCACCGAGCCGTCCGCGTGCACCGTGAACCTCAGCGCCTCCGCGTCGTCCAACGCCTCCCGCAGCGAACGCTGCTGGGCCTTCATCTCGTGCGCAAGGCTGTTCAGCGCCGTACGGACCAGGCCGCACTCCGTGTACACGTACTGAAGGTTCCGGCCCAGCCGCCGCAGCCTGCCCACCGCCGCGTCCGCCGCCGCGCCCTGCTCGGTCTCGCGCAAGCCGTTCAGCAGCTGCTTCTCGATCCGGTCCCGCCCGGCATCGGCCCGGTTGCTCGCCTTGCCCCAGCCGTCGGCCGCACCCTCCAGCTCGGCGCACTTCAGGTCCCGTAACTGCGCCCAGGTCAGCCGGGAGGTCCCCGCCGTCATCGCTCGACCCCACGCGTCCGCCTCGCCACGGGCGCGAAGGACGACTTCACGGTCTCGTTCGTCTCGCCCTGGGCCCGGGCAACGGCCCGCAGATTGCCGGCCAGGGCCCCGCACTCCCTGCGCGCGGTCTCGAAGCGCCGCTCCCAGGACTCGCGTACGGAACCCAGCTCGGCCAGCGCACTCAGGCCGGCGGTCCCCGCGAGCAGCCCTTCGTGCGCGGTGGCCAGCTCCGTCCTCACCGGCCCGAGGTGCGCTCCCATCCCCTCCGCACCCCCGGCCGCCTTCAGCCACGCCCCGTCGCTGTGCCTCAGCTGGTCCCCACCGGCGTGACCGCCCCCGCCACCCGCCAGGTCGCTCAGCCTCTGCTGCACACCACTCACCCCGTTCCTTGATCGTGGAGCGGCACTGTGCCAAACCCGGCAGCCGCGACACGCCGCCCCCGGAGCCCGGGGAGCGGCCCGGTGCCCCGCTCCCCGGGCCTCCCAACGCATCGCCGCCGGGCCGAGATCACCCGAACGGTGGACCGGGCGCTACGCCTCGTACGTCCTCGGGTCCGCCGTACCGAGCCGGCGCAACGCGTCGGCCGCACGGGTCTCGGGCGGGGTGCCGTCCTCCGGGATGTGCCACATGCGGTACTTCGGGTAGCCGTCCTCCCCCTCGTACCGCAGGCACAACGCCGTACGGTCCGGGTCCCGGAAGTCCGTGCCCGCCCAATCCAGCCGCATGTCCCAGCGGCCGAGCAGTTCCGGCCGGTCACGCAGCCCCGCGACCACCAGCCGGGCGACCTTGCGGGCCGGCCACGTCCACGCGTGGTCGTTCTCGGCACGGCTGATCTCGGCGTCGTACGCGCCCGCACCGAAGCGGAGTTCAGGGATGTCACGCAGGTACAGCGGGGAGGGCGGCGGTGTCGGGCAGCGCCAGTCGGACCAGATGACCTGGTCGCCGTCCCGCCGGATCGTGACGTACAGCGCACCGCAGCAGCCCTCGGTGCAGTACGCCTCCGCGAGCTGCACCTCCCGCGCCTCCTCCGTCGCCCGCAGCCGGCCGCTGTCCAGCAGCCACTCCGGGCTGTGCGCGACCCCTCGGCCGAACACCTCCTGCACCAGGGGGCGGCCGTCGATCAGCATGCGGACCTCGACCGTGCAGGGGTCGACCGGGTCGCGCACGACGATCTCCAGCTGCAGAACCCGCCTCACTGGGCCCACGGGGCCCACCGGGCCTACCGGGCCCACCGCTTCCGCACCAGTGCGGAACGGCCGCCCCGCCTGGCGCCGGGCCCACTGGAACCGCCGGCGCTCGGCCCTGTCCGCGCCCTCCCCCGGCTCGGCTTCCGGGGACACCACCGCGGACCACGCGGGCTGCCGCAGTACGGATTCCAGCTCCGCCAGCAACGCCTCGCGCCGGCCCGGGCCCCACTGGAGCAGCCGGCTCGGCCCACTGTGCAGGTCGGACGCGGCCGAGAGCAGCAGCCCGTAGTGGTCGAGGGTGGGCTCCAGCACTCCGGCGTACGACACGAACGCCTCGTACGACCTGACGGCCTCCGAGCAACTGAGGATCTCGGCACGGTCGTCGCACGGGTTCGTCGCGCGGAACAGCAGCCACCCGGTGCACGCGGCCAGTTCCGCCCGCGACGGCAGCACCTCCGCATCCGCCTCCCCTGCTTCCGGTTCCGGTTCCGGTTCCGGCCCGGGCCCCGGGAGCAGGATGTCGGCAGGCCGCACCGCCTCCGTGATCCTCCGCGCGGTCTCGGGCCGCACGATGGCGGGATCTCGCGGCACCACGGCCAGCACCCGGCGCACCGCAGCACCGTCCCCCGCTTCGACGGCAGCGGCCAGCTCCCGCAGCTCCGTCCCCTTCGCACGAAGCCCCAGCCACACCAGCGCCGCGGCCTGCCGGTCGATGGCGTCGAGCGCGTACACGGCCGGGCTGGTCAACTCAGCGAAAACGGACAGGGACTTGATGGAGGGCACGTCCTCCGGCTCTCCGAGCCGCGCCAGCAGGGCCAGACCGACGCAGACGGCCGCGGGGCTGCTCGCCGTACGCGTGAGGCACCGTCCGAGCGCACGCGCACGGGCCCGCGTCTCGTCCTCCAGCACCACGTCACGTACGGCGGAAGCAATCTGGCTGTTTCTCAGCGCGGGGTTCATCGCGGACAGACGCAGTTCGGCGTCCGTCGATGCCCGGGCCGTATCGGGTTCGGCGAGCAGCGTTCTCAGCAGCTCCGCCACCGCGGTCCGGGCCTCGCGCCAACTACGGCAGAACCGGGTTTTCGGCGCGGGAGGACCGGGCAGCGGATGTCCCCCTTCGGGGGGCGGCCCATCGGGCTCCGCGCGAGAAAGGCGCAGGGCGCAGGAGTACAGCGACGGCCGGGTAGTGAGCGCTCCGCGCTCGTCCGGGGCGCTCAACGGGCGGGGTGGTTCTCGATTCGTGTAGTCATGCGGCGGATTCTGACAGGACCCCCACCGTGACACCAGCGGATTCCCTCCCCGCCGCCCGCAAGCGGTGTCCCCAAGGGCGCGGCCGTCTGCCCCCGACCGGAACAGCGGGAAGAATGGGCCCCCATGAGCCATTCACCCCCGTCCCCTTCCTCCCCTTCCTCCCCTCCTTCTCCCGTCTCGTGGCGCCGGCCCATGGTCGCCCGCCTCGCCGACGAGGAGCACCGCACCGCGACCATGCTGGAGCTGTTCTTCGACCTCTGCTTCGTCACGGCCGTGGCCCAGGCGGCGACGGCGTTCGAGCACGAGCTCGCGGAAGGGCGGATCGCCCACGGCGTCCTCGGCTACGCGATGGTGTTCTTCGCGATCTGGTGGGCGTGGATGAACTTCACCTGGTTCGCCTCTGCCTACGACACCGACGACGTGCCCTACCGGCTGCTCACCCTCGTCCAGATCACCGGCGCCCTCGTCCTCGCCGCCGGGGCGTCGGAGGCGCTGCAACAGGAGGACTTCACGGTCATCACCTGGGGTTACGTGATCATGCGGCTCGCCATGGTCACGCAGTGGCTGCGCGCCGCCCGCTCCGACCCCGAGCGGCGCCCCACCTGTCTGCGCTATGCCGTGGGGATCTTCGTCGTACAGATCGGCTGGGTCGTACGCCTGGCACTCCCCGAAGACACCGGACTCGCCACCTTCGCCGTCCTCGTCCTGGCCGAGATCGCCGTCCCCGCCTGGGCGGAGCGCGCGGCCACCACCACCTGGCATCCGCACCACATCGCCGAGCGGTACGGCCTGTTCACCCTGATCGTGCTGGGCGAGTCCATCACCGCCGCCACCGGAGCGGTGCATGCCGCGCTCGACTCCGACGCGGCGCTCGCCGACCTCGCCGCTCTCGTCGTCGGGGGCATCCTGACCGTCTTCGCCCTGTGGTGGCTCTACTTCGCGCGGAGTGCGAGCGTGCACGACCGACTCACGACCCTGCGCATGGCGCTCCTGTGGGGATACGGCCACTACCTGGTCTTCGCCTCCGCGGCGGCCGTCGGCGCGGGTCTCGCCGTCAACGTGGCCCACGCCACCGGCCACGGCCACCTCTCCGACCGCGCGGCAGCGGCGGCCTACACCGTCCCGGTCGCCGTCTTCGTCACCCTCGTATGGGTACTGCACCACCGCGCCGGCGGGCTGCGCCGCGCGGCCGACGCGCTCCATCCGCTCGCGGTCATCGCCGTCCTGGCGGCGACCTTCGCGCCTTCCCCGGTCCTCGTCACGGGCATCATCACCGCACTCCTCATCGCCGCGACGCTGGTCCTCTCCGCACAGGGCGAAACCGCCGGAACCACCGACGCACCGGCGACGCAGGACTCCTGAACCCGGCCGACCCGAGCCGACACCCGACACCTGCCGCGCATGCCCTCGTGTCTACCTGCCCGCATGCCGGTGTGCCTGCATACCTGTGTGCCTGCATACCTGTGTGCCTGCATGCCTGGCCCGAGCGTCCGGCTCAGTGAGTACGACTAGTTCGGTGAGTTCAGCGAGTGGTCCGGGCCGCCGCCTGGCCCGGCAGGACGATGCCCTGTGCCTGGGCGGCCTTCCCCGGGCGCAGGGTCCACGGCACGGGGGAGGTCTCGGTCAGCCAGCCGTCGGCGAGGATCCCGCCCACGACGAGCCCGCGCAGCGAGCGCGAGAGCTTCTTCCAGCCCAGCCCCTTGCACAGCTGTCCGTACGACGGCCCGTGGCCGTGCTCCGCGCGGAAGGCCACGGTGAACGCGGCCGCCTCCCGGCCGCTCTCCGGGTGCGCGTCCCTCCACGTCTCGTGGTCGCCTGCCACCGGACGGGGCGCGGGAACGGGCGACGGCGAGGACATGAACGCCTTCGCGACCCGTCCGAAGGAGAGCCGGCACCACGCGCACTGCTCCACGGCCTCCACATGCCGCAGCAGCGCAGGACTGACGCCGGTCTTCCACTCGGCCCACTGAGCCGGCGTGATCTCCACGAGCTCGGCCGCGGCCGCCGCCTCACGCGCGGCCCTGCGCACCGCCTCCTCGGCCGCGAGTTCCGCGACCTCCTCCGGCGTACGGAACATGCCGGCGAGGTGCCGCACCGCCGTGCCGAGGCGGTACGTCCGCCCGGAGATCTCGGCCAGGAACCCCTTTTCGAGGAGGACGGGCACGGCCGCGTAGCAGGCGACGGGCAGGTCGTCGGGCGCCTCTCCGACGAGCTCGTCCGTGCAGTGGGCCGCCAGGAACAGCGCGGCAAGCCGGGCGGCCGGCGAGGCCTTCTTCACGGGCTTGGCGATCCGCGTGCGCATGGCCCATCCCGAGACCTTCGACCGGGTGCCCTTGCCCAGGGGCAGCACGTGATCGGGCCCCGGCGTCATCTCCGGCACGATGATCCCGGACGGCTTGTCCGGCTCCCCGTCCAGCAGCGAGCCGGGCACCTGCCACCCGGCGGCGCCCAGTTCGGCGACGGCCCGCTCCGGATCGTCCAGCCGGAGCGACCGCAGGTCGGTGCCCGTGAGGTTGCCGACCCCGGCCCGCGCTGCCCGGATCGCCACGACGACGGCGAGGAGCTGCGCATCGACGGAGGTCAGCGGCAGGCCGACCACGTACGAGAGGAGCTCACGCGCCGCCTCCCCCTGGCGCGGCGTCAGCAGAAAGGGCAGGGGCGCGGGGGGCGGAGGCTGCGCGGCAGCGGTCTCGGCCGACATGGCAGGCTTGGGCACATCACATCTAACGGTGATCAGACCGCAGAAGTCACGCGTGACGTGAACCACAGTCGCACCCGGTCGCGACGCCCTCCCCTCCCAGCCCCCACCCGGCCCGGCCGGTGAAGAAACACATTGCGCCCCCACCCGCGCTCGCCCATGATCTCCCGCGATGACAAACGAACTTGCGGGAGCGGCTGAGCTCCTGAACGCCGGGGACGTGCCCGGAACCGTACGGGCCCTGCGCCCCCTCGCCGACACGGCACCCCTCAAGGACCTGGCGAAGCTCGTGCACCGGCTCGCCACCGCCGTCGGCGTCGAGGACCTCGCCGGTGCGGCCAAGTCCCTGGCAAGGAAGACCGGCCGGCCGCAGGAGCTCTACGACTTCGGCTACGCCTGCGTGGAGCACGACCTCGGCTTCCTCGCCGTTCCCGCCCTGCGCGAGGCCCTGCGCCGGATGCCGGGTTCCCGGCCGGTGCGGGCCGAGCTGGTCTCCGCACTGGAGCGCGAGAACCGCAACGCGGAGGCGGTGACCGTACTCGCCGCGGCCGGCGACGAACTGCCCGCCTGGCCCGAGCGGTACCTGCTCGTCCACCACTCGCTCCTGGCCGGGGACCTCTCCGGGGCCCGGGACGCGTTCGACCTGCTGCCGGCGCCCGACGACGCGAAGTGGGAGTGGGCGCACGGCCGCGTCACCCACATGCTGCGCCGGGCCGAACGCGCCGCGCAGGCGGGCCCGCTCGACCGACGCGACCTGCGCGGCTGGCACCACGCCCTCACCGGCGGATACCTGGCCGTGCTCTCCCCGTACGGCTTCGAGTCCGCGATGACCGGCCGGTACGCGTACCTGGGGGACACCCTCGGCCTGTGCCGGCACGGCCTCGACCGGCTGGCACTCGTCCTGCGCACCACGGGCCGCGCACCCCGGTCCGTCTCCCTGCTGCCCGGCAGGAGCGACCGCATTCTCGGTCTCGCCGCAGCGCGGTTGCTGGGACTGCCCACCGAGCCGTACGACCCGCAGCGGACGGACACCCTCGTCGTCGCGTACGACATCAACGCGGTCGAACCGGACGTGGCCGTCACCCTGCGGCGACGCCCGGCCGGGCAGATCCTCTTCGAGCACGCGACGTGCTGGACGAACCCGCCGGTCGCGACCGCGGACGTGAGCACGTTCCTGGCGCAGACCGTGGTCGAACCCTGGGGCGCGACCATCCGGATGGGCGACAACGGGGCGGAGCAGTCCCCTCCGGACGCGCGCCCGGAGCAGGACATCGCCGCCGAGATCGTACGGGCGGACGGCACACCCGACGCCGGCGACGGCGAGACCCCGCCGGACGGCGACGAGGTGTTCGGCGCGTTCGTCTCCGCCACCTCGGCGGAGTGGGCCACAGCCCCGCGGGACCGCGTGGACGCCCCGGGACCGGTCCCGAGCTCCCGGTTCGCTTAGCGGGAGAACAGGACGGGGGCGTGACGGGGGCGGCGGGGCGTGACGGGCCGTAGCCGAGCACTTGGTGCACCTGACGGCGGACCGAGGCAGGGCAGGCCAGGGCAGGACGGGGCCGGTCGGGCGGGGGTCGCAGGCCGATCCGGGCGCGTCAGCGGGACGACAAGCGGGCGTTAGCAGAACATGAGCGGCGGGCGGGAAGCTTAAGAAGTCAGCAGGTCAGGAGGGGGAGCGGTTCGCCGCTGGTTCCGGGCCTCGGCAGCACCGCAGCACTCGACCGCCACACTCGCCGCCACACACTCGGGGAATTCACATGCGTACGATCCGCACCCGCAAGCGCACCGCCACCATCGGCGCCGCAGTCACCGCCGTACTCGCCCTGGCCCTCACCGCCTGTGGTGGAGACGGCAGCGGCACGAAGTCCGCCGGCCCGGCGGACAACTCCGCGAAGACCGCCGCATCGGCGGACGCCTCGCAGCCCGCAGGCTCCGCGGGGAACACGGACACCGCGACGACCGGCGGCTCGACGAAGACGGTCACGTCCCACAAGGGCACGGACACGGGCGCTTCCACGGGTGGTTCCGCCACGACCGGCTCGACCGGCTCGACCGCCGGCGGAAACACCAGCGACAGCTACGCCTACAAGCACCCGTGCCAGAGCGAGGACCTGTCGGTGCGGGTGTACGCCCGCGAGGGCTCGGCCACCCAGCAGGTGATCGAGGTCAACAACACGGGCGCGAACGCCTGTGGCCTGAGCTACTTCCCGCGGGTCAGCCTGGGCAGCGCGAGCGCCAAGGACCACAGCGGCGACATCCTGCCGCTGGTCCCCGGCGGTCTCGGCGGCGCCCCCGCCTACCCGGTCAAGCCGAAGAACGCCGCCATCGCGGTGATCGACCTCAACCCGAGCGGTGCGAGTGGCGCCCTGACCTGGATCAACGAGCTGAACGTGCTGGCCGACGGCGACCACATGCCCAACGCGGAGCAGCTCAACTTCCCGCTCGGCCCCGACGTGAAGGTCCTCGACCCGAAGCTGGGCCTGTACCGCAGCACGATCGCCGACGCGGTGAGCTCCATGGAGCAGGCGGACTCGAAGTCCTGAGTCCGGACCGGCAGACGGCCCGGCGAGCAACTCGGGATCCGGCGCGCGAACGGCACATCAGCCCGGCAGGCGACCACAACGGCGCGCCTGCCGGGCTGATGTGCCGTTCCGTCAGCCGATCTGCTTCGGCTGCGTGAACCGGAGACGGTTGCCGAACGGGTCGCGGAGCCCGCAGTCCGTACCGTACGGACGCTCGGTGGGCGCCTCGGTGAACTCGACGCCCCGGGCGAGCAGCGTCTCGTACGTCTTGCGGCAGTCCTCCGTGGTGAGGATGAGCCAGCCGCCCATCGCCCCCTTTGTCACCAGGTCGCGGACCTGCGCCGCCGTCTCCTCGGACATCGCCGGGGAGCCCGGCTTCTCCAGGAGGATCTGGCGTTCCGGATGCCCGGGGACGCTGACGGCCAGCCAGCGCATGAACCCGAGGTCGGTGTCGGCGGCCACCTCCAGCCCGAGCTTGCCGACGTAGAAGTCGAGGGCCTCGTCCTGGTCGAGGACGTACATCTGCGAGTGCGTGATTGCGTTGAACATGACGTTCACGCTACGGCGCCGCCCGCGCGAAAACTTATCCAGAACTGCTCAGTCGGAGCCGGGCGGCCCGCAATGCCGCACGGGGCGCACGGGGCGCACGGGGGCCGATGCTCAGCCGCTCGGCCGCGTCCACGCCATGGTGAAGCAGGTCGGAATCCCGGTGGCCACCGCTTCCCTGCGGTACGTCCTCGGGGACCGGCCGACGATCTCGCGGAACGTCCGGCTGAACGTGCCCGTGCTGCCGAAGCCGACCTCGAACGTGATGTCCGTGACGCTGCGGTCGGTCTCCCGCAGCAGGAACATCGCGCGCTCGACCCGGCGCCGCTGCAGATAGCGGTGGGGCGTCTCGCCGAACGTGGCCCGGAACGTACGCGAGAAGTGCGCCTCGGACACATGGGCGAGCCGGGCAAGGGCCGCCACGTCGAGGGGCTGGGCGTACGCGCGGTCCATCGCGTCCCTGGCCCGCAGCATGCGGCGGTTGGACTCCTCCGAGGCGCGACTCACCCGTTCCTCTCGTCCTGCGTGCGTGTCCGGTCGTCCTGCGTGTGACTCCGGCCCAAGGTTCCTGCGTCCGACGCCGCTCTCACGTCCACGGCAGGTCGGACCACCGACAGTACGGCTTGGCGACGCCCTCCACCCGGAACACCTCGGGGGCGGGGGCGGGAGCGGGGATCTCCGGCGCGGTGTCCCGCCGGCCCCGAGCCTTGAGCACCCGCCGCACCCGTCACCTCCGCCGCACCCGCTGTACCCAGCCGCACCCGTCGCCTCCGCCGCACCCGTCACTCGTACGCGGCGGAGCCCGGCGGTACCGTCCGTCCATGTCCCTGAGCCACCTCACCCTCTCGCCGCGCCGCGGCATCGCCCTCGCCGAATTACGGCTCCGCTCGACGTACGCCGGTCTCATCGCCGGCGCCCCGACGAAGCAGGTCAACGAGCGGATCATCGCCCATCTCCTGCGCACCGCCGAAAAGGCCTACCCCGGCTGGCCCGTGCATCTGATACCTCCCGAAGTCACCGCGCGGGGCGGGACCACCCGCCGCGACGAACCGATCGAGGATCTGCCCGCCGTGGCCTGCATCGGTGCGTTCGACTCGTCCGAGATCGACCCCGCTCACGACTCGGGCTGGTACTTCTCCGCGCTCGTCGTCGTCTGGTTCCAGGCCACGGCGGACCCTCCGACGAACGACAACGCCCCCGCGGCCCTGCGCAGCCTGCCGTGGGAGGAACTGGCCCGGGACTTCGAGGACTGAGAACCGTCACGCGGCCGCCCGGGGCGAAAGCGGGAGCAGTTGCTCACCCGGCCGTCGGCCACGAGGGCCGGAAAGGTGAGCGGAACGTTCCGCCAGGACGCCCTCGTTAGGCCTGCGGTCGTCCACCTCACCCCTTGACCGCCGGAGGAGCACCCGCGCCATGCCCGAACCCACTCCCGTCACCACCGCCGCCCTCCCCGCACTTCCGTCCCTGAGCGCGCAGGCCGAGACTCTGATCGGGCTCGGGCTGCCCGAGATCGCCGGCCTGTCGGCCACCCAGATCCGCGACTTCGCCGAAGCAGCCGAGAACGACACTGCCCGCGGTGACGGCGGCGACGGCGGTCTGCTCGCCATCCACCCGGACCGGGCCCCCGCATCCGTCCTCGCCCCGCTGCTCCGCCGGGCGGAGAAGCCGGGATTCGTCGTCGTCGACATGCCCGACGTCGACCTCTTCACCCCGCTGGACACGATCGCGGTGCCCGAGGGGCCGCTGTACGTCCTCAGCAGCGTCGATCGCGGCGACCACATGGCCAACTGGAGCCCGGACGAGGCGCTGCCCGCGCTCACCGCGCAGGACCGCACCCCGCTACTGCTCACGGAGGGCATGCACTGGGTGCTGCAGCAGCCCGCCGCCCTGGAGCGCTCCCACTGCTTCATGACCATCGGTTCCCGGCTGCGCAAGGCCAACGGCGCCCTGGACGCCCGCACGCCGGCGTTGTGGATCAGCAACGGCACGGGACGCGACGGCCGGGAGCGGCGCAACGCCCCGAAGGCCGGCTGGTGCTGGGCGGGCAACCGGCACACCTGGCTGGGCTTCGGCTCCACGACAGGCCGCCGCCCCATGGGCGCGTAGAGGGCGGCGCCCACTCCGTCCCGCTGTCACACCCTCTCGCCGTCCCGCTGTCACACCCTCTCGCTACGCTTCTCGCATGGCTGCGTTCCGGGACTTCAATCTCAAGCTGCTCGTCATCGAAAAGCTCATGTACGAGGACGAGACCCTCACTCCGGTATTCCGCATCGCGGACTGCCTCAAGGCGAAGGGGATCGACGACCCGCAGGACTACGCCTACGCGAACGACCTCGCCCACACCGTTCTCGCCGAGGCCCGCGCCCACTTCGAAGCTCTGGACATCAGCCCGGAGCTGCTCGCGACGGTCGAGACTCTCGACCTCGACGGCGGGCTCCAGGTGTACCAGGAGTGCTCCCCGGTCTGGGACGGCGAGGACGACCTCTACGACGTGGAGTCGCTCGACGACCTCGACCTCCTGCCGAACCTGCGACTGATCACCGGTGTCGAAGACTGCGGAATCGGCGCTTCGTTCGACACCGAGGTCCTTGCCGCCCGGGGCATCGCCATCGCCTGATCCGGCTGACCGCCGCGATCGGGCACTCAGCTGCGTACACCTGCTGATGCCACGCGCGGCTCGACACCGGACACTCATGTCATGTCCCTCTCCACACAGCTCAGTCGTGCAGCCGCGGCAGCCGCCCTCCTCGCGCTCACCGCGACCGCGTGCGGCACCGAACACGCCGGTCAGCCGCAAGCCCGTTCGGCCTTTCCGACTCCCTCGTTCACCCCCCGGCCGAAGTGCGCCCAGCCCACCGGGACACCGCCGGCTCCGCCGTCCTCCTCCTCGCCCACGTCGAGCACGCCCGAACCTCCGCAGCAGGGGAACAGCGGGGACCGGCCGCCCAACTACGCCGACAACCACGCCTACCGCATGTCGGCCGAGCTCAGCCCGGCCAAGCGCGCCAAGGGCGAGGCCTCGGCCGCGCTCATCGAGTCCGAGCTGGAGAGGGCCCGGAGGGAGGGCGACGTCAGCGAGAAGCGGATCACGAAGGCGCTCGGGAACCTCGGCTGCGGAAAGCAGCACGGCGTCTACCTCTGGAACGGCTTCTACAGCGTCCACACGGGGGACGTCTGCGTCTCCGGATACGTGACGGAGAAGGAGCTGACCATGCGGGTGCACGGCGCCTACGCCGAACCCCAGCCGGGAACGGGGCCGTGCGTGGAGAACCGGGGAGGCCACTGAGCCCGGCCGGACAGACGGACACGTGTCCCGAGGCCCTACCGCGGGCATGATCAATCGCATGAAAGTGGGCAAGCGGGACGACGCGAACAACGGCACCACAGGAGCCGATCCGAGCATCGGCACGAGCACCGGCGGGAGCCCGGAGCCGGGCCGGATCCTGCGCTGGAACTTCTTCATAGGCGGCCATCTGAGCGCCTCCGTACCCGTACGGCTCGTCGAAAGCACGCCCGAGGGCCAGCTCGTCTGGATGGAGACGGGTACTCCGATGTGGCGCACCGCCCTGCCACGCGGCGCCACCCACCTGCGCGACATCGCCCCGCAGGAGCGCCCGGCGGCCGGTTACCCCGTGGTCGCCGGCCGGTGGCCGATGGGCAACGCACTCTTCTACCAGCCGACCGGCGCCGCACACTCCGTCCTGTGGCTCTTCGGCCGCAGACAGAAGTTCCGCGGCTGGTACGTCAATCTGGAGCGCCGCGTCCACCACGGCGACGACATCGACATCGCGGACCACGAGCTCGACATCAACGTGGCGCCGGACCGGACCTGGCAGTGGAAGGACGAGGAGTCCTTCGCCGAGAAGACCGGCCATCCCGCGTACTGGACCGCCGAGGAGGCCGCGGCCATCAGGACCGAGGGCGACAGGGTGGCCCGGCTCGCCGAGGCCGGAACCTTTCCCTTTGACGGGTCCTGGTGCGATTTCCGGCCGCCCCCGGCCTGGCGGACCCCGCCCCGGCCACCGGTCCCCCGCCACCCGCTCCTCTGACCGACGGCCGCTCCGACCTCCTCACACCGCCCCCGATGGGTGCGGATCGGCGCCTGTCTCAGCTCTCGGCCAGGGTGGCGCGATGGCGATCATTGCCCGGCGTCACCCTCCGTGATACACAGAGTAATCAGACGCAAATCGCCCACACATCGATTCGATCCGCAGGTCAGGGCGGTCAGACCGGTCATATGTGCGAGATCCGGGTAAAGAGAGCCGTCAAGTCGTCGTACGAGAGCAGTTTCATCAGCGAAGATAGAGGGTGACCCGTGCCATGCGGCACGGGCTCCGAACTACCCAACAGGGGCGGTGACTTACATGATCCTGGCAGCTGAGAAGGGCGACATCACCACCATCATCGGCGGAATCGCCCCGAACTGGGGGCCGTTCGGGACCTTGGGCAACGAGGCCCGCGTAATGATCGAGGTCGTGATGGCGATCGCCATCCTGCTCTGCCTCGGCATCGCGGTCTGGGGCGCGGCGAAACAGCGCATCGGCGCGACCGCGCTGCGCGACACGTTCAGCGCCGAGCAGGGCAAGGGACTGATCGTCGCAGGCCTGACCGGTGTGTTCATCATCGGATCGCTGGGAACCGTGTTCACCATCGTCTACGGGATGGCCGTCTAACCAGCCGTCAGCCCGCACCGAAGGGGCAGTCCCGCCCCAGCCCTCACCATCCGTCCGTCGTGCCCACCGGCAGAGGTTGCGTCTCCCTGATGTCGACTCACCACACCGCGTCCACGCGGAAACCAGCACGACTACCGTCGTACCACGACACGGTTCAGGCAACGGTTGAGGGGGCGTACGCGGCATGAGTCACGACGACGGCTACGGCAACGACTCGGGGCGTACGGGCGACGGCTACAGCACCCTCGGCGGCACCCGCCAGACCCGCACCCGCCTCCCCGACGGCGAGGGCGGCGACGGCTACGGCCCCCGCCGCCCGGCCCGCAACTCACGCTCACTGGTCACGGTCGTCGGCGTCATCGTCCTGCTGCTCGCAGCCATCGCGTTCGCCAACATGGGCGGGGGCGGCGGGAACGGCGGGGACGGCGCGTCGGGGAGCGAGGGCAAGAAGGCGGGCGCGGAACCGACGGCGGCTACGGGGACGAAGCCCGTGACGGGGAAGAACGGTGAGATTCCGTCAGGGTTCGCTCATGACGCGCAGGGGGCACAGAGCGCGGCGTCCAACTTCGCAGTAGCGCTCGGCTCTGCCGGCATGTTCAACCAAGCGTCCCGCCAGACGATCGTGCAGACCACGCACGACCCGTCAGTCGTCGACAAGCTGGTCGCTGATCTGAACACGGCCTACTCCCCGGGATTCCTCAAGAACGTCGGCCTGAATGAGGACGGCAGCGCACCAGCCGGGCTGACTTTCGTCTCCCGCACAGTTCCGGTGGGCACCAAAGTGGTCGACTCCAACGGGGACACAGCAACCGTTGAGGTCTGGTGCACCGGCCTCGTCGGCATGGCCGGGCAAGGGTCCACCAAGCCCGTGACCGAGACCTGGTTCACGATCTCGGAGAAGCTGAAGTGGAGTGGCAACGACTGGAAGATCGAGTCGTCCAGCCAGACAGAAGGACCTACCCCTGTCAGCGGTGACAATCGGGCTTCGTCCGCCGATGAGATCGCCGGCGCGGTCGAGGGATATGGAGGCTTCGTCTATGCCCGCTAACCGTCGCCCCGGCGCACGCATCCTGACTACCCTGGGCAGCCTGCCCGCCCTGGTGATCCTGCTGGCCTCGCAAGCCGCGGCTGCCCCGTCGCCCTCGCCGTCTCCCTCGCCCACCAAGGCTGACGAGGCATGCGATCTGATCGTGGGCCTCGCCAAGGACTACTGCGAAGGCGACTTCTCTCCGAGCTCCAACACCCCCGACGGCGCCGACTCCGCCCTGGACCCCCTCACCTCCCTCGGTCGCGGCTGTGCCGACGCCGCGGCGTGGATCGTGGGCAAGCTCAGCGAGGCCGTCAAAAGCACCGCCAACGTCGACTTCACCAACACCCGCTTCCTCCAGCAGTACGCGATCGTCTTCGCCGCCTCCACCGTGCTGACGCTCGTCCTGTGGCTGCTCGCCGTGGCCAAGCGGGCGATCCGCGGCGTGCCGCTGACCACCGCAATCTCCGAGGCCATCGGGTTCCTCTGGCTCACCGTGCTCGCATCGGCCTTCACACCGCTGATCCTCTACACGATCGTCTCCGCCACCGACGGCGTCACCGAAGTCATCTCCTCGTCCTCCGGCGGGCAGACGGACGTCTTCTTCGGGTCGTTCGCCGAGGCTCTGAAGAAGGACTCCGACATCGGCGGCGGACCGATCATGCTGATCGTCGTCTCGCTCGTGTCCATCCTCGCCGCGGGCATCCTCTGGCTGGAGCTCGTGATCCGCGCCGCCCTGCTCTACGTCGGCGCCCTCCTCGGAACCGCCGTGTACGCGGGGCTCGTCGACAAGAACATGTGGGGGCACGTCCGCCGCTGGGCGGGCATCATGATCGCCGTGATCATGGTGAAGCCGGTCATCGTCATCGTGCTCGGGCTGGCCGGCGCCCTGTCGTCGGACGACGGGCCCGACGCGTTCTCGGCGGTGGTCTCCGGGCTCGCCATCATCCTCCTGGCGATCTTCGCGTCCGGCATGATCTACCGCTTCGTCCCCGGCTTCGGCGACGAGATCCAGGGTGCCCGTACCAACCGCAAGCAGGCCACCGACGGCTCCCAGGCGGCCGCGATGATCAGCTCGCCCGCCGCACTCGTCTCGCAGGGCATCAAGACTCACAGCAGCCGCGGCGGCGGCCAGGACGGCGGCGGCAACAGCGGCGGCGGACGGCCCGCCAATCCGGTCAGCGGCGGAGTCGCCGCACACAGCTCCCGCAACTCCGGGAGCGGGGTCGGCGGCGGATCTGTCCCCTCCGCCGCACCTCCGCCCCGCAGCGGTTCGGGCCCCACGTCCGGCACCCCGCACGGCAGCCGGAGCTCACGCGGTGGATCGGGCCGATCCGGCGGATCAGGCAGTTCAGGTAACAAGAGCACAGGAGGTGGCGGGCGTTGAGCACGCAGTCCCATCCGATCGCGCCCCGCCGTACGTATCTCATCGGCCGCGCCCGGCCGAACGCGATCGTCGGCAAGAACCGCGAGACGGGCGAGATCGCCCTGATCATCGGCGGCGCGTTCCTCGGCATGATGAGCGGGCTGCTCGTCCCGGTCCTCTCCCTGCGGATCGTGCTGCTCACCGGCTTTCCCCTGCTCGCCCTGGCGATCGTCTACGTCCCGTACAAGCACCGGACCTTCTACAAATGGTTCGAGATCAACCGCAGCTTCAAGCGCTCCCTGCGCCGCGGCACGTCCTACCGCTCCGCCGCCATGGAGGCGGGCGTCAGCGCCGACGGGCGTGAGGTCGAGATCGGGCCGCCCCCCGGCATCGGCCGGATCAACTGGCTGGCCGCCCCCTTCGGGCCGGACGAGATCGCCGTACTGCTGCACGCCGACCGCCGCACCGTCACCGCCGCCATCGAGATCGAGGGTCCCGGGGTCGGGCTGCGCGACAGCGAGGACCAGGAAGCACTCGTCGACCGCTTCGGCACCCTGCTCAAGCACGTCGCCAACGGCGACGGCTTCGTGACCCGTATCCAGATGCTGGCCCGCACCCTTCCCGCCGACCCCGACGCCCACGCCAAGGATGTCGCCCAGCGCGGCGACAAGGGCTCCCCCGGCTGGCTGCAGGAGTCGTACGAGCAGCTCCAGTCCATGGTCTCCACCTCCAGCGAGCAGCACCGGGCCTACCTCGTCGCCTGCATGCACTTCACCCGCGAGCTCGCCGCCGAGGCTCACGCCATGGCCCGCGCCGCCCGCCCGCACGCCGGACGCAAGATCGACCGGGACGCCGGTCTCGCCGTCGTCATGGCCCGCGAGCTCACCGACATCTGCGCCCGCCTCGCCGAGGCCGACATCCGGGTCCGCCAGCCGCTCGGCCAGAGCCGGCTCGCCTCCCTCGTGCACTCGATGTACGACCCCGACCACCCCATCGACCACATCCAGGCCATGACGAAGCGCAACGCATGGCCGGCCGAACTGGACGCGGTCGAGCCGACGTTCCTCCAGGCCAAGACGCGTGAGTCGTCGACCCGCGCACCCTGGTGCCACTCCACTGCCTGGGTGAAGGAGTGGCCGATGACGCCCGTCGGCGTCAACTTCCTCGCCCCGCTCCTCGTCCACACGCCCGATGTGATCCGTACGGTCGCGGTCACCATGGACCTCGAACCCACCGAGATCGCCATCGAGCGGATGCTCACCGAGAAGACCAACGACGAGGCCGAGGCCAGCCGCCAGGCCAAGATGAACCGCACCGTCGACCCGCGCGACATCGCCGCCCACGGCCGGCTCGACCAGCGGGGTGAAGATCTCGCGAGCGGCGCGGCCGGGGTGAACCTCGTGGGGTACATCACCGTGTCATCGCGCTCGCCCGAGTCCCTGGCCCGCGACAAGCGGACGATCCGGGCCTCCGCGGGCAAGTCGTATCTGAAGCTGGAGTGGTGCGACCGCGAGCACCACCGTGCCTTCGTCAACACCTTGCCGTTCGCCACCGGTATCCGCCGCTAGCCCACCGGCCCACCAGCCCGCGACACCGCGAAACCGAAACACCGAAACACCGAGACCGACACCGACACCGAGACACCGAGACCGCGACACCGAGAGGGAGGTCAGTCACGCCATGCGAGATCCGCTGTCCGCGTTGTCGGACGCCTTTACCGCCTTCCTCTTCGGGAAGGTGGAGACGACCCGGCTGCCCGTCCGCACCTCGACCGGCCAGGCCCAGGCGGTCTATCTGCCCACCGCCGCCCCCGGCCTCGGTGACTCCGGCGTGATCATCGGCCGCGAGGTGTACTCCGGCAAGGGCTACATCTACGACCCCTTCCAGCTGTACGGCCAGCAGCTCCCCGCCCCGCACTGGCTGGTGCTCGGCGAGTCCGGCAACGGCAAGTCCGCGCTGGAGAAGACGTACGTGCTGCGCCAGCTCCGTTTCCGCGACCGCCAGGTCGTCGTCCTGGACGCCCAGGGCGAGGACGGCGTCGGCGAATGGAACCTCATCGCCCAGGAACTGGGCCTGACCCCCATCCGCCTCGACCCCACCTCCGCGCTCAACGGCGGCATCCGCCTCAACCCGCTCGACCCCGCGATCACCACCACCGGCCAGCTCGCCCTGCTGCGCACCATCATCGAAGTCGCCATGGGCCACGGCCTCGACGAGCGTTCCGGCTTCGCGCTCAAGGTCGCGCACGCCTACGTGAACGAGACGACGACCGACCGCCAGCCCGTGCTGATGGACATCGTCGACCAGCTCCGCCACCCGGAGCCGGAATCCGCCGAGGCGATGAACGTCGACATAGACGACGTGCGGGCCTGGGGCCTGGACGTCGCCCTCGTCCTGGACCGGCTCGTCGACGGCGACCTGCGCGGCATGTTCGACGGACCGACGTCCGCGGGCATCGACCTCGACGCCCCGCTGATCGTCTTCGACCTCTCGCACATCGACCGCAACTCGATCGCCATGCCGATCCTGATGGCCATCGTCGGCGTCTGGCTGGAACACACCTGGATCAGGCCCGACCGGAAGAAGCGCATCTTCCTGGTGGAGGAGGCCTGGCACATCATCAACTCCCCCTTCGTCGCCCAGCTCTTCCAGCGCCTGCTGAAGTTCGGCCGCCGGCTCGGGCTCTCGTTCGTCGCCGTCGTCCACCACCTCAGCGACGTGGTCGACGGAGCCGCGGCACGGGAAGCGGCGGCCATCCTGAAGATGGCCTCGACGCGCACCATCTACGCCCAGAAGGCCGACGAGGCGAGAGCGACCGGCCGGGTCCTCGGGCTGCCCCGGTGGGCGGTCGAGATCATCCCCACGCTCACTCCCGGCATCGCCGTCTGGGACGTCAACGGCAACGTACAGGTCGTCAAACACCTGATCACCGAGGCCGAACGCCCCCTCGTCTTCACCGACCGCGCGATGACCGAGTCCTCCGCCGTCGACCTGCTCCCGGAAGACGTACGCGCCGCCGAGCTGGAGGCGGAGCAACGCGCGGCACGCATCGAGAACCAGCAACGGCTGAACGAGTCGTCCGAGTCAACGGTGGCATGACATGGCGGGTGCGGGGCGCGGTGACGTGCGCGGCGGCAACGACCGGCACGGCGGGAGCAGGAACGGAAGCGGGAACGGGAGCGGCGGAGGAATCCCCGACGGGCTGCTGATCGGGCTGTTGCTCTTCCTGCTCGGCCTGACCCTGCTGGCCTGGACGGCCACCGGGCTGGCCGGTCTCCTCGCCCACGGTGGCTGGCCGGAGGGCGTCACCCTCGCCGAGACCCCGTTGGCCATGCGCCGACTCGTGGAGGCCCCGCACGACCTGCCCGCCGCCTGGCCGACCACTCCGGCCGGGGAGCTCTCGGGATACGGGCTGTTCTGGGGCCTGTTCATCGGCGAACTGATGGTGCTGGTGGTGCTGACGGTATTCGTGATGGGCGTGATCGCCCGCTGGAGAGGCGTACGGGCACGCCAACGCGGCGAACGGCTGGAACCACACAGCAGTCCCCCGCAGGAGTACGCGTACGAGGAACGGGCCACCCGCACCAGCCCTGCGCCGACGCCATCCCCCCACCGGAAGCCCACCGCCGAACCGGTCACCAGTCCAGCCACGGAACCGGTCTCCGAACCATTCACCGAAGTACTCACCGAAGCGGCGGCCCCGGCCGACGCCCCCCAGCCCCTGACGCCGCTCCCGCCCGTCGTCCCCTCCCCTCGGACGCCCCTCGTCGTCTACGGCCCCGCCGCCACCCGCCGGCCCACCACCGTCCAGGCCATCCGCGAGGCGGACGGCCCCGTGCTCGTCGTCACCTCCGACCCCAGTGTCTGGGCCGAGACCAAGGACGCCCGGGCCAAGCTGGGCCCGGTCCTCGTCTACGACCCCGGCCACCTCTGCGACACCCCGGCCCGGCTCCACTGGTCCCCCACCAGCGGCTGCGAACAGCCCGACCGCGCCGCCGCGCGCTCCGCCGCGCTCCTGGCCCCCGTACGTCCGCAGTCCCGCATCGACGCGGCCACGGCCGACACCGCGGAAACCCTCCTGCAGTGCTGGCTCCACGCCGCCGCAATCGACGGCCGCCCCTTCCGCCAGGTCCATCGCTGGGCCATCGGCGGCAGCGCACACGAACCGGTGCGCCTGCTCCGTACGCACCCCAAGGCGGCTTCCGGACTCGCCGGTCTGCTGGAATCCGCGCTCACCGGCCATCCCGAACGACGCGAGATGGCACAGGAACTGACAGTACGGGCCTTCGGCGCCCTGTCCTCGGTCCACATCCGGGACGCCTGCACACCGAACCGCACCGATTCGCTCGCGCTGGAATCTTTTGCGGACGAGGGGGGCAGCCTCTATGTGGTCGGTGAACCCATCGAGAATCCGCGCTCGGGCCCCGGGGCGATGCCCCTGCTCACGGCGCTCGCCTCAGACGTGGTCGAGCACGGCCGCCGCATGGCCGCACGGTCATCCGACGGCCGGCTCGACCCACCAATGACGCTCGTCCTCGACGACGTCGCGGCCGTCGCGCCGCTGCCCCGTCTGCCGGAACTGCTGGCGACCGGCGAGGAACAGGGCCTGCCCACCGTCGCCCTGCTCCGCTCCCGCGAACAGGCCCGCGCCCGCTGGACCCAGCACCTGCAGACTCCGACCACGCTCTGAACCAGGCTCCGGCCCCGCTTCTCTCACCGATGTGCCCGGAGTCGGGCCCCGACCCGGACAGGGCCCGAGATCTCACGCTCGGATCAAGCCGGGTACACGCACAGCCAGGCCCGACGCCCCGCCCCTTAGACCGGTCGGCGCTGCACAGCGGCGACGGCCGCCGTGACGAACCTTTCGACGGCCTCCGTGGTCGGGCGGCCGGGGTCGTCGCGGTCCGTGAACAGCAGATGCCCGCCACCGACCAGCGACAGCGTGAGTGAGTCGATGTCCGCGTCGGCCGCGACACGGCCCCGTTCACGCTCGGCGGCCAGATAGGCGGAGATCGCGGTCGTGGCCTCGGCGAGGATCGCGATGCCGCCTCCGGGCCTGGCGTGCCGCAACCGCGTGCGCAGCTCGTCCCTGAAGGTGATGAGCGGAATGATCGCCACCGGAATCGGCCCGAACAGGGTGGACAGCGCGGCGGTGAGGTTGCCGGTCACCGTGCCTGCGCCGGCCGACTCGCGCAGCTCATCCGCCTGCGCCTCCAGCTGCGCGGCCCGGTCGAGCACGAGATCGGTGAGGAAAGCGTCGAAGTCGGCGAAGTGCCGGTGCAGGACACCCTTGGCGCAGCCCGCCTCGTCGGTCACGGCCCGGCTGGTCAGCCCGTTCGGACCGTCCCGCAGAAGCACGCGTTCAGCGGCGTCGAACAGTTGCTGCCGCGCGTCGCGAAGGTGCACACCAGTCGGCACTCGCAGATCCTCTCGTGCTGTCCCCCGCCCGCATCATTGTCTAGTGGGCATGCGCCCACTAGAGTGGGCACATGCCCATCGTACCGAGCGAGCACCTCGGACCAACCGCCGCGAACCCGCACGAGGCCAGACGGATGGCCGAGTCGTTCGGCGTGGACGCACAGCGCTACGACCGGGCACGGCCCGGGTACCCCGACGCGCTGGTGACCCGGATCGTCGCCGGGAGCCCCGGGCCCGACCTGCTCGACATCGGCTGCGGCACCGGCATCGCGGCCCGCCGGTTCCAGGCCGCCGGCTGCACCGTACTCGGCATCGAGCCCGATGCGCGGATGGCCGACTTCGCACGAGCCCGCGGCCTGAACGTCGAGGTGGCGGCCTTCGAAGCCTGGCAGCCAGCCGGCCGGACCTTCGACACGATCGTCGCCGCGCAGTCGTGGCACTGGGTGGACCCGTCCACCGGCGCCGCAAAGGCGGCCCAGGTCCTGCGCCCGGGGGGACGCCTCGCCATCTTCGGTCACGCCTACGAACCGCCCCCCGAAGTAGCCGAACCATTCGCCGCCGCATACCGGCAGGCGGCGCCCGACTCCCCGCTCAGCAGCCAGCCGGCCCGGCGCCCGCTCGCCCTCTACCAGGCGGCCTACGCGAAGTTCGCCGACAGGATCCGGGAGACCGGACGGTTCGACGACACGGAACAGTGGCGATTCGACTGGGAGCAGTCCTACACGCGCGACCAGTGGCTGAACCTGCTGCCCACCACCGGCGGCCTGACCCAGCTGCGTCCTGACCGACTGGCCGGCGTACTGGCCGCGGTCGGGGACGCCATCGACTCCCTGGGCGGCCGCTTCACGATGAGCTACACCACCCTGGCCACGAGCGCGGTACGGACCGGCACCTCCTGAGCCATCCCGCCGCGTCGCTCACTGAATGCCCCATGCCCAGGGATGCCCGCGGACGGTGGTGGGTGTGGGTCGGGGTGGGGTGGACGGTGGGTGTGGGGTGGGCGGTGGCCGAAACACGCGAGACGGTCAGCCGGCGGACCGCCGGCCCCGGCCCTGGTTGCCGAGGCGTGAGCGCGGCCAGTCACGCTCACGCGTCAGGGGCGACGTCGACTTCGGGGTGCGTGAACCGCACAGGCTTGCCCAGCGACCGGGCGTAGGCGATTTCGGCTCGGGTGCTGTCTCCGATGTAGTCGCCGACGACGAGCACCTCATCAGCGAGCCTGATCTTCGCCCGGTGCAGATCGTCGAGTCGAACCTTCAGCGCCTCCGCCTCGACAGGATCGGACCAGAGCTCGTGGGGCGACTTCAGGTCACAGCCCGGCTTGACGACGATCTTTCCGGCTCCGGTCTCCCGCAGATCGGCCTCGTTCATCTCGGTCATGAAACGAGTGGATCCGCAGATCACGACGACAAGCGGGAGGTTCAACAGCTTCTTCGCGTCGATGAGCTTCTCCGCGTGCGCGAGCTGCTTCGCGTCGATGAGCTTCTCCGCGTGCGCGAGCTGCTCCGCGGCGGTGAACTTCTCCGCGGGGGTGGGCGGATGCGGGTAGGACACCGGTTCCTCCTGGTGGTGTGGTCCAAGGGATGCCTGCGGAGACGATGCCGAAGGGCTCCGCCCTGCCCATACCCGCCTGCGCTGCATCCTCCCCTCCCCTGCCCTGCCCCGGCATCATCCCGGAATCAGATCATCCGGGGCCGCGCCACCGCGTACTCCAGCTCCTTGGCCGTCGGGTCACCCGGCATCGGCACGGTCTCCCCGGTCGGCACGAACCCGATCCGCCGGTACAGGGCAGCCGCTCGCGGATTGCCCTCGTGCACGTACAGCCGTACCCGCTCGATCAGCGGCTCGCCCAGCGACCACGCCCAATCCGTACCGGCCCGGAACAACTCCTCGGCCAGCCCCCTGCCGCGCGCCTCGGGCCGTACGAACACCCCGACCACATGCGCCTGGTGGACGTCCGCCGCCTCACCGAACCGCACCTCGTCGTCCGGCCTCTCGATCAGCACGGTCACCGTGCCCGCCCAGCTGCCGTCAGGTGCCTCGGCGATGAACTGCCTCGCTGCGCCCGCGCCCTCCTCCGAAGCGCCGAGCGACCGCTCCCGCCAAAAGTCATCGCTGCGCTCCAGGCCCTGCTCATACGTCTCCAGAAACGCCACCGGAGCCACCGGATCCCGTAGTGCAGCAAGCCTGAGTTCCTTCGCCGACTGCCACTCGTCGGCACGCACGGCCCGTATCACGTAGTCCATGGACCGATCCTGACCTGCTGCGGGTGGCCGTGCAAACACATTCGGCCCGCACCGAATCGGCGAAACCCCCGAACCGTCCTACCCCGGTACTACGCCCACCGCCACGACCCGCCCCCGGTCCGACGCCCGGCGGTCGCCCGCTCCGTAGCGTCGAACGCATGATCAGGGCCTACGAACTCACCAAGAAATACGGCGACACCACGGTCGTCCAGAACCTCGACTTCACGGTCCGGCCCGGCACCGTCACCGGCTTCCTCGGCCCGAACGGCGCCGGCAAGTCCACGACCATGCGCATGCTCCTCGGCCTGGACGCACCCACCCGCGGCCGCTCCACGGTCGGCGGCCGCGCGTACGCCACCCACAGCGCGCCCCTCACCGAAGTCGGCGCCCTGCTGGAGGCCCGCTCCGTCCACCCCGGCCGGACCGCCTTCCACCACCTGATGGCGCTCGCCCACACCCACGGCATCCCGCGCAGCCGTGTCGAGCACGTCCTCGACCTGGCCGGGCTGACCGCGGTTGCCGGGAAACGGGTCAAGGGGTTCTCGCTCGGCATGGGCCAGCGGCTCGGCATCGCCGCGGCCCTGCTCGGAGACCCGGACACCCTGATCCTCGACGAGCCGGTCAACGGCCTCGACCCGGAAGGCGTGCTCTGGATCCGCAACCTTCTCAAATCCCTCGCGCTGCAGGGCCGTACGGTTCTCGTCTCCTCGCACCTGATGAGCGAGATGGCCCTCACCGCCGACCATCTGGTCATCATCGGACGCGGCCGCCTGCTCGCCGACACCACGGTCGCCGACTTCGTCGCCGCGGCGGGCGGCGGCGCCGTCAAGGTCGTCACCCCCCGGCCCACAGCCCTGCGCGCTCTCCTGCACGCCCCCGGCATCGACATCACCGCGACCACCAGCACCACGGACGCCACCGACGCCACCGACGCCACCGACGCGGAACCCGGCCTGCTGGAGATCCGCGGCGTCGACGCCGCCCGCATCGGACGCATCGCCGCCGCCCACGCCATCCCGCTGTACGAGCTCACTCCGCTCGCCGCCTCACTGGAGCAGGCCTTCATGGACCTCACCCAGGAGTCGGTCGAGTACCGGATCACCGCCCCCGAACCGACCGGAGCCCCCGCATGACCACGGCGACACCCAGCCAGACTCCCGGCCGGACACCCCCCGCGACACCCACCCCGGCGTCCGCCCCGCATCCCTACCGCGTCACTCCGGTCCGGGTGCTGCGCTCCGAATGGCACAAGCTCCACACCCTGCGCTCCAGTTGGATCACCCTGGGCTCCGCAGACGCGCTGGTCCTCGCCGTCGGCATCGTCATGGGCACGACCTACACCTCCGACGGCGGCGACTCGGACGTCGACACCGTCATCCTGGTCCTCTACGGCACCACGCTCGGCACACTCTGCACGGTCGTGCTGGGCATCCTCGTCACCGCGGGCGAGTACTCGTCCGGCATGATCCGTGCCTCCCTCACCGCGGTCCCGCGCCGCCTCCCGGTCCTGTGGGCCAAGGCGGCCGTCTTCACCGCCACCGTCCTCGCCACCATGCTGGCCACTTCACTGCTCACGTTCGTCGTCGCGCAGCTCTTCCTCCACGACACGGACCAGGCAGCCTCCCTCGCCGACCCCGGTGTGCTCCGGGCCGTCGCGGGCAACGCCGTCGGGGCCACGCTCCTCAGCCTCATCGCTCTGGGCCTCGGCGCCCTGCTCCGCTCGGTACCGGGCGCGATCGGCGCCTTCATCGGAGGCGTGATGGTCCTGCCGGAGGTGCTCACCATGCTCCCGTACGACGCCGTCGCAACCGCCGTCCGCTACTTCCCCACCCAGGCCGCCGGCGTGCTGGGTTCCGTCACACCGCTCCCCGACGCCGCCTCCACCGGCGGGGCCCTGCTTGCCCTCGTCCTGTGGGCTGCGGTCACACTGATCGCAGCGGCCCTGCTCCTGCGACGCCGCGACGCATGACACGGACGCGACCGGACACACCCGGACGCGAGGACGGGCGAGTGACGGACGAACCAGTGACGGACGACGCAGGCGACGGCCGCGGCCCCGGCCCCGGCCCCGGCACGCACCGGCCGGCGGGCCCCTTCCCCCTCACCGGTCTCCTCCAGCGCCTGCTGCAGCGGATCCGCGCGTCCGACCGTCGTCGGCCACTCGTCTGGGACGCCCTGCTCACCACGTTCTGGATACTGTTCGCCGTCCTCGACGTCTCGTCCGGTGGCTGGCGCACGGTCGCCGTCGACCCGCACGTTCCGGAGTCGTTGGTGCTCGCGATGAGCGTGGCGTTCTCCGCCCCGCTGCTGTGGCGGCGCAGTCACCCCCTGGCCGTGTTGCTGCTCACGGCCCCGTTCGCCCTGGTCAACGTGTGGACGGGGGCGGTCATCCAGGCCGCCTTCCTCCAGGAGATCGTCGTCTTCAACATCGCGCTGCGTCGGCCGTTGCGCACCCTGGCCTGCTCCGGCGGCATCGTCCTCGCCCCGCTCGTGATCGGCTCGGCGCACTTCCCGGACGACTGGAACCGGCTGTTCATCCCCCACCTCTACGCCTTCGCGTTCGCGTCCCTGACCGGCATCGTGGTGCGTACGCGCAAGGAGTACACGGAGGCCCTCGTCGACCGGGCCAACCGGCTCGAACGCGAACGCGACCAGCAGGCCCAACTGGCGGCGGCGGCCGAACGGACCCGCATCGCCCGGGAGATGCACGACATCATCGGGCACAACCTCTCCGTCATCACGGGCCTCGCGGACGGCGGGGCCTACGCCGCGGCCAAGAACCCCGAGCGGGCCACCCAGGCTCTGGACGCCATCGGCACCACCAGCCGCCAGGCCCTCGCCGAGCTCCGCCGTCTGCTGGGCGTTCTGCGCGACCACCCGGACCGGGCCGACCGCACCCCGCAGCCCACGCTCGACGACATCGACGCCCTGATCGCAGGCGTACGCAGCGCCGGCCTCCCCGTACGCCTTCATCGTCGCGGCACGCCCCCAGCCGTCCCGCCCGCGCCCGGACGTCAACTGACGGTGTACCGGGTAGTGCAGGAAGCGCTGACGAACACGCTGAAGCACGCCGTCGCCGGCCCGTCCCTGGCGGCGGAGGTCACGCTGACGTACCGTCCGGCGGAGCTGGAGGTCCTGATCACCGACAACGGCTCCCCGCACCCCACGACCGCCCTGCCCGACGGCACCGGTCAGGGCATCACGGGAATGCGCGAACGCGCCTCCCTCTACGACGCCACACTCAAAGCGGGCCGCCCCGCCGGCACGACAACGGACTCATGCACAGACACCGGCTGGCAGGTACGGCTCCGACTCCCCCTGGAGGACTCCCCCTCGTGACGACCGTGCTCATCGCGGACGACCAGCCGATGCAACGCTTCGGATTCCGCATGCTCCTGGAGAGCCAGGACGACATGACAGTCGTCGGCGAGGCCGCCAACGGCCACGAAGCCCTCCAACTCGTCGCCCGGCACCAGCCGGACGTCGCCCTGATGGACATCCGCATGCCCCTGCTCGACGGCATCGAGGCCACCCGACGCATCATCAGGGCCGGCTCCCGCACGCGCGTCCTCATCGTCACCACGTTCGACCTGGACCGCTATGCGTACGACGGCCTGCGCGCCGGCGCCAGCGGCTTCCTGATCAAGGACGCGCTGCCGGAGGAGCTGCTCTCCGGGATCCGTGCGGTGGCCGGCGGCGACGCGGTGGTCGCCCCGAGCCTGACCCGCCGTCTCCTGGACGCATACGTACAGCACTTGCCGTCGACTCCCGGCGGACCTGCGACACCGGACGCACGAATCGCGAAGCTGACCGACCGGGAACGGGAGATCCTCACCGTCATCGGTCAGGGCTGGAGCAACACGGAGATCGCCGAACGCTTCCACCTGGCCGAATCGACCGTGAAGACCCATGTCTCGCGCATCCTCGCGAAGACCGGAGCCAGAGACCGTGTACAGGCGGTCATCCTGGCGTACGACACCCATCTGGTCACCGCAGGCTGAAGACCCTGTAAACGCAGAAAAGCCCCGTGCCACAAGGGCACGGGGCTTTTCATAAAAGGAGTTCGGCGGCGTCCTACTCTCCCACAGGGTCCCCCCTGCAGTACC
>NZ_JBIDAD010000014.1:0-83581 GCF_043202315.1 Streptomyces sp. NPDC048211
TGCGGCCCGGGGCCCCCCCCCGGGGGGGGGGGGGGGCCCCCCCCCCCCCCGGGGGCCCCGGGGGGGGGGGGGGGGGGGCCCCCCGGGGGGCGGGGGGGGGGGGGGGCCCGGGGGGGGGGGGGCCCCCCCGCCGCTTTTGTCACTCCCCGTAACGATCGAACCCTGCACGGCAGGGCCAGCGCCGGGACAAAGTAGTCTTGAGCCCATGCCCGAACGCCGTACCGTCGCCCTTGTCACTCTTGGCTGCGCCCGTAACGAGGTGGACTCGGAGGAGCTCGCAGGCCGCTTGGCAGCGGACGGCTGGGAGCTCGTCGAGGATGCCTCCGATGCCGATGTCGCCGTGGTCAACACCTGTGGATTCGTCGAGGCCGCCAAGAAGGACTCCGTCGATGCCCTGCTCGAAGCCAATGATCTGAAGGACCACGGCCGGACCCAGGCCGTCGTCGCCGTCGGCTGCATGGCCGAGCGCTACGGCAAGGACCTCGCCGAGGCCCTGCCGGAAGCGGACGGAGTCCTCGGATTCGACGACTACGCAGACATCTCCGACCGCCTCCAGACCATCCTCAACGGCGGCATCCACGCCTCCCACACCCCGCGCGACCGCCGCAAGCTGCTGCCCATCAGCCCGGCCGACCGCCAGGACGCCGCCGTGGCCCTGCCCGGTCACGCCCAGGAGGCCGCCCCGGCCCCCGCCGATCTTCCAGAGGGAATCGCCCCGGTCTCCGGTCCGCGGGCCCCTCTGCGCCGACGGCTGGGCACCAGCCCCGTCGCCTCCGTGAAGCTGGCCTCGGGCTGCGACCGCCGCTGCTCGTTCTGCGCCATCCCGTCCTTCCGCGGCTCCTTCATCTCGCGGCGGCCCTCGGACGTCCTGGGCGAGACGCGCTGGCTGGCCGAACAGGGCGTGAAGGAGGTCATGCTGGTCTCCGAGAACAACACCTCGTACGGCAAGGACCTCGGCGACATCCGCCTCCTGGAGACACTGCTCCCGGAGCTCGCGGACGTCGAGGGCATCGAGCGGATCCGGGTGAGCTACCTCCAGCCCGCCGAGATGCGGCCCGGTCTGATCGACGTGCTGACCTCGACGCCGAAGGTCGCGCCCTACTTCGACCTGTCCTTCCAGCACTCGGCCCCCGGCGTGCTGCGTGCGATGCGGCGCTTCGGCGACACCGACAGCTTCCTGGAGCTCCTGCACACCATCCGGAGCAAGGCACCGCAGGCCGGCGCCCGCTCCAACTTCATCGTGGGCTTCCCCGGCGAGACCGAGGCCGACCTCGCCGAGCTGGAACGCTTCCTCACCGGTGCCCGCCTCGACGCCATCGGTGTGTTCGGCTACTCCGACGAGGACGGCACCGAGGCGGTCGGGTACGAGAACAAGCTGGACGCCGACACGATCGCCGAGCGGCTGGCACACATCTCGCAGCTGGCCGAGGAGCTGACCTCGCAGCGTGCCGAGGAGCGTGTCGGTGAGTCGCTCCAGGTGCTGGTCGAGTCGGTGGAGGCCACCGAGGACGAGTCGCGCGCTGTGGGCCGCGCTGCCCACCAGGCGCCCGAAACGGACGGTCAGGTGCTCTTCACCGCACGCGAGGGGCTTGTCCCGGGCCGTATGGTCGAGGCAAAGGTAGTTGGCACCGAAGGCGTGGACCTGGTGGCCGAGTGTTGTGAACTTGCGGAGGTAGCCAGATGACCGGAGCACCGGCATCCGCGGCAGGTGGTACCGGCGCGACGCCGGTCCGCGGCGGAAAACTGGGTGCTGCGGCCGTCAATCAGGCCAGCCTGTGGAACATCGCCAATCTGCTGACCATGGCGCGGCTGGTGCTGGTCCCGGGGTTCGTCGTGCTGCTGCTCCACGACGGCGGATACGACCCGGCCTGGCGTTCCATCGCCTGGGCCGCGTTCGCCGTCGCGATGATCACCGATGTGTTCGACGGGCATCTGGCGCGCAAGTACAACCTGGTCACCGACTTCGGGAAGATCGCCGACCCGATCGCCGACAAGGCGATCATGGGCGCGGCTCTGATCTGTCTGTCGTACCTCGGTGATCTTCCGTGGTGGGTCACGGGCGTGATCCTCTTCCGGGAACTCGGCATCACGCTGATGCGGTTCTGGGTGATCCGGCACGGTGTGATTCCGGCCAGCCGCGGCGGCAAGATGAAGACGCTGGCCCAGGGCACCGCCGTCGGGATGTACGTCCTGGCTCTGACCGGTCCGCTGGCCACGCTGCGCTTCTGGGTCATGGCGGTGGCCGTCGTGCTGACGGTCGTCACCGGTCTGGACTATGTCCGTCAGGCCGTCGTGCTGCGGCGCCAGGGGCTCGCGGAGGAGAAAGCGGCCGCGGCCCGGGAGGCTGCCGAGAACGCCGAGGCGGCTCTGGAGAGTGCCAGGGGCGAGGGACGGGCCTCCCACCGGGCCGGGACTGCCGGGGTGCTCTCCGAGGGGCCCAGCGCCGCCGACCGGGCCGCCGGCATCCGCGGTGCCGCCGAGACGGCCTCCGGGAACCGCGGTGCCGCGGAGGCCGAGCGGTGACAGCCGCGGCCCGGGTGCTGCGGCTGCTCGTCGGGCGGGGGGAGACCCTTGCTGTCGCCGAGTCGCTGACCGGCGGCCTGGTCGCGGCCGAGCTGACGTCCGTACCCGGTGCCTCGCAGGTGTTCCGAGGGTCGGTGACCGCCTACGCGACCCCCCTCAAGAGTGAAGTCCTGGGCGTGGACGCAGAGCTTCTGGCGGTGCGAGGGGCAGTCGACGCCGACGTCGCGCGCCAGATGGCGGCAGGCGTACGCCGGGCGCTCGGCGCAGACTGGGGAGTGGCGACAACCGGCGTGGCGGGCCCCGAGCCACAGGACGGCCAACCGGTCGGAACGGTCTTCGTCGCAGTCTGCGGGCCCCATGACGCCGGGAAAGTGACCGCACTACGGTTGAACGGTGGACGTGCGGACATCCGTAGAGAGAGCGTACGGAGCGTGCTCGAACTGCTCTCCGGCGAACTCGGCGGGTACGCGAGCGCACAGGATACGGAACACAACGGGGGGAATTGATGTTTGCAGCCCTGAGTGAACACGACATCGCTCCCCGCACGGCCGCAGCGCTAGGCGGTACGGTGGGGCGTGAAGGATGCGGCTACGCGGTCCGAGGAGGGAGCCACCGATGATTCTGCTCCGTCGCCTGCTTGGTGACGTGCTGCGTCGGCAGCGCCAGCGCCAAGGCCGTACTCTGCGCGAAGTCTCCTCGTCCGCCCGAGTTTCGCTCGGCTATCTCTCCGAGGTGGAGCGGGGGCAGAAGGAGGCATCCTCCGAACTGCTCTCCGCCATTTGCGACGCGCTGGATGTACGGATGTCTGAGCTCATGCGTGAAGTGAGCGATGAGCTGTCTCTGGCTGAACTGGCCGAGTCGGCAGCAGCCAGTGATCCGGTACCAGTACCGGTGCGCCCCATGCTCAATTCCGTCTCCGTTTCTTCGGTGACGGGTGTACCGACGGGGCGGGTGACCATCAAGGCGCCTGCGGAAGCGGTGGATGTCGTCGCCGCCTGACCCGTTCGGTTCGGTGTGAAACCGGAGCCCCGGTCCTCCCCTCAGGGGTGGGCCGGGGCTTCTGTGTGTCCGGGCGAGGTGCGGGCGATGTGGCGGATGGGGTGTTGGCGGGCTTTCGGCGGGCAGGCGCATGGATGAGAGCGGGGATCGGTCGTTCCGACCGTCTCCCCGAATGACCGTTTTGCTTCGTTTGTGCCATCGTGGTTCGTGCTGAACGGAACGGATACCAGATCGGAGACGTGCATGTCTGTGGTGAAGAGCCCGCTGTCCGAGACCGACCTCAAGTCCGTGGGTGGGGCCCTCCAGGGCGCCCTCGTGGACCTCGTCGACCTCTCCCTGGTGGCCAAGCAGGTCCACTGGAACGTGGTGGGGCCCCGGTTCAGGTCCGTGCACCTTCAGCTCGACGAGGTCGTCGACACCGCCCGTCAGCACTCCGACACGGTGGCCGAACGCGCCTCCGCGCTGGGCGTCAACCCGGACGGACGGTCGGGAACGATCGCGAAGACCACGGCCATCGACTCCGTGCCCGAGGGCTGGGTCAAGGACGTCGATGCCGTACGGACCCTGGTGGACGCCCTGAGCGTGGTGATCGGCCGGATGCGCGAGCGGATCGAGGTGACGGGTGATCCTGACCCCGTCAGCCAGGACATCCTCATCGCGCTGACCGCCGACCTCGAGAAGCACGCGTGGATGTTCCAGGCGGAGAGTGCCTGACCGTACTCTCCGGCCCGCTCGCCAGGTTTCCCACCTGGCGGGGGCCCCATTCCAGCCGGCCCGCCCGGGATCGGGCGGAGGCGGTACGTACGACGCAAGGAGCTGTGATGACCGACGGAAGCGCGAAGGACAAGATGGCCGGCAAGGCCAAGGAGGCCATGGGCAAGATGGCCGGCAACAAGCGCATGGAGTCCGAGGGCAAGGCGGACCAGGCGAAGGGCAAGGCCAAGGGCGCCATGGGTGGGGCGCGGGAGCGCGCCGAGGGTGTCAAGGACTCCCTGACCCCCGACGACAAGGACTGAACGCCAGTCGGCGGAGCCCCCACCGGAAGCGGTGGGGGCTCCCCTCTGGACAGGCCGTCGCCGTGGGCCTCCGAGTCGGCTTCGCTGCGGGCCTGTGCGACCCGGGGCGGTAACCGCGGGGCGGTGTGACAGCCCCGCGTGCGACAGAGCGTGACTGCTGCGTGCGCGACAGGTGCGTGACTGCGGCGTTTGCGCCGGTACTGCGCCGGTGCGCTCTCCCGCGGAGAGGTGCACCGGACTAGGGTCTTCCGTTCGGATCAGGACGGATTTCCCGAACCCGCATTGCTCCGAACTACAGGCCCCGGGGTTCGCCCGAAGGAGGCAGCCATGGTGCGGCGGTGGGCGCCGGCGCTCGTGCTCGGCGGTGTGTGGTGGTGGGCCGTGCTGCGGCTGGTGCTGGAGCCCGCGCACGCGGGGCCGGTCGAGGGGGCGGTGGCGGCGGGTGGATGGGGGCTCAGCCTCCTGCCCGTACACGTGGCCGAGACGGCCCGGCCGCTCGGGATCTTCGACGCGGGCACGGGTTTGCTGCGGCGGTGCGCCGAGGGCGTGCGTGACATGGGCCGCACCTGGAAGTCGCTGATATCGCAGACACCGCTGTCCGGCACGTCGGTGCCGGGATCGTCGATATCCGGCTCGTCGTGGCGCGAGGCCGGCCGGTCCTGGCGCGTGTCGGCCCTGTCCGGCCGCGCTGAGCGACCGTCCTGGCGTAAGGGAGCGCGGTCCTGGTCCGTCGGCAGGGCCTGGAGGGCTACCAGGGCATGGCGACGCCGCCGTTCGGGCGGAGGATCTGGCCGGTCATGAAGGCCGAAGCGTCCGATGCCAGATGCAGCACCGTATGCGCGACGTCATCGGGCTCGCCGACCCTGCCCAGCGGCGAAATGCGCGCCATCGTGGCCTCGGCCCGGTGCTGCTGCGCCTCGTCGTGGCGGGCGGTCATGGGGGTGCGGATCCAGCCGGGCGCGACCGCGTTCACCCGGATGCCGTGAGGCCCCAGCTCGGTCGCCAGCGTCTTGGTCAGCTGGACCACGGCAGCCTTGGCCGCGCTGTAGCAGAGCAGGCCCGGGCTCGCGGAGTCGACCGCACCGGAGGCCATCGTGATCAGCGAGCCGGGGGCGCCGCGCGCGACCATCCTGCGGGCCGTTTCCTGGCAGGCGTACAGGACCCCCTTGAAATTGACCGAGAGGACACGGTCGAGATCCTCGTCCTCGGTCTCCAGGACGCTGCTCGTATGCATGATCCCGGCCACGGCGGCCAGGATGTCCAGGTCGCCCGCGGCCGCGACCGCCGCCCCGACCTGGTTGCGGTCGGTGACATCGAGCGGATGTGTGTGGGCTTCGCCACCTGCCGCGGTGATCAGGTCGAGGGTCTCCCGAAGGCCCTTCTCGTCGAGATCGGCGCAGTGGACGCCGGCCCCTGCCTCCGCCAGCAGGACGGCGGTGGCGCGGCCGATTCCGCCGGCGGCACCGGTGACGAACGCGGATCGGCCCCTGAGGTCGTACGCGGCGAGTGGCATGACCGGACCGTACGACTGATTCTGACGGGTCGTCAACTATGCTGCGGTGGTGGGCTGTCCGTTACGGAGTGGGCCCCGATTGGCAGCGGGGGCACCAGTACGTGGGACGCGAGTCCTGCTCCGACGCGCGGATCGGTGTCCCGCAGCGCAGACAGGGGCGGTGGGTCCGGCCGTATACCCAGAGGTTCTCGCTCGGGCGGCGGGCGCGGGAAGCCGGAGCGGCTGCGGTCCGGAGGCGGGCGCCGACGGTGGTGGTGCGGACCGGGTTGTCGCGGTTGGCTTCCAGGAGCTGCTTGGCCGTGGTGACGAGGAGGGTCGCCGTGGGCTCGGGCAGTCGGCCGATGGGGAGCCAGGGCGTGGCGCGGGCCAGGAAGCAGAGTTCGCACTTGTAGACGTTGCCGATGCCGGCCAGGTTGCGCTGGTCCAGGAGCGCCTCGCCGAGGGGCCGGGCGGGGTCGGCGAGAAGGTGGTGCAGCGCGGTGTCGGCGTTCCAGTCCGGTCCCAGCAGGTCCGGGCCGAGGTGGCCGACGGCCTTCTCCTCTTCCCTGGTGCGCAGGAGTTCGAGAACGGGGAGGCGGTAGCCGACAGCGGTGTGCGCGCTGTTGGCCAGGATGGCGCGGATCTGGTGGGCGGGCCCTCCGCGCCAGCGTTCGCCGGGGGTGTAGATGCGCCAGGCGCCGTCCATCCGCAGATGGCTGTGGAGGGTGAGGCCGCCCTCGATGCGGGTCAGCAGGTGCTTGCCGCGCGAGGAGACGTCGAGAACGGTCCGGCCGGTGAGATCGGCGGTGGCGAACCGGGGGACGCGCAGATCAGACCGGGTCAGGACCTGGCCGGCCAGCGCGCTGTGCAGCCGTTTCGCGGTCTGCAGGACGGTGTCTCCTTCGGGCATACGTCCATGATGCGCGGGGGCGGTGGTGAGGGCGGGGCGACCCGGTGATCGGTGGGAGTGGGCTGTGGCGCGTGAACGCTGGGTCCGAGGCGCGTGGGTGTGGTGTGCAGCGCTATGTGCCCCGGGGGCGCTCGGGCGTGGCGCGCTCGGTGGAGAGGTGGCGGAGGTGTCGGGCGGGGCGGGGTGAGGAGGCGGATGTGGCGGAGGTGTCGGGCGGGCGGGGTGAGGAGGTGGACGCGGTGGAGGCGTCGGTTGAGGCGGGGTGAGGAGGCGGATGTGGTGGAGCGGGAGCTCAGGCGCGCAGGCGCAGACCTCTCGGGGTGGCGAGAAAACCTGCCGCTTCCAGAGTGCGGCCGAGGGGTGAGGTCAGGGACGAGGCGCCGTTGGTGCGCTCGACCGTGACTGTGCCCAGGGCTCCGGCACGGGCAGCGCCGGCCAGGGCGGTCGCGGCCGCCCGGAGAGCCGGGTCGTCCGGATCGGTCGGCCAGGCCAGCAGCGTCTTGCCGCCGCGCTCCATGTAGAGCGTGAGCTCCCCGTCGACCAGGACCACGAGGGAGCCCGCCTTGCGTCCGGGTTTGTGCCCGGCCCCGGCGGGCGGCTCGGGCCACGGCAGGGCCGCTCCGTACGCATTGGCGGGGTCGGCCGCGGCGAGGACCAGGGCATGGGGATCCGCGCCCGGTTCCGTACGGTCGCGCGCGGTGGAGACCGCGCGGAGCCGGTCGACCGCGCCGTCCATGGCGAACTGTGCCGCTCCCAGCCCCTCCACGACATAGCCGCGGCGTGCCTGCCCGTTGTCCTCGAAGGCGGACAGGACGCGGTACGCGGCGGAGAAGCCGCCCTCGACACCCTCGGCCTGGACCGCGCCGCGGGTGACCACGCCGTGCCGGTCCAGCAGCGTGCGAGCCAGGGCGTGGGCCCGGTGTGTGGGCTCGGGTTCGACGGGTGGCAGCAGTGACCAGCGGCCCGACACGGTGGGCGGACCGGTGCGGGAGACGGGGCGTGCCGAAGCGCTCAGCGAGCCGTAGCGGCCGCGAGGCACATCCCGCTTGGCACGGTGGGCGGTCGATCCGGCCGTGCGTCCGGAGCCGAGCAGGGCACGCAGCGGGGCGAGTGTGTCGTTGGTGAGCCGGCCCGACCAGGCGAGATCCCAGACAGCGTCCGCCAGTTGGGGATCGGTGGAGTCCGGGTGCGTGGTGGCCCGGACCTGATCGGCGATCTGCCGGAAGAAGAGCCCGTATCCACCGCTCAGGGTGGTGAGAACGGACTCGTGCAGCGCGCTGAGTTCGAGCGGGCGAGGGGGAGGCAGGAGCAGGGGTGCGCTGTCGGCCGGGTAGAGGGAGAGCCAGCCGTCCTTGCCGGGGAGTGCTCCCGCACCGGCCCATACGACCTCGCCGGTGGTGGTGAGTTCGTCCAGGAGCGCGGGGGAGTAGCCGCTGACGCGGCTGGGCAGGACGAGCTTCTCCAGCGCGGACGCGGGGACGGGGGCGCCCTGCAACTGTTCGATGGCGCGGGCCAGTCCGTCGATTCCGCGCAGGCTGTTGCCGCTCAGATGCTGCCACTGGGGGAGGAAGCCCGCCAGCGCGGCCGGCGGCACCGGCTCCAGCTCATGGCGGAGCGCCGCGAGGGAGCGGCGCCGCAGCCGTCGCAGCACCGTGGCGTCGCACCACTCCTGGCCGATCCCCGCGGGGTGGAACTCGCCCTGGACGATCCGGCCCGAGGCCGCGAGCCGTTGCAGTGCCCCGTCGGTGACGGCGGTGCCGAGGCCGAACCGGGCGGCCGCAGCGGTGGAGGTGAAGGGGCCGTGCGTACGGGCGAAGCGGGCGAGAAGGTCGCCGAGGGGATCCTTCACCGGTTCGGTGAACGCCTCGGGGACTCCGACGGGGAGTGCCGTGCCCAGAGCGTCGCGCAGCCGGCCCGCGTCCTCGATGGCCGCCCAGTGATCCGCGCCCCCGATCCGGACCCGGATGGCGCGGCGTGCCGATTCCAGCTCCTGCGCCCACTGCGGCTCGGCGCCGCGCTCGGCAAGCTCGGAATCGGTGAGCGGGCCGAGGACCCGCAGCAGATCGGCGCCCCCTTCGATGTCCTTGATCCGGCGGTCCTCGGCCAGCCACTGGAGCTCCTGCTCCAGCTCGGTCAGGACCTCGGCGTCGAGCAGCTCGCGCAGCTCCGCGCGGCCGAGCAGCTCGGCCAGGAGATGGGAGTCGAGCGAGAGGGCGGCGGCCCGCCTCTCGGCGAGCGGGGAGTCGCCCTCGTAGAGGAACTGCGCGACGTAGCCGAACAGGAGTGAGCGGGCGAACGGAGAGGGTTCCTGGGTGGTCACCTCGACCAGGCGGATCCGGCGGGCTTCCAGATCGCCCATCACCTCGGTGAGCCCGGGGACGTCGAAGACGTCCTGGAGACACTCGCGGACCGCTTCGAGGACGATGGGGAACGAGCCGAACTCGGAGGCGACCTGGAGGAGCTGGGCGGCCCGCTGTCGCTGTTGCCACAGCGGCGTGCGCTTGCCGGGGCTGCGCCGGGGCAGCAGCAGCGCGCGGGCCGCGCATTCGCGGAACCGGGAGGCGAACAGGGCGGAGCCGCCGACCTGGTCCGTGACGATCTGAGCGATCTCACCCTGGTCGAAGGCGACATCGGCGGCGCCGACCGGAGGCTGGTCGCTGTCCAGGGACGCGTTGGCCGGGGGGAGCGGCGCGGCGCCGGAGTTCTGCGCCGTGTCCTGCGCGGGGTCGAAATCGAGGAGGTCCAGGCCCATCATGTCCGCGTCGGGCAGTCTCAGCACGATGCCGTCGTCGGCATGCATGACCTGCGCGTCCATGCCGTACCGCTCGGCGAGCCGGGCACTGAGGGCGAGCGCCCACGGGGCGTGCACCTGGGCGCCGAAGGGAGAGTGCACGACGACGCGCCAGTCGCCCAGCTCGTCGCGGAAACGCTCGACGAGGATGGTCCGGTCGTCGGGGACGTGGCCACAGGCCCGGCGCTGTTCGTCGATGTACGACAGCACGTTGTCCACGGCCCAGGTATCGAGGCCGGCGGCCAGCAGCCGCTTCCGGGAGTCCTCGGGGGACAGCCCGCCGAGCTCGCGCAGGAAGGCGCCCAGCGCACGCCCCAGCTCCAGCGGACGGCCCAGCTGGTCGCCCTTCCAGAACGGCAGCCGCCCGGGAACACCGGGGGCGGGCGACACCAGGACCCGGTCGCGGGTGATGTCCTCGATCCGCCAGGACGTGGTGCCCAGCGTGAAGACGTCACCGACCCGGGACTCGTACACCATCTCCTCGTCCAGCTCACCGACCCGGCCACCGCCCTTCTTGGGGTCGGAGCCCGCCAGGAAGACCCCGAAGAGCCCGCGGTCGGGGATGGTGCCTCCGGAGGTGACGGCGAGCCGCTGCGCGCCGGGGCGGCCCGTGACCGTGCCGGCGACCCGGTCCCAGACGACGCGGGGACGCAGTTCGGCGAAGGCATCGGACGGATAGCGGCCGGCGAGCATGTCGAGCACGGCGGTGAACGCCGACTCGGGCAGCGAGGCGAAGGGGGCGGCCCGTCGCGTCACCGCCAGCAGGTCGTCCACCTGCCAGCTGTCCAGGGCGACCATCGCCACCAGCTGCTGGGCCAGTACGTCCAAGGGGTTGGACGGGATCCGCAGCGCCTCGATGGATCCGGTGCGCATCCGCTCGGTGACCACGGCCGCCTGCACCAGATCGCCCCGGTACTTCGGGAAGACGACCCCGGTGGAGACCGCGCCCACCTGGTGCCCGGCACGGCCGACCCGCTGCAGTCCGGAAGCGACCGACGGCGGGGACTCCACCTGGATCACCAGGTCGACGGCCCCCATGTCGATCCCCAGCTCCAGGCTGGACGTGGCGACCACCGCGGGAAGCCGGCCCGCCTTGAGATCCTCCTCGACCTGGGCGCGCTGCTCCTTGGAGACCGATCCGTGGTGGGCCCGGGCGAGCAGTGGGGGAGCGCCCTTCGCCGCACCGGACTCCGCCATGACCTCGGCGGGCGAGTGGGCCTCCGGCATCGTCTCGCCGGTGGCCCGCTCGTAGGCGATCTCGTTGAGCCGGTTGCAGAGCCGCTCCGCGAGACGGCGGGAGTTGGCGAAGACGATGGTGGAGCGGTGGGCCTGGACGAGGTCGGCGATCCGCTCCTCCACATGCGGCCAGATCGACGGCTTGTCCGCCTGGCCCGCGGAGTCCGGGTCGGTGGCGGGGGAGCCGCCGAGCTCGCCCAGGTCCTCGACCGGCACGACCACGGACAGATCGAACTGCTTGGTGGACGGCGGCTGGACGATCTCCACCTTCCGCTGCGGTGAGAGGAAACGTGCCACCTCGTCGACCGGCCGGACCGTGGCCGACAGACCGATCCGGCGGGCGGGCCGGGGCAGCAGCTCGTCGAGCCGTTCCAGGGACAGCGCGAGATGGGCGCCCCGCTTGGTGCCCGCGACCGCGTGCACCTCGTCGAGGATCACCGTCTCGATCCCGGCCAGCGCCTCACGGGCCGAGGACGTCAGCATCAGGAAGAGGGACTCGGGGGTGGTGATCAGGATGTCCGGCGGCCGTGTCGCCATGGAGCGGCGCTCGGCGGGCGGGGTGTCGCCCGAGCGGATGCCCACCCGCACCTCGGGCTCGGGCAGTCCGAGGCGCACCGACTCCTGGCGGATACCGGTCAGTGGCGAGCGGAGATTGCGCTCCACGTCGACGGCGAGGGCCTTGAGCGGCGACACGTACAGCACTCGGCAGCGCTTCTTCGCCTCGGCGGGCGGCGGGACCGCCGTCAGCTGGTCGAGGGCGGCGAGGAAGGCGGCCAGGGTCTTGCCCGATCCGGTCGGGGCGACGACCAGGACGTCCGACCCTTCGCCGATCGCCCGCCAGGCGCCCTCCTGCGCGGCCGTCGGCGCGCTGAAGGCCCCCGTGAACCAGCTGCGGGTCGCGGGGGAGAACGAATCGATAGCGGAGCCGGTCATGTTCCCCATCGTGCACCCCGCCACTGACAACGGCCGTGGCAAACGCCGGGCCGGGCGTCGCACCGGCGGCCCCGGCCCCCGGGAGCTGCGAGAATCCGAGCATGGCAGGAGCGAAGGGCCCGAAGGAGTGGGCGAGGTACTGGCAGTACGCGGAGCTGCCCGACCTCGATCTGCTGCGGGCCCGCTACGTCCGCCACACATTCCCCCGCCACAGCCACGAGGGCTACGTCTTCGGGACCATCACCCAGGGCGTCGAGGACGTCGGACTGCCCGGCGGGACCGTCCACGCCGGACCCGGAACTGTCGTCATGATCAACCCCGAGGTCCCGCACACCGCACGCGCCGGAGTGCCCGAAGGGTGGGTGTACGCCACGCTCTACCCGTCCGCCCAGGTGATCAGCGACATCGCGGCCGACACGACGAACCTGCGCGGCACGGTCGGCTTCACGGAGACCGGCGTGGTCGATCCGTACGCGGCCCGGCTGATCGGCGAGGTCCACCGCGCGGCGGAGGAGGGCAACGCCCTCGCCGCGGACAGCGTGCTGCGGGCCCTGGTCACGCGCCTGCTCACCCGGCACGGCAGCGCGCTGCCGACGCGTACGGCCGGGGCGGCGGGCGCACGGGACGCGGCACGCGCCCGGGCCGTCCTGGAGAGCAGGATGGCCGAGCCGCCCACCCTGGAGGCCTTGGCCACCGAGCTCGGCACGAGCCCGTTCGCCCTGCTCCGGGCCTTCAAGAAGCAGTACGGAATGCCGCCGCACACCTGGCTCACCGACGCCCGGGTCCGGCGTGCGCGGCGGATGCTCGACGCGGGCGCCGGACCCGCCGCTGCCGCCGCCGAGGTCGGCTTCACCGACCAGCCCCACCTCAACCGTCATTTCACCCGCATAGTCGGGGTACCACCCGGCGCCTACCAGCGCGAACGCGCAAGAACGTACAAGACCGGACCCGACCTGCCCGGGTAGCGTCCCGGGCGTGGCAGAACAGACAGCACCCCCTCAGAGCGCCGCCGGCCCGCCCGGCGGCAGCGCGATCACCGCCGAGGCCAAGCCGGACGCGGCCGTCGTACGTGACGCACTCGGCGTCGGCATAGCCGTCGGCCTCTCCGGCTTCGCCTTCGGCGTCACCTCGGCCGGCTCAGGACTCAGCCTGCTGCAGACCTGCGCGCTGAGCCTCCTCGTCTTCACCGGCGCCTCGCAGTTCGCCCTGGTGGGCGCCCTGGCCGCCGGGGGCAATCCGTACACCGCGGCCGCCGGCGCCTTCTTCCTCGGTGTACGCAACTCCTTCTACGGCCTGCGGCTGTCGCAGCTGCTCGCTCTGCCGCGTGCGCTGCGCCCCCTCGCCGCGCAATGGGTCATCGACGAGACGACCGCCGTGACGCTGCCCCAGCCCACCCGGCGGGCCGCCCGGATCGGGTTCACCGTCACCGGTCTCACGCTGTACGTGCTGTGGAACCTCACCACGCTGGTCGGAGCGCTGGGCGCCGAGGCGCTCGGCGACACCGCGGCCTGGGGACTGGACGCGGCGGGCCCGGCCGTCTTCCTCGCCCTGCTCGCACCCATGCTGACGAGCACGACCGAGCGGGTCACGGCCGCGCTGGCCGTCGTGCTCGCCCTCGGCCTGCTGCCCGTGCTGCCCGCCGGGGTGCCCGTACTGCTGGCGGCGCTCGCGGCACCCGCCGTCCTCTTCCTGATGGGGCGGGGCAAGGGCGGGACCATAGGCGAATCGGCCGGGGCGGCCCGGGAAGCGCACGAAGCGGGGAAGGCCCCGGAGGCCGGGGATCCGCGCACCACCACGCAGGAGGACGGCCGATGAACGTCTGGATCGCCATCGCGCTGACCGCCGTCGGCTGCTACCTCGCCAAGCTCCTGGGGCTCCTGGTGCCGGCCGGCGCCCTGGAGCGCCCGCTCGTGCAGCGCCTGGCCGCGCTGCTTCCGGTGGCCCTGCTGGCCGCCCTCACCGCACAGCAGGCCTTCGGCACCGGGCAGCACCTGGTGCTCGACGCCCGGGGCGCCGGCCTCGCCGCCGCGGCCCTCGCCCTCGTGCTGCGGGCGCCCTTCCTCGTCGTCGTGGGAGTGGCCGTGGTCGTCACCGCCGGAGTGCGTGCCCTCGGCTGATCGCGCCTGCGGAGGCCGGATGCGCGGGTCATGGGTAAGGGGCTCGGTCCATTGGACCGAGCCCCTTACCCATGAGCTGAGGATGCGCCCTGTCAGCGCACGGGCAGACCGACCGCCGGAGCTGGGGGAACAGTCGGCCGCAACGCGACTCGCTCGGGCCGCGGGAGGCAGACGGCGAGCACGCAGGAGACCGCGATCAGGCCCGCCATCAGCAGATACGCGCAGTGGTAGCCCGCCGGCCCAGCTGCGGCGGTGGCCGAGGTATCCCGTACGGCGGCCGAGATCATGCGGGTCGCGCGGGTGTGCGAACTGCCCCCGGGGCGTGCACGGTCTGACGACGTGCTCCTCGCATTCCACCCGTAGCGGCCCGGACCCGGCGGCGGGCTCATCGCCGCCCTGCTGGACCCGGTCGCGGTACGTCCCGAACGGCTGCGGACCCTGCGGACGTACCTGGCGCACAGCAGGCCCCGACGCCTCACCGCCGTACTCCTCGGACCGCGTCCCCACATCGCCGACACCGGCTCGCGCAACTGACGGGGACGATCCGGGTGCACCGCGCGGCACCGCACACCGCCGACAGCCGGCTCGCGCAACTGACGGGGACGATCCGGGTGGCCGAGGGCGCCGCGCCCGCCATCGCGGCGCTGCTCCCGCTCGACTCCGGACACGGGATGGGGCGCGGCAGCGCGTGAGGGGTCGGGGCGCGGCAGCGCGTGAGGGGTCGGGGCCGGCGACAGCCGCCGACCCGTCGGCGCCCGTGTCAGTCCAGGGCGCGCCCGTACGCCCGCAGCGTCTGCAGGGCTCTGAGCGTGACCAGGGGGCGGCCTTCCAAGGCGGTTCCCGGTGCCCACTGCCGCCAGCTCACCGGCCAGCCGCCGTCCGCCTCCTGCCCGGCCGCCAGATGGTCCAGCGCGCGATCCATCTCCGCTTCGGTGAACCAGCGCAAGGCGAGTGACTCGGGCGCGCGGGCGTAGTCGTACGGAAAGTGCTGTTCACCCGGCGCGTATCCGGGCGCCACCGGATACTCCGCGCGCCGTTCCGGGTCCAGGACGGCGAGCCGCTGGTCGCGCACCAGGCGTCCGAGCCGGTCGGCCGCGGCCTCGGCCCGTGCCCGGTCCGGCGCACCGTCCAGGAAGGCGACCGCGGCCTCGATCTCGTAGGGATGCGACACCTCCAGGGCGTCGACGGCCGCCCAGCAGAAGTCCGTGGCACGGAACAGCCAGGCATGCCACACGGAGTTGCGGTGGAGCAGCCCGACGACGGGCCCGGTGACCAACAGCTCGGCCGGTGGATCGTCGACGACCGGAATGAATGGCGCGGCCGGGTAGCCGCGTTGTGAGGGGAGCAGAGCGGGTAAGGCGCCCTCCTTGGTGGACACGGCGGTCAGGAATCGGCAGATCCGCTCCACCCGGAGCCCGCCGCAGCGATCGATGGAGTCGAGGACGTTCAGTGCGTGGGCCGTGTGGAGCGGCTGACTGACGGGGCCGCGCAGATCGGGTTCGAGCGCGTGACCGTATCCGCCGTCCTCGTTGAGGAAGGCGGCAAGCGCCGTTTCCACGGCGTCCGCGCTTCCTTTCAGGAAGTGATGGGCGAACCGCCGCTGTTCGAGGACGCGGGCCGTGAGCCAGATGAACTGCTCGGCACGATTGAGGGGACTTGTTCCGGTTCCAGCCATGCACCGACCGTAGGACGGCAAACGCTCCCGGCAGGGCCGGGCGGCCAGGCTGCACTCTCAGGAGCGGGATACTGGTGGCATGCGGTTGACGATTTTCTGGGAACGGATGGCGGACCACTTCGGCGCGGGGTACGCCGATTCCTTCGCACGGGACCACGTGATGGCGGAGCTCGGCGGGCGCACGGTGTGGCAGGCCCTTGACGAGGGGTGGGAGGCCAAGGACGTCTGGCGCGGGGTCTGCACGGCAGTCGGTATCCCCGCGGACAAGCGCTGAGGCGCAGTCCGAAGCGGTGCGGCGGAGGGCAGGCTCCCGGGGTGCGCACCCGATTGCCTCAGCAGTAGGCGAGACTTGCTCCGTGGCACCGACAGACGAGACCGCTCAGACCCAGCAGCCCCTCACCCCACCCGTCCCGCCGGCCGCGCCACCCGCCCCGCCGTCCGGCACAGGGAGCGGCCGCATGCCCGGCTGGCTCCCGCGTGCCATGGTGCTGGCACTGGCGCTCTACGCCTGCTTCCGGCTCGGCAGCTGGGCGTTCGACCAGCTCATCGGCCTGTTGATCAATGTGCTGATCGCCTTCTTCCTGGCGCTCGCGATCGAGCCCGCGGTGAGCCGGATGTCGGCCCGTGGCATGCGCCGGGGCTTCGCCACCTTCCTGGTCTTCCTCGGTGTCCTGATCGCCGGCGCCGGTTTCGTCGTGCTGCTCGGTTCGATGCTCGCGGGCCAGATCGTCGACATGGTGGAGGACTTCCCCGAGTACCTCGACTCGGTGATCAACTGGGTCAACCAGACCTTCCACACGGAGCTCTCCCGCGTGGAGGTGCAGGACAGCCTGCTGCACTCCGACTGGCTGCAGAAGTACGTCCAGAACAGTGCGACCGGCGTGCTCGACGTGTCCACCACGGTCCTCGGCGGCCTGTTCCGGCTGCTGACGATCTTCCTGTTCTCGTTCTACTTCGCTGCCGACGGCCCACGGCTGCGCCGCGCGCTGTGCTCCGTCCTTCCTCCCGCCCGCCAGGCGGAGGTGCTGCGGGCGTGGGAGATCGCGGTGGACAAGACGGGCGGATACCTCTACTCGCGTGGCCTGATGGCGCTCGTCTCCGGCATCGCGCACTACATCCTGCTGCTGGCCCTCGGGGTGCCTTACGCGCCGGTGCTGGCGGTCTGGGTCGGACTCGTCTCGCAGTTCATCCCCACGATCGGTACGTATCTGGCGGGTGCCCTGCCGATGCTGATCGCGTTCACCGTCGACCCCTGGTACGCGCTGTGGGTCCTCGGGTTCGTCGTGGTGTACCAGCAGTTCGAGAACTACGTGCTGCAGCCCAAGCTGACGTCGAGGACGGTCGACATCCACCCGGCGGTCGCCTTCGGCTCGGTGGTCGCCGGTACGGCGCTGATGGGTGCCGTCGGTGCGCTGATCGCCATCCCGGCCGTGGCCACGCTGCAGGCGTTCCTGGGCGCGTATGTGAAGCGCTACGACGTCACGGACGATCCCCGCGTGCACGGACGCCATCAGTGGCGGCGCGGTGAATCGCTCGCCGCACGGCTGCGCAGACTCTGGCGCGCCCCCGAGAGCGAGGCCGGCCAGAGGACGGACGAGGGGCACCGGAGCGATGAGGGGCAGCAGGGTGACGACGGGCGCCGGGGCGAGGACGAGGAGCGGTAGAGCAAGGACCCGAGGAGCGGTTGGGTGACGACGAGGAACGGTCGGGTCCTCAGTCGTGCGCCGGAGACGGGGAAATCCTCCGGGCCGCACTGCCTCGTCGTGTTCCGCTCCTGGCGCGGTGTCGCATTTATGCCACTAGCTGACTAAATGCCTGGCGGTGGGGCGCTATCCTGGGGGCGAGTCGGTGCGGCGTGGTGCGCTTGACACCAAAATCGAACATCCATTCTCATGGGATTCCGGCCGGGTTTTCCCGGGCTCGACCGTGGAGTTGTCCACAGGCCGGGAGGACGTCGAGGCCCATTGTCAGTGGCAGGGGTTAGCGTCTTTGACGTGAAGCGATCGACTCAAGCAAATCGGGTGGAACCCATGGCAGGAAACGACCGCGAGAAGGCGCTGGACGCCGCACTCGCACAGATTGAACGGCAATTCGGCAAGGGCGCTGTGATGCGCCTCGGCGAGCGGCCGAACGAGCCCATCGAAGTGATCCCCACCGGCTCGACCGCGCTCGACGTCGCGCTCGGCGTCGGCGGCCTGCCGCGCGGCCGTGTGGTGGAGGTGTACGGGCCGGAGTCCTCCGGTAAGACGACGCTGACGCTGCACGCCGTGGCGAACGCGCAGAAGCTCGGCGGCACGGTGGCCTTCATCGACGCGGAGCACGCCCTCGACCCGGAGTACGCGAAGCGGCTCGGGGTCGACATCGACAACCTCATCCTGTCCCAGCCGGACAACGGCGAGCAGGCTCTCGAGATCGTGGACATGCTGATCCGCTCGGGCGCCCTCGACCTGATCGTCATCGACTCCGTCGCGGCCCTGGTGCCCCGTGCGGAGATCGAGGGCGAGATGGGCGACTCGCACGTCGGTCTGCAGGCCCGCCTGATGAGCCAGGCGCTCCGGAAGATCACCAGCGCGCTCAACCAGTCCAAGACCACGGCTATCTTCATCAACCAGCTCCGCGAGAAGATCGGTGTGATGTTCGGCTCGCCGGAGACCACCACCGGTGGTCGCGCGCTCAAGTTCTACGCCTCGGTGCGCCTCGACATCCGACGGATCGAGACGCTCAAGGACGGCACGGACGCCGTCGGTAACCGCACCCGCGTCAAGGTCGTCAAGAACAAGGTCGCACCGCCCTTCAAGCAGGCCGAGTTCGACATCCTCTACGGCCACGGGATCAGCCGCGAGGGCGGCCTGATCGACATGGGCGTGGACAACGGCTTCGTACGCAAGGCCGGCGCCTGGTACACGTACGAGGGCGACCAGCTCGGCCAGGGCAAGGAGAACGCCCGCAACTTCCTCAAGGACAACCCCGACCTCGCCAACGAGATCGAGAAGAAGATCCTGGAGAAGCTGGGCGTCGGTGTGCGGCCGGAGGCAGCGGCCGAGCCCGGAGCGGACGCGGCAGGAGCCGCGGCGGCTGCGGCAGACAGTGCGGCGAAGCCGGTGGCCGCTTCGGCCGGCAAGACCAAGCCGGCCAAGACGGCGGCGGCCAAGAGCTAGACCGTGACGCGTCGTACGGAGTGGCCGGGCAGCGCCGCCGAATCCGGCGCGGGTCCCGGCACCGAATCCGCCGCCGGACACACCACCGGATCCGAGAGCGAATCCGACCTCTTCCATGAGCCGGCAACGGGGGCCGGCCATGGCAGAGGTGCGGGTACGGGATTCGGCGAGGGGGCCGGGCGCCGTTCCCGCTCCCGCTCCAGAAGCAGCGGCTCCCCTTCCTCGTCGAGGGCCGAGAAGGGGGAGCCGCGAGACCCGGTCGAGCAGGCGCGCAACATCTGCCTGCGGCTGCTCACCGGTACCGCACGCACCCGCCAGCAGCTCGCGGACGCCCTGCGCAAGCGGGAGATCCCGGACGAGGTGGCCGAGCAAGTGCTGTCGCGCTTCGAGGACGTCGGGCTGATCGACGACGCCGCGTTCGCGGATGCCTGGGTGGAATCCCGGCATCACGGCCGCGGGCTGGCCCGCCGCGCGCTCGTCCGCGAGCTGCGGACCAAGGGTGTGGACGCCGCCGTGATCGACGAGGCCGTCGGTCAGCTCGACTCCGAGCAGGAGGAGGAGACGGCGCGCGAGCTCGTCGCACGCAAGCTCCGATCCACCCGGGGCCTGGAACGCGACAAACGGATTCGCCGCCTTGCGGGCATGCTCGCCCGCAAGGGGTACGGGGAGGGAATGGCCCTGCGCGTGGTGCGCCGGGCACTGGAGGAGGAGGGCGAGGACACCGAGGGGCTGGACGACCCGTTCTGAGTGGCGGCGGTGGAGAGCGTTACGGGTGCGGTCCTCGTCGTAGCCGTCCGTCGGCGTCCGGCCGTACTACCCGACCCCTACTGCCCGGCCCTACTGCCCGGCGCGGGCCGCGCGGCTGATGGTGGCGTCGATCAGGGCGAGGGCGTCCTCGGCGGTGCGCCCGGGGTAGCGGTTCCACGGTCCGATCAGACCGGTCCAGCCCTGGGAGCGGAGTTCGGAGATCAGCCAGGCACCGGCCCGGTCGACGGTGTGCACCGATCCGTAGCCCAGACGGTGTGCCGTGAGCATGGCGCCGCACACGCATCGGGCACCGCGGGCGTTGCGGAGTCGGTACGGGGTGTTCTGCCACCCCCATTCGGTCAGGATCTGTCGTGCGTGGGCGAGATGGACGGAGGGGCGCACCTCCGGCTGCCCGATGCGCCGCCAGGCATGGAGCCGGTCGGGCAGTACGGCACCCAGACGCCCGGGAAGCGGGCGCTCGCGCGGTACGGCGGCGGGTAGTGAGTGCAGCGTGTCGGCGATGAGCTGATCCACGGGCACGGACAGCAGATCACGCCAGTCACCTGAGGGGGCGGGCCGCTCCTGAGCGTTGCCGGGTGAGACGGGGTGCGAGGGCTCCGGAACAGTGCGTTCCCAGCCCGCGACGATCTGCTGCCAGGCTGCCGAGTCGTGGAGACGGGCGGCCTGGACGTCGAGTTCATCGGGGGTGAGGGCGGTGGTCGGCATGGGTGCGGGCTCCCCGTCGTAGCGGTGGCATGACGACGCCGGAAGCGGTGCGATGGCGACGTCGCAGCGGTCCTGGGCGTTGAGCCGAATGTCCGTCCGGTCTGCGGTTCGCTCCACCGGAGCGAGGCCATATGGGTGTGTCGCTCCGGAATCCGGTGATTTTCACCGCTGATTCCCGACCGTTGTCTCCCGACCGCTGATTCCCGCCGGCGGTTGGGGGCGGGCGTACCCGGTGATGCGGAGCGGGCGTACCCGGGCTGGGGACACGTGCGGGGATACGCGCCGGGCACACGCGCCGGGCACACCGGCCGGGGAAGCCAGCCAGGGACACGGGCCTGCGGACCGTGCCCCGCCCCGCACCCGCGCCCGCCCCCGCACCCGCGCCCGCCCCCACCCCCGCGCCCGCGCTCGTACGGGGGAAAGCCCCCCTGTGAAGACGCCGGAACGCTCCAGTGCACAGCTGTCTGTGCACAGAGCAGTGTGTGACGCATGCCAGAGAAGCCCGGTGGTACCGAGATCACGGAGCTGGCCGCACTCAAGGCTCTCGCCCAGCCGCGACGTCAGCAGATCCTTCAGCACCTCACCCTGCACGGCCCCGCGACATCGGCGATCCTCGCCCGTGCCCTGGGGCTGAACACCGGGGCCACCAGCTACCACCTGCGTGAACTGGCCCGGTACGGCTTCGTGGCCGACACCGTGCCGCAGGTGCCGAGTACCCGCAGGGCGCGATGGTGGCGGGCCGTTCCCGGTGACCGACGGTTTCCGCCGCCGTCCCGCCGGACACCTGGGATGCGGGTCGTCATCGACGAGCTGAACCGCCACGCGTACGCAGCCGATCTCGCGCTCTTCGAGCGGCTCCAGCGCGAGAGCGGCACTGCGGCGGACGGCTCGGATGCCGACGGGTGGGCCGACGGCCATGCCTACTCGCGCGGCTCGCTGCGGCTCACACTCCCCGAACTCCAGGAGTTCTTCGAGGAGTACATCGCCCTCATGAACCGCTACAAGCGCCACGGTGCCGAGCCCCCGCCGGGCGCCCGCACGGTCCACACCCGGCTGCTCGCCTTCCCGGGCCCGGCCGGAGACATCCCCGTCCCTGACGGTTCCGCCACGGATGACGCCAACAGAAGAGAGACGGACGCATCATGATGCTGCGCTACGCCCTGCGGACGGTCCGCGACCGGAAAGGTGGATTCCTCGGAGCGCTGCTGGCCCTCATGTGCGCCGCAGCCCTCGTCACTGCCTGCGGCACTCTTCTGGAGACCGGCCTGCGCGGACGGATCGCCACCGAGCGCTACGCCGCGACGCCCCTCGTCGTCTCCGCCGACCAGAACGTCCACCGGACCACCGTGAAGCACAAGGGCAACGGGAAGACCAAGACCAAACACAAGGCCAAGCCCGTCGCCGAACGTGCCTGGCTCCCCGACACCACCGCCGACCGGATCCGCACCCTGCCCGGTGTGCGCGCGGTCGTCCCCGAACTGACCTTCCTCGCCGCTCCGTTGCCGGCCCTGCCCGCGGAAGCGCAGGGCGGCGACACACCTTCGTACGGACACTCCTGGGAATCCGCCCCGCTCACCCCGTTCGCCCTCACCGCAGGCCGTGCCCCGGCGTCCGCCGATGACGTCGTGATCGACCGGGGGCTCGCCGAACGGGCCGGCCTCACGACCGGCGACCGGCTCACCGTGCAGTCCACGCAGGCCCCTCGCACCTACCGGGTCAGCGGCATCGCGGCCCCGGACGGGCACCCTGAACTCCGGCGGCAGACTTCGCTGTTCTTCTCCACGGCGGAGGCCGAGCGCCTGGCCGCCCGCCCGGGCAAGGTCTCCGCCCTGGGGGTGCTGCCCACAGCCGGCACGGACAGCGACCGGCTGAAGCAGCAGATCGCGCAAGCCCTCAAGGGCACCACCGCCCAGGTCTCGACGGGAGACGAGCGCGGCCCGGTCGAGTTCCTGGACGCTGCGGGCGCGCGCGTGAAGCTGGTCTCCATGGGCGGCGCGATGGGCGGCACGTCGCTGCTGGTAGCCGTGCTCGTGGTCGTCGGGACGTTCGCCCTCTCCATCCAGCAACGCCACCGGGAGCTGGCCCTGCTGCGTACCATCGCCGCCACCTCACGGCAGATCCGCCGCCTGCTCGGCCGCGAGGCGCTGCTGGTCGGCGCGGTTGCCGGGGTGCTGGGCGCCCTTGCCGGCCTGCCGCTGGCCGGATGGCTGCACAGCCGATTCATCGACATGGGGGTGGTTCCGCCGACGCTGGAGCGGACGGCCGGAATCCTTCCCGCCTGCGTGGCCCTGGCCGTCACCCTCCTCGGTGCCTGGGCCGCCGCCCGTATCTCCGGCCGCCGTATCGCCCGCCTCCGTCCCGCCGAGGCCATGGCCGAGTCCGCGGTCGAGCGTCGCCGTCCGGCCCGGGGCCGCATGGCCGCCGGCCTGGTCCTGCTCATCGGCGGCGGGGTGCTCGTCGCCGTGCTGGGCATCCTGCACACCGAGGCCGCCTCGACCCCCGTCACCTTCCTGGCCGTGGTGGTGCTGGCCACGGCTGTGTCGCTGCTCGGGCCGATCCTGGTCCGAGGGGCCGCGTTCCTGCTGGCAGGCGTGCTCCGGGCGGCCGGACACGTCGGCATCCTGGCTGCGGCGAACATCCGCGGGAACTCCACCCGGATGGCCTCCGTCGTCACCCCGCTCACGCTGCTCATCGGCATGACCTGCACGGTTCTCTTCGTCCAGCCGACCCTCGGCGACGCGGCCCTGGCCCAGGCCCGTGAGGGCACCCGCGCCACCTGGGTGCTGGGTGCGCAGGGCCCCGGCGTGCCGTCAGCCGCGGCCGATGCCGTGCGCAGGACGCCCGGAGTCACCGCCGCCACGGAGGTGGTCCGCACCACCGTCCGGGTCGGGCTCACCAAGTACCAGGCCCAGGGAGTCACCACAGCGGGTCTCGCCCGGACCTGGGACCCCGGCGTGACGCGCGGCTCGATCGCCGCGTTCACTGCGGACTCCCGCTCCGCCGCCCTCAGTGAACTGGCCGCCGATCAACTGGGCCTGCGCCCCGGCAGTGAACTGAAGCTGCACCTGGGCGACGGCACCCCCGCCACTCTCACGGTCGCGGCCGTCTACCGTCGCGGGCTGGGTTTCGGCGACCTGACGCTGCCGCACGACCTGCTGGCCCGGCACATGGACAACCCCCTAGCTGCCACCGTCCTGGTCGCAGGGGACGCGAGCCGCAGCGAACTGACGGCTGCTCTGGGCAGGTTCCCGGGTGTCGCCGTCGTCACGCCCGAGACCGCCGACCGGCTCCAGGCAGACCGTCAGCAGGAGAACGCCGAGGTCAACCTGCTGGCCATGGGACTCGTCCTGGCCTTCACCGCCATCGCCGTCGTCAACACGCTTGCCATGTCGGTCTCCGAGCGGCTCAAGGAGTTCGCGCTCCTGAGGCTGGCGGGGGCGACGCGCCGTCAGGTGCTGCGGATGCTCCGGATCGAGGCACTGTCGGTGCTGGCCGTCGCCACAGTCCTCGGTACCGGTATCGCGCTCGCCGTACTGACCGCCTTCAGTATCGGCATGACGGGCGGCGCGGCGCCCACCGTGGTGCCGCTGGTGTACGCGACGGTGGTGGGCGCCGCGGCCGTGCTCGCCCTGATCGCCACGGCGTTGCCCGGCAGGCTGACGCTGAAGGCCCGCCCGGTGGAGGCGGTCACGAGCCGATGACCGATGGCCCCGAGCCGGCGGGGGCTCCCCAGCCGGCGGGGCCCTCAGCCGGTGACGGCCTCGGCCCGGCGGGGCTCCCGGTCACTCCACGACCGGGAGCCCCGCTGCGCGCCAGGCCTGGAAGCCGCCGATCAGGTCCGTCGCCCGGTGCAGCCCGAGCCGGTGCAGCGACTCGGCGGCCAGGCTGGACGCATATCCCTCGTTGCAGATCACCACCACCCGCAGACCGTGGCTCACGGCCTCCGAGGCGCGATGGCTGCCCTGCGGGTCCAGCCGCCATTCCAGCTCGTTCCGTTCGACGACCAAAGCCCCCGGGATCAGCCCGTCCCGCGCCCGCAGTTCCGCGTAGCGGATGTCCACGAGCAACGCGCCCTCGTCGGCCGCCGCCTGCGCCTCCTGCGGTCCGATCCGCTCGTATCCGGCCCGGACCCGCTCCAGGAGCTCGTCGATCCCGACCCGGCCGTCCCCACCCTCGTGCCGTGCGTCGCTCACTGCCAGTCCTCCGGGCGTTCGGTCTGCTCCAGGCGCAGCACCGCGCCGGTGCGGCTGTAGCGCCGGATCTGCGGCAGCGGTGGGTAGTACGCATGGACGGAGACGGCGTGCTCCGTGGTGGACTCGTTCAGCACCTCGTGGACGTGGTGCCGGCCGAACGCCTTGCCCTGACCGGTCGTCAACTCCCTGGAACGGTCGATGCCCTCGGACAGCTCCAGCGTCTTCCACCCGTCGGTGGGCAGCCGCGCCGCGAGCGCGTGCTCCTTCAGCGTGCCGGCCGCGGTGAGAAAGGCACCGATCGAGTCGGCGTGGTCGTGCCAGCCGGTTCCGGCGCCGGGAGGCCAGCCGATCAGCCAGGCCTCGCTCCCGCCGGGTCCGTCGAGCCGGATCCAGGTACGGCCCTCGGGGTCGAGGGGAAGGGAGGCGATGAGTGCGGTGTCCGCGGCGGTGCGGCGGACGAAGTCGAGCAGTTCCGCAGCGGTCGGACCGGGGTCGGACGTACGTACGGGCACAGGGGAGGGGGAGGCAGACACAGGGACCGTCCTGAGAGTTCGCGTGGACGCTCCGGCCGTACGTCGCGGCACGGCGGAGCAGGAGGAGGCGATTCAGCAGGACGGGCGACACACGCAGCCCGCATAACGGAGCAGGTCCATATGGACCCTCCGCCACAGGCGCACATCGGTGTCGGTCATGTTCCGGAGTAGACCATGTGCGCCTGCGTCGGTCAATTGATGTCTGCGGTCCGGTCGGAGCGCACGGAGGTGAGCGCCGCGCCGCCGCGCGCCGCGTCCGCCGCCGCGAGGAGTTCCGCCGGCCGGACCCCGCCGAACGATTCCACGAGATGGCCGTCCGGCCGGACCAGCAGCACGGTGTGCGCGGACGCCCCCGGATAGCTCTCGGTGACCAGCAGTTCGGCCTTCACCGGCAGGCCGTCGACCGCCTCGACGAGCCGGGGCATGACCCCGGCCCGCATCCAGTGCCGCCGGTCCCAGACCCCTGTACCCGGTGCCACGAGCACCACCAGCAGATGGCCCTGCCCCAGTCGCTCCCGAAGCCGCACGGTCGTTCCGTCCGGCGCGGTGACCCGTACATCCGCGACCGGCGCACCGGGGGGCGTACCGACCGCGGTGTGCGCCTCGGCGCGCGGGGGCGCAAGGGGGGAATGGGAGTAGGACGGGGGCGCACCGAGTGGGCCGCAGCCCAGATGCCCGTCGGTGAGGAGCGAGTCGTGCCCCCGTGCGCTCCCGGGAAGCAGCGTCCGCAGCCCGCCGCCGCCCCGCAGTATCGGCAGTGACTGGTCGGCGGCGCGCAGCCGCGAGGCGACCGCCGCCCGCCGCTCGGCCTGGTAGCTGTCCAGCAACACGTCATGGGCCCCGTGATGCCAGGCCAGCGCCAGCTTCCACGCCAGGTTCTCGGCGTCCCTCAGCCCCTCGTCGAGCCCCTGGGTGCCCAGGGCCCCCAGCAGATGCGCGGCGTCCCCGGCCAGGAAGGCCCGCTTCACCCGCCACCTGCGGGCCAGCCGGTGGTGGAGTGTGTAGACGCCGGTGTCCAGCAGTTCGTACGGGGGTGTCTCGCCGCACCAGCCCGCGAGGGTGTCCCGGACCCGGGTGACGAGGGCGTCCGGCGTGACGAGTTCGCCGCGTGGCGGCAGCAGCCAGTCCAGCCGCCAGACACCGTCCGGCAGCGGCCGCGCGGTGACCTCGGCGCCGCCGGTGCGCCACGGGGGCAGCCGGTGCAGTACGGCTTCGCCCGGCCAGGGCAGCTCGGTGCGCAGTGCGGCGACGGCATGCCGCTCCACCGCCGTACGCCCCGGGAACCGGATGTCGAGGAGCTTGCGCACGGTGGACCTCGCCCCGTCGCAGCCGACCAGGTAACTCCCGCGCCACCAGGTCGAACCCGGCTCCCGGGTGTGCACCGTGACCCCGTCGGGGTCCTGCTCCAGGGTGTCGATGCGGCTGAGCCGCGCCGTCTGCACGAGCTCCGTCGCGGCCACCGCGTCCCGTAGTCCCCGCACCAGCGCGTGCTGCGGTACGTGGACGGGGGCGGCCGGCGGGTCGCAGTCGGGCATGCCCTCGCCGAGTGCGAGTTCGCGTACGAGCTGCCTGCGCCGCATGGACCGCCAGCCGGACCAGCGCAGGCCCTCGTGCTGGAGTGTCTTGCAGCCGAGCCGTTCCACCAGGTCGGCGGTGTCCTCGCGCAGCACGACCGTGCGGGCCGGACGCGTCTCGTCCTTGCCCGGATCCTCGTCGAGGAGCACGCACGGCACGCCCTGCGCCGCGAGGGCGAGCGACAGCACCAGGCCGACCGGCCCGGCGCCGACGATGATCACCGGGTCCACGGCGCGGCCCCCGGAACACCTGTGGTCGGACGCGTGGAGGCGCACGGGAGGAGGCAGGAGGCCGGGGCGGCTCCTGAGGCGGAGGGCGGCGTCGAAGGAGATGCGGCGGCGGAGGCTCGGGGCGCGATCACAGAACGTATGCAACCTACTGGGGGTGCGCGCGTCAAGTGACACCGGAACGCGGCGAGGGGCGGTGGCGCACGCGCCACCGCCCCTCGCGGGCGTCTTGCGACGAGCCGTCAGACGGCGCGTCCGTCGTCCACATTGAGCGACGGCGCACCGATCGTCTCCAGCTCGCCCCCCGGGCCGGTGCCGACGACCGCGCCCGTGCTCTTCTTCCCGCGCCGGAGCCACCGCTCCAGCCAGCTCGCGAAGGACGTCAGGGCGAAGTTCAGCGCGAGGTAGACCACCGCGACGATCGTGAAGCAGGCGATGGTGTTGGAGCCGTAGTTGGCGGACATCGGCCGGACCGAGGCGAGCAGCTCCGGGTAGCTGAGCACCGCGCCACCGAGGGCGGTGTCCTTCACGATCACCACGAGCTGGCTGACGATGGCCGGCAGCATGGCGGTGACCGCCTGCGGCAGCAGTACGAAGACCATCGTCTGGCCCTTGCGCATACCGATAGCCTTGGCCGCGTCCGTCTGCCCGCGCGGAAGCGTCAGGATGCCGGCCCGCACGATCTCGGCGAGCACCGAGGCGTTGTAGAGCACCAGGCCCGTCACCACGGCGTACAGCAGACGGGTGTCCGGGTCGAGATCGGTGTACTCGGAGTACGCCTGGTTCGCGATGACCATCAGGAGCAGTACGGGAATGGCGCGGAAGAACTCCACGACCACCCCGCCGGAAGCGCGCACCCAGCGGTGGTCCGAGAGCCGCCCTATGCCGAACAGCGCGCCCAGCGGCAGAGCGATGATCAGGGCGAAGAAGGCCGCCTTGATCGTGTTCTGGAAGCCCGGCCAGATGAACGTCTCCCACGCCTGGGTGCCGGCGAAGAAGGGCTTCCACTTGACCCAGTCGAGCTGGTGCTTCTCGGCGAGGCCGTCGTACACCCACCAAAGCACCGCCGCAGCGGCCAGCACGAAGAGGACGGTGTACAGGAGGTTGCGCCGCTTGGCGCGGGGCCCCTGTGCGTCGTAGAGGACGGAACTCATCGCTTCACCGCCACCTTCTTGGCGACCCAGCCGAGGATGAGGCCGGTCGGGAGGGTCAGGACGATGAAGCCGAGGATGAACACACCGGAGATCAGCAGCAGCTGGGCCTCGTTCTCGATCATTTCCTTCATCAGGTACGAGGCTTCCGCGACCCCGATCGCCGCTGCGACGGTGGTGTTCTTCGTCAGCGCGATGAGCACGTTGGACAGCGGGTTGACCACCGACCGGAACGCCTGAGGGAGCACGATCAGCCGCAGCACCTGGGAGAAGCTGAGCCCGAGTGCCCGGGCCGCCTCCGCCTGACCGACCGGCACCGTGTTGATGCCCGAACGCAGAGCCTCGCACACGAACGACGCCGTGTAGACGACGAAGGCGAGCACTGCGAGCCGGAAGTTGATGCCCTTGATGTCGGAGGAGCCGAGGGCTATGCCGAGCGTCGAGTAGAGGCCCAGTGACGCGAACAGAATGATCACGGTCAGCGGAATGTTCCGCACCACGTTCACATACCCGGTCGCGAAGCCGCGCATCAGGGGGACCGGGCTGACCTTCATGCCGGCCAGCAGCGTTCCCCATATGAGGGAGCCGAGGGCGGAGTAGACGGTGAGCTGCACCGTCACCCAGAACGCCCCAAGCAGGTCGTAACCATCAAGAAAGTCGAACACGATCTCCCGCGCTTCCGCGTGTAGGAGGGCACGGCGCGCCGCCGTCAGTGGCGGCGCGCCCGGTCAGCCCTGCTTCACTTGACGACGTTGCCGATCTTCGGGGCGGGCTCGTTCTTGTAGCCCGCCGGGCCGAAGTTGGCCTCCACGGCCTTGTCCCACGAACCGTCCGAGACCATCTTGGTCAGCGCGTCGTTGATCTTCTTCTTGAGGTCCGCGTCGCCCTTCTTCAGGCCGATGCCGTAGTTCTCGTTGGTCATCTTGAAGCCGGCCAGCTTGAACTTGCCCTTGTTGGCGTCCTGCGAGGCGTAACCCGCCAGGATGCTGTCGTCCGTCGTCAGCGCGTCGACGGCCTTGTTCTCGAGACCGGTCAGGCACTCGGAGTAGCCGCCGTACTCCTGGAGCTGTGCCTTCGGGGCCAGCTTGTCCTTGACGTTCTGCGCCGAGGTCGAGCCGGTGACCGAGCAGAGCTTCTTGTTGTTCAGGTCCTCGGGCGACTTGATCGAGTTGTCGTCCGCGCGGACCAGGATGTCCTGGTGGGCGAGGAGGTACGGACCCGCGAAGTCGACCTTCTGCAGCCGCTCGTCGTTGATCGAGTAGGAGGCGGCGATGAACTTCACGTCACCGCGCGAGATCGCCGTCTCGCGGTCGGCGCTCTTCGTCTCCTTGAACTCGATGTTCTTGGCGTCGTAGCCGAGTTCCTTGGCGACGTACGTGGCGACGTCGACGTCGAAGCCGGTGTACTTGCCGTCCGGGGTCTTCAGGCCGATGCCGGGCTGGTCGATCTTGATACCGATGGTGATCGTCTTGCCGCCGCCCGAACCGGACGCGTCGTCCTTGTCGTCGGAGCCACAGGCGGTGGCGGTCAGGGCGAGGGCGAGCACGGCGGCCGAGGCGGCGGTGACCTTACGAAGCTGCATGGTGAAATTCCCTAGAGTTGACGCGATGTGAGTGATCAGCCGGTCCGGAGACCGGCGCTGAAGGCTCCATCAGTGGTGAAGGATCTTCGACAGGAAGTCCTTGGCCCGGTCACTGCGCGGGTTGCTGAAGAACTGGTCGGGCGTGGCCTCTTCGACGATCTTCCCGTCCGCCATGAAGACGACGCGGTTGGCCGCGGAGCGGGCGAAGCCCATCTCGTGCGTGACGACGACCATGGTCATGCCGTCGCGGGCGAGCTGCTGCATGACCTCCAGCACCTCGTTGATCATCTCCGGGTCGAGCGCGGAGGTCGGCTCGTCGAAGAGCATGACCTTCGGGTCCATCGCCAACGCCCGGGCGATCGCCACACGTTGCTGCTGGCCACCGGAGAGCTGAGAGGGGTACTTGTCGGCCTGGGTTCCGACGCCCACCCGGTCGAGCAGTGAACGCGCCTTGTCCTCGGCAGCCTTCTTGTCCGCCTTGCGGACCTTGAGCTGGCCGAGCGTCACGTTCTCCAGCACCGTCTTGTGGGCGAAGAGATTGAACGACTGGAAGACCATGCCGACGTCGGCACGCAGCCTCGCCAGCTCCTTGCCCTCCTCGGGCAGGGGCTTCCCGTCGATCGAGATCGCGCCCGAGTCGATCGTCTCCAAGCGGTTGATCGTGCGGCACAGCGTGGACTTCCCGGACCCGGAGGGCCCGATGACGACCACGACCTCGCCGCGGGCGATCGTCAGGTCGATGTCCTGGAGCACATGCAGCGCGCCGAAGTGCTTGTTGACGTTGCTCAGCACGACCAGGTCGTCGCCGGCCGCGGGTGCAGCGTCCTCGGCGCCCTTGGTCACTGAAACTCCGCTCATCGGCTTAATGCTCCGTCCTCCTCGGTTGGGAAGGACCTTAGTGACGCAGTGCGACCACCGTCATTACATCTGAGCGGAAATTGAGCATAACGATCCGGCTGCAACCGGACACTCCGCGTGAACGGGACGCCCTACCGGACCCCCGGGGCGTACCGGGTGCATAACGGAAACCTCGATGCAACGGGTGGGCCTTGACTGGCCCACCCGTCATCGGAGTGGATGCCCTGGTACACCCTGACGTGAAACGCCCCGGTACGGGGAAGTAACCGGGGGTGTACGAGACCGTACAGACATCGCACCTTCGGAAAGGGGGGCCATGAGACTGCTGCTCGTCGAGGACGACAACCACGTCGCCGCCGCCCTGTCCGCGATCCTCGCGCGGCACGGCTTCCAGGTGGTGCACGCCCGCAGCGGCGAGGAGGCCCTCCAGGCGCTCCTTCCCGCCGAGACGGAACCCTTCGGCGTCGTGCTCCTCGACCTCGGCCTGCCCGACCAGGACGGATACGAGGTCTGCGGGAAGATCCGCAAGCGCAGCTCCGTACCCGTGATCATGGTGACGGCGCGGGCCGACGTCCGCTCGCGGATCCACGGACTCAACCTCGGCGCCGACGACTACGTGACCAAGCCGTACGACACCGGCGAGCTCCTCGCCCGCATCCATGCCGTCAGCCGGCGCAAGTCGGGCAACGAGGACACCGCGCCCACGCCCGTCGCGGCCCTGCGCCTGGGGCATGTGCACATCGAGCTGCCGACCCGCCGGGTCAGCGTCGACGGGAGCGAGGTCCAGCTCACCCGCAAGGAGTTCGACCTCCTCGCCCTCCTCGCCCAGCGGCCCGGGGTGGTGTTCCGCAGGGAGCAGATCATCAGTGAGGTGTGGCGTACGAGCTGGGAAGGGACGGGACGCACCCTGGAGGTGCATGTCGCCTCCCTGCGCTCCAAGCTGCGGCTGCCCGCCCTGATCGAGACCGTGCGCGGAGTCGGCTACCGCCTCGTCGCGCCGTCCGCGTAAAGGCGTACGTTCCCGTTGCGCACCCGTCTGCTTCCGCTGCTCATCGTCCTCATGGCGAGCGTTCTGCTCGCGCTGGGCTTCCCGCTGGCCGTCAGCGTGGCGGCGGCCCGGCAGCAGGGCGTCGTGATCGACCGCATCGACGACACGGCACGCTTCGCCGCACTCGCCCAGTTCATCACCGAACGCACCAGCGGCGCCGATGAGCGGCGCCGCACGCTGCAGGGCGAGCTGGAGACGTACGACGCCGTCTACGGCATCCGGGCCGGCGTCTTCTACCGCGACGACTCCGCGATGGCCAAGGCGCCGGGATCCTGGCGGCTGCCCGTCGAGGGCGAGGGCCGCGAGGCGTTCAACGAGGCGCTGCTCGGCCGCCGCAGCCACGATCCGCCCCAGGTCTGGCCCTGGCAGGAGGGCAGGGTGGTCGTCGCCTCGCCCGTCGTGCGGGACGGCGACGTGGTCGCCGTCGTCGTCATCGACTCGCCCACCGACCAGATGCGCGCCGCCACGCTCCGCGGCTGGCTCCTGATCGCCGCGGGTGAGGTGATCGCGATGCTGGTGGCCCTCGGTGCCGCGAACCGGCTCACCGGATGGGTGCTGCTCCCCGTCCGGACGCTGGACGCCGCCGCCCACGACATCGCCAGCGGCCGGATGCGGTCCCGGGTGGCGGCGTCGGGCGGCCCGCCGGAACTCAGGCGCCTGGCCCGTTCGTTCAACGAGATGGCCGACAACGTGGAGGACGTGCTGGAGCAGCAGCGCGCCTTCGTCGCGGACGCCTCGCACCAGTTGCGCAACCCCCTGGCGGCGCTGCTGCTGCGGATCGAGCTGCTCGCCCTCGAACTGCCCGAGGGCAACCAGGAGATCGCCTCCGTGCGTACGGAGGGAAAGCGCCTCGGCCAGGTGCTCGACGACCTGCTCGACCTGGCCCTGGCCGAGCACGCCGGCGCCGATCTCCAGCTCACGGACATAGGCGCCCTCAGCGCCGAACGGGTCGCCTCCTGGCGGCCGGTGGCCGAGGAGAAGGGCGTGCGGCTGCGGGCGGACGGCATGGCGGCCGTCACCGCCTGGGCGGACCCCATCGCCCTGTCCAGCGCGCTCGACGCCATCATCGACAACGCCCTCAAGTTCACCCCCGGGGACGAGGAGGTCCGGGTCACGGTGGCCTCCGACAGCACGTCCGTCTCCGTCGTCGTCGCGGACGGCGGACCGGGGCTCACCGAACAGGAGATGGAACGCGTGGGCGACCGGTTCTGGCGCAGCTCCCAGCATCAGAACGTACGGGGGTCCGGCCTCGGCCTCTCCATCTCCAAGGCGCTCCTCGCCGCCGGCGCCGGCTCGCTGTCCTGCGCGCGCAACGAGCCGCACGGGCTGCGGGTGACGGTCTCGGTGCCGCGCAACGGGCCGCAGGGCTGAGGAGGAGGGGCGGGACCCTCAGGGCTTGACCGAGCGGTAGTAGCGCTTGGCCCCTTCGTGCAGCGGCAGGGGATCCGTGTAGATGGCCGTCCGGAGGTCCACCAGCTGTGCGGCGTGCACCTCGCGCCCGATCCGGTCACGGCTGTCGATCACCGTCCGGGTGAACGCCTCCGTCATCGCCGCGTCCGTGCGGTCCGTGGTCACGAGCACGTTGGCGACCGCCACCGTGGGGGTGGCCTGCCCCTGCTGCGCGTTGCGATACGCGTCGGCGGGCATCACGGCCGAGCGGTAGTAGCGGGTGGACCCCCCGGCCGCCTGGAGCTCCTTGATGAGCGGGTCCTCCAGGGGGACCAGCCGGATCGAGAACCGGTCCGAGAGATCCGCCACCGCGGTCGTCGGCAGCCCGCCGGACCAGAAGAACGCGTCGAGCCGGTTCTCCTCCAGCAGTTTCGGCATCGTGTCGATCCCCGCGGGCACCGCCGTCACATCGTCGACGGGGTTCAGGCCCGCGGCCGTCATCAGCCGGTCGGCGACCAGCCGTACCCCCGAACCGGGCTGTCCGACCGCGACCGTCTTGCCGCGCAGATCCCCGACCCTGCGGATGTCCGAATCCCGCTTCACGACCAGCTGGATGTAGTCGTCGTACAGCCGGACACAGCCGCGCAGCCGGTCGGCACCCGGCTTGTGGCCCCGGAGATAGGTGGCGAGGGCGTCGGTGGTGGCGATGGTGAAATCGGCCTTGCCCGTCGCGACCCGGGCGATGTTCTGCTGCGAGCCCTCGCTGGTCTGCAGCCGTATCGACACCTCGGGCAGGTCCTTGGCGAGCGCACCCTTGAGTCGCTCGCCGTAGCGCTCGTAGACGCCGCTGCGCACCCCGGTACTGAACGTCAGCTTCCCGGTCGGCGTCTGTTCGCCGATGGGAAGCAGCCACCACAGGAGCAGCCCGAGCACGACGAGGAGGGCGGCGCCCGTCCGAACGGAGCGCCGCCGGCCGATTCGGGACAGTCCTGCCGGGAGCATGGCGGCGATCCTGCCAGGTGGTTCCCACCCCTGGCCAGGGGCGCCGCCCGATCCACCCGTCGCGGCGAGGGCCGGTGCGCGGTCCGGAAGCCGCCCGCGGCGGGAGGTGTCCGTGCAGCGCCTACCCTTGTCGCATGAGCAGCGGCAACCGGAGCGAAGCAGTGGACGTCAGAAAAAGCTATGAGGTGCGCACCTACGGGTGCCAGATGAACGTCCACGACTCCGAACGGTTGTCGGGTCTGCTGGAGGACGCCGGTTACGTGCGGGCGCCCGAGGGTTCCGACGGCGACGCCGACGTCGTCGTCTTCAACACCTGCGCGGTGCGGGAGAACGCCGACAACAAGCTCTACGGCAACCTCGGCCGGCTCGCCCCGATGAAGACGAAGCGCCCCGGGATGCAGATCGCGGTCGGCGGCTGTCTCGCCCAGAAGGACCGCGACACCATCGTCGAGCGGGCCCCCTGGGTCGACGTCGTCTTCGGCACGCACAACATCGGCAAGCTGCCCGTGCTGCTGGAGCGCGCCCGTGTCCAGGAGGAGGCGCAGATCGAGATCGCCGAGTCCCTGGAGGCGTTCCCCTCGACGCTGCCCACCCGCCGTGAGTCGGCGTACGCCGCCTGGGTCTCGATCTCCGTCGGCTGCAACAACACCTGCACCTTCTGCATCGTGCCGGCGCTGCGCGGCAAGGAGAAGGACCGCCGGACCGGCGACATCCTCGCCGAGATCGAGGCCCTGGTCGCCGAGGGCGTCTCCGAGATCACCCTGCTCGGCCAGAACGTCAACGCGTACGGCTCCGACATCGGCGACCGCGAGGCCTTCTCCAAGCTGCTGCGGGCCTGCGGGCGGATCGAGGGCCTGGAGCGGGTCCGCTTCACCTCGCCGCACCCGCGCGACTTCACGGACGACGTGATCGCGGCCATGGCCGAGACGCCGAACGTGATGCCGCAGCTGCACATGCCGATGCAGTCGGGCTCCGACACGATCCTGAAGGCGATGCGGCGCTCGTACCGGCAGGAACGCTTCCTCGGCATCATCGACAAGGTGCGGGCCGCGATGCCGGACGCCGCGATCTCCACCGACATCATCGTCGGCTTCCCCGGTGAGACCGAGGAGGACTTCGAGCAGACCATGCACGCGGTCCGCGAGGCGCGCTTCGCCAACGCCTTCACCTTCCAGTACTCCAAGCGCCCCGGAACCCCGGCCGCCGACATGGACGGGCAGATCCCCAAGGAGGTCGTCCAGGAGCGGTACATGCGCCTGTCCGCCCTCCAGGAGGAGATCTCCTGGTCGGAGAACAAGAAGCAGGTCGGCCGCACCCTGGACGTCATGGTCGCGGAGGGCGAGGGCCGCAAGGACGGCGCGACCCACCGCCTGTCCGGCCGCGCGCCCGACAACCGCTTGGTCCACTTCACCAAGCCGGACGAGGACGTACGGCCCGGCGACGTGGTGACGGTCGAGATCAGCTACGCCGCCCCGCACCACCTTCTCGCCGAAGGCGCGCCCCTCGGGGTGCGGCGGACCCGCTCGGGGGACGCCTGGGAGAAGCGCACCGCCGCCGCGGCCGCCAAGCCGGCCGGCGTCATGCTGGGCCTGCCCGGGATCGGCGCGCCCGCGCCGCTGCCGGCCGCCTCGGCACCGGGCTGCGGCTGCGACTGACGGGCCTACCGCTCCCGGAGGGGTCGCGGCGGGCCAGTACGCTGCCCACCATGCTTGTAGCCGCCGCTGTCTGCCCCTGTCCGCCGCTGCTGGTCCCCGAGGTCGCCGCCGGTGCCGCGCCCGAGCTCGATGGAGCGAGGACCGCGTGCACCGACGCCCTGGGGGTGCTCGCGGCCTCCCGGCCCGATCTGCTGATCGTGATCGGCCCGGCGGACCTCGCGGGCCGCGGCACCCATCCCGAGGGCGCCACCGGTGGCTTCCAGGAGTTCGGCGTCGACCTCGGCGTACGGCTGGGGCGGGACCTGGGCGCGGTCGCGGAGCGCCCGCTCGCACCGTCGCTCACGGTCGGCGCGTGGCTGCTGTCCCGCACCGGATGGGCGGGCACCCCGGTCGAGGCGCTCGGGGTGGGGGAGCCCTTGGAAACCGGCCGCTGCACGGAGACGGGGCGTGCGCTGGCCGCCCGCGCGGACCGGGTCGCGCTGCTGGTGATGGGCGACGGCAGTGCCTGCCGCACCCTGAAGGCGCCCGGCTATCTCGACGAGCGCGCCGCCGGGTTCGACGCGGCGGCGGCGCGCGCGCTCGGGGCGGCGGACACGGGCGCGCTGATCGCGCTGGACGAGGCGCTGGGCCAGGAGCTCAAGGCCGCGGGCCGCGCCCCCTGGCAGGTGCTCGCCGGAGCGGCCGAGGGAGCGGGACTGGACGGCAGGCTGCTGTACGACGACGCACCGTACGGCGTGGGCTACCTGGTCGCCGCCTGGTCCTGACCCTCTCCCGCAGGCAGAACGCACGACGGCCGAGGAGCGGTAGCGCTCCTCGGCCGTCGTACTGTCCTGCGCCCGGTGTCAGGAAGCGGGCGGCGGCGGCGTGCTGCCCGGCGCGGGCGGCGTACCGCCCCCGTCCTTCTGGGCCAGCCGGTCCACGGCCCCCTTGGCCTTCTGCGTGCCGGACACGATCTTGTCGCTGTACTTGCCCTTGGTCTTCGCGTCCACCGTCCGCGCGGCCTTGTCGAGCCCCTGGTCGATCTTGTCCCCGTGCTGCTGCGCGAGGTCGCTCACCTTGTCCTTCGCGGGGCTCAGCTTCGCCTTCAAATTGTCCATGAAGCCCATCGGACACCTTCTCTGCTGGGGGCTGCGTGCGCGTGCTCTCTCCGGCCCCGGTACCCGCCTTGCTGTTCCGTACTCTCCCGGCCTCGGCTTCGCCGGTGTGAGGCGACAAACGGCGGAACCATGAGAAACCACCCATATGTAGACATCATTTTACTCGGCGACGCGCGCCGAGGGGGCCACCCCGCAGCCCGCGCCTCGTCCATTCGGGAACGGCCCCGAGGTTTGCGAGACTGGGGCAGTGAGAAGTCCAGCTCCCGCACCGCGGGTCATCGCCGTCGTCGGTCCCACCGCAGCCGGAAAGTCCGACCTGGGGGTGTTCCTCGCTCAGCAGCTCGGGGGCGAAGTGGTCAATGCCGACTCCATGCAGCTCTACCGGGGGATGGACATCGGAACCGCCAAGCTGACGCTCGACGAGCGCGGGTCCGTCCCCCACCGGCTGCTGGACATCTGGGACGTCACCGAGACCGCCAGCGTCGCCGAGTACCAGCGCCTGGCCCGCACCGAGATCGACCGGCTGCTCGCCGAGGGCCGCACGCCCGTCCTCGTGGGCGGTTCCGGTCTGTACGTGAAGGGCGCCATCGACGCACTGGAGTTCCCCGGGACGGACGCGGGCATCCGGGCCGCGCTGGAGGCGGAACTGGCCGAGCACGGCTCCGGGGCACTGCACGAGCGGCTGTCCGCGGCCGACCCCGAGGCGGGCCGCGCCATCCTGCCGAGCAACGGCCGGCGCATCGTGCGGGCCCTCGAGGTCATCGAGATCACCGGCAAGCCCTTCACCGCCAATCTCCCGGGTAACGATGCGGTCTACGACGCCGTCCAGATCGGCGTCGACGTGGCCCGCCCGGAGCTCGACGAGCGCATCGCGATGCGGGTCGACCGGATGTGGGAGGCCGGACTCGTGGACGAGGTGCGCGCCCTGGAGGCACTGGGTCTGCGCGAGGGGCGCACCGCCTCCCGGGCCCTCGGCTATCAGCAGGTGCTCACGGCCCTGGCCGGTGAGTGCACCGAGGACGAGGCGCGCACCGAGACCGTGCGTGCCACCAAGCGCTTCGCACGCCGCCAGGACTCCTGGTTCCGCCGCGACCCGCGCGTCCAGTGGCTCAATGGCGCCGCGGAGCATCGCGGGGAACTCCCGGGCCGGGCGCTGGCGTTGGTCGAACGAGCGGTTACAGCCTGATCACGTGATGGCATCGGGAAGCCCTGCCCGTCATTTCGGCGACCTGTGGCGTGCCATCATCGAGCATCGATCGACCAGTCCGAGTTGGGAGGGCGCGTGGCGATGGAGGCCGGCCCTCGCGACACAGAACAAGACGCACCGGACACACAGCACGAAGCGGGACGCCTGAGCCCCGACGGGCCCGATGAGCTCGCCGTGACCCCCGAGGTCGAGGTCGAGCTGCGTCCCGCCCGGCGGATGCGTATCTGGCAGCTCGCGCCGATCGTCATGCTCGCCGCGCTCGGATCGCTGATGTTCGCCTTCCCGCTCGCCTTCGAGGTGGGCGACGGCGGCCCGGTGGTCGCGATGCTGGGACTGCTGATCAGCTGCTGCGCCGCGGGCTGGGGCATGATGGCGGCCCGCCGTGTCGGGTACACCTGGCCCGGACTGCCGTCCCGGGGTTCCGGGGAGCGGGCCGACTGGCGGGTGATCGCGCTGTACGTGGCGGTGTGCGCCGTCCTGGTCGCACTGGCCGTCTGGCGCGTGGCACGACTGCAGAACTGAGGACCGGGCCGGGCCGTCGGTGACGGACGGGCAACCCGCCCCGTCCGGCGGGCCGGTTCTCCGAGCTGTCGGCGGGGGCTCGTACAGTTGTCCTGTGACCACCTCGCAGATCGCCTTCCTCAAGGGCCACGGCACCGAGAACGACTTCGTGATCGTTCCCGACCCGGACAACGCCATCGACCTGCCCGCGTCCCTCGTCGCCGGGCTGTGCGACCGCCGCGCCGGCATCGGCGGTGACGGTCTGCTGCACGTCGTGCGCTCCGCCGCCCACCCCGAGGCGCGGGCCATGGCCGACGAGGCCGAGTGGTTCATGGACTACCGCAACGCCGACGGATCCGTCGCCGAGATGTGCGGCAACGGCGTGCGGGTCTTCGCCCGCTACCTCCAGCGCGCCGGTGAGGTGGAGGAGGGCGACCTCGCGGTCGCCACCCGCGGCGGGGTGAAGAAGGTGCACCTCGCCAAGAACGGCGACGTGACCGTCTCGATGGGCCGCGCCCTGCTTCCCTCCGACGGCGTCACCGTCACCGTCGGAGACCGCAGCTGGGACGCCCGCAACGTGAACATGGGCAATCCGCACGCGATCGCGTTCGTCGACGACCTGGCCCACGCCGGGGACCTGTTCGGCGAGCCGTCCTTCGCGCCCGCCGCCGTCTACCCGGACGGGGTCAACATCGAGTTCGTCGTGGACCGCGGGCCCCGGCATGTCGCGATGCGGGTCCACGAGCGGGGCTCGGGCGAGACCCGCTCCTGCGGCACCGGCGCCTGCGCCGTGGCCGTCGCCGCGGCCCGCCGGGACGCGGCGGACCCGGCGGAGACCGGGGCTCCGGTCACGTACACCGTCGATCTTCCGGGCGGCACGCTGGTGATCACCGAGCACCCTGACGGCGAGATCGAGATGACCGGAGCGGCCGTGATCGTTGCCGAGGGCGTGATCGATCCGGTCTGGCTGGACACGCTCACGTCATAGAGCTTCGCTCGAATGGGTGATCCGTTTCACGCTGGGCGAGAGGCGGACTCCGCCACGTGGTGGGGTCGGTAGCATCAAGCACCGGCCCGGAGGCGCGACCGCCCCTTCCCACCGCCGGTCGACGTTGCCGGAGGTGCCCCATGAGCGCAGAGGCCACCAACCCAGGTGCTCCCATCCGCAGGCGGGGCCGTCCCCGGATCGATCTCCGCAGGCTCGGCCGGGTCGCCCTGCTCGGTCCGGCCTCCAGGGACCGGCTGTCGGACGCCATCGGCCATGTCGCCGAGGCGCACCGGGCCCACCATCCCGACGCCGATCTCACCGTGCTGCACCGGGCCTACGTCCTCGCGGAGAGCTCGCACCGCGGACAGATGCGCAAGAGCGGCGAGCCCTACATCACCCACCCGCTCGCGGTCACCCTCATCCTCGCCGAGCTCGGCGCCGAGACCACCACCCTGACCGCGTCCCTCCTCCACGACACGGTCGAGGACACGGAGGTGACTCTCGACCAGGTGCGGGAGCAGTTCGGCGAGGAGGTCTGCTACCTCGTCGACGGCGTGACCAAGCTGGAGAAGGTCGACTACGGGGCCGCCGCCGAGCCGGAGACCTTCCGCAAGATGCTCGTCGCCACCGGCGACGACGTCCGGGTGATGTCGATCAAGCTCGCCGACCGGCTGCACAACATGCGCACGCTCGGCGTGATGCGCCCCGAGAAGCAGGCCAGGATCGCCAAGGTCACCCGCGACGTACTGATCCCGCTCGCCGAACGGCTCGGTGTCCAGGCGCTCAAGACCGAGCTGGAGGACCTCGTCTTCGCCATCCTCCACCCCGAGGAGTACGCGCACACCCGCGCCGTGATCTCCGCCGCGGCTGCCGCCGACCCGCTCACCGCCATCGCGGACCGGGTGGCCGGGGTGCTCCGCGAAGCGGACATCACCGCCGAAGTGCTCGTCAGGCCTCGCCACTTCGTCTCCGTGCACCGCGTCCGGATCAAACGCGGCGAACTGCGCGGCAGCGACTTCGGACGCCTGCTGGTGCTCGTCGCCGAGGACGCCGACTGCTACGCGGTCCTCGGCGAACTCCACACCTGTTTCACCCCGGTGATCTCCGAGTTCAAGGACTTCATCGCCTCCCCCAAGTTCAACCTGTACCAGTCGCTGCACACGGCGGTCGTGGGCCCGGACGGCGAGGTCGCCGAAGTCCTCATCCGCACCCACCGGATGCACAAGGTCGCCGAGGCCGGCGTCATCGCGCTCGGCAATCCCTACGCCGCGGACGGCACGTCAGCGAACACCGAACCCGCGGACGGTGAGCGCGCCGACCCGACCCGTCCCGGCTGGCTCTCCCGGCTCCTCCAGTGGCAGCAGTCCGCCCCCGACCCCGACACCTTCTGGACGACCCTGCGTGCCGATCTCGCCCAGGACCGCGAGATCACCGTCTTCCGCACCGACGGCGGCACGCTCGGCCTGCCCGTGGGCGCCACCTGTGTCGACGCCGCCTACGCGCAGTACGGGGACGCCGCACACAGTTGCATCGGGGCCCGGGTGAACGGCCGGCTGGCCACACTCAGTACGGTGCTCGGCGACGGCGACACCGTCCAGCCGCTCCTCGCCGAGGACGCCGCGTCCGGGCCCTCGCCCGACTGGCTCGACCACGCGACGACGCCCACCGCCCGCATCGCCATCACCGGCTGGCTCGACGCCCATCCGCAGGCCCCGGAAACCGCCGCCGGAATCCCGCCCGACGGCCGGAGGACCGGACCGCAACCGGGCCGGTCCGCCCGGCCCGGGCGGCCGGAAACGGCCGGTGCGGCCGGCCGCGGCGTGAGCGCCGTGGTCGAGCGGCCCGACACCACCGTGCGGCTCGCCGGCTGCTGCACCCCCGTACCCCCGGACGCCGTCACCGGCTTCACGGTGCGCGGAGGCGCCGTCACCGTGCACCGCCTGGAGTGTCCCGTCGTGGGCAGGATGGAGGCCGTAGGCCGGGTGCCGGTCGCCGTGAGCTGGGGCGACGCCGCCGAATGCCGCGTGACCCTGGTCGCGGAGTCCTTCGGGCGGCCCCGGCTCCTCGCCGACCTCACCGAGGCGATCGCCGGCGCGGACGCGGCCGTCATCTCCGCCACCGTCGAACCCCCCAGCGAACAGCGCGTGCGGCACACCTACACCCTGCAGCTCCCCGACGCCGCCGGACTGCCCGCGCTGATGCGCGCCATGCGCGACGTCCCGGGCGTGTACGACGTGAGCCGCGCCCAGCACCCCGCCGCCGCACTCTGACCCGCGCGCACCGTCCGCGGCGGATCTCGTTCGGGTGGCGCGGCGCGCGCCGTCCCTCGACGGCGGAGCGGCGCTGGTAGCCGTAGTCCATGCCGTTCCTCTCCCGTCGTCTGCGGGCCGCCCTGCTGGCCACCGCATCGGCCACCCTCGTCGCCGCGACCCTGCCCGCACCGGTGCCCCTCGGCATCGGGGATCCGCTCTTCCCGCATCTCGGCAACCCCGGATACGACGTACTCGCCTACGACATCGGCCTCGGCTACGAAGGCCGCAACAGCGAGCCGCTGGACGCCGTCACCACGATCGACGCGCGGACGACCGAGCCGCTGGACCGGATCAACCTCGACTTCGCCCGCGGCACCGTGCGCTCCGTCGAAGTGAACGGCCTGCGCGCCGACTTCGCGGTCCGGGACGAGGACCTGGTCATCGAGCCACCGGGCAGCCTCCCGGCAGGAGTGCCCCTGCGCATCACCGTCCGCCACACCAGCGACCCCTCGGGCGAACAGGACAGCGGGGGGTGGGTGCGGACCGCCGACGGGCTCGCCATGGCCAACCAGGCCGACGCCGGACACCGGGTCTTCCCCGGCAACGACCACCCCGCCGACAAGGCGTACTTCACCTTCCGCGTCACCGCCCCGCGGAATCTGACCGTGGTGGCCAACGGCCTGCGCACCGGTCGGATCAGGCACGGCGACCGCATCACCTGGACCTACCGCACCCAGCACCCCATGGCCACCGAACTGGCCCAGGTCAGCATCGGGCGCTCCACCGTCGTCGAGCGCACCGGTCCGCACCGGCTGCCGGTACGCGACGTCGTCCCGGCCGCCGACCGGGAGAGGCTCGAACCCTGGCTGAAGAAGACCCCCGGCCAGCTGGAATGGATGGAACGGCAGGTCGGCCGCTACCCGTTCGAGAACTACGGCGTACTGGTCGCCGACACCGAGACCGGGTTCGAGCTGGAGACCCAGACCCTCTCCCTCTTCGAACGCCGGCTGTTCACCGACGGCGGCTTCCCCGCGTGGTACGTCGACTCGGTCATGGTCCACGAGCTGGCCCACCAGTGGTTCGGCGACAGCGTCTCCCCGCGGACCTGGTCCGACCTCTGGCTCAACGAGGGGCACGCCAGCTGGTACGAGGCGCGCTACGCCGAGGAGCACGCCGACAAGCCGCTGGAACGCCGGATGCGCGACGCCTACACCCGCTCGGACGGCTGGCGCGCCGAGGGCGGTCCGCCGGCCCGCCCCACCGCGCCGGCACCGGGCGAGAAGATCAGCCTCTTCCGGCCGGTGGTGTACGACGGAAGCGCACTGGTCCTGTACGCGCTCCGTCAGGAGATCGGCAGGGAGGCCTTCGACCGGCTGGAGAGGCTCTGGGTGAGGAAGCACCGCGACTCCGTCGCCGCCACGGCCGACTTCACCGCCCTGGCGTCCCGGGTGGCCGGACGCGACCTGACCGCGTTCTTCGAAGGCTGGCTGTACGGGAAGAAGACGCCGCCCATGCCGGGGCATCCGGACTGGCGCAGCACGACACCGGCGCGGCAACGGTAAACCCGCGTGACGGGCCGGTCCCGCCATGCCACTATCGACGAGTCGCCGCGGCGGCCGGACCGGAGAAATCCCCCCGCGGGAATCATCCGGGAAGGTCACGCGTTGTGACTGATGCAACCGACTTCTATCGACGTAAGGATCCAATGACCTCCTCTTCTTCCCTTCCCCAGGACGCGCAGGACGCGCAGAGTGCCACGGAGAACGTCACCGAGAGCCTCACCGAAAGCCTTCGGGCGGACGCCCTGATGGAAGAGGACGTCGCCTGGAGCCACGAGATCGACGGAGCGCGGGACGGCGACCAGCTGGACCGCTCCGACCGTGCCGCGCTGCGGCGTGTGGCCGGACTCTCCACCGAGCTCGAGGACGTCACCGAGGTCGAGTACCGCCAGCTGCGCCTGGAGCGCGTCGTGCTGGTCGGCGTCTGGACCTCGGGCACGGTGCACGATGCGGAGATCTCCCTCGCGGAGCTCGCGGCACTCGCGGAGACGGCCGGAGCACAGGTGCTCGACGCCGTCTTCCAGCGCCGTGACAAGCCCGACCCGGCCACCTACATCGGTTCCGGCAAGGCCCTCGAACTGCGCGACATCGTTCTCGAAACAGGGGCGGACACCGTCGTGTGCGACGGTGAGCTCAGCCCCGGCCAGCTGATCCACCTGGAAGACGTCGTCAAGGTCAAGGTGGTCGACCGGACCGCACTGATCCTCGACATCTTCGCCCAGCACGCCAAGTCCCGTGAGGGCAAGGCGCAGGTCTCACTGGCACAGATGCAGTACATGCTGCCGCGCCTGCGCGGCTGGGGTCAGTCGCTCTCCCGTCAGATGGGCGGCGGCGGTTCCAGCGGCGGTGGCGGCATGGCGACCCGTGGTCCCGGTGAGACCAAGATCGAGACCGACCGGCGACGGATCCGCGAGAAGATGGCGAAGATGCGCCGGGAGATCGCGGAGATGAAGACCGGCCGCGAGATCAAGCGCCAGGAACGCAAGCGCAACAAGGTGCCCTCGGTCGCCATCGCGGGCTACACCAACGCGGGCAAGTCCTCGCTGCTCAACCGGCTGACCGGCGCGGGTGTGCTGGTGGAGAACGCCCTGTTCGCCACCCTGGACCCGACCGTGCGCCGGGCCGAGACACCGAGCGGGCGGATCTACACGCTCGCCGACACCGTCGGGTTCGTACGGCATCTGCCGCACCACCTGGTCGAGGCCTTCCGCTCCACCATGGAGGAGGTCGGCGAGTCCGATCTCATCCTGCACGTGGTGGACGGCTCGCACCCGGTGCCGGAGGAGCAGCTCGCCGCGGTGCGCGAGGTGATCCGCGAGGTGGGTGCGCTGGACGTGCCCGAGATCGTGGTGATCAACAAGGCGGACGCGGCCGACCCGCTGGTCCTCCAGCGGCTCCTGCGCAACGAGAAGCACGCGATCGCGGTGTCGGCACGGACCGGCGCCGGTATCGACGAGCTGCTCGCGCTCATCGACAGGGAGCTGCCGAGGCCGTCGGTCGAGATCGAGGCCCTGGTGCCGTACACCGAGGGCGGGCTCGTCTCGCGCGTGCACGCCGAGGGCGAGGTGATCTCCGAGGAGCACACGGCGGAGGGCACGCTGCTCAAGGCGCGGGTGCACGAGGAGCTTGCCTCGGACCTCGCCGCGTTCGTACCCGCGGTGCACTGAGCACAGCACACAGACGGATGGCCTGCTCCCTCGCGAGGGAGCAGGCCATCCGTCTGTCGTGCGGGCGCGTCCGTTACTCGGCGCCGAACTTGTCGCTCATCATCGTGAAGATCTGCTGGGCGCCCTCGCCCAGATGGGGACCGGCCAGCCAGCCGGCCGTCGCCGGGCCGATGGAGGTGTTGGAGACCAGCGCCAGCTTGCCGTCGCCGCCCTCGCTGAACCAGCCGCCGCCGGACGAACCGCCGGTCATCGTGCAGCCGATGCGGTACATCGTGGGAGTGGCGGGGCTGATCGAGAGCCGGCCGGGACGGTCGACGCACTTGTGCATGATCAGACCGTTGTACGGCGGGGCGGCCGGGTAGCCCCACGCGCCCATCGCGCTGATCCGCGCGACATCCGGGGCGTCGAAGTTGACCGTCAGGGCGTTGCCCACGGTCTCTTCCAGGGACTTGGTGCCGCGCTCCGGCTTCACGTGCAGGACCGCGTAGTCGTACGGGGCGCCCTCACCGCCGGTGGGGCCGCCGTCGGCCAGCCACTCGCCGGAGGTGGTGGCCCAGTCGGCCCAGTAGGCGCCGTACGGGGCGATCTCCTGCGGCTGCGCGTTCTCCAGCGCCGCGGCGGTCTTGCCCTTGTCGTTGTAGGCGGGCACGAAGACGATGTTGCGGTACCAGCCGCCCTTCGCGCCGGCGTGGACGCAGTGGCCGGCCGTCCACACCAGGTTGGACCTGCCCGGGTTCTTCGGGTCCTTGACGACGGTGCCCGAGCAGACCATGGAGCCCTCGGGGGAGTCGAAGAACACCTTCCCGACGGGGGCCGCGTAGTCGTGGTACGGCGTCTTCTCGGCCTCGGCCGTGACCGGCCTCGGCTCCGGGTCGGTGACACCCTGGTCGCCGGAGAGGTCCCCGGCGGACATGGTCTTGGCCGGGTCCTTCGCGGACTTCATCCGGTCGGGCTTCCACAGCCCGTCGATGACCGGGTTGACGAAGTCCTTGGCCTCACGCAGCCACTTGTCCTTGTCCCAGTTCTTCCAGTCGCCGCTCTTCCACTTCTCCGGATCGACCCCGTGCTTCTTCAGGGTGTCGGCCAGACCGGCGGATATGCCGTCACTGGAGTCGGAGCCGGCGGATTCGGTGGCGACGGGCTTGTCGGCCGCCTGGTCCTCGCTCGGACCACAGGCCGTGGCCGTCAGCGCGAGTGCGGCGACGAGACCCGTCGCGGCGAGCAGCGGACGTATGGATCGCATGGAAAAGATTCCCCCTGAAATCTTCAAAATGGCATGAGCTTGTCATGCCGGATGCCGGGATGACCGGCTGTCGGTGATGGTGCGGGATCACCCTATGACGGGCCGGGCGGCGGTCGTCGCCACCGGGGCCGGGCGCCGGGCGCCGCGGATCCTGGATCGGGCACGGCAGGGCCGCAGACCCAGCGGCAGGCACGGCTCAACCGGATCGACGTTCCCGCGGGTCAGGGGTCTTCGGCAGAGAACCTCCCGCCGAAGACCCCTGAGGTGTCGTCATCCGCGCCCGTGCGGACGACGATCCGTGCTCACTGCCCCGCGTACTTCTTGCTGACCGAGTCGTAGACGCCCTTGGCCTCCTCGCCCAGGCGGGGTCCGGCCAGCCAGCCGGCCGACACCGGGCCGATGGAGGTGTTGGAGACCAGGGCGGGCTTGCCGTCCTGGCCCGCCGCGACCCAGCCGCCGCCGGAGGAACCACCGGTCATGGTGCAGCCGATGCGGTACATCGTCGGGTCGTCCTGGGTGAGCGAGAGCCGGCCCGGCTTGTCCTTGCACTGGAAGAGCTTCTGGCCGTCGTACGGCGGAGCGGCCGGGAAGCCGGTCGCCGTCATGTCCGCGATCTTGGGCACCGCCGGGGCGTTGAACTCGACCGGCAGGGCCGAACCGACCGTCTCCTCAAGGGACTTCCCGGTCGAGCCCTTCTCCGGTGTCACGTGCAGCACGGCGAAGTCGTACGGAGCGCCCAGACCGCCGACCGAGGCACCCTGGTCGATCCACTGCTGGGAGGTCTGCGCCCACGAGCCCCACCACACGCCGTACGGGGCGACCTTCTCCTTGGGCGGGTTGTTCCGCAGCTCGTCGGTCGACAGGCCGCTGTCGTTGTACGACGGCACGAAGGCGATGTTGCGGTACCAGCCGCCCTTCTTGCCTGCGTGCACGCAGTGGCCCGCGGTCCACACCATGTTGGACTTGCCGGGGTGTGCCGGGTCCTTCACCACGGTCGCCGAGCAGACCATCGAGCCCTCGGGGCCGTCGAAGAACAGCTTGCCCGATTCCGCGGCGTTGTCGTGGTACGGCGTCTGCACGCCGACGGCCCGGACCGGGGCGGGCGTCGGGTCCGTCACGCCCTTGTCGCCGGAGATGTCGTTCTCGACCGGCTGCTCGGGCGCCTTGTCGGCGTCCCGCATCCGGTCCGGGTCCCAGAGGCCCTCGATGATGGGGTTGATGTAGTCCTTGGCCTCACGCAGCCACTTGTCCTTGTCCCAGTTCTTCCACTCGCCGCCCTTCCACTGGTCGAGGTCGATCCCGTGTTCCTTGAGCCGGTCCTTCAGATCATCCGGAATGGCGATCTTGCCGTCCGACGTCTGGCCCGCGGAACTGCTGCTCGGCCCGGTGCTCGCGTCGTCCTCGCCCGGCCCGCAGGCGGTCGCGGTGAGCGCGAGGACGGCGGTGACCGCCGCGGCGGCAAGCACGGGGGAGGGGAAGCGGCGAGCGCTTCCCCCACGGCGTGCGGTGAATCCTGGTCGAACGAGTCGCATCTGGTGATCCCCCTGGGACTTCGTCAATCAAAGCTTCTGTACGGCACTTCGGTACTGCTGTGCGAGACACGGGCCGGCTCCGGCGGACGTCGGTCCGTGCGGCCTTCCGCCCATGCCGGCCGGCCGGGACTCCGTCCCGGAGCCACGGCACGGTCCCCCACTATGCCGGTGTGGCTGTGGACGGCGTGCGGCAGGGGCCCGGTTCCGGCCCGTAAGGATCTTCGGATTTACCCGTGATCCCGCGCGCCCGCCGTCGTTGGTACATACGGGGGACACACAGACAGCGTTCACCCCCGCAGTCCGTCCTTGCGGAATCGTGCTGACGTGCAACGCAACTGTTACAGCGGGAGGATCAACAGCCGTGGCCGTGACCGAACCAGCTCCGGCACCACCACTCGCGCCGCACGAAGGCATCCTGCGCCGCCAGGCGTTGCGCGAATCGGCCGCCCGGACGTATGCCCGTTCGCTGCCGATCGTGCCGGTGCGGGCACGCGGACTCACCATCGAGGGAGCGGACGGGCGTCGCTACCTCGACTGCCTGTCCGGAGCCGGGACGCTGGCCCTCGGGCACAATCATCCGGTTGTCCTGGAGGCGATCAAGAAGGTCATCGACTCGGGTGCACCGCTCCACGTGCTCGATCTGGCCACGCCGGTCAAGGACGCCTTCACCACGGAGCTGTTCTCCACCCTGCCGAGGGAGTTCGCCGACAACGCGCGGATCCAGTTTTGCGGGCCGGCCGGCACCGACGCGGTCGAGGCGGCGTTCACCCTGGTCCGCGCCGCCACCGGCCGCAGCGGTCTGCTCGCCTTCACCGGCGCGTACCACGGCATGACGGCGGGCGCCCTCGCCGCTTCGGGTGGCGCCGAGGACGTACGGGTGACCCGGCTCCCGTTCCCGCAGGACTACCGCTGTCCCTTCGGCGCCGGCGGGGAGCGCGGCGCGGAACTGGCCGCGCGCTGGACCGAGAGCGTGCTGGACGACCCCAAGAGCGGAACACCCGCACCGGCCGGCATGATCCTCGAACCCGTCCAGGGCGAAGGCGGCGTCAATCCCGCTCCGGACGGCTGGATGCGCCGGATGCGGGAGATCACCGCAGCCCGGTCCGTCCCCCTGATCGCCGACGAGGTCCAGACCGGAGTCGGCCGGACCGGTGCCTTCTGGGCCGTCGAGCACAGCGGCATCGTGCCCGACGTGATGGTGCTGTCCAAGGCCATCGGGGGTTCCCTCCCGCTCGCCGTGATCGTCTACCGCTCCGAGCTCGACACCTGGCAGCCAGGTGCCCACGCCGGCACCTTCCGCGGCAATCAGCTCGCCATGGCCGCCGGCACCGCCACCCTCGCCTACGTGCGGGAGAACCAGCTCGCCGACCGGGCCGCCGCCCTGGGCGCCCGGATGCTCGCGAACCTGCGGTCACTGGCCTCCCGGCACCCGTGCATCGGTGACGTCCGCGGGCGCGGACTGATGATCGGCGTGGAACTGGTCGACCCCGAGGCCGCTCCGGTGGGCTCGGGCGGCGAGGCACCCCCGGATCCCGTCCTCGCCAGGGCCGTCCAGCAGGAGTGCCTGCGCCGCGGCCTCATCGTTGAACTGGGCGGCCGTCACTCCACGGTCGTACGTCTGCTCCCACCCCTCACGCTCACCGACGAACAGGCGACAGCGGTCGTCGACCGCCTTGCCCACGCCCTGGCAGCCGCCGAACGCTCACCGCACCGACGGACCGCGACCGGGTCGATCCGCTGACCCCGGAAACCATCACAGGAAAGACCGCCGTGAACCCCACCCCCGCGCCCGAGGCCGACGGCCCTCCCTCCAGCCACCACCGGGGAGAGGCCGGGACCTCCGGCCACCTCGCCGTCGAGGCGTCGACCGTGCCGCGCCAGAAGGAGGTGCCGCACGGTCCGTGGCACGCCCACCGGACCACGACCGCCTGCCCCGCACCGGCGTCCGAACCGCTGGACGATCCCGACCCCCCGGCCCACCCCGATCCCCTGGACCACTCCGACCCGCTCCGCGCCGCCGGCGCTGCGGGCATCGAGAACCTGCTGCGCTGCTGGGCGCGGGAATGCGACCTGCCGCGCCCGGCCGGGGAGACCCTGCGCATCCCGCTGCCCGCGAGCGGCAACGCCCTGCTCGTCCCCGTCCTCCACTGGTCCGCCACCGGCTGGCACCGTTTCGGCCCGCCCCGCCTGGAGCAGGCATCCGAGGACGCACCCCCCGCCGACGCCGTCACCGTCGCCGCCCTCCTGGGCCGCGAGGCCGACCACAACGAGGGCGCCGACATGGTGGCCAGGGTGGCCGACTCGGTGCGGCGGACCGCCGGTTTCATCGAGGGGCAACGGCGCCGGCCCGCCCCGCCCGCCGCGGCGGACCTCTTCCTGACCGCCGAGCAGTCACTCCTCCTCGGCCACCCGTTCCACCCCTCGCCCAAGAGCAGGGAAGGCCTCTCCGACTCGGAGTCCCGCCTCTACTCACCCGAGTCGCACGGCTCCTTCCCGCTCCACTGGATGGCCGTCGACCGGTCCGTACTGGCCACCGACTCCGCCTGGACCGACCACGGCCGCCCGGTCCCGGCCGGGGAACTGGTGGCCCGCCATGCCGAGGGCCTGCGCCTCCCGCCGCACACGGCACCGATCCCGCTGCACCCCTGGCAGGCCCGCGAACTGGCGATGCGTCCCGAAGTCGCCGCCCTGGCCGACTCCGGCCTGCTGCACGACCTCGGTCCGTACGGCGAGCGCTGGCACCCCACCTCCTCGGTGCGCACCGTGCAGCGGCCCGGCGCCGACCTCATGCTGAAGCTCTCCCTCGGGGTGCGGATCACCAACTCCCGGCGGGAGAACCTCCGCAAGGAGCTCCACCGGGGCGTGGAGGTCCACCGGCTGCTGCGCAGCGGACTCGCCCGGCAGTGGCACGCGGTCCACCCCACGTTCGACATCGTCCGCGACCCCGCCTGGCTCGCGGTCGACACCCCCGAGGGCGAACACATCCCGGGCCTCGACGTCATGCTGCGCCACAATCCCTTCGGCCGGTACGACGACGCGGTCTGCATCGCCGGGCTCACTTCGCCGCGCCCTTGGCCGGACCGTGCGGGCATGCGCTCCCGCCTCGCCGACATCGTCCTCGGCCTCGGCGCCGCCACCGGCCGGGCCACGACCGCCGTCGCGGCCGAGTGGTTCCTGCGCTACCTGGACCGGGTGGTGCAGCCGGTGCTCTGGCTCGACGGCAACGCGGGGGTCGCCCTCGAAGCCCATCAGCAGAACACCCTGGTCCTGCTCGACGCCGAGGGCTGGCCGGTCGGCGGCCGCTACCGCGACAATCAGGGCTACTACTTCCGAGAGTCCCACCGCGCCGCCCTCGACCACAGGCTCCCCGGCATCGGATCGGTCAGCGACACCTTCGTCTCCGACGCCGTCACCGACGAACGCTTCGCGTACTACCTCGGCATCAACAACGTGTTCGGACTGATCGGGGCGTTCGGCGCCCAGCAGCTCGCCGACGAACAGGTGCTCCTCGCCGCCTTCCGGCGCTTCCTGGGCTCGGCCACCGCCCTGGGATCCCCGCTCCCCGCGCAGTTGTTGGAAACCCCCCGCCTGCGCTGCAAGGCCAACATGCTGACGCGCCTGCACGGCCTCGACGAACTCGTCGGGCCGGTGGACACCCAGTCCGTCTACGTCACCATCACCAACCCCCTGTGCGGCTGAGGATCCCCCCGCGTCCCCGCCGTGACGCCGACCGCTGAACCCCGTCCGGGCCGGGACGCCGACAGGCGAACCCGTCCCGGTCAGGACGCCGACCGACGAATCCGTGCCGACCGGGACGCCGACCGCTGAACCCCGTCCCGGCCGGACGCCGACGAGAGAGGAGAGCGGCACCGTGCCTCCCGCCGACGCGCCCGCCGACCCCGGGGCCTGCCCCGCTTCCCGGGCCGGGGCGGGCACCGAGGACACGCTGGATCTGCGGCTCACCGACGAACTGCTCGCGCTCCTGGCGGAGGAGGCCCCCGTGCCGCACGGGGGCGCGCAGGAGACCCCCGCCCCCTCATGCGGACCGCAGGATTCCGTGCTGCTCGACCGGCCGGCCGAGTGGAAGCCGGTCACCACCCCGGCCGGAGTGTTCCAGCTCGTCCCCGTGCGTCCGGAACGCGATCTCGCGCTGATCAGCCGCTGGATGAACGACCCCGCCGTCGCGGCCTTCTGGGAACTCGCCGGAGCCGAGGCCGTCACCGCCCGGCACCTGATGCCCCAACTCGACGGTGACGGACGCAGCGTCCCCTGTCTGGGCGTGCTCGCGGGCGTCCCGATGAGCTACTGGGAGATCTACCGGGCCGACCTCGACCCGCTGGCCCGGCTCTGCCGGGTCCGGCCGCACGACACCGGGATCCACCTTCTCATCGGTGATGTGGGCCGACGGGGCCGTGGGATCGGGACCACCCTCCTCCGGGCCGTCTCCGACCTCGTCCTCGACAACCGCCCCCGGTGCACGCGAGTCGTCGCCGAGCCCGACATCCGCAATACCCCGTCCGTCTCCGCCTTCCTGAGCGCCGGATTCCGCTACTCGGCCGAGGTCCGACTCCCCGACAAGCGGGCCGCGCTGATGATCCGCGACCGAGCCCACCGTGACCAACTGTGAACGATTCGCTGCCCCGCCCACACCGCTCGAACCCCGTCGGTTCCCTCCCGAGGAGTCCCCGTGCCGAAATATCCCGTGAGCCGTGATGCGGTCCAGTCGCCCGCGCTGCTCAGCACCCCGGAACTGAACCGGGCGGTCTGGGACCGGGCCGCCGCCCGGTTGCTCGCCAAGATGCTCGGCGAATTCGCCTACGAGGAAGTCGTCCAGCCCGTTCCACGATCCGCCGGGGGAGATACGTACACCCTCGTGCTCGACGACGGCGGCAGCCTGAGCTTCACCGCCCGGCGGGGCGTCTACGGAAGTTGGCGCGTTGCCCCGGACTCGATCCGTGAGGCGAGCAGTGCGGCGACGGAGGCCGATGCGGCCGCCCGTGCGGCGAGCGAGGCCGATACGGCCGTCCGTGCGGCGAGCGGCGTGGCGGCGGAGGCCGACACGACCGCTCATGCGGCGAGCAGTGCGGTGGCCGAGGCCTACGCGACCGCTGCCACGGCAAGCGGTACGCCGGCCGGGGACCAGGTGGAGGGCAGCGTCCCCTTCGGTGATCCGCTGCTCTTCCTCGCCCGCGCCCGCCGCCTTCTCGGGCTCGACGGTGCCACGCTCGGCCATCTCGTCCGTGAGCTCACTACCACGCTCACCGCCGACGCCCGCCTGGACCACGGCGCGGTCACCGCCGCCGAACTGGCCGACCTCGGCTACGCCGAACTGGAGGGCCACCAGACGGGGCATCCGTGGATCGTCGCCAACAAGGGGCGGCTCGGGTTCTCCGCCGGCGACGCCGCCCGCTTCACCCCGGAGGCCCGCACACCGGTGACGCTGCCGTGGATCGCCGTCTCGTCCCGGATCGCCGCCTACCGGGGGGTGGGTGCGCTCGCCGACTCCGCCGAGCTCTACGCCCAGGAACTGGACCCCGCGGTCCGCTCGTCCTTCGCCGCCACTCTGCGCGGCCGGGGCCTCGACCCGGACGGTTACTACTGTCTGCCCGTCCATCCCTGGCAGTGGGACGAGTGGATCATTCCCCTGTTCGCCCCGGCCATCGCCGCCGGCGACATCGTGCCCCTGCACGCCGACCCGGACCTGCGCCTGCCGCAGCAGTCCATCCGGACCTTCGCCAACCTGGCCCGGCCCGACCGGCACACGGTCAAGCTCCCGCTGTCCATCCTCAACACGCTGGTCTGGCGTGGCCTGCCGACCGAGCGCACCCTCGCCGCGCCCGCCGTCACCAGCTGGGTGCAGGGGATGCGGGACAACGATCCGTTCCTGCGCGACACCTGCGGCGTCATCCTCCTCGGCGAGGTCGCCTCGGTCACGGTCGAGCACCCGCTCTACGACCACCTCCCCGAGACGCCGTACCAGTTCAAGGAGATCCTCGGAGCGATCTGGCGCGAGCCCCTCCTGCCCCGCCTCGCGCCCGGCGAACGGGCCCGCACCCTCGCCTCGCTCCTGCACACCGATCCGCAGGGCCGTGCCTTCACCGCCGAGCTGGTCGCCCGCTCCGGGCTGACGCCCACCGCATGGCTCACCCGGCTCTTCGCCGCCCTGCTCCCGCCGCTGCTGCACTTCCTGTACCGCTACGGCACCGTCTTCTCGCCGCACGGCGAGAACGCCATCGTCGTCTTCGACGACCACGACGTCCCGGTGCGCCTGGCGATCAAGGACTTCGTCGACGACGTGAACGTCAGCGCCCGGCCGCTGCCCGAGCACGACACGATGCCGCAGGACGTACGCCGCGTCCTGCTCACCGAGGAACCCGCCTTCCTCACCCAGTTCATCCACTCCGGTCTCTTCACCGGAGTCTTCCGCTTCCTGTCACCGCTATGCGAGGAACAGCTCGGCGTCCCGGAGAGCGCATTCTGGTCACTCGTCCGGGCGGAGATCCTGCGCCATCACGCCCGGTTCCCGGAGCTGAAGGAGCGGTTCGAGATGTTCGACATGCTGACGCCCCGCATCGAGCGCCTCTGTCTGAACCGCAACCGCCTGCACCTGGACGGCTACCGCGACCGGCCAGAGCGTCCGCACGCGGCGCGCCACGGCACGGTGCCCAACCCGCTGCACCCCTCCGCGTGAGTCCGGGAGTGAGCGTTGTTGTCAGTGGCGCCCCGTAGGCTGGTCGGGCTATGACGAAGCCATCCCTCCCCGAGCTCCTGCACGCCGCCGTGACCGCCGTCGGCGGTACGGAGCGGCCCGGCCAGGCCGCCATGGCCGGTGCCGTCGCCGAGGCCGTAGACGACCAATCCCATCTGCTCGTGCAGGCGGGCACCGGTACGGGCAAGTCGCTCGGCTATCTGGTGCCCGCCCTGGCCCACGGCGAGCGCGTGGTGGTGGCCACGGCGACCCTGGCCCTCCAGCGGCAGCTCGTGGAGCGTGACCTTCCGCGCACCGTCGACGCCCTGCATCCGCTGCTGCGCCGCCGACCGCAGTTCGCCATGCTCAAGGGCCGGTCGAACTACCTCTGTCTGCACCGTCTCCACGAAGGCGTGCCGCAGGAGGAGGAAGAGGGGCTCTTCGACCAGTTCGAGGCGGCGGCGCCGTCGAGCAAGCTCGGCCAGGACCTGCTGCGCATGCGGGACTGGGCGGACGAGACGGAGACGGGCGACCGGGACGACCTCACCCCCGGTGTCTCGGACCGGGCCTGGGCGCAGATCTCCGTCTCCTCCCGGGAGTGTCTGGGCGCCACCAAGTGCGCGTACGGCGCGGAGTGCTTCGCCGAGCAGGCCCGGGAGCGGGCCAAGCTCGCCGATGTGGTGGTGACCAACCACGCGCTCCTGGCCATCGACGCCATCGAGGGCGCCCCGGTGCTTCCGCAGCACGAGGTGCTGATCGTCGACGAGGCGCACGAGCTGGTGTCCCGGGTCACCGGAGTGGCCACGGGTGAGCTCACTCCCGGCCAGGTCAACCGCGCGGTGCGCCGTGCGGCGAAGCTGGTCAACGAGAAGGCCGCCGACGCGCTCCAGACGGCTTCGGAGGGCTTCGAGCGGGTGATGGAGCTGGCACTGCCCGGCAGGCTGGAGGAAGTTCCCGAGGACCTCGGGTACGCCTTGATGGCGCTCCGGGACGCCGCTCGTACGGTGATCACCGCGCTCGGCTCCACGCGTGACAAGTCCGTCCAGGACGAGGACGCGGTCCGCAAGCAGGCGATGGCTTCGGTCGAGACGATCCACGGCGTGGCCGAGCGCATCACGCAGGGCTCCGAGTACGACGTCGTCTGGTACGAGCGGCACGACCGCTTCGGCGCCTCCGTGCGGGTCGCGCCGCTCTCGGTCTCCGGGCTGCTGCGCGAGAAGCTCTTCGCCGACCGCTCCGTGGTTCTCACCTCGGCCACGCTCAAGCTCGGCGGGGACTTCAACGGGGTGGGGGCGTCCCTCGGACTCTCCCCGGAGGGCACCGCGGGCGATGACGTCCCGCAGTGGAAGGGGCTCGACGTCGGCTCGCCCTTCGACTACCCGAAGCAGGGGATCCTGTACGTCGCCCGGCATCTGGCGACGCCCGGGCGCGAAGGGTCCCGCACCGACATGCTGGACGAGCTCGCCGAGCTCGTGGAGGCCGCAGGCGGACGCACGCTCGGACTGTTCTCCTCCATGCGGGCGGCCCAGGCCGCGGCCGAGGAGCTTCGGACCCGGCTGGAGAAGCCGATCCTGCTCCAGGGCGAGGAGACCCTGGGCGAGCTGATCAAGAATTTCGCAGCCGACCCGGAGACCTGTCTCTTCGGCACGCTCTCGCTCTGGCAGGGCGTCGACGTCCCCGGTGCGAGCTGCCAGTTGGTGATCATGGACCGGATTCCATTCCCGCGGCCCGACGACCCGTTGATGAGCGCACGGCAGAAGGCGGTCGAGGAGGCGGGAGGCAACGGCTTCATGGCCGTGGCCGCCACGCATGCGGCACTGCTGATGGCCCAGGGAGCCGGCCGGCTCGTCCGCGCGACCGGGGACAAGGGCGTCGTCGCGGTGCTGGACCCGCGCCTGGCCAATGCCCGGTACGGCAGCTATCTGCGAGCCTCGCTCCCCGACTTCTGGTACACGACCGACCCGAACCAGGCACGCCGCTCGCTCGCCGCGATCGACGCGGCGGCCAAGGCCGACGCGAAGTAGTCCCGGGCGGGTCCGCGAAGGGCGCGGGCGCCGCGGGGAAACGACGAGGGCCCTTGGTATCCGTACCGCGGATACCAAGGGCCCAGTCGGACCGAGCCGGGCTTCACACCCGTCGGAGCACCGCCACGACCTTGCCGAGGATCGTCGCCTCGTCGCCGGGGATCGGCTGGTACGCGGAGTTGTGCGGGAGCAGCCACACATGGCCGTCCTCGCGCTTGAACCGCTTGACCGTGGCCTCGCCGTCCAGCATGGCGGCCACGATGTCGCCGTTCTCCGCCACGGGCTGGCGTCGCACGGTGACCCAGTCCCCGTCACAGATCGCCGCTTCGATCATCGAGTCGCCGACGACCTTCAGCACGAAGAGCTCTCCGTCCCCGACCAGCTGACGAGGGAGGGGGAACACGTCCTCGACGGATTCCTCGGCGAGGATCGGCCCACCGGCCGCGATCCGGCCGACCAGCGGCACGTACGACGCCGCGGGCTTGCCGGTGGTGTCCGTGGGCTGCGTGCTGGGCTGGTCCGAGCCGCGCACCTCGTACGCCCGCGGACGATGGGGGTCGCGGCGCAGGAAGCCCTTGCGCTCCAGGGCCATCAGCTGATGTGCGACGGAGGACGTGCTGGAAAGGCCCACCGCCTGACCGATCTCCCGCATCGACGGGGGGTACCCCCGCCGTTGTACGGAGTCCCGGATGACCTCGATCACTCGCCGCTGCCGGTCCGTGAGCCCCGAGCTGTCCGCCCGGATTCCAGGAGGTCGTCCGGGCAGCGAGCGCGCTGGGCGCGCGGGCTCCGGCCCCTCCGTGTTCGTGACTGAGTCATTCATGGCATGCACCGGCTCGAGTCGGCTCTGGGAGCGGTCCTGGGCAGTGATGATGGCACTGTCTGCGGTGGTGGTCACGTCGGCCCCTCTCGAATGGTCTCCCTAGCTGGACAACGGTAGTAGCTTTCGAAAGGTTGCGCCAAACACACGTTCGAGTGAAAAACGAATAAAAGTCTGCCGAGCGCTCAGCGCCGGGTGTATGAGCGAAGCTGGGAGGGGTGTTCCGTCGCCGGGCGGCTCTCTTGTCCTCGTGCGCGGACCGACCGGCATTTCGGACCATTACGGTAGCGTCCGCCTCCGTGGAACCGGCGTGCGGGGTGACCCCGGGTGTGCCCGTCCGGGTCGTCCGCGCGGCTTCGGGGTCGCCGCCCCGCACTCGGCGGCGCCGACCGCTTCCCGTACCCTCGTGGTCGGCCGTACGCTGCCTTCCGGCCACCCCCGGTGCGCGACACGCGCTAGGGCCAAATGCGCGGCCGAACCCAAGATCTAGTGGTTGGATTGCTTCAGCCGCCCAGAGGTTGTGGTCCCCGTCCATCGGGGGTGTGGCTATCGCCTATGCTTGAGACCGCTTCGAGGGCCCCTCACCGGGCCTGAAGAGGCTATTCAGTCGTGCTGTGAAGGAGGGTTGGGAGCCATGCACTGCCCCTTCTGCAGGCACCCCGACAGCCGGGTCGTCGACAGTCGCACCACCGACGACGGGACCTCCATCCGACGGCGTCGCCAGTGCCCCGACTGCTCCCGCCGTTTCACGACGGTGGAGACCTGTTCGCTCATGGTGGTCAAGCGCAGCGGTGTCACCGAGCCCTTCAGTCGCACCAAGGTCATCTCCGGCGTGCGCAAGGCGTGCCAGGGAAGGCCGGTCACGGAGGACGCCCTCGCCAAGCTCGGCCAGCGGGTCGAGGAGGCGGTGCGCGCCACCGGCAGCGCCGAGCTGACCACTCACGACGTGGGTCTGGCCATCCTCGGCCCCCTGCAGGAGCTCGACCTCGTCGCGTACCTGCGGTTCGCGTCCGTCTACCGGGCGTTCGACAGCCTCGAAGACTTCGAGGCCGCCATCGTGGAACTCCGCGAGCGACGGCCTCCCGTACAAGCATGCGGGACCGGCGAGACCCTTGAGGTTCCCGTTCCCGCCGTCGCCGCCGACTGAGCGGCACCCGCCGGCCCCGCTGATCCGACGATCGGCTGCGGGCCGGCACCTGGACCTGCTCCGGATGACGCATGACGTACACGGCGTCCGAAGTATCAGACACACACTGTGCCCGGGGAAGTTCTCGGCACTTCAGGGCGTTTTTGCCCACATATGGGAGGCGGCATGACAGAGACGGCGAGCGGCCCGGCACGAGGTTCCCGCAACAAGGGAGCCAAGTCGACTGCGACCAAGCAGGGCCTGCGTATCGAGCGCATCCACACCACTCCCGGCGTGCATCCGTACGACGAGGTGGCGTGGGAGCGCCGTGACGTCGTCATGACCAACTGGCGCGACGGCTCGATCAACTTCGAGCAGCGTGGCGTCGAGTTCCCCGACTTCTGGTCGGTGAACGCGGTCAACATCGTCACCAGCAAGTACTTCCGCGGGGCCGTCGGCACCCCCCAGCGCGAGACCGGTCTGCGACAGCTGATCGACCGGATCGTGAAGACGTACCGGAAGGCCGGCGAGGACTACAGCTACTTCGCCTCTCCCGCGGACGCCGAGATCTTCGAGCACGAGCTGGCGTACGCCCTCCTGCACCAGATCTTCAGCTTCAACTCGCCGGTCTGGTTCAACGTCGGCACGCCCCAGCCGCAGCAGGTCTCCGCCTGCTTCATCCTGGCCGTCGACGACTCCATGGAGTCGATCCTCGACTGGTACAAGGAAGAGGGGATGATCTTCAAGGGCGGCTCCGGCGCCGGCCTGAACCTCTCCCGTATCCGCTCCTCCAAGGAGCTCCTCTCCTCCGGCGGCAACGCCTCGGGACCCGTCTCCTTCATGCGGGGCGCCGACGCGTCCGCCGGAACGATCAAGTCCGGTGGCGCCACCCGTCGCGCGGCCAAGATGGTCATCCTCGACGTCGACCACCCCGACATCGAGAACTTCATCGAGACCAAGGTGAAGGAGGAGGAGAAGATCCGCGCCCTGCGTGACGCGGGCTTCGACATGGACCTGGGCGGCGACGACATCACGTCCGTCCAGTACCAGAACGCCAACAACTCGGTGCGCGTGAACGACGAGTTCATGAAGGCCGTCGAGAACGGCGGGAAGTTCGGGCTGCGTGCCCGGATGACCGGTGACGTCATCGAGGAGGTCGAGGCCAAGTCCCTCTTCCGCAAGATGGCCGAGGCCGCCTGGGCCTGTGCCGACCCGGGCATCCAGTACGACGACACGATCAACCAGTGGCACACCTGCCCCGAGTCCGGCCGGATCAACGGCTCGAACCCGTGCAGCGAGTACATGCACCTGGACAACACCTCGTGCAACCTCGCCTCGCTGAACCTGATGAAGTTCCTCAAGGACGACGGCCTGGGCAACCAGTCCTTCGAGTCCGAGCGCTTCGCCAAGGTCGTCGAGCTGGTCATCACCGCGATGGACATCTCCATCTGCTTCGCCGACTTCCCGACCGAGAAGATCGGCGAGAACACCCGCGCCTTCCGTCAGCTCGGCATCGGCTACGCCAACCTCGGCGCCCTGCTGATGGCGACCGGCCACGCGTACGACAGCGACGGCGGCCGCGCCCTCGCCGGCGCCATCACCTCGCTGATGACCGGTACCTCGTACAAGCGCTCCGCCGAGCTGGCCGCGGTCGTCGGCCCGTACGACGGCTACGCCCGGAACGCCGAGCCGCACCAGCGCGTCATGAAGCAGCACGCCGACGCCAACGCCGTGGCCGTGCACGCCGACGACCTGGACAACCCGATCTGGGCCGCCGCGACGGAGGCCTGGCAGGACGTGATCCGTCTCGGCGCGAAGAACGGTTTCCGTAACGCGCAGGCGTCGGTCATCGCGCCCACCGGAACCATCGGTCTCGCGATGTCCTGCGACACCACCGGCCTCGAGCCCGACCTCGCCCTGGTCAAGTTCAAGAAGCTGGTCGGCGGCGGCTCGATGCAGATCGTCAACGGCACCGTCCCGCAGGCCCTGCGCCGCCTGGGTTACCAGGAGGAGCAGATCGAGGCGGTCGTCGCCCACATCGCCGAGAACGGCAACGTGATCGACGCCCCCGGCCTGAAGACCGAGCACTACGAGGTCTTCGACTGCGCGATGGGCGAGCGTTCCATCTCCGCGATGGGCCACGTCCGGATGATGGCGGCCATCCAGCCGTGGATCTCCGGCGCGCTCTCCAAGACGGTGAACCTGCCGGAGACGGCCACCGTCGAGGACGTCGAAGAGGTCTACTTCGAGGCGTGGAAGATGGGCGTCAAGGCGCTCGCGATCTACCGCGACAACTGCAAGGTCGGCCAGCCCCTCTCCGCGAAGACCAAGGAGAAGGAGAAGGAGGCGGTCACGGCCAAGGCCGAGGACACCATCCGCACCGCGGTCGAGAAGGTCGTCGAGTACCGCCCGGTCCGCAAGCGTCTGCCCAAGGGCCGTCCCGGCATCACCACCTCCTTCACGGTGGGCGGCGCCGAGGGTTACATGACCGCCAACTCCTACCCGGACGACGGTCTCGGTGAGGTCTTCCTGAAGATGTCCAAGCAGGGCTCGACCCTCGCGGGCATGATGGACGCCTTCTCCATCGCCGTCTCGGTCGGTCTGCAGTACGGCGTCCCGCTGGAGACGTACGTCTCCAAGTTCACCAACATGCGCTTCGAGCCGGCCGGCATGACGGACGACCCGGACGTGCGGATGGCGCAGTCGATCGTCGACTACATCTTCCGCCGCCTGGCGCTGGACTTCCTGCCCTTCGAGACCCGCTCGGCCCTCGGCATCCACTCCGCCGAGGAGCGTCAGCGCCACCTCGACACCGGTTCCTACGAGCCGTCGTTCGAGGAGGAGCAGCTGGAGGCCGAGAACCAGGCCCAGTCCGCTCCGACCGCACGGCCGGAGCCGCTGAAGGCGGTCGCCACCGTCGAGGAGGCCGGCACGCCGGCCCCGAAGACGGCGCACACCTCGGCGGAGCTCGTCGAGATGCAGCTCGGCATCAGCGCCGACGCCCCGCTCTGCTTCTCCTGCGGTACGAAGATGCAGCGAGCCGGTTCCTGCTACATCTGCGAGGGCTGCGGCTCGACCAGCGGCTGCAGCTGACCGGTCCCGGTGCCGCCCCCAGGGGCGACGACCGGCCGGAAGGGGCGGGCAGGACTCCGATCATGGAGTCCTGCCCGCCCCTTTTTCCCGCCCCGCGGCGCTCACACCGCTGATGCCGTGCCCGGGAGGTCACATCCCGAACGCGCGGCTGCCCATCGCCGAGGCGAACGAGTCGGCGTCCCCGTCGAATCCCCGCACCGTGCCGTGGAACTGCCAGACCCCCGAGGAGTCCCGTACGAACTCGGCGACGACGGCCGCAGTCGCCGCACCGACCGCCGAGAAGTCGTCCTCGGCGAGGACGGTGTACCCCTCACGGATCTGCACGCCGGTGTTCTGTATCGAACCGAAGGTCTTGCGGCCGTCACGCTGCTGTATGGCGACACCGACGACGACCCGGGCATACGCCTCCGAGAGCCGGTCCAGCTCCAGTGTCATGGCCTCGTCGTACCCCAGGCCCTGGCCGGTCCTGCTGTCGCGGTTGAGCGTGATGGTGCCGTCGGGTGCGCGGCTGTCGAAGTGCACGAGGTACGCGGGGGCGCCGTACGGCTCCTCGGCCGGATAGGTCGCCGCGATGATGTCGAGGTCGTTCGCGGGCTCGCCCTGAGGGCTGGGATCCCACTTGACCCTGACCTCGACCTTCTCGATGTCCTTGTTGGGAGTACTCATCGGACTTCGCTCCTTCACGCGGGGCCGTCGCTCCGGTTTTATCACCCGATCATGTCCGCAACTGTCCGTGGAACCAACCGGCTTGGGCGCCAGGGGCGGAATCGGGCCACGGTGCGGGCCGGACGTCCCGGTGCGGGCCGGGGCTCTCAGTGCGGGATCCGGCGGGGTGGGCGCCCGCGCACCTCGTCCCGGAACATCTCGATCGCGCTGCTGACCTGACGTATGAGGTGGGTGTGCTCGATTCGGTCCAGATAGAGGCAGTTGCGGGCGATCCCCTCCAGCTCGAAGGCGAAGTACAGCGACATCAGAGGATTGATGAACAGCTCGCTGTCGCTGGTGCGCGAGGTGAACCGGACGTCCCCGAACTCTCCGCGGACCGCCGCGGCGATCGAACCGTTGACGATGCTCGGATGATCGGGCGTGTGCTCCTGGGCGTGGGCCACCGCGTCGAGGAACAGCGCGCCCTCGCGGGTCGTGCGGGGTACGGAGAACGCGCCCAGGTACGCGCCGTCGCGGTCGAGGGCGGCGATGTTCTCCAGGACGAGGCCGTGGCTCACGCCGTGGTAGGCGTCGACGCCGAAGCCGATGGAGACGACCAGGCGGTCCGGACCCTCGATCGCGGAGAGCGCCGCGACGCTGGTCAGGTCCTCCTCGGGGGTGCCCAGGCCGGACTCGTCGCCCCGCATCAGGATGTCCGTACCTCCGTCGACGAGAACGACCGCGTCGATGTCGTACCGCTCGATCAGCGCACGGTAGGCGTCGCGCAGCGGCTGGACGCCGGTACGGGACAGTGCGTGGACGGTACCGGGATAGCCGTGCAGGGTGAGCCACTGCGCGAGGGTCCGTTCCGGGAAGTACACCTGGTGCAGGGAGGTTTCGGGGGTGATGACGGCGACATCGGGGGCGAGCCAGGAGTCGAGGGGGAGCCCTTCGAGCGAGCTGAAGGACAGATTGGCGAACCACACCTGTTTGTTCCGGTGGATCAGGGAGAGCGCGAGGGGGAGTCCGGCGTAGATGTCGAAGCCTCCTCCCGCGCCGGCGACGAGGATCCGTTCCGCCGTGTCGAGGCGGTCGAACAGCGGATTGGTGTGCAACGAGGTCATGGTGATCATTGTGTGATCAGCCATGACCGGTTCTGGTGCACTCCGACAGAGCGTGACCCACGCCACGTCCGTCACCCGTACGATGATGCGGTGCTGGTCAAGTGGATTCGCTGCAGTGTGGGTGACCGTCGCGGTTTCGAGCGGGAGCAGCGGAAGTGGGCGGGGCTGCTGGGTGAGCCGGGGTTCAGGGGACAGGGCGGTGGCTGGAGCCGCGGCCGGCCGGAGGTCGCCCATGTCTTCGCGTTCTGGGAGAACAGGGTCTTCTACGACTCCTTCATGGCACGCGGGCACGACGCCCTGGCCGCCGCACAGGCAGGTACCTGCAACGACATCCAGGTCAAGCTGTTCGAGTACCGCTTCGACGTGAAGACCGGCTTCGAACCGCACTTCGCCGACGCGGATGTGGTCAGGGTGGCGCACAGCAGGGTCCACGAGGACCGGGTCGAGCACTTCGCGCTGATGCAGCAGCGGGTGTGGAATCCCGCGATGGCCGGATCGCCCGGGATGCTGCGCGGCGTCTTCGGAGAGGCACCCGGACACGAGTTCCTGGTTCTGTCGATGTGGCAGTCGAGCGCCGAGCGCGGCAAGTACCGGCCGGGGAGCATCGACCGGCTCTCGCAGCGGGCGCAGACCGAGGACGACGTGGTCTCGCTGGCCGGAGATGTCGTCCAGCTCGAACCGGCCTGGACCGTGTGACCCGGTCGGGCGACCGCGGTTTCATCGGCGACATGCACCGTCGAGTTCCGGACAACTGCTCGAACGGCGGCGAGCCCTTAGGGTCGGTACATGGCAAGACCGCAACGCATTGTCCTCGTCAGGCACGGAGAGTCCGAGGGCAACGCCGATGACACCGTGTACGAGCGCGAGCCCGACCACGCACTGAGGCTCACCCCGGCCGGGCTGCGGCAGTCCCGTGAGACGGGAGTGCGGCTGCGCGAGCTCTTCGACGGGGAGCGGGTGAGTGTGTACGTCTCGCCCTATCGCCGCACGCACGAGACGTTCCGGTCCCTCGGGCTGGATCTCGAGAGCGTCCGGGTGCGCGAGGAGCCACGGCTGCGCGAGCAGGACTGGGGGAACTGGCAGGACCGGGACGACGTCCGCCTCCAGAAGGCGTACCGGGACGCCTACGGGCACTTCTTCTACCGCTTCGCGCAGGGCGAGTCCGGTGCGGACGTGTACGACCGGGTGGGTGCGTTCCTGGAGAGCCTGTACCGCAGCTTCGAGGACCCCGACCACCCGCAGAACGTCCTGCTGGTCACGCACGGACTGACGATGCGGCTCTTCTGCATGCGCTGGTTCCACTGGTCCGTGGCCGAATTCGAATCCCTGTCCAATCCCGGCAACGGGGAATCCCGGACGCTCGTCCTCGGCAAGGACGGCCGCTACACGCTGGACAGGCCGTTCGAGCGCTGGCGTACCCCTGAGCCGTACGGCATCACCGGATAGAGTGGAAGCGATGACCGAATTCGCTTTCGACCAGCGCTTCGAGCGCGCTCTTGCCAGCCTGCGTGGCCTCTCCGTGGGAGACGCACTGGGCTCCCAGTTCTTCGTGCCCGCCAACTATCCGCTCCTGAAGGACCGCGCCCTGCCCCCCGGGCCCTGGCAGTGGACCGACGACACCGAGATGGCCGCCTCGGTGCTGGCCGTCCTCGGGGAGCACGGCCGTATCGACCAGGACGCGCTCGCCCGCTCCTTCGCCGTGCACCACGATTTCGACCGGGGGTACGGCCCCGCGGTGAACCGCCTGCTCAGGCTGGTCCGGGAGGGTGGCGACTGGCGCGAGCTGGCCTCCTCGCTCTTCCAGGGCCAGGGCTCGTGGGGCAACGGCTCCTCGATGCGCATCGCGCCGCTCGGCGCGTGGTACGCGGACGACCCCGAGCAGGCCACGCACCAGGCCGAGATCTCCTCGTACACCACGCACCAGCACCGGGAAGCCGTCGTCGGCGCGATGGCGGTGGCGGCCGCGGCGTCGCTGGCGGCATCGCCCACCGGGCCGCCGACACCGACGGATCTCCTGGACGGCGTGATCGCGCTCGTGCCGCGCAGCGCGGTCGGCGCCGGACTGCGCAGGGCCCGCGACATGCTGGACTACAAGGACGCGGGCACGGTCGCCGCGGTCCTCGGCAACGGACGCCGTACCAGCGCGCACGACACCGTCCCCTTCGCCCTCTGGTCCGCGGCACGCAGCCTCGGTGATTTCGAGGATGCCTTCTGGGTGACCGCGCAGGCAGGTGGCGACGTCGACACGACGTGCGCGATCGTCGGCGGAGTGGTCGCGGCGGGTACGGCGGGGGAGCCGCCGGCGCAGTGGACGGCGCAGACGGAAGAGCTGCCTGCCTGGATGACGCGGTAAGCAGGCTTCGGCTTCCGACTGTCACGGAACTGCCACAGCATTGATCCGTACGGCTGGTGTCCGTCACGGGGGGTTACTCTTTCGGCCACGCCGCCCGCGGTGATCATCATGACGGGTGCGCACCGAATGAGACGCCGGGGGGCCGCGCTGCCCAGGGCTCGCGTGAGCGGACCTCGGTGGGGAGGGGTCCCGTGTCAGATCACACGCCAGAATCACCCCGGCCGGAGCGTGCGCCGGGAGCATCGGGGGCGGCCGAGCCGCCGGGGGTTTCCGGCCGCCCAGGAGCACCCGAGGCGGGGGAGGCCCGGCCGTCGTCGGCCGAGCGGCCCGGGGAGGCCCGGCCGCAGGACGGTTCCGGGGCGGCACCGGCCGGCGCCCGCCCGCAGGAGTCCGGGGCCCCCGTGGTCCCGCAGCCGCGCTCCACCGCACCGCAGCCCCCGACGCCCGGGCCGCCGGAACCCCCGAGGTTCCCCGCCTACGCGCAGCAGGTGCGGCAGCCACAGGCCGATCCATGGGGGCGGACCAAGCAGCCCCCCTCGGATCTCTCGCGGCTCCGCCCGGTCAAGCCGGGAGTCGTTCCGGGCGCCACGCTCTGGGCCGTACTCGCCACCGGGCTGCTCAGCGCCCTGCTGCTCGGCGAGGGCATCGGCCTGAACCTGCTGGTCGTGGCGGTGCCCGCGGCGCTCGCAGCGTATTTCGCCTCCCGTGAGACGGGCCGCCGGCTGCGCCCCTGGACCGCTGTCTGGGCAGTCGGCGGGCTGGCACTGCTCGTCGTCCCCGCACTCCGCGACGCCGGCTGGCCGAGCTTCCTCGCCCTCGTGTCCGCGTTCGCGCTCGGCTCGCTCGCGCTGCACGGCAGTCGCAGCTGGCTCGGGATCTTCCTCGGTTCGCTGGGCCTGCTCACCTCCGTCGCCGAAGCACTGGGCTGGGGAGCCCGGGGGGTACGGGAACGGATGGCGGGCTCGCGGGGCCGCTGGGGCGTGGTCTTCCGGTCCACGGTCGTGGCGGTCGTCCTGCTCATCGTGTTCGGGGCGCTCTTCGCGAGCGCCGACGCCGCGTTCGCCGATCTCCTCGGCGACCTGACCCCCGATGTGTCCGTCGGCGACGGTCCCTGGCGGCTCTTCCTCGGCGGTATCGGTCTCGTCGGCGCGCTCGCCGCCGCCTTCACCGCTGCGGCCCCCGTGCGCTGGGACGGGCTGACGGTACGCCCGGGCAAGGCGCGCGGGCGGCTGGAATGGGCCCTGCCGCTGGTCGTCCTGAACCTGCTCTTCGCCGCCTTCCTCGCCGTTCAGCTGACGGTGCTGCTCGGCGGGTACGACAAGGTGATGGCCGAGACCGATCTCAGCTACTCCCAGTACGCCCGCGAGGGCTTCTGGCAGCTGCTCTGGGCCACGCTGCTCACCCTGCTGGTGATCGCGCTCGCTCTGCGCTGGGCGCCGCGCGGCGGAGCACGCGACCGTACGCTCGTACGCGCAGTGCTCGGCACGCTGTGCCTGCTCACGCTCGTCGTCGTCGCCTCCGCGCTGCGGCGCATGGACCTCTACGTCGACGCGTACGGCCTGACAAGGCTGCGGATCTCCGTGGCGGCGGTCGAGCTGTGGCTGGGCGTGGTGCTCGTGCTGATCATGGCGGCCGGTGTCTTCGGCGCGAAGCTGCTGCCGCGTGCCGTCGCGGCGAGCGCGGCCGTCGGAGTCCTGGCCTTCGGACTGATCTCGCCCGACGGCCTCATCGCGGAACAGAACGTCGAGCGCTACCACCGCAGCGATCACTCGATCGACATCGAGTACCTCAGCGGCCTCTCCGCCGACGCCGTGCCCGCCCTCGACACCCTGCCGGAGCCGCTGCGCTCCTGCGCCCTGGAGAAGATCCAGCGGACGCTGCGGGACTCGGACGAGCCCTGGTACGCCACGAGCTGGGGCGAGGCGAGAGCCCGGGACATCCTCGGGGACTGGGATCCCGGGTACCGCACGCGTGACTGCCGGGGGCTGGGGGCGGGGGAGAACGGGAGCGAACGCGGAGACGGGGACTACTCCTACGACCCCTATGACCCGTACTGACCGGCGCGGTGCACCGCACCGGAAGCGGGCCGTCCCCTCAGGGGCGGCCCGCTTCGGGCGTGCAGAGGGCCCTTCTCGCGTCGTGTCCCGACTCTCCGGTACCGCTCAGGGGCGCGCGGCCCGTCCGGCGGGGGACAGCCCTCAGGCGGCCGGTCCCCCCGCCGCCGCCTTTCCGCTCAGCGCCTCCAGATCGCTCTTGCGCACCCGGATCACCAGCAGCGCGGTCAGCAGGGCGAGGCCCGCCATGGCCACCGCGGCGAGGAACGCCGTCGAGATGCCCTGGGAGAGCACCGCATGGCCCCAGCTCCCGGGCAGTTCCTGCGTCTTGGCGAACTCCGCCTTCTGCTCCGGCGACGCCTGCGCCAGGAACTGCGGAACCTGCTTCTCCGCCTCGTTGCGACTGGCCGTGCCGAAGACCGTGACCAGGATGGAGAGCCCCAGCGAACCACCCACCTGCTGGCTGGCGTTGAGCAGGCTGGAGGCGGCCCCGGCCTCGTGCTGAGCGACCCCGGAGACCGCGGTGAGCGTGAGGGTCACGAAATTCAGCCCCATGCCGAAGCCGAAGATGAGCATCGGCCCCAGGACTCCTGACAGATAGCTGCTGTCGGGGGAGATGAACGTGAGCCAGACCAGGCCCACGCCGGTGAACGCCGAGCCCGTGACCATGAACGGCTTGGGTCCGAGCACCGGAAGGAACCGTTGCGAGAGACCCGCTCCCACGATGATCGCGACGGTCACGGGAAGGAACGCCAGACCCGACTCGATGGGGCTGTACGCCAGCACGTTCTGCACGAACAGCACGATGAAGAAGAACATGCCGAACATGGCCGCGGCCAGGCTGAGCATGATGACGTACGTTCCGGAACGGTTGCGGTCGGCGAACATCCGCAGCGGAGTGATCGGCTCCCTGGCGCGCATCTCGATGAGGACGAACGAGGCGAGCAGGATCACCGCCGCGCCGAACGAGGCCAGGGTCAGCGAGTCCCGCCAGCCCTCCTCGGAGGCCCGGATGAATCCGTACACGAGCGAGGCCATGCCGAGAGTCGAGGTCAGGGCCCCCGAGATGTCGAAGCGGCCCGGGTGCTTCTCGGACTCGTTGATGTAGAGCGGTGCCAGGACGGCGATCAGTACGCCGATCGGCACGTTGACGAAGAAGACCCAGCGCCAGTCGAGCCATTCGGTGAGCAGTCCGCCCGCCAGCAGGCCGATCGCCCCGCCGCCCGCGGACACCGCGGCGAAGACACCGAACGCGCGGTTGCGCTCGGGCCCTTCCGGGAACGTGGTGGTGATCAGGGCCAGTGACGTCGGTGAGGCGATGGCGCCTCCGATGCCCTGGAGTGCGCGGGCGGCGAGCAACTGCCAGGGCTCCTGGGCGAATCCGCCGAGCAGCGAGGCCAGTGTGAAGACCAGGATGCCTGTCATGAAGACGCGGCGACGGCCCAGGATGTCCCCCGCCCGGCCCCCGAGCAGCAGCAGACCGCCGAAGGTGAGCGTATAGGCGCTGAGGACCCAGGACAGATCGGTGGTCGAGAAGCTGAGCGCGTCCTGGATGTGCGGGAGGGCGATGTTGACGATCGTGGAGTCGAGCACAACCATCAACTGACAGGCGGCGATGACGGCCAGGGCGATCCCCGGGCGCCCTTGCCGGCGTGCCGCGCCCGGTGCGCTTTGTGCTTCTAACTGAGAGGTTGTCACTATGGGTCCCCCACAAGTGAATTAGTGAACGGATCCGTTCACTGTCGCGTCAACGTTAGTGAGTCCCCTTCAGTGAACGCAAGCGTTCACTGGATCCTTCGTTGTCGTGGCGCGTCCGGATCCCGTCATCCGGCCCGGGGCTCGCTCAGTCCCGGACCGATCCGTTGCGACGCCCGTCCAGCCACGGCCCGTCCGGTCCCGGGCGCCGGCCGGTGCGGGCGTGCCGACCTGTTCCGATGGAGAGAAGAGCTCATGGTTACTTCGCGATCGGCCGCCGCCGCCCGGCAGCCGGTGGTGTCCCTGCGCCGCCGCGGCCCCGTGCTGGAACGCGCGATCCTCGATGCCGCGCTGGAACGGCTGAGTACGGTCGGCTGGAGCGGGCTGACGATGGAGGGCGTCGCGGCCGGTGCCCAGACCGGCAAGGCCGCGATCTACCGGCGCTGGCCGTCCAAGGAGGACCTGGTCGCGGACGCGCTGCGCAGCGCCCTGCCGGCCATCGGCGATGCACCGGACCACGGGAACATCCGCGAGGACCTCTACCAGCTGTGCTGCGGACTCCGTGACGCCATGCTCTCCAAGTCGGGATCCGCGCTGCGTGCGGTGCTTCACGAATGTGATGCGGGCACGGCCGAACGGTTCCAGTCGGTGATCCTCAGCGGCGTGATCGGACCGACGACCGCTCTCATCCGGGAAGTGATCGGCAGAGGTGTCGATCGCGGCGAGGTGCGGGCCGACGCGCTGCGCGGGATGGCCTTCGACGTCATCCCCGCGATGATGATGTATCGCAGCAAGGTGTGCGGGAGCGAATGGACCGACGGGGACATCGCCGACCTGATCGATCAGGTCGCGGTCCCGTTCTTCCGCTCCGAAGCCCGTTGAGGCCTCCGCGCCTGTCTCCACCCGGTGTCAGTCCGCGCCTGCCTCCGCCCGGTGTCAGGCAGGAGGCAGAACGGGCCTCTCGCCCGACACGCGGTCCCAGACAGCGAACGAATAGGTACCCGGCGCGCGTTCGCCGAGCTCGGCCGTGTCCTGGGTGAAGTCGACAGCCGCGCCGGTGAAGCCGGGCCCCGCGAACAGGGTGAGGACCATTCCCTCGGGGATGTGCGCGGAGCGGACCGCCATGGTGGGCGCGCTCTGCACGCCGTCGGCGGCGGAGAACACCCAGAAGGGGCCGTCCCAGGTGTCCAGGTTGGGCAACTGGATCAGGATGACCTCCGTCGTCCTGGGCGGTTCTTCGCCGTCCCGGTAGATCGCGAGGGAGCTCGCCTTCGCCGCCCACTGGTTCAGGTCCGCCGTGGTCTCCCTGATGTCGATGAACTGACCCTGGAAGTGGAAGTGCTCGTACAGCCGCATCACCATGCCCGCGGGCAGTTGAACGGAGCGGATCGCGTCGTTTCCGATGGTGATGTTGCCCGAGGCGTTGTCGTACTTGCCGGGTGCCAGGGTCTGGGAATGACCGGCGAACGACACCTGGTCATAGACGGTGGCGGGCCCGGGGCGTGGAGCGGGAGGCGTGGCGGGCATCAGTCCGGCGGGGTAGACCGTCCCGATCTCGGCGGCGTAACTGGCCGGCCTCTTCGCCGATGCCGGATGCTCGATGGCCTGGCTGGCGCATGCGGCCACCGTGTCCAGGTCCTTCTGGGTCCCGCTCGCGGCCGTCGCCACCTCGGCCGGAGGAGTCGCTCCGGTCCAGTCGTAGCGGTCCGGATGCTTGACCCACCAGTTGAGCAGGTTGTACTGGTCGAGCAGCGCCGTGCGCTCCTCCGCGCAGAACTTGAGGATCTCCTGGGCGTTGGCGATCTGCTCCTGGTTCGGCGGTGTCGGCCCCTCGGTGATGGAGATGGGTGCCAACGTCCATTCGTACGGCTGGGAGTACTTGCTGGGGTCGTCGTGCATCGCCTGCATCCAGGTGTTCGCCACGTTCAGCAGGCCCGCCGGATCCGCCGGATCCGTGAGCTGGAGAGCGGGGCCGCCTTCCGAGTGCATCTTGCAGTAGACGTTCACCTTGTGGTCCTGGGTGACCTTCGTGAACTTGGTGGCGGCCTCCCCCGAGAAGAACCCGTAGGAGCCGCCCAGTTCGGCCTCTATCGCGGTCGACTCCGTGTCGTCGAACGTCTCCACCCGGATCAGTCCCACGAAGAGGCCGCCCCGGCGGCAGGACCGGGCGAACATGTCGCCGTACCTCTGCACGAACACGTCCGGCCGGTCCACCATGGCCGCGGCGGGCGCGGTCAGAGCGCACTCGGGGATGCTCAGGTCGGCCAGATGGATGGTGGCGGTGATGGCCATGAACAGCGAGGCCGAGTGCACCTCGCTGCTCTGGGCGAAAGAGAAGCGCGCGGAGATTCCGGCACCGAACGCGGCGCAGCCGTAGGACGCTTTGACGTCGACTCCCAGCTTCTCCAGCAGGTCGTGTGTCGAGGTGACACGGGATACCTCGAAGGACTGGCTCGAACCACTGGCATCGGTCGGCGTCGCGGTCGTCGGATTCACCACGAGGTTCATGGCGGTTCCGGACAGCCGGTCAACTCCGACTCCGAAGTTGTAGGTACCGACATGCGGGACGGATATCTGCTGCAGCACCATCGCTGACTCCTCGGTCGAGAGAGGGAATCCGGCTGTGCGTCAGAGGCGGAATCCCTTGTCTGCAAGACACTTTGACGACCATTTTCCTATTCCATTGCACACCTGACGCATGGGGTGCGCTACTCGTACGGAGTCCGCCGGGGGAGGTGGGCCATGTGCCGGACCGGAGAGTCGTCGCTGACCCGGCCGAGGTTCCGAATGTGGCGCACTGATATCCGGATGATCATGGAAGGCCTGTCTGGACTGGAGACGTCGGAGGTGGGTGTCCGGTCGTGACGGAGGCGGATGGCGCGGAGTTCGTTGCTGTCGCGGCATCGGCCGGGGTGGGAAGTCGAATGACTGTCGAGTCAGGCGAAACGGCCATCCGGAGTATCGCGTCAACAGGCCGGCAGATGCCTGAGGAAACGATCGTGCGGCTGCACCTGACGAGGCGGCCGCATGGGAACGTTGTACGGCTGCGGCGAATGAGCCGCTGTCTCTTCGGCTGGTTGCAGCCGCCCCGTAAGGACCCCTTCGGGCGGGTGAACGAGTACGGGTGAACGAGCAACTGTTCGCGTTTCACTCATCGCTGAGAAATCCAAGCGTGAATGGGTGAATGCCATTTATGGACACTTTAGATCTGGACCCAACTCCGCACCACTCGCGGCATGTTGTTACTCCTTCAATAGTCGTTCGCCGATCCCGCGCGAACCGGAAGGCGCAGCGAATCGAGGCGATTCGAACCGGGCCCGTGCCACCCGGGACGCCTGGCTCCGTCCGGTCGCGGTTCGTCGTCGGAGGGCGGCCCCGCGAGGCCGGTTGATCTCCGGTGTCACTTGCCAACAGGGCGCGCAGGACAACGGAGTTGCACCTCAGGGAGGAGGGACTGAGACTGAGGATGCGTGGGGTGCTCCTGCTACGTGCCGTGAGCGAGGCGACCATGTTGATGCCCCTTCCTCCCCGGCTGCGGCTACTCGGCCAGTGCGGTCTGGAACTCGGTGGCGAGCCCGTCGAGCTGTGTCACAACGGTCAGCGGCTGCTGGCGTTCATGGGGCTTCGCGGCCGGGTGTGCCGCACGGTCCTCGCCGGCACCCTCTGGCCCGAGGCCACCGAGGAACACGCCCGTGGCAGCCTGCGTACCGCCCTGTGGAAGCTTCCGTGTACCGAGCCGGCCCTGATCCGGCGCTGCGGGGAGGCCCTGGTGATCAGCCCCGCGCTCCGGGTGGACGTCGACGAGCTCACCAGCACCGCGCTCGGCGTGCTCAAGGGACGCGAGCCGTCGGACCATGTCCAGGGGCAGCCCACCCTGGGAGCGCTCACGGGCGAGGAACTGCTGCCCGGCTGGGACGAGGACTGGGTGCTGGTCGAGCGTGAACGCGTACGACAGCTGCGGCTCCACGCGCTCGACGCACTGGCCGAGGGCCTGACACGGCAGGGGCAGACGGCCCTGGCCCTGGAAGCCGCCTGGGCGAGCGTCCGGAGAGAGCCGTTGCGGGAGAGCGCGAACCGGGCGGTGGTGTCGGCGCATCTCGCGGACGGCAACCTGTATGAGGCGATCCGCCATTACCAGGTGTTCCGCCTCCTGTTGCGGGAGGAACTGGGCGTCGAGCCGACTCCCCTGTTCTCGGGGATGCTCCCCGTGCACCGCACCGATCCGTGCGTCTGACACCTTCCGCGACGGTGCTCCCCTCCGCATGACGATGACGGCAGGGTGACGCCGGGGTGACGACAGGACCGTAGCGTCGCAGAGGCACAGCGGAGGGCAGGGGCGTCCGGCGGATTCCCTTGGTACGCACCTTCGAGCGGACCCCGATTATTCGGAGGATGGCATGACCGCCACAGCAACCATTGATGAAGTCGTATGTCTGCGACCGGCGACGTCCACGGACTTCGACCTCGCCTCCGTGGTCAACGGTCTTCTCCAGCCCGTCTACCAGTTGCCCGGTGCCGAACTCATCCATCAGGTCAGCGGCATCGGCGACGTCGGCCAGATGATCCAGGACGCCCTGGACGAGGCCCCGGACGACCTCTATGCCACGAGCGTGCCGGACTCCGGGGTGGATCACGCGGTGTGGCCGCCCGGCGCCTCGACGGTCGAGGCCGGTGCCGGCAACCGCCTTCCCGTGGGAGTCACTCTGCCGGTCGAAGGGTCCCAGGACATCTTCCTGTGGGACAGGGACGACGTCAGTTCCGACGATCTGCTCGGCTCGATCACCATCAGCGAGGCCGAGCAGGGGCAGGGCGCGCTGTCGAAGCTCGCCCACTCCGAGGAGGAGAAGTCGTACTACTACGTCAACTACCACGTCGACTGAGTACGCCGATCCGCGCGGTCGTCCCGACGAGGAGGTCACCATGTCATGGAGAGTCGCCACCAGTCTGGAAACGCTGCGGACGCAGCTCGATACCCGCTTTCCCGGCCGCAGTACCGCCGCCGACGGCGCCATCGGCGACGCGGCCCACCAGACGCGCGACAGCGACCACAACCCCTGGTACGGCCCCGGAATCGTCACCGCCCGCGACTTCACCCATGACCCGGCCCACGGCCTCGACATCCAACAGGTGGCGGACCAACTGCTCGGCAGCCGCGATCCGCGGATCAAGTACGTCATCGCCAACCGCCGGATCGCGACCAACCGCGACTGGCAGTGGGCGCCGTACGAGGGGGCCAGTCCGCACGAGGCGCACTTCCACCTCTCCGTGGTGGCCGATCCGCGCTGTGACGAGCCGCAGAACTGGAACGTCCCCCTTCTGGGCGAGACGCCGGACGGCGGGGGCGACGCCGCCGTCGACGGCGTCTTCGTCACCTGGGGCACGAGCGTCAACGTACGGGCAGAGCCCCGTCTCGGCGCTCCGGTCGTCACCGTGCTGTCGGGACCGACCCGGGTGACGGTGAGCTGTCAGACCAGGGGCGACCTGGTCGACACCGCGGGTCACCGTAACGACGCCTGGTCGTACGTCCCCGACCTCGGCGGCTATCTCTCCAACATCTTCATCGACCACCCGGCCCCCTGGCTTCCGGGCGTCCCCGACTGCTGACGCCCGTGAGGCCGAGGCCGGCAGGCAGTACCGAGAGGAAGGGGGCACGGCCATGGTGGCCCTGTCCAACGTCCGGTTCGGTGCGGACAACGACGACGTGCGCACCGTGCAGAAAGCCCTGATCGCCCGAGGACATGCCATCCCGGACGGCGCCACCGGCCTGTTCGGCAAGCAGACCGCAGCCGCCTACCGGGCCGAGCAGGATGCCCAGGGCTACAAGGGAGCCGACGCCGACGGCATCCCCGGCTGCGCCTCCCTCACCGCGCTCGGACGCGGCGCCGGCTTCACCGTCGACTGCGCGGGCGTCCCCGCCGCGGACGGGAGTGCTCCCGGCGGAAGCCATGTGCCGTCGCCCGTACCCGGCCACAAGGTCACGTTCGAGTTCTTCTCGCGCGGCCCGTACGCGTGGAAGCCGGACGGCGTCGGCCGGCACACGGGGCAGGACTTCGCTGCCCGGTCCGGCGCGCCCGTGGTCGCCGTCCGAGGCGGCACGATCGCCTGGTCGAATACAGCGGGCGGAGCCTACGGCCAGTGGATCGGCCTCGCGGCGGACAACGGCCACGTCTACACCTACTGCCATCTCTCGCAGCGTCAGGTGAAGGCCGGCCAGAAGGTGATCGGGGGACAGCAGCTCGGCAAGGTCGGCACCACGGGCAACTCCACCGGACCGCATCTCCACTTCGAGATGTCGAAGGGATCCACCTGGTCCTACGGGAACGTCGCCAAGCCCAATTGGTGAAGGGAGCGAGTGACATGGAGGGCAACTGGACGCATCGAGTGACGCCCGGCCGATTGCGGGAGTGGTGGCGCGAGCGGCGGTCCTGGGAACTCACCGAGGAGGCCCGTGCGAACGTCCGGAAGATCCGGGCCCTCGTGACGGTGAGAACGGGCCTCCCCTCATTGACGGACGAAGCCCGCACGATGCTGGAACTGGCCAACGAGGAGTTGGCGTCGGCCGACAGGATCCTCCTGTTCGACGCGCACCACCGGGCCCCACTCGGATCGCACATCACGGCCGCTCACATCCATGTCAACGCGGCACGGTTGCTGTGGGTCAAGTCGTTCGCCATGTCGCCCCAGGAGATGTCGCCCTATGTGGCCGGCCTGAAAGCAGTGGTCAGCGACCATCTGTCCGCCGGTGACGTCCGCAGGAAGTCCGTCGAGCGACTTCAGAACATCACCGCCGGCGAGGATCTGGTCCGGCTGACGGAAGCCGTCGAAGCCGCCCAGTCGGTCGCCCTGCGCGAGAGGCTGCGCGCGGCCAGCTTCGTGCGGATCGTGTACTGCGTGGCCGGGTTCCTGATGCTCCTGGCGGTGGCGGTGGCCGTGCTCACCTCCATCTGGCCGCAGGCGGTGCCCATGTGCTTCAACCCGGACCGGTCGATCGAGGCGGTCGGCAGCCGATCGCCGGTGCCCTACCGGGTGGTCTGTGCCACCGGCAGCGACGACTCACCCTCCTTCGACGATCTCGACGAGAACTTCGACGCCGTCACCTCTTGGGGCGACTACGTGGTGATCGAGGTGATCGGACTCGTCGCCGCCGGAGTCGCGGCGGCCACGGCCCTGCGGAAGATCAGAGGAACATCGACCCCGTATCCGATCCCGGTTGCCGCGGCCCTGCTGAAACTCCCCGCCGGGGCGCTCACCGCGGTCCTCGGCCTGCTGCTGATGCGCGGCAACTTCGTGCCCGGGCTCAGCGCTCTGGACTCGTCCGCGCAGATCATCGCCTGGGCGGTGGTCTTCGGCTATTCGCAGGAGCTGCTCACCAAGTTCGTGGACCGGCGCGGCCAGATGGTCCTGGACGCCGTGCGCGGGCCGGCGGGTGCGCAGCCGGCGAGGGTTGGCTCCGGAGGTCCGCCGCCCGCGTCGGACCCGGCCGGCACCTGAAGCCGGCGCGTGGGATCCGGCCGGACCTGAAAGCGCCGATGCGGATCCGGAAGCGCCGCTGCGGATCCGGCCGGCACCCGAAACCGGCGCTGCGGCCACGACCCGGGATCCGCTTCGTGGCCGCAATGTTCACACATCAGCCACCGTGCTGGGACGACCGCGCCTCACTAGCCGCACCTCAATAGCCGCGCGCGGGACGCCGGGGATCGGCCTGCTGCACACGGTCGGCGAAGTTCGAACCGGCCCGGTTCACGCCGTACCGGCTCCGCACGTAGTTGATGGTGGCGCACATGCACGCCACCACGTCGTACGGCGTCGTGGCGGTGCCCGACTGGTGGTGGGCGGCGAACGTCGACGGGATGCACTGGGTCGCGCCACGGGAGCAGTTCTGCGGGTGCCCGTCAGGCATCCGGCGGCCGTGGGCGTTGACGTCCGTCCTGTTCACGCGCCACTGCCGGGCGTTGTAGGACGACTCCCGCTTCGTGATGGTCACCAGGGCCGGGACGCCGAACCGCGGGTCCGTTCCCGTGAGCCGGCACGCCGTCGTGGCGTACCGCTCCATGGCGGGCTGCCCCTCGGCGTCACCCGGATCGTCGTACGTCACCTGCGCGAGGGCAAGCCTGCCGTCGGCCGGGGAACCCGCCGCAGCGATGGCACAGTCGACGGGGAAGCCGCACAGGCGGCCGAGTTCGGTGAGGGACGCGCACCCGGGTACGCCGTCGGCGTCGGTGTCCTTGTACCCCTGGGCGCGCTGTTCCGCGGCGTAGGCAGTACGGGTCTGTTCCCCGAAATATCCGGTCGCACCGTCAGGGATAGCCCGGCCGCGGGAGATCAGAGCGCGCTGGACTGTGAGCACGTCCTCGTGGGACGAGCCGAACTGGACATGGGCGAGTATCACCATGATGCACACTCCCGACAACTGCCCCCTATACGACAGTAACTCCTCCTGCGCGTACATAACGGGCCCAGCGGCAGAGGCGACTTGAGGATGCGTCGGGCGCGCCCGAAGGTGCAGGGCGTCATGGAGGGAGCCATACTGAATATATCCATATATGTCTGGAACATCCCCTATGTGGACTAGAGGGAAGGGTAGTTGTCATGACGGTCGATGCCCAACTCAAAGTGAACGGGGGCGTCACGCAGGCGCTCATCGACGCGCTGGACCAGATCCACGACGCGGTCACGGCACGCATGGTGGGGCCCGACGGGAAGCCGTCCGGATCCGCCATCTACATGCACCTGCCGGTGGGCTACCCCGTGGACCCCACCATGTACTCCTTCGCGTGGACACCGGCCGGTGGTGCCACGTCGGCCGCCGTGTCGAGCGACGGCCGCTTCGCTCCCGCCGCTCCGGCCGCGCCCGCGGCACCGGAAGCCACCACCCCTGCGGCCGCGTTGGCGGCGGCCCCGCCCAGGCCCGACCCGCAGCTCCAGCACTCGCTCCAGGCCGCGGCCTTCACGTCGAACCTCGTCGACGAGATGCTGATGATCACCAAGGACGGCATCGCCGTCGCCTGGCCGGACCGCAAGGTCAGCTTCGCGTACAAGTCCGCGCTGGTCGGTATGCAGGCCGAACCGGTGCCGCCGCCCAGCCCCGAGGTGCAGGCGCGGATCGACGAGGCCAGGAAGACGCTCTTCACGTTCGACGCCGACGGCAACATGACCGGGTACTCCCGCAAGCATGAGATCTACAACCAGAACAAGAAGTCGTACGAGGACGCGGTCAGCGCGTTCGCGAGCGCCTTCGCCGCCGCCACCGCCGACCCTGCGCAGGGCCAGGTCTGGCCTGTGACCAGCGTGAAGTACAAGGGTGCCGTGGACAAGGCCAGTGCTGACCTCGCCGCGATGGGCGGTCATGAGGTGGAGGAAGCCATCGCTACGACCCAGTCCATCGGAGGCAGCGCCGCAGCGGCGTTCATCGCACAGGCCGGCAAGCTGTTCGACTCCTACCAGTTGGGGCTGGCCGGCGCTGTCGCGGTCAACGTGCCGTACTCCTACATCGACCCCATCTCCTGGTGGGACCGGAAGAACAAGGACTTCGGCGTGGTCGCGGTGCACACCGACTCCAGCAGTGTCAGCAAGGCTGCCGCAGGCGGCAGCAAATCCTTCGCGAGGAGCTACTACGACAGCAGTTCCTCCTCCACCTCCGGCAGCGTCGGCTACAGCATCGGGTTCTTCGGCGCCTCCGCCGACGCATCCCACTCCGAGAGCAGTGCCTCCTCGGGCATGCACACGGACAGCGGCACATGGTCGAGCTTCCACGACGAGACCTCCAACGCCACTGTGGACTTCGAGTGGTTCATGGCCACCATCAGGCGCCCGTGGATGCTCGGCGACCTCTTCCACATGGACGGCTGGTACATGGTCGGCAAGCCGAAGGGCTGCATCAGTGACGGCACGGTCGACGGCCAGTCCGGGAAGACCGACAAGATGCTGCCGATGGTTCCGAAGGGCTTCGTGGTCGTCCGCAACGTGAAGATCTCGGCCGACAACTGGGGTGCGGCGGGGGACGCGTTCCAGAAGGCCGTCGCCGACGCGAGTGGCAACACCAGCACCAGCTCCACCAGCTTCGGCGGGTCCGCCGGCTACCTGGGCATCGGGGGCTCGGTGCAGCACAGCGAAGGCGAGTCCCATGGGGTCTTCGAGTCCAGCAGCGGCAGCGACTACGGCTGGAACTTCCACACCGAGGGGCAGCGAGGCACGCTGGAGATCCATGGCTCGCAGATCGTGGGCTGGGTCGGCGAGATCACGCCTCCGTCACCGATGGTCGACGCGCCCAAGGACGAGGCCAAGAAGGACGATCCCAAGAAGGACGAGGTGAAGAACGGCACGAACGACAAGCCCAAGGCCGACGCGACAGCTCCCTCTCCGGCAGGGGCGGCCTCGACGCCTCCCGCTCCGGCCTCGGCACCTTCCGCTCCGACCGCCTGAGGAAGGTGCCGTCATGGCCCCCCACGAGGACCTTCCTGTCGCCCTCGGTCAGCAGGTGCTCGACCAGTTGCTGCGCACGTACGTCACGGCCGGCGCGGGAAAGTTCGCGCTCGCCGTACTGCCGGGCCAGGCAGTCGACGACGACATGGTGCAGGGCGGTGTGGTCAACCCGTTGCTCGTCTCCGAATGGCTGCGGGCCGATTACGACTTCCCGCTGCTGCTGAGGCTGAGCGACTGCACGCCGATCCCGGCCGCGCTCGGGAGCGGGATCTCGGCCTCCTCCGTCTACACCCTGATCGCTCAGTACAGCCGGCCCGCGGCCGCCCCGGACACGGACGCCTGGGCGCGGGTACGGGACCTGCTCAACGCAGCGAAGCAGGGCCTGGGCCCCAACCCCGGCGCCCTGCCCCTGGGGCTCGAACCGGACGACTGGGCCGCGCCCAGCGGGGCGGCGCACTGGCAGACCTTCGACGCCACCGTCAGCGCCTCACAGAGCCGGCCCTCGGCCGAGGAACTCACGCTCCCGGATGCCAATCCCGCGCTGTGGCGGCTCCGTTCCGAACACAGCACGGAAGCCGAGCCGGACACCCCGCGGATCAAGCTGCTGGCGCTCGACGCCGACCGCGCCGACCTGCTGCGAACCGCGATGGACTCGGGGGAGGCCGATGTGCTGGCACCGTCCGAGGTGGTGAGCGCCCGGGAACACGCGGCGTTGGTCAGCCCGGGGCTCGGGCTGCTGTCCTCGCTGCGTCCGTCCGCCGCCCAGGAAGCCCAGGAGCCCCAGGAGGCCGCTGACCCGGCACCGGAGGTCGCGGCCGCACCTGCCCCGACCGACGGCGGTGACCTGCACATCCACTTCGACCACACCCTGGTGCGCCTGGTGCGCCGACTCGCCGGAGAACCGTGGTGGCATCCCGAGCTGTTCGCGGAATCCGCCTGGTACGTCCCAGGGATGCGCCGCGGCCAGCTCGTGCCCTCCCCTCCCGAGGACGGCACCGCACACTGCCTTCCGCAGGCTCTCCTGCTGGTGCGGAACGTCCGCATCACGGGAGGCTGGACGGCCGAGGCGTACGCCGCTCTGGGCTCCGCGGCGCCCGCGTTCGGCCCGTTCCTGCTGCGTCCGGGCACCGCACAGGCAGCCGGCACCTCCAGCACGACGACCGTCCTGGGCCTGGGCACCCAGGTCATCGGCATCCTCGGCACACCGATGCCCGCGTTGCCGCCGATGGACGACCCCGGCCGGCCTCCGCCGCCCGCCTATGTGCCCTACCCCGGCGCGCCATGGTTCAAGGGTGCGCCGAAGAGCCCGATCATCCTCGCGATGGGCCGACGGCTGACGGAGGAGGGCTGCTCGGCCTACGCGAAGGAGCCCGGGCCCCAGTGGACCCGGGCGGACCGGGACTCGTTCGCCAAGTGGCAGCGCAAGCTCGGGTACCGAGGGGCGGAGGCGGACGGACTTCCGGGCCCGGCCTCCTGGAGGGCCCTGCGCGTGCCCAGCGGGGCGTGAACGCCGACCGTCGTGATCGGGCAACCCGACAGGAGACTGTGATGGAACCCTTGAACACGTCGTACTTCGCCTCCGCCGGACAGGTCGCTGTCTTCGACTGGTCGGCGAACACCGCCACCGAGAGCCGGCCGCTCGGCGGCTTCTGGGCTGGCATGCCGTCCGAGTTCGCCGCCGGCATCGATGCCGCGGTCGACCTGGGATCGGGCCTGTTGTACGTGTTCCGCGGCCCTTCCTACGTCCGCATAACGATCGCCGGCGGGCAGGTGGACGAGGGATATCCGATGCCGATCGCCGGCATGTGGCCCGGTGTCGGCTTCGACGCGATCGACGCGGCCATGAACTGGGGGGACGGCAAGGCGTACTTCTTCCGCGGTTCCCAGTACGCCCGGTACGACATCGCCACGGACCGACAGGACCCCGGCTATCCCAAGGAGGTGTCCGCAGGGTGGCAGGGTGTCGACCCCGGCTGGGCGGAGGGCGGTGTCGACGGCGCGGTCAACACCGGTTCCGGGCGCGCCTATCTGTTCAAGGGCGCCGAGTACGTGGCCCTCGACTGGAACACCAAGTCACAGGTGCCCGGCTATCCGCTGGCGGTGGCCGACCAGTGGCCCGGAATCGGCGGGCCCGTCGAAGCGGCCTGATCCCTCGCTGCCGGCCGGCCCGCAGGGGGCACCGCCACGGCAGGGGCGGCCGACTTCTACGAGCGCTACCACGCCTTCGCCGAGCCCGGAGCAGCGCAGCTCGGTGTACCCGTCCTCACGACCCTTGGCCAAGCGGCGCTGGAGTCGGACTGGGGGCGCAGCGCACCCGGCAACAACTTCTTCGGCATCAAGGCGAAGGCGTCCGACCCCGAGAACACCCGCCAGCTGTTGCGTACCCGCGAGGTCCTGCGCCGTCCGGACGCCACCTTCCCCGAGGTCATCTCCGTGACGCCCCGGCCCGACGGCAGGTTCGAGTACGTCGTGCGGGACTGGTTCCGGCGGTACGACTCCCCGGAGGAGTCGTTCACGCACCACGCCCACTTCCTGCGCGACAACGCCCGCTACGCCGCCGCCTTCGACCACAGCGACGACCCCTACGCCTTCGCGCGTGCCGTGGCGGCGGCCGGGTACGCCTCGGATCCGCGCTACTCCGACGTACTCGCGGCGCGCATGCACCAGATCGAGACGAGTCACTGACCGGACGACAGCACGAGGAGGCAGTAATGACGCTCATCGACGACAAGTGGGCCCAGGCGTCGTGGCTGGGGGCACCCGTCGACGCGGGAGCCGGCAGCGGCGAAGGCCCGCTGCCCGACGGCCGCGGCGCCGCCCGCGACTACCAGAACGGTTCGATCTACTGGTCACCGCAGTCGGGTGCACACGAGGTGCACGGGGACATCCGCGTCCTGTACGCGAGACACGGCGGCGCCGGCGGCTTTCTCGGATATCCCGTGACGGACGAGCTGGGCACTCCCGACGGAGTGGGCCGCTACAACCACTTCGAGGGTGGCTCCATCTACTGGACTCCCCGCACCGGCCCGCACGAGGTGCACGGCGCGATCCGCGACCTGTGGGCGAGCACGGGCTGGGAGAACGGTTACCTGGGTTACCCGGTCAGTGACGAGACGGGCCCGCCGGACAACCGGGCGAGCCGTTTCGACCACGGCCATGTGACGTGGACCCCGGCGGGAGGGGCGGTCGCCCACCGCGGCGGCACCATCGACTGATCCGCGGCTGACCGGGCAGGACGAGCTGTCCGGCCGGGAGCGGGCAGCCGGGGACATCGGGGGCGAGCCCGCCGCGAGGCCGGGCGGGCGACAGGCCGCGGTCGGCCGCTCTCGGACTCCGCGATCCGGCACTCGCGAGCCCGAGGGGGGCAGGCCCGTGCGAGCGCGCCGATCCGTGACGGCGCCGGGCCAGGGTCTGTCGCCAGGTGCCGGTGCGCTGCTGCCGCTCCCAGGGATCGCCGCGGAAGCCGGAGCGGGCGTCGGCGGCAGCCAGGGCCAACGGACGCGGGGACTGAAGGAGCAGGGCCTTGTGTCCGCCGGTGAGCCTGAGAACGCCGATGAACAGGGGCTTGTGTTCGCCGGTGAGCCTGAGAACGCCGATGAACAGGGGCGCATCGCTGTGGACCGCGCGAACCGGCCGGTGGGGGCCCAACATCCAGGCCCGGCGTCCTGCAATGACGTGCGGGGCTCGCCGGCCCCGCGACGTCGGCCCTGCCCATCCGCTTGCGCAGGTGCGCCGCAGCACGTGCGGGCGAGTCCATAGAGCCCAGTACGCGCCCAAGGATCGCGCCGGGGCGAGCGTCGCGCGGCCGGCTCGGTCGCGTCAGGAGCCGCACCACGGACGCGGCAGCCTGCTGTCGCCACTTGCGCAGGTGCGCCGCAGCACGTGCGGGCGAGTCCATAGAGCCCAGTACGCGCCCAAGGATCGCGCCGGGGCGAGCGTCGCGCGGCCGGCTCGG
>NZ_JBIDAD010000014.1:83679-163828 GCF_043202315.1 Streptomyces sp. NPDC048211
GGTCGCGCCAGGAGCGGCACCACGGACGCGGCAGCCTGCTGTCGCCACTTCGGACGGCCCAGGTGCGGCCCCGGGGTGTTCTGGACGCGCCCATCGGCGTACGCTTGCTGGCGCCATGCCGTACGAACCACCCACGCACACCGTCGAGCGCTCACTGCGCGCCACCACCGGTGCCAAGACCGTCGCCGGTGTCGATGAGGTCGGACGCGGAGCGTGGGCCGGACCGGTCACCGTGTGTGCCGCAGTCACCGGCCTCCGCAAGCCTCCCGCCGGTCTCACCGACTCCAAGCTGATCAGCCCGAAGCGCCGCGCGGAGCTCGCGCCGCTGCTGGAGCGCTGGGTCACCGCTTACGCTCTCGGCGACGCCTCACCGCAGGAGATCGACGAGCTCGGTATGACCGCCGCGCTCCGGCTCGCCGCCGTGCGGGCCCTGGAGGCGCTGCCGGTGCGGCCCGACGCGGTGATCCTGGACGGCAAGCACGACTACCTCGGTCCGCCCTGGCAGGTGCGGACGGTCATCAAGGGTGATCAGTCCTGCATCGCGGTCGCCGCGGCGTCGGTGATCGCGAAGGTCCGCCGGGATGCCGTGATGGCCGAACTCGGCGCGGACCGCGGCGAATACGCGGACTTCGCCTTCGCTGCCAACGCCGGGTACCCGTCCCCTGTGCACAGGGCCGCGCTCGAGGAGCGGGGCCCCACGGCCCACCACCGCCTCTCGTGGTCCTATCTCGACGCGCTGCCGAGGTGGCAGCACCTCAAGAAGGTCCGCTTCTCCGCCGAGGCGGCCGCACTGGAAAACGGGGGCCAGCTCGGCTTCGACTTCTGATCGCGCACATGTGCCCACCCGCTGACGCCTCGCGCGTCGGCGTTTGATAGACAACCACCCATGCCTCTCATCCCCGAGGAGCCTCAGATTCACGAGAGCGCCCAGGGTCCCCGCGCCACGCCGGCCACCGGCCGCACCGCGTCGACCCCTCGTCCCGTACCCGGTCCGCGTTCCGCGGCCATGCCGCGCCCCGGTCGTCCGGGTCCCGGCCCCGCAAGGCCCGCGCCCCCGGCGCCGCGCCCGCACTCCAGCTCCGGCCAGCCCCAGGCGGCACGCCCGGAGAATCGTTCCGCACCCCAGCTCCAGGTGATTCCTGCCGCGGCCGACGGTGCGCTCGACGCCGCCGACGAGGCGGTCGACCTGCTGCTCGACTCCGGCCGGGCACCCGGCGACATCCTGGTGTTCACCACCGGTGAGCAGCACCCGTGGGCGACGCACGAGCTCTCCTTCGGCGAAGCCGCCTACTGGGCGCAGCACGAAGCGGGCGAAGACGTGTTCTTCGCCGGTGCCGCAGCGGTGGACCGTGTGGCGTCGCGACCGGTGGTGATCATCGCGGTCAACGGCGCCGTCGACGACGCCGCCGCGCGTGCGCTGTCCGCGGCGCGGAATCGCGCCGGTGCCCTGCTGATCGTCTGCGGAGACCCGCAGCGCATCAACGCCGTGCTCGGCGCGGGTGTCTGAGCCGGAACGGATGAGCCGAAGTGCGGTGTCCGGTGCGCTCGGCGCGGGTCTCCGGCCGTGGCGTATCGACGATGCGCCCGGCGTGGACCCCCGCGCCGCAGCGGCTGGATGAGGTGCTCCGCCAGGGCATGTGCGGCGCTCGGCCCGGACGTTCGAGGCGCGCGCCCCGGATACCGGGACGGAGCGCCGCCGGGCCCGTGGCGGTCCGGCTGCCCCTGAGGGCGGCCGGGCCCACGGCCCGGGTCAGCGAGCCGCGGTGCGGTGCAACGCCTGGACCGCACCGCCGCCCGTGCGCAGCGGGCCGGGGTCCTGTTCCCGTGCGGTGTCGGCGAGAGCGGACGGCTGCGACGTGGAGCTGGGGCGACGGCCACCGCGTCCTTCCCCGAGCACCTGCCAGCCGCCGCGGGTGAGCGTGATGTACGCCCCGCACCGCAGCCCGTGCAGGGTGCAGGCGTCGCGCAGTCCCCACATCCAGGCCCCGTCCTCCTCGGTCCAACGCTCGTCCCCCTCGCGGCAGTAGAGCAGTACAGCGGTACGGACGGGAGTACGGCGGCGGAGGTCGTGCGGGATGACCCGGCGCAGGTGCGACAGCAGGGCGTTACGGAATTCCCAGCCGTCCGCCGTCACCGAGCGACGGGCGAACGAGGCGCTGGCCGTCAGGCGTTCCTCGTGGTCGAGCACGGCGACGACCGCGGTCTGCGGGGTCGGCCGGTGCCTGGCGTGCAGACCGCTGACCACCTCACGCGGGCTGCGCAGCAGCGGTATGCCCGCCGCTGCCCACTCGGCCGGTTCGAGCATTCTGCCGAGGCGGTTGGCGGAGTCGGCGGCCGGCGACATGGAAGTGGCTGCGGACGGAGCGAATCCGAAGGTCACGGTCCTCCCTTCGCATACGCGCCCACGATGCGGGCAGGGTCGGGTGAGGGCGCGCCGCGGCACAGCCCTTCCGGGCCCGCGAATAGACCGTGCGGGGAGCGAGTCCAATTCTTCCTGGCGTATCGGCAGGCGGCAACGAGCAATTGGCACAGCTGACGGTAATCAGCCGGAATGACACGGATATCCCTGCCCAGTCCAGCACCGGATGACGCCACCTGTCACGCCTGAACGGCGAGGACCAGCGGAAACACGCCGTCCGCCCCGGCCCGCCGCAGAAGCCGGGCCGCCACCGCGAGGGTCCAGCCCGTGTCGGAGAGATCGTCCACGAGCAGGACGGGACCGTCCGCCGCGGCCAGGGCCTCGGCCAGCTCCGGTCCCACGACGAGCCGTTCGTGCAGTGCCCGGACCCGCTGGGCGCTGTTGGTCTGTGACATCCGGGCCCCTTCGGCTCCCGGCGCATGGCCCACGCTGCCCAGCAGGGGCATCCGCCCGACTTCGGCGATCCGGCTGCCGAGGGACTGGATGAGCCGGGGCCTGCTGTACGAGGCCACGGTGACGACGCCGACCGGCCGGGGGACGGCGTCCACCGCACCGGGAGCCCAGCCCCCCGGACCCCTGGCCCAGTCGGCCAGCACGGTCACCACGGCCTCGGCCACGTCGTCCGGCACCGGAGCGTCGGGCGCCTGGGCCGCGAGCATGGGGCGGAGCCTGTTGCCCCAGCCGATATCGGAGAGGCGTCCCAGTGCCCGGCCGGTCCCGGACAACTCACCTGCGGGGATCCGGCCCTTGAGGTCGACACCCACCGCGGCGAGGCCGGTCGGCCACATCTTGCGGGGTTCCACCTCTACGCCGGGGCGGCCGAGCTCACCCCGTGCGGTGTCCAGGGCGGCCGCGGAGACGGCCTCGTCGAAACGGGCTCCGGCACAGTTGTCGCAACGTCCGCAGGCGGTCGCTTCCTCGTCGTCCAACTGGCGGCGAAGGAACTCCATCCGGCAACCGTCCGTCGTCGCGTAGTCGCGCATCGCCTGCTGCTCGGCCGCCCGCTGGCGTGCCACCCAGGCATACCGCTCGGAGTCGTAGACCCAGGGCTCGCCCGTGGCCACCCAGCCGCCCTTCACCCGCCGGACGGCTCCGTCGACGTCGAGCACCTTGAGCATGGTCTCCAGGCGGGTGCGCCGAAGGTCGACCAGCGGCTCCAGAGCGGGCAGCGACAGCGGACGGCCCGCCTGGGCGAGCGCGTCGATCGTGCGCCGGACCTGCTCCTCGGGTGGGAAGGCCACCGACGCGAAGTACTGCCAGATCGCCTCGTCCTCCTTGCCCGGGAGCAACAGCACCTCGGCATGCTCGACGCCGCGCCCCGCACGGCCCACCTGCTGGTAATAGGCGATGGGCGACGAGGGGGAGCCCAGGTGGACGACGAAGCCCAGATCCGGCTTGTCGAAACCCATGCCCAGAGCGGAGGTCGCCACCAGGGCCTTGACGCGGTTGGCGAGCAGATCGTCCTCGGCCTGCTGCCGGTCGGCGTTCTCCGTACGGCCGGTGTACGAGGCGACCGTGTGCCCGCACTGGCGGAGATACGCGGTGATCTCCTCGGCTGCCGCGACCGTCAGGGTGTAGATGATCCCCGAACCGGGGAGCTCTTTGAGGTGGTCGCCGAGCCAGGCCAGCCGGTGCGCGGCATTGGGCAGTTGCAAGACGCCGAGGCTGAGGCTCTCCCGGTCCAGCGGCCCGCGCAGGACGAGCGCGTCCGTCCCCGCGCCGGTCCCCAGCTGCTCCGCCACGTCGGCTGTCACGCGGGCATTCGCGGTGGCGGTGGTCGCGAGCACGGGCACGCCTGCGGGCAGATCGGCGAGCATGGTCCGGAGCCGCCGGTAGTCGGGCCGGAAGTCGTGGCCCCAGTCGGAGATGCAGTGCGCCTCGTCGACGACGAGCAGTCCGGTGGCGGCGGCGAGCCGGGGCAGGACCTGGTCACGGAAATCCGGGTTGTTGAGCCGCTCGGGGCTGACCAGCAGGACATCCACTTCACCGGCGGCCACCTCGGCCTGCACGGTGTCCCACTCCTCGGTGTTGGACGAATTGATCGTCCGCGCGCTGATGCCGGCCCTGGCAGCGGCCGCGACCTGGTTGCGCATCAGCGCCAGCAGGGGCGAGACGATCACGGTGGGCCCGCTGCCCTGCGCGCGCAGCAGCGAGGTGGCGACGAAGTACACAGCGGACTTTCCCCAACCGGTCCGCTGCACGACCAGCGCTCTGCGCTTGTCGGCGACGAGAGCCTCGATGGCCCGCCACTGGTCCTCGCGCAGCCGGGCAGTGCCGGAGGCGTCCCCGACGAGTCGTGCCAGTACGGAATCGGCCGAAGCCCTGAGCTCTGCACGGTCTGCGTTGGTCATACCCCCATGCAACCCGATGGGTACGACAAACCGCGAACGACCGCGCGGACCCTGTGGATAAGTTATCCACAGGGGGTCGCGGAATCCGTCCCGGCGGGGGACGGTCATCCCATGAACAAGCACCACGAATCCACCGGCCCGTCCGACGAGCAGCAGATCACCTTGCGTGGGCCCGCGGAGCTGGCCGACGCCCTCCCGTATCTCATGGGGTTCCATCCGAACGACAGCGTGGTCATGGTCGCCCTGCACGGCGGCCGGGGCCGCTTCGGCGGGCGCCTGAGGCTGGGTATCCCGCAGTCCGCGCAGGAGTGGCCGTCCGTCGCCGAGCAGCTCGCCGAGTGCCTGATCAAGGGGAGCGAGCGGCGCGGCGGACGGCCCGACGCGATCGTCGTCTTTCTCTGCCAGGACCCTGCCGAAGGGGAATCGGGCAACCAGACCATGGAGCGGCTGCGCCCCTTCGCCCAGGGACTGCGGATCGCGTGCGGAGCGCTGGACGTGCCCGTGCTGGAGGCTCTCTGCATCTCCGGCGACAGGTTCTGGTCCTATGTCTGCCCCGATGCCCGTTGCTGCCCGGCCGAGGGGAATCCGTTGGCGATGCCGGGCACCTCCGTGATGGCGGCGGCCGCGACGTACGCCGGTGTCCAGGTGCGGGGGTCGCTGCGCGAGATGGAAGCGAGGCTGATGCCCCCGACGCCCCCGACGAGTGTCGCGGGCAGGGAGCAGCAGCTGGCCCTCGACGCGGCCGGATCCGCACTGGTACCGAAGCTCCTCGACGAGGAGAGCCGCAGGGAGGTCAGCGACACCACCCTGAAGCTGGCCCGACAGCTCGTGAGGCGCCTGGGCCGGGCTCCGGCGGCGACGCCTTCGCTGTCCGACCTCAACGACGACCGGCTGATCAGCCACGAGGAGGCGGCCGGGGTGATTCTGGGTCTCCAGGACCGGGAGACCCGGGACAGGGCCGCGGAGTGGATGGAAGGGCCCGAGGCGGAGTCCGCGCTGAGACTGTGGCGGGCGCTTGCGCGCCGTTGTGTCGCGCCGTACGAGGAGCATGCGGCGGCGCCGCTCACCCTGGCGGGCTGGGTCTCGTGGTCGATCGGTGACGAGCCGGCGGCGAGGGTGGCACTGGGCCTGGCCCTGCGGCTGGACCCCGGGTACACCTTTGCCCAGTTGCTGCACGAGGCCTGCAACCAGGGCCTCGATCCGGAGACACTGCGGCGCTGCCTGCGCAGCGAGCGCGGCACTCGGCCGGTGCGGCGCGGCCACGGCACGGGACGGGTCGCGGGGGCCCGTTCGGTGCGGGCACGGACGGCCGGACAGCGCCGTGCGAGGACCGGTTCCGCCCTGCCCGGTACGACGCCCGGCCGGCGCCGGGCCGGACAGCCGCGCGCCCAGGGCCGTCGCGGAACCAGGACCGGGCGATGAGCGCGGTGCGGTGCCGGATCCGGCACCGCACCGCGGGTCCGGCCGGGCGCGGTGACCGATGAAGAGCACACGAAGGGAGTGTTTATCGTCAGGCAGACGACTATGATCACGACATGCCGCCCTACGACCCGTCGACCTTCCCGCCCTTCGCTGTCACCGTCGACCTGGTCGTGCTCACGGTGCGCCGTCACGCACTCTGCGCCCTGGTGGTACGCCGAGGTGAGACGCCGTTCCAGGGCAGATGGGCGTTGCCCGGCGGTTTCGTCAGGGCCGATGAGGACCTCGGCGCCGCGGCGGCGCGCGAACTCGTCGAGGAGACCGGGCTGTGTGCACACGACCCGGCTGCCCCTGCCGTCGGCAACGGAGCTCATCTCGAACAGCTCGCCACTTACGGGGACCCCGCGCGCGATCCTCGGATGAGGGTCGTCAGCGTCGCCCATCTCGCGCTGGCCCCTGATCTGCCCGCTCCGCGGGCGGGCGGTGATGCGAACAGTGCGCGCTGGGCGCCCGTCGAGGACCTCCTCGGGCCGGAGGGGGGTTACGGGCGGGACGGCGAGCACCAGGCGCCTCTGGCTTTCGACCACGCCCGGATCCTCGCCGACGGCGTGGAGCGGGCCCGTTCCAAGATCGAGTACTCCTCCCTGGCCACCGCGTTCTGCCCGCCCGCGTTCACCGTCGGCGAGCTGCGCCGGGTGTACGAGGCGGTGTGGGGTGTGGTGCTCGATCCGAGGAACTTCCATCGCAAGGTGACGGGTACGCCCGGCTTCCTGGTGCCCGCCGGCGGGACGACCACCAGGCAGGGGGGCCGCCCCGCCCAGCTGTTCCGGTCGGGTTCGGCCACCGTGCTGAATCCGCCGATGCTGCGGCCTGAGGTCTGAGCCCTGAGGGCTGATGCCCGAGGTATGAGTTGGGGGTGGCTCCCTCAAGGCACGGCCACCTCCGGCTGAGTGGCCCTGGAGGCGGGCAGCCTCCGGGCTGACGGGGCTCATGGGTGAGGGGCCGAGGGCTGAGTGACCCGAGGGATCGAGCGGTTTCACTCCGGCCCTGAGGTTCGCTCCGGCCCCGAGGTTTCACCCGGGCCGTGAGGGTTCACTCGGGCCCCGAGGGTTCGCCGGAGCGCCGGGGACTCGACGTTCCGCAAAAAGTCCAATATGTCGGGTTATCGTGCTGCGGTACCTCCTGCCGTCGAGCGGCCTCACCTCCTGCGAGAGAAGCGATGCTCCAGGCCATCGGACTCACCAGCGCCCGCCACCGCGGAGTTCCGCCCGCCGTGGACGACCTCACGTTCGAAGCGGGATCCGGCCGTGTCACCGCACTGCTGGGCCCGCCCGGCTCCGGCAAGACCTCGGCCCTGCGGCTGATGCTCGAACTCGAGCCGGGACGCGGCATCACCTACTTCCGGGGCAGACCACTGCATCGTGTGGCGCACCCGGCGAGGGAAGTGGGAGTCCTGCTCGGCGACGTGCCGGGGCACCCCGCCCGCACGGCCCGCGGACAGCTCCGCATGCTCTGTGCCGCTGCCGGAGTGCCCGCGTCCCGGGCCGATGCCCTGCTCGACGCCGTCGGCCTCACCGGACTGGGGGACCAGCGCATCGGCACGCTCTCCCTGGGCATGGACCGCAGACTGGCACTCGCCTCCGCACTGCTCGGCGACCCGCACACGCTGATCCTCGACGAACCGGCGGAAGGGCTCAGCGCGCGGGAAGCCGACTGGCTGCACGGGATGCTCAGGTCCCACGCCGATCAGGGCGGCACGGTTCTGTACACCACGCAGGATCCCAAGGAGGCCGCTCGGGCGGCCGGTCATGTGGTGACGATCGACGCCGGACGCCTCGTCGCCGATCAGGACGCCGCGGACTTCTCCCGCACCCGTCTGCGGCCTCGCGTCGCGGTCCGTTCCCCGCACGCCGCCCGCCTCGCCGTGATCGTCAGCCGCGAGGCGCGCGCCGCCCGGCGCTCCGTCGAAGTCGTCACGGAAGGAAGCAGCAGCCGCCTCTCCGTCTACGGCAGCAGCTGCGCGGAGATCGGCGACGCGGCTTTCCGCCACGGCCTTCCCGTTCATCAGCTCGCGGACGAGGTGGGCGACACCGGTCCCGGCGGCGGCTCCGGCACCGTTCCCTCCGTCTCCACACCCCGGTCTCTCGGCGACGGTCCCGGCTCCACGGCGGAAGCCGGTGCCGCCCCCACCGCCTCTGCCGGTGCTCCCGGGCCCGCCGCGCGCCCGGTCGCGAACTCCGGCGCGGCGCAGCTGCCGCCGCCGATCAGGCGGCGGCCGGCCCGTGGCCCGCTCCGCCCGGTGCGATACGAACTGCGCCGCCTCTTCGGTGTCAGGACCACGCCCCTGATCGTCGTCGTGGCCCTCGCCGCCTCGGCCGCGCTGTCCGTCCTGCTCGCCCGTAACGGTCGTACCCCACTGCCGAACGTACTGGCCGCCTGGCCTTCGCTGTTGCCGCTGCCCCCTGCCGCGCTCGGTGCCGGGCTGCTCGGCGCCCTCTCCTTCGGCGAGGAGTTCCGCTATCCCGCACTTGCTGCCGGCCGCGGCACCGTCCCCCGCCGGCTCGGGCTGCTCCTCGCCAAAATGGCCGTGTCGGCCGGCGTCGCGCTGTTGCTGGCCCTGTTCGTCCTGCTGGCCTCGGCCGAGTCTCTTCGCCTGGTGTACGGCGGGGACTTGGTCAAGGTCCCCTCGAATGCGATGTCACTGGCCGTGAGTTGGTCGGGCCTGACGGTCGGCTGCGCCTGGGCCGGATTGCTGGCTGCAGGGATCTTCCGTGTGACGGCGGCCGGCGTCGCCGCCGTACTCGCCGTTCCCGTGCTGATGGTTCCGCTCATCCAGGCGATGCCGAAGGTGCCCACCGCGCGTTCGATGAGCGGACTTCCGGGCCGGCTCGGAGAACTGGCCTGGCTCCAGTGGCCGCATGAGGCGGACCGGTGGGCACTGGCCGTGGTGAGGGTCGTGGCGCACCCCGTGGGAACGGCACTGACTCTGTCGTTGTCGGTCCTTGTCTGCGCGTATCTGTTCACGAGCCTCCGCGGCAGAGTGCGTTGGTGATCACCGAACGGCTGATGGATGCGGGGTGAACCATAACTTCATTGAAAATGCCCGTTTTATACCATTAAAGCGTCAATTGCGGGGCCAGTGACGATCACCCTTTCGTGTGCTTTTCACCAAAGACCTCAAGGGGTGGCTGAGCCGCGCCGACAAATGATGCGTGAGTACCCTTGCGCACACCATGATGACCGCCGCCCGCGCCGCCGAGACCGGCATCGCCGCCCCGGGCGAACTCGACCGTTACACCTATGCGGAGGCACCGACCGGCGAACGTGCCGCCGTGCGGCCCTGGGACGGCCCGGATACCGAGCTCGGCCGCGTGAGCCGACGGGGATCGGCCAGCAGGGGCCGTGGACTACACGGCCAACTTGTCCAGCAGCTGGGTCAGATGATCGTTTCCGGTGACCTCGGTGCCGACCGGCCCCTGGTTCCGGAGGAGATCGGTCAGCGATTCGAGGTCTCCCGCACCGTCGTCCGGGAGTCGCTGCGCGTGCTGGAGGCCAAGGGCCTGGTCAGCGCCCGGCCCAATGTGGGCACTCGGGTCAGGCCGGTCAGTGATTGGAACCTGCTCGACCCCGACATCATCGAATGGCGTGCGTTCGGCCCGCAGCGCGACGATCAGCGTCGTGAGCTGGGCGAGCTCCGGTGGACGATCGAACCGTTGGCCGCCCGACTGGCCGCCGGTCACGGGCGCGAGGACCTTCAGCAGCGGCTTGGGGACATGGTCGAGATCATGGGTCACGCCCTCGGGCAGGGTGATGCGATCACCTGCGCGCGCGCCGACGCGGAATTCCACTCCCTGCTCATCCAGGCCGCGGGCAACCGCATGCTGGAGCACCTCTCCGGCATCGTTTCCGCCGCGCTTCAGGTCTCCGGTGGCCCGGTCACGGGCTGTGACCGGCCGAACGAGGCCTCTCTCGGGCATCACGCGAGCATCGTCGACGCCCTGGCGGCCGGCGACCCGGCGGGCGCCGAGGCGGCCATGCGCCAGTTGCTCGTCGTCCACCCGGAGGTGGAAGGAGTGGTGCCGGGGCCGCGCGAGCAGCACTGACCGCAGCGCGCTCAGGGTGTACGAGCCATGTGTCGCCGGGCTCCCGCAGTCCGGCGGCACAATTGTGCGGGGATGTCACCCCTGAGCGGGTTCGTCGCAAATGAGGTGTGACTCGGGCCACGCGGATTGGGCGTAACACTCCTCGAAACAGCGCGATGACTTAAGAGGTGACCGCCGCGGAAGGAATACAGCAGCCATTGAGCGCGCTGTGCAGTTCTGAGGCCTAGCCCGCGCCGTCGGTACATACCCAGCCCGACGGTCGTCGGTTCCAGCCCTCTCAGGGCCGGGCCGGAAGCCGTTTCCATCGTTCCGAGAGGTTGTTCGTGTCGGCCAGCACATCCCGTACGCTCCCGCCGGAGATCGCCGAGTCCGAATCTGTCATGGCGCTCATCGAGCGGGGAAAGGCTGATGGGCAGATCGCCGGCGACGACGTGCGTCGGGCCTTCGAGGCTGACCAGATTCCGCCAACCCAGTGGAAGAACGTTCTGCGCAGCCTCAACCAGATCCTCGAGGAAGAGGGTGTGACGCTGATGGTCAGTGCCGCGGAGCCGTCGAAGCGCGCCCGCAAGAGCGTCGCAGCGAAGAGCCCGGTCAAGCGCACCGCCACCAAGACCGTCGCGGCCAAGACGACCGTGACACGGACCGTCGCGGCCACTGCCGCCCCGTCGGCCGAGACCGTGGACGCGGTGGCGGACGACGCCGCCTCGGCCGCGCCTGCGAAGAAGGCGGCAGCCAAGAAGACCGCCGCCAAGAAGACCGCCGTGAAGAAGACGGCGGCGAAGAAGACCGCGTCGAAGAAGGCCGGCAAGCAGGACGACGAGATCCTCGACGGCGACGACGCTGCCGAGGAAGTCAAGGCCGGCAAGGGTGAGGAAGAGGAGGGCGAGGGCGAGAACAAGGGCTTCGTCCTCTCCGACGACGACGAGGACGACGCACCTGCGCAGCAGGTCGCCGTCGCCGGCGCCACGGCCGACCCGGTCAAGGACTACCTGAAGCAGATCGGCAAGGTCCCGCTCCTCAACGCCGAGCAGGAGGTCGAGCTCGCCAAGCGCATCGAGGCGGGTCTGTTCGCCGAGGACAAGCTGGCGAACTCGGACAAGCTCGCTCCCAAGCTCAAGCGCGAGCTGGAGATCATCGCGGAGGACGGCCGCCGCGCCAAGAACCACCTGCTGGAGGCCAACCTCCGTCTCGTGGTCTCGCTGGCCAAGCGTTACACCGGCCGCGGCATGCTCTTCCTGGACCTGATCCAGGAGGGCAACCTCGGTCTGATCCGTGCCGTCGAGAAGTTCGACTACACCAAGGGCTACAAGTTCTCCACGTACGCCACCTGGTGGATCCGTCAGGCGATCACCCGCGCCATGGCCGACCAGGCCCGCACCATCCGTATCCCGGTGCACATGGTCGAGGTCATCAACAAGCTCGCGCGTGTGCAGCGTCAGATGCTCCAGGACCTGGGCCGTGAGCCCACCCCGGAGGAGCTGGCCAAGGAACTCGACATGACCCCCGAGAAGGTCATCGAGGTCCAGAAGTACGGCCGTGAGCCGATCTCCCTCCACACCCCGCTGGGTGAGGACGGGGACAGCGAGTTCGGTGACCTGATCGAGGACTCCGAGGCGGTCGTCCCGGCCGACGCGGTCAGCTTCACGCTCCTCCAGGAGCAGCTGCACTCGGTGCTCGACACCCTGTCCGAGCGTGAGGCGGGCGTGGTCTCCATGCGCTTCGGTCTCACCGACGGACAGCCGAAGACGCTGGACGAGATCGGCAAGGTCTACGGCGTGACGCGTGAGCGCATCCGTCAGATCGAGTCCAAGACGATGTCCAAGCTGCGCCACCCGTCGCGCTCGCAGGTCCTGCGCGACTATCTCGACTAGGTCGTCCCGTACGTAGGCCGAGGGCCCGGATCCCGTGAGGATCCGGGCCCTCGGCCGTGTGCGGGTGCGGGTGCGGATCGAGACCGGCGGAATGACTCTGGGTAGGCATGGTCCATCACAGAGTCAGGAGTACGTATGTCCCGTACCGTCGTCCGCACCATGACCGGGGCGCTCGCCCTCACTGCCGCAACGGCAGTGATACCGCTCGCTTCCCCCGCCTCGGCAGTAGCGGACAGCATCGTCATCGGGGGCCAGCCCGCCCACGTCAAGGACAGTCCGTGGGTGGTGGCGCTCTCCAGCCGTGACCGGTTCGGAGGTACCCGGGCCGGCCAGTTCTGCGGCGCCGTCGTGGTCGGGCCGAAAAAGGTGCTGACGGCCGCGCACTGCCTGACCCGGGAGGCGCTGGGTGTCGATGTCTCCCAGGTGCGGGATCTGCGGATCATCTCGGGCCGTGACGAGTTGAACGGCACGGGCGGCAAGGAGATCGCGGTGAGCGGGACGTGGGTCAATCCCGGTTTCGACGCCTCCACCAACAGTGGGGACGTCGCCGTGCTCACGCTCGCCGAGGCGCTGCCCGAACAGAGTGTGATCTCCATGGCCGAGGCCGGTGACTCCGCGTACACCTCGGGAACGCCCGCGGCCGTCTACGGATGGGGAGACACGACCGGCAACGGTGACTACGCGACGTCGCTCCGCTCCGCGAAGGTGACCGTGCTGCCGGACAGCTCGTGCGAGCAGGCCTACCCGGGGGGCGGCAGCGGCGCGTACGACGCCTCCGCGATGCTCTGCGCGGGTGAACCCCAGGGCGGCTACGACGCCTGCCAGGGGGACAGTGGAGGGCCTCTGGTGGCCCAGGGAAGGCTTGTCGGCCTCGTCTCCTGGGGGAACGGGTGCGGCCTCCCGGGCAGCCCGGGCGTCTACACGCGGATCTCCGCCGCCATCGAGTGGATGGACGGAGCCGCCTGAGAGCGTCGGTCAGCGGGTACGAGAACGGGCGGCTCCCCACAGGTGGGGAGCCGCCCGTCGGCCGGTGCGGGACCGGGCCCTGGCTCGTCGTGGATGCGAGGTGTCAGTGTTGTTCCTCTTCGGCGGCTTGGGCCTGCACGGCCGTCAGTCGGTCCGTCTCATCCTGTATTTCCGCGGCGATCTTCTTGAGTTCCGGCTCGAACTTGCGACCATGGTGGGCGCAGAAGAGCAGTTCACCGCCGCTGATCAGGACGACGCGCAGGTATGCCTGGGCGCCGCAACGGTCACAGCGGTCTGCTGCGGTCAGCGGGCTCGCGGGGGTCAGAACAGTAGTCACGTCGCCTCTTCTCTAGCTCGACGAGCTGTCGTACCAGGGTCAACATCCAACCAGGCCGAAAACGTTCCCGCTCGTGGCATTTCTTCGAAACTTCTTCTCAGGATGGCTGTCTGTTGCCGGTTCGCGGCGAATGTGCCGTATTGCGTGGCGCTACGGTTTTCGCGTTGCTTGTGTCGGTCGGTCCCGCCGGCTGGCTTGCCGGTTGTTCATGAGGACGTGCCCGGAGCCTAAATGGTTCATGCCTGGAAGGGAACGTGATGTGCACGTCACTCGAAGGAGGGATCGAACGTGTATGCGAGGCTGGACTAGTGTGAGCGTTCTCCGAGGGTGGCGTTACACCCGCTCTACCAGGCCTCGGTACCCTCTCAGCGGCGACCGAAGCCGAGCCCGTTACCCACTGGGCCCCAAATGAAATTCAGCGAGGAGCGAACCGCGTGACCGCCGATACGTCCGTGCCGTCCACTGCGCTGCTGACCGGAGCAGACCAAGACGGTTCCAACTACACCGCGCGGCATCTGCTCGTACTCGAGGGGCTCGAAGCGGTTCGCAAGCGCCCTGGCATGTACATCGGGTCCACCGACAGCCGCGGCCTCATGCACTGCCTCTGGGAGATCATCGACAACTCCGTCGACGAGGCCCTCGGCGGCTACTGCGACCACATCGAGGTCATCCTCCACGACGACACCTCCGTGGAGGTCCGTGACAACGGCCGCGGCATCCCCGTCGACGTGGAGCCCAAGACCGGACTGTCCGGCGTCGAGGTCGTGATGACCAAGCTGCACGCCGGGGGCAAGTTCGGCGGCGGCTCCTACGCCGCCTCCGGCGGTCTGCACGGCGTCGGCGCCTCCGTCGTCAACGCCCTCTCCGCCCGCCTCGACGTCGAGGTCGACCGCAACAGCGCGACCCACTCGATCAGCTTCCGGCGCGGGGTTCCCGGCATGTTCACCGAGCAGGGGCCGGACAGCCCCTTCGACCCGGCCAACGGGCTGCTCAAGGGCAAGCGGGTCCCGAAGGCGCGCACCGGCACCAGGGTGCGCTACTGGGCCGACCGGCAGATCTTCCTCAAGGACGCCAAGCTCAACCTGGAGACCCTCTACCAGCGGGCACGCCAGACGGCCTTCCTCGTCCCCGGTCTCACCATCGTCGTGCGCGACGAGCGGGGCCTGGACGGAGAGGGCAAGACGGAGGAGACCTTCCGCTATGACGGGGGGATCAGTGAGTTCTGCGAGTACCTCGCCCAGGACAAGGCCGTCTGCGACGTCCTGCGCCTGACCGGGCAGGGCACGTTCAAGGAGACCGTGCCCGTACTCGACGAGGTCGGCCACATGACGGCGACCGAGGTCACCCGGGAGCTGGTCGTCGACATCGCCATGCGCTGGGGCACCGGGTACGACACCAACCTGAAGTCCTTCGTCAACATCATCGCCACCCCCAAGGGCGGCACCCACGTGTCCGGTTTCGAGCGCTCTGTGACCAAGACGGTCAACGAGGCCCTCCGCTCCGCGAAGATGCTGCGCGTCGCCGAGGACGACATCGTCAAGGACGACGCGCTGGAGGGCCTCACCGCGGTCGTGACCGTTCGGCTGGCGGAGCCGCAGTTCGAGGGGCAGACCAAGGAGGTGCTGGGCACCTCGGCGGCCAACCGGATCGTCTCCAATGTCGTGGCCAAGGAGCTCAAGGCGTTCCTGACCTCCACCAAGCGGGACGCGAAGGCCCAGGCCAGGGCGGTCCTGGAGAAGGCGGTGGCAGCGGCCAGGACCCGGATCGCCGCCCGTCAGCACAAGGACGCGCAGCGCCGCAAGACGGCTCTGGAGTCCTCCTCCCTGCCGGCGAAGCTCGCCGACTGCCGCAGCGACGACGTGGAGCGCAGCGAGCTGTTCATCGTGGAGGGCGACTCCGCGCTCGGGACCGCCAAGCTGGCACGGAACAGCGAGTTCCAGGCGCTGCTCCCGATCCGCGGCAAGATCCTCAACGTTCAGAAGGCATCCGTCTCCGACATGCTGAAGAACGCCGAGTGCGGAGCGATCATCCAGGTCATAGGAGCCGGGTCCGGCCGGACGTTCGACATCGACGCCGCCCGTTACGGCAAGATCGTGCTGCTGGTCGACGCCGATGTGGACGGTGCCCACATCCGCATCCTGCTGCTGACGCTCTTCCAGCGGTACATGCGGCCGATGGTCGAGGCCGGGCGGGTCTTCGCCGCCGTGCCCCCGCTGCACCGGATCGAGCTGGTCCAGCCGAAGAAGGGGCAGGACAAGTACATCTACACCTACTCCGACAACGAGCTGCGCCAGCGCCTGCTGGAGCTCCAGCGGAAGAACGTCCGCTACAAGGACTCCATCCAGCGCTACAAGGGTCTGGGCGAGATGGACGCCGACCAGCTGGCGGAGACGACGATGGATCCGCGCCACCGCACGCTGCGTCGGATCAACATCGGCGATCTGGAATCGTCCGAGAAGGTCTTCGATCTGCTGATGGGCAACGAGGTGGCGCCCCGCAAGGAGTTCATCACCAGCTCGGCCGCGACGCTGGACCGCTCGCGTATCGACGTCTGAGCCCGCGTCCTGCCGCCCGGGACTTCACCGCACCGGGCCGTCGCACCGAGCCGTTGTCTCCACCCACGGGTGGAGACAACGGCTCCACCCGTGATCCACCCCTGAGCCGATCCCCTGACCTGGTCCTTTCCGTAGCGTCGAAGTGACAGAACTTCCCGCAACTCGGAGGCGCCCATGTCCGGGCTCGTCAACGCACTGGTGATCGTCGCGGTCATCGCTTTCGTCGTGGTCCGCCAGTGCTCGGCGCAGCAGATCTCGGGCGACCGCCGCTGGTGGGTCCTGCCGGGCGTCCTGCTCGTCATGGCCCTGCGTGAGCCCGGGCTGGTGGATCCGCGTCATGAGGCCCTGTACGTCGTGATCCTGGGTGCCGAACTGGCCGTGGGGCTGGTCACCGGTGCCGGCTGGGCGTGGACTGCCCGGCTCTGGCGTGCCGAGGACGGGACCCTCTGGAGCAGGGGCACCAGGGCGACGGCCTACGTCTGGGCCGGAGGGCTGATCCTGCGAGCGGCCCTGTACGGGCTTGCCGTGGCGCTGGGCATACATCAGGGCGGCCCCGCCCTGATGATGGCTCTCGCGGTCACCCTGCTGGTGCGCAGCGGCGTGCTGGCGCGGCGGGCCGCGGAGATATCGCAGTCGCACCGTGGGTCCGCCGAGGGTGTGCCGCTCCGCACGTCAGGAAAGGACCGCGTGTGACACCCGTTGCCTGGACGAGCTGGCCGTCGAGGGAGGCGCTCCTGCGCGAGGGCCGTACCCGTGCGCGGGCCGTGATCGGATGGCTCGTGCGGGCCGGGCTGCTCACCCTGATGCTCTGGGGGACTTTCACCGGCGGGCTGTTCGGCCCTTGGGAGATCGTGGTCGGTCTGGCCGGGGTGGCGGGCTGCGCGGCGGTCGCCGTGGCCTTCTTCCGCACCAGCCTGGAGAACCGCCTGTGGCCCTCGCTCGGGCTGCTGGCCCTGCTGATGCTCGCGGCGTTCGGAGCGCAGCAGGCGGGTGCCGGTGTGCCTGCCGCGGTGCTCTGGTGCGGCTGCGCCGTCACCGCGCTGGAGCGGCTGCCGCTCTCGGCGGGCGTCCCCGCGACGGCGGCTGCGCTCGGCGCGTACGCCGTCGTGAACACCGACAGCTGGTGGAACACGGCGTTGACCACGGCCGGGCTCTGCCTCGGAGGGTATGTGCTGCGTCTGGACGCCGAGGCCCGCGGGAACGCGCGGCGGCTACTGGCCCAGGAGCGGGCGGCCCGGGTGGCGGAGGCCGAGACGGCCGCGCTGGACGAACGGTCCAGGATCGCCCGGGAGATCCATGACGTGCTCGCGCACAGCCTCTCCGCGCAGCTGGTGCACCTGGAGGCGGCGCGGCTGCTGATCGAGAGGGAGCCGGTGGGGGAGTTCCGGGACCAGGTGCTGCAGCGGGTGGTCGCCGCCCGTTCGATGGCCCGTGAGGGCCTCGCGGAGACGCGTCAGGCGCTCTCGGCCCTGCGCGGCGAGGTGTCGCCGGTGGAGGAGTTCCTGCGGCAGCTGGTGGCGGCGGAGCCGGCCGAGGTCCGGGTCGAGGGGGAACCCCGGACGCTGACCGCCGAGGCCTCGCAGGCAGTCCGGCGGGTGGCGCAGGAGGCGCTGACCAATGTGCGCAAGCACGCACCGGGGGCCAGGGTGCTGATCAGGCTGGAGTATCTGCCGGATGTGATCGCCCTGGAGGTCAGCGATTCGGGTGGCAGCCGTGCCGGGAGCGAGCTCGCTGTCAGTGGCTCCGGCTACGGTCTGCTGGGGATGAGGGAGCGTGCCGAACTGCTGGGCGGAACGCTGGAGGCCGGTCCCGGCGAGGAGGGGTTCGTGGTGAGTCTGCGGGTGCCCGTGTGAACGCGCGGGTGGTGGTCGCCGACGATCAGTCGGTCGTGCGTGAGGGAATCGTCATGCTGCTGGGCCTGTTGCCCGGGATCGAGGTGGTCGGCGCGGCGAAGGACGGGGAGGAGGCCGTGGCCCTCGTGGCCGAACACGCCCCGGACGTCGTCCTGATGGACCTGAGAATGCCCCGCTGCGACGGTGTGGAGGCGACGCGCCGTATTCGCAGGGACTTTCCCGGCACCCAGGTCGTGGTGCTGACGACCTTCGCCGACGACGATTCGCTCTTTCCCGCGCTCAGGGCGGGGGCCCGGGGCTACCTCACCAAGGACGCCGGGGGCGACGAGATCGTGCGGGCCATTCAGGCGGTGCTCTCGGGCGAGGCGGGCCTCTCGCCCTCCATCCAGCGCCGTTTGCTGGAGCAGGTCACCGCGGGGCCCCTGCCGCCTGCCGGAGGCGCTGAGGCCGGGCTGCCCGACGGGATGACGCCCCGTGAGACCGAGGTGCTCGTCCTGATCGCCGAGGGGATGTCCAACGCGGAGATCGCCCGGCGCCTGCACATTTCGCAGGCCACCGTGAAGAGCCACATCAACAACCTGTTCGCCAAGGCGGGACTTCGCGACCGGGCCCAGGCGGTCCGCTATGCGTACGTTCGAGGACTCGCACAGCCGCCCGGGACATCCTTCACCTGAAGAGGTGAAGTCCGGGGAATGAAGTGCCCGGGATCTTCCCGATCTGCCCATTCTTGAGTACGCGGCCGAAGTGGTCCGTGGACAAGGGGAGTTGTTCGGTGGAGAAGGAAGCAGGGCGCGAGACCGCAGGGATGCGGCTCGAAGACCCGTGGTACGACGCACTGGCCTCCGGATGGGGGGAACTGGACGGCACGGGAAGTTTCGCACCCGCGGCGGTGCCCGGCCCCGCCGCACCCCGGAGCGGCCACAGCGCGGCGGAGATCTATCTGGAGGTGCAGCGCAGCGAGGCCTTCCAGGAGGTGCGCCGGCGGTACCGGAGGTTCGTCGTCCCCGCCACCGTCGCCTTCCTCGTCTGGTACCTCGCCTACGTCGTCACGGCGGTCACCGCACCCGGTCTGATGGCCCGCCCGGTGGCCGGGGCGGTCAACGTCGCCATGGTCGCGGGACTGGGCCAGTTCCTCACCACGTTCCTGCTCACCGGGGCGTACGCACGGCATGCGCGGCTGCGCAGGGACCGGGCCGCGCTCGATCTGCGCTGGGACACCCAGGAGATGACGCGGGGGATCGGGCGTTGAGCGGCAACCATCAGACCCTGGCGCTCCTGCTGTTCAGCGCCTTCATCGCCGTCACCCTGGGCATCACGACCTGGGTGAGCCGAAACCGGCAGGGCTCGGCCGAGGAGTTCTACGCGGGCGGTCGGCTGTTCTCGCCCATGGAGAACGGTTTCGCCATTGCCGGCGACTACATGTCGGCCGCCTCGTTCCTCGGCATCTCGGGAGTGATCGCCCTCTACGGCTATGACGGCATGCTCTACTCGGTCGGCTTCCTCGTCGCCTGGCTCGTCGTCCTGCTCCTGGTGGCCGAACTCGTACGCAACTGCGGGCGGTTCACCCTCGCCGACGTGGTGGCGGCCCGGATGGCGGAGCGCCCGGTCCGGATCGCCGCCGGTACCTCCTCCGTCACCGTGTCCGTGCTCTACCTGGTGGCACAGATGGTGGGGGCGGGAAGTCTCGTCGCCCTGCTCCTCGGCGGGACGAGCGGCGCCGCTCGGTCATGGACGGTCATCGGTGTCGGGGCGCTCATGGTGGTCTACGTGTCGCTCGGCGGAATGCGCGCCACCACCTGGATCCAGATCGTCAAGGCCGTCCTGCTGATGGCGGGCACCGTGGTGCTCACCGTGCTGGTCCTGGTCCACTTCCACGGCAACATCAACGAGTTGCTCAACTCCGCCGCCGACCGCAGCGGGTACGGCAGGGAGTTCCTGTCGCCCGGGCTGCGCTACGGCGGGAGCTGGACGGCACGCGTCGACTTCATCAGCCTGGGGCTGGCCCTGGTGCTCGGCACGGCGGGTCTTCCGCACATCCTGTCGCGCTTCTACACCGTGCCCACGGCCCGTGCCGCCCGCCGTTCCGTCGTCTGGTCCATCGGCCTCATCGGCGGCTTCTACCTGATGACGATCGTGCTCGGCTTCGGGGCGGCTGCGCTGGTCGGCTCGGCCGAGGTGCGGGAGTCGAACCCTGCCGGGAACACGGCCGTTCCGCTGCTCGCCCTGGTCCTCGGCGGCGGCGAGGGTTCGACGGGGGGAACCATTCTGTTCGCCGTGGTCGCCGCCGTGGCCTTCGCGACCATCCTGGCCGTCGTCGCCGGCATCACCCTCGCCTCGTCCGCGTCCGTCGCCCACGATCTCTACGCCTCGCTCAGGAGGCCGGGCTCCCGGCAGTACAGCGAAGTCGCCGTGGCCCGGGTCGCGGCGGCCGGGATCGGAGTGGCCGCCATCGGGCTGGGGCTGCTCGCCCAGGACCTGAACGTGGCATTCCTGGTGGGCCTGGCCTTCGCGGTCGCCGCGTCGGCGAACCTGCCCGTGCTGCTCTTCTCGCTGTTCTGGCGGAGGTTCACCACGCGCGGCGCGGTCTGGTCGGTCTACGGCGGTCTGATTCCCGCCGTCGTGCTGGTCCTGCTCTCCCCGGTCGTCTCGGGCAGCCCCACCGCACTCTTCCCCGGGGTGGACTTCCAGCTCTTCCCACTGGAGAACCCCGGGCTTGTCTCCATCCCCCTGGGCTTCCTCGCGGGCTGGATCGGCACGGTCACCTCGGCCGAGCCGCCCGACGAGGCCAAGCACGCGGAGACCGAGGTGCGTGCGCTGACCGGCGCCGGAGCCGTCTGACCGGCGCCGGAGCTCGGGGCCTCCGGATCCGCCTCACCAGGTCGTGGCGAGCCATGCCGTCACCGCGGCAAGAGCGATGAGGGCGGCGTTGAGACCGGTCTCCCGGACCTCGTTCCGGGACAGGTGCAGGGCAGCGGCCAGCGCCTGGAGGACGAGCAGGCCGAGTGCTGCCGCCATCGCGAGGACGGGTGCGATCCCCGTGAGCGGCGGCAGCACCAGACCGGCGGCGCCCAGGATCTCGACGACGCCGATGACCCGGACCAGCCTCATGGGGACCGTGTCGACCCAGCCCATCATGGGCGCCAGTTGCTCCTGGCTCTGGACGGTCTTCTTGCCACCCGCGTACAGATAGAAGGCCGCCAGGAGCCCGGCGACGATCCAGTAGGCGATCTCCATCTTTGTCCTCCGTCATGGTGACGACTTGTAAGCAAGCACATGATCGGTGACTATCGGAACGCTTACAAAAGGCACACAGGTGTGCCTTGCGAACAGGGGACGGCGATGTCGAAGTACCGTCACAGCTGCCTCATCCGCGGCGACGGAGGCCGGGCGATCCGAGGCATCCTCGATCGCATCGGCGACAAGTGGACCCTGCTGGTGGTCGCCACCCTCGACGGCGAACGCATGCGCTTCACCGAGCTCCAGCAGCGCATCCCCGGCATTTCGCAGCGCATGCTCACCCGCACGGTCCGGCACCTGGAGCGTGACGGCCTGGTGTCGCGCACGGTGTTCCCCGAGGTTCCGCCGCGGGTCGAGTACGAACTCACCGCGAGGGGGCGCACCCTGATCGAGCCTGCTGTGAAGCTGGCCGAGTGGGCCGTCGACAACAACGCAGGCATCGAGCTGAGCCGGACGACCTACGACTCGGAGCATCCCCGGGCGTAGGGCAGGTGATGCGCGGTCATCGACCGCCCGCGACCCACGCATAGCGGTGCTCGGGTCGCCCCGTCTCGCCGTACCGCAAGCTCAGCCGGACGCGTCCCGACCGTTCCAGCAGCTTCAGATAGCGCTGGGCCGTCTGCCGGCTCATCCCGGCGCTCTCCGCGATCTCCTGGGCGGAGAGCGGACCTTCGGCGCTGCGGAGCGCCTTGCGGACCAGCTCCGCCGTCGTGGCCGAGTGCCCCTTGGGCAGATCGGTCCCGCCCGCCGTCCACAGGGCGCCGAAGAGCCGGTCCACCTCGCCCTGTTCCGCCTCGCCGCCGCTCTCCAGGGTGCGGCGCAGCGCGGCGTAGGCCTCCAGCTTGGTGCGCAGCCCCGCGTACGTGAACGGCTTGACCAGGTACTGGAGGGCGCCCTGACGCATGGCCTCCTGGACCGTGGCGACGTCCCGTGCCGCCGTCACCATGATCACGTCGGTGCGGTGGCCGCGGCTGCGCAGCTCCCGCACCACCGCCAGTCCACTGCGGTCGGGCATGTAGTGGTCCAGCAGGATCAGGTCCACGGGTCCCTCCTCGACCGCGGCGAGGGCGTCGGCGGCGCAGTGTGCCTGCGCGGCCACCCGGAAACCGGGCACCTTCGAGACGTAGGCCGCGTTGATCCGTGCGACTCGGACGTCGTCGTCGACGACCAGGACCTCTATCACTGAGCCGCTCCCGCCCTGTCGGATTCCGCTTCGGCCGTCGCGTCGGGGAGGACGACGGTGAATGCGGCCCCGCCCTCGTCCGCCGTGTCCACTGCCACGCTGCCTCCCTGCCGTTCGGCCAGCCGGCGTACCAGCGCGAGCCCGAGGCCGCGCTTGCCGTGTGCGGGGAGTTCCTTGGTCGACCAGCCCTCAGTGAAGATCGATTCACGCTGTCCGGGCGGGACGCCGGGGCCGCTGTCGCGGACCCGCAGCACCACCGTACGGCCCTCGGCCCGCAGACCCACCTCGATCAGGGCGCCCTCGGACCCGGCGGCCGCGTCCAGTGCGTTGTCGACCAGGTTGCCGACCACCGTCACGAGCCCGCGCGGGTCGACGAGCCGGTCCGGAAGCAGGGTGCCGGGCGCCATGCGCAGGGCGACGCCGCGCTCCGCGGCCACCGTCGCCTTGCCGACCAGCAGCGCGGCGAGCAGAGGGTCACGGACCCTCTCGGTGATCTGCTCCGCCGTGGCCCGGTGGACGCCGACGACCTCGGTGACGAACTCCCTCGCATCCTCGTGCAGCTCCAGTTCCAGCAGGCCGAGCAGTGTGTGCAGGCGGTTGGCGTGCTCGTGGTCCTGGGCGCGCAGGGCGTCGATCAGTCCCCGGGTGGAGTCGAGCTCCCGGCCCAGGTGTTCGAGCTCCGTGCGGTCGCGAAGAGTGACGACGGCCCCGCCGTCGGCCGTCGGCATGCGGTTGGCGAGGAGTACCCGGCTGCCGCGCACGGCCAGCAGGTCCTCGCCCGCCACATGGCCGGCCAGGACATCGGTGGTCCGCCCGGTACCGAACACCTCGGCCAGCGGAAGGCCCGCCGCCTCGGAACCCACCCCGAGCAGGCGCTGCGCCTCGTCGTTCAGAAGCCGGATGCGGCCGCTGCCGTCGAGTGCGATCACCCCCTCGCGGATGCTGTGCAGCATCGCCTCGCGCTCCGTCAGCAGCGCGGCGATATCGGAGAAGGCCAGGTCGTGCGTCTGCCGCTGCAGGCGTCTGGAGATCAGATAAGCGGCCAGCGCTCCCACGGCCAGCGCCCCGCCCGCGTAGGCGAGCAAGCCCGGGATCGCCGCGAGGAGCCGGGCGCGGACACTGTCGTACGCGATACCGACGGACACCGCGCCGGCGATGTGCCCGGATGCGTCGCGCAGCGGCACCTTGCCCCGGGCCGAGCGTCCGAGTGTGCCGCTGTCGATCTCCCTCACGTCCTGGCCCGCGAGCGCCCTGCCGGGGTCGGTGGAGACGACCCCGCCGATCCGCGCGGGGTCGGGATGCGACCAGCGCACCCCGTGGCGGTCCATCACGACGACGTACTCGGCGCCGGTGGCACGCCTGATCCGTTCCGCGGCGCTCTGGACGGGGCCACTGGGCTCCGGGGTGGTGGTGAGCAGTGCCTCGGCGATCTGCGGCTGGGCAGCGGTGCTCTGCGCGATGGACAGGGCCCGGCGCATCGCCTGGTCGTCGAGCTGCGCGCTGAGGGGTGCCAGAAACAGGCCCGTGGCGAGTACGGTGACGCCGGTGGCGATGGCCAGCTGCATCAGCAGTACCTGCGAGAAGACGCGCTGGGGCCAGCCGAGTCGGCGCGGTCTCCTGGCCGTGGGCGGTGGGGCGCTCATCGTAGAGACGGTAGAGGGCATTCCGGTGCTTTCCGAAATTCGTCTTGTTTCCAGATCCACGCAATCGGCTTGCGTTTCTTGCGCTAATCTTGCGCACATGACGCGACGACTTGCCCAGGTGGCGCAGAAGGTTGGAGTCAGCGAGGCCACGGTCAGCCGGGTACTCAACGGCAAGCCGGGCGTTTCCGACGCCACGCGGCAGGCCGTTCTGTCCGCACTGGACGTCCTCGGCTACGAGCGCCCGACCCAGCTGCGCGGCGAACGGGCCCGGCTGGTCGGGCTGGTCCTGCCCGAGCTGCAGAACCCGATCTTCCCCGCATTCGCCGAGGTGGTCGGCGGCGCGCTCGCGCAGCAGGGGCTCACCCCGGTGCTGTGCACCCAGACCAAGGGCGGGGTCTCCGAGGCGGACTACGTCGAGCTGCTGCTGCAGCAGCAGGTCTCGGGCGTGGTCTTCGCGGGTGGTCTCTACGCCCAGGCCGACGCTCCGCACGATCACTACAAGGTGCTGGCCGACCGCAAGATCCCGGTCGTCCTCATCAACGCGGCCATCGCCCACCTCGGCTTCCCGTGTGTCTCCTGCGACGACTCGGTGGCCGTCGAGCAGGCCTGGCGCCATCTGGTCTCGCTGGGGCACGAGCGCATCGGCCTGGTGCTCGGCCCCTCGGACCACATGCCCTCCCAGCGCAAGCTGGCCGCCGCCCGCGTGCTCGCCGAGGCGTCCGGGGCCACCATCCCGGACGAGTGGGTGGCCAGGGCGATGTTCTCGCTGGAGGGCGGGCAGGCTGCCGCCATGCGGCTGCTGGACCAGGGCGTCACCGGCTTCATCTGCGCCAGTGACCCGCTCGCCCTGGGGGCGGTCCGCGCGGCCCGCCGCCGGGGCCTCTCGGTCCCCGAGGACGTCTCCGTCGTCGGGTACGACGACTCGGCGTTCATGAACTGCACCGAGCCGCCGCTCACCACCGTCCGTCAGCCGATCGAATCCATGGGGCGGGCCGCCGTCGAACTGCTCTGCGTGCAGATCGGAGGCCGTACGGTGCCGTCCGACGAGCTGCTCTTCGAGCCGGAGCTGGTGGTGCGGGGCTCGACGGCCCAGCCCCCGCGCAGCGCTTCCCGCTGACCGTCGTTAATTTGCGCTGCGGCAATCGTCTATTGCGGTACAGCGGCGGGCAGCGGCTGCGGAGGCTGTGGGCCGGTGTACTGCCCGCTGGGACGCATCCGCAGCGGCCGCTCCCCGTACTCCTCCAGGGCGTGGGCGACCCAGCCCGCCGTGCGGGAGATCGCGAACACCGTCTCTCCCGCCTCCGCGGCCATGCCCGAGGAGACGGAGAACACAGCGAGCGCCAGGTCGACGTTGGCGTGCAGCGGGGTGTGCCGGGCGGTCGTGGAGACGACGTCACGGGCGGCGGCCAGGGCGGGTGCCGCCTGCGGGATCTCGGCGAGCAGCTCGAAGAGGGCGCGGGCCCGGGGGTCCTCGCCGGAGTAGAGCCGGTGGCCGAGCCCCGGTACCCGGCGTCCGGTGCGCAGATGGTCCGCGACCACCGGGGCGGCCCCGCCCCGCTCCAGGACCTCCGTCAGCATGCGGTGGGCCAGCCCGCTCGCCGCTCCGTGCAGAGGGCCCTCCAGCACCCCGAGCCCTGCGGAGACCACGGCGTACGGATGGGCGCGGGCGGAGGCGGCGACCCGGGCCGCCAGAGTGGAGGCGGCCAGATCGTGGTCGATCAGCAGCCCCAGTGCGGTGTCCAGGACGGCCAGTGACGCCTCGTCGCCCGCCCGGCCGGTGAGTTTCGGCCACAGCTGACGTGCCAGGCGGGGCGGCGCAGCCCCGCCGTCGGCGGCCCCGTTCGTCGCCCCACCGTCCTCCGCGGCCGTCGGCAGCGCCGCGACCAGCGTCGGGATCAGGCTCCGGGCGCCGCCGAGCACCGCCTCGCGCGACAGGTCGAAGCGCAGCGGATCGGCCGCGGCCGCCGCGACCACCGCCACCCGCAGCCGGTCCGTGGAACCGCAGTGCGGCGGCAGCGCGCCGACCGCCGTGCGGGCCGCGGTGAGCGCCTCGGCCGGCGCCGTGAAGCGGACGCCGGGCCGCAGCTCCCCGGTCCAGAGCCACTCCGCGACCTCCTCGTACGTGTGGCGCCGCGCCAGCTCCGTGGCGTCGACGCCACGGAAGAAGAACCGGTCGCTCCCGATGAGCGTGATGCCGGTGGGGAAGGACAGCGCCCCGGCCGGGGCGGTCGGCTCCCTGCGTCCCGTACGCCGCGCCAGGGCGTCGACCTCCGCCGCGTCGAACGTGCTTCCGCGACCGCCCGGGGCGCGGTTGCTGCTGAGCTGGCCCCGGCTCACGTACGCGTACACCGTCTCGGGCTTCACGCCCAGGCGCTCGGCCGTCTCCCGCGTGGTGAGCCGCTGCGCCAAGGGCTCGGTGAGGCCGGCCTCGCCTGCTTGATCCGTCATGCTGTCCACCGTATCCATATTGATTCAATCAACATTGACAGAATTGAAGTCAAGCATAGACAGTCGAATCAATATCAGCAGCGACGGAATGTCCATGGAGGAAGCAATGACGACCACCACCGCCGACGCACCGCTCGACGTCCCCCGGGGACTCGCGGGTGTCGTCGTCACCGATACCGCCCTCGGAGACGTCCGGGGCCGCGAGGGCTTCTACCACTACCGTCAGTACTCGGCGATCGAACTGGCGCAGACCCGCAGTTTCGAGGACGTCTGGTACCTGATGACCGAGGGTGAACTGCCCGGCCCGGCCGCCCGCGCCGACTTCGCCACCCGCACGGCAGGGCTGCGCCGGCTGCCCGCCGAGGTCCGGGACGCGCTGCCCGGCATAGCCCGGGCGGGCGCCGCGGCCGGTCCGCTCGCGGGGCTGCGTACGGCACTCTCCCTGCTCGGTGCCTCGGCCGGCTTCCGGCCGGTGTACGACATCGATGCGGAGCGGCGACGCGGCGACGCCCTGACCGTGTGTGCCGCCGTCCCCACCGTGCTGACCGCGCTGCACCGGCTCGGCCGGGGGCTCGAACCGGTGGAGCCGCGTGCCGACCTGCCCTACGCGGCCAACTACCTCTACATGCTCACCGGTTCCGTACCGGACGCCGGCCGGGTCAGGGCCGTGGAGCAGTACCTGATCTCCACCGTCGACCACGGTTTCAACGCCTCGACCTTCACCGGCCGCGTCGTCGCCTCCACCGGGGCGGACATCGCCGCCTGCCTGGTGGCCGCCGTCGGCGCACTCTCCGGTCCCCTGCACGGCGGTGCCCCCAGCCGCGCCCTCGACACCCTGGACGCCATCGGCACCCCCGACCGCATCGACGGCTGGATCCGCGAGCGGGTGCTCGCCGGCGACCGGATCATGGGCTTCGGGCATCCGGTCTACCGCACCGAGGACCCGCGTTCGCGCATGCTGAAGTCCATCGCCCAGGGCTTCGGCGGCCCGCTCGTGGACTTCGCGGTCGAGGTCGAACGCCAGGTCGAGGCGATCCTCGCCGAGCTCAAGCCGGGGCGCGAACTGCACACCAACGTGGAGTTCTACGCCGGTGTGGTCATGGAGCTGTGCGGGCTGCCGCGCGAGATGTTCACCCCGACCTTCTGCGCGGCGCGGGTCGTCGGCTGGAGCGCCAATATCCTGGAGCAGGCGGAGGACTCGAAGATCATCCGCCCGGCGGCCCGGTATGTCGGTCCGCCCCCGCCCCAGCCGGTCCCGGCCGTGTGACACCGCAGGAAGGCCCCCGTTGAACGCGTCGCCCCCGCCCCGCACCAGGCAGATCCCCGTCATCGTCCTCGCGGGATTCCTGGGATCCGGCAAGACGACGCTGCTCAACCACCTCCTGCGCCATCGGGCGGGAAACCGCATCGGCGTGATCGTCAACGACTTCGGGTCCATCGAGATCGACGCCATGACCGTCTCCGGGCAGGTCGGCTCGACGGTCTCGCTGGGCGGCGGCTGTCTGTGCTGCGCGGTCGACGCGAGCGAACTGGACACCTACCTGGAGACGCTCACCCGGCCCACCGCCCGCCTCGACGTGATCGTCATCGAGGCGAGCGGCCTCGCGGAACCCCAGGAACTCGTACGGATGCTCCTGGCCAGCGACAACCCGCACATCGTGTACGGGGGGCTGGTCGAGGTGGTCGACGCCGCCGAGTTCGCCGCGACCCGGGAGCGCCACCCGGAGATCGACCGCCATCTCGCCGTCGCCGACCTCGTCGTGCTGAACAAGACGGACCGGGCCGGTGAGGAGGAGCGGGCGCGCATCGGGGAGGCCGTCGCCGCGACCGGCAACGTGGCGGCCGTCGTCCCGGCCACGTACGGACGCATCGACCCGGAGCTCCTGTTCGATCCCGCGCTGCGGCCCGACGGCGAGGAGAAGGCGCGCCAGCTCACCTTCGAGGACCTGTACCTGGAGGAGCGGGCGCGGGAGACCGGCGAGGAACACGGGGCCCATCTGCACACGGCGTACGAGAGCGTCGACTTCGCCTCCGACGTGCCGATGGACCCCCGCCGGCTGATGGAGTTCCTCGACTCCCGGCCCGGGGGCCTGTACCGGATCAAGGGCCACGTCGACTTCGGGTCCGGCGATGCGGACCACGTGTACGCGGTGCACGCCGTCGGCAGGTTCCTGCGGTTCGTCCCCAGGGCCTGGACGCGCGGTGAGCCGCGGCTCACCCGGCTGGTACTGATCGGTTCCGGTATCGACGGCCGGGCCGTACGCAAGGAACTCGAAGGCTGCCGCGCCTCGGAGAAGCCGTCGGAGGAGCCGTCGAAGGAGCCGTCGGACGGACTGCCGGGCGAGCCGAACCGGGAAACGGCGCAGGACGCCGCACGCGAGCGAGCCATGTGGGGCGTCCTGCGGTACGTGCAACAGCCCGGCGACGACGCGTAGGGCGCGCCGCCGCCGGGTCTGCCGACTACACGGGGCCGGCGATCACCGCGACCGGGTTCTCCAGCGGAGTGCCGGAGCCGTCCCGCCGCGGATCGATCCCGGGCAGCGTGGCCGGGGTGCCGTTCTTCTGCGCGGCCCGGGCCGGGGTCGCACCCGCCCAGCCGAACACCAGCACGTCCTCGCCCTTCAGGAACCGCTGGCAACGCACCCCGCCAGTGGCGCGGCCCTTGCGCGGATACTGGTCGAACGGCGTGAGCTTGCACGTCAGCACCGAATCGTCCAGCGTGCCGTGCGAACCCGCGACCGTGAACACCACGGCGTCCACCGCCGGATCCACCGCGGCGAACGAGAGCACCTCCGCCCCCTCCGCGAGCTTGACCCCCGCCATGCCGCCGGCCGGCCGGCCCTGCGGGCGCACCTGCGCCGCCGGGTAGCGCAGCAACTGCGCGTCCGAGGTGATGAAGACCAGGTCCTCCTCACCCGTGCGCAGCTCCGCCGCACCGACGATCCGGTCACCGTCCTTCAGGGTGATGACCTCCAGCTCGTCCTTGTTGGCGGGATAGTCGGGCACCACGCGCTTCACGACGCCCTGCAGGGTGCCGATCGCCAGCCCCGGTGAGGACTCGTCGAGTGTGGTCAGGCAGACGACCTCCTCGTCCGCCTCCAGCGTGAGGAACTCGCCGACCATGGCCCCGCCCGACAGGTTGGGCGCCGTATGGGTGTCCGGCAGCTGCGGGAGATCGATCACCGCGAGCCGCAGCAGCCGCCCGGTGGACGTCACCACGCCGACATCGCCGCGCGCCGTGGCCGGCACCGCCGAAACGATCACGTCGTGCTTGGCCCGCTTGGCGTCCTCGGCGAAGACGATCGGGTCGTCGTTGGCCGTACGCGCCAGCAGACCGGTCGAGGACAGCAGCACCCGGCACGGGTCGTCGGCCACCTCCAGCGGTACCGAGGCGACCTGCGAACCGGCCGACTCCAGCAGCACCGTGCGCCGGTCGGTGCCGAACTTCTTCGCGACCAGCGCCAGTTCCGTGGAGACGAGCTTGCGCAGCTCGGTGTCCGATTCGAGGATCGCGGTCAGCTCGGCGATCTCGGCGTCGAGCCGGTCGCGCTCGCTCTCCAGCTCGATCCGGTCGAACCGGGTCAGCCGGCGCAGCGGGGTGTCCAGGATGTACTGGGTCTGGATCTCGCTCAGCGAGAACTGCTCGATGAGCCGCTCCTTGGCCTGTGCCGAGTTGTCGCTGGAACGGATGAGGCGGATGACCTCGTCGATGTCGATCAGCGCGACGAGGAGGCCCTCGACCAGGTGGAGCCGGTTGCGGCGCTTGGTCCGGCGGAACTCGCTGCGCCGGCGCACCACGTCGAAGCGGTGGTCGAGGTAGACCTCCAGGAGCTCCTTGAGCCCCAGCGTGAGCGGCTGTCCGTCGACCAGCGCCACGTTGTTGATGCCGAAGGACTCCTCCATCGGCGTCAGCTTGTAGAGCTGCTCCAGCACGGCCTCGGGGACGAAGCCGTTCTTGATCTCGATGACCAGGCGCAGTCCGTGCGAGCGGTCGGTGAGGTCCTTGACGTCGGCGATGCCCTGGAGCTTCTTCGCCGAGACCAGGTCCTTGATCTTGGCGATCACCTTCTCCGGGCCGACCGTGAAGGGCAGTTCGGTGACGACCAGGCCCTTGCGGCGCGCCGTGACGTTCTCCACGGCGACGGTGGAGCGGATCTTGAACGAGCCGCGGCCGGCCGCGTAGGCGTCCTTGATGCCGCCGAGGCCCACGATCCGCCCGCCGGTCGGCAGGTCGGGGCCGGGGACGAACCGCATCAGGGTCTCCAGGTCCGCGCCCGGATGCTTGATGAGATGCCGGGCGGCGGCGATGACCTCGCCGAGGTTGTGCGGCGGCATGTTGGTCGCCATGCCGACCGCGATCCCGGTCGCGCCGTTGACCAGCAGGTTCGGATAGGCGGCCGGGAGGACGACCGGCTCCTGCTCCTGCCCGTCGTAGTTCGACTGGAAGGCGACGGTCTCCTCGTCGATCGACTCCGTCATCAACGACGTCGCGTCGGCCATCCGGCATTCGGTGTACCGCATGGCGGCGGGCGGGTCGTCGTTGCCGAGGGAGCCGAAGTTCCCGTGCCCGTCGACGAGGGGGAGCCGCATGGAGAACGGCTGGGCCATCCGCACCAGCGCGTCGTAGATCGACGCGTCTCCGTGCGGGTGCAACTTACCCATGACCTCGCCGACCACGCGGGCGCACTTCACGAAACCGCGGTCCGGGCGCAGGCCCATCTCGTTCATCTGGTAGACGATGCGGCGGTGCACGGGCTTCATGCCGTCACGGGCGTCAGGCAGGGCCCGTGAGTAGATCACCGAGTACGCGTACTCGAGGAAGGAGCCCTGCATTTCGTCGACGACGTCGATGTCGAGGATCTTCTCCTCGAAGTCGACCGGCGGCGGGGTCTTCGTGCTGCGGCGGGCCATCGCTGCTGCGACTCCTTCACGGATTCTGTTCGGGCAACCTCAGGTTCTGACGCGCACCATTGTGGACCGCCCCACTGACAACCCGGACCTCGACCCGTCCCAAAGGGGGTTCTCCACCCGTCCCGAAGCGGTCGGGACGCTCTTTCCCGCGAACTTTCGCGGCACGGGAACTTCGCCAGGTGTCGGTGCGCTTGCTTACAGTGGCAGGTCTCGCACCAAATCCAGTATCGCGATCGAAGGGACGTACATGCCCATGGGTCACACGGCCACAGCCCAGGCCGGCTCCGGCGGCTTGACAGCGACCGAGCACCGTCTGGCCAACGGCCTGCGCGTGGTGCTCTCCGAGGACCATCTGACCCCGGTCGCCGCGGTGTGCCTCTGGTACGACGTCGGTTCGCGCCACGAGGTCAAGGGACGCACGGGTCTGGCTCACCTCTTCGAGCACCTGATGTTCCAGGGCTCCGGCCAGGTCAAGGGGAACGGACACTTCGAGCTGGTGCAGGGCGCCGGCGGTTCCCTCAACGGCACCACGAGCTTCGAGCGGACCAACTACTTCGAGACGATGCCGACGCACCAGCTGGAGCTGGCCCTGTGGCTCGAGGCCGACCGGATGGGCTCGCTGCTCGCCGCGCTCGACGAGGAGTCCATGGAGAACCAGCGCGACGTCGTCAAGAACGAGCGCCGCCAGCGCTACGACAACGTCCCGTACGGCACCGCGTTCGAGAAGCTGACGGCGCTCGCCTACCCGGAGGGGCACCCGTACCACCACACCCCGATCGGCTCCATGGCCGACCTGGACGCCGCGACACTGGAAGACGCGCGCACCTTCTTCCGCACGTACTACGCGCCGAACAACGCGGTGCTCTCCGTCGTCGGAGACATCGACCCCGAGCAGACGCTCGCCTGGATCGAGAAGTACTTCGGCACCATCCCCGCGCACGACGGCAAGCAGCCGCCGCGCGACGGCGCGCTTCCCGAGGTCATCGGGGACCAGCTGCGCGAGGAGGTCCGGGAGGAGGTCCCGGCGCGTGCGCTGATGGCCGCCTACCGGCTGCCGCACGACGGCACCCGTGAGTGCGACGCCGCGGACCTCGCGCTGACGGTGCTGGGCGGCGGCGAGTCGTCCCGGCTGCACAACCGCCTGGTCCGCCGGGACCGGACGGCCGTCGCGGCCGGTTTCGGGCTGCTGCGGCTGGCGGGCGCGCCCTCGCTCGGCTGGCTGGACGTCAAGACGTCCGGCGGTGTCGAGGTCGCTCAGATCGAGACCGCGGTCGACGAGGAGCTGGCCCGGTTCGCCGAGGAAGGCCCCACGCCGGAGGAAATGGAGCGCGCTCAGGCACAGTTGGAGCGCGAGTGGCTGGACCGTCTCGGCACCGTCGCGGGCCGTGCCGACGAACTGTGCCGGTACGCCGTGCTGTTCGGTGACCCGCAGCTCGCCCTGACGGCCGTGCACCGGGTGCTCGACGTCACGGCGGAGGAGGTCCGAGCGGCCGCCAAGGCCCAGCTGAGGCCCGACAACCGGGCGGTGCTGGTGTACGAGCCCGTGGAGTCGGCCGAGTCCGAAGAGGCGGAAGACGACGCCGCCACCGACACCGACGCGCACGAAGGAGCGGACAAGTGAGCGACGCTGCCGCGACTGGAGTTTCGATGGAGTACCACCCGCAGCCCGCCCCCGGCGTGGCCAGGCCCTGGGCCTTCCCCGCCCCCGAGCGCGGCTCCCTGCCCAACGGCCTCACGGTCCTGCGCTGCCACCGCCCCGGCCAGCAGGTCGTCGCCGTCGAGATCTTCCTCGACGCTCCGCTGGACGCCGAGCCCGAGGGCCTGGACGGGGTCGCCACGATCATGTCGCGCGCCCTGTCCGAGGGCACCGACAAGCAGAGCGCCGAGGAGTTCGCCGCCGAGCTGGAGCGCTGCGGCGCCACGCTCGACGCGCACGCCGACCATCCCGGCGTCCGGGTCTCCCTGGAGGTCCCGGCCTCCCGGCTGGCCAAGGCGCTCGGCCTGGTCGCCGAGGCGCTGCGGGCACCGGCCTTCGCCGACAGCGAGATCGAGCGGCTGGTGAACAACCGCCTCGACGAGATCCCGCACGAGCAGGCCAATCCGGCCCGGCGCGCCGCCAAGCAGCTCTCCAAGGAGCTCTTCCCGGCCACGGCCCGCATGTCGCGGCCGCGCCTGGGCACCCAGGAGACCGTGGAGCGGATCGACTCGGCGGCCGTGCGCGCCTTCTACGACGCCCACGTCCGGCCGTCCACCGCGACCGCCGTGGTCGTCGGCGACCTCACCGGAATCGACCTGGACGCCCTGCTCGCCGACACTCTCGGCGACTGGTCGGGCAACACCGCGGAGCCCCGGCCCGTCCCGCCGATCACCGCCGACGACACGGGCCGCGTGGTGATCGTGGACCGCCCCGGCGCGGTACAGACACAGCTGCTGATCGGCCGCATCGGCGCCGACCGGCACGACAGCGTCTGGCCCGCGCAGGTCCTCGGCACGTACTGCCTGGGCGGCACGCTCACCTCCCGCCTCGACCGGGTGCTGCGCGAGGAGAAGGGCTACACCTACGGCGTGCGGGCCTTCGCCCAGGTGCTGCGCTCCTCGGCCCCGGACTCCGCCTCCGGGGCGACGGGGGCCGCGATGCTCGCCATCAGCGGTTCCGTGGACACGGAGTCCACCGGCCCGGCGCTGGAGGACCTGTGGAAGGTGCTGCGGACCCTGGCGGCCGAAGGGCTGACGGACACCGAGCGTGAGACGGCCGTGCAGAACCTGGTGGGTGTCGCCCCGCTCAAGTTCGAGACGGCGGCCTCCGTCGCGGGCACCCTCGCCGACCAGGTCGAGCAGCATCTCCCGGATGACTACCAGGCGCACCTGTACGCGCGCCTCGCGGAGACCGGCACGGTCGAGGCGACCGCGGCCGTGGTCAACGCCTTCCCGCAGGACCGGCTGGTCACGGTGCTGGTCGGCGACGCCGCGCAGATCGCCGATCCGGTCAGGGCGCTCGGCATCGGTGAGGTGTCGGTCGTGACCGGCTGACGGCCGACCACTTCACCCGATATCGGGGCAAAAGGAAGGCCCTGGCGAAGCGTTCTCCGCCAGGGCCTTCCTTTATGTCCGCTTTGGGGGAGAGGTTGCCTGTCTGCCCTGTGGGATGCGCTACAAAACGGCCTGTCCGTTTGGTGGGGGGAAGTGCCCCCGTCTAGCGTCGGCCCGGCTGTCCGCCACTCGTATGCCGCATCCGTGACGTACCGGGCAGTCATCGCCGAGTCCCCGTCAGGCGCGAGCCTGGGGAGCCGGGGACCCACGCAGTCCCTGGGGTGAATCGGACGCCCGCGCCTCGCACGAGGCCGAGGGGTCCGTAGGAGACCTTCCTGCTCCGAACCCGTCAGCTAACCCGGTAGGCGAGAAGGAAGGAAAGGACCAGCCACTTCATGGCGTTCACCCGTGCCACCGGGAAGCACCGTGCCCCGAGCCGCCTGACGCGTACCGGCGCGAAGGCCGTCGGCATCGCGGCTCTGGCCACCACCGGCGTCATCGGCGGACTGGCCTCCCCGGCCCTCGCCGCGGACACCGGGACACCCGCCGCCGGTGAGACCGGCCTCACCCAGGTCATCGCCATCGAGAGCGTTCTCGCCGATCGGATCGACGCACAGGCGGACGCCCAGCAGCACCAGGCGGACGTCGCGGCGAAGAAGGCCGAGGCGGCGGCCAAGAAGAAGGCCGCGGCGAAGAAGAAGGCGGAGGCCGAGGCGAAGGCCAGGGCGAAGGCCGCCGCCCGCGCCGAGGAGGCCCGCGAGGCGAAGGCGCGTGCAGCCCGTTCCGCCGAGCGCACCCGGCTCGGCTCCTTCCAGCTCCCCGTCGCCGGTTCGTACGTGAGCACCGGCTACAAGTCCAGCGGCTCGCTCTGGTCCTCCGGCAGCCACTCCGGCATCGACTTCCACGCCGCGTCCGGCAGCTCCGTCGTCGCCGTCGGCGCCGGCACGGTCGTCGAGGCCGGCTGGGGCGGCGCGTACGGCAACAACATCGTGCTGCGGATGAGCGACGGCACGTACACCCAGTACGGCCACCTCTCCTCGATCGGCGTGTCCGTCGGCCAGAGCGTCGGCGCCGGACAGCAGATCGGCCTCTCCGGCTCCACCGGCAACTCGACCGGCCCGCACCTCCACTTCGAGGCCCGCACCACGCCCTCGTACGGTTCGGACATGGACCCGGTCGCCTATCTGCGCGCCCACGGCGTCACCGTCTGACCGGCCCGAAGACATCCGGCGAAGGCCCCGGCACCTCGCCGGGGCCTTCGTCGTGTCCAGGTGCCGCGCGGATCCACCGGGTTGCGCACCGGCCGTTCCCGAACGCCGGGTGACCAAAAGATATTCATGAATTTCCACCCGCCGTCGGAAATGCGACCGCATTGCAATAGAGTCGCAGGACAGGCGTCGATCGGCCGCGTTTCGCGGGGATTAAGGCGGAGGTTCGGACATGCGCATTCCGGCGCATTCGGTATGCACGGCAATCCGTGAAGACATCGTCTCGGGTGTCTTCGAACGCGGCAGCCGACTCACCGAGGAGGTGCTCGCACGCCGTTACGGGGTCTCCCGCGTCCCGGTGCGGGAAGCGCTGCGCACTCTGGAGTCCGAGGGGTTCGTGGTCACCCGCAGGCACGCCGGAGCCTGCGTCGCCGAGCCCACCGAACTGGAGGCGGCCGACCTCCTGGAGGTCCGGATGCTCCTGGAGCCGCTCGGTGCGGCCCGGGCCGCCCACCGCCGCACGGACGCGCACCTCAAGGTGCTGCGCGGCCTGGTCAGGCTCGGCCAGGAGCGCGCCCGCAAGGGGGAGGGCGACGACCTGCGCTCCCTGGGCGGCTGGTTCCACGAGACACTCGCGCAGGCCTCCGGCAGCCCTGGCCTGATCGCGATGCTCACCCAGCTGCGGCACAAGACCGCCTGGATGTACGTCGTCGGGCAGCCGGCCCGGCCGGCCGACTCGTGGGCCGAGCACGGGGCGATCGTGGACGCCGTGGCGCGCGGTGACGCGGAGCGGGCGAGGAGTCTGGCCGCCCAGCACGCCGAGCGGGCCACCGCCGCGTACCGGCTGCGCCGCCCCGGCCTCCCGGATGCCGTCGCCGTCGCGGCCCGCTCCGGCCGGGTGAGGACCTCGCAACATGCCGTAAACACGCCGAGTGGCCGGCATTAACAATTGCGCCGTATACAAAGAATAGGAATTCCGCAGGGCTATCTTTCTGCTGCCCGAATCGCCGGAATCGCCGCCGACTGAACTGATGAACAGACCCGTCCCATGGGAACCGGGGAGCGTTCGCGTAAACGAAAGAGCCGCGGCTCCCGGTGAGGGGTGCCGCGGCTCTTTCGCGGAATGACTCGGTCGTGACCCGTCGGGGATCAGACGGTCTCCGGGAGCTCGTCGAGCCCCTCGGCGACCAGCTTCGACAGGCGGTCCAGAGCGGCTTCGGCGTTGTCGGCCTCGGACGCGAGGATGATCTCCTCGCCGCCCTGCGCGCCGAGCCCGAGCACGGCGAGCATGGAGGCCGCGTTCACCGGGTTGCCGTCCACCTTGGCGATGGTCACGGGGATGCCGGAAGCCGTGGCGGCACGGACGAAGATGGAAGCGGGGCGGGCGTGCAGGCCCTCGGCCCAACCGACGTTGACGCGGCGCTCAGCCATGGTTCTGCCCTTCACGAATCAATAGTTGTCTAGACCAGTCTCTCATGCAGTGCGCGATGCTCCGGCCGACCCGCGGGCCCTTCACCGCCCGCGCGGTACCGTCGCCCGGCCACCCTCAGACTGCCCCGGCCCCGGCCCCCACGCGACCGCTGACGGAGCCGTAGGCTTTGCCCATGCAGCCCTCTCCGGAGCAGAGTCCGCATCACGCCTACCCCGATCACTGGGAGGCGGACGTGGTGCTCCGCGACGGCGGCACCGCCCGCATCAGGCCGATCACCACGGACGATGCCGACCGGCTGGTCAGCTTCTACGAGCAGGTCTCCGACGAGTCGAAGTACTACCGCTTCTTCGCGCCCTACCCCCGGCTCTCCGCCAAGGACGTCCACCGCTTCACCCATCACGACTACGTCGACCGGGTGGGACTGGCCGTCACGGTGGGCGGCGAATTCATCGCGACCGTCCGCTACGACCGGATCAACGCGCAGGGCAGGCCCGCCTCGGCGCCCGCCGACGAGGCGGAGGTCGCCTTCCTCGTCCAGGACGCCCACCAGGGCCGCGGCGTCGCCTCGGCCCTGCTCGAACACATCGCGGCCGTCGCCCGCGAACGCGGCATCCGGCGCTTCGCCGCCGAGGTGCTGCCCGCCAACAACAAAATGATCAAGGTGTTCCGGGACGCCGGGTACACCCAGCAGCGCAGCTTCGAGGACGGCTCCGTCCACCTCACCCTGGACCTCGAACCGACCGCCGAGTCGCTGGCCGTCCAGCGCGCCCGGGAACACCGGGCGGAGGCCCGCTCCGTACAGCGGCTGCTCGCCCCTGGCTCCGTCGCCGTCATCGGCGCGGGCCGCACCCCCGGAGGCGTGGGCCGTACGGTCCTGCGCAACCTCCTGGGCGCCGGCTTCACCGGCCGCACCTACGCCGTGAACAGCGCCTTCGCCGCAGAACAGACCACGATCGACGGCGTGCCCGCCCACCGCTCCCTCGGCGAGATCGGCGAACCCGTCGACCTCGCCGTGGTCGCCGTACCCGCCGACCGCGTGCCCGAGGCCGTCGCGGACTGCGGGGAACACGGCGTCCAGGGCCTGGTCGTCCTCTCCGCCGGATACGCCGAGTGGGGCGCCGAGGGCCGCGAGCGCCAGCGCGAACTCGTGCGCCAGGCCCGCTCGTACGGCATGCGGATCATCGGCCCGAACGCCTTCGGCATCATCAACAACTCCGAGGCCGTCCGGCTCAACGCCTCGCTCGCACCCGAACGGCCCGCCTCCGGGCGCATCGGCCTGTTCACCCAGTCCGGCGCCATCGGCATCGCCCTGCTCTCCGGGCTCTACCGGCGAGGCGCGGGGCTCTCCACCTTCATCTCGGCCGGCAACCGCGCCGACATCTCCGGCAACGACTTCCTGCAGTACTGGTACGAGGACCCGGACACCGACGTCGCCCTGCTGTACCTGGAGTCGCTCGGCAACCCCCGCAAGTTCACCCGCCTCGCCCGGCGGATCGCGGCCGTGAAGCCGGTGGTCGTTGTGAAGGGCGCCCGGCACAGCGGCTCCACCCCGCCCGGCCACGCGGTCCCCGTCAGCCGCATCCCGGACGCGACCGTCTCCGCGCTGATGCGGCAGGCCGGCGTGATCCGCGTCGACACGGTGACCGAGATGGTCGACGCCGGCCTGCTCCTGGCCGACCAGCCGCTCCCCGCCGGCGGGCGGGTCGCGATCCTCGGCAACTCGGAGTCCCTCGGGCTGCTCACCTACGACGCCTGCCTGGCCGAGGGCCTGCGCCCGCGCCCGCCCGTCGACCTCACCACGGCCGCCACGCCGCAGGACTTCAGGGACGCGCTGGCCCGGGCGCTGGCCGACGACGGCTGCGACGCGGTCGTCGTGACGGCGATCCCGTGGGTGGGGGAGAACGGCGAGGCGGAGTCGGGCGACGGAGAGGTCCTGGCCACCGCGCTGCACGCGGCAGCCGCCGCCGGACCGGCCAAGCCGGTGGCCGTGGTCCACGTGGAGATCGGCGGCCTGGCGGAAGCCCTGGCCGCCGCGACCAGCACGGTGGCGCAGCAGCGTCCGGCGACGGCGACACCGGGGCGCCCGGCCCCGGCCACGTCCGGCTCCCGGCCTGCCGGAGCCGCCACCGGCCCGGCCCCCGGCCCGGTGGACTCCGGCTCCGAAGTCCCGGCCCCCCGTGCCGTCGGCCGGATCCCCGCCTACCCGGCCGCCGAACGCGCGGTCCGGGCACTCGCCGAAGCCGTGCGGTACGCCCAGTGGCGACGCCAGGCCTCCGTGCCCGGAAAGGTGCCCGAGTTCCTCGACGACACCATCGACGAGCCGGCCGCGGCCGCGCTCATCGACACCCTGCTCGGTCCGGACCCCGATCCGCGCGGCAGGCCCCTGGAACACGACGAGGCCCGCGCGCTCCTCGCCTGCTACGGCATCACCGTCCGGCCCACCCTCCCGGCCCCCGGTCCCGAGGAGGCAGTGGCGGCGGCCGCCCGACTCGGCTACCCCGTGGCGCTGAAGACCACCGCGCCCCATCTGCGCCACCGGGCCGACCTCGGCGGAGTCCGCCTGGACCTCGACGGCGAAGCCGCGCTGCGCCGCGCCTACGGCGAACTCACCGACCTGCTCGGCAAGCCCGCCGAGCTCCGGCCCGTCGTGCAGTCGATGGCCCCCCGCGGTGTCGACACCGTCGTGCGGGCATCCATCGACCCGGCGGCCGGCGCCGTCCTCTCCTTCGGCCTGGCGGGCGCGCCCTCCGAACTCCTCGGCGACACCGCGCACCGCCTGGTACCCGCCACCGACCGCGACGCCGCCGAGCTGATCCGGTCCATCCGGGCGGCCCCGGTCCTCTTCGGCTGGCGCGGCTCGGCGCCCGTGGACACCGCCGCGCTGGAGGAGCTGCTGCTGCGGGTCTCGCGGCTGGTCGACGACTGCCCCGAGGTGGTCTCCATCGCCTTGGAACCGGTCGTGGTCGCCACCCACGGGCTGACCGTCCTCGGGGCGAGCGTCCGCCTCTCGCCGCCCCCGGCCCGTACCGACCTCGGCCCCCGCCGGCTCTCCAACTACTGACCCGCTCCGCCCCGGGCCCCGTCCGTCAGCGGCGACGGGACCGTCCCCGGCAGCCATCAGCCCCCCGTAGGATGGTGCGTATGGCTAAGACCGGTACGACGACCCAGGGGCTGCGCGCGGCGATCGAGCGCAGCGGCTACTACCCGGCCCTCGTGGCCGAGGCGGTGGAGGCCGCCGTGGGCGGTGAGCCGGTCGCTTCGTACCTGGTGCACCAGGAGACGACCTTCGACTCCAACGAGGTGCGCAGGCACGTCACGGTGCTGGTCCTCACGGACACCCGCTTCATCGTCAGCCACACCGACGAGCAGAACGCCGACACCAGCTCCCCGACGCCCTACGCCACCACGTCCACCGAGTCGGTCAAGCTCGACCGGATCTCCTCGGTCGTGGTCAGCCGGGTCGTGGCCAACCCGGAGAAGTACGTCCCGGGCACGCTGCCCCGCGAGGTCGTCCTGACCATCGGCTGGGGCGCCGTCTCCCGGATCGACCTGGAGCCCGCCGCCTGCGGCGATCCCAACTGCGAAGCCGATCACGGCTACACCGGCAGCTCCACCGCCGACGACCTGAGCCTGCGGGTCAGCGAGGCCGGCGACGGCCCCGACACCGTGCGCCAGACCCTCGCCTTCGCCCAGGCGCTCTCCGAGGCCACGGCCGTGACCCCGGCGGCCGGCCGCTGATGGTCCAGCCGGCCTGGCAGGACCCGGTCCTGCTGCCCGTCGACACCGCTCCCGTCCCGGAGTACGGCAGCGGCTCGCTCGCCGACCTGCTCCCCACCCTGGTCGCGGGCCAGGGCGTCCCCGGATTCACCGCGGCGATCCCCGAGCTCACCCCGGCCGACCGCAACTGCGTCTTCCTGATCGACGGCCTCGGCTGGGAGCAGATCAAGGCGCACCCCGACGAGGCGCCGTTCCTGTACTCCCTCCTGCCCACCTCGCGCGGAGGCACCGGCCGGCCGGTCACCGCGGGATTCCCGGCCACCACCGCGACCTCGCTGGCCTCGGTCGGCACCGGACTGCCGCCGGGCGAGCACGGCCTGCCCGGCTACACGGCCCGCAACCCGGAGACCGGCGAGCTGATGAACCAGCTCCGCTGGAAGCCGTGGACACCGCCGAAGGTCTGGCAGCCGTACCCCACCGTCTTCCAGCGGGCCGACGCGGCCGGAGTGCGTACCGCCCAGGTCTCCGCTCCCACCTTCGAGCAGACCCCGCTGACCAAGGTCGCGCTCAGCGGCGGCTCGTTCCTGGGCCGGCTCACCGGCGAGGAACGGATGGACGTCGCCGCCGAGCGGCTGGCCGCCGGCGACCGGTCCCTGGTCTACACGTACTACAGCGAGGTCGACGGCAAGGGCCACCGCTTCGGTGTCGACTCCGACGCCTGGCGCGGTCAGCTGATGTACGTCGACGGCCTGGCCCGGCGCCTGGCCGAGCAGCTCCCGCCGCGCTCGGCGCTGTACATCACGGCCGACCACGGAATGATCGACATCCCGTTCGACGAACAGTCGAGGATCGACTTCGACGAGGACTGGGAGCTGCGCGCCGGTGTGGCCCTGCTCGGCGGCGAGGGCCGCGCCCGCCATGTCTACGCGGTCCCGGGTGCCGAGGCCGATGTGCTGACCGTGTGGCGCGAGGTGCTGGGCGAGCAGTTCTGGGTGGCGAGCCGCGACGAGGCCGTCGAGGCGGGCTGGTTCGGCCCGCGGATCGACGAGCGGGTGCTGGGCCGGATCGGCGACGTGGTCGCGGCGGCCCACGACGACGTGGTGATCACCGCCTCGCGCAACGAGCCGCACGAGTCCGCGATGGTCGGCATGCACGGCTCGATGACCCCCGTCGAGCAGCTCGTCCCGCTCCTCGAAGTACGCACCTAGACCTCCCTGTCCCTCGCCCCCCCTCCACGCCCGTCCCGAAAGGTGCTCTCCCCCTCATGCCCGAGCTTGTGTTCTTCTCCGGAACGATGGACTGCGGAAAGAGCACGCTGGCCCTTCAGATCGGACACAACCGGTCGGCGCGAGGGCTCCAGGGCGTGATCTTCACCCGCGACGACCGGGCGGGGGAGGGGAAGCTGTCCTCCCGGCTGGGCCTGGTGACGGAGGCGGTCGAGGCGTCCGAGGGGATGGACCTGTACGCGCACCTGGTCGACCAGCTCTCCCAGGGCGGCAGGGTGGACTACGTGATCGTGGACGAGGCGCAGTTCCTCGCCCCGGACCAGATCGACCAGCTGGCCCGCGTCGTGGACGACCTGGGTCTGGACGTCTTCGCCTTCGGCATCACGACGGACTTCCGCACCAAGCTCTTCCCCGGCTCCCAGCGGCTGATCGAGCTCGCCGACCGCATAGAGGCCCTCCAGGTGGAGGCCCTGTGCTGGTGCGGCGCCCGCGCCACCCACAACGCCCGGACGGTGGGCGGCGAGATGGTGGTGGAAGGAGAGCAGGTCGTCGTCGGTGACGTGAGCAGTCCCGCCGCGGAGACCGGCTACGAGGTGTTGTGCCGCCGCCACCACCGGCGCCGTATGACGAGCGGTTCCGTCCGCGCCGGCGCGCTCTCGCCGGACGTCCTGCCGGTGGCCTCCAGCTGAGGGGCGTCCGCAGACCGCCGCACGGTGAACCACGGTCTGCGCGGAGCTCCCGGATCTCGACCCGCACCCCCCCGATCCCGTGCGGCGGTCTGCGGGGCCCCTGGTCTCCAGCCGCACCCTGATCCCGCGATGGCCGGAGCGCTACCCGGCGGCCTCCGCTGCGGCCAGATCCGAGAACAGGCCGGGCCAGCCGCCCTCCGAAGAGAGCCGCTGGTTGTGGTCCAGGATGTGGTGCACCGCCCCCTCCAGACGCGGACCGAGGTCCGGCCGGCCCGCCACCTCCCTGAGCGCGGCCCGCAGCTCGGGGGTGCGGTTCATGGGGATGCACGGGAGGAGTGTGCGTGCGAACACATCCTCCAGGTGCGGGAGTTCGCGCAGAATCCGTAGCTGTGTCGCCGTGTCGCCGGCAGGAACGCGGGTCCACATCGCTGCCCGCCACGCCTGGGCGATGTTCTTGCGGCGCGCCGACCCGAGGGGGCTTGCCCGTACGAGCCGGCCGACGTCGAGCAGCAGGCCGGTGAACTCCTCCTGGGTGAGGGGAGTCCCGCGAAGGTCGGTGAAGGCGTAATTGCACAGCTGGATGACGGACTGGGCGTCGACGGGCTCGTGGAACGCGAGCCGGAGTGCCTCGGGGACGGTCGCGGCGGAGCCGTGGACGGCGTACCACCACACGCACCACAGGTGGGCCTTCCGGCCCAGTTCGCTCTCGGTGTCGAGCGTGCCGTCCGCGCCGCATTGCTCCCGCAGCAGTCGCAGCGCGTCCTCGGGCGGATACCTCCTCTGTTCGAGCCCGGCTCCGACGAGCTGGATGAGCCATCCCGTAGCCAGCGGTTCCGGAATGCGGTCGATCCACCCGGTCAGCTCCTCCCAGGAGAGGTCCAGGGCCGTGCCCCGGTGCGACAGGGCGACGAGTAGTTCCGCCAGCGCTTTGAGTCTTGTACGGAGCTCGTGGCTCATCGTGTCGGTGCGGACGGGCGGTACGGAGGCCCGCAGTGCGTCGACGGCCGAGGCAGTGAGCCGGGGGAGGGCGGCGTCGTCGAACGGCACGCCCTTCACCAGCATTTCCTTGGCGTGCCGGAGTTCGCCGATGCGCAGGAGCACATCGACGAGCAGTTCCGTCTCCTGCGTGGGCTCGGCGTGCCTCATGTGCGGGTCCACCCACGCCGTGACGTCCGCCCGGGTCACGACGAATCCGCCGGGGAGTTCGCCGAGCGCCGCGAGGGCCTCGGGGATTCCGGCGGCCGCTCCGCGCACCAGCAGCGGGAGCAGGCACGCGCTGGACCGCCAGACGGGGACGCCGGTCCGGTCGGCGGACTGCCACCGCGTGCCGGCGCGGCCTGCCATGTCGGCGATCCGGTGCGGCGGGAGGTCGAGTTGTTCGAGGGCTGTACGGGCGACCTTGGCACGGATATCGGCGTCGCGCCCTCCCCGTTCGGCGATCGGCATCCCCTCCACGAGCCAGTCGACGGCGAGGTCGCGCGCGGCACGGCCGACGGGGGTCTCGGAGTCCAGGAGGCGGATGAAGGAGCCGCGGGAGAGGTCCGCGATCTGCTCCCTGCGGGTGATCCGGACGAGGAGGCCGATGAGGGGGGCCGGATCGGCGTCCGCCGGACAGATGTCCGCCGCGGCGGTCAGGAGGGCGCCCAGCATCGAGCGGTCGGCCGTCGTCGGGCGGTCGGCCGCCAACCGCGGCGCCAGGGCGGTGAGCCGGTCGACCAGCTCACCGTAGGGAAGGCCGCGTAGATACGGCAGTTGGACGGAGGTGTGCGCCTTGATGAGCGCGGACGAGGCGACGGTGAGGTCTCCGAGCAGTTCGTCCGCCCAGTCGGCCCATTGCCGCGGCTCTCCGTGCACCGGGCTCAGCTCGGCCATTCTCGTCAGGATGTCGGCCACGTACGGGTATCTCTCGGCGGCCAGGGCGGCGCGGGCCACGGACCTGACGAGAGGGAAGGCCTCGGGGGCTCGTACGGGCAGGAGACCGACGAGGAAGGCGGAGAGCTCACCGCGCGAGGTGAGCTCGTGTCCGCCCTCGACGGCCCGTTCCACCAGCCCCGAGGCGACCACGGTGCTGACGACCTGGCCGGGGTCGCGGGGCAGCAGCCGGCCGAGAACCTCCAGTACCGCGAGCCAGGCGTGGTCGTCCCGGGCCGCGGCGGCCTTCAGACAGGCGGAATCCCGGGGGGCGTACGGGCGTCCGGGAGAGGGCAGCAGTTCGAGGAACTGCCGGAGGGACGGCAGCGCCAGCCCCGGGGAGCCGAGGATGCGCAGCAGATCGGGCAGCATGGCGGGGGTCAGCAGGGAACTCTGGGCGCAGGCCGACAGCACGGCGCGGCGCAGGCCGTACCGGATGGTGGCGAGGCCGCCGTCGAGGTCGCCTGCGATGGTCTTCAGCAGCCTCTCGACCATGGCCGACGCGGCGTCCGCGGCCTCCTGCGTCCGGTCCGCGCACAGCCAGGCCTGCTCCAGCACCGCGAGCAGGAAGTAGTCCTCGCCCTCCGGGACCTGCAGCTGTTCGACGAGCGCGCCGAGCCCGGCGGCACCACGGCCGTGGACCAGGGCGCGGCTCGCGGCGTACTCGAAGAACGTCTGGTGGAAGAACTGGAAAACGCCGCCCGCGAAGTGGCCGACCCCGCGTGTCTCCAGAAGCGCCACCTCCTCCCTCAGCCGCGCGGCGGTGAGGGAGGCCGGTAGCCGGACCCGGTCCACCGACGCCTCGGGGCGGCCTGTCCGCAGCATCTCCAGCGCGAGTGCCACGGCTGTCTCGCCGAGGTCGCGGTCCTGAGGGGAACCGGCGGCCGTGGGCTCCCATGAGCGGCGGTCGCGAGCCACCCGTTGCTCCCAGTACGTTTCGTACAGGCCGGTGGTGTCGACGACATCGGGGACCTGGCCCGGTGTGTAGATCTCGAACAGCATGCGCAGGGTCAACGGGCGCAGGCACAGGGGGTGCAGGGAGATGTCCCGCGCGACGACCGCCAGCATTCTGCTGATCAGGTCCTCCCGCAGCTGGGGGTCGCTGGTGAAGAACCGGCTGTGGGCGAGGACGGCACGCTCGAACTCGCTCGTGGCGTACGGTCCTTCTCCGGCGTCGGCGCGGTAGTCCCCCAGGGACAGCCGTCGCCATTCCGGCGGGAGCTCGCCCGCCTCGGCCACCCTCGACGTCATCGCGACGGCGGCCCCCGCCTCGCGCGCGGCATGGACGGTCGTGACCAACTGCTCCCAGTCGTCGTCGTTGTTGACCAGCACGTCGACGGTGTCGATCAGGACGGTCACGGTCCTCGCGTCGTCGCGCGCCCGCCGGATCGCTTCGACCAGCATCCCGGGGTCGACCTTGATGCCTCCGGAGGTGCCGGCGACGAGCCAGGTCGCCCTGAGGAAGAAGACCTCCTCGCCCGACGTCCCGCACCGGCGCCGTGCAAGGCTCCAGAGGATGCTCGTCTTGCCGCATCCCGCCTCGCCCACGACCACGACCGGGTCGGCCGGATCGGTGTCCAGCCTCTCCAGCAGTTCCCCCTCCAGGTCACGGGTGACATAGAGACCGGCGGCGAACTGGCTTTCCCGGACGTCGGTGAACACCGTCCCCGACACCGTGCCCGCGGCTTCCCGCGCGCGCTTGCTGAGCAGACGCAGCCGGGGCAGGGGGTCTCCGGGGCGGAAACCGAGGGCGGAGTACCGGGAGACGGGGGCAGGGGGAGCGGCCGTGGCGGCCGGGGAGGCCGCGAGGGCGGCGGTGAGCCGCTGGTGCACGGTGGCCCCGTCCGGGTGGTCGCGACCGTCCGCCACGTCGCGCAGGTCCACCGGCGACAGCAGAGCCAGGCTTCCCGAAGGCTCGCCGTCGACCAGTACGGGAAGGAGCCGGTCGTGGGCGCCGGCGTGGTCGAAGTCATGGACGATGTGATCGCGCTCGTCCGTCATGGCGGGGTCGGCGAGATAGGCGGGACTCACGAAGGCGAGCACCTTGCCGCCGCCGTCCACATGCTCCCGGACCGTTCGGCTGCCCGGCCGGCCCGCGGCCGGACCCATCAGGACGTCGTGCCCCGATGCGGCCAGGACATCGTGGACGAGCTCGGCCCAGGGCCGGTCCCCGGGCACCCAGCTCAGCATGATGGAGGGCGCTGCGGGGTGCGGGCGAGGGGGAGCCGGGGCCGGGGGATCGAGCACCCAGGCATGCGGACCGCCCGCCACCGCACGGGCGATCGCGGACGCGGGAATCCCCTGGTTCACCCCGCCGGCGGCGTAGTGGTGGATGCCGACGAGCCGCCCGCCGGGGTCGACGACGGGGCCGCCGGACGATCCGGGTGTCGTGTTGACGTCGCGGTAGCGGATCCGCGTGCCCGCGGAGTTGATCTCGGCCGGGACGAGTGTGTACGAGATCCGTGCCGGCTCGCCGAGCGGGTGGTGGACGACGAACAGCAGGTTCGCGTGGCGGAAGCCGTAGTCGTTCGGTTCGAGCCGGTAGTGCCCCCGGGCTCCCTGGGAACCGGGCGCGGGCGGTACCGGTCCGCTTCCCGTACGCAGCAGGGCGAAGTCGAGGCGGTCCGGCGGCGCCTCCCAGGACAGGGGGGAGGAGGCCAGCTCGGAGTCGGTGGGCGGGCTGAGGGCGAGCAGCTCCGTCAGCGGCGCCCGCACACCGCGTTCATGGGGCGCCGCCCGTGCGGCGGTTGCGGGCGTCACGAAGTCGAACCGGGCCTCCAGCGCAGCCGGTAGCCGCCCCGATTCGAGCAGGGGGATCAGCACGTGGCCGGCCGTCAGCACCACGTCGGGCGCGACCAGCACACCCGTTCCCACCGTCCGGCCGGCGACCTCGATCCGCGCGACTCTGCTCATCATGTCGTGCAGAACCTGGATGAGGTCGACCGGGTCGATCAGGCCGGCCGCCGCCCGGGTAATGGCCTGCAGACCCGCCTCCGCGAGGGCGTCCTCCGCAGTGGACGCGGCCTTATCTGCGGTGTCGGAACCCACCTCGGTCCGGGGCCGAGCGGCCTGCTCAGCCGCCATGGGTGCGAATGATCTCGGCCAGGGCCGCTGCGTGCACCGCCACGTTGCTGAGCCCGGCCGTGCCACCGAAGTGCAGGGCGACCGCCTTGCCCGAGTCCAGGTCGACGACGGCGGAGCCGGAGTTGCCGCCGAGCGTGGTGGCGTCGTGATGCACGACGCGCTGCCCCTCGACCGCGGTGAGCCGGCCCGCGGCCAGCCGCTTGCAGTCGTACACGCCGTCGAAGATCCGCTCCCGGTCGGAGTCATCGGCACGGGAGTCCCGCCCGGGATAGCCGATCACGGCGACCCAACGGCCCGCACGCGCGCCGGACGTGTCGAGGCCGAGGGGAGGAGGCAGCGCCTCACCGTCCTCGCCGCGCGGATCGACCCGCAGCAGGGCCACGTCGTGGCTGCCGTCCGGTTCGATCCAGAGGACCTCGGTGACCCGGAACCGGGACTCCTCCGGCCGCTGGTACTCCTGATACCAGTCCAGGCTGGGCCGGATGGACTTGCCGGTCCAGGACCGCCGGAGGGCGAATGCCGTGCCCGGCCCAGCCTTCGACTCCAGCGCGAACAGCTCGGCGACGTGACGGTTGGTCACGGCGAGCCGCGGCCCCACCATCCAGCCGGTGCCCGCCCACGTCATGGCGTGGTTGCGCAGCTCGATACGGCCGACGCTCGGAATCGCCCTCTCCAGGGGCCGACGGGCGCGCTCGACCTGTGCGGTCACATGCTTGCTGGTCGCCCTGCCGTCCGGCGGCAGCGTGAACGTGGACCTCTGCACCAGGTGCACGGGGCGGGTGAAGCGCTCGATGATCGCCTCCAGGCCGGAGCCGTCCGGCACCCACAGGCCTTCGGCCATGCGCTGCGCGGCCGCTGCGGCCCGGTCGACCGTGAGACCCCCGTCGATACTCTCGACTCCGCCGAGGGCGGTGGCGCCCGCCGCGATCTCGTCGAAGCGGTCGAGGAACTCCTGCCTGACCTCGTTTTCGGAGAACAACTGCCGGTAGTCCAAAGGGGCACCCCGCTTCGGTCGTGGGACAGCGCGCACTCTCCCCGAGCAGGATGCTACGGGAGCGCCCGCGAACGGGAACGGCGTTTCCCGGGGTCCCACTTGAGGGACCACGGTGGCCCGATCGGTGCCCGGCGCCCACGTGCCGTGGAGACCGGCTATGAGGTGGTGTGCCGCCACCACCGGCGCCGCACGACGAGCGGTTCCGTCCGCGCCGGCGCGCTCTCGCCGGACGTCCCGCCGGTGGCGTCCGGCTGAGGTTGCCGACCGGGTGGGCCGTGGTTCACTGGGGCCGCGGACGTCTCGGGGTGGGAGAGGAGGCACGCCATGACCCGTACAACCGGCGAGCGGGGGGACGGTGGCGCGCCCGCCGTCCCGGCGAGTGCGGTCTGGCTGAAGGGGCAACTGCTGGAGATCGCGTCCGCGTCGCGTCCGGACGGGGGCCCGGTGGTGGTACGGGAATGGACGGATCCGGTACGGCTCCGCGACCCCGCCCCGGTCGGTCACCGCTTCCTGTTCCTCGTCTGTGCGACCTGGGACGGCCGCGCCTCGTCTCCCGGTCTCGACACCGTCCTGAACGCCTTCGCCGCGGCAGGCTGGACGGTGGGCCGCCAGCCCGTAAGGCACCCCGGGGAGAGCGGGGCGACGGCCCGGTACGAGGAATTCGAGGTCAGGGTCTACGAAGGCAACGGGCCCGGATTCCTGACGCTCACCGGCTGGACGCCCGTCGTCTGCGCCGAACGGCACTGGGGCCGGCCGCTCTTCACGCTCAGTACGGCCGAGGGCGTGCTGTGCGACGACTGCCACGGCTGGGGTGTGTGCCTGCTCTGCGAAGGCCGGGCCTACAGCGGCGGCAGCGGTGGCTACGGCCGGTGCTGGTGCGCGGCCGGCAACGCGGGGCCGGGCAGGTGTGTGGAATGTGCCGGGAGGGGGGTGCTCACCGCCGAGGCGGTGTCGTACCGGCGGACGCGGTTCGGACTCCCCGATGACGAGGGCGACGCATCTGCGCGGCCGCCGGCCGGGGACGGTCACGATTCCAACCTCGCCGCGTTCGCCGATGTCGGCCAACGGCTCTGCGCGTGCGGCGAGTTCCGCTGCTTCTGGCGCAACATCCTCGTGGAGGCCGACGGTCGCCTCCTCTCCCGGTTCGTCGGCACCTGCCAGGGATGCGCGGCGCGGCGCGCCTACGCGTTCACGCTGCCCCTGCCTCGGACCTGACAAGGTTTCGGCCACGCGTCCGACGCCTGAGGCGGTCCCGCGGGTCCGAGTGTGATCGAGGTGGTCCGGGCGCTGTCATGACCCGGCGCCGCGTCGCGGAGCCGGGCAACTCGCCCTCGCTCACGGCTTCCAGGCCGCGGGTCGGGGCAGACGAATCCTTCCGGCGTCCGGGCGCGCGGTACGGCGCCGAACCGGTGGCCCCCCAATCCCTGAGTCGATCGGTGCCCGCCGCACGGTTGTGCGAGGATCCGACCCATGCAGCCTCTGGCCCCCGATGAGCCGTCGCACGTCGGCCCCTATCGTCTGCTCGGACGGCTCGGCGCCGGCGGTATGGGGCGGGTCTATCTGGCACGTTCCCTGTCGGGTCCGCAGGAGCCGGTGGCGGTGAAGGTCGTGCGGGCGGATATCGCCGAACGCAGCGAGTTCAGGCGCCGGTTCGTGCGCGAGGTCGCCGCCGCGCGACGAGTGGGAGGCCCGTGCACGGCGGCGGTGCTGGACGCCGACACGGACGCGGCCGTCCCGTGGGTGGCCACGGAGTATGTCGCGGGCCCCACCCTGCGGGCCGTCGTACAGGGGGAGTTCGGGGCGCTGCCCTCGGCGTCCACCCATGTCCTGGCCCACCGGCTCGCCTCGGCCCTCGCGGCCATCCACGCCGCCGGACTGGTCCACCGCGATCTGAAGCCGTCCAACATCCTGCTGACGGTCGACGGACCACGCGTGATCGACTTCGGAGTGGCGCACGTGCTCGACGTACCCCTGGACTCCACCATCACCCCCGAGGGGATGCTCGTCGGGTCCCCCGAGTTCATGGCCCCTGAACAGATCCGCGGACAGCGGGTCAGCCCGGCGAGCGACGTCTTCGCCCTGGGCTGCGTCCTCACGTACGCGGCGACCGCCCGCTCCCCGTTCGAGGCCGAGGAACGCGGACTGCACGCCCTGATGTTCCGCATCGCCTACGAGGAGCCGGACCTCACCGGGCTCCCGGAATCGGTCTCCGAGGTGGTGCGGGACTGCCTGGCGAAGGAGCCGGGGGACCGGCCGTCGGTCGAGGAGGTGCTCGACCGTACGCGGAACGCTCCGCCGGGGGCGTGGCTGCCGAGCAGCCTGCTGGAGCGGCTGGACCGTGCCGCCGCGCAGCCGTTGCCGCACACCCCCCGGCGCGTGGCGCGCAGCGCCCCGGAGCCGGCCGGGATCCCGGTCTTTCCCGAGCCGGTGGGCCGCGACCTCCTGGACGTACCGGAGGCGGGGATCGCGCCCCCGCGGGTGCTGGCCGCGGTGGCGCCGCCCCGGCGGAAGGCCGCGCGGTGGGCCGCGGCCGCAGCGGTGGCCGTGGTGGCGGGAAGCCTGCTGGCCCTGCTGTCACCCTGGCCCGACGCGTCGTCCGGCGGGACGCAGGACCCCGGATCCGTCGCCGGACCGGAGCCCGAGCGCGCGGTCCGGTTCACCGGCGCGTGGCAGCGGGGAGGTTTCATGCGGCTGGAGTTCCACGTGGCTGCACGGCCCGGAAGCGAGGGGGCCGACTTCGTCGTGGGGTCCCCGGAAGCCGTGTGCAGGGGCGAGGCGCGCACTGCCAGGTTGTCCCAGGACGACCGCAGCCTGGTCCTCGGCGGCTATCGGCTGACCTCCACCGTCCCCGAGGGCAGCAGCTGGAAACAGTGCGGGCTGCCGTCCCGGATCACGCTCTGGCGTGAGGGCGAGTTCATCCTCTGGGACGTTCCGGGCAGTCGCGGTCAGGTGATGGATCCGGCCGCACCGTCCGCCACCACCGTGGAGGAGTACCGGGGCACCTGGCAGTCGGCGGACGGCCGCACCCTGGTCGTGCGGGGAACGGCCATCGGTGATGCCGCGATCCGGATGACCGGCACCGAACGGGGCCGGCCGTGCGCGTACCGGGCCCGGGCCGTGGACGTGGCCCAGGAGCCCACGGTTCTGGGCCGGCTGGGACTGCTGACCACGCACGCCGTACCCGACCGTGCCGAGGGCTGCGGGCGGGACGCCGGGACGTACGCGTACACCTTCGAGGACGGTGACCCGGGCGACGGAGCCGCCCTCGTGCGTACCGGCGACGACGACGAGCCGGTCGTCGAGTTCCGCAAGGTGCGCTGACCGACCGCCCCGCGCCGGCCTCCTCAGTGCCCCGCCGACCGCACGATCGTGAACGCCGCTCCCTCCGGGTCCGCCACCGTGGCCACCCTGCCGCTGGAGCCCTCCCTGGGAGGCTGCAGGATGTGCCCGCCGAGTTCCACCACGCGCTGCGCGGCCTCGTCCGTGTCGGCGACCTCGAAGTACGTCATCCAGTGCGGGCCCCGGTCGCGCGGCAGGGCGTGGCCCACACCGTGCATCGACGCCACCGGACGGCCGTCCAGGTGGAGGGTCTGGTAGTCGAAGTCGGCGGAGACGATCGCCTCGGTCTCGTAGCCGAAGACCGCCTGGTAGAACTTGGCGACCGTCGACGTCTCCCGGGTCACCAGCTCGTTCCAGACCGGGGTGCCGGGCGTGCCGGCCAGCGTGGTGCCGACGTGCTCGGCCGCCTGCCAGATCCCGAACACGGCTCCGCCCGGGTCGGAGGCGATGGCCATCCGGCCGGCCTCCCCGGCGTCGAGCGGTCCGACCCCGACCGTGCCGCCGCACGCGCGGATCGTCTCCGCCGTGAGGTCGGCGTCGTCGGTGGCCAGATAGGTCGTCCAGGCGATCGGGAGATGCCGGTCGGGCGGCAGCTGTCCGATGCCCGCGACCTCCTGCCCGTCGATCAGCGCCCGGACGTACGGGCCGAGCTGTTCGGGGCCGGGGCCGAACTCCCAGCCGAACAGTTCGGCGTAGAAGTTCTGGGTCGTGTGCAGGCCGTGCACGATCAGGCTCACCCAGCAAGGTGTTCCGGGCGTACGCCGAGCGGCAGCCTCGGTCATCGTCACTCTCCTCGGACCATCGTGGTGGCCGTACGGGGGAAGGGGGCCGGTGCACCGTTGTGCGGTACGGGATGTGTGCGCCCCGTGCAGATGCTTGCACCACCCGGCCCGTGACGCGCCCCGGCCGCGCCGCACTTTTCGCGATCTCGACAGAGAAGGTCCGGTTTGTGGTGATAGATCCGTTTCGGGTTTGTTACGGGCGGGCCGGCCCCTGCGCGAAGATGGCACACATGAAGCCCATCATCTCCGCATCCGAATGTGTGAGCGAGTCGGCGGGGCCACGTCCGCCGGTGCTCCTGGACGTACGTTGGCAGCTGGGCGGACCCCACGGGCGGCCGGACTACGAGGCCGGGCACATCCCCGGCGCGGTCTTCGTCGATCTGGACGCGGAGCTCGCCGGTCCGGCGGGTGACGGCGGCCGCCATCCCCTGCCCGACCCGGTGGAATTCGGGGCGGTGATGCGCCGTGCGGGCGTCGGCCGGGACAGCTCGGTGGTCGTGTACGACGGCGGCCAGGGCTGGGCGGCGGCCCGCGCCTGGTGGCTGCTGCGCTGGACGGGACACCGGGATGTCCGGGTGCTGGACGGTGGTCTCGCCGCCTGGACCGGTGAGCTGTCGAAGGAGGTCCCGGTCCCCGCGGAGGGCGACTTCGTCCCCGCGCCCGGCGCACTGCCTCTGCTGGACGCGGACGGGGCGGCCGCCCTCGCCCGCTCGGGCCTGCTGCTCGACGCGCGTGCCGCCGAGCGCTACCGGGGCGACGTGGAGCCGATCGACCGGGTGGGCGGGCACATTCCGGGCGCGGTGTCGGCTCCCACCGTCGAGAACGCCGGTGCGGACGGACGCTTCCTGCCGGCCGAACACCTGGCCGCCCGGTTCTCCGGGCTGGGCGCGGCCGAGGACGCCGCGGAGGTCGGCGTCTACTGCGGCTCGGGGGTCTCCGGCGCCCACGAGGTACTTGCGCTGGAGATCGCCGGATTCACGGGCGCGCTCTATGCGGGCTCCTGGTCGCAGTGGTCGAGCGACACGTCCCGGCCGGTCGCCACCGGCCCCGACCCGCAGTAGCGGGGGAGTCCCCGGCCGGTGCCGGGGGAGCGGCCGCCGTCGCGGCAGCGCACGAGGGCCCGTACGCGGCTGCGTACGGGCCCTCGCCATGTCGCTGTTTACCCGGACTCTCTCAGTCCTGCTTCTTGCGCCGCGTGCCGAAGACGATCTCGTCCCAGCTCGGCACCGCGGCCCGGCGTCCGGGCCGGACCCCGTCCGCCTCGGCCTGCCGGTCCGTCGTTCCGGTGAGCCGGTCGCGATGGCCCGCGACCGCGCGCGGCATCAGGACGTCCGCGTAGGCGGAACCCGCGCCCGCCGAGGCCGCCGGGGCCGGCGGCTCCTCGGCCTCGGGCTCGTGGACGGCGGGTTCGAGCGCCGGGGGCTCGGGCGGTGCGGGCCGCTCCGGTACGACCATGTCGCCACGGAAGCTCGGCACCGCCTCCAGCAGGCTGGTGAGCGAGTCCCGCTCGCTCGCGGTCACCCCGCCGATGCGCTCCTCCGGCTCCGGGGGCGGAGGCGGCGTGGGGCGTTCCATCTGGCGGTCGAGGGCGCGGTCCAGCGGCCGGTCGCGGGGCAGCCGGGCGATCCGGGGGACGAACGGGAAGCTGGGCTCGGGCGCGGCAACGTCGTCCGTCTCGCCGATCAGCGAGCGGGCCTCGTCGTCGACGGCCTGGACCAGCCGGCGCGGTGGGTCGTAGGTCCAGCTCGCCGAGTGCGGCTCGCCCGCGACCCGGTACACCAGAAGGACCTCCCAGGTGCCGTCGTCGCGGCGCCACGAGTCCCACTGGACGGTTTCCTTGTCGGCGCCGCGCAGCAGGAGGCGCTCCTGCACCGCCTCGCCGAGCTGGGGGCCGGTGTTCTCGCCGGGACGGCGTACGGGAGTCTTCCGGGCCCGCTCGGCCATGAAGGCGCGCTCCGCGAGCACGGGGCCCTCGAAGCGGCGTACGCGGTCGACCGGGATTCCGGCGAACTGAGCAACCTCCTCCGCGGAGGCGCCGGCTCGTATCCGGGCCTGGATGTCGCGCGGGCGGAGGTGGCTCTCCACCTCGATCTCGATCTGGCCGAGCCGCGCGCGGTCGTTGCGCACGGCGGCTCGCAGCCGCTCGTCGATCGGAAGTGTGTACTCCGTGCTGTCTGCAGCCTTGAGCACCAGTCGTGTGCCGTCGTTGGAGACGGCCACGACACGCAGTTCGGGCATGGGGACCTCCCGGGTGGTGCCTGCCGACGTCACGTGCGTCGCTGCTTCCGCTAGTCGAGTGTGGCCTGCCCGGCTGCAGCCTGCCACAACATTGCCGTGTTGCCCGGCGTGTCGGGTGTGAACCCGTGAACGCCGATATGACACGGTGACCTCTTGCGCAACGCACAGTGACATGAGGTCACTCCGCGTAGCAAGCCGCCGTGCGATGCCGTGGCGCCGCCGATCGAGTGCCTTCTTCGGCCCCCTCCCGAAGGTTCCGGACTTCCTCGCGGGAGTCCGGCCCCAGGGCTCGCCACAGTACTCCATTCGGGCCATGTGGGTGGACCGCCGCGCCGCCGAACTTCTCGTCCGGCACGGGAGTTGAGGTACCCACTCGGAGGCGGGATGCCCGCAACGCGTGTCCTGCTTCACAGAATCACCGTAAGCGGAACTATCGGCTTCGCTCAAATGTCCCTTGTTGTTGCATGGTGGGAGAGATGTCAATCAAGGGCTGGAAATGGTGCAGAAGCCGGAAAGCGACACAGAACCCAAAGAAAGGCGGATAGATCTGAGCCTGCCCCAGGTGGCGGGGAGTGCGGTCGCGGCGGTCGCTGCGGCGGTGGCGGCCTCCCAGCTGGGTGTGTACGGGACGATTCTCGGCGCCGGGGTGATGAGCATCGTGGCCACCTGCGGCGGCTCGGTGTTCCAGCACTTCTTCCGCCGCACGGGCGAGCAGATCCGCGAGGTGACGGTCCAGGTGAAGCACCCGGGCCGCGAGGTCACCGTGCACTCGCGCCAGACGCGTGACGGCGGTGACCCGGACGCGCCATGGGTGACGTCCGGGACGCGGGTCGCGCTGCGTGACGCGGCCGGATCCGCCGATGCCACCGCGATGCTGCGCCCGCTGGATGCCACGACCGTCCTGCGGCAGGTGGACCCATCGGTGCGGAGTGGGATCCCGGCGCAGCAGGACGCCGACGCCACTGCCGTCCTGCCGCCGGTGGACGCCACGACTGTGCTGCGCAAGGTGACCGCCGACCCGGACCGTACCCAGCTGATCGAGTCGCTCGACGGAACCCGGCGGCTCACGGCGGCGCCCGCGGTACCGGCTGCGTCGCCGGACGAGGAGTTCACGCAGGCGACCACGCACGGCACCCGCGTCCGCGGCTGGAAGCGCTCGGCCATCGGGGCCGCCGTGGTGTTCGTCGTCTCGATGGCCGGGATCACCACGTTCGAGCTGGTCTCCGGGAACGACCTGAGCGGCGGCCACGGCACCACGGTCGGCTCCGTCGTGCGCGGCGAGCGGGGCTCGGGTTCCTCCGACCCGGCGCCGTCCACCGGCACCGGCCCGGAACAGGACGCCACGACGCCCGGCCAGGACAACGGCACGGCACCCGGCACGGACTCGCAGGACGCCGGCGGACAGAGCGCGAGCCCGGAACCGGACCGGGACGGCGCTTCCTCGGCCGACCCGACGCCCACGCCCACCCCGTCGGATTCCGCCGGGGACGGTACGGCTCCGGCTCCCGCGCCCAGCCCGACGCCCACCGGCGACAGCGGCAGCTCCGCACCCGACCCGACCGGTACGGGCAGTGCTCCGGCGCAGGAGGACCGCGCACCCGCCGGCACGGACACCGGGGAGTGAGCGGGCGCGGCCGGCAGCGGGCCGCGACACGGCCGGCCTCCGCCCATGACCCGGGCGGAGGCCGGCCGCGTCGCGGCGGGGACCGAGGTCAGTCGCCCAGCACCCGGCGCAGATAGTCGTTGGCGAAGAGCCGGTCCGGGTCCAGCCGGTCCCGTACGGCGGTGAACTCGCCGAAGCGCGGGTACACACCTGCCAGGTACTCGGCGTCACGGGTGTTGACCTTGCCCCAGTGCGGACGCCCGCCGTGCGCGGTCATGATCCGCTCGACCGCCGTGAAGTACGCCTGGTAGGGCGTGCCCCGGTACAGGTGGACGGCGATGTACGCGCTCTCCCGGCCCGAGGCCGTGGAGAGCGCGATGTCGTCCGCGGGGGCGGTGCGCAATTCCACCGGGAAGCTGATCCGCAGCGGTGAACGGTCCACCATCGCCTTGACCTCGCGCAGCGCCTCGACGGCGGCCTCGCGGGGCAGGGCGTACTCCATCTCCACGAACCGCACGCGGCGCGGGCTGGTGAACACCTTGTACGGGATGTCGGTGTACGTACGTGCCGACAGGGCCCGGCTGGAGAGCTTCGCGATCGAGGGGATCGTGGCGGGGACCGCCCGGCCGAGCGAGCAGGCCACCTGGAAGACGCCGTTGGAGAGGAGTTCGTCCTCGATCCAGCCGCTGACCTTTCCGGGCGGGGCCGCGGGGCCCGCACTCCGGTTGTTGCGCTTGGTGTTGCAGTTGCCCGTGTGCGGGAACCAGTAGAACTCGAAGTGTTCGTTCTCGGCCACCAGCTGATCGAAGTCCGACGTGACCTGGTCGAAGGCCATCGGCTCCTCACGGGCCGTCAGCAGGAAGACCGGTTCCACGGCGAAGGTGATGGCCGTGATGACGCCCAGCGCGCCGAGCCCGATCCGCGCCACGGCGAAGATCTCGGGGTTCTCGGTCTGCGAACACGTCAGCACCGTGCCGTCCGCGGTGACCAGTTCCAGGGCGCGGATCTGCGCGGATATGGACGCCGAGTCGCGGCCGGTGCCATGCGTACCGGTCGAGGTGGCCCCGGCGACCGTCTGCTCCATGATGTCGCCCATGTTGGTGAGCGAGAGCCCCTCGCGGGCCAGCGCGGCGTTGAGCCGCTTCAGCGGGGTGCCCGCCTCGACGGTCACCGTCATCGCCGCCCGGTCGATCTCACGGATGCCGGTGAGCAGGTCGGGGCGGATCAGCAGCCCGTCGGTGGCCGCGGTCGCCGTGAACGAATGGCCGGTGCCGACCGGCTTCACCTTCAGACCGTCGTCGGACGCCTTGCGCAACGCCTCGGCGAGCTCGTCCACGGAGGCGGGGGACACGGCCCGTACCGGACGGGCGGTGACGTTCCCCGCCCAGTTACGCCACGCGTTCGTCGTCGTCCGTGCGTAGGTGTCGGTCATCTTCCCCGCGCCCTTCCGTAGGAACCGGCCCTGTGAGCCGGCGGTACCCCAGGAGCGCCACCGCGGCCGCGAGCGCTCCCGCCACGGCGGGCACCGCGTACCCCGCCTCCGCCCCGGACGCGTCGACCACCCAGCCGGCGGCCGAGGAGCCGAGCGCCACGCCTACGGCGAGCCCGGTGCTGGTCCAGGTCATGCCCTCGGTCAGTCTGGTGCGCGGTACGTGCTGTTCGACGAGGGCCATGGTGGTGACCATCGTCGGTGCGATGGCGAGGCCCGCGACAAAGAGCGCCACGGCCAGGAACGGAAGGCTCCCGGCCAGTTGGAGGGGGATCATACTCACGGCCATCGCACACACTCCCGCCAGCCACCTCGTGGACGCCTTCCCCTTCAGGCGCAGCAGGCCGAACACCGCCCCGGCAAGGCAGGAACCCAGCGCGTACACCGCCAGCACCAGGCTCGCGGCGGCCTTGTGGCCCTGCTCCTCGGCGAAGGCCACCGTCACCACGTCGACCGCGCCGAAGATCGCCCCGGTCGCCACGAAGGTGACCACGAGCACCTGAAGACCGCGCGAGCTCAGTGCGGAGCCCCGGGTGTGCCGGGCGTGCGGGTGCGGCACCGGTTCGGTGGTCCGCTGGGCGGTCAGCCAGAAGACGCCGACCAGCAGGAACCCGGCGGCGAGCAGCGGGCCGGCCTCCGGGAACCAGGCGGTGGAGAGCCCGATCGAGATGATCGGGCCGAAGATGAAGCACACCTCGTCGACGATCGACTCCCACGCGTACGCGGTGTGCAGCTGCTGGGCCGAACCGCGGTAGATCTCCGCCCAGCGGGCCCGGACCATCGATCCGACACTGGGCACGCAGCCCGCGCCCGCGGCGAAGACGAACAGCGTCCAGTCGGGCAGCCCCTGCTGGGCGCAGACCAGCAGCCCGGCCACGGCCGCCAGCGCGACGAGCGTCACCGGACGCAGCACCCGGCGCTGTCCGTGCCGGTCCACCAGCCTGGACACCTGCGGCCCCACCACCGCGGCCGACATCGCCAGCGTCGCGGACAGCGCGCCCGCCAGCCCGTACCGGCCGGTCAGCTGGGACACCATCGTCACCACGCCGATGCCCATCATGGACAGCGGCATCCGGCCGAGGAAACCGGCCGAGGAGAACCCCTTGGAGCCGGGGGCGGCGAAGATCGCGCGGTAGGGACTGGGCAAGGGAGAGCTCCGATACGGCGCGCTACACGCGGTGTCAGGGGTGAACGTGGCCGATACAGCTTACGGGCGGGCGGGTGTCCCCGACAGCGGGATTCCCGGTGGGGCCGCGGGGCGGATGTCGGTGGGAACGGGGCCGGGGGCGGGTGGCAGGATCGGTGTCATGTCCGATCTGCGCGATCCCGCTCCCTACGACGCCCTGCTGCTGCTCTCCTTCGGAGGCCCCGAAGGACCGGACGACGTGGTTCCGTTCCTCGCGAACGTCACCCGTGGCCGGGGAATCCCCGAGGAGCGGCTGAAGGAAGTCGGCAAGCACTACTTCCTCTTCGGCGGAGTCAGCCCGATCAACGGCCAGAACCGGGCGCTGCTCGACGCCCTGCGCAAGGACTTCGCGGAACACGGACTCGATCTGCCCGTGTACTGGGGCAACCGCAACTGGGCGCCCTACCTGACCGACACCCTGCGCGAGATGACCCGGGCCGGGCACCGCCGCATCGCCGTCCTGGCCACCAGCGCCTACGCCTCGTACTCCGGCTGCCGGCAGTACCGCGAGAACCTCGCCGAGTCGCTGGCCGCGCTGGAGGCCGAGGGGCTGCCCGTGCCACGCGTCGACAAGCTGCGGCACTACTTCAACCACCCCGGCTTCGTCGAGCCGATGGTGGACGGGGTCCTCGCCTCGCTGGCCGAGCTGTCGCCGCAGGAGCGGGCGGGCGCGCACCTCGCCTTCACCACGCACTCCATCCCCACCGCGGCCGCGGACACCTCCGGCCCCGTGGAGGCGCACGGCGACGGCGGTGCCTACGTCGCCGAGCACCTGGACGTGGCACGGCTGATCGTGGCGGCGGTGGCCGAGCGGACAGGCGCCGAGTACCCCTGGAAGCTCGTCTACCAGTCCCGCAGCGGTGCCCCGCACATCCCGTGGCTGGAACCCGACATCTGCGACCACCTGGAGGCGCTGCACGGCGAAGGCGTACCCGCCGTGGTGATGGCACCGATCGGTTTCGTCTCGGACCACATGGAGGTCCTCTACGACCTGGACACCGAGGCCACGGCGAAGGCGGCCGAGCTCGGGCTCACGGTGCGCCGCTCCGCGACGGTGGGTGACGATCCGCGGTTCGCGGCGGCCGTGCGCGACCTGGTGCTGGAGCGCGCCGCCACCGAGCAGGGGCTCGGCCGGGAGCGGTGCGCGCTCGGGTCGCTCGGGGCGAGCCACGACCTGTGCCCGGTCGGCTGCTGCCCCGCCCGGGCGCTCAAGCCGGCCGCCGCGGGCGCCGACAGTCCCTACGCGTGACCCGCCACCGCCGACCTGCCCCGTCCCCCCTCACCCCCTTGGGAGCGCCGTGACCGACCCCCTGCTGTCCGAACTGCTCGACCTCGCCCTGGACGTCGCCCGCCGCGCCGGTGCCCTGCTGCGCGACGGCCGTCCCGCCGACCTGGGGGTGGCCGCGACCAAGTCCAGCCCGGTGGACGTCGTCACCGAGATGGACATCGCCGCCGAGAAGCTGATCACCGGCTTCCTGTCCGAGCGCCGCCCGCAGGACGGCTTCCTCGGCGAGGAGGGCGCCAGCTCCGAGGGCAGCAGCGGCGTCCGCTGGGTGATCGACCCGCTCGACGGCACCGTGAACTATCTCTACGGCCTGCCCACGTGGGCCGTCTCCGTCGCCGCGGAGCGCGACGGGGAGCGGATCGTGGGCGTGGTGGAGGTGCCGATGCGCCGGGAGACCTATCACGCGGTCCTCGGCGGCGGTGCGCACGCAAAGGGCGGGGCGTTCGGGGACGGCGCCCGGCTGCGGTGCCGGCCGGCACCGCCGCTCGACCAGGCGCTCGTGTCGACCGGCTTCAACTACGTCGCCGACGTCCGCGCACACCAGGCGGACGTGGCGCACGTCCTGATCCCGCGGCTGCGGGACATCAGGCGCGGTGGCTCCGCGGCGATCGACCTCTGCGACGTCGCCGCCGGCCGCCTCGACGGCTACTACGAGCGCGGCCTGCACCCGTGGGACCTGGCCGCGGGCGACCTCATCGCCCGGGAGGCCGGCGCGCTCACCGGCGGTCGCCCCGGGCTGCCCGCCGACGGCGGACTGACGGTGGCCGCGGCGCCGGGCGTCTTCGAACCCCTGCAGGCCCTGCTGGAGGAACTGGGAGCCTGGCACGACTGACCTGGGCCCGAGGTGCTCCCGGCCCGCGAGAGCCGCTCAGCGGGGCACGGGCGCACCGGAGGGAACCGAGAAGGCCCCGCGGATGCCGAGAGGCACCGCGGGGCCTTCCCATGACGGCTCAGACGCTTGTGGCGCCGATGTGAACACCGTGCTCGGCAGCGAGGCGGTGCAGGTCGTCCAGCTCGCCCTGCTCGACGTCCGCAAGGAAGTCGTCGCCCGTCTCGCGGGCCTTCGTGAGGTCGGACTCGGTGGTCTGGATGCGTTGCAGCAGACCTGCGGTGAAAGCGTCCATGAAGCGCCCCCTCATCGTGGGTCGGTGGCACGGGGGTGTGCCCGGGTTTCCCTCCGCCGAGGCGGTAGGGCGGGTGATCACGCACTCTCCGGGGGACGGAGGGGCCTGTGGCACGCCACATACAAGACGTGATCGCGGGTGTGAATTCGTCCTCCCCGGCCCAACCCTCAGAGAAACCTCAACTGGCCCGGGAATCCTTCGAATTCCCGGAAGCCGCAGGTCGGCCCGCGCCGCCTTACCGCCGGTTTATACGTGTTACGGGCAGGATGGAGCCGCGCAGACCGTGCCGAGGTGCGGTCCGGGTGGGACCACGTGTCTGTCCGGACGCTCCGCCGGTCCGCTTCGAACGGTATGAAGCTCGGCTGTGACGTTCTGTTGTGCAGTTCTGTTGTGAAGTTCTAAGGAAGGAAGCGCCGTGCGCGTACTCGTCGTGGAGGACGAGCAGCTGCTCGCCGATGCGGTGGCCACCGGACTGCGCCGTGAGGCCATGGCCGTCGATGTCGTGTACGACGGTGCCGCGGCCCTGGAGCGCATCGAGGTCAACGACTACGACGTCGTGGTCCTCGACCGGGACCTCCCCCTGGTCCACGGCGACGACGTCTGCCGCCGGATCGTCGAGCTGGGCATGCCGACCCGGGTGCTCATGCTCACCGCGTCCGGGGACGTCAGCGACCGCGTGGAGGGCCTGGAGCTCGGCGCGGACGACTATCTGCCCAAGCCCTTCGCCTTCAGCGAGCTGACCGCGCGGGTCCGGGCCCTCGGCCGCCGGACGACCGTGGCCCTGCCGCCCGTCCTGGAGCGCGCGGGGATCAAGCTCGACCCCAACCGCCGCGAGGTCTTCCGCGGCGATCAGGAGGTGCAGCTGGCTCCGAAGGAGTTCGCGGTGCTGGAGGTCCTGATGCGCAGCGAGGGCGCGGTCGTCTCGGCCGAGCAGCTCCTGGAGAAGGCCTGGGACGAGAACACCGATCCGTTCACCAACGTCGTCCGGGTCACCGTCATGACCCTGCGGCGCAAGCTCGGCGAGCCGCCGGTGATCGTCACGGTTCCCGGCTCCGGATACCGGATCTGACGCCGGTGCCCATCGTTCCGCCGACCGCGGCGCCCCCCAAACCCACCTGGGAGCCCAAGCAGCAGGAGCCCCCGTACCCCTGGCTGCGTCCGACCATCCGGATACGGCTCACGCTGCTCTACGGCGGCATGTTCCTGATCGCCGGCATCCTGCTGCTGTCGATCATCTACATGCTGGCCGCCCAGGCCCTGCACGACGGCAATGAACTGCCCTTCAAGATCGTCAACGGACAGGTGACCAGCGAGGTCTGCAGCCTGCCCGACAAGGCGTCCCCGGACAGCTTCAACGCCGCGGTGGCTGCCTGCTTCAACCACCAGCGCCAGCAGGCGCTCGACACGCTCCTGAACCGCTCGCTGCTGGCTCTCGTCGGCCTGAGCGTCATCGCCTTCGCCTTCGGCTACGCCATGGCGGGGCGGGTGCTCGCGCCGCTGGGCAGGATCACCCGCATCGCCCGCAGGGTGGCCGGAACCGATCTGTCCCGCCGCATCGAACTGGACGGGCCGGACGACGAGCTCAAGGAGCTCGCCGACACCTTCGACGACATGCTGGACCGGCTGGAGCGGGCCTTCACCGCGCAGCAGCGGTTCGTCGGGAACGCGTCGCACGAGCTGCGCACCCCCCTGGCGATCAACCGCACGCTGCTGGAGGTCCACCTCTCCGATCCGCAGGCGCCCCAGGAGCTCCAGCAGCTGGGCAAGACACTGCTGGCCACCAACGAACGCAGTGAGCAGCTCGTGGAGGGCCTGCTGCTGCTCGCCCGCAGCGACAACCAGATCGTCGAGCGCAAGCCCGTCGACCTGGCCGAGGTGGCCTCCCGTGCGCTGGACCAGGCGCGGGGCGAGGCGGAGGCCAAGGGCGTGGAGATGCGCGCCACGCTGACCCCGGCCGTCGTCCAGGGCAACGGTGTCCTGCTGGAGCGGATCGCGCTGAACCTCGTACAGAACGCGGTGCGCTACAACGTCCCGGCGGACGGCTGGGTCGAGGTCCGTACCGAGCTGCTGCCGGGGCAGGCCCTGATGGTCGTCACGAACACCGGACCCGTGGTGCCGGCCTATGAGATCGACAACCTCTTCGAGCCCTTCAGAAGGCTGCGTACGGAGCGGACGGGCAGCGACAAGGGGGTGGGTCTCGGCCTGTCGATCGCACGCTCCGTGGCGCGCGCTCACGGCGGCCGTATCATCGCCGAGCCCCGCGAGGGCGGTGGTCTTGTGATGCGCGTCTCACTGCCTGTCTGAGAAGCTGGGCGCGGCGGAATGTGCACGGATTATTTTTGTTCGCTTTGAGCGGAATTTTCGGGACTCGCTCCCGGAGAGGCCGTGTGTGATCGATCACAGGAGCGATTTTCCGCCCGTCCACGCTCCGTGATCAGGGATCCCTCCGGAAAACCGGCAAAAGTCGGGTTTTCGGGGGCCGATATCACGGGAAGTACACGGGGTGGCGCTGGCAAACGGTGCCGCCGGGACCGTGTACGGTCCCCATCGCCACCCAAGCCGATCACTCTCGAGCGGTCCTTTTGGGTGTCGATTGAGTAACAGACCTTGATGTGAGGCAAAATCTCCGCCTCGGGTCGGGCACAAGTCCGGCCTCTCACGCGTTACGTGCGCTGAGACACCGCAGACACCCAGAGGGGGAGAGCGACAATGGCAACGGATTACGACACCCCACGCAAGACCGACGACGACGTCGATCAGGACAGCCTTGAAGAGCTCAAGGCTCGCCGGAGCGACAAGACGGCTTCCGCCGTCGACGTCGACGAATTCGACGCGGCCGAAGGACTGGAGCTGCCCGGCGCAGACCTGTCCAACGAAGAGCTGGCCGTAAGGGTCCTGCCCAAGCAGGCCGACGAATTCACGTGCATGAGCTGCTTCCTCGTGCACCACCGCAGTCAGCTGGCCCGCGAGAAGAACGGCCAGCCGATCTGCCGCGACTGCGACTGAGGTCCGGTCGGCCGTGGCAGGGGACACACCGTTCCGGAAGCGGCGCACCCGGCGCAAGGAAGGGCCGGAGGCGCAACAGGGCGGTACAGGCCCGGCAGAGGGCGTAGCAGCGCCTGCCGAGCGGTCCGCCCTGCCACCCACGCCGGGCGAACAGGACGACGAGCGGGGCCGGTCGGCCTCGCTCGAAGCAGTCGAAGCGGCTGTGGCCGCCATCGAGGCGGCTGCGGAAGTCGACGCGGCCGACAGGGCCGGACAGGTCGACAGGACGGAGCCCGTGACCGGGGCAGGCCGTCTGAAGTCAGTGAAACGGGGCGTACGCAAGGGCGGGGAGAGCGCCAAGGCGGCGATCGGTCATATCGCCGACCTGATCATCGATATCGCTCCCCGCGTCCCTGTGCGCGACCTCGCCACTCTGCGCAGGCAGTTCCCGGGCCTGGGGCCCGAGGAGATCGCCGACCGGCTCATCGCCGGCGCGAGCAGGGCCACCGCGACCGTTGGCGCCGGAATCGGCGCGGCGGCCATGATGCCCGTGCCGCCGGCCATGCTGGCCGAGCTGGCCGCGGAGATCACCGGTGTGGCCGCGATCGAGATGAAGCTCGTCGCCGAACTGCACGAGGTCTACGGACAGCGCCCGCCGGGCGGTATCGGACGGCGCTCCAACGCCTACCTCACGTCCTGGACGGAGGAGCGCGGCATCGACGTCACCCACCCCACGACGGTCAACGCGGCGCTCGGCGGCCAGATGAAGCGCGAGCTCCGCCAGCAGATCATGAAGCGCACCGTGCGGGATCTGCCCAACCTCATCCCGTTCATGATCGGCGCCGCCGTCGGCGCGATGATGAACCGGCGCGACACCAAAAAACTCGCCGAGCGGATCAGGAAGGACCTGCGCAAGCGCCAGGTCCCCTGGGACCGGCTGACGGAACTGCCGCCGCTGGAGCGCCCGGAGCGCCCGTACACCGCCCTGCCCGGGGATCCGAAGGGCCTGGAGGGCTGAGAAGCCCGGTGCGGGCCGCACGAGACCTGCGCGGTCCGCGCGAGACCTGCAGAGCCCGCGCGAACCGGCCGGGGCCCGGGTCAGGCCGCCGGGGCCGCCGCCTTCAGGGCCGCCGCGAGCGCCTGCGGCTCGCGCGTCGACAGATAGACGTACGGGGTCGGGTCCTGCGGGTCGGTCACCTCCACGCGCACCGCGGTGGGGATGTAGCTGCGCAGCAGCATGAACGCCCGGGTGTCCGCCTTGTACGAGCGCCAGGCGCGTGCCTCCTCGGCGCCCAGCACCTCGGCATCGCCGAGCGCCGACACGGGGATCCGCGCGTCGCCCGCGACGAGGGCGCCGGCCACCACCCGGATCCGGGCGGAGCCGTACGAGCTGACCGCCACCGCCGACAGGGCGGTGCCGCCCGCCAGCCCGGCGAGCAGCGGCAGGGTGCCCAGTGGCAGGAGCATCAGCGCACAGGCGATGCCGACCAGGACGGCGATCAGCCACCACGAACGGGGTGCGGTGAGACGTTCGTCGAAGGGCGGGGTGGAAGGCTGCATGGACCCAAGCTTGGCACGGCGCGACCTGCGGGTACCCGCGCGGGTAAGGTCTGCGCCTGTGAGTGGAACATCTGCGGCTCTGAAGCCCCCGGCCGACGCGGTGAAACCGGTCCGGCACCCCGACGCCCCGGCACCCGGCGAGCTGCTGGGCGCGCACTACGAACACTGTTTCGGATGCGGCGACGGACAGCCGCACGGGCTGCACCTCCAGGCGCGGGCCGGCGAGGGTGTCGGCGTCACCGCCGAGTTCACCGTGCAGGCCGCCCACCAGGGCGCTCCGGGCCTCGCTCACGGCGGCGTGCTGGCCACCGCCCTCGACGAGACGCTCGGCTCGCTGAACTGGCTGCTGCGCGTGATCGCGGTGACCGGACGGCTGGAGACCGACTTCGTCCGCCCCGTGCCGGTGGACACCGTGCTGTTCCTGGACGCCGAGGTCACCGCCGTGCACGGCCGGAAGATCTACTCCCGGGCGACCGGCCGGATCGGCGGCCCGGACGGGCCCGTGGCGGTCCGGGCCGAGGCCCTGTTCATCGAGGTCAAGGTCGACCACTTCATCGACAACGGCCGCCCGGCGGAGATCCGGGCGGCGATGGCCGATCCCGACCAGGTCAAGCGGACCCGTGCCTTCGAGGTGAACCCGTGATGCGCCATCCCGTCGATGTCCTGATCCGCCGGGTCGACCCGGACGTGCCGATTCCGGCCTACGGGCACCCGGGCGACGCCGGGGCGGACCTGGTCACCACCGAGGCCGCCGAACTGGCGCCGGGCGAGCGGGCCGTACTGCCGACCGGGGTTTCGATCGCCCTGCCGGACGGGTACGCGGCGTTCGTGCACCCTCGGTCCGGTCTCGCCGCACGCTGCGGAGTCGCCCTCGTGAATGCTCCGGGGACGGTGGATGCCGGGTACCGTGGAGAGATCAAGGTGATCGTCATCAATCTCGACCCGCGCGAGTCCGTGCGGTTCGAGCGGTTCGACCGGATTGCCCAACTGGTCGTGCAGCAGGTCGAGAAGGTGCGCTTCCACGAAGTGTCGGAGCTTCCCGGTTCGGCGCGGGCCGAAGGGGGCTTCGGGTCCACCGGCGGTCATGCCGCCGTTGATGTTGATGGCGTCCGGGGCGGGGTTCCCCAGGGCGGGAACAGCTACGCTTCGGTCGAATCCGACCGGGAAGGAAAGTGACGTGTTCGGACGTCGCAAGAACAGTGGTTCCGCCGATGACACGGCGGACGAAGCGCGCGAGGCCGAGCAGGTCGTCGACGAGCGGGATGGCGCCGAGAGCGGATCGCGCCGGACGAACCTTCCGCCGGCACCGCGGCCGGACGGCCCGTGGGACATCGACGAGGTCTCCCAGCCCGGCGAGGGCAGGGTCGACCTGGGCGGCATCTTCGTGCCCGGTGTCGAGGGCATGGAGCTGCGCGTAGAGGTCGCCGGTGACGCGATCGTCGCCGCCACGGTCGTGCTGCGCGACAGCGCGATCCAGCTGCAGGCCTTCGCAGCCCCCAAGAAGGAGGGCATCTGGGGCGAGGTCCGCGAGGAGATCGCCTCCGGTATCACCCAGCAGGGCGGCATCATCGACGAGGTCGAGGGCCCGCTGGGCTGGGAACTGCGTGCGCAGGTCCCCGTACAGCTTCCCGACGGGGCGAACGGCGTGCAGATGGTGCGCTTCGTCGGTGTCGACGGTCCGCGCTGGTTCCTGCGCGGAGTGATCTCCGGACAGGGTGCCGTGCAGCCGGAGGCCGCCGGCCTCCTGGAGACGGTCTTCCGGGACACCGTGGTCGTCCGCGGCGACGGCCCGATGGCGCCGCGCGACCCGATCGTCCTCAAGCTCCCCAACGACGCCCAGATGGTCCCCGAGGGCGTCCAGCAGGAGGAGCAGGAGGGCTCGAAGTTCTCGGGCGGCATGGCCGGCCTGCAGCGCGGTCCCGAGATCACCGAGGTGCGCTGACCCGCACCCCGTAAGCACCGGCCGGTGGCCCGTACCCCCTCGAAGGGGTACGGGCCACCGGCTTCTGTGCGTCCGGGGGCGGAGCAGGGCGCCGGCGGCCCGTATGGGGCGCGTATCGGGCACGTACAGGCGCCGTCAAGGCCGCGCCCGTCCCCGTATGGAAGCCATCAACGCAGGTCACGGAGGTGCGGGAGGGAGGTTTGCTCAGGAGGTCCGAGAAATCCGCACCTCATCCAGGAGCACCCGATGGCCGACCTGGCCTTCGTCGTCACCACGATCGCGGTCTTCGCGCTGGTGGCACTCATTGCCAAGGGGGTGGCGAAGCTGTGACTGCCGAAAACGTGGTCGGCCTCGTCGTCGCCGTAGCCCTGCTGGGCTATCTCGTCCTCGCCCTTCTGTACCCGGAGAGGTTCTGAGCCCGATATGAGCCCCGTCCTCGCCGGCGTGCTCCAGGTACTCGCGCTCGTCGTGGCGCTGGGTCTGGCGTACCGCCCGCTCGGTGACTACATGGCCGGCGTCTACTCCTCCCCGAAGCATCTGCGGGTGGAGAAGTGGATCTACAAGGCCATCGGCGCCGATCCGAACACGGCAATGCGCTGGCCCGCCTATCTGCGCGGCGTCCTCGCCTTCTCCGCCGCGAGCGTCCTCTTCCTGTACCTGCTGCAGCGGCTCCAGGGCTCGCTGCCCGGTTCGCTCGGCTTCGCCTCGATCGACCCCGATCAGGCGTTCAACACCGCGGCGTCGTTCGTCGCGAACACCAACTGGCAGTCGTACTACGGCGAGCAGGCCATGGGCCACGTCGTGCAGACCGGCGGCCTCGCGGTGCAGAACTTCGTGTCGGCATCCGTCGGCATCGCCGTCGCGGTGGCACTCGTCCGCGGTTTCTCCGCCACCCGCAGCGGTGAACTCGGCAACTTCTGGTCCGACCTGGTGCGTGGCACCGTACGGATCCTGCTGCCGATCGCGGTGATCGGCGCGCTCGTGCTGGTCGCCTGCGGAGCGATCCAGAACTTCTCGGGTATCCACGAGGTCGGGCAGTTCACGGGCGGCTCACAGCAGTGGAACGGCGGCGCGGTCGCCTCGCAGGAGGTCATCAAGGAACTGGGCACCAACGGCGGCGGCTACTTCAACGCCAACTCGGCCCACCCCTTCGAGAACCCCAACGGGCTCTCCAACCTCTTCGAGATCTTCCTGATCCTCGTCATCCCGTTCGCCCTGACGCGCACCTTCGGCCGCATGGTCGGCTCGCTCAAGCAGGGGTACGCGATCCTCGCGACGATGGGCGTCATCTGGCTCGGCTTCACCGCGCTGATGATGTGGACCGAATTCGCCCACCACGGACCCGCGTTCGAGATCGCGGGCGGGGCGATGGAGGGCAAGGAGAACCGGTTCGGTGTCGGTGGCTCGTCCATCTTCGCGGTCGCCACCACCCTCACCTCGACCGGTGCGGTGAACTCGTTCCACTCCTCGTACACCGGCCTCGGCGGCGGCATCACGATGCTCGGCATGCAACTCGGCGAGATCGCGCCCGGCGGTACAGGCTCCGGTCTCTACGGGATGCTGATCATGGCCGTCATCGCGGTGTTCATCGCCGGCCTGATGGTCGGGCGCACGCCGGAGTACCTGGGCAAGAAGATCGGCACCCGCGAGATCAAGCTCGCCGCCTGCTACATCCTGATCACGCCGGCCCTGGTGCTCTGCTTCACCGCCGTCGCGATGGCCCTGCCCACGCCGGGCAACTCGATGACCAACTCCGGCGCGCACGGCTTCTCGGAGATCCTCTACGCCTACACCTCCGGCGCCAATAACAACGGCTCGGCGTTCGCCGGGCTCAACGCGGACACCCAGTGGTTCAACACCACGATCGGGCTCGCGATGCTGCTGGGCCGGTTCCTGCCCATGGTGTTCGTCCTGGCCCTGGCCGGCTCGCTCGCCGAGCAGCGGCCCGTACCGGCCACCGTCGGCACCCTCGGCACGCACAAGCCGCTCTTCAGCGGGCTGCTGGTCGCCACCATCATGATCATCGCCGGTCTGACCTACTTCCCGGCCCTCGCTCTGGGGCCGCTGGCCGAGGGGCTGGCGTCATGACCATCCGTACGAAGCAAGAGGACGCGATGTCCACAGTCACGCCGGCCCGCGCGCCGCACCAGGACACCCAGGCCGGGACCGTTCCCGAAGGGCGCGTCGGCGCCGGGCTGTTCGACCCCCGGATGCTGATCGCCTCCTTCCCCGACGCGATACGCAAGCTCGACCCCCGGACCATGGTCAAATCCCCGGTGATGTTCGTGGTGCTGATCGGTTCGGTGCTCACCACCGTGCTCGCCGTTCTGGACCCGACGGACTGGTTCGGCTGGGCGATCGCCGTCTGGCTGTGGCTCACGACGATCTTCGCCAACCTGGCGGAGGCCGTCGCCGAGGGCCGCGGCAAGGCCCAGGCCGACACCCTGCGCAAGGCCAAGACCGACACCGTCGCCCGCAGGCTGACCGGGGCGGCAGAGGAACGGATCCCCGGAACCGACCTGCGCATCGGCGATCTGGTCGTCTGCGAGGCCGGCGACATCATTCCGGGGGACGGAGATGTCGTCGAGGGCGTCGCCAGCGTCGACGAGTCCGCGATCACCGGCGAATCGGCCCCGGTCATCCGGGAGTCCGGCGGAGACCGCAGCGCCGTCACCGGCGGTACGAAGGTGCTCTCCGACCGCATCGTCATCAAGATCACCACCAAGCCCGGCGAGACCTTCATCGACCGGATGATCGCTCTGGTCGAGGGCGCGGCCCGGCAGAAGACGCCCAACGAGATCGCCCTGAACATCCTCCTGGCGTCCCTCACCGTCGTCTTCCTGCTCGCCGTCGTCACCCTCCAGCCCTTCGCGGTCTACGCCGGCAGCGAGCAGTCCATGATCGTGCTGGCCGCGCTGCTGGTCTGCCTGATCCCGACCACCATCGGCGCGCTGCTCTCGGCGATCGGCATCGCCGGCATGGACCGTCTCGTGCAGCGCAATGTGCTCGCCATGTCCGGGCGCGCCGTCGAGGCGGCGGGTGATGTCTCGACGCTGCTGCTCGACAAGACCGGCACCATCACCCTCGGCAACCGGCAGGCAGCCGCGTTCCTCCCCGTCCCGGGTGTGACGGAGGCCGAACTGGCCGACGCCGCCCAGCTCTCCTCGCTGGCCGACGAGACGCCCGAGGGCCGGTCCGTGGTGATCCTCGCCAAGGAGAAGTACGGCCTGCGCGAGCGTCACCAGGGCGAGCTCGCCCACGCCGCGTGGGTGGCGTTCACCGCCCAGACCCGGATGTCGGGTGTGGACGTGGACGGCCGCAAGGTCCGCAAGGGCGCGAGCGGATCGGTCGTCGCCTGGGTGAGGGAACGGGGCGGCAGCGTCTCCCCGGACGCGCAGGCGCTCACCGACCGCATCGCGCAGGCCGGCGGCACCCCGCTGCTGGTGGCCCGCGAGGACGCGGACGGTGCCCGGGTCCTGGGTGTCATCCACCTGAAGGACGTGGTCAAGGAGGGCATGCGCGAGCGGTTCGACGAGCTGCGCAGGATGGGCATCCGCACGGTCATGATCACCGGCGACAACCCGCTGACCGCGAAGGCCATCGCCGAGGAGGCGGGCGTCGACGACTTCCTCGCCGAGGCCACGCCCGAGGACAAGATGGCCCTCATCAAGCGGGAGCAGGCCGGCGGCAAACTCGTCGCGATGACCGGCGACGGCACGAACGACGCCCCGGCGCTGGCCCAGGCCGATGTCGGCGTGGCCATGAACACCGGAACCTCGGCCGCCAAGGAGGCCGGGAACATGGTGGACCTGGACTCCAACCCGACCAAGCTCATCGAGATCGTCGAGATCGGCAAGCAGCTCCTGATCACCCGGGGCGCACTGACGACGTTCTCCATCGCCAACGACGTCGCCAAGTACTTCGCGATCATTCCCGCGATGTTCGCCGTGGTCTACCCGGGCCTGGACAAGCTCAACATCATGGACCTGTCCTCGCCGCGGTCCGCGATCCTGTCCGCCGTGATCTTCAACGCGCTGATCATCGTCGCGCTGGTCCCGCTCGCGCTGAAGGGCGTCCGGTACCGGCCCAGCGGGGCCGACTCCATGCTCCGGCGGAACCTCTGCGTCTACGGGCTGGGCGGCCTGGTCGCCCCGTTCATCGGCATCAAGATCATCGACCTGATCATCTCCCTCATCCCCGGAATCGGCTGACCTGCCATGAACACCTCCCTCGGAAACTCCGCCCGCCTGTTCGGGGCCGGGCTGCGCGCCCTGCTCGTCCTCACCCTGGTCTGCGGCGTCATCTACCCGCTCGCCGTCACCGGCGTCGCGCAGGGCCTCATGCCCGGCCACGCCAACGGCTCCGAGATCAGCTCCCATGGCAAGGTCGTCGGCTCCGAACTCATCGGCCAGCGCTACGACCTCCCCCTCAAGAAGGGCCAGGAGACCCCGGACCCCGACCTCAGGTGGTTCCAGCCCCGCCCCTCCAACGGCCTCGGCACCAACAGCGTCAACACCCAGTACTCGCTGATCCTCTCCGGCGCGACCAACCGCTCCGGCGACAACAAGGAACTCATCGACTGGGTCACCGCCGCCAAGGCCGCCGTGGTCAAGGACAACTCCGTCCCCGGCCACCCCGTCAGCCCCTCCCAGGTACCGGCCGACGCCGTCACCTCCTCCGGCTCGGGCCTCGACCCCGACATCTCCCCGGCCTACGCCGACCTCCAGGTCAACCGTGTCGCGGCACGCAACCACCTCGACGCCGCGCAGGTCGCCCGGCTCGTCGACCAGCACACCGACGGCCGCATCCTCGGCTTCGTCGGCGAACCCCGCGTCAACGTCCTCCAGCTCAACATCGCGCTGAAGCAGCTCGCGCACGAGGCCGGAACGCGCTGAACACCCCGAATGCCCGGGTCCGGCCACCACGGCCGGGCCCGGGCATTGCCCGGCCCCGTGCCGCATGCACATACTGGCGGCCGACAGGACCGACACACGGGGAGCGACATGACCGAGAGCACTGCCGCCACGGGCACCGGCGGGGAGGGCGGCACGACCGTCGCCGAGCGGCCGATGGTCCGGATCGAGGACCTGCACCGCTCCTACGGCTCCGGGGCCGGCGCCGTGCACGCGCTGCGCGGCGTGTCCTTCGAGGTGCCGCGCGGTGAGCTCGTCGCCCTCAAGGGGCGTTCCGGCTCCGGCAAGACGACCCTCCTCAACCTGGTCGGCGGCCTCGACACCCCCGACAGCGGCCGGATCACGGTGGACGGCACGGATCTCTCCACGCTCGGCGAGAACGGGCTGCTGGAGCTGCGCCGCGACCGGGTCGGCTTCATCTTCCAGTCGTTCGGCCTGATCCCGATCCTGACCGCGGCGGAGAACGTCGGCGTGCCCCTGCGGCTGCGCAAGGCCGATCCGCGCGAGCGCGAGGAGCGGGTCTCGCTGCTCCTCTCCCTGGTCGGCCTCGCCGATCACGCCGCTCAGCGCCCCGGCGAGCTCTCCGGCGGCCAGCAGCAGCGCGTCGCGATCGCCCGCGCGCTCGCCAACCGGCCCGCCCTGCTGATCGCCGACGAGCCCACCGGACAGCTCGACGCGGAGACCGGCCTCGCGGTGATGGAACTGCTGCGCGCCGTCGTCCACAGCGAGGGCGTCACCGCGCTCGTCGCGACCCACGACGCCCAGCTGCTCGGCCTCGCCGACCGCGTGCTGGAGCTCAGCGACGGGCACATCATCGAGCACTGACAGCGGAGTTGGCGGCTTTGCACCGGGTTCCCTAGAATCGCCGCGTCGTGACTGGCGAGGGTGGATCACCACCGGGGAGCGACCCTCCACGGAGGAGCCGCCGACCGCCTGGGCGCTCCGTCGGCCCGTCCGACCTGGAGTGTCCAGTGCGCATGCGTTACGGAATGAACCCCCAGCAGGCCGCCGCCGAAGCCGCTCCCGTACATCCGGGGCGCCCGCCGCTGAAGGTGCTGAGCGGTGTCCCGTCCTATATCAACTGGCTCGACGCCCTGAACGCCTGGCAGCTCGTCCGGGAGGCGGCGGACGTGCTCGGTGTGCCGGCCGCGACCTCGTTCAAGCACGTCTCGCCCGCCGGGGCGGCACTGGCCGGTCCGGTGGACGAGGCCGTCGCGCGCCTCCACGGCGTCGATCCCGCCACCGTCGGACCGCTGACCAGCGCCTACCTGCGGGCCCGGGACGGTGACCCCAAGTCCTCGTACGGGGACTTCGCCGCCGTCTCGCACGAGGTCGACGCCGAACTGGCCGAGCTGCTCGGCCGCGTCGTCTGCGACGGGATCGTCGCGCCGGGCTATGCGCCGGGCGTGGCCGACGCGCTGAGCCGGAAGAAGAACGGCACCTTCCTCGTCATGGAGGCCGACCCGGGCTTCACCGCCCCGGCCGCCGAGTCGCGCGAGGTCTTCGGCCTCCGGCTGTCCCAGGAGCGCGACCCCGTGCCCGTGTCCGAGGAGGCGGTCGCGGACGTCGTGACCGGCGAGGTTCCGGCCGCCTCCCGCCGGGACCTGCTGCTCGGACTCGTGGTGCTGCGCCGGACCCAGTCCAACGCGGTGTGCTACCTCAAGGACGGCATGGCCCTCGGGATCGGCGCGGGTCAGCAGTCCCGGGTGGACTGCACCCGGCTGGCCGGAGCCAAGACGGACACCTGGTGGCTCCGCAGGCATCCGCTGGTGCGTGATCTCGCCTTCCGTACGGGCATCCGCCGGCAGGAGCGGATCAACTGGCAGATCCGGCTCGTCGAGGGGGACCTGACCGCCGACGAGCGCGACCGCTGCCGGGACGCCCTCGGCGGCGAGCCGCCCGAGCTGGACGCGGCGCTGCGCACCGAATGGCTCGGCCGGCTGACGGGTGTCTCCTTCGTGTCGGACGGCTCGCTGCCGTTCCGCGACAACGTCGACCACGCCCGGCGCCACGGGGTGACGTGCATCGCGGAACCGGGTGGCTCGATCCGGTCCGACGAGGTCGAAGAGGCCTGCCGCGCCCACGGCATCGCCCTGGCACGCACCGGCCTGCGGCTCTTCCACCACTGACGGCGCCCCGCCCCGCCCCGGCCGAATCGCCTCCGGCCGGGGCGGGGCGGGTTGCGGCGGCGGAGGCATCAGAGTTGCGTCAATACGGAACGCACCCACACCCCCCGCCCGATATGCCGGAAATTCACGGGGTAGTTTCGACAGTGGCTGCCGCATCGGCAGCCACCGGTCTCCGTGAGAAGATCCGGTTTCAGGAAGACAATGGGGCCATGGCGCGCGGCAAACTTCGGATCTACCTCGGTGCGGCACCCGGCGTCGGCAAGACGTACGCGATGCTCTCCGAGGCGCACCGCCGTGTGGAGCGGGGCACCGACTGCGTCGTCGGCTTCGTGGAGCACCACGACCGGCCCCGTACCGAGGTCATGCTGCACGGCCTCGAACAGATCCGGCGCCGCGAGATCGAGTACCGCTCCGCCGTCTTCACCGAGATGGACGTCGACGCCGTCCTGGAGCGCGCCCCGGCCGTCGCCCTGGTGGACGAACTCGCGCACACCAATGTGCCGGGCTCCCGCAACGCCAAGCGCTGGCAGGACGTCGAAGAACTGCTCCAGGCCGGCATCGACGTGGTCTCCACGGTCAACATCCAGCACCTGGAGTCCCTCGGCGACGTCGTCGAGTCCATAACCGGCGTACGCCAGCGCGAGACGGTGCCCGACGAAGTCGTCCGCCGCGCGGACCAGCTCGAACTCGTCGACATGTCGCCCCAGGCGCTGCGCCGGCGGATGGCCCACGGCAACATCTACAAGCCCGACCGGATCGACGCCTCGCTCTCCAACTACTTCCGCCCCGGCAATCTCACCGCCCTGCGCGAGCTGGCCCTGCTCTGGGTCGCCGACCGGGTCGACGAGTACCTCCAGCAGTACCGCGGCGAGCACAACATCCGCACCACCTGGCAGGCCCGCGAACGCATCGTCGTCGGACTCACCGGCGGCCCCGAGGGCCGTACCCTCATCCGCCGCGCCTCCCGCATGGCGGCCAAGGGCTCCGGCAGCGAGATCCTCGCCGTCTACATCGCCCGCAGCGACGGACTGACATCGGCCTCGCCCAAGGAGCTGACCGTCCAGCGCACGCTCGTCGAGGACCTCGGCGGCACCTTCCACCACGTCATAGGCGACGACATACCCTCCGCGCTCCTCGAATTCGCCCGGGGCGTCAACGCCACCCAGATCGTCCTCGGCTCCAGCCGCCGCAAGGCCTGGCAGTACATCTACGGCCCCGGCGTCGGCGCCACCGTCGCCCGTGAGTCCGGCACCGACCTCGACGTCCACATCGTCACCCACGACGAAGTCGCCAAGGGCCGCGGCCTCCCCATCTCCCGGGGCGCCCGCCTCGGCCGGGCGCGCATCATCTGGGGCTGGCTCGTCGGCGTGGGCGGCCCGGTCCTCCTCTCGCTGCTCCTCAAAGGCATGGAGAACGGCCCGGGGCTCGCCAACGACGTCCTGCTCTTCCTCTTCATGACCGTCGCCGCGGCCCTGCTCGGCGGACTGCTGCCCGCCCTCGCGTCGGCCGCCGCGGGCTCGATGCTGCTGAACTACTGGTTCACCCCGCCCACCCACACCCTGACCGTGCAGGACCCCGAGAACTTCGTCGCCATCGTGATCTTCTTCGCGGTGGCCGCCGCGGTGGCCTCGGTCGTCGACCTCGCGGCCCGCCGCACCCACCAGGCCGCCAGACTGCGCGCCGAGTCCGAGATCCTCTCCTTCCTCGCCGGAAGTGTGCTGCGCGGCGAGACCACCCTGGACGCCCTGCTGGACCGGGTCCGCGAGACCTTCGGCATGGAGTCCGTCGCCCTGCTGGAGCGGCAGAGCGACGTCGACCCGTGGACGTGCGCCGGCAGCGTCGGCCCGGCGCCGGTCGCCCGGCCCGAGGACGCCGATGCGGACATGCCCGTCGGCGACCACATGGCCCTGGCCCTCTCCGGCCGGGTGCTGCCCGCCGAGGACCGTCGTGTGCTCGGCGCCTTCGCCGCCCAGGCCGCCGTCGTCCTGGACCGCCAGCGCCTGGTCGGCGAGGCCGAGAAGGCCCGTCGCCTGGCCGAGGGGAACAGGATCAGGACCGCGCTGCTGGCCGCCGTCAGCCATGACCTGCGGACCCCGCTGGCCGCCATCAAGGCCGCCGTCAGCTCCCTGCGCTCCGACGACGTCGCCTGGTCCGACGACGACGAGGCCGAACTCCTCGAAGGCATCGAGAACGGTGCCGACCGCCTCGACCACCTCGTCGGCAACCTCCTCGACATGTCCCGCCTGCAGACCGGCACCGTCACCCCGCTGATCCGTGAGATCGACCTCGACGAGGTCGTGCCCATGGCGCTCGGCGGCGTCCCCGAGGACAGCGTCGACCTGGACATCCCCGAGACGCTGCCGATGGTCGCCGTCGACCCCGGGCTGCTGGAGCGCGCCGTCGCCAACATCGTCGAGAACGCCGTCAAATACAGCCCGGAGGGTGAGCGCGTCACCGTGGCCGCCAGCGCCCTGGGCGCCAGGGTCGAGCTACGGGTGGCCGACGGCGGCCGCGGCGTGCCCGACGAGGCCAAGGAACGCATCTTCGAGCCCTTCCAGCGCTACGGCGACGCCCCGCGCGGCGCCGGGGTGGGCCTGGGGCTCGCGGTGGCCCGCGGCTTCGTGGAGTCCATGGGCGGCACGCTGGGCGCCGAGGACACCCCGGGCGGAGGCCTCACCATGGTCCTGACCCTGAAGGCGGCCTCGGGGTACGTTCCCACCACCCCCGACCTGCCCGCGCGGGTCACCTCATGATCCGCCGCGAGCTCCGGGGCCCCCGTGCGGCACGGACGCACGGGCCTGCGTGCGGGCCCGCACGCGGAATTCCGCACCGGCCTCCGTCCAGACCTCCGTACCGACTCACGTACAGCAGAAAGGCAGGACCGCGATGACCCGGGTGCTTGTGGTCGACGACGAGCCGCAGATCGTACGCGCCCTCGTGATCAACCTGAAGGCGCGCAAGTACGAGGTGGACGCCGCGCCCGACGGGGCCACCGCGCTCCAGCTGGCCGCCGCGCGCCACCCCGACGTCGTCGTCCTGGACCTGGGGCTCCCCGACATGGACGGCGTCGAGGTGATCAGAGGCCTGCGCGGCTGGACCCGGGTGCCGATCCTGGTGCTCTCCGCCCGGCACACCTCCGACGAGAAGGTCGAGGCCCTGGACGCCGGGGCCGACGACTACGTCACCAAGCCGTTCGGCATGGACGAGCTGCTGGCCCGGCTGCGCGCGTCGGTGCGCCGCGCCGAGCCCGTCGGTCAGGACGGCGGCGACGCGGTCGTGCTCGTGGAGACCGAGGGTTTCACCGTCGACCTCGCCGCCAAGAAGGTCCATCGCGAGGGACGCGACGTGCGGCTCACCCCCACCGAGTGGCACCTGCTGGAGGTCCTGGTCCGCAACAGCGGCCGCCTCGTCAGCCAGAAGCAGCTGCTCCAGGAGGTCTGGGGGCCCTCGTACGGCACCGAGACCAACTATCTGCGGGTCTACATGGCCCAGCTGAGGCGCAAGCTGGAGGCCGACCCCTCCCACCCCCGGCACTTCGTCACCGAACCGGGGATGGGCTACCGCTTCGAGCGCGCCTGAGAGATCGCGGCCGGGCATTCCGCGGGGGCCGACGGGCCCGGCCGGGTCCCCCGTTCGAGTGAGACGGCGGCCACCCTCCAGGACCCCCGGAGACCGGTACCCTTCGGGTATGAGTGCTGTTCCTCGTTTCGAGAAGTCCCAGAAGGCCGAGCGGCCGTCCGGGCGCTTCCGGCGAATGCTCGACCGGCTTTCCAGCTCCCAGGAGGACCTGGAGTGCGAGGAGCTGGCGGAGGACTCGCAGGCATCGGGCTGCACCCGGATCTCCGAGTGCAGTGACCGGCAGATCGTGAAGGTCACTGGTACCTTGCGGACGGTGACCCTGCGACCGCGCGCCGGAGTGCCCGCCCTGGAGGCGGAGCTCTTCGACGGCACCGCGCCGCTCGACGTGGTCTGGCTCGGCCGCCGCTCCATCGTGGGCATCGAGCCGGGCCGCAAGCTCATCGCCTCCGGCCGCATCGCCATGAGCCACGGGCGCCGGGTGCTGTTCAACCCCAAATACGAACTCCGACCGCTCGGCAAGGAGTAGCCGGTGACGTCTCTCGACAAGCCGACGTCCGACACGGACCGCACCACCGACCAGCAGGAGGCCGACGCGAAGGCGGTCACCGAGGCCGCGCTCTTCGAGGCCTTCGGCGGCATCCGGGGCATGGTGGAGACGGTCCTGCCCGGACTGCTCTTCGTCACGATCTTCACCATCGACAAGAACCTCACGAACTCGGCCATCGCGGCCGTCGTGGTGTCGCTGGTGCTCGTGGCCGTCCGGCTGATCCGCAAGGACACCGTCAAGCACGCCTTCAGCGGTGTCTTCGGTGTGGCCTTCGGCGTCGTCTTCGCGAAGATGACCGGCAACGCCAAGGACTTCTACCTCCCGGGCATGATCTACACGCTCGGACTGGCCCTGGCCTACCTGATCACCACGGTGGCCGGGCTGCCGCTGATCGGACTGATCCTGGGCCCGGTGTTCAAGGAGAACCTCTCCTGGCGCACCCGCAACCCCGGCCGTAAGAAGGCCTACGCCAAGGCCAGCTACGCGTGGGGCCTGATCCTGCTCGCCAAGTGCGCGATCCTCTTCCCGCTGTACTGGTGGGCCGACACCACCCAGTTCGGCTGGGTCCTGATCGCCCTGAAGATCCCGCCCTTCCTGCTGGCGGTCTACCTCACCTGGGTCTTCCTCGCCAAGGCGCCGCCGCCCATCGACGTCTTCGCCGAGATGGAGGCCGAGGAGCAGGCCGAGAAGGCCCGTAAGGCGGCCGCCGCGGAAGTGGCACGCGGTCAGGACTTCTGACAGACGCGAGAAAGGGGGGGGGGGGGGCCCCCCCCCCCCCCGGGGGGGCCCCCCCCAAAAACCGGGGAAAGAACACGCAAACCCCGCGGCGCCCCCCCCACAGCCAACCACCACAAAAAAAAC
>NZ_JBIDAD010000015.1:0-117978 GCF_043202315.1 Streptomyces sp. NPDC048211
GCGCGCGTCCTCCTCCGGAGGAACGACGCACGACCCTACGGGTCGTAAAGATGACAAAGCCCTACGGGCTTTCAAACCCATTCCTCCGGAATGGGTTTGTGAATTCCTCCGGAATTCTCGCGCTATCCCTGAAAGTGGTCCAGGTGTGCTTAGCGGCTTCGGGTTTTGGTTGTGACACACAGTCAGAAAAGTTTGAAAACCTGCCCACACGGCTCCGCAGTGCGGGCAGGCTGAACCCGGAAAACACCTTCAGCACTACTCGACACGCTCTCCCAGACAACTACGCGCCAACAAGAGGGGAGGGGCGGCCGGAGGGTGAACCACGTGTCTCATTCTCGGCCGTAGCTAAGAACTGGACTCATCGCCCACCACCCTGCATCACTAATAGTTAGGGGTAGAAACCGTTAATTTTGTGGTCCCCGCCGAATGCTCAGACGTACGGCACGTGAAGCTGCGCAGCCAGAAATCCCGCAGGCCAGACGACCCGAACGTTCCATGCCTGCGTAGACTCAATAAGCTGCCCAGAGCCAAAGACCTGCTCACCCAAACTGCATAACACCAGGTCAAAACCATGGCCACTGTGCAGATTCACCGACCGGCGACACAAGAAATCACCCGATACCGAATGACGAGCCTGCCTGCGCCCCACCGGGAATGGGGGCCTCAGGTCTGGCCCGCTCTTCCTGGGGCTGCTCCGCAAGGCGGCAAGGGCCGCCTCCGCCGGAAAACCTACCGTGTCGCGCCCCCAGATGGCCTCCGGTATCCGGACCAACATCGTCCACCAGCTCAAGGGCGACGTAGTGGACAGCGTCCTGCTGTTGCTGCCTGATGCCGGAAACGTCCAGCGCTGGGCGACCTCCGATCCGGCCACCGACGAGGTCCTACGGGTCTGGTACGTCGCCGTCACCCGCCTGGTCGCCATCTCCGTACCCGAGGAAGAGACCGAGGCGCTGGCGCACCTACTAGGTCCTGTCCGATGGGTCGCTGTCAGTGTGACTGAGTAAAGGTGGCGCCCATGGCCAGCGAATCCATTCAGATCCCTCTCGATCAGCTTCGTCGTGCTCTGGACCTGGCGATTCGGCACATTGAAGCGTCAGCCGAGCCCACCGTGATGCTCAGGGAAGACCTCTTTTGGTCTGTCTCAGCCGACGAGGTCTACGACGTCGGTGCCGAGCCCCAAGCCCTGACGGTCGGGCAGGCAACACCTTGAAGATCTGTTTGCTCACCAGGGCCTGCCTTGCAGACGTGATCCGGGCGATCGGCCAGGACGTTCCCTGACAGAGCTGCCGACGGCTCGCGGGCGGAGCGAGGCTACGGTCACCGTTCCGTGGAAGACGTAGGTACGCTCATCGAAACGGGTGGATACGGCCTTGAAGCACTTGGGTGCTTCGTTGCGGCGTTTGTAGATCGACTTGTCAAAGCCGGTAGGCCGACCGCCCGCGCTGCCACGGCGCCGGCGGTTGACCCGCTGGTCCATGCGCTCGGGGATGGTGTGCTTGATCGGCCGCCGCCGCAACTATCGGCGGTTCTGGCGGGACGAGTACGCCCTGTCGCCTCCGACGTGATCAGAGCGCGTGCGGAGTATCACCCAGATCACGCCATGGCGTACCGGTTCGCTGCCCGAAGAGTTTTGCGTTCAGCGATAGATGCAGCTCCAAGCGAGCCCACTCCTGATCCGACAGATCACCTCGCCCTATACCTGTCGGAGCGATCCTCGGGTGGACAGGTCCCGCGACCCATCGGACAGGCCCCAGCCCTCGAGGATCACCCGGACGTGTCTCGGCCAATGGCGCTCAGCTCGGTGTCGGGCACCGGGGCATCCAGTGCACGGCGTTCTCGCGGAAGGACGCGTTGGTGGGTACGAGGTCTGCTGTGCTGGTGTCGTCGAGGGCGGGGACGTTGATGCCGGTTTCCGGGATGTCGGAGTCGACCGCCGCGACTCTGGTGCCGCAGGTGGGGCAGAAGCCGCGCTTGGCCCTGCCCGGGAACGTTTCGAACCAGGTCGGCTCGCCGCCCTCACCCATCCACGTGACGCGCTCGAATCCGGCCACATCACCGGGGTTCCGCCGAGCCTCTGACAATGCTCGCAGTGACAGGTGTGCGGGTAGACCGCTGGTCTCGTGGCGGTGAAGCGGATCCGGCCGCACAGGCATCCGCCAGTGCGTACGTCTGCAACAAACGGCTGCGTGGTGCTCCTGCCCGGTGAGGTGTGGCGAGCGCCTGTGCGTGGCCGGTCAGCTGCCTTTGCGGGGCGCGGGAATTCTTGGCAGGAGTTCCCATAGTGGGCGTCCGCCGCCGGCCCAGGTCGCCAGGGTTCGGCGGTCGGCCAGGTGCATGTGCAGTTGCGTGGCAAGCGGTGCGCAGCGGGTGGAGAAGCGGCCGTTGGTGATGACGAGGACGATGTCCGCGCCGTACAACTGGCGGGCGGTTCCGTTGACTCGTTGGAGGTCGGGGGTGCCGACGGCTGAGCCTCGGTCGCCGTCCTTGCGGTGTTTGCACTGGATGACCCAGGTGCGGCCGAGAGGGTCGGTGGCCAGGACGTCGGCGCCGTTGTCGCCGGCGCCTCCGGTCTGGCGGGCGTCGGTGCATCCGTCGCGGCGCATGAGGTCGCGGACGGCGTACTCGAAGTCGCGGTGGTGGAGTGTGTCCAGTTGTCCCAGTTCGTAGCGCAGGGCTTGCTGCTGTACCCGGTTCCACAGTCGCCGTTGCTGGTGGCGGTGGAACCGCCATATTCCGGCCGCTGTCGCGGCGGTTCCCAGAACGGCCAGGATCCACCAGTGGGTCAGGAGCCACGCGATGGTGGCCCATGCCACCGCGACGGCCAGGGCGCCGGCGGCGAGCTGGGTCGTCCGGGCATCGTGCCGGCGCTGTCGGCGGGTGCGGGAAGGGCGGCGGCGCGGCGGGGTACGGCGGGTCTTCCGCCGGGGTGCGGGGCGGCGGGTGGCCATCGGGCGGCTCCGGTGGTGTCAGCGGCTGGAGTCGGTGATGCCGGTGGCGAGTTGGCCCACGAAGTCGAGGATTCCTTCGCCGACCGGGGTCGGTGCGATGACGATGCCCAGAGCGAGCACGATGATCACGGTGAGTTTCTCGTCGGTCCGGCTGCGGGCTTCTGTGCGTCGGCGCAGCCGCAGGAGAACGATGACGGCGAGCAGTACTCCCACGTTGATCGTCAGCATTCCGCCCGTCCCTGGATCACTCTCGGTTCGTTCCGACCCCTTGTGTATCCGTAACCCGCCCCGTTGCGTCGCCCGGTCGCTGATGATGACGTGAAGTGACTGGTTGGCCGGATTCGGTGTGCTTATCCGTTGGGGAATTCACTGTCCGAATTCCGCCAGCCCCTGGGGTGGGGAAGTCGCATGCTGAAGTCTGAGTCACCAGCGGATCGCACCAGGGAGGCGACGATGACCGCCTGCACCACCCTTTCCAGCCCGGTCGGCGATCTGTTCCTGGTCGGTGAGGAGTCGGGTACTGCGCCGGGCGGGACGGCGCTGACGTCGTTGTCGATGCCCGGGCAGCGGCGGGTGCCCGTGGTCCAGGGCGGCGGGCGCCGGGATCCTGGGGCGTTCGCAGTGATCGCGGCGCAGATCGGCGCGTATTTCGACGGTAAACTCGACTGCTTCGATATCGAGTTCACTGTTTCCGGCTCGGATTTCCAGCAGCGTGTGTGGGCTGCGGTCGAGGAGATTCCGTACGGAACGTCGACGACTTATGGTGCGCTGGCCGCGCGGCTCGGTATGGCTCGTGCGGATGTACGTGCCCTGGGTGGGGCTATCGGCGCGAATCCGCTTCTGCTGGTTCGTCCCTGTCATCGGGTGGTGGGGGCGGACGGTTCCATGAAGGGGTATGCCGGCGGCCTGGAGGCCAAGCGTCATCTGCTCACCCTTGAAGGCGTCCTGCAGCCGATGCTCGGCTGAGAGTACGGAGGAGTTCCTCATCATGTTTTCCACCCTTCCGGTCAGTACGCTCACCCGGCGTGTCGAGGCCGAGGACTGGCAGGCCCTCACCGGTGAGGTCGATGGGCACGGGAGTGCGCTGACCGGGCAGTTGCTCACGGCGGGGCAGTGTCGTGAGATCGCCGAGCTGTACGACGAGGACAGGTATTTCCGCTCGACGATCGATATGGCCCGCTATCGCTTCGGCTCGGGGCAGTACCGCTATTTCACCCATGATCTGCCTGATCCGGTGCGCGAACTGCGTGAGGCGTTCTACCCTCATCTGCTGCGCATCGCCCGTGCCTGGATGGCGAAGCTGGGCCGGCCCGCGCCGTGGCCGGACACGCTGGAGGAGTGGATCGCCATGTGTCACGAGGCGGGGCAGGCCAAGTCCGCTCAGATTCTTCTGCGCTATGGTCCCGGCGACTGGAACGCGCTTCACCGTGACGTGTTCGGCGAGATGGTCTTTCCCCTCCAGGTCGTCGTCGGGCTCGACGCCCCGGGTGCCGATTTCACCGGTGGTGAGTTCCTCATGACGGAGCAGCGGCCCCGCGCGCAGTCCCGTGGGTCGTCCGTCACCCTGCCGCAGGGCCATGGGCTGGTTTTCACGACGCGTGAGCGTCCGGTTGTCTCCAAACGTGGCTGGTCCGCCGGTCCGATGCGTCACGGTGTCAGCACGGTGCGGTCGGGGCGCCGGCGCACGCTGGGCCTTGTCTTCCATGACGCGACGTGAGTGCCGCTGCCGGCGGGCGGCCCGGTCCGCGGGTGTACACGCTGGTCGGGCCCGATGGGCGGTCTTTCGTGAGCGCCGTGCCGGGCACGCTGGGCGGGCACCGGCGGGGGCGGTTGTACGGGCGGTTGGACTGCCCTTCCGCCCTGCGCGCGATCGCCCGTGGTCATTATGTGAGGTACCGCGTGTTCTTCGCCGATGAGGGCGCCGCTCTGGAAGCCGGCTACCGGCCGTGCGCGGTGTGTCTGCCGGAGCGGTACGCCGACTGGAAACAGGGCCGGCGGCGGTCGGGAACGCTCTCGTGAGGGTGGTCAGAGAGGCAGCAGGTCGGGCCGTTTGGGGCGGGCGTCGTCGGCCGCCGATCCGCCGAACAGCCGTCGGCCGATCCAGGGCACGAAGTGTTCGCGTGCCCACTGGAGGTCGTCGCTCCGGCGGGTGGCGGGCGACCGGGGTGGGTCCATGGGCCGGGCGGTGGCCGCCCTCGCTCGCGTTCCGGGGGTGAGGAGGTCCGCGGCGCGCTGTGCCACTTGTGTGTGTCCGTACGCGGACAGGTGGAGGCGGTCATCGGTCCAGGCCCGCCGTTCCCTGACCGCGTCCAGTGACCACAGATCGACCACGGGGCAGCCGTAGCGGTCGGCGATCGCGCGGACGTGGGCCGTGTACGTGGCGATTCTGCCGCGCAGATGGCGCAGTACGGGTATGCCGCGGGTGTCGAACCCGGTGAACAGGACCACGGTGCCCGCGTCCTGTACGAGGGTGGCGACGGCGCGGTCGTACCGGTCGGCTATCCGGTCGGGGTCGCTGCCCGGTCGCAGGAGGTCGTTTCCTCCGGCGCAGAACGTGATGAGGTCGGGGTGGAGGGCGCGTGCGCGTGGTACCTGGCCGTTGATGATCTCGTCGATCAGTGTGCCCCGGACGGCGAGGTTGGCGTAGGTGAAGGCCGTTCGGGGGTGTTGCTGGGCCAGGTGGCCGGCGAGGCGGTCGGCCCAGCCGATCAGTGTGCCGTCCGCGGCTGCGTCGCCGAGGCCTTCGGTGAAGCTGTCGCCGACTGCCACGTACGACGCGATGCGGGGATCGCCGTCCGGGCCGGTCTTTTCCATGGGGTCCGCCTCGCCTTCCGTCGTCTGTTCCGGCTCTGTGGCAGGCATCGTGGTCCGGTGTCGCGAGGGCGGTCAATCGGGGCTGAGCGACTTGGGCAGATAGCGGCGCCGTCGCGTGTTGTACGGGGCGGGTTGCCCGGTGGTGGCTCCGACCTGGCCAAGTCCGGCTTGGCCGGGGGCTCCGGGCGGGGAAGGCTGGAGGCTGTGCCCACTGCGTCGGCGCGGTGCGGAGCGTCGCTTGGTCGGGCGGGGCCGCGTGCTCCGCCGAGGGCGGTCCGCGAAACGAAGGGAACGATCGTGCACGGTCCTGGTATCCGTCCGCTGACGTGGGAATCGGTCCATGTCGCGGCATCCGGACGCACTGTCCCGGCCCGGGTGCTGCGCCCGGGGGGTCCGCACCGGGGTTGGCTGGTCTGGGCGCATGGCGGGAGCTGGCGCAGCGGGTCGGCGAGCGACTGGCACGAGGCGTGTGCGGATCTCGCGCGGCATGCCTCGTACTGCGTGGTCAGTGTCGATTACCGGTTGGCGCCGGAGCATCGTCACCCTGCGGCGCTGGAGGATGTTCTCGCGGTCCTGGACTGGGCGCAGGAGCAGGCCGAGCGTGCGGGTGTGGGGCCGGTGGCCGTGGGCGGGGACAGTGCCGGGGCGACGATCGCCGCTTGTGCCGCTGTGGTCCGGCGGGACCGGGGGCTCGCGCTGTCGGCGCAGGTTCTGGCGTATCCGCCGCTGGATCCGTCCTGCCGTGCCCCTTCCTATGTGCGGTACGTGGGCAACTTCCCGACTCCGCAGGGGCTGGCCGAGGCGTGGCGGGAGTATCGCGGCGGTCCGGATGCCGGTGATCCGCCGGGTCTGCCGTCCACCCCGTTGTGGGTGGAGGACCTTTCGGGGCTGGCTCCGGCGATTCTCGGTGTCGGGGCGTTCGACCCGGTGCTGGACGATGTCCGTCACTACGCGGGGCGCTTGCGGTCCGCCGGTAATGAGCTCGTCTACCGGGAGTTCCCTTCGGGCCTTCACGGTGCGTTCCTCCAGCCGTCCGGCCGGCTCGCGGGCCCGGACGGCCCGTCGGCGCTCCGGCGGTGGCTGGGCGTCTCGCTCCGGGACCTGCGAGGCGCCGAGGCGGCCGTGTCCCCACCCGGCCCGGCCGCGGGGCCGGGTCCCGAATCCAAGGAGAAATCATGAACGGCACCCCGATGGCAGCCTCGGACGTCCCCGCCCACGCCGAGGCGTTGTTGCGGCACTTCGGTGATCTGCGGGACGGCACCCATGGGCATGCCTCCTCGCGCCAGGGCAAGGAATCGCTCTTCTCGGAGGCGGTCGAGCTGCTTGCCCCGTACGCCGTGCAGGCGCTGGAGGAGGTCAACACGTATCTGCTGAACGGGACCGGTGAGGTGGAGAGCACGGGAGTGCGGCGGTCGGCGGACGGTGGCGTGGTGGCTCTGTGGACCCTGTCCTGGCCGCAGCAGCGGGCGGAGGGCATCGAGCCGGTCACCATCGCCGCGCATTACGGCAGGGGTTTCCATCACCCGCATGTGCGGGGAGCGACGGTCAGTGAGTGGCCGCTGAACGTCTTCGACGCTCAGCAGGCGGAGGCCGAGCTGCCCACGCTGCGTGCGATCGTCGCCGCCGACCTGCACAACCTGGTCTTCCAGCGGGATTTCCGGATCGTGCCCGCAACCGTGGATCCGGCCGGTGCCGGCCGTCATGTCTGAGGAGCGTTCCATGTCGTTGCGTCTGTCGGTTCTGGACCAGACTCCGGTCGGGGAGGGGCATACCCCGGCTGAGGCCCTGCGGGCGTCGGTCGCTCTGGCCGAAGCGGCCGATCTGTTGGGGTACACCCGTTACTGGACGGCCGAGCATCACCATTCGCCCGGTTTCGCGGGCACCGCACCCGAGATCCTCGCCGGTGCGTTGCTGGCGCGTACGCGGCACATGCGGATCGGTACCGGCGGGGTGCTCCTTCCGCGGTACGAGGCGCTGAAGGTCGCCGAGGTGTTCGGTGTGCTGGCCGCGCTCCATCCCGGGCGTGTGGATCTCGGGATCGGGCGCGCGGGCGGGCCCGCGCACAATTTCGAGCGGCAGCTGGACGAGCTGCGTATGCGTCTGGGGCTGGCCCCTTCGGTCCTGCCGGGGCTGCCTTCGGGGCTGGTGGCTCCGGTTCCGCCGCAGATGTGGCTGCTGGGTGCCGGTACCCGTTCGGCTCAGTTGGCCGGCCGGCTGGGCACGTCTTTCGCCTTCGCGCACTTCTTGTTCCCCGCGCCCGCGCGGGCCGCTCTGGAGGCGTATCGCGGTGCGTATGCCGCTGTACCGGGGCGGTATCCCGCTCAGGGGGTGCTGGCCGTCCGTGTGGTGACGGCGGATACGGCGGCCAAGGCGGAGGAGCTGGCCGCGTCGGTCGTGCTCTGGCGCAGTCGCAAGGATCTCGGTGAGGATCTGCCGCTTCCCTCGCCGCACACGACGCGCAACCACCGGTGGACCGGTCAGGAGACCCAGCGGGCGCGGAGCAACGGGCGGGTACTGGTGTCCGGTGCTCCCGAGCAGGTGCGTGAGCAGCTGACGCGGCTGGCGGCTGACCACGGTGTGGACGAGCTCGTCGTGAACACCCTGACCCATGACCCGGCGGACCGGCTGCGGTCCTACGAGTTGCTGGCCGAGCTCTTCGAGCTGCCGGACCGATCCGGGCAGGACGCCCCCGCAACAGCCTCGGCCCCGGCGCCGGTGGGATGAGCTGCTGGGGGTGCGCCGCCTGGGCGGCACGCCCCCGGCCCCGGCCTGCGCCCGTGCAACCGATCGCGCCGGAGCGGGGTTCCTGGTGGTGGGGCTGTACCCCCGGGCGGCCGGGGCAGGCCCGTACCACCGACACCGAACGAGGCCACACCATGAGGTACCGCGACTCCCCCGCCCGCTCACCGCGGCTGGATTCCGCTTCCGGCGGGGAGGGCACGGAGGGGATTGCGGTACCTCACACCGGTCCCGAACTGGACGCGCTGCTGCGGCTCATCCCTGTCACGGTCCGCGATGTCGCCGTCGGCCATGGGCGCGCCGGTGTCCACCGGGATGCCGCCGAGGCTTTCGTCCGGGCGTGGGAGGCCACGGGGCGGGACGTCACGGCCGTGGTCGACTGGCCCGAGGACGCCGCCTCCTGGCTGCGCCCGGCGCAGCGGTTCACGGCCGGGGCCCCTGACGCCTGGGTGGTGGCCGGGGCGCCGCTGGGGTGGGCGCAGATGAGCAGGCGTCTGGTCTTCAGCACCGACTGGGCCGCGGAGCGTACGTACGCCTTCGCGTCGCTCGACTGCCCGCAGCTCGCCGAACTCGCCGGGCCCCGTGTCCTGGACGGGCTGCACGGGGTCACGGCCCGGGGTGGCACGTGGTGGATCGACGACGGGCGGAGCGTCCACCGGCCGCCGCCCGCGGCGCCCGGCGCTCCGTCCGGGGATGCCTCGGGCCGGGTGTGACCGGCGTCCGAACCGCCATGGAGCACGTATCCGAGAGCGAGCGTGTGACCGGCGTCCGAACCGCCGTATCCGTCGAGCACGTATCCGAGAGCGAGCGTATGACCAGCACCGCCAGTACCCCCACGACCTCCGCGGCCCCCACGGCTTCCGCGGCCTCCTCCGCTTCGGCCGGAGCCGTTCCGCACGATCGGGCCGATGGGGGGCCGGTGCCGGGCCAGGACGGTCTCGCGCGCTGTCCCTGGGCCGCCGGGCATCCGCTGAACCGCCAGTACCACGACACCGAGTGGGGGCTGGCCGTCCGTGGTGAGCAGGCGCTGTTCGAACGGGTCACCCTGGAGGCGTTCCAGGCGGGGCTGAGCTGGCTGACGATCCTCGCCAAACGGCCGGCCTTCCGCGCCGCCTTCGACGGCTTCGATCCCCTGAAGGTAGCGGCGTACACGGACGCCGACGTCAGCCGTCTGATGGCGGACGCCGGTATCGTCCGCAACCGGTCCAAGATCCAGGCCACGGTCCGTAACGCGGCCGCGGTGCTGGCGCTGCGTGCGCAGGGCGGGCTGGACGAGCTGATCTGGTCGCACCGACCCGTCACGACGCCGGTGCCGCGCACGGTGGCGGAGGTGCCCACGAGCACTCCCGGTTCGAAGGCTCTCGCCCGCGAGCTGCGGGGGCGTGGTTTCTCCTTCGTGGGTCCCACCACGGCCTACGCCCTGATGGAGGCCATCGGCATGGTCGACACCCATCTGGTGGGGTGCCACCGCCGGGGGACCTCGGGCGTGCACTCCTGACCGTGCGAACGGCGGTGCTCCGACGATCTGTCCATGTCGGACTTGTCTGGCGACCCCGTGTGGCGAACAGTTGGCCGACGACGGACGGGCCGAGGAGTCGCCATGCACCAGAACCTGCACATCAGCCGCCTACGGACCTTGATCACTGTCGTGGACCTGGGAGGCTTCCGGCGGGCCGCCGAAGCGCTGCACATCACCCAGCCCGCGGTCAGCCAGCACATCCGCCACCTCGGCGCGCTGATCCGGGGCCCGGTGTTCACCTCGACCGGCAGCTCGCTGCGGCTCAGCCGGGCCGGGGAGGAGCTTGTCGGCTACGCACGGCGCCTGGTGGCGCTCAACGACGAGGCCGTCGCCCGGTTCGTCACTCCCCGGGGCCGGCTCCAGGTGGCCGTGGGTGTCTCGGAGCAGCTCGCCGACGCGCTGCCGGAGTTCTTGGAGAACCTCTCCCGGCGGGCCCCGCACATCCGCGTCGACGTGCACACCGCGCTCACCGACAATCTCTCGGGACGGCTCACGGACGGCCGGCTGGATCTCGCGCTGCTGCTCAACGCCAGCCGCCAGGGTGCCGGTTACGAGACGCACGAGCTGGGGCGGCTCTCGCTGGCCTGGTTCGGCAGGCCGCCCTACGGCCGCGGGGAGCCGGTCCCGCTGGCCCTGTTCACCGAGCCGTGCGACATGCGGGGCCATGTCATGGACTCCCTCAGCGCGACCGCGACCCCCTGGCGTATCGGTTACGAGGGCTCCGAGTTCATCGGCCTGCGCGCCGCCGTCCGCGCGGGGCTGGGGTTCGCCTGTCTGATCACGAACGGCGACACGTTGTGGGGCCTGGAGCGCAGCTCCCACGCGGCGCTGCCCGATCCGCCTCCGCCCGTGCCGGTGGCGCTGGGCGTCCGGGCGGGCATCGATCCGCGCGTCACGGCGAGCGTGCGGGATGCTCTGCTGGAGTCGCTGCACGGCTACCCGTTCACCGGCGGGCGTCTCCCGGAAGCCCCGCCCCCGGGAGGCCCGCTCACGACGGCGGGGACCTGAGGGCCTGCCGTCGTGCCGTCACCGGGCCGGCCCGAACCAGCGGGCCAGGGAGGCCCGCAGGTCCTTCGCCTCCCGTGTACGGCCGTTGGCGCTCCACGCCGTACAGCCGTCGGGGCGCACCAGGAGGGCGGTGGCGGCGAAGGGCTCGTCGGCCACGGCGGTGACGATGTCCACCCGGTCGGCCCACGGGGCGGCCGCTTCGCGCAGGTCGGCGCGGTCGCCGAGGTCGAGCAGTACCGGGCGCGCGGTGTGCAGCAGCGCGGCGAGGGTGGTGGTCCCCTCGGTGGTCTTCAGCCGCAGGTCGGGGGCGAGGTGGCCGGTGAGGGGGCCGCCGCCGTCCCCTCCCATGTCGTACACCTGGGTGGTACCGGTGATCATGCCGCTGAGGTGGTCGTTGACCTCGTCGAAGTGCATGAGGTCGGAGAAGAGTTCGCGCAGCGCGTCGGTGCGGGGGTCCGGGTTCATCAGGGCGACCTGGGCCCGTACGTTGTGCAGGACCGCGGCCGCGACCGGGTGGCGCTCGGTGTGGTAGGTGTCCAGGAGGCTTTCCGGTGCCCCTGACCGCAGGTGGGCGGCGAGCTTCCAGCCAAGGTTGAAGGCGTCCTGCAGCCCGAGGTTGACGCCCTGTCCGCCCGCGGGGAAGTGGACGTGCGCCGCGTCTCCCACGAGCAGGACCCGGCCCTTGCGGTAGGTCTCGGCCTGCAGGGCGGCATCGCTGAAGCGGGTGAGCCAGCCCGGTGACTCCATGGGGACGTCCCGGCCGGCGATCCGCGCGACCTCGCCGCGCAGTTCCTCCAGTGTGACCGGGGAGTTCCGGGCGGGGTGCGGACCGCGGAAGTCGTACGTGCACACCCGGCTCGGGCCGGAGGGGCTGACCCACAGCAGAGTCCAGCCGCGCGGGGTGCGCTGCCAGCCCGAGGGCGCGGACCACGGATCGAGCAGTCGGACCTCGCCCATCAGCGCGGAGACCGTGGCGGGCGTGCCGGTGAACGGGATGCCGCTCAGTTTGCGGACCGCGCTGCGCGCGCCGTCGGCTCCGACGACCCATCGGGCCGTGGTGGTCCGGGTGCTGCCGTCCGTGTCGCGCAGGGTGAGCCGGACGTGGTCGTCCCTCTCCTGGAGGCCGACGAGTTCGCTGTCCCGCTCGATCCGGGCGCCCAGCGTCCGGGCGTGCCCGGCGAACACCTCCTGGGCCCATGCCTGGGGGCTGCCGACGATGACGGGGCCCTCGTCGACCACCCGGGACAGATCCAGGTCGAAGAGGGCGCCGAAGTGGAACCGGGTGCTTCTGGTGGCGTCGCGGGTGGCCGGGCGCCCCGGCTGGACCGCTTCCAGGATGCCGCGCCGGTGCAGCAGCTGCGCGGTGCGCGCGTGCAGGGTGCCCGCCTTGGACTCGGGGGACGGGGCGGGCAGCTTCTCGTACACCGTCGCGTCGATGCCCAGCAGGGCCAGTTCTCTGGCCATCAGCATCCCGACCGGGCCGCCGCCGACCACGGCGACCTCGGTGTCGGGGGCGGTGGCCGGGGCCGTTTCCCGGGGGCTGGCGGGCATCTGGGCTCCGTACGTCGGTGGGGTCGTCGGGAGGTCAAACCCCGTGCGGGCCGGGGCGGTTGCCTTCGTGGCCCTCGGCGCCGCCGGGCGACGGCAGCCGGACGGACTGGCGGTGCCGGAAGACGTCGCGCGGGTCCCACCGCTTCTTCGCCCGCTGCAGGCGGGGATAGTTGGCCTTGTAGTACAGCTCGTGCCAGGGGGACGAGGAGCGGTTGCGGGCGGGGTCGCTCAGGTCGCGGTCGGGGTAGTTGACGAACGCCCCGTCGGTGTCGGGGCCCGGTACCGGGACGCCACCGGTTTCGGCGTACACGTCCTCGTAGAACTCCCTGAGCCAGGTCAGGCAGCCGGCCTCGTCGGCGGGGTCGTCCCACCAGATCATCCAGGCCAGTTTGAAGGCGGCGTCGCGGTGGGGGAAGGCGGTGGCATCGTCGTCGGCCGCGGCGACCGCGCCGCCGAAGGAGCTGAGCATGACCGAGGCGGTCGGGTTCCCGCCGTCCTCGCGCGCCAGGTGGCGGTAGAGGGCGTCGATGTGGCGGGCGGGGAAGTCGCGGCGCATGTAGGAGGACTTGAAGGCGCCCTTCTGCGTGGGGTCGTTGGTGGTGGGGTTGGCCGTGCCCAGGTAGCGGGTGGCCTGCATCCAGGGAAGTCTGCGCGGGCGGGCGAGCTCGGGCATCGGGCCGTGTTCGCCCATCCGCGTGGTGACGGGGCCCGCCGGTGCGCGGACGCCCGCGGTGACGGCGGCGAGGAAGTCCTCCAGCTGCCGCAGCGATCCGGGGTCGTCGGCGGCCACCTGGGTGATCAGGCCGATGGCTCCGTTGGACCGGTGGTTGAGGGACAGCAGGCTGCACACGTCGCTGTACGGGTCGCCGGGCGCCCGGTGGGCCACCTGCCAGGCGCTGTAGTTGGCGACCAGCCTGACGAAGTCCTCGCGCCCGAGTTCGTCCCACTGCCACGAGATGGCGCTGACCCAGACCTCGGCGGGCGGGCGCGGCAGCAGCGCGGCGGGATCCGGCTCCCGGCCGGTGGGGGTCCCGGTGTCCGGTGAGCGGAACCAGTACCGGGTCACCACGCCGAAGTTCCCCCCGCCGCCTCCGGTGTGCGCCCACCAGAGCTCGCGGGCGGGGTCGTCGTCCTCCCGGGTCGCCACCACGGTGCGGACGGTTCCGTCGCGGTCCACCACGACCACCTCGACGGCGTAGAGGTGGTCGACCACCAGGCCGAGCCGGCGGCACAGGAGGCCCCAGCCGCCACCGCTGACATGGCCTCCCGCTCCCACCTGGAAGCACATGCCGCCGGGCACGGTCACGCCCCAGCCACGGTAGAGCCGCTCGTACACGTCCAGCAGCAGGGCGCCGGCCTCCACGGCGAACGCGTCGTGCTCCGGGTCGAAGTACACCGCCTTCAGCGCGGACATGTCGAGGACGATCCGTACGTCGGGGTGGTGGACGAAGTCCTCCCAGCAGTGCCCTCCGCTGCGTATGGACAGCCGCTTGTCGTCGCGCACCGCCCGCCGTACCGCTTCGGCGACCTCGTCCGTCGTGGTGGGCAGGAAGACCGTCTCCGGTGCGCAGACGAAGCGCTGGTTCCATCCCCGGACCAGGTCCGGGTAGCGGGCGTCCGCCGCGGTGACCGCGGTGACCGGGAGCGCCGGGAGGTCGCTCTTGGGTACGTCAGGGGGCATCGACTGGCCTAACGGGGCGGGGAGTTGGTGTCCCGGACGGTAGCCGGGGAGTCCCGCCGGGGCGCTCCGCATCTTGCGGAGCACGGCCCGCGGACCGTCTGGCTCGATTCTTCAGCGGCCACTGCGACAGTGCAGCCAGGAGAGAGACCCACCGCGGTTTCCGGCCTGTTCCTCTCCGGTCACGCAATGGATCACGATGGAAGAGGTGTGTCATGTCAAGCATGCCGCTGAGCGGCAAGGCACTGCGCCTGGCACGGCTGTCCAGACGGGGCGACGGGCGCTATCTGTTCGTTCCCCTCGACCACTCCGTGTCCGATGGTCCGGTTGCCGGCGGCGCTGAATTCCCCGGGCTGGTCCGGGAGATCAGCGAGGGTGGCGCGGATGCCGTCATCGTCCACAAGGGCCGGGCCCGGATGATCCAGCCGGGGCTGCTGACGCGTACCGCTCTCGTGGTGCATCTGAGCGCGAGCACCGCCCACGCTCCCGATGTCGACGCCAAGGTCCTGGTCGGTGACGTCGAGGAGGCCGTACGGCTCGGTGCGGACGCCGTCAGCGTGCACGTCAACATCGGCTCCGACACCGAGGCGGCTCAGCTCGCCGATCTGGGTGCCGTCTCCTCGGCGTGCGAGCGGTGGGGTATGCCGCTGCTGGCGATGATCTACCCGCGCGGGCCCCGGGTGGTCGACCCCACCCGGCCGGAGCTGGTGTCGCACGTCGTGAACATCGCGGCCGATCTCGGCGCGGACCTCGTCAAGACGGTCCTCGCCGCACCGGTCGAACTCATGGCGGAGGTCATCGCGAACTCGCCGCTGCCGGTCGTCGTGGCCGGCGGCAGTGGTGGCACGGGTGTCGACGCCGAACGGAGTCTGCACCGGTTCGCGTCGTCGGCGCTGGCCGCCGGGTGCAGCGGGCTGGCAGTCGGGCGGCGTGTCTTCGCCAGTCCTTCCCCCAAGCAAGCGGTCCGGGATCTGGCCGCAATCGTCCATGGCCGTGTGCTCGCGACCGAGCCGGCGCCAACCTCACACATGGCAGGTGTGCTGTGAAATTTGCCTGGATCGATATCCGTCCCGTCCCCGTCGAGCACCGCGAGGCGGTCATCGACGCGGCCGTCCACGCCCGGGTCGACGCCATCGTCGACAGCGACGTGGCGACGCTCGCCACGCTGCCGAACACGGTCAAGCGGGTGCTGGCGGGCGCCGAGCGCCCCGCCGACCAGGGTCTCGACGACCTGATCGTGCTGAACGAGATCGCCGACGCGGCGGAGCTGGGTGCGGCGCGGGCCCGCCACCGTGACGGCGAGAAGGACACCGCGGGCCTGGTCAACGTGGTCGACGACCCGACGCTGACGCTGGCCTGCGAGACGGCGATCGCGCTGCCGTACACGGTCGTCGAGTTCAAGGACCCGACGAAGATCCCGCTGGAGATCGTGATCGCGGCCGCGGACAGTTCGCCGGGGCAGCTGATCTGCCGGGCCGACGACCTCGAAGAGGCCCAGGTGATCGTCGACGTACTGGAGAAGGGCTCGGAGGGTGTGCTGCTGGCCCCCCGCGATGCCAACGACGTCTTCGCGCTGGTGGAGATGTTGCGGGTGAAGACCCCCGACCTGTCGCTGTCCACGCTGACCATCGACTCGATCGAGCACCTCGGGCTCGGTGACCGGGTGTGCATCGACACGTGTACTCACTTCGAGAAGGACGAGGGCATGCTCGTCGGCTCGTACGCGCACGGGTTCATCCTGTGCGTGAGCGAGACCCACCCGCTGCCCTACATGCCGACCCGCCCGTTCCGTATCAACGCGGGCGCGCTGCACAGCTATGTCTTCGGTCAGGACAACCGCACCAACTATCTCAGCGAGCTCAAGGCCGGCAGCGCGGTCCTCGCGGTCGGCGCCGACGGCCGTACACGCCGCATCGTGGTGGGCCGCATCAAGCTGGAGTCCAGGCCGCTGCTGAGCATCAAGGCGCATTCGCCGGAGGGCGTCGAGGTCAATCTGATCGTCCAGGACGACTGGCACGTGCGGATCCTCGGCCCGGGCGCGAGCGTGCTGAACGTGACCGAGCTGAAGAAGGGCGACCAGGTCCTCGGCCATGTCGCCACCGACAAGCGGCACGTGGGCTGGCCGGTCGGCGAGTTCTGCGTCGAGAAGTAGAAGCCCGGTGCCCGGGCCGGGCCGCCGTCGGCGACGGCCCGGCCCGGGCACCGTTCTGTGACCGGCCACGGAGGCAGTGGGGGAGGTACGGATGTCGCAGCAGTCCTGGTGGGGTGCGCAGTGGCTCGTGCACCGCGCGCGGGGCGACGTATGGGCGCACACCGGCCCGCCCGGCACGGAGGTCGGCGCGGCCGTCCTGCGCGCCGAGACGGAACGGCTGGCGCACATTCTTCGCTGTTACGGAATCGGGCCCGGCTCCACCGTCGCCCTGCACGGCACACCGAGCTTCACCCAGCTGTGGTCGCTGTTCGCGCTGTGGTCGCTGGACGCGCAGGTGGTGCTCCTGGAGCCGCGGCTGGGCAAGGCGGAGCGGGAGGCGCTGCTGGAGCTGAGTGCCCCGCAGTTCGTCATCACCTTCGGCGGTCCGCGGGGCCGTGAGGACGTGTTCGCCGGGGAGTGCGAGGTTCTGGTACGGCGCCGGAGCGGGGGGCGGCCCGCGCGTACCGGCCACTGCCTCGTGCAGTTCTCGTCGGGGACCACGGGCAGGCCCAAGGCGGTCGGCCGCACCGGTCAGTCGCTGCGGGTCGAGCTGGACCGGTTGCAGGCGCTGCCCGGGATGCCCCTGGCGGGCGAGCGGGTCGCGGTTCTGGGACCGCCGGCGCACTCCTTCTTCCTCGTGGCGGGGGTCCTGCACGCGCTGCGGGCCGGCGCCTGTGTGGTCTTTCCGTCGACGCAGGCACCGGACGCGCTCGCCGAGGCCGCCTCCCGGTCGCATGTGGTGATCGGCGGGCCGCCGCACTTCGCGGCGCTCGCGCACGCGGACGAGCGGTTCCGTCTGCCGGACCTGCGGCTGGCCGTGTCCGGCGGGGACGTCCTGGACGGGGAGACCGCCGGTGCCTTCGCCCGGCGGTACGGCGTGCTCGTGGGGCAGGGGTACGGCACCACGGAGACCGGCATCCTGGCCACCGATCTGTCCGGCGGGGCCGGTCCCGGGGCGGTCGGCACACCGGTTGCGGGGGTCCGCACCCGGATCGTGGGCGGTGTCCTGCACGTGCATCTCCCCGACTCCCCCTACGTGTTCGAGGAGTCGGACGAGGGCCTGTCCGGCGGTGAGGGCTGGATGTCCACGCAGGACCTGGTGGCCCTGGACCCGGCCACCGGGGTGCTGCGTCTGCGGGGCCGGCAGAGCGGGCCCCGCAGGTTCGAGCAGTACGGCGTCGATCCGCTGCGGGTCGAGTCGGTGCTGCGCGCCCACCGGGACGTCACCGACGCGGTCGTCCTGGGCGCCGACGCCCTCGATGTGCTGGTGGCGTGCGGGGACGGGCTGACGCGCACGGACCTGGGCGCCTGGTGCCACCGCTTCCTCGGCCCTTCCGCGGCCTCGCTGCGCTACCGGCTAGTGCCCGAGCTCCCGCGCACGGCCAGCGGAAAGGTGCTGCGCGACCGCGACCGGCTGCACGGGCGTGGCTGGTTCCCCTGTCCGGCCGCCCCGCGGCCGGCGGGCAAGGAGAGGGATGAGCGTGGTGAGGGAAGGCGACGTGGCGTACACACGTGACGTCACCGGGGCGTACACCAGCGACGAGGACCGCTGGCGGGCCGTGCGGGAGCACGACCGGGCCGCGGACGGCAAGTTCTACTACGTGGTGCGTACCACCGGGGTCTACAGCAGGCCCTCGTGCGTGGTGCGGCCGGCCCGGCGCGAGAACGTCATGTTCCTCCCGACGGCGGAGGAGGCGCGGGCCCGGGGGTACCGGTCGTGCCGCCGGTGCCGCCCCGACGAGCCGGGTCTGAGCCGGCTGCACGCGCTGGCGGTCGCGCGGGCGTGCCGGCTGATGGACGAGTCGGTGGTCCCGCTGAATCTGCAGGAGCTGGCACACGCGGCCGGTTACAGCCGCTTCCACTTCCACCGGATGTTCAAGGCGTTCACCGGGGTGACGCCGCACGCGTACGTGTCGGTGGTGCGCGCCCGCCGGGTCCGCCGCGAGCTGGCGGGCGCGCAGACCGTGTCGGACGCCATCTACAGCTCGGGGTTCAACTCCAACGGTCACTTCTACGCGGCGTCCTCGAGGATTCTCGGCATGACGCCGCAGGAGTTCCGTTCGGGCGGCCGGGGGGTCGTGATCCGGTACGCCTGTGCCGCCTCGTCGCTGGGCCCCGTGCTCGTCGCGTCGACGGACAAGGGGGTGTGCGCGGTGGTGCCCTCCGCCGACGGGGATCCGGCCCACCGGGTGCTGGCCCGGCTGTTCCCGTCGGCCCGGCTGGCGGTGGGCGACGCCGGGTTCGCCGCCCGGGTGCGGGCCGCGGTCGCGCGCGGGGAGCCGCCGGCGCCCGGCCGGGCGCTGCTGCCCGTCGATGTGCTGGAGATCTGCCTGTGCGAACGGGTGCGTCAGGAGTTGTCGGGGATGCCGTTGTCCGGGTGACACGTCGGCCCGGCCGGGAACCGGGCCGACGGAATCACCCCGCCGGCACGGGCGCTGTGTCACGTGCCGGCGGGGGCTTTCAGGAAGCGGACCGCCCAGGCCGCGGGCACCGCGAGGAAACACACCGCGAGACCGGTCAGCAGGGGCCCGTCCGCCCCGGCGCCACGCACCGCCGTGCCGCCCGCCAGTGCTCCCAGCGCGATGCCGGCGTTGACGGCGGACGCCGGCAGGGTGGCCGCCAGGTCACGGCCCGGCCCGGCCAGGTGGATCACCAGGTACTGGAGGGACGGTACGAAGCCGAAGCCGGCCAGACCCCAGACCGCGAGCGCCACGGCTGCCAGGGGTGCGGAACTGCCGAAGAGGTACAGGGTGCCCAGCGCGCCCACCAGTACGGCGGCCGCCGCGGCCACCGTGGTGGCGGGGGCCCGGTCGGCGGCCCTGCCGCCCGCGAAGGCACCGGCCGCGGTGGCCGCCCCGAAGGCCAGGAGGAAGGCGCTGACCACGGGCCCGGAGACGCCCGTGACCTGTTCCAGGAAGACGGTGATGTAGGTGAATGCCGCGAACTGGCCGCCCATGAGCAGGAATCCGACGCCCAGCACTGCCAGGACGCGGGGCGCCAGGGCGTGCCGGGCCTGGGTACGGAGCCGTCCCGGGCCGGTGGCAGCGGACAGCGCCGGCACACACAGCAGGGTCACGACGAGGGCGAGCGCGCCCAGCACGGTGATCGCGGCGAACGCCGTGCGCCAGCCCGTGGCCCGGCCGATCAGCGTGCCCGCCGGTACGCCGAGCGCGGTGGAGACGGCCACCCCGGCGAAGACCACGGAGATCGCCCGCCCCAGCCGCTCGGCCGGCACCAGTGCGGCCGCCGCGGCGAAGGCGGCGCCCATGAAAAGGCCCTGGAGGGCGCCGGTGATCAGCCGGGCGGCGAAGAGCATGCCGAAACCGGTGGCGGACAGGGCCAGCAGATTGCCCGCCGCGTAGCCGGCCAGCGACATCCTCAGCACCGCGCGGCGGGAGAGGCGGATGGTCGCCGCGGTCAGGACGGGTCCGCCGACGCAGATGCCCAGCGCGTACGCGGTCACCAGGCTGCCCGCCGTGGCGAGGGGCACGTCGAGGTCGCGGGCGACCAGGTCGAGGATGCCGACGACGACCAGTTCGGCCGTACCCATCACGAAGGTGCCCACGAACAGGCTTCCCAGTGCGAGCGCGGTCCGCCGGCCGCCCTTGCCCGCTCCGGGGACCGGGGCGTCCCGGGCGTCGGGCCCGGACCGGGTGCGCACCGTCATGTGTGCCTCTTCCTCTGGTGGCGCGGGGGTGCGTCGGGCTGCGGCCCGCGGCCCGGGGCGGCGCCGGGCGGGTGGGGGCGGCGCCCCTTCCGCGGGCGGGCCGGGTGGGCGCGCGGGGCGCCTGCTTCTCCGGCCGGGCGGGGGCGCGCCGCCTCGCCCCCGGCCGGGCGGTCCTGGTTCAGCCGTTGCTCCACAGGTTCCTGCGCAGGCCCTTGAGCCCCTCGAACGAGTCGAGGTCGGGCACCGTCCAGCCGTCCAGGTCGTACTCCTGGAGGCACTGCTCGGCGAAGCCCTTGTAGGCGTCCAGCTGACCGCTGGCGGCCTGCGCCTGGACGATGTCGGTGCGCACCGATTCGTGGTTGCCCGAGTAGTTGCGCTCGTACAGTTCGTGCCGTCCGCCGAACTCGGTGCCGACGGCGTCCCACAGGAGCTTCATGAGTTTGACGCGGCTCACCGCGTCGTGGCCGCCCGAGCCCCGTACGTACTTGTCCAGGTAGGGGCGGATCTCGGGGTTCTTGAAGTCCTCGGCGCTGGAGTTGATGTAGATCAGGCCGCTGGCGACGTCCTGCTCGATGATCTCCTTGATGCGGGGGTAGCCGATCGTCATGAACCAGCGGTACGCCATGCCGTAGTCGAGGCGGGGCAGCAGCGCGCCGTTCTTCCACTCCTGCGGGTTGCGGGCCGATGCGTCGCTGAGGGCCCAGAACATGTTCCGCCAGGCCAGCACCTCGCCGACCCGGGCCTGGACACCGCGGAAGTCCTTGGTGCCGGTCATCTCGACGGCCTTGAGCAGCAGCCCCGCGATGAAGTCGATCTTCACCGCCAGGCGGATGGAGCCGTGGAAGGTGAGCCGCTCCAGGAATCCGGACTGGGGCGCGAAACCGTTGACCTTCTCCACGTCCCCGTACAGGAAGACGTTCTCCCAGGGGATGAGGACCTTGTCCATCACGAAGATCGTGTCGTTCTCGTCGAGCCGGCTGGAGAGCGGGTAGTCGAAGGGGCTGCCCATGACGGCCGCGGTCGCGGCGTAGGAGGGCCGGCAGATCAGCTTCAGTCCGGGCGAGTCCATCGGGACGGTCGCGACGAGCGCGAACTTCTTGTCCTTCAGGGGGAGCCCGTAGTGCGAGATGAAGTTGAAGTGGGTGATCGCGGAACCGGTGGCCACGACCTTGGCGCCACTGACGATCAGGCCGTTCTCGGTCTCCTTCTCCACGTGGACGAAGACGTCCTTGACCTCCTCGGCGGGCCTGTTGCGGTCCACCGGCGGGTGGATGATCGCGTGGTTCCAGAAGAGCACCTTCTCCTGGGACTCGCGGTACCAGCGCTGGGCGTTCTCCTGGTACGGGGCGTAGTACTCGCTGTTGGCGCCCAGCGTTCCCAGGAACGCGGCCTTGTAGTCGGGGCTGCGGCCCATCCAGCCATACGTCATCCTCGCCCATTCCGCGATCGCCTCGCGGTCCTCCACGAGGTCCTGGACGCTGCGCGGGGTGCGGAAGAACTTGTGGGTGTAGCCGTCGCTGCCGGTGTCGGTGCGGGTGGTGAGCACGTCGCGCTTGGCCGGGTCGTGCAGGGCGTCGTACAGACGCGCGGTCATCAGCGCGGAGTTGCGGAAGGCCGGGTGCTTCGTCACGTCCTTGACCCGGTCGCCATAGAGGTATATCTCCCGGCCGTCGCTGAGACTCTCCAGGTACTCGTCGCCGGTCAGCGGGCGCGTCACGCGTGCCGGGGAGTCCGTACCCGCTGCGCCCGCGCCGGCGGCGTTCTGGCCGGCGGCGTCTTCCGCGTCGCCCTGCTTGAGCGTCATGTTCGTTTCCTTGTCCGGTTGATGATCCCGCGAGGGACCGGGGTGGAGGGGAGCACCGGGAGGTCAGCGGTGGCCCGTGCCCAGGGCGGCCGTGTTGTGCAGCGCGCGGAACGTTCCGCCGTGGAGGACCAGCGGTTCGCCGCCCGGGGCGTCGAAGCTCAGCACCTCGCCCACGAACAGCAGGTGGTCGCCGCCGTCGTAGGACGCCCAGGGGGCGCAGGAGAAGTGGGCCACGGTGCCCGCGAGCCGCGGTGCGGGACCGCCGCCCTGCCACTCGACGGTGTCGCGGGGGAGCTGTCCCCTGCCCGCGAAGCTCAGCGCGAGGTCGCTCTGGTCCGCGGCCAGGACGTTGACGCCGAACGGCCTGCCGGCCAGCAGCGTGCTCAGGCGGCTGCGCCGGTCCAGCGACACCATGATCAGTGGCGGCCGGAGCGAGACCGAGGTGAAGGAGCTGACGGTGGCCCCGTGCGCCCCTCCCCCTTCGCCCTGCTGGGTGGTGACGACGGTGACCCCGGACGCGAACTGCCCCAGGCAGTCCCGGAGACTTCGCTCGCCTGCGCTCACGAGAATTCCTCCTCATCGGGACGCGGGCGCCCGTACAGAATTCATGGAGATGGGGGTGCGAATTCGCTGGAACAATGGACACGCAAAAGAATGCGCCGCCCATTATTCCAACGATACGCAACCAGTGTCCCAGGGCCGCCTGAAGGATCAATCAAGGCGCCGTCCGGCGCAGCTTCCAATTGTTGACAGATATATTTGCTGCGGCTCTAATTGCCACACAGTGAGAGGCAGTTGCGACATGTATGCCTTCGGGCGCCGGTAAATCATCGAGGGGACCAGAGTGAGAATCCAGGTCGAGTTGAGTGACGCCGTGCAGGACTACGTCGCCGATGTGTCCCTGCGCGAGACCGATCTGCTTCGCGAACTGCGGGAGAAGACGTCCGAGCTTCCCCTGCACCTCATGCAGATCTCGCCCGAGCAGGGCCAGTTCCTGTCCCTGCTGGTGAAGGCGATCGGCGCCAGGCGCACCCTGGAGGTCGGTGTCTTCACGGGCTACAGCCTGCTGTCGACGGCGCTGGCGCTGCCGGAGGACGGTTCCGTGGTGGCCCTGGACCTGGACGCGGAGTGGGCCGCGACCGCGATGGAGTTCTGCGGCCGGGCCGGTGTCGCCGGCAAGGTCGATCTGCGGCTGGGCGACGCCCGCGACACGCTCGCGGAGCTGGTGCGCGAGGAAGGCGCCCCGGGTTCGTTCGACTTCGTGTTCATCGACGCGGACAAGGAGGGTTACGCCGAGTACTACGAGGCGGCCCTGAAGCTGCTGCGCCCCGGCGGGCTGATCGTGGTCGACAACGTCCTGTGGCACGGAGCGGTCGTCAACCCCGAGGCCCAGGACTCCGAGACCCGGGCGCTGCGCGCGTTCAACGCCAAGCTGCGCGACGACAAGCGGGTGGATCTGAGCCTGCTGCCGTTCGCCGACGGGCTCACCTTCGCGCTCAAGCGCTGAACCGCCGGCCGCTGAGCCCCTGAAACACCGGGCCCCTGAAGCACCGGGCCGCTGCCTCCCCGCCGCCGAAGCGGCGGGGAGGCAGCGGCCGTGTGGGGGGGGACCGTCAGGACGGAAGCTGGATGGACTGCCGGTGCCTGAAGACGTTCCGGGGGTCGTACGTCTTCTTGATCTGCTGGAGGCGCGGGTAGTTCCCCTTGTAGTAGAGGCCGTGCCAGGGCGTCGTGGACGTGTTCCGTGCGGGGTCGCTCAGGTCACGGTCCGGGTAGTTGACGTAGCAGCCGTCGGTCACCGTGTTGGGGACCGGGACGCCGCCGGTGTCGGCGTACAGCTCCTCGTAGAACTGCTGGTTCCAGGTCTCGTTGGCGGCGTCGTCCGCGGCGTCGCTCCAGAGCGACATCCACATCATCTTGAACACCGACTCGCGGTGCGGGTAGGCCGTCGCCGCGGGCGCGACCGTGTTGACCCGGCCGCCGTAGGAGCTGAGCGTCACCGAGGCGCGCGGGTTGGCGAAGTCGGTACGGGTCAGGTGCTTGTACATGACCTCCACCTGGCGGGCGGGGAAGCCGGCGCGCATGTAGGACGACTTGTAGTCCTGGCGCAGCGTCGGGTCGGTGAGGTCCACGTTCGTGGGGCCGAGGTAGCGGGTGGCCTCCAGCCAGGGCAGCCTGCGGGGCTCCACGAGCTGGGCCATCGAGCGGAACTCGCCGACGTCCCGCGTGAGCGCCCCGTGCGCGACGCCCACCCCGCTGTTGATGGCGGCGAGATAGTTGTCGTGCAGCGCGCGGGCGTCGGGGACGGTCGCGTCGACCTGGGTGACCATGGCGATCTGCCCGTTGGACTTGTGCGGCAGCACCAGGAAGCTGGCCAGCGCGTTGTACGGGCTGGTGGGGCCGCTGTTGGCCGTGAAGAACGAGGCGTAGTTGGTGACCAGGGCCCGGAAGGAGGCGGCGTCCATGTCGCTCCACTTCCAGGACACCGCGCTGAGGTACACCTCGGCCGGCGGCTTGGGCAGCAGGGCCGCCGGGTCGGTGCCGGTGGCGCCGGGGGTGCGGAACCAGTACCGGGTGATGACACCGAAGTTCCCGCCGCCGCCTCCGGTGTGCGCCCACCACAGGTCGCGGTTGGGGTCGTTGCTGTCGCTGGTGGCCACGACCGTGCGGGCTTTGCCGTCCGCGCCCACGACGACCACCTCGACGGCGTACAGGTAGTCGATGATCAGGCCCAGCTGACGGCAGAGCAGGCCCCAGCCGCCGCCGCTGACATGGCCGCCGGCGCCGACGGAGTAGCAGATGCCGCCGGGCACGGTGACGCCCCACACCGGGTAGAGCTTCTCGTAGACGTCCAGCAGCTGCGCGCCCGTCTCGACGGCGAACGCCCGGCGCGTGGGGTCGTAGTAGACCTGGTTGAGCAGCGAGACGTCCAGGACGACCTGCACCTCGGGGTTGAAGACGAAGTCCTCCAGGCAGTGGCCCCCGCTGCGGACGGTGATCCGCTTGTTCTCCGCGACGGCCTTCTCCACGATCGCGGGTATCTGTGCGGCGGAGCCGATGACGTGCACCGCCTCGGGGCTGCCTATGTAGCGCTGGTTCATGCCGCGGACCAGGTCCCGGTACCGCTGGTCCTTCGGTGTCACGGCGACGGGGCCGAACGCCATGCCCGTCGTCGTCGACGTCGTCGGAACGTCCGCCGCCTGTGCCGGCGTGGCGAGCGCCGTCGTCGCTCCGCCGAGCGCGCTCGCGCCGCTGACCGCTGCCGCGGCCCCGAGGAACCGGCGTCGGCCGATCCCGTCTGTCTTCTGCGCCATCCTTGAAGCCTTCTTCTGTTGTGGTCACTCGGACCGGACAGGGACGGCCCGTGCTCCCCGGAATTGGTGTACGGGCGTGGAATCGCGCGGAATTCGTGTACCGGTCCGCTGTACTCGCGTCGTCGCAGGCAGGAGTCACCGCCCGCCGTCCGCAGCCGACTGTACGACCGGCTCCCCGCGGCTCCACTCCAAATGTTGCGGCGCACGCTGCGGAATTGTCCGCAGGCCCTTATCCGATATCTGCGGTCCGCTTTCCTCACCGTCCGCGACCGAACGGTCACGCGCTTTCGACGCAATCGCAAGATGCGGGAGTGCCCCGAGCGCGCCCGAACACCGAGCATCGGTATTCGGTTGCCTTTTCCACGGACATTTCCCGAACATAAGGAGCGGTTATCGTGGCGGTAAGCAGAGGCGAGGTCTACGAGAATCCGCGGTGCGGTGAGCGCGTGGTCGTCAGGACGCCCGCGTCGGAGACCGACGGCCTCAGGACCATCCTGGACGTGTACGCGAGCCCCGGCGGGGCCGTGTCGGGCGAGCACGTCCACCCGGTGAGCGAGGAACGCTTCACCCTGGTGCGGGGGAAGGTGGCCTTCCTCATCGGCGGGCGGCAGGTGACGCTGGAGCGGCCCGGTCAGAGTGTGCTGATCCAGCCGGGCATCGAGCACCGCTGGTGGAACTGCACCGGCGAGGAGTCCTACCACATCTGCGAGGTGCGGCAGAACGCCGATCGCTTCGAGACGCTGGTGCTGCGGCAGCTCTTCGGCCTCGCCCAGGACGGCAGGACCAGCCCCGAGGGCATGCCCAAGTTCCTGCAACAGGTCGTCACGACACTGGAGTTCGGTGACGTGGTGCGCTTCACGACGCCGCCGTGGCGGGTGCAGCGCCTGCTGTTCGGGGCGCTGGCACCGGTGGCCCGGATGCTCGGCTACCAGGGATGCAATCCGGAGTACCTGGACCGCAAGCCGTCCGAGACCGTCGAGCTCGAACCGCTGCCCGACGAGGTGGCGGCCTGGCACTACGCGGACGCCGACGGCCCGCGTCCCTGAGCCGGCGCACCGCGTGCAACCCGTTCGGCGCGGGCGGGGTTTCCCCCCATGAGAGCGGAACGCAAGAGCTCCTCCCCCACCGCGGTGGGCGAGTACATCACCACGATAAGGACTTTCATGGACCTGCAGCTTTCCGGCCGCGTAGCAGTCGTCACCGGCGCCTCGAAGGGCATGGGGCTCGCCATCACCCGTACCCTCCTGCAGGAGGGCGCCCGCGTCGTGGCCGCCTCCCGCAAGATCAGCCCCGGTCTCCACGAGCTCGCCGGACCGAATCTGGTGCACGTCCCGGTCGACCTGACCGACCGTGACGCGCCCGCCAGCGTCATCGAGCGTGCGATCACCGAGTTCGGCAAGCTGGACATCCTGGTGAACAACGCCGGCGGCCCGCCGCCCGGCGTGTCCCTGCCCCGCGGTTCGTTCCTGGACGCCTCGGACGAGGACTGGCAGGCGATGTTCAACTTCAACCTGTTCTCCGCGGTCCGCGCCGTCCGCGCCGCGATCCCGCACCTGCTGAAGAGCGACGCCGCCTCGATCGTCAACATCACGTCGGGCAACGCCCACCAGCCCTCGCCGATCAACGTCGACTACGGTGCGGCCAAGGCCGGTCTGGCCAACCTCACCAAGCAGCTGTCCGGCGAGTTCGCCCCGCAGGGCATCCGGGTCAACGCGGTCGTCCCGGGCGTCACGCTCACCGAGTGGTGGACCGAGGAGGGCGGCGTCGCCGACAAGATCGCCGCACAGGCGGGCACCGACCGCGACAGCGTCATCACCACCGTCGTGCCGCAGATGCTGAACCTGTCCACCGGCCGCTTCGTCGAGCCCCAGGAGATCGCCGACGCGGTCGTCCTGCTCGCCTCGCCGCGTTCCGGCAGCACCACGGGCACCGAGCTCGTCGTCGACGGCGGGCAGCTCAAGGAGATCTGACCCGTACCGCGTGGCGGGTCCCGGAGGGCCGGGGCCCGCCACGCGTCTGTTCACACGGTGCCGGTCACCGGCACCCGGGCTCCGCTGCCCGTACTCCCCGCCCGCCGTGTCGGGCCTCGCCTCCTGGAGCCGGCATGGCGCTGTCCCACCTTGTCCGCAGGCCGGACGGGGCCCCGCCCGCCGTGTCCGGGAGCCGGGGCCGGACCGGGCCCGGCACGTCCCCGCTCCCGCTGACCCTGCTGGTCGCGCTGGCTCCGCTGCTGGCCAACGCGGACGCGGGCGTCGTGGTCCTGGCGCTGCCGGAGATCCAGCACGATCTGTCGATGAGCCTGTCGGGCGTGCACTGGGTGACCAATGTCTACGTGCTGCTGGTCGGCGGGCTCCAACTGCTGGGCGGGCGGCTGACGGACCTGGTCGGCGCGCGCCGGCTGTTCCTGTGGTGTCTGGCGGGATTCGCGGCCGCGTCGGCCGCCTGCGGTGCCGCGCCCAGCGGGGCACTGCTGATCGCATTCAGGGCCGCGCAGGCTGTGTGCGCGGCCCTTCTCGTTCCCTCCGCCATGGCCCTCCTGCTCGCCCGCTCCACCGGCCGTGCCGAGCGGGCCCGGGCACTCGCTCTGTGGGCGGGAGCCGGTGGTGCCGGATCGATCCTGGGCGTGCTGGCCGGGGGCGTGGTGGTGGACCGGCTGGACTGGCGCTGGGCCTTCTACCTCAGCCTCCCTGTCGCCTTCGCGGCGCTGTTCGCCGCGCGCCGGCTCTGTCCGCCGGACGCCGTGCGGGCCGGGACGCGGACCCCCGACGGGACGCCGGACCCGCACGGAAGACGGGCCCCGGACGGAACGCGGGCAGCTCCGGACGGGTCACCCGTGCGGGGGCCCCGGGTGGACTTCCTCAGCTCCTTCGCCCTGATCGGCGCCCTGTTGAGCCTGGTCGCGGCCCTCGTCCGCATCCCGGGAAACGGGAGCGCGGCCGGCACCTGGGGGCTGTGTGCCGTGTCCGCCGCCCTCTGGGCGCTCCTCGCGGTGCGCCAGACGCGGTCCGCCGATCCCCTGCTGCCCGTGGCCGTCCTGCGGGACCGGGGTCTGGTCGCGGGCGCCGTCGGCATACTGCTGGTCTCCGCGGCCACCGGGCCGGTGGTCTTCATCTGCAGCATCTACCTCCAGCGGGTGCACCACTACAGCCCGCTGGAGGCCGGCGGCGCACTGCTCCCCATGGTCGGCGGCATACTCCTGGTCGGCCGCGGGTGCGCCCGCATGCTCGCCCGGCACGGTCCTCGGCTGCCCTGCCTGGTCGGCTGCGCCCTGGTCGCCGCCGGGCTGCTGATGCTGACGAACGTCACCCCTGAATCGGGTTACCTGACGGGCCTGCTCCCGGGCCTGGCGCTGACCGGTGCGGGTCTGCCCTTCATCTGGATGACCTGCGAGGTGACCGCGTGCGCCGACATCTGTATGCGCAATGTGGGGCTGGCCGCGGGCGTGGTGCAGTCCGCGGGCCAGATCGGTGCCGCACTCGGGCTGGCCCTCGTGGTGACGATCTGCGCCCCGGCCGCCGACGGCAGCGGAGCGGCCGCTCTCGCCGGGGGCGTCTCCCAGGCGTTCTGGCTGGCACTGGCGCTGATGGTCCCCGCGGCGGCCAACGCCCTCATCGGGATGCGTGCGAAGAGCGCCGTCTGAACTCCTGTACGGCCGGCACCCGGCTGCCCGGGCGCGGTCCGGGCCGCTCGGCGGCAGCGTGCGGTGCGACGAGGTCCAAGGAGAGCCGCCACTGCGGCCTCGACGGGGACTCCAGCCGTGGATGTGCCGTAAGGATGTCGGTGTTGAGCTGCTGGATACGGTGCGAGGGCGCCGCCCCGTGCTCGTCGCGCAGCGCGCGCCGCAGCCGGTGGAAGACGGCCAGCGCGTCCACCCGCCGCCCCGACCGGTACAGGGCGAGCATCAGCTGGGCGGCGAGGTCCTCGTCGGCGGCGTACTCGTGGGCCAGCGAGCTCAGTTCGCCGATGAGCCCGTGGTGGCGGCCCAGGTCAAGGTCCGCGCGTATCCGCCTGCCGACGGCGTCGAGCCGGTTGCGTTCGACGACCGCTATCGCCGCGTGGAGCAGCGGACCGGTCGGCACGTCCACCAGGATCTGGCCGCTCCATCTGCGCTGGGCCGCGCACAGTTCGAGGGCGCCGCGGGCCAGCGCGCCGCTGTCCAGGCTGTTGCGGGCGACCCGCACCTCTTCCTCGTACAGGTCGAGGTCCAGCTCCCCCGGCCCGACCCGCAGGACGTAGCCCTGGTCCCGGGTACAGATCCGGCCGGGCCCGGCCGTCTCACCGGCGGCCCGGCCGCCCAGGGTGCGGCGCAGCTGCATGACGTACGTGTGGACGGCCGCGACGGCGCTGGAGGGCGGGCTGTACTCCCATAACTCCTCGACGAACTGTGACATCGACACGACGTGGTTGGCGTTCATGAGGAGCAGCGCCAGCATCTGACGCTGCTTCGGGGCACTGGGCGTACGGTCGATTCCCCCGTCGACGACGGACAGCGGACCGAGTACACAGAAACGCATTGATCCTCGCTTTTCTCGCGACCGCCACAGGGAGGTTTTCCCGCGGCCGGCCGTAACGAAAATCCCTGCAGTGGGTCAGCAGAGGTTTCCCGGGAATTCTTCTGTGTTCCACAACGCCCTGAGCGGGGTCGGATCATTCCGCGTCGAGCGGGGATCAGCGGAATTGATCGAAGCCATTCAGTCCGCTAATGGCCCGTCACGAGGCGGATGAGCGCTGCCGGGTCGGCGGGCAGCTCGTCGCCGCGCCACGCGACGTGCTGGTCGGGGCGGACCAGGACCAGGCGCCGTCCGTACAGTTCGCGTGCCTGGGCACCGGGCAGCTCCAGCGTGGTCAGGGGGACTTTGTGGTCCGCCGCCGCGGTGGCCAGCGCTTCGGCGCGGGGCGCCCGGCCGCCCACCCGCAGCAGGGTGAACCCGGTGCCGAGCCGGTCGAACAGCGAGCTGCCGGGGCCGTGGTCGTCGTCCAGCCACAGGTGCGGTGTCCTGCCGCCGGGTACCGAGGAGGGGGTGTACGAGGTGAACGCGTCGGCGGGCGGGGCGGACCCGCCGGCGTCGATGATCGCCGAGGTGTCGTAGCGGGCCCCGAGCTGGACGCCGAGGGTGTCCAGTGTCAGCTGTCCGTACTCGGCGAGTGCGAGGCCGGTCTTCTCCCGCGCGGCGCGGCCGTCGGCCGAGTCGTCCTCGAGCGTGGCGGGCCGTTCGATCGCTCCGAGGCCGATGCCCAGCCGGCGTGCGGCCGCGGTGTTGCGCAGGGCGACCGGCCTGCGCTCGGCTTCGTACGAGTCGAGCAGCCGCCCGCCCGCCCAGCCCTGGACGGCGGCCGCGAGCTTCCACGCGAGGTTGGCGGCGTCGTCCGCGCCGGTGTTCATGCCGAAGCCGCCGTTGGGGGTGAACAGGTGGGCCGCGTCGCCGGCCAGCAGCACGCGGCCGTCGCCGAAGCGCTCGGCGACCAGGGCGGCGCCCGCCGTCCACGGCCGGTGGCTCAGCACCTCCACCGGCAGGTCGACGCCGGCCGCGCGCCGGACGAGCCGCACCAGTGTGCCGTCGTCCGCCGTGTCCGGGTCCACGGAGCTGGTCAGGAGGAAGAACTCGGCGGCCCCGTCGAGCGCGATGAGGTTGAGCGCGAGCTCCCCGTTGAAGACCCAGTTGCTCCAGGCGGCGCGGTCCTTGAGGAAGTCCCGGTACAGCGTGGGTACACGCAGATGGGCCGCGGTCGCCCGGCGGCCCAGCACGTCCTGGTCCAGCGCGCCCTCCCCGCGGTAGGAGATGCCCAGCCTGCGGCGTACGAAGCTGCGCCCGCCGTCGGCCCCCACCGCGTAGCGGGCGTGCCAGGTCCGCGGTCCTGCGGCGCCTTCGGCGGTCAGTACCACCCGGTCCGGCTCCTGCCGGAGGCCGGTGACCCGGTCACCGAAGCGCAGGGTGATGTGCCCGGCGGCACGGGCCCGGTCGAGCAGCAGCCGTTCGACGTACATCTGGTTGGCCCGGTGCATCGGCTCGGGGACCTGGCCGGTCCGGTCCTGTGCCGCGACCTGCCTGCGTGACTCCCCGGGGCCGGGCCAGGGCAGTCGCGCCAGTGCGTGACCGCTGTACCGGGTGGAGAAGGAGATTCCCGCGTCGTGGTGGGCGGGCAGGCCCAGGGCGCGTACCCGGTCGGCGAGGCCCAGGGTGCGGTAGTGCTCCATGGTGCGGGCGTTGTGGGTGCTGCCCCTGGGTTCGTCGGGCACCGAGGAACCGGCGTTGAAGACGACGGAATCGACGCCGTACCGGTCGAGGAACAGGGCGAGCAGCAGTCCGACGGGGCCGCCCCCCACGATGGCGACCGGTGTGGTCGATGGTCGGTCCATCCGACGGGCCTCCAGCCGTAGTTCCGACAACTGCCGCGGGCATCTTCGCAGTGGTATCTGAAGAATGGATCGAGGCCCATTTCCGGCTGCCCGGCGGCGTCCCGGCAGCATCCCGGAGAAGGAATCAAGGCCGCGCTTTCCGACCGCCCTCCGGCAGCGGAATCGGGGCCGGGGGATTCCGGCAGCGTCCCGGCGGCGGAATCGGGGCCGTGGACCGGATTTATAGGGAGACCTTGCAGACTTCGGGCGAGCCGGGTCGGCAGAAGCCCTGCCGAGCGCCCCGGGTCCACCGTCCTCGCCCCAAATTCGGCTCTCCATGCGGAGCGTGAGGTATTTCTATGTTCCTGTTCGGCACACACCGGTCGGCAGCGCAGCGCATGCGTCTCTTCGCCGGTCGCGGACTGGGCGCCGGAAACTTCTTCTGGTACGCCTGGAAGGTCGCCGACGACCGTGACCGGCCGTTGATCTTCCACCCGGACGTCGACTCCCCGTCCTGGGCGACCGAGCAGTTGGAAGGCCTGTCCCTCAACGACATCCGCGTCGCCGTGATCCGCTACGCGAACTGGTACCGCGAACAGGGCGTGACGGCCGGCACCCATGTCGGTGTCCTCACCCGCAACGGGCTCTTCGGCCTGCTCCACCACATCGCCCTCACGGGCCTGGGCGCCGCGGCCGTGCACTGCAACCCGCGGATGGAGCCGGCGACGGCGGCCGAGTACTTCCTGCGCACCGAGGCCGAACTGGTCGTCGGTGACGACGCGCTGCTGAACGCGTGTGCCGGCCAGTGGGAGGCCGGTGCCGTGGACAGCCCGCCGCGGCTCCAGGACATCCAGGTGCTGGACGCCACCGCCACCGGGCCCGCCCGGCCCCTGGCCGGATTCCCCCACCGGCACTCCCCCGACGACCTGGTGATGATCTCCCACTCGTCCGGCACCACGGGCCGCCCCAAGGCGCCGGTGTTCCACCACGGTTCGTTCTTCACCGGCAAGCGCGAGCGGCTGTGGACCTTCCCCTCGCTGCGTACGGACCGGCTGCTGACCGCCCTGCCGCACAGCCACTCGGCCGGCATCAGCTACCTGAGCATGGCCATCCTGCTCGGTATCCCCACACTGATGCTGGACGGCGCGAACGGCGAGCGGGCCGTGCAGGCCATCAACAGCTTCCGCCCCACCACGATCCTGGGCTTCCCGCTCACGCTCGCCGAGATCGATCCCGGCGAGATCCTGCCGGAGGCCGCCCAGTCCATCCACACCTGGAACGGGATGGGGGACGCCTCCCACGAGCGGCACATCCGCCCGCTGATCGCCCTCGGCAGCCGCGGCAGGGGCGCCAAGCGGGTCCCCGGCTCGGTCTACCTGGACGGTCTCGGGTCGTCGGAGATGGGGATGGTTCTCTTCAAGCAGGCTTTCACTCCCACGACTTCGCGGTACGGGCGGCTGATCGGCGCGCCCGCCCGAGTGGTGCGCCGGGCCGCCGTGCTCGACGAGGCCGGCCGCGAGGTGCCGGCCGGGCAGGCGGGGCGGCTGGGCGTGCGCACGCCCAGCGTCACGCCGGGTTACTGGGACGACCCCGGGCTGAACGAGGAGTCGCTGGTCGACGGCTACTTCCTGACCGGTGACATCGTCCGCCGGGACGCCGAGGGCCGGTGGTACCACCTCGACCGCACGCCGGACGTCATCAGGACCGGTGCCGGTGACGTCCACAGCCTCCCGCTGGAGGAAGTGGTGCTGCTGACGACCGGCGCCCTGGACACGGCGGTCGTGGCCGTGGAGGACCCGCGGGACCCGGAGCTCTCGGTCCCGGTCGCGGTGGTGCACTACGCGGACAGCACCGAACGTGTCCCGGGCGACCTCCTGCGGGCCTGCAACGCGGCCCTCGACGCGGCGGGTCTGGCCCGCCTCCACGCCCTGGTCCTCGCCACCGGGCGGGACGAGCTGCCCGTCGGAGTGACCGGCAAGGTCCTCAAGCGCCGTCTGCGCGAGGAGCACCGCCGTCTGCTGCACGAACCGGCGGGGGACACCGTCGCGATCGCCCAGCGGTCCGCGCACTCCGGCTGAGCCCGCCCCGCCTCCGTACCCCCACCTCGCAGGAAGGCCCCTTCATGGTCGACCGCATCGCAGCGCGCCGGGTCGTCGACATCATCACCGGTGCCTGGCAGTCGCAGGCCCTGTACGCGGCCGTGGCCCTGGACATCCCCGACCACATCGCCGCGGGACACACCACCGACGAGAAACTGGCGGCCGCCGCCGGAGCCAGCGAGGACGGCATCACCCGTCTGATGCGGCTGCTGACGGCCATGCAGGTCTTCGAGGGCACGGGCGAGGACGGCTACCGGCCGACCGCCGTCAGCGAACTGCTGCGCGAGGAGACCGACCAGTCCATGAAGGACATGGTCCGGATCTACGGCGAGGAGTTCCACCGGGCGTGGGGGGCGGTCGTCCCCGCCGTCAGGAGCGGCACCTCCGGCTTCACCCACGCGTTCGGGGTCTCGCTGCACACGTATCTGCGCGGTGAGGCGTCGGCGGGCCTGAAGTTCCAGCGGGCCATGAACGCGGGCAACGTGTTCTTCCCCGATGTCCTGGACGCCTTCGATTTCGGCGCGAGCGGCACCGTCGTGGACGTGGCCGGCGGCAGCGGGGCGCTCCTGGCCACCGTACTGCGGGCCCACCCCGACATCCACGGCATCCTCTTCGACCAGCCCCACATGGTTCCGATCGCCCGACGACATCTCGACGCGGCGGTCGGTCCCGGCCGGTACGAGGCCGTGGGAGGCGACGTGTTCCAGGGCGTGCCCGGGGGCGCCGACGTCTATCTGCTCGCACGGGTGCTTCAGGACTGGGACGACGAACGCTGCGTACAGCTGCTCTCCCACATCCGCCGGGCCATGCCGGACGGCTCCCGCCTGCTGATTCTGGAACGGGTCATTCCCAGGGACGGCTCGGCGATGCTGCCGCTGCTGTGGGATCTGCATCTGCTCATGGCCGCCGGCGGCCGTGAGCGGCAGCTGTCCGGCTACCGGGACGTGCTCACGGCCGCGGGGCTCCGTCTGGAGTCCGTGCACCCGCTCGCCCTCGAAACCAGCCTGCTGGTCGCGGCCCCGGTCTGAGGGCCGTCCCGCAGGGCCTTCGTTTGGAAGCTTTTTCCCCTCCTTCGAGACGTATCGGAGCATCCGGATGAGCAGCGGGGACCTCACGGTCTGCATCGTCGGGGCAGGGCCCCGGGGCCTGTCCGTGCTGGAGAGAATCTGTGCCAACGAACGGAAGTCCGCCTCCCACCCGGCGGTGACGGTCCATGTCGTGGATGCCGCCCGTCCCGGTCCGGGCCAGGTCTGGCGGACCGGCCAGTCACCGCATCTGCTGATGAACACCGTCGCCTCGCAGGTCACCGTCTACACCGACGGCAGTGTGGTGATGAACGGCCCCATCGAGGACGGGCCGAGCCTGTACGAGTGGGCCAAGTCGCTCTGCCTCACGGGACATCCGGCGACGGCCGCGGCCGATCCCGGCGGCCGCTTCCGTGCCGAGGCGGCCGCGCTCGGCCCCGACTCGTATCCCAGCCGGGCGCTGTACGGCCGTTACCTGGAGGAGGTCTTCGCCACGACGGTCTCCCGGGCACCCGCGCACGTCACCGTCGTGGAGCACCGGGCCCGGGCCGTCGCCCTTGACGACGCCCCGGCCGCCGGCGGCGTCCCGCCCGGCCCGGCGGCGGCAGCCCCGGGCAGCGGGCCCCAGGTCCTCACGCTCGCGGACGGCACCCGGATCACGGGGCTGGACGCCGTGGTGCTCGCCCAGGGGCATGTGCCCGCCGCCACGTCGCCCGACGAGGAGCGCCTCGCCGGGGAGTCGCGGGCCCACGGACTGCTCCACGTCCTGCCGGCCAACCCCGCGGATGTGGACCTGTCCGCCGTCCGACCGGGGCAGGGCGTGCTGCTGCGCGGGCTCGGGCTGAACTTCTTCGACCACATGGCCCTGTTCACCCTCGGGCGAGGCGGCCGCTTCGAACGGTCCGGCGGTGATCTGGTCTACCGGCCGTCGGGCCGTGAGCCGCGGCTGTACGCGGGGTCACGGCGCGGTATTCCGTACCACGCGCGGGGCGAGAACCAGAAGGGTGCGACCGGCCGCCATCTGCCCGCGCTCCTCACCCCCGAGGCGGTCGCCGTGCTGCACCGGCGCGCCCTGGACGGTGAGCGTCTGCACTTCGGCAGCGACCTGTGGCCGCTGATCGCCAAAGAGGTGGAGAGCGTCTACTACGGCACGGTGCTGGCGGCCCGCGGCGAGCAGGCGGGGAGCGCGGAGTTCACCGCCCGCTACCTGGCCGCGCCCGCGGGCGCGGACGAGCAGCGGTTGCTCGACGAGTACGCCATCGGCCCCGGCGAGCGCTGGGACTGGGAGAAGATCTCCCGCCCCTACGGCGCCCGGGTCTTCGCCGGCCCGGCCGACTTCCGGGACTGGCTGCTCGGGTATCTGGCGAAGGACGTGCAGGACGCGCGGGCGGGCAACGTCGACGGACCCGTGAAGGCCGCCCTGGACGTCCTGCGTGACCTGCGCAACGAGATACGGCTCGCGGTCGATCACGGCCGGCTGGAGGGCAACTCCTACCGGGACGATCTGCAGGGCTGGTACACGCCGCTCAACGCCTTCCTGTCGATCGGCCCGCCCGCCTCGCGCATCGAGGAGATGATCGCGCTGCTGCGGGCGGGGGTGCTGGAGGTGCTCGGGCCGGGGATGAGCGTGCGCATCGTCGAAGAGGACGGGGCGGCGTTCTTCGAGGCCACTTCCGACCGGGTGGGCGGGGAGCCGGTGCGGGCAGGCGTACTGGTCGAGGCCCGGCTGCCGGAACCGGACGTGCGGCGCACCGCCGACCCGCTGCTGACGCATCTGCTGGCCACCCGGCAGGCCCGCGCCTACCGCATCGACGGTACGTGTGGCACGAGTTACGAGACCGGCGGCCTGGCGGTCACCGAGCGTCCTTACCGTCTGGTGGACGCGGAAGGCCGCGCCCATCCGCGCCGGTTCGCGTACGGCGTCCCCACCGAGGCCGTCCACTGGGTGACCGCGGCCGGGATCCGCCCGGGCGTCAACTCGGTGACGCTGGGCGACTCGGACGCCCTGGCACGGACGGTGCTGAGCCTGGACTCCGCCCCGTCCTCCGCGCCCGCGCCCGACGCGCCGGACAGCGACTTCACCGAAGTGATGGCATGACGGCGGCCCCGGGCCCCGGCCCCGACGCCGGTCTGCTCTCGCCGGTGCGCGCCGGGACCCCCGCCGAGGAGGCCGTGGACGACCGGGCCTGGCTGCAGGCCATGCTGGACGCCGAGTCGGCGCTGGCCCGTGCGCAGGCGGCGCTCGGCACCGTGCCGCCGGCTGCGGCGCGCGTCATCACCGATACCGCCCGCGCCGGTCTGTTCGATGTGCGGGCGCTGGCGCTGGCCGCGCGCGAGACGGCGAATCCCGTCGTGGGGCTGGTGCGTGAACTGACCCTGCTGGTGGCACGGGAGGACCCGGCCGCCGCCGAGTACGTACATCGCGGCTCCACCAGTCAGGACGTCCTCGACACCGGCGCGATGCTCGTGTCCGCCCGGGTGCTGCGCCTGGTCCTGGCCGATCTGCGGCGCACGGCCGAGGCACTGCGCGCACTGGCCGCCGAGCACCGCGACACCGCCATGGCCGGCCGGACCCTGACGCTGCACGCCGTACCGACCACCTTCGGGCTCAAGGCCGCCGGCTGGCGGGATCTGGTGCTGGACGCGGCCGACCGGGTGGCCCGCGTCCTGGAGACGGGACTGCCCGTCTCCCTCGGCGGTGCGGCGGGCACCCTGGCCGGCTATCTGGAGTACGCGGCGATCGACGCGGCGGACGACATGCGGGCCACGGCCGGCGGCGGAAGGGACCCCGACCCGCAGGACCGCACACCGGCCACCGACGGCAACGGCTCACACCCCGACGCGGTGAACGGCACGCGGGCGACGGCCGACGGCACGTACCTCGACGCCCTCAACAGCGCCTTCGCGGCGGAGACGGGGCTGGCCCGGCAGAGGACGCCGTGGCACTCCCTGCGTACGCCGGTCGCCGACCTGGCCGCGGTGCTCGCGTTCACCACGGGGGCGCTCGGCAAGATCGCCGTCGACGTGCAGTCGCTGTGCCGTACGGAGGTCGGCGAGGTGGGTGAGCCGGACGTCGCGGGCCGCGGCAGTTCCTCGGCCATGCCGCACAAGCGCAACCCGGTACTCGCCACGATGATCCGCAGCGCCGCCCTCCAGGTCCCCGCGCTCTCCGCCGGGCTGGCCGGGTGCATGCTCGCGGAGGACGAGCGGTCGGCGGGCGCCTGGCACGCGGAGTGGCAGCTGCTGCGCGAGTGTCTGCGGCTGGCCGGAGGGGCGGCCCACACGGCCGCCGAGCTCGCCGGGGGACTCGTCGTCCGGCCGGAACGCATGCGCGCCAACCTCGGCATGACGCAGAGCCAGGTGGTGTCCGAACGCGTCGCCGCGGTGCTGGCCCCGCGGCTGGGCCGGGGCCCGGCCAGGGACCTGTTGTCCCAGGCGTCCACGGCCGCCCGGCGCACCGGCCGGCCGCTGGCCGAGGTGCTTGCCGCGCTCCCCGAGGTGGCCCGTCATCTCGACGCCGCGGAGCTGACGGTCCTGCTGGACCCGGCCGGTTACACCGGGGCGGCCGGTCCGCTGGTCGACCGGGCGCTGCGGCGGCCGGGCGGACGGCTGCCATGACCGTGCGCCGCGTCCCCGCCGCCCGTCGTTGTCCCGCCCACCCGTCCGTCCCCGACCAAGGAGTCGCCTTGTCCTCCCGTCTGTTCACCTCGGAATCCGTGACCGAAGGTCATCCCGACAAGATCGCCGACCAGATCAGCGACACGATCCTCGACGCGCTGCTCGCCCAGGACCCGGCCTCCCGGGTGGCGGTCGAATGCCTGGTCACCACCGGCCAGGTGCATGTCGCGGGCGAGGTCACCACGACCGCCTACGCCGACATCGCCGCCCTGGTCCGGCAGAAGGTCCTGGAGATCGGCTACGACTCCTCCAGCAAGGGCTTCGACGGCGCTTCCTGCGGCGTCTCGGTGTCCATCGGCGCCCAGTCCGCGGACATCGCCCAGGGCGTCGACACCGCCTACGAGCAGCGGGTCGGGGGCGAAGCCGATGAGCTCGACCGGCAGGGCGCGGGCGACCAGGGCCTGATGTTCGGTTACGCCTGCGACGAGACGCCCGAACTGATGCCGCTGCCGATCCACCTCGCCCACCGGCTGGCGCGCCGGCTGACGGAGGTCCGCAAGGACGGCGTCGTGCCCTATCTGCGTCCCGACGGCAAGACCCAGGTCACCATCGAGTACGACGGCGAGCGGCCGGTCCGTCTGGACACCGTCGTCGTCTCCACCCAGCACGCGGCCAACATCGACCTGCAGACGCTCCTGACCCCCGACATCCGGGAGTTCGTCGTGGAGCACGTCCTGGCCCGGCTGGCCGAGGACGGCATCAAGCTGGACACCGAGGGCTACCGGCTCCTGGTGAACCCCACCGGCCGCTTCGAGATCGGCGGCCCGATGGGTGACGCCGGCCTCACCGGCCGCAAGATCATCATCGATACGTACGGTGGCATGGCCCGGCACGGCGGCGGCGCCTTCTCCGGCAAGGACCCCTCCAAGGTCGACCGCTCCGCCGCGTACGCGATGCGCTGGGTCGCCAAGAACGTCGTCGCGGCCGGGCTCGCCGCCCGCTGCGAGGTCCAGGTGGCGTACGCGATCGGCAAGGCGGAGCCCGTCGGCCTGTTCGTCGAGACCTTCGGCACGGCCACGATCGGCACGGAGAGGATCGAGCACGCGATCGGCGAGGTCTTCGACCTCCGCCCGGCCGCGATCATCCGCGACCTCGACCTGCTCCGCCCGGTCTACGCCCGCACCGCCGCCTACGGCCACTTCGGCCGCGAACTCCCCGGCTTCACCTGGGAGCGCACGGACCGCGCCCAGGCACTGCGCGAGGCGGCGGGCCTGCTCCCCGGCTGACGCCCGCTCGTCCCGCTTCCCACTGAACCGCAAGGCCCAAGGAGATTACGCCGTGCGCATCGCCGTGACCGGTTCCATCGCCACCGACCATCTGATGGTCTTCCCCGGACGGTTCACCGACCAGCTGATCGCCGAACAGCTCGACAAGGTCTCGCTGTCCTTTCTGGCCGACTCGCTGGAGATCCGCCGGGGCGGGGTCGCCGCGAACATCGCGGTGGGGCTGGGCCGGCTCGGCCTCGGTCCGGTGCTGGCGGGCGCGGTGGGCGGTGATTTCGCCGACTACCGCGCCTGGCTGCACGACAACGGCGTGGACACCGAACTGGTCCATGTGAGCGAGTCCCTGCACACCGCGCGCTTCGTGTGCACCACGGACGCCGACCACAACCAGATCGCCACCTTCTACGCGGGCGCGATGGCCGAGGCCAAGGAGATCACCCTGGCGGCGAGGGCCCGTCGTGTGGGTGGTCTCGATCTGGTGGTCGTCGCGCCCAACGACCCGGAGGCCATGCGCCATCACACCGACGAGTGCCGCCGGCTGGGGATCGACTTCGCGGCCGACCCCTCCCAGCAGCTCGCCCGCCTGGACGGGAAGGAGACCCGCCGGATCGTCGACGGGGCCCGCTTCCTGTTCACCAACGCCTACGAGGCCGCCCTGCTCCGCAAGCAGAGCGGCTGGTCCGAGGAGGGTGTCCTGGAGCGGGTCGGCACCTGGATCACCACTCTGGGACCGGACGGCGTCGTCATCGCGCGCGCGGGGCGCCCGGCGCTGCGGATCCCCGCGGTCCCCACCACGGATCCGGTCGATCCCACGGGCGTCGGCGACGCCTTCCGTGCCGGTTTCCTGGCGGGCACGGCCTGGGACTGGTCCGACGAACGTGCCGCCCAGCTCGGCTGCGCCCTGGCCACCACGGTGCTCGAATCGGTGGGCACCCAGGAGTACAAGCTCTCCGTACCCGATCTCCTGCACCGGATCGGGACCGCGTACGGGCCGGTGGCCGCCCGTGAGATCGCACCGCGCCTGACGGGTGTGTCCGCATGAGTCCGCGGGCCCCCGAGGGGGATCCCACCGTGTCGCCGGCGCGGCCGGACGAGGGTCTGAACGACGTCCTCGCGCGCGGTGAGCGCTCGTACTCCTTCGAGTTCTTCCCCCCGAAGACCGAGGCGGGAGAACGCACGCTGTGGGACGCCGTGCGCCGGGTCGAGGCCGTCGGCCCGACCTTCGTGTCGGTGACGTACGGAGCCGGCGGGTCCTCCCGCGACCGTACGATCGCCGCCGTCGAGCGCATCGCGGCGGAGACGACCCTGCGACCCGTCGCCCACCTCACCGCCGTCGGCCACTCGGTCGCCGAACTGCGCAACATGATCGGGCAGTACGCGGACGCCGGCGTCCGGGACGTCCTCGTCCTGCGCGGCGACCCGCCCGGCGACCCGGCCAGTGCCTGGGTCCCCCATCCGCAGGGCTTCCGGCACGCCCATGAACTGGTCTCGCTGGTCAAGGAGACGGGCGACTTCAGTGTCGGGGTCGCCGCGTTCCCCGAGCGGCACCCCCGCTCCCCCGACTGGGAGAGCGATGTGCGGCACTTCGTGGACAAGTGCCGGGCGGGGGCGGACTACGCCATCACCCAGATGTTCTTCGACGTCGAGCACTATCTGCGGCTGCGTGACCGGGTCGCGGGCGCCGGCTGCGACACCCCGGTCATCCCGGAGATCATGCCCGCCACCGATGTGCGGCAGATCCGCCGGTTCGCGGAGCTGAGCAACGCCACCTTCCCCGAAGACCTGGCCCACCGCCTGGAGGCCGCGCGGGACCGGCCGGCGGCCGCCTACCGGATCGGGGTCGAGCACGCCACCGCCATGGCCGGACGGCTCCTCGACGAGGGCGCTCCCGGGCTGCACTACATCACGCTCAACCGGTCCACGGCGGCGCTCGACATCCATCGCGCCGTACTGGGCTCACAGAGCCTGCGTGTCGGCTGACTCCTCGTACTCCGGAGGTTCTCCGGCGCAGGAGAAGGGAGGCCGGGCGCGTGCCGGCCGGCCCCGACCGCCCCTGACCTGCCCTCTACCCCACATGCTGCGGGCCCCCGCCTCACGACGGGGGCCCGCAGCATGAAAAGCAGCACTTATCGCCTCGATAATCAATTGCAATAAAATTGACCGGCCCGAAACCTTGTGCCTACCGTAGTACCTCAATGGAACAGACGTCTTCGAAAACATGGAGAAGGCAATGGAAATGGGCGTACTGGGGCCATTGTCGCTGTTCAACAACGGGGTTGACCTGGCGCCGGGCGCACCGAAGCCACGCCAGCTGCTCGCCTTCCTGATGCTCAACGCCAATCAGATGGTCCGAGCCAGTGAATGCATAAAAGAGCTCTGGGATGCCAGCCCCCCGAAGAGTTCGATGTCCACACTGCAGACCTATGTGCTGCAAATAAGACAGGCCCTTCGCGGTAATTCTCCGGTGAATGACCGGAGCCATTCCCTGGTCACCCGGAACCATGGCTACCAGCTGAAGATCCCGCTCCACGCGTTCGACCGCTTCCGCTTCGAGTCCCTGACCCGGCGCGGCCAGGAGGCCGCGACGAGGGGCGACTTCGAAGAGGCCTCGGAGCAGTTCTCCGGGGCTCTCGCCCTGTGGCGCGGACCCGCGCTCGTGGACGTACAGACAGGCCCACTCAGCACCACCCATCTCGTCGAGCTGGAAGAGACCCGCAAATGCGTGCTGGAACGCCGCATCGAGGCGGACCTGCAGCTCGGCAGGCACCGTGAACTCCGGGACGAGCTGGGGGCCCTGGCCGTACTGCATCCCACCCACGAGAACATCCACGCCCAGTACATGCTCGCCCTGCACCGGTCCGGCGAGCGGACCCGGGCGCTCGCCGTCCACCACGGGCTGAGCCGCATGCTGAGGGACGCCCTGGGCATCGAGCCGACCCCGCGTATGCAGCGCCTGTACGAGGCCATCAGCGCCGGCGACCCCGTGCTGGACGCTCCGACGGTTCCCGCCCGGACGAAGTGAGCGCCGCACGTCCGCTCACGGGCGGGAACTTCGTCTCTCCGGCAACCCTATTCATCGGGACGGTGTTTCCTCAGTGATGGAAGACGAGGCCGAGCAGCTGACAGAACTGCTCGCGCGGGATCTGGACGGCGGCTTCACCGAGCTGGTCCGGGTCCACGCGAGGGCGGTTCACCTCTTCCTGTTGCGGGTGACCGGTTCCGCCGCCGAGGCGGACGACCTGGGACAGGACACGTTCCTGCGCGCCTACACGGCGCTGCAGGGCTACTCCGGCCCGCGCCGGCGGGAGCTGCGGCCGCGCGCCTGGCTGCTGACGATCGCGGCGAACGTGTGGCGCAACCATGTGCGCACCAGCATGCGGCGACCGGTGTCGGCCATGCGAGTGGAGGACGCGGAAGATATGTGGAGCGACGGGAGGCCCGGGCCCGAGGAGCGGGCCTCGACTGCGGAGGACCGTGACCTGCTGGTCGCGGCCCTGTCCGAACTGCCGGAGATCCACCGGGTACCCGTGGTCCTGCGGCATGTGATGGGCATGAGCTACGCGGAGGTGGCGCAGGTGCAGGGGTGCCCGGTAGGGACGGCCAAGGCGCAGGTCTCCCGGGGCCTGGGCAACCTGCGGCGGCTGCTCGAACCACGGGAAGCGGTGCGGAAGGAGGTGGCGATGTGAACCAGGACGACGAGGGGGTCCTCTCCTCGGCCGGCAGCCTGGAGTCCGGGCTGGCCGGACTGGGCCTGGGCGAAGCGGTCACTCCGGAGGACTTCGCGCTGCGGGTCCTGCGGAGGGCGGGAATCTCGCAGGACCGGTACGACACCTACGTACGTCTGGAGACGGCCGCGGGCGGCCTGTTCGTGGCGTTCGGCCCCGAGGCCGTCACGGGTTCGGCGCTCGAGTCGGGCGCTTTCCGGGGGGCGGGGCGGCTGACGAAGGAGCGGTTCGAGGAACTGCACCGCCGCCGTGCGGGCCGCTCGGCGATCCCCGGCGGCAAGCCGCTGACCGGCCTTCGGCCGGCGCTGCGCACCGGCCGCACCCGGCAGGTGCCGATCGACCTGTCGGGCCTTCCCGTGGGCGAACGTGCCGTGCTGGAGGCGGTACGCGCCATCCCTCCGGGCCAGTTGCGGCCCGTCACCTGGATCGCCCGGGAAGCCGCCCTGCCTCTGGAACTGGGCGCCGAGACGGTCGTCGGCTTCCTCGCCAGGAACCCGGTGACGGTGCTGATCCCGTGCCACCGGGCGACCGACGACAACGGCACGCCGTGCGACGCCGCCTACGTACAGGAGGTGGGTGACGCGCTGCGCGGCGCCGAGGGCATCGACATGGTCGCGGTGCGGCAGTGGGCGCGGGGCGGCTCGATGCTCCTGGGCAGCGACACCACCCACATCTACTGCCACCCCACCTGCGCGCACGCGCGACGGATCACTCCGGCGCACCGCGTCCCCTTCCACACCGCCAGGGACGCCCGCAGGGCGGGCTACCGGGCGTGCAAGAGCTGCCGCCCGCTGACCGTCTGAGCCGGACGGAACCGAACCGGACGGGCCCGGACGGGACCGGCCGGGCCCCTACCGCATACGGAGAGTCGCACCATGCCCGACAGCGCCGCCCCCACCGCCGCACGGACCGGCACGGACGTGTCGGTCACCGTCCTGCCGACCCCTCTCGGTGACCTGCGCATCGCCGCTACCGCGGACGCCCTCGTCTACTGCGGGTTCCAGCCGGCGGACGAGTTGCGGGCCCGGCTGGAGCGCGCGGGACTGCGCGAGGCCGCCGGATCACCCGGTACCGGCCCCCGCCGTCCGGGCGCCCCCGACGGCGCGGCCGCCCTCCTCGACACCGCGGCCGCCCAGCTCGACGCCTATCTCGCCGGACGGCTGCGCTCGTTCGACCTGCCTCTGGACCTGCGGCTGGCCACCCCGTTCAGCCGCGAGACGGTATCGGCACTGGACGCGTTCGTCCCGTACGGGCGGACGGCGACCTACGGCGCGCTCGCCGAGGCGCTGAACCGGCCGCGCGCCGCCAGAGCGGTGGGCACCGCCCTCGGATCGAACCCCCTGTGCGTGGTGCTGCCCTGTCACCGCATCGTGGGGTCGACGGGAGCGCTCACCGGCTATGCGGGCGGTGTGGAGGCGAAGCGCCACCTCCTGGGCCTGGAGGCCCGCCCCTGAGCACGCGTCCCGGCGGGGCCGCGGCCGGCTCGCGCGGGGGCTGCCCGGCCGTGCGGAGCAGCGCGGCGATCTCCGCGTACCCGTAGTCGCGTGCCATCTCCCGGGGCGTACGGCCGTCGCGGCCCCGCAGATCGGTGCGCGCGCCCGCGGCGAGCAGGACCCGGACCGAGGCGAGATGCCCGTGCCAGACCGCGTCGTGCAGGGCGGTGTAGCCGTTGTACGGGCCCTGGGCGTCCAGGGCGAGGCGGGGGTCGCGCACCAGGGTCGCGAGGACGTCGGCACGCCCGTTGTACGCGGCCTTGTGCGCGGCGGTGGCTCTCATGAGGTGATCGGTGAGGCTCGCGTCCGCGCCCCGGTCCAGAAGGGTCCGCACCACCGCGTCGTGCCCCTCGCGTGCCGCGTCCAGCAGCGGCGTGTGGCCGTCCGGCGCCCTGGTGTCCACGCCGTGCCCCGCGTCCAGCGCCTGCGCGACCACGTCCCGGCCGCCGGTGCGGGCCCCCTCGTGCAGCGGGGCGGACTGTGCCCGGGCCCGGGCCGCCCGTGTCCGGGTGATCAGGCGTACGTAGGTCCGCTGGTCCTCGTCGCACGTCAGGGGGCCGAGTTCGTCGGCCCGGTAGCCGCCGTGGGCCGCGATGTCCGGGTTGGCACCCCGGCGCAGCAGAAGGGCCACGGCGGGCGCCCGCTTGTGCCAGACCGCGTCGATGAGCGGGGTGTGGCCGTGGGTGGGGGCCTGCTGGTCCACGAACGCGCCGTGGTCGAGCAGCAGCGCGATGACGTCGGTCGCACCGCACTGGGCGGCGCCGTGAAGGGCCGAGGCGCCCGTGCGGGTGTCCAGGAGGTGCGGATCGGCGCCGGCGCGCAGGAGCAGCTCCGCTCCTGCCGCCCAGCCGCGTGCCGCCGCCCGGTTCAGGGGAGGGTGACCCGTCCGGTCCTTGGCGTGGGGGTCGGCGCCGGCCGTCAGGAGGTGTTCCAGACGGACGAGGTCGAGGTCGTCCACGGCACGGCCCAGGGACGTGGCCGTGTCGGTGTGGGTGTCGGTGTCGGCTGCCATGTGGGGACTCCTCCGTACGTCCGTTCGCGGGAAGGGCCGTTCAGGCGGCACGGGCGTGAGGTGCGGTGCGGCGGGCCTGCGCGGCCGGGCGTCTGCCCAGGACGTCGATGGCCTTCGCGAGGCGGCCCGCGTCGGGTACGCCCTCGGTACGCCACGGGCCCACGGACACCGTCGGAACGGTGTGGATGCGCAGGGTGCCGGCGGCCTCGCGCTGTTCCCGGCGGTAGCGGTCCAGGTCGGCGGCCGAGGCGAGCTGCGCGTCGAACGCGTCGGCGTCGAGGCCGATCTCATCGACGAGCGCGGCCAGGACGGCCGGGTCCCCGATGTCCCGGTGCTCGCCGAGGTGCGCCTCGAAGAGGCGGTCGTTGTAGGCGAGACCGGCGCCGTGGCGCTGCGCGAAGTCGAAGCCCCTCAGGGCCCGTCCGGTGTGCGGGAGGGGGGACGGAGGATCCGTACGGAACGCGATGCCGAACCGCTCCCCCATGGGCAGCACGGAGTTCTCCCACACGCCGTCGGGGTAGTCCTTCTTGCCGGTGGCCGGTATGCCCTCCGGGTGGAGCTCGAAGGGGCGCCAGCGGACGTGGACGTCCCCGTTCCCGACGGTCTCGGTGATGATCTTGCGGGCCATCACGGAGAAGGGGCAGATGTAGTCGAACCAGACGTCGATCGTGAGGGGCATGTGCGGTCTCCGTTCGCGAGGCGGGTCGGTATCGGACGCGGGCCGAGGCGCCGGGTGAACGGCCGTTCCACGGCGACGTACAGGAGCCTGGCCAGCAGCAGGGACACGGCGAGCGCGGCGAGCAGCAGCGCCGTGGCCACCGGTGTGGACCAGCTCCGGCCGGTGCCCAGCACCTGGTGTCCGTACGTCAGGACCAGCCGGTGCACCAGATAGAAGGCGAACGAGGTCTCGCCGAGCCACTGCATGGTCCGCCCGGTGAGCGCGGTGCCGCGCCCGGCGGCGTCACGGGCGGCGACCGCGCAGATCAGCAGAGCGAGCGGAACGACCAGCGCGGCGACCAGCCCGTAGAGGTAGGGGAGCCGAGTGGCCAGGCCGCACCCCGCGACGGTCAGGGCCACTGCCTGAACCGGTCCTGGGCCGCGCCACAGGCCCTCCCGCACGAGGCGGGCCAGCAGGATGCCCAGGACGAACTCCAGGGCCCGCACCGGCGGCAGGACGTAGACGAACCAGTACTTCCACAGCCCCGTGGTCCCGTCCGGCATGCTCACCAGCGGCCGGGCCGGCAGCAGACCCGCGACCAGCGGCACGGCCACGACGGCGGCCGTCACGGCACCGGCGTACCACCAAAGGCGCGAGGGGCTCACTCGCGACAGCCATCGCCACAGCAGCGGGAAGCACAGGTAGAACAGCAGCTCGCACGAGAGGGACCAGCTGACCGGGTTGCCGCTGATGAAGACGGAGAGCCTGGGTGACCAGGCGTGCAGAAGCAGCAGATTGGCGATCGCCTCGCCCGCCGCGACGCCGCCAGCCGCCGCGAGCAGGGCGAAGGCGAGAAGTGCGGTGACCAGGTGGGCCGGATAGATCCTGGCGAGGCGCCGCCGGATGAAGCGGCGCGGAGGGTCGTCCGGCCGGGCCGACCAGGCGAGTACGAATCCGCTCAGGACGAAGAAGAAGGAGACACCGGCCCAGCCCGCCTTGCCGAACAGCCCCGCGACGGCGTCCCCCACACCCGCGTCGGCGAACACGCCCTCGAAGGAGGCGTGGAAGGCGAAGACCGCGGCGGCGGCCCAGAACCTCAGACCGGTCAGCGACACCAGGCGCACCGGACGGTCGGCTGCTGCTGCTGCTGCTGCCATGCGGGGCGCTCCTCGGACCGGTGGTGGCACGCGGGCCGGCTCTCCCGTGTGCGCCGTTGCCTGCGGCACGCGGGGTGCGCAGGGAACGGCCGTGCCACGTGGGCCGCGGTGGTGCGGCGCGGCCCCCAGAAGACCAGAGCCACCGCGCGAGCGGTACGTGCACGGGCCGGACCGGCGCGACTCCTCCAAGTCGAACAAGTAGGCGGACCCGGCCGCAGCACGCTTGCCGCCCGCCCCGGCCGGCGGTTTGACTGCGGGGGCCGCGACGGTTTCGTCCCCCGGGCCGTCGCGGCCCTCACTCGCCGTCCCAGGAAAGTGGTCCTCCATGCCCACGATCGCGGCCCAGGAACTCACCACGGCCATGACGGAGCAGCTCGTCGTGGAGTGGTACGAGGCGCTCGACCAGCACGCCCCGGTCGAGGAACTCGTGCGCCGCGTCGTGTCCGACGGCCTGGTCATGTCCTTCCCCGAGGGCACCCTGGAGGGCGTCGAAGCCTTCCGCGACTGGTACGGGACGGTCACCCACCGCTTCTTCGACGAGGTGCACGTGGTGCGCTCGGTGACGGTCGGCCCGCGCACGGCGGACGAGGCGGGCGCCGAGGTCCGGAGCGTCCACGTCATCGTCAACTGGCAGACCCGGGTGTGGACCCCGCCGGCCTCGCACAGCCAGTGGCTGGGCTTCGACGCCCACCAGACGTGGACCGTCGTGCGGGAGGACGGCGCGGCCCGCATACGCAGCTACGTCGTGGACCGCCTGGTCCCGATGCCGGGGTCGGCCGCGCTCTGAGGGCTGTCTCCGTGGAGTTCGAGTCGGTCACGGTTCACGTAACCCGCGCCATGCGACCGTCGTGGCGCGGGAAACGAGGTTGTGTCCGCGGACACGGCACTCACATGATCTGACGATGGATGACACACCGGGCCGGACACCGGCCACCTTGCACCCCCTGCGCGCCGCAGCGCGTGAGACGGGCTTCACCCTGTCCTGCGAGGAACGCACCGGAAACCTGTTGGCCGTGCTCGCGGCTGCCCGGCCCGGCGGCCGGATTCTCGAACTCGGCACCGGCGTGGGCGAGGGCACTGCCTGGCTGCTGAGCGGGATGGACGGCGCCTCCAGCCTCGTCACCGTGGAACTCGACCCCGCGGTCCAGGCGGTCGCCCGCCGGCAGTTGGGTGCTGATCCACGCGTGACGTTCGCGGCAACGGACGGCGGGGACTGGCTGGAGGCGTACGACGGCGAGCCGTTCGATCTGGTCTTCGCGGACACGTGGCCGGGGAAGTTCACGCACCTCGGTCGAGCCCTGGAGCTGGTGGCCCCGGGCGGGACCTACCTGATCGACGACCTCTTTCCCCAGCCCGGCTGGCCCGAGGACCACGCCGTCTCCGTCGAACGTCTGCTGGCCGAACTGGAGGAAAGGGAAGACTTCCGGTCCGTCCGCCTGGGCTGGGCCAGCGGACTGCTGATGGCGGTACGTTCCGGCTGAGCCGGCCGGGTCCCAGGCTGATGCCGGCAGGCAGAACGCGGCATCGGACGCCGGTCTCCACCGTCGTCTGCGCATGGGCATGAGGTGCTCCTCCGCCCATTCGGGCGTTGTTCGCTCGCACGAGTGAGTCGCGCTTCCGCATCCGAGTGCCAACGTTCTACGGTTCACCGCGTGTTGGGGTCCCTCTTCTCCCCCAGCACCCTTTGCCGTCCGGCCACGAACCGAACGGCTGCGAGCGGCCCCGGTGACCGTGCCGGATAGCCGGGGCCGCCGACCCGCCCCCGTCGCGGTCAGCCCCTTCCGCAATCTGCACGTCGGCTATGCCGAACAACTGTCATGGGCGCTCTACCGGCTGGACCGCAAGGAGTACGGAAAGGCGGGGCCTGCGCCTTCTTGCACGTCGAGGCGTTCGTGAGTACCGGCTGCCGCCGATACCTGCGTGCGGTTCGTGGGGACGAGCCACGGGCACGACCTGGCCCTGCCTGGAGGAGGTCAGGCTGTCGGTCGGCTGTGCAGCGGGACGACAACCTGGCGGCCGGTTGCCCGCCCTCCGAGCCGGTAGAACTTCACCTGACCCTCTTTGTGCGTGTAGTCCAGCCACCCGTCTGTCGCAAGTTCCTTGCGGGCGCGTGAGAAGTGCGGGGCCGGAACGCCCGTGAGCTCGGCGAGGTCAGCCGCCGTTCGCTCGACGCCGTATTCCAATCCGCCCAAGATCGCGTACGTCATCACCAGGTTCTGCTTCAGGTGCGACAGCTCGCTTATGCGCGCCTGGAGCGCTACGAGCTCCGGGTACGGGCCGTTGGCGGGCATGGGTCGCCTCCTTCGATCCAGCGCCGGTACGACGCCCCGGCAGAGTAGGCAGATGGTCGCAGTAGAAGAACACGCGGAACGCATCCCCTGTGATACCCGAGTCGCCGGACAGCATCGCCAGCACGCGCTCGAACGAAAACTGTCCGTGTCGGCCGCCGAGGCTGTAGGCCCGACGTGGGGCCTCCTCCTCATCGGGCTCCCGTAACTCGTGAACCTCACCAGTTGCGACGTTCAAGAGCTCTCGGCTGTGCCCGTTGCGTCGTCCCTTTGGCACGTACGTCCCCTGACCTGGGCCTCCCCTGAGAACCAAACATTACTGCAGACGACATGACACAGAAGGTCATCGAAGGAACCTCCCGATTCCTTCGATGACCATTGACGACATGACGCCTGTGGTCATGGATCGGCATCCTAGGATGCCGATCCCCTGACTGTTTTTGCAGTTCAGAGGGTTGCGGGGGCTACGTCCTCTCTATACGGAAACATAGCTTTTCAACCGGCGCGCCGTTCGGGAGGGCCTGCGGTCCTCGCGCAAGCGCTCCGGTCCTCGGCGAACTCGCCCCGCTCCGGCCCCCATCCGTCGGTTGTTCCCGGCCGCTGTTGAAGGCAGCAAAAGGGGGCTGAGGTGTGCGGGGGTGGCCGTGGCCCCTTCAGGACGTTCCGGTACCCGCTGGCCCCTGGGGGATCCGTTCGGTGCCTGATGTTCCCTCAGTAGTCGGCCCTGTTCTCGTGCAGCTACGGCCAGGTGGCTCTCCCGCGCGGTCTTGAGCGCCTTCTCGAACTGCGGGCGTACGCGGATACGGGTGCTGATCTTCTCACTGAAGATTTCGTCCCGCGGGATGCCGTGCTGGGTGAGCGCGTCGAGCTGTGAGCCGAGTTCCTGGCTGCGGTGGGAGCATCTTGCGTACCCGATGCGGATGTCTGCGCCCGGCAGGTCCGGGTCGATGGGGGCCGGCGGCGGGGTGGCGGGCCGCCACGGCTGCCCGGGGGCACGGCCGGCGGGGGTGGGCGCCAGTAGGAGTTTGGCGAGCCGGGGCACCTTGGTGAAGCGGCCGGTGTGGTAGGCGGAGGCGACTGCACCGGAGCGCCAGCGGCACGGCGAGCCCGGCTGTGCGTCGCACTTCGGGCAGGGGCGGCGTTCGACGTCGTCCGCGTCCGACAGGTCAGACGCGCAGAGGCCGTGAGGGCCCGTCATGACCCCGGATTTGCGCACCATGCAAGCCTCAGAAGGAGGCCCGTGCCGCTTTTGAGTGAGAACAGGTTCCGAGAACTGATACGCGATCACCGAAGGTCCGGCGACTCGTTCTTGATCTTGCTCGGGCAAAGGGTTGTTCGTGAGAGCCGGTTCGTCTACACGCCGAGCGAGGCCAGCGCCCGGCGAGTGACGTCGTCCGGGGCCGCAGCGATGACGTCATTGAGCGCGTCCATGGATGCGTGAAGGTCGCTGATGGCCTGAGCGATGCGGTCGCGCTCCTGATGGAGGTCGGCGAGCAGGTCCGAGCAGGTAGGAACGAGGCGGTCGCCGGTGTCCCGCAGGCACGGCAGGACCGTGGCGATTGTCGAGGTGTTCAGGCCGGCGGCCAGCAGGGTACGGATGCGGCGGACGATGGCGACGTCCTCTTCAACGTATTCCCGGTAGCCACTGGGGAGCCGCTGCGGGTGAAGCAAACCCTGTTCTTCGTAGTAGCGCAGCAGGTGCACGGCCACGCCGGTCCGCCGGGACAGCTCACCGATGCGCACAACGACCTCCTGATGGCAAGGCGGCCATGGCCCGCCCATCTTGACTCTCATATCGATATGAGACTTTAGCGTCTGCGGCATGAAGGTGAATAAGGGTTTCGCGACGCTCGCGGCATTGTGCGCGAGCGTCTTCGTCGTGGGTACCTCGGAGTACCTGATCGCCGGGCTGCTGCCCCAGGTCGGAGCTGATCTTGACGTCTCCGTGGAAACTGCGGGACAAGCGGTGACCGCATACGCGCTCGGAGTGGTGGTCGGGGGGCCGCTCATGGCCCTGCTGACCTCGCGTCTGCCGCGCAAGGGGCTCGCCATTGGCCTGATGCTGCTGTTCGCGGCGGGCAGCGCGATCAGCGCGCTGGCGCCGTCGTTCGGTCTGCTCCTGGTGGGCCGCGTGGTGTCCTCGCTCAGTCACGCCGCCTTCCTGTCCCTGGCGCTGGTGACGGCGACCCGAGTGGTCCCGGCTGAGAAGACGGGCTCGGCCATCGCTACCGTGGCGTCCGGCTTCACCGTGGCCACGCTCCTCGGAGTGCCCCTGGGGGCCCTGCTCGGGCAGGGCGCTGGATGGCGGTTTCCGTTCGCCGTGTTGACCGTTCTGTCCCTGGTGGGCGCCGTGCTCCTGGCGGCCGTGTTGCCCCGGCAGGAGGCACCGTCCACGCGACTGCGTGACGAGATACGCGTAGTGGCACGTCGGCCGGTCATGCTCGCCATCGCCACCACCGCGGTGGGCTTCTCCGGGGTCGCCACAGTGTTCACCTACATCGCCCCGCTGCTGACCCGTGTCTCCGGCTTCTCCGCCGCCTCGGTCTCCGGTCTGCTGCTCGTCTACGGCGCGGGTAGTTTCCTCGGCAACCTCACCGCCGGAAAGCTGACCGACAAGTCGATGAGCGCCACCGTACGCGGGGTATTCGGCGGGCTGGCGGGAACGCTCTTGCTCGTCCCGTTCGCCGTGGTGTGGCAGCCCACTGCCGTGGCAGCACTCCTGCTACTCGGCCTGCTCGCCACCGCGACCATCGCCCCGCTGCAGGGACTGATCCTGCACCACGCGGGCGCCGCCCCGAACTTGGCGGTCTCCGTCAACGTGGGCGCCTTCAACCTCGGCGCCGCAGCCGGCTCGGTCATCGGCGGCGCGATCGTCGCCGCCGGCGCTCTGCGATGGACCGGCCTGGCAGGCGCGGTACTGAGCCTGATCGGACTGGCCCTCACCTATCTCGTCCTGCCCCGGACACGGACATCGGCGAACGGCGCCGGACACGAAGCCTCGATCGCCGTCTAATTCCCCGTCCACTCACCTCGCAAGGGAGGTCGCCATGCACGCGATCCAAATTCCTCGCCGCGGCGGGCCCGAAGTCCTGTCCGTCCGGGAGGTTCCCCAGCCCGTTCCAGGAGCCGGCGAGGTACTGATCAGTACCGTCGCCAGCAGCCTGAACCCGGTGGACTGGAAAACTCGCGCATGGAACGTCGGGCCCCAGCTTCCCGCCACCTTGGGGTGGGATCTGGCCGGAGTCGTCACCGCCGCCAACCACCCCCGCTACCGTCCCGGGGGACCGGGTGATCGCGATGTCCGCACAGATCGCCACCGGCCGCAGTACCTGGGCCGAGCAGGTCGCCCTGCCCGCCCGGCTGCTGGCGGCAGCACCCACCACACTTCCGCTGGCGGATGTCGCGGCACTGCCGCTGGCCGGAGTAACGGCGCTGCAGTCCCTTAACCGGGCAGCAATCACCGACGGAGACCACATCCTGATCACCGGCGCGGCCGGTGCCGTGGGCGGCATCGCCGTCCAACTCGCCCACCGAGGCCACCGTCGACGCCTTGGTCTCACGCCCCGAGCACCTCGACACGGCCGGGAACTCGGCGGGGGTTCCTGCATTCAGGCCTCCTGGGGTCCCTGGCACACGCGACTACGCCGCCGAGGACCCGCTTAGACCGAGCGGATTGAGCGCCGCCGCCGGGAGTCCGTGTTGCCGACCTTCCGGGGAGCGTCCGCCCGGGCGTCGGGGGTGATCGGCGGGTCCCCCAGGGCGGCCGCGACCAGACGGCGCAGTTCGGGGTTGGCGGAGAAGAAGTAGCGGGCGTTGATGCGGTGCCCTCCTGCCTCGTCCCGCACCAGCAGGCCGAGGGCGGTGAGCCGGGCCAGCGCGTCGTACACGGTGGACTCCGCGTGATCCATGTCGGCCGCGGCATCCACGACCGGGATGGTGATGTGCGTGAAGAGGCCGCCCTGACGCTCTATCCAGTCAAGAACACAGCGCTGCGCGGCGCTCAGGTTCAGTGTGTAGAGCGGCGGGGTGACGAATTCCTGCTCGGGATCGAACGGGGCGGGGGCTGTGGTCATCAGCTCGTTTCTCCAGCAGCTCGGCGGATCGGGATCGCAGCCGTTTCCGTGGCCGTCCCGAGCTTGGGCACCGCCTCGGCGTCCACGGTTCTTGCCCGGGCCTTCGCATCGGGTGCCACCCTGGGTGGGGCGAGCCGCTTGCAAGCGGTGACGTGAGAGCTCCCGGCGCCTTCCCAGTATCGGAGCGGTGTCAACTGGTAGGCGGCGGCACGCGGAGAAGGCTTCAACAGCAACGCCAGCTTCGTGAGCCGGGCCAGGGCCCTCTTGCAAGTCGAGGCGTTCGCGTCGATCTCCTCCGACAGCACCTTCGGGGTGACGCGAATCGCGGCGCTCGCGGCGCCGTGCTCGCGCAGCCAGTCCAGCGTCGCCCACTCCGCGCCGGTGAGCCCCAGCTTGTAGAGGGGGACCTCGCTGCCCGTGGACTGCAGGGTGTAGGCGTTGCCGTCGAACTGGTGCGGCACTCTGGGCTGCTGCTCGATCACCTCCCCCGTGTCCTGGTCGACCAGGGCCAGGCGACGGCCCTTTCGTGTTGCCATGCCGCTCCATCCGCCATGCGCCGCAAGGGGCACTTTTTCGCCCCTTAGCTCCGGCCAACAGGCCCTTCAACGGGAACATTAGCTGAACTCACTACGGAATACCGCTCTTTAGGACGTAGCGGCAATCAGCCGTCACGCCAACACAGCCTCGGCAGAGACCTGCAGACAGAGCCTCAGCTAAGGGGCGGTTTTTCGCACCTTACGGGGCGGTTTTTAGCCCCTTAGCTCCGCGTTGTCGCAGGTCAGAGGCACCGGCCCCTTCTTTCAGTAGACGCGCGCGCGAATACCACACCCGCCCCGCTCCCCTCAACCATCTACGCCCCTGCCCGGCACCGGCGTTCACCTTCCGGGCTCTACGGGGCCGGGGAAGGGCAGCAGCAAGGAGCCAGGATCGGTCACCCGCGGTCCGGTCCGTGGGGTGTCGTGGGCTGAGCAGGCTTCGCGCCCGGCACCGTGTTGTCTGCGGACCGCGGGCGGCCGTTGCGTTGCTGCGTCCCGGGTTGCTCGGACCGTGACGTTCACAAGCATGGAGGCGTGGCTGGACCCGGCGGGGGCGGGCCGAGCCTCCCGTGCGCCGCATGCCGCGCGGCGGCTCTCGCCGGGGCGGGCGTTCGAGGGCTGAGGCGGCGAACGGGTCAGGTGGTCGGCTGCCGCAGGAGTCGACGTCGTCCCGGGCGCGAACCGGTGGTCAGGCACGTGGGACAAGCAGCCGCGCGCCCAGCGCGGACATGCATCGAAGGGTCGTCAGGTACGTGCACCTGCCCGCGGGCAGGGTACGGCCGGTCTGCCCACTCCGTTCGCGCGAAACGTAGCGGCCGGCACGGGTCAGGTGGGAGCGTGACGAGCCGGGAAGATTCCGCCCGGGGCCCGTCGTGGTGACCCGACGTCGGTAACGCCGCACCGGGAACAGCCGGGAGGGTCCGGCGGCCCGCAGGCCGCCGGACCCTCCCGGCTGTGTGTCCCGGGTCAGTCCAGGAATTCGGTGATCAGATCGGCGAGCTCCTTCCCTCTCTCGTACAGAACGTTGTGTCCGCTGTCGATCTCCTCGTAGCGGCTCCCCTCGATGCCGGCGTGCAGTTCGCGGGAGTGGGCGACGGGGACGACCTGGTCCTGGGTCGCGCCGATGACCAGCGTTGGCGCCCGGATCTCGGCCAGTCGTTCTCGGATGTCGGCCACGAGGTCCAGGTCGATCTGGCGGCGGGCTCCCTCGGACGGTTCGGCTGCCGCCGCCAGTGTGGCGATCATGTCGTCGTCGAGACCGGACAGCGTTTCGGGGGAGAGCGCCAGCAGGGTGATGAACCGTTGGTACGCGTCCCGGTCGAGGTCGGCGAGGCTGCGCCAGAGGCCGAACATCAGCCGCTGCCGCGGGTCGTCGTTGCGGGCCCAGCCGCCGACCAGCACCAGGCGGCGTACGAGACCGGGGTGCTCCGCGGCCAGAGCCGCGGCGACCACCGCCCCGAGGGAGACGCCGACGACGTCGACGGGTCCGTCCGTCGCGGCGCGGGCCGCGGCTGCCATCTGGGCGCTCACCAGGTCGAGGCCGAGCTCCCCGCCCTCGGGCAGTGCGGTGGATCCGCTGCCCGAGTAGTCGGCGGTGATGACCGTGCGGCGGTCGGTGAAGCAGGGCCGCAGTGCGGCGAAGTTGGCTTCGGAGTCGGCCGTGGAGCCGTGGACGAGGAGGAGGCCGGGGCCGGTTCCCTCGGTGCGGTAGTGCACCTCGGTTCCCTCTGTGCGGACGATCGGCATGCTGTGCCTCCTGGGGGTGCGGGCGGTCAGGAGCGGGGTGCGGTCAGGACGAGGTCCTCGGGGCGGCTGTCGCCGTCGGCGGGGAGCGCGGTGGCGGGTGTGGCGGCGACGGGCGTCGACGCGGCGGGGGCCGCCTGCTTGCGGCTGCGGCTCCAGCGGCGCATGGCGGGCATCTCGACGTACCGGTAGAGGAGCCAGCCGCCGAGCAGTGAGGCGGCGAGGAACCCGATGATCACGAGGATCGCGGCGGGGACGCTGTAGGTGCTCTCGCCCAGCAGCGAGCGCAGGTAGAAGATCGTGACGCCCTGGACGAGGTAGAAGCCGAAGGAGACCTCACCGAGGAACTGCATGACCCGGCCCTTGAGCCTGGTCTCGCGGCCGGCCACATCGGCGGCGGCGACGGAGCACACCAGCGCGCTGACCGGAATGATGGTGGCGACGACGAAGCCGTACTGGAAGGGCAGCAGGAGCGCGGCGCCGTAGCCGATGACCGTCAGGACGAGCGAGACGCGCATGCCGATGGCGCGCGGCCAGCGGCCCGAGGCGACGATCCGTGCCAGCAGGATGCCGAGGACGAACTCGAAGACGCGGCCGGGCGGGAAGAGGTAGCCGAACCAGAACTGCATGTCGGAGATGGGGGTGATGGCGGACTTCGGGGTGGCCGGGATGAGGAACTGGGTGACCAGCTGGACGCCCACCATGCCGAGGATCATCAGGCCGGACCAGGTCCACAGCCGCTTCTCGGCGATCTTGCGGATCGGGACGATCAGCAGCGGGAAGAGCATGTAGAACAGCAGCTCGCTGCCGAGGGACCAGCTCGGCGGGCTGATGCTGAGGTTGATGCCGGGCTGCGGGAAGAACGTGTGTATCAGCAGCAGGTTGGGGAGCCAGTCACCGACGCTGGAGATGGCGGCTCCGGCGAACAGCACCAGCGAGACGGCGGCCACCACGAGGTGGTTGGGGAAGATCTTCAGCAGCCGGCGGCGCAGGAAGGCCGTGGTCCGCTCCCCCGGCTTGGCGGCCCAGGCGAGCACGAATCCGCTGAGCACGAAGAAGAAGGAGACTCCCAGGTAGCCGGCCTTGCTGAACAGCGTCGCGTAGGCGTCGGCGATGCCGTGGTCGGCGAACGGGTTGATCGGGTTGTTCGGCGGGATCGGGGAGTCCATCAGCGAGGAGTGGAAGAAGAAGACCATCAGGGCCGCGAAGAACCGCAGGCCGGTCAGGGAGGGGAGCTTGGGCGGCTTCGTTGGTTTCGCCTTCGACGAGGCTGCTGTACGGGCCGGGGTGGGAGTGTACGAAGTCATGGCGGCATGGCCTTCCGGGGATCGGCACGGGAGGGAGCGGAGAAGAGCGGGGAGAGCGCGGGAGCGGGGCGGCCGTCGGGGACGGCCGCCCCGGTGCCTCTACTGCGGGTCGATCTCGTTGCGGTAGACCATGAGCTTGGCTTCCTTGGCGACGTAGTAGTTCTGGACCGAGTACGCGATGGTCGCGAAGTCGAGCCGGCCGTCACCGTTGAAGTCGGCGGTCGCGATCCGGGCGACGGAGTCGTCGGAGACCCGCCACTTCGCCCAGACGCCGTTCTTGAGGTCGATGGCCTTGTAGTACATGACGCCCTGCCACGGCCACGGCCCGCGCAGTGCCACGAGGAACTCGTCCTCGCCGTCGCCGTCGAAGTCCGCGCACACGATCTGGTGCCCGGGGCCCTCGCCGTTCTCGTTGGGGTCCCCGTACACGTCGAGCAGGACGCGGTTCCACTCGACTTCGCCGGCCGGCCCGTCGGTGGCCTTGGTGTAGACGGCCACCGTGTTGCCGTGGAACGGCTCGACCGCGGCGACGTACGCCATCGGGTCGTCGCCCATGCGCCCGGCGTTGAGGTCACCGCTGCCGCGGAAGCCGGTCTGCTCGAACTGGGTGAGCTCTCCGGTGCCGATGAGCTTGCGGACCCATTCCTTCTTGACCTCGTCGAAGTGCAGCCAGCTGACTCCCTCGTCCGAGGCGAGCAGCAGTGACTCCAGTTCGGAGCCGGGGACCAGGCCCTTCTTCTTCTCCGCGCCGTGGATCATGCGGAAGTGACTGTCGTCGATGACCGTCATCGGCCATTCCTCGGCGGTGTGCACGTCGTCGGGCTGGGTGAACAGGACGATCGGCAGGACCGCGTGGACGTCCTCCTTGGCGACGATCGGCAGGCCTATGATCTCCAGCCGCTCGGTCTGGGTGAAGTAGCCGGCCCGCAGCCGGTGCATGCCGGTCGCGCGCCCCACGTAGTGCCGCTTCCAGCGGGACTCGTCCTTGTCCGGGCTGCCCGGGTTCTCCAGCCAGTCGATCTTGCCGCCGGAGGTGTTGGCGTCGTGGATGGTGCCGATGGGCCCGTAGAGGTCGTAGCAGACGATGATGTCGGAGTGGCCGTTGCCGCTGACGTCGGCGAAGTCCGCGCCGACCGGCATCTTGATCTTGTCGGCGACCAGGCGGCGGGTCCACTTGTCGTCGTTCTGGTACCAGTAGATCTCTCCCAGGCGCAGACCGTAGCCGAACAGGTCCGGCTTGTTGTCGTTGTCGAGGTCCGGGGCCTCCAGCCAGTAGCCGTCGCGCAGCTGGTCGGCCACCAGCTCCGGGGTGAACTTCGGTGCGCGGAGGCTGGAGTTGTCGTTGGCGGTCATGGCGTTCTCCTGTGGGTGCCGTTGGTGCGATGGGTGTGGGTGTGTGCGACGTACGGGATGCCAAGAAACGGGGGCGCCGGTGTCAGCGCGTCGGGGCGGGAGCGTGGTACTCGACCGCGAGCCAGACGCAGTCGGTGTCGGCGTGGTACTGGTGCCACGGGTAGCGGAACGTGCCGTCGGGCGCGGTGTCGCAGAACGGGTCGGGCGTCGTGTAGCCCGGGCTCATCAGCACGTCCTCGTAGAGGGTGCTGTGGTCCTGCTCCGTGAACTTCTGCATCCGGCCGGTGCCCCGTACCTGGGTGTGGACCTCGATGAAGTCGTGCTGGTTGTGGATGGCGCAGTCGGTGCCGGCGGGGGCGTACCAGAGGTTGACCTTCACCTGGAACGGTGTCGCGAGCGGCGCGGCGGTGCTGTCCCCCAGCAGCCGGCCGGGGTCGAGGGCGATCACTCCGGCGTCGTCCTGGGGGCCCTTCCACAACGGGGTGTCCCTGGGGAAGGGCCGCCCGCCGGTGCCCGGGTCCGGGTCCGTGGCCGGGGCGTCGCCGAGGAGGTCTCCGAGCAGGTGCCAGCCCGGCTCCCGCACGATGTCCTCCACCGCGGACTCGTCGTCGATCCGCAGCAGGACGAGTGCCTGTGCCTCCTGGACACGGGTGTCGACGAGGACGGTGGAGGACAGCGGCGGGATGCTCGTGCGCGGTGTCCGGTCGAGCGGGGCGGGTGTTGCTCCGATGTTGACCACGAGGGTCCGGCCCTGGACGGGGAAGTCCTTGGCGTTGCGGACGAGGAGGGCTTCGATGTGCTTCCCCGTGAAGTTCAGTGTGCTCACGGTGTTGAGGTCGCTGTCGTACACGGGGAGTCCCCTTCTGGATCGGGTCGGAGCGATCGGTGGGCGGTGTGCGGGCGGTGTGGCGGCGGTGGTGCGCTCTCGTGGGGCGCCGGGCCTCACACCTGGGCCAGGTCCATGGACCGGGCGAGCTCCGTGGCGATGTCGTCGACGGCGGTGCCGGGGACGAACGGCTCGACCGCGGGGCCGTCGCCGAAGTAGTGCGCGATCGCGCCCACGGTGCGCGCCGTGGCGCAGCCGTCGCCGTAGGGGTTGGCCGCGGTGGCCATCCGCTGGTACTCGTCCTTGTCGCGCAGCAGCCGGGTGGCGGCCCGGACGATGCCTTCGGTGGCGGTGCCCACCAGGCACGCGGTGCCGGCGACGACGGCTTCGGAGCGCTCGGTGACGTTGCCGAGGACCAGCGTCGGCTTGCCGAGGGCGGGCCCCTCCTCCTGTGAGCCGCTGCTGTCCGAGACGATGATGTCGGCGCGTCCCATGAGCTTGCAGAAGCTCAGGTAGGGAAGCGGGTCGACGACGGTGATGTTCGGGTGGTTGCCGATGACCGGGACGAGGGCCTCACGGACCGCCGGGTTGCGGTGCAGCGGCACGACCACCCGTACGTCGGGCTCCTCGGCTATGGCGACCAGCGCCTTGCCGATCTGGGTCAGGTGCGGCCATGCCTCGCGGCGGTGGGCCGAGGCGAGGACCACGCGCCGGGAGTCGGTGTCGAGGTCGTCCAGGGCGGGGTCGCCGTAGCTCTCCGATCTGCCACTCGCCCACTGGAGCGCATCGATGACGGTGTTTCCGGTGACGACGATGGTGTCCTCGGCGATGCCTTCCCGGAGCAGGTTGGTCCGGTTGCCGGGGGTCGGTGCGAGGTGGAGGCCGGCGAGCTGGCCGACGATCCGGCGGTTGCCCTCCTCGGGGAACGGCGAGCCGAGTTCGCCGCTGCGCAGTCCGGCCTCGATGTGGACGACGGGAATCTGGTGGTGGAAGCCGGAGAGGGCCGCGGCGAGGGTGGTCGCGGTGTCGCCGTGGACCAGCACCGCGTCGACGGAGGACTCCCGGAAGTACTCGCCGAGGCCGCGCAGCGAGCGGTAGGTGACCTGGGAGAGCGTCTGCTTGGGCGCCATGATCTCCAGATCGAGGTCGGGCTTGAGCCCGAAGGCGTCCAGCGTGTCGTCGAGCATCTGCCGGTGCTGGCCGGTGGAGATGACGACCGGATCGAAGCGGGGATCCTCCTGGAGCGCCTGGATGACCGGCGCCAGCTTGATGGCTTCGGGACGGGTACCGAGAACGACTGCGACAGACCGCATGACGGCTTTCCTTTGCTGAGGAGAGGAGCACTGAGAGAACAGGCGTGCCCGGCCCTGGGCCGGCTGTGGCACGGACGAGCGCTTTCACTGCGGCCTGCGGGGCGGCGATCCGATGCCTCGCCCCTTGCTGTGTACGCAGCGGGAAAGAGTGCTGATTCGGTGGGGAGCTCCGCTTCCGGCGTTCCCCTGCCGATGAGAAGTATCTTTTCCGTGAGCTATCTCCGGGTCAACCCGAGCCTGTCCGGACTTGCACAGTGCGGCCGCCCCGAGCGGGGCCGGACATGCGGAAGGGGCGCCTGCCGCTTGCGCGGCAGACGCCCCTGGGGCTGGAATTCCTGCTGGTCAGCCCTTTGCGGGCTTGATGGACAACGAGTGGCGGAAGAAGTCGGACGGGTCCCAGCGCCGCTTCACCTGCTGCAGCCTCGGATAGTTCTCCTTGTAGTACAGGGTCTGCCACGGCACGCCCGAACGGTTGTGCCGCGGGTCGGACAGGTCCCGGTCGGGGTAGTTGATGTAGCAGCCGTCGGTGGAGTCGCCGATGACCGGCACACCACCGGTCCTGGCGAAGAACTCCTCGTACAGGTCGCGGACCCAGCCGAGGTAGAAGTCGTCCTCGCTCTCGTCCTCCCAGAACGTCTGGAAGCACATCTTGAAGACGGAGCTGCGCTGTGCGTTCGCCGTGGCGTCCGGGGCCAGCGCGTTGACCTGGCCGCCGAACGAGAACAGCACGAGCATGGTGTCCGGGTTCTGGAAGTCGGGGCGGGACATGTGCTTGTAGAGCGCGGCGATCTGCTCGTCCGTGAAGTTCTTGCGCATGTACGCCGACTTGTGCGCGCCCCGCGACGTCGGGTTGGTGATCGTGGGGTTGTTCGTGCCGACCAGCCGGGTCGCCTGCAGCCAGGGCATCTCCTTCGGCTCGGCCAGCTGCGGCATCGGCGGGAGTTCGCCGGTGGCCCGGGTGAGCGCCCCGGGCTTGATGCCGGTGCCGGCGGTGATCGCCCGGTTGTAGTCGTCCAGCAGCTTGCGCGCGTTCGGACGGTCCGCGTCGACCTGGGTGAACATGCCGATGCTGCCGTGCGCCTTGGAACTGACGTTGAAGAGGCTGCTCAGGTGGCGGTACTCGGAGTCGGGCCCGCTGTGCTGCTCGTGCCAGGCGCCGAAGTTCTTCAGCAGCCGGGCGAACCTGGTCTCGGTCAGCTGGTCCCAGGAGAAGTCCAGGGCGCTGACGAGCACCTTCGAGGGCGGTGAGACCAGCTGGTCCGCCGGGTCGGACCCCTTGGCCCCCGGCGAGCGGAACCAGTACCGGGTGACAAGGCCGAAGTTGCCCCCGCCGCCGCCGGTGTGGGCCCACCACAGGTCGCGGTGGGGGTCGTCCTCCTCGCGCGTGGCGACGACGGTACGGACCCGGCCCCGGTCGTCGACCACGACGACCTCCACGGCGTACAGATGGTCGGTGACCAGGCCGTGGGCACGGGAGAGCAGACCGTATCCGCCACCGGCTATGTGCCCGCCCGCTCCGACGCTGTAGCAGATGCCTCCGGGGACGGTGACGCCCCAGCCCTTGTAGAGGGCCTCGTACATGTTCATCAGCCGAGCGCCCGGCTCCACGTAGAAGGCGCGGAACCCTGGGTCGTAGCCCACATCCGTCATCTCGGAGAAGTCCAGGATGACTTCGATCTCGGGGTTGCAGACGAAGTCGGCGAAGCAGTGGCCGCCGCTGCGCACCGAGACGCGTTTGCCGTCCCGGAAGGCGGTGCGCAGGGCCTGCTCGGCGTCCGCCGACGACCTGATGAGCGCCACGTAGTCGGGACGGGCGACGAAGCGCTGGTTGTTGCCCGTGGTGAGCAGCGGGTACCTCGGGTCCGTGGGGGCTACCTTCGCCCCCTTCGCGGCGGCGCCCTTCGCGGCGGGTGCGGCCGAGGCCGGCTCCACCAGAACGGACGCCGCGGCGATTCCGCCGACGACGGCCGCACTGTTGCCCAGCATGCGCCGGCGATCGATACCACTCATGACGGTATACCTCGGGTTTCAGTCGTTACGGATGAAGACGAGCAGGGCAGGGGGGACCGCGGGACGGGCACGGTCGGGCGGAGAGACCGTCAGACGGTCGCGTACGGGGTGGAGGAGGCGTCCTCGGGCTCGCGGGTGCGGCGTGCGGTGCGGCGGTCGAGCCGTCCCGACAGCACGGCGAGGGCGAGCCCCGAGGCGGCCAGCACCGCACCGATCCAGTTCGGCGCGGTGTATCCCAGGCCGTGGGTGACGGCGAGGCCGCCGAGCCAGGCCCCGAGGGCGTTGCCCAGATTGAACGCCGCGATGTTGGCGGCGGAGGCGAGGGCGGGGGCGCCCTCGGCCTTCTGCATGACCCGCATCTGCAGCGGAGGCACGGTGGCGAACCCCACCGCTCCGAACACCGCGATGGTGATCGCGGCGGGGACGGGTGCGCGGGCCGTGAAGACGAAGGCCGCGAGCACCAGCGCGAGCAGGGCGAGGATCACGTACAGGCTGGGCATCAGCGCCCGGTCGGCGACCTTTCCCCCGATCAGGTTGCCGGCGCACAGGCCCACTCCGAACAGGACGAGCAGCCAGGCGACCGCGCCGGAGGAGAAGCCCGCGACGTCCGTCATCATCGGCGCGAGATAGGTGAACGAGGCGAAGACGCCCCCGAATCCGAGGGTCGTCATGCCGAGGGCCAGCCATACCTGCGGCCGCCGGAAGACCGCCAGCTCGCTGCGGATCCCCCCGGAATTGTCCTGCGGCTGGGGAGGCACCAGGGCGATGATGCCGAGGATGCCGACGACGCCGAACGCGGTGACGGCCCAGAACGTGGAGCGCCAGCCGAAGTTCTGGCCCAGCAGGGTCCCGAGGGGGACGCCGATGACGTTGGCGACGGTCAGCCCGATGAACATCAGGGCGATGGCACTGGCCTTCCTCGCCGGCGCCACCAGGTTCGCCGCGACGACGGAACCGATGCCGAAGAACGCGCCGTGGGTGAGGGCCGCCACCAGACGGCCCGTCATGAGCAGCGCGTAGGTGGGGGCGAGGGCGCAGAGGAGGTTGCCCGCGATGAACACGCCCATCAGCAGGACGAGCATGGTCTTGCGGGGCAGCCGCGAGCCCAGCGCGGTCATCAGGGGCGCTCCGGCCACCACGCCGAGGGCGTAGCCGGTGACGAGCATTCCGGCGCTCGGGACGGACACCGAGAAATCGGCTGACAGTTCGGGCAGCAGACCGACGATGACGAATTCGGTGGTCCCGATCCCGAACGCGCCGAGTGCCAGGGCCAGGAGGGCGAGCGGCACCTACTTCTCCTTCCGCGGGGGTGAGCCGGCACCGGAGCGCCGCGCCGGCGGCAGCCCGCGTTCCCGGGCATAGGGGGTGAGCAGGGAGCGCAGCCGGCCTCGGCCCCGGTGCAGGCGCGAGGTGACGGTGCCGTGCGGGATGTTCAGCCGCTCGGCTATCTCCTGGTACGTCAGGCACTCGACGTCGGCGAGCAGCACCACCGTGCGGAAGTAGTCCGGTATGGCCTGCAGCGCGGCCAGCACGGCGGGGTCCGGAATGGAGTCCAGGACCTCCGACTCGGCGGACGGCAGGCCGGCCGACGTGTGACTCGCGGCGCGGACGAGCGTCCGGTCGCCGTCGGCTTCGGCGCTGCCCCATCCCGGTTCCGACTGCTTCTTGCGGTACGAGGTCATGAAGGTGTTGGTCAGTATCCGGTAGAGCCAGGCCCCTGGATTGGTGCCGTCGCGGAACTGGTGGAAGGACCGGAACGCCTTGGTGAACGTCTCCTGGACCAGGTCCTCGGCGTCGCACGGGTGGCGGCTCAGGCGCAGTGCCGCCGCGTACATCTGGTCGCGGTGGCCCAGCATGTCGCGTTCGAACCGTGCGTTGCGCTCGGCCTCGGTCTCGGTCCCGGGCTCGGTCCCGGTCACCGTCTCGGTGTCCGTGCGCGCGCGACCGTTCGCTGCGGGGGCCCGGCCGGAGGCGGGCGGGCTGAGAGTCGTTGTCATCGTTGTCCTTGCCTGCCGGGGGCTGAGCAGCGGATGGGGTCAGATCTGGCGCAGTGCCCCGCCGTCCACGGCCCATTCCGAGCCCGTCACCTGGGAGGCGAGGGGCGAGAGCAGGTACGCGATGACGCGGGCGACGTCGTCCGGGGCGCCGATCCTGCCGCTGGGCAGCCTGCGCTCCTCCCGTACGAAGTGGTCGACGGCCTGGTCGGCGGGGAGCGAGAACCGTTCGGCGAGCTGGTCCGCGAATCCGCCGGGAGCGTCGAACAGGGCGGTACGTGTCGGGCCGGGCGACACGATGTTGGAACGGACGCCCTGCGGGCCGAACTCGGCGGTCAGGGACTTGGAGAGCGACAGCAACGCCGTCTTCGCGGCGGCGTAGTCGACGAGTGGGGCGTCGGGGAAGCGGGCGGCCTCGCTGGCCACATGGACCAGGCTGCCGGCTCCCGCGGCCAGCAGGGCGGGCAGGGCCGCCCTGGTCATCCGTACGTGGGAGTGGAAGTTGAGGTCGAACCCCTCCTGCCACTGCGTGTCCGTCACGTTCAGGAATCCGCTGCGGGATTCGAGCCCGCCGACGTTGTTGACGAGGCCGTCCAGACGTCCGTGCCGTTCGAGCGCCTCGGCGACCACGCGCCGCGCCGTCTCGGGGTCACGGGCGTCGGCACGGACCGCGGTCACCCCGGGGCCGAGGTCGAGGCCGTCGGTGCGGCGCGCCGTCCCGACAACGTGGGCGCCCTCCTCGGCCAGGAGCCGGGCGGTGGCTTCGCCGATGCCGGCGGAGACGCCGGTGACGAGGTAGACCCTTCCGGCGAGCTGGAGATCCATCAGTGCTCTTTCCTGTGCGTGCTGGTACGGAACGGGCGGGACCGGCGGGGCGTGTGTGGGGGAACGCCCCGCCGGTCCCGTGGCCGTCATGCCGGCGGTCTCCTCGCACGGCGGAGGCGGGTCAGGCGCGGGCCGTCGCCTTCTTGCCGCGCAGGAAGACGGCGGCGAGCACGACCCCGAGCAGGACGAGCGCCGCGTTGACGAGGACGGCGACGCCGACGCCGTCGAGTACGGCGTCCGGCCCGGTCCGAGCACCCATGTAGCCCGTGGCGACGGCGGACATGATGGGCGTGCCCATCGTGATGCCGACCTGCTGGGTCATGGTGGCCAGGCCGGTCGCCATGCCCTGCTCGTGGTCCGGCAGGCCGGAGGTGGCGGTGACCATGAAGCCGACGATGACCAGCATGTTGCCGATGCCCCCGAGGAACGTCCCGACCAGCAGCATCGTCAGCCACGCCCGGTCGTCGCCCAGCGAGAACAGGGCGAACGTGGCGGCTGCCTGGAGCAGACCGCCGGTGATCAGGGTGGCCTTGGTGCCGATCCGCGCGATGACCTTGGCGGCGAGCGAACCGCCGATGACGGTGCCCACACCCAGCACACCGAAGGACAGGCCGGCCGTCAGCGGCGTGAAGTCGAGGACTTCCTGGAGGTAGAGCGTCATCAGGAAGACCAGGGAGGTCTCGGTGAGGAACGCGATCAGCCCTGCGATGTTGCCCCAGGCGACCGTACGGCGCTTGAGAACGCTGACCGGGACCAGCGGCGACGGGGAACGCTTCTCCACCGCGTAGAAGACGATCAGCAGCACCACACCGACGGCCATCGAAAGGAGCGCGGTCGGCGAGCCCCAGCCGTCTTCACCGGCCTGGGTGAGGCCGAAGACGAGTGCCAGCAGACCGATGGTGACGGACACGGCCCCGGGCACGTCGAGCTTCGGGCGCACGCTGGGACGCGACTCCTTGATCACGCTGGGCGCGATCAGCAGGACCACCAGGGCGACCGGGACGTTGATGAAGAACGCCCAGCGCCACGACAGCAGGTCGGTGAGCACACCGCCGAGGATCGCCCCGGTGGTGAAACCGGCGGACATCAGCGCGCCGTTCAGACCGAGCGCCCGGTCCCGGAGCGGTCCCTCCGGGAAGGACGTGGTCAGCAGTGACAGACCTGCGGGCGTCACCATCGCGGTGGCGAGACCCTGGGCCACACGGGCGGCCAGCAGCATCTCCGGGGAGGTGGACAGGCCACCGACCAGGGAGGAGATACCGAGCAGGCCGAGCCCGATCATGAACAGCCGACGACGGCCGAACAGGTCCGCGACCCGGCCGAAGAGCAGCGTGAATCCGGCTGCGCAGAGGGCGAACGCCGTCGCGATCCACTGCAGGTTCGACAGGGAGAAGCCGAGCCCCTCCCCGATGACGGGGAGAGCCACGTTCAGGATGGAGAAGTCCACCGCCAGCATGAACTGCGCCACCAGCAGCACCACGAGAACCAGGCGCATGCGCCCGGTCATCCGTGTGGGCGCTGGGTCTCCTTGCGCAGAGGTCTGTACTTCGTCGACGACCGACATGTTGTGAGAGTCCTCTCGTGGTGCTTCTACTTCGGGGTTCTTCCATGGGGGGAAGCGTGGTGGCCGCCTCGGCCTGCGGGGGTGCTACGACGGCCGGCGCAGCCGGGCCGCCATCTCCTGCCAGGCCCTCGCGCACTCGGTCGCGGCGGCCGCGACCAGTTCGGCGCGGTGTGCGGGAACGGCGGCGAGAATGCGCGGAAGGTCGCGGGTGCCGGCCACGTGGAGATCGAGCATCCGCAGCAGCAGACGGCCGTTGTCGCTCTGGCGCAGCGCGGGGTCCCGGCACAGGTTCCTGACCAGTGAGTCGAGGTCCACCCGCGGGCCGGGGGCGGCGGGCGGGGCCGGTGCGGGCACCACCGGTTCGCGCTCGCGCATCCTCGGCGGAACCGGGTCCTCGCCCATCCCGGCCCGCCGCCGCACGTCGCGCACCGTGCCCGCCGAGACTCCGGCCCGCCGCGCTATCTGACGCAGCGAAGCGCCGGGATCGGCGGCGATCAGCCGGGCGGCCTCGCGCCGGCCCTCCGCGGTGCTCAGCGGACGGACCCGCCCGTCCCGGCCGATGCGGGCGGTTCCGGCCGGTGCGGGCGGGACCGGAGCCGCGACCACGACCGGGGCCGGGGCCTCATCCGCGGCCGGGGCCGGCTTCTGCCCCGCGGCCGGGAGTCCCGGGTGCGCGGCCTGAGCCGTAGCGGGAGCCGTGTCGGGAGCCGCCGGAGCCGTCGTCGGAGCCGGTGCGGGCTCGGCCGAGGGCGCGGCGGGCGAGGGCGGCGCGGCCTGTGGGGGCAGGGGCCGGCGAAGTGCGCCGACCGTCTTGGCCGCGAGCCCGGTCCGGGCGGCGACCGCCCGGTCCGACCACTGGGGGTGGGTGATCAGAATCCGCGCGGCGGCTGCCGTCCGGTCCGCGAGGGTGAGCGCCAGACCATGGGTGGTGTTCGACTCGACCGCCAGGACGAAGGCCTCTTCGGGCGTTCCGTCGAAGAACCGCGCCTCGATCACGGCCTGCTGACGCAGGATGGCCGCGCGCACCCGGTGGGTGCCGTCGATGATCCGCATGGTGGGGCGGTGCACGAGGATCGGCGGGAGTGCCGTCTCACTCGCCGCGAGGGTGCGGGCGTGTGCGAGGTTCTCTCCCGTCGTCCGGGGCGAGTCCGCGGCCAGCAGCACACCCAACGGGACCGGGTACGAAGGCGCTTGCGGCGGGACCGCTGCCCGGGCCCGGGCATCCGCGCAGGGCTGCTGCGGGGTGTCGGGACGAGTGGTGGTGGCCATGCTGAATGCACCCCCAAGGGCAGGAAAGCGGTGAGACCGGCGGTCGTGCCTGCCGCGACGACGGCGGTACGACGGGAAACACGTTACGTAGAGACCGATCGGTATGTTCTACTGCGACGGCTGCCCGGGACGACCTTGGCAACTTCCCGAAGAGGCACCCGTACGGCGGGTGTGCAACTGGGCATCTCCCCGGTTGCACACCCGTCCGTCGTGATCAGGCGGCCGGCCGGAGCAGACCGGGGCCGGGGCCGGTGTCGGCCCTGCCACCGGTGTCGGCGGCCACGAACGCGTGCAGCCACGACCGGAACTCGGGCCCGAGGTCCTTGCGTTCACAGGCCAGACGCACGGTGGCGCGCAGATAGTCGGCCCGGTCGCCGGTGTCGTAGCGGCGCCCGGAGAACACCACACCGTGCACCGGTCCGCCCCCGGACCCCGTGCTCAGTTCGCGCAGCGCGTCCGTCAGCTGGATCTCGCCACCGCGACCGGGTTCGGTGCCGCGCAGCACGTCGAAGATCTCCGGGTCCAGCACATAGCGGCCGATGACCGCGTAGTTGCTCGGGGCCTCCCCCGGAGCCGGCTTCTCGATCAGATCGGTGATGCGCACGGTGTCACCGTCCGCGGTCCGCTCCACCGCGGCGCAGCCGTAGAGGTGGATCTGGCCGGGGTCGACCTCCATCAGGGCCACGACGCTCCCGCCGTACTGCGCGCGGATCTCCGTCATCCGGCTCAGCAGCGGGTCGCGGGGGTCGATGAGGTCGTCGCCGAGCAGGACGGCGAAGGGCTCGTGCCCGACGTGCGGCGCGGCGCAGAGCACCGCGTGACCCAGGCCGAGGGGGTCCCCCTGGCGGACGTAGTGGATGTCACCCAGGTCGGTGGGGGCGCACGCGCGCTCGAGCTTGTCGTTGTCGCCCTTGCGGCGCAGCGTCTCCTCGAGCTCGTAGTTTCGGTCGAAGTGGTCTTCCAGTGGACGCTTGTTGCGCCCCGTCACCATGAGCACGTCGCTCATCCCTGCGGAGACCGCTTCCTCGACGACGTACTGAATCGCCGGCTTGTCCACCACCGGGAGCATTTCCTTGGGGGTGGCCTTGGTCGCCGGGAGGAAGCGCGTACCGAGACCAGCCACGGGAATGACCGCTTTGGTTATCCGGGCAGGAGTGGAATTCATGAGATGAAGATATGCAACGCCAGCCGGGAGCAGGGTTCCGAAAGCTTGATCCTCACCTACTTGGGCAATTCTGCGGAACTCTCCGGTGCCGTGCCGCAGCCACGGCCGTCCTCCTTCGGACGGAGCGAGATTCCGCGCAGCACCAGCTCCCATATCTGGGCGAGCTGCGCGGCCGCGCCCTGCCGCGTCCCGGCCCGTGCCGCGCTCAGGCACCGCACGTGCGCCTCCGCCCCGGCCAGCAGGTGGGCGGCCAGCGAGGTGACCGTACCCAGGTCCGTGCCGTGCCGCAGCGCGTCGTGGTCCTTCGCTCCGGCGAGCAGTCCGCGCAGTTCGGGCTGCCAGAGCGAGGACCAGGCGGGCACGGTCCCGGCGTTCTCCCGTTCGAGACGGGCCGAGGCCCGTACGGCCAGGTCGTCTTCCAGGAGCCGGGCCAGGACCACCGTCAGGCCCACCGCCCGGTGCAGGGCGGGTGTGGGCCGGCCCGACACCTCCGTCACCGCCGCCGAGGTGGCCGCGGCCCCGCGCTCCCGGACCGCGTCCGCCAGTTCGCCCTTGGTCGCGAAATGGAAGGTGACCGCCCCCATCGACATGTCGGCTGCTTTGGCGATACGGGAGAGCGAGGTTCCCTCGTAGCCGTGCTCGTAGAATTCCGCGGCCGCTGCCAGTACTACGGTATTCCGTGTCCGCACGGCGCGTTCCTGCATCACCATGTGTGTTCTCCGGCGGTAGTGCCGCATTCGGCCACGAGTCGTCCTATTGATTGAAGTGGAAGCGGGGCTCGCTCCGGCCGGTTGTCGATTTCGTACATCAATTCGTGAATGGCCCTGGCCAGGACGTGGGCCCGCAGCAGCACGGTGTGCTGCCGGGGGTCCTGGCCCGACACCCGTGCGTATCCCGCGCAGAAGGCGTCGCCGCACACACCGGACCAGGCCGGCGCCCCGCAGGCGGAGCCGGTGGAGGACTGTGCCGCGTAGTCGAACGAGCGGAGCATGCCCGCCACGTCACGCAGGGGCAGGTGGCGGGCGACGCGTTCGGTCATGGGCAGCTGGGGCTCGCCCTCGAAGTCCACGAGCACCCACCGGCCGGACGACCGCAGCATCTGTGCCAGGTGCAGATCACCGTGCACGCGCTGAGCGGGCGGCGCCGAGGTCACCCCGGTCAGCTGCGCGAAGGCGGAGCGCAGCGGCGTCCGGAAAGGCCGCAGGGCGTCGACGCGCCGGACCGCGGAATCCAGCAGCACGGTGAACCGGTCGGCCAGCAGGGCGAGCTCGGCGGGCCCGGTGGGCCGGGTGCCGAGCTGCTCCGCCAGGTCGTGGTGCACGCGCGCGAGGGCCTCGCCCATGGCGTGGGCGTCCGGGGCGAAGCTGTCGGCGGCCGGGCCGCGCCGGGCGTCGACGGCGGCGGCCCAGCCGTCGGTCGCCGCGGGCAGGAAGTCCTGCACGGTGGCATAGGTGACGGGCTCGCCGTCGAGCTCGCCCTCGACCGCTCCGCGTACCGCCGTGATGTGCCGGTTCGCGGTGGGCGCCAGGGCCTGGGGCAGTTCGAGCTCGGGGTTGGTCCCGGCACCGATCCGCCGGAAGATCTTCAGCAGGTAGCGTTCGTCGACCACGACCGAGGTGTTGCTCTGCTCCACGCCCAGGGGCCTGCTGGGCGCGGCGGACCCCGGCCCGCGCGACCGTGCCCCCGACAGGTCGAGGAGCCCGGCGACCAGTTCGTCGTCCCCGACCGCCTCGTAGACCAGCAGATCGTCCAGGCCTGCGATGACGTACGGCTCCAGCTCCGGTCCGACCACGGTCCTGATGCCGAGCGGGACCTGGTAGTACTCGGGGGCCCCCGCGTCGGCGAAGCCGGTACGCAGCAGGAGGATGACGCCGCGCGGCCCGCCGGTGCGCAGGGCGTCGGCGAACTCGGTGGTACGCACGATGCGGACCCGTTCCAGGGGGCGCCCCTTGCTGCCGTACCACCGCTGCCAGGGCAGCCACCCGGTCAGCACGTGTTCCAGGCGTTCCTGGAAAGTGGTCAGATCGACGGTCACTCGGTGCTTCCGTCCGACGTGAGCGAGAGCCAGTACACGCCCCGGCCCTTGAGCGTGAGGGGGTAGGGGGTTCCGTCGATCCGGGGGAAGGCGACCCCTCCGATCAGCTCGACGGGTACGGCTCCCTGCCAGGCGCTGAGGTCGAGGCCCACCGGCTGCGGGTGGCGGGAGAGGTTGTTGACGCACAGCACGACATCCGTGCTGCCGTCCTCGGCGGTGTGGCTGCGCACATAGGCGAAGGCCGCCTCGTTGGTGGTGGCGACCTCCTGGAAGTCGCCGAGCCCGAAGGCCGGGTGGCGGCGCCGGGCCGCCAGCATGGAGTGGGTCCAGTGCAGCAGGGACGCCGCGGCCCGCTGCTGGCTCTCGACGTTGACCGCCTGGTGCCCGTACACCGGGTCCATCAGTACGGGCAGGTGGAGCCGCCCGGGATCGGCGGTGGAGAACCCGGCGTTGCGGTCCGGAGTCCACTGCATGGGGGTGCGTACGGCGTCCCGGTCGCCCAGCCAGATGTTGTCGCCCATGCCGATCTCGTCCCCGTAGTACAGGACGGGGGAGCCGGGCAGGGACAGCAGCAGGGCGGTGCACAGTTCGATCTGGTTGCGGTCGCCGTCCAGGAGCGTGGCGAGCCGGCGCCGGATGCCGACGTTGGCCCGCATCCTCGGGTCCTTGGCGTAGTGCTTGTACATGGAGTCGCGCTCTTCGTCCGTGACCATCTCAAGCGTCAGCTCGTCGTGGTTGCGCAGGAAGATGCCCCACTGGCAGGTGTCCGGGATCGCCGGGGTCTTCGCGAGGATCTCGGACAGGGGCCGGGCCGACTCGTTGCTCACCGCCATGAAGATGCGGGGCATGAGGGGGAAGTGGAACGCCATCTGGCATTCGTCCCCGCCGGCGGAGTAGTCACCGAAGTAGTCGGTGATCTCGTCGGGGCGCTGGTTGGCCTCGGCGAGCAGCACCCGGCCCGGGTACTCGTCGTCCACGACCTTGCGCACGGTCTTGAGGAACGCGTGGGTCTCGGGCAGGTTCTCGCCGTTGGTGCCCTCCTTCGCGTACAGGTACGGCACCGCGTCCAGCCGGAAACCGTCCACGCCCAGGTCGAGCCAGAAGCGCAACGCGTCGAGCATGGCTTCGCGCACGGCGGGGTTCTCGTAGTTGAGGTCGGGCTGGTGGGAGAAGAACCGGTGCCAGTAGTACTGCTTGCGGACCGGGTCGAAGGCCCAGTTGGAGGTCTCGGTGTCGGTGAAGATGATCCGGGCGTCGGCGTAGCGGGTGTCGTCGTCGGCCCACACGTAGAAGTCGCCGTAGGGGCCGTCCGGGTCGCGCCGCGACTCCTGGAACCACCGGTGCTGGTCGCTGGTGTGGTTCATGACCATGTCGGTGATGACGCGGATGCCGCGCCGGTGTGCCGCGTCGAGCAGACCGACGAAGTCGTCGATGGTGCCGAACTCCGGTCTCAGCAGCCGGTAGTCGGCGATGTCGTATCCGCCGTCGCGCAGCGGCGAGCAGTAGAACGGGGGCAGCCAGAGGCAGTCCACCCCCAGCCATTGCAGGTAGTCCAGACGCTGCCGCAGTCCGGAGAGGTCGCCGACACCGTCGCCGTTGCTGTCCTGGAAGGTGCCGACCAGCACTTCGTAGAACACCGCCTGCTTGTACCACTGCGGCTCGACGGGCAGCACGCTCGCCTTGCGGGGGGCGGGCGCTGCGGTGTGCATCGTGGTGCCGTGCGGCGGCAGAGGTGACGGGGTCAACGGACTCTCCAGGTGAAGACGTGGGCGACGGACTGCTGCGGGTCGACCTTGATGTCGAGGGCGGGTCCCAGCTCGACGGTCTGGCCGGTGATCTCCTCGGTCGCCCTGATGCGCGCCGCGGGTTCCTGTCCCAGTGCGGACATGTCGAGCCGGACCGTGGCCTGCTCGGTGTGACGGGGGTTCAGGGTGACGACGCACAGCACGGTGTCGCCCGTGGCCGGGTCGCTCTTGGAGTAGGCGAGGATCTGGTCGTTGTCCACCGGGTGGAAGCGCAGGTGGCGCAGTTGCTGGAGGGCGGGGTGCGCGCGCCGGAGCCGGTTGAGCGTGCCGATCCACGGCTCCAGGGACCGGTGCGCCGTGAAGTCGCGGGGGCGCAGTTCGTACTTCTCCGAGTCCAGGTACTCCTCGCTGCCGGGCTCCAGCGCCTGGTTCTCGTACAGCTCGAAGCCGGCGTACATGCCCCAGCTGGGTGACAGGGTGGCGGCCAGCGCGGCACGCAGGGCGAACGCGGCGGGCGGTGCGTCCCGGAGGTTGTCCGGGAGGATGTCCGGGGTGTTGACGAAGAAGTTGGGCCGCATCCAGGCGGCCGCGTCCCCGGTCAGTTCGGTGAGGTAGTCGGTCAGCTCACGCCGGGTGTCGCACCAGGTGAAGTAGGTGTACGTCTGGCTGAAGCCCCGTTTGGACAGCCCGTGCTGCACGGTGGGGCGGGTGAACGCCTCCGCGAGGAAGAGCAGGTCGGGGTCGGTCCGCTGGAGGGTCTCGATCAGCCGGTGCCAGAAGCCGGGCGGCTTGGTGTGGGGGTTGTCCACCCGGAACGCGCGCACACCCCGGCCGGCCCAGAACAGGACGGTCCGCACGACCTCGGCGAACAGGCCCTCCGGGTCGCTGTCGAAGTCGAGGGGGAAGATGTCCTCGTACGTCTTGGGGGGATTCTCGGCGCAGGCGATGCTTCCGTCGGAACGGTGGGTGAACCATTCGGGGTGCGCGTCCACCCATGGGTGGTCCGGGGCGCACTGCAGGGCGAGATCGAGCGCGACCTCCAGGCCGGCGTCGGCGGCCGCCGCCACGAAGGCGTCGAAGTCGTCGAGGGTGCCCAGCTGCGGGTGGACCGCGTCGTGCCCGCCGGTACGGGAGCCGACGGCCCAGGGGGAGCCGACGTCGTGCGGCTGTGCGGTGAGGGCGTTGTTCGGCCCCTTGCGGGCCACCTCACCGATCGGGTGGATCGGCGGCAGGTAGACGATGTCGAAGCCCATGCGCGCGATGCGCGGCAGTTCCCGCGCGGCGGTACGGAAGGTGCCGTGCACGGGGGCGCCGTCGAGGTCCCGGCCCCCGGTGGAGCGGGGGAAGAACTCGTACCAGCTGCCGAACAGCGCGCGGTGCCGCTCGACCCGCACCCGGTGTCCGCGCCCCAGGGTGAGCGCTTCGCGCAGCGGCGCGCCCGCCATGACGTCGCGGACCGGCCCGGACAGGGCCGCCAGTGCGGCGTCCGTGGTGCGGGCGGCACGCAGGGCGGCGGCGCCGCCGTAGAGGGTGTCGGCGCCCCGCAGTGTGCGGGCGCCGGGCAGCGGGCCGGCGGCGCCCGTACCCGTGAGGGTGTCGGTGAGCACGTCGGCGGCGCGGCAGAGCAGCGCGGCACCGTCCTCGCGGTCCACCCGGGCGAGCTCCTGGCCGTCGCGGACCCTGGCCTCGACGGCTGCGAGCCAGGAGGCCCAGGGGTCGGCCCACGCCATGACGCGGAAGGTCCACTCGCCCGGCCGGTCGGCCACCACGTCCGCCGTCCAGCGGTCGTGGTCCGCGTCGAGCACGGACATCGGGACCTCGTCGAGGGCGCCGTCGGGGCCCGACCACAGGACGGCCGCGCCGAGGGCTCCGTGCCCCTCGCGCCACACGGTGGCCGAGACCGGCAGCAGCTCGTCCACCACCGCCTTGGCCCGGGCGTTCGCGAGGTCTACCACCGGTGAGACGTCCTCGATCGCAAGACGGCTGTTCATCTGCCTGCCTCCCTCGGCTCACTGGACTGTGACCAGCAGAACCGACAGGACGCCCGGACCTCTTCTCCCTGCGGAAATCATCTGCGACCTCGGCAACTTGGGTCAGTGTCCGCGGACGGCGGGCCGCGTGTTGCCGGGGGGAGGACGCCGGGGCTTGACTCGCTCTCCTCCGGTCCCTCCATCCGCACCGCCCCACGGGCGCATTCACCACAGGGAGTCCTCGAGTGTCCAGACGCATCCTGGTGACGCTGTCCGAGTACGGCTACTGGGGCGAGGAACTGGTCGGTCCGCTCGACGCGTTCGATGCCCTCGGATACCGCACGACGTTCATGACGCCCACCGGCAAGCGGCCGCAGGCGTTGCCGCCCAGCCTCGACCCGTCGTACGTCGACCCGCCGCTGGGCCGCACCGTCACCACGCGGGACATGGCCCAGCGGGCCCGGGAACTCGACGGTTCGAGCCGGCTGGACCACCCGCTGTCGCTGGCGGGCCTGCTGCCGGAGCGTCCGTACTACAGCGCCCTGAACCACCTGAGGGAGCTGGAGGAGTACCACCGCAAGCTGGCCGCGGTCACCTCGGACCTGCTGTCCGGCTTCGACGCACTGGTCATCGTCGGCGGCAGCGGCCCGATCGTGGACCTGGCGAACAACGAGCGGCTGCACGAGGTCGTGCTGGCGTTCGCCGGCGAGGACAAGCCCGTCCTCGCCGAGTGCTACGGCGTCGCCGCCCTCGCGTTCGCCCGGGATCCGGAGCACCGGACGAGCCTGCTCAGGGGCAAGCACGTGACCGGGCACCCCAAGGAGTACGACTACAAGGACGGCACCGGTTTCCTGGGCACCGACTTCTGCATCGGCCCGCCGCCGTACCCGCTGGAGTACATCCTGCGCGACGCCACCGGCCCCGAGGGCGCGTTCCACGGCAACGTGGGCAAGGAGACGTCGGTGATCGTCGACCACCCGTTCATCACGGCCCGGTCGACCGCCGACTCCGCCCCGGCCGGGAAGCTGCTCACGGAGGTCCTCGACCACGGGCTGCGCCGCCATGGCTGGTGAACCCGCGGGGCGTCCGGCGAAGGCCGCGCTGTTCGAGCAGTTGGCGGCGGACGGCATCACCCACATGTTCGGCAACCCCGGAACGGTCGAGCAGGGCTTCCTGGACCTCGTGGACCGCAGCGGTACCGCGTACGTGCTCGCGCTGCACGAGAGCGTGGCCGTCGCGATGGCCGACGGTCACGCGCGCGCCTCCGGCCGCCCCGGCCTGGTCCAGCTGCACAGCAGTACGGGACTGGGCAACGCCGTCGGCATGCTCTACCAGGCCAAGCGGGGCGGCTCCCCCCTGGTCGCCCTGGTCGGCGAGGCCGGAGTCCGCTACGACGCCATGGACGCGCAGATGGCGGCGGACCTGGTGGCCATGGCCCGGCCCGTCACCAAGTACGCCACCCGGGTGCTCGACGCCCGGTCCCTGCTGCGGGTCCTGCGCCGCGCGGTGACGATCGCCATGACCCCGCCGAGGGGCCCGGTCGCCGTCGTCCTGCCGGCCGACGTCATGGAGGAGCTCACCACCGAGCCCGCCGTCGCCTCCTGCCTCCCCTCCTTCCGTACGGCACCCGACCCCGGCGAGGTGGCCCGGGCCGCCGGCCTGCTCGCCGGGGGATCCGCGCCGCTGATCCTGATGGGCGACGGCGTCGCCGCCTCCGGGGCGCAGGCCGAACTGACCGAGGTCGCCGAGCTGCTGGGCGCGCCGGTGTGGGGGGTGAACTCCTCCGAGGTCAACTTCGACACCACACACCCGTGGTACGGCGGCGCTCTGGGGCACATGTCCGGCGACGACAGCGCCCGCGTGGCCGGCGGCGCCGACGCCGTCCTGATCGTCGGCACGTACGTGTTCCCCGAGGTCTTCCCGAGGCTGGACAGCCCGTTCCGGGAGGGTGCGCGGATCGTCCACATCGACGCCGACGCCTACGAGATCGCCAAGAACTTCCCCGTCGACCTGGGCATCGCGGCCGATCCGAAGCGGTCCCTGGCCGCACTCGCCACGGAACTCCGCCGCACGGTGCGCGCCCCGCGCACCGTGCCCCCGCGCACCGTCGCCGCGGCGGACTCCGCGTCGCTGATGGACCTTTTCGTCAGGGAGCTCGCCGCACGGGTCCCGGACCGGCTGGCCGTGTTCGACGAGGCCCTCACCGCGTCGGGCGCGGTCACCCGCCATCTGCCGCCGCGTGTCCCCGGTACCTACTTCCAGACCCGCGGCGGCTCGCTCGGGGTGGGCATCCCCGGTGCCCTCGGGCTGAAGCTGGCCCGGCCCGATCTGGAAGTCGTGGGCTTCACCGGCGACGGCGCCAGCATGTACACGGTCCAGGCGCTGTGGACGGCCGCCCGTTACGACATCGACGCGACGTTCGTCGTCTGCAACAACGGGCGCTACCAGCTCCTGGACGACAACCTCGACCGGTACCGCCGGGAGCAGGGCGCCCCCGGAATTCCCCGTACTCCCGGCGCACCGGGCCTTCCCGCCCCCCAGGCGTTCGACCTGACCTGTCCCGACATCCACTTCCCGGAACTGGCCGAATCCCTCGGGGTGCCGGGCATCCGGGTGGAGAAGCCCGACGACGTCCACACCGCGGTGGGCGCGCTGCTCTGCCACCGCGGCCCGCTCCTCATCGACCTCCTCACCGCCTGACACCCGTCCGGCCCGTGACACCGGCCGGACGCCACACGTCAGCGTTCCTGACCACGCCACCTCCACCGACCGACGCGGGGATCCATACATGGGAATCATCGAGCCACTGCCCTCGGGCCGACTCGTCGGCAAGCGCATCGGCATCCTCATGGAGAACGACTTCGTCGAGGAGGAGATCTCCTACTTCGAACGGCGCTTCGCCGAGGAGGGCGCGCGGGTGGAGCTGCTGACGCGGCTGTGGGGTCAGGAGTCGCTGCTGTTCTCCGGCCACGGCAAGCGCGGCCGCACCCGGGTCGACGGCGACCTGGAGGACCTGGGCTACCACGAACTGACCCAGCTGGCCGCGCTCGTGGTGCCGGCGGGCATGGTCGCCGACCGGCTGCGCTACAGCGACCAGGTGGAGCTGCCCGCCCCCGCGGTGCGCCTGATGCGACGCGCCTTCGGCATACCGACCCTCCTGAAGGTCTTCTCCTGCCACGGGCTGTCGCTGATGTCGGCGGCCAAGGACCTGCTGGACGGCCGGCCCGTGACCTGCCACAACAACCTGGTCGCCGACGTGCGCAACATGGGCGCCGTCTACCGCGACCAGGACGTGGTCCAGGACGGCGACCTGATCACCTCCCGGGCGGTCGAGCACTGCCATCTCCTGGCCCGTACGGTGATCGAGGCCATCGACCGGCCCGCACGGCCCCACGGGGCCGCCGCGTGACCGCGTCCTGGACACCGCCGGCCGGGCCCGGCTTCTCCTACTCCGACACCGTCGCCGGATACGTCGTCGAGCACACCGGCGACCGGATCGCCCTGCGCACCCTGGACGGCGGCCCGGTGACCCTGCACCTGACCCCGGCCACCTCCGCACAGCGGCTGCGCAACCTCGGCACGCCGTACCGCGACGTCACCGGGGAACTGGACCGGCAGCTGGTCCCCGGCATGCTGCTGTTCAGCTACGGCCCGGTCTACACCGGCGAGCAGGGCCGGCACTTCCAGGCCGACCGGATCACCGTGGTCGGCGAGCCCCACTGCCCGCACCCGCAGGAAACGCCCGGATGGTGGACCGACCAGCTGCGGGCGCTGGCCGGCTTCTACCGCCGCTCCCAGTTCGGCGACGGCGCACCGGACTTCGACGCCTACCGCACCGAGATCCGCAGCAGCGGCGAGAAGGCGGCGTACGGGGTCCAGGAGACCGACACGATCTCGCGCCTCGTGTACGGGATGGCCACCGCCTACCTGCTCACCGGCGAGGAGGAGTACCTGGACGTCGCCGAGGCAGGCTCCCGCTACCTCCACGAGAACCTGCGTTTCCACGACGAGGCCGCCGACGTCGTCCACTGGTACCACGGCATCGACAAGCAACCGCTGGGCGAGCGCAAGCTCTTCGCCTCCGAGTTCGGCGACGAGCACCGCTCGCTGCCCGCGTACGAACAGATCTACGCGCTCGTCGGACTCGCCCAGACCTACCGGATCACCGGTGACCCGGTGATCCGCCAGGACCTCGATGACACGGTGCGGCTCTTCGAGGAGTACTTCGCCGATCCCCGGCTCGGCGGCTACTACTCGCACATCGACCCGGTCACCCTGGGCCCGCACGACGAGAGCCTGGGGCCCAACCGGTCCCGGAAGAACTGGAACTCCGTCGGCGACCACGCCCCCGCCTACCTCATCAACCTGTACCTGGCCACCGGCGAGGAACGCCATCTGCGCATGCTCGAACACACCTTCGACATGATCGTGGAACACATGCCGGACCGCTCACCCGATCCCAGCCCCTTCGTCCACGAACGCTTCCACGCGGACTGGTCGCCCGACCGGGGCTGGGGGTGGCAGCAGGACCACGCGGTGGTCGGCCACAACCTCAAGATCGCCTGGAACCTGATGCGCATGCAGTCCCTGCGCCCCAAGCGGGAGTACCGGGCGCTGGCCGAACAGCTCGGCACCACGATGCCCGGCATCGGCCGGGACGCGCAGCGCGGCGGCTGGTACGACCTGATGGAGCGCCGGGCCGTGGACGGGCGGCACGCCTTCGCGCAGCACGACCGCAAGACGTGGTGGCAGCAGGAGCAGGCGGTGCTCGCCTATCTGCTGCTGGCCGCGCACACCGGCGACGGCGGCTATCTGCGGCACGCGCGGGAGGCTTCGGCGTTCTACAACGCCTTCTTCCTCGACCACGACGCGGGCGCCGTCCACTTCACCGTCCTGGCCCAGGGCATTCCGTACGCGGTCGGCAACGAGCAGCTCAAGGGCAGCCACGCCATGTCCATGTACCACAAGGCCGAACTGTGCTTCCTGGCCGAGACGTACACCCGCCTGCTGATCCGGGGCGAACCGCTCGACCTCTGGTTCCGGCCCCGGGCCGACGCGGACCGGACCCTGCGGGTCGCCCCCGATCTGCTGCCGGCCGGGCGGGTGGTGCTGGACCGGGTCCTGATCGACGACGAGCCCTGGACGGACTTCGACCCCGAGGGCATGACCGTCCGGCTGCCCCCCGCGGACCGCCGGCAGACCGTCCGGGTCCGGCTCCGGCCCACCGCCTCCACCCCTCGCCCCGATGAAGGAGGACCCGGCCCATGACCTTCGAGGCCTATCTCGGCTGCAGCGGACGGACCGCGAGCATCCACCTGTCCGGAGAGCTGACCGACAACCGGGTGGGCGCCCTGCGCGCCCTGCTGGGCCAGGCGGCCGCGCGGCCCGTCAGCCGGGTCGTCCTGCGGATGGAAGGCCTGCTGTCGATGACGGCGGGCGGTGTGCGCGCCCTCGCCGTGACCCGGCAGAGCCTGCCGCCCGGTACCGAGCTGATCATCGTCGGCGCCCGCCAGGACGTGCTCGGTGTGCTGCGCAGCGGCGGCCTGGACGCCTCCGCCTGGACACCGGACCCGCAGGCCTTCGCCGAAGCGCCGCGCCCTGCGATCCCCACCTTCGATTCGTTCCCCGAAAGGACCCTCCTGTGAAGGCTGTTGTGATGGCCGGGGGCGAAGGCACCCGCCTGCGCCCGATGACCGCTTCGGTGCCCAAGCCCCTGCTCCCCGTCGGTGGCCGGCCGATCATGGAACATGTCCTGCGGCTTCTGAAGAGACACGGCATCGACGACACCGTGGTCACCGTCCAGTACCTCGCCGGCCTCGTCCGGGAGCAGTTCGGTGACGGGTCCGCGCTCGGCATGTCCCTCCAGTACGCCGAGGAGCGGACGCCGCTGGGCACCGCGGGCAGCGTGAAGAACGCCGAGGAGCAGCTGGGCGACGAGCCCTTCGTGGTCATCTCCGGGGACGCGCTCACCGACATCGACCTCGGCGATCTGATCCGCTGCCACCGCGAGCGGAAGGCGATGGTCACCGTCTGCCTCACCCGGGTGCCCAACCCGCTGGACTTCGGTGTCACCGTCGTCGGCGCCGACGGCCGGATCGAGCGGTTCCTGGAGAAGCCCACCTGGGGCGAGGTGTTCTCGGACACCGTCAACACCGGTATCTACGTCATGGAGCCCGAGGTCCTCGCCCATGTCGAGGCGGGTGTCCCCGTCGACTGGTCGGGCGACGTCTTCCCCCGTCTGATGGAGCAGGGCGCGGCCGTCCACGGTTACGTCGCCGAGGGCTACTGGCAGGATGTCGGCACCCACGACAGCTACCGCCAGGCCCAGATCGACCTGCTGGAGGGCCGGCTGGACGCCAGCCCCGAGGGCGTCGAGACCGCTCCCGGCGTGTGGGTGGCCGGCGGCGCGGACATCCACCCCGACGCCGAGATCGAGGGTCCGGCGCACATAGGTTCCGGGGCGCGGATCAGCGCCGGGGCCCGTGTCCACGAGCACTCCGTGATCGGCGCGCACAGTGTCGTCGAGGCGGGTGCCCATCTGCACCGGACGGTGCTGCACCCGCACACCTACGTCGGTCCGAACGCCTCGCTGCGCGGCTGCGTCATCGGCCGCAACACCACGCTCCAGCGGTCCGTACGCATCGAGGAGGGCGCGGTCCTCGGTGACAGGTGCCGCGTGGAGGAGGGCGCGGTCGTCTCGCACGGCGTGGTCGTGTATCCGGCGAAGACCATCGAGTCGGGGGCGGTGATCAGCTCCAGTCTGATCTGGGACACGCTCGGGGCGCGCTCCCTGTTCGGGGCGCACGGCGTCTCGGGTGTCGTCAACGTCGATCTGACCCCCGAGCTGGCGGTGCGGCTGGCCGGCGCCTATGCCACGACGATGCCCCAGGACGCCACCGTCACCGTGGCCCGGGACCACTCGCAGGGCGCCCGGGTACTGAGTGCGGCGGTCGTCTCGGCGCTGCAGGCCGGCGGGGTGCACGTGCGCGACCTGGGTCATGTGCCGCTGCCGGTGGCCCGCTGGGAGACGGCCCTGACGGACGGGGGCATCACCCTGACCACCACCGTCGACACCCCGGACTCGGTGGACATCCGCTTCCTCGACGAGCACGGCATCGATCTCTCCCAGGCGGCGCAGCGCAAGCTGGAGCGTGTGCTGGGCGGCCGGGAGTACCGCCGCGCCCCGGCCGGGGAGTTCGGCGCGATGGTGTCGACCGAGGAGTCCGGCGCCACCGCCGTCGAGTCGTACGCGGCCCATCTGCTGAAGAACATCGACACCCGCGGGCCGGCCGATGGCGGGCCCAAGGTGGTGGTGGACGCGGCGTTCGGCAGCGGCGCGCTGCTGCTGCCCTCCGTACTGGCGGGTCTCGGCATGAACGTCGTGACCATCAACAGCGGTCTGGACGACACCCGGGCCACCGACACCGAGGTGGAGAGGCGTTCGGCGCTGCGCTACCTCGGCAACGTGGTGGCCGCCAACCACGCCGCGTTCGGCGTCCGGCTCGATCCCTCGGGCGAGCGGATGTCCGTGGTCGACGAGCACGGCACGGCCGTCTCGAACGAGCAGCTCCTCCTGGTCATGGTGCAGTTGGTGACGGCCGAGCGCGCCGGCGGCCGTGTGGTGCTGCCCGCCACGGCCAGCCGTGTCACCGAGGGTCTCGCCACCCGCAACGGCGCCGCGGTGACCTGGGCGGCCACCGCGCCGGACCGGCTGACCCGGGCCGCCACCCATCGGGACACCGTCCTGGGCGCCGACGGGCGGGGCGCGTTCGCGCTGCCCGAGAGCAGCCCGCACTTCGACGGGATCGCCGCGTTCGCCCGCCTGGCCGGGCTCGTCGCGCGGAGCGGCCTGCCGGTGAGCGAACTGGTGGCCGGTGTGCCGGGTGCCCACGTGCGCCGGCGTGAACTGGCCACGCCGTGGGAGACCAAGGGCGCGGTGATGCGGAGGGTCACGGAGGCGGCCGCCGGCCGCGAGGTGGACACCACCGACGGTGTCCGGGTACTGGAGGCGGACGGCCGGTGGGCGCTGGTCCTGCCCGACGCCTCGCAGGCACTGACCCGGGTGTGGGCCGAGGGTCCGGACGCCGCGGCGGCCGACGAGCTGGTGCAGCACTGGGCCGAGGCGGTGGCACGCTCCGCCGCATGACGCCAGGTCCGGTCCCCGCCCGGGGACCGGACGGCCGGCGTTCCGGCTCGCGCCGTTTCCACGTGCCCAAAGGCTGTCCGGCGATTCCTGGCGCCCGCCAGGAATCGCCGGACAGCCTTTAGACTGCTCCGACCCCTCACGCAGGCGATCCGACTCGCCGGGGACCCTCGGGGAGGTACAGGGCACATGACGACAGGCGCCGGACACGGGACCCCGGGCCCCTTGGCGCTCCGCGCCCCCGCCACCGCGCCGCGCAGCCCTTCGGCCGAGCTGGCCGCCCGGGCGGCGCGGCTGACCGCGGTCATGGACGCCACGACCAACGCCGAGGTCGCCCGGCGCGGCCTGACCCGCGCGGACTTCGACGTCCTGGCGGCGCTGCGGTTCGCCGGCCCGGAGCGGCGTCTGAAGCCGACCGATCTCTCCGAGCGGTGCGGCCTGTCGTCGGGCGGTACCAGCAACGTCGTGCGGCGGATGACCGAGTCCGGTTACGTCGTGCGCGAGGCCGACCTCTACGACGGACGCAGTTCGTGGGCGCTGCTCACCGAAGAGGGACTGCGCATCGCCGAGAACATCCAGGACGCCGCGGACGCCGTGCACGCCGAAATGCTTGATCTGCTTCCTCCCGGCGTCGTGGACGCCCTGACCGCGCTCCTGGCGCAGGCCGCGTCGGTCCTGGAGCAGCAGCGCCGCTGAGAGTGGCCCTGAGCTGCTGAAACAGGGCTTACCGCCACCGGCGGGCGGCACCCTGGGGCAGCCCGACTTCCCGAAGTAACCGACAGGCTCCGTCCCTTGCCGCGAAAACATAAAGAACATTCGCTATTCTCTTGGAGGTCGACACAGAACTGTCAGGGGACGGCTCCAGGGAGGAACGCAACATGGCCGCGTATCGCATCGCTCAGGGTCCGGCTCCGTCCGGCTCTCCGACGGTCTCGTCCTTCGCCGAGGAGTTGTTCGCCCATCTGCCGAGGGCGGATCAGCGCAGGTGGGCCGAGTCCTACCTGCACGGGCTGCTCGTCACACCGGGGAAGAAGTCGATGCGGCGGCTGGCGGCGGCGGTCTCCAACTCGCCCACCGCCTGCCAGTCCTTACAGCAGTTCGTCAACGCCAGCCCGTGGGACTGGGGCCCGGCACGGCACGAACTGACCCGCTGGATCGAGAACCGGCAGCAGGCCCGGGCATGGACCATCGTCCCGGCCGTGCTGCCCAAGCGGGGCGACCACTCGGTGGGCGTGCACCGCCGCTTCGTACCGGGGCTCGGGCGCACCGTGAACTGTCAGCTCGGGCTGGGGCTGTTCCACTCCACCGCGGGTGAGCACCTGCCGAGCGACTGGCGGCTGCTGCTGCCCGACCAGTGGACCGACGATCCCGAGCTGCGCGACCGGGCCCGTATCCCGGCTCCGGTCCGCCACCGCCCGCTGTGGGCGGACGCGCTCGACCTGGTCGCCACCACGGCCGCGCGCTCCTCGACGGCACCGGTCCCGGTGGTGGCGGACATGAGCGAACTGCCCAACGTGCCGCGGCTGGTCGCCGGGCTCAGCACGCAGGGCAGGGAGTTCGTGATCGCCGTCCAGGAGAACATGAACGTGATCTCCGGCAGCCACCTCTCCCCGCAGAACACCCGGTACCTCGCGGAGCCCGCCTCGACCCTCAGCGCCCGCCGCTCCCTCGACCCGCATCGGACCCGGCACCCGCACACCGCGGTGGTGGCGGATCCGGACGGGCGGCTGCGGCAGTCACGGGTGGTGTCGGGACTGGTCCGGCTGCCCGGCGTCCGGCCGGAGAGCGGCGGCCCGCACCGCACGTACCGGCTGTTCACCGAGTTGCGTACGGACAGCCGCCGGCCGTCCCCGGTGTGGCTCACCAACATGACGCACCGCCGGATGGACGAACTGCTCGCCCTCACCCGCCTGCTCACCGGGACCGGCGCGGTGATGCGCGTCCTGGAGAACGACTTCGGGCTGCAGGACTTCGAGGGCCGGTCCTTCCCCGGCTGGCACCATCACATGACGCTGGTGTCCGCCGCCTACGCCTACAGCCGGCTGGCCCACCAGGCCGGGACTCCGGTACTTCTCGACGCCTCCGCCTGAGGGCTGTCCCCTCACTCCCGGCGGGCGCAGCCGGGGAGTGAACGCGTGGCCCTCGCGGGGATGAACCAGCGGCCCGGACGCCGAGGCGCCCGGGCCGCTGTCACTCGGCCGGTTCGACGCCTGCGCGGAGCAGGCCGTAGGCGTAGGCGTCCTGGAGGGCCTGCCCCGATGCGGCGATGACGTTGGCGCCGACTCCGACGGTCGACCACTCGCCGGTCGCGTCGGCGGTCGAGATCAGGACCCGGGCGGACGAGGTGGTGCCGTGGGCCTGTTCCAGCATCCGGACCTTGTAGTCCACCAGTTCCAGCTTGGCGAGCTCCGGGTAGACGGTTTCCAGGCCGGCACGCAGCGCCCGGTCGAGAGCGTTGACGGGGCCGGTGCCCTCGGCGGTCTCGACGCGGCGCTCGCCCTTGGCCCGGAGCTTCACCGTCGCTTCGTTGGTCTGGCCGCCGCCGGGGCGGTCCTCGGCGATGATCCGCCAGGACTCGATGTGGAAGTACCGCTGCGGCCTGCCCCGGACCTGCTCGCGCAGGAGAAGTTCGAACGACGCGTCGGCGGCCTCGTAGGTGTAGCCGCTCAGTTCCTGTTCCTTGACCCGGGCGACCACCCGGCCGATCAGTTCGCGATCGCCGCCGAGTTCGACGCCGAGTTCCTGCGCCTTGAGCTCGATGGAGGCACGGCCGGCCATGTCGGAGACGAGCATCCGCATGTGATTGCCGACCAGCGTGGGGTCGATGTGCTGGTAGAGGTCGGGGTCGACCTTGATCGCGGAGGCGTGCAGGCCGGCCTTGTGGGCGAAGGCCGAGACACCGACGTACGGCTGATGGGTCGAGGGGGCGAGGTTCACGATCTCGGCGATCGCGTGCGAGATACGGGTCATCTCACCCAGCGCGCCCGGGGGCAGCACACGCATGTCGTACTTGAGTTCGAGAGCGGCGCCGACGGGAAAGAGGTTGGCGTTGCCGACCCGCTCGCCGTAGCCGTTGGCGGTGCACTGCACATGCGTGGCGCCCGCGTCGACGGCCGCCAGGGTGTTGGCGATCGCGCAGCCGGAGTCGTCCTGGGTGTGGATGCCGAGCCGGGCTCCCGTGCCGGCCAGGACGGCGGTGACGACCGCGTGGATCCGGGCAGGAAGCATGCCGCCGTTGGTGTCGCACAGCACGACGACATCGGCGCCGGCGTCCCTGGCCGTGCGTACGACCGCCGTCGCGTACTGCGGGTTGGCCGTGTAGCCGTCGAAGAAGTGCTCGCAGTCGACGAAGACGCGCCGGCCCTCGGACCGCAGGTAGGAGACGGTGTCGCGGATCATCTCCAGGTTCTCGTCGAGCGTGGTGCGCAGGGCGAGTTCCACATGCCGGTCGTGGGCCTTGGCGACCAGCGTGACCACCGGCGCGGCGGAGTCGAGCAGGGCCTTGACCTGGAGGTCCTCGCTCGCCCTGGCCCCGGGCCTGCGGGTGGCACCGAACGCCACCAGTTGCGCGTGCCGGAAGTCGATCTCGGTCCGGGCCCGCGCGAAGAACTCGGTGTCACGAGGGTTCGCACCCGGCCAGCCGCCCTCGATGAACCCGACTCCGAAGTCGTCCAGATGCCGGGCGATGGCGAGCTTGTCCCTGACCGTGAGGTTGATGCCCTCACGCTGGGCGCCGTCGCGCAGAGTGGTGTCGAAGAGGTGGAATCCGTCGTCGGCCCGGGGGGCGGCTGCGCGGCGGGGGGAAACGGCTGTCCCGTTCATGCCGGCCGGGCTTCGGTCACGGTGCTCCACGGACAGGAGAGCGGTGCGCCGCCGGGCCGGGGCGCTGTGCGGGGAGCGCTTCCTGCCGTCGACGGTTCCGGAAGACCTGGCACTCCCATGGTGACCCCCTCGTCGTGAGACTTCTGCCTCTGGTGCGGTTTTCGGCACGCTACTACTCACGCGCGAGGGTCAACAGCGCTGACTGCGGCGAGGGTTGGCCGCCGCCCACCGGTGCGGACACGGCGGCGGAGCGGGAAACGGCCGGCCTCGGGACGGAGGTCACCGCACGCGGGCGGACGGCATCGGCGCCGGCCCGCCCGCCGGCCTCGGCGTGAGGCGGGCACGCGTGGACGGGCCGTCAGGCCTGACCGTTGCGGGTGAGGCGGGCCTCCAGCCCGTCGAGGATGCACTGCAGGCCGTAGTCGAAGGTCTCGTCGCGGACCTGCCCCGGGTCCACCCCGCGCTGGGCGACCTGATCCTTCATCAAGCGCGGGTGGTCGCGGGCGGCCTCTTCGAGAGCCGGGCGCAGATCGTCCACCCACTCCTGTTCGGTGCTGCCGCTGCGGGAGATCATCGACAGGTACGCGGCCTCGGACGTGGCCACACCGATGACGTAGGCGACGAGCGTGCTCACGGCCCGGTCGGTCTCCTCCGCGGGGAAGCCGGCCGTCTCGAAGACGGCGAGCATCCGGTCCGACATCCGCATCACGTTGGGGCCGAGGTGGGACAGGCCGACCTGGCCCAGGACGGAAGCGATCCACGAATGGCGCAGCGCCATGGCCCGCAGGCTGTTGGCCGCGCCGGCCGCGGCTGCTCGCCACTCGGACCGGTGCGCGGCCACCGGCACGTCCAGCTCGCCGTAGACCTCGTCGACGACCAGCTCGATGAGCTCGTCCTTGTTGGCCACGTGCCGGTAGAGCGAAGTGGCCCCCGCGTTCAGCCGGTTGCTGAGGGTGCGCATGCTGAGCGCCTCGGTGCCGTCCGCGTCCAGCAGCCGGACAGCTTCTGTGACGATGCGTTCGCGGGTCAGATGCTCCCTCTGGCGGCGTGGGCGAGTCCACACGGAAGGAATCGGCTGCTTGTCGGCCTGCATGGGTCCTCACCCTCTCGTCGGTCCGCCACCGTAACTCATGGTGTGCGCAATGAGGAACGCTGTACGCAGCGCCGTGACCTGCCCACACCCGACGCGGCCGCTCCGAGCGGCGCGGTGCGGGCACGCGGGCCCCGGGCACATGAGGCGCGGCTCCGCGCGGGCTCCACGCCCAAGGAGCCGCCGGAGCAGGCCGATCGGCCGCCGGACTACCGGATTCCGCCCCGGAGGGTCGCGAACCAGCCGCACACATCATGCGCCGTTGCGCACAGAATTCTCTTGTGCGTACAGTGTTCGCGTAAAGGGAACACTGCCTGCCGAGGGAGAAGTCATGCCGAAGAACCTGAGCTGGAACGCGCAGGGCGACTGGGCGGCCACGGGTGACTGGGGATCGAAGGACTCCAAGGGCCGCAGGCTGTACCTGGACCACTGGCAGGCCCGGCTCGACCAGCTCCGCATGACCCATCACGTTCCGGGCGCCACGCTCTCCGTCCTCGTCGACGGCGAGGTGCACGCCCTGGCGAGCGGCGTACTGCACCGCGGCACCGGAGTCGACGCTACGCCCGATTCGGTCTTCCAGCTGGGATCCCTCGCCAAGATCTACACCGCAACGTTGATCATGCAGCTCGTGGACGACGGTGCCCTCGACCTCGACGCCCCGGTACGGGACGTGCTGCCGGACTTCGTCGTCGCCGACGAGGAGGCGACCCGCACGATCACCACACGGCAGCTGCTGTCCCACACCAGCGGACTCACCTGCGACTTCACCTACGACTCGGGGCGCGGGGACGACTGCCTGGCCCGCTACGTCGAGGCCGCCAGGGACGTGGGCCTCGACTGCCCTCCGGGCACCGCGGTCTCGTACAGCAGCCTCGGTTACAACGTGCTCGGCCGCATCGTCGAAGTGCTCACGGGAAAGACCTGGGACGAAGCGCTCAAGGAGCGGCTCCTGGTCCCGCTCGGGCTCAGCGGCACGATGACGCTCCCCGAGGAGGCGCTCGCGCACCGGACGGCGATGGGGCACCTGGGGGAACTCGGGGAGGAGCCGGCGCCCGCTCCGGCATGGGACCTCATGCCCCGTTCCGCCGGCCCCTACGGCCGCGTACTCGCCACGGCCGGGGATGTGGCCCGTCTGGTCAAGCTGCACCTGGAAGGGGGCGAGACCCCTGAAGGCGTCCGCCTGCTGACTCCGCGGAGCGTCTCCGCGATGCAGCAGCGCGAGGTGGACGTTCCCGACAAGTGGACGGTCAGCGCCGACGGCTGGGGTCTGGGCTGGACGCTGTACGACTGGTCCGGAACCTCCGGCTTCGGACACGACGGCGCGTCCATCGGGCAGTACGGCTTCCTGCGCGTGGTTCCCTCGGCAGGTGTGGCGCTGGTCCTGCTCACCAACGGGGGCGACGCCCGGCAGCTCTACGCGGAGCTCTTCGACGAGCTGCTCCAGGACCTCGCGCAGGTCCGCATGCCCGCCCCCTTCGGACCGCCCGCGCAGCCTCCGGTGGTCGACCTCGCGCCGCTCGTCGGCACGTACAAGCGTGAGGGCGTCCTGATCACCATCGCCGAGAACGACGGCAGGGCCCACCTCGTGTACGAGTTCGTCGACGGCATGAAGGACTTCTCGCCGCCGCTGGAGATGGACCTCGTCCCGGTGTCCCCGACGGTGTTCGCCGGCCCCGGCAGCGGTGCCTACAGCGCCGACTGGATGCCCGTCGTCTTCTCGACCCTGGCCGACGGCACAGCCTGCGTGTACATCGGGATGAGGGCTGCCCCGAAGACCGCCTGACGCAGCGGCACACGGGCCGGGGACCGGCACCCCCGGCCCGTGTGCCGGTCCCCCGCTGTGCGGGTGTACGGGCCTGCGTCCTCTGGTGAGGCACGCTCCCCTCCGTGCAGGATCGTGAGATGAACAGTCTCGCCACCAGACTCCCCACCTTGCGCCAGTTCGCTTCCCCCGGTGAGGTCACTCCCGCCCTGCGCCGAGCGCTCGCGACGTGCTGGATCGAGGTCACCAACGCGGGCGGCGCCGCCGGCTTCCACGTCCCGCCCATCTACATGCGCCAGGCCGCCCCGGCGGTCGACCGCCTCATCGGTCAGCTGACGCCCCTGACCAGCCGGCTCGTGACCGCCTGGCTGGACGGGGACGTCGTGGGCTGGCTCAACGTCCGGCGCGACCCCTCCGAACTGATCGGCCACTGGGGCACGGTGCACCACGTGCAGACGCGTACCGCGGTCCGTGGCCTCGGTGTCGGCTCCGCCCTGATGCGCGAGGCCCACCGGGTCGCCCGGGACGAGATGGGCCTGGAGCAGCTGCATCTGACCGCCCGGGGAGGCAACGGCCTGGAGGACTTCTACGGGCGCCTGGGCTGGCACGAGGTCGGCCGCTGGCCCGCCGCCTTCCGGCTCGGACCGGGCAACGACCAGGACCAGATCCTCATGGTCCTCGCGCCTCTCTGAGTCCGGCGGGGCTGCGCGGTGGCGTGCAACCCAGCCGTTCCGGACACTTGAAAGCCGTGTCGGGGCACTCGTTCCGCGGGACGGCCCGCAGGACCGGACGCCACCTCGCCGGGCTCGTGAGCCGGCGGGGTGGCGTTCTTCGTGCGGGGCGGGCAAGTGCCGCCCCGCACGGCGGACGTGCCGGCGTGCCCGGCCTGGAGGGCCCTCGTCACGCCGCCCGGCCGGCCGGCGGTCCCCTGCGCACGACAGCCGTGCCGGCCAGCTGGTCGGCCAGCGAACGGCCCGAAAAGAAGAGCGCGGGCAGGCCGTTGGCCCAGAACGCGGCACCGGCGAGGACCCAGGCGCCGAAGGCGGCGAGGTAGGCCCCCGCGGCCAGCAGGCAGCAGGCCAGGGCGAAACACGCCACATCGGCGGTGGTGGTCGCCGCCGCGCGCAGGGCGGCCGTGCGCGCACTGCACCGGGTGACGCGCAGACCCAGCAGCCGCTTGCCCAGGGTGCATCCGCCGAAGGTCAGCGTGGCCCAGTGGTAGAGGAAGGTACTGACGACCAGCAGGACGCAGGACTGGATGAAGATGAACGCCGCCTCGTCCCACAGCGCCCAGGCGAACTGCCGGGCCCGGTCCAGGGCTCCGCCGTCCTCGGTCAGCAGGTTCCATCCGCCCAGGGCCGCCAGCTCGGGCAGGTCGGTGAGGGACTCGGCAATACGGTGGGCGGCGAGCACACCGAGCACATAGGCCATGCCCAGGACCAGAGCGAAGTCGACGGACCAGGCGAGGACACGGCGGGCCGCGGAGGGGCGGCCCGCCGTGAGCAGGGGGCTGCAGGGACTGGACATGGTCTCCCACCGAAGTGCGGTCCGCGGGTGCACTCCGAAGCGACGCGGGGCCGGACCGCCGAGGGCCGCGTCCGTGCGGCGGCAGCGGCGGTCGTGGCCCTGTGGTGCCCACAGGCCACGGCCTCCGCTGCCGCAGTGGATCCGGGTCAGGTCAGCCGGTGGTCAGAACCTGCTCCGGGACTGCGTCCTTCTCCTTCGCCGCCTGCTCCGTGCCCTGACGCTCCCGCATGAGGAAGAACGCCAGGACCGCGGCTCCCACGACGCCGGCGGCGCCGGCCAGGAAGCTGGCGGACATACCGTCGGTGAAGGCGTCGTTGACGAACTTCAGCAGACCCGGGTCCTTGTCGGCCGCGACCAGCGCGTCGCCGATCGAATGACGGGCGGCCGCCGGGGCGCTGTCCGGCATGTTGCTGGTGAACGTACTGGTCAGAACGGCTCCGAGAGCGGCCACGCCGAGCGCGGCGCCGGCCTGCTGGATGGTGTCGTTCAGCGCGCTGCCGACACCCGCGTGCTCCTCGGGAATGGCGCCCATCATGGCCGCCATCGCCGCGGGCATCGCCAGGCCGCTGCCCGCGCCCATCAGACACATGGCGCCCGCCAGGACGCCCCAGCCGTCACCGACGGACAGGGTCGACAGCAGTGCGAAGCCGGACGCGATGACCAGCAGGCCGAGGACCGCCATGGCGCGGTTGCCGGTCTTCGCGATCAGCGAGGCACCGAGCGCGTTGAACGCCAGCGTGGCAACGGCCAGCGGAGTGAAGGCGAGACCCGTCTCCGTGGGGGTGTAGCCGAGGACGAACTGCAGGTACTGGGTGAGGACGAGCATCAGCCCGCCGTTGGCCAGCGTCAGCAGGACGAGGGAGAAGCTGGCCCCCGTGAAGACCCGGTCGCGGAACAGCGCGAGGGGAACCATCGGAGAGGCGTGGCGCTTCTCCCAGAGTGCGAACCCCACGAGGGCGAGCACGGTCACCGCGAGCGTGACCTGCGTGCCGGTGTGACCGAGTCCGCCCTTGGGAAGCTCGTTGATCGTCCACACCAGGGCGCCCATACCGATGACCGACAGCACCATGCCGACCGGGTCGGCCTTGCGCCACGGTCCCTTGGACTCCGGCATCAGCACCATGGCCGCCACGATGGCGAGCGCGGCGATGGGGACGTTGATGAGGAAGACGACTCCCCACCAGTAGTGGGCGAGCAGCGCACCGCCCAGAACCGGGCCGCCGACCAGGCCGACCATGGCCACCGCGCTCCAGACCGCGATCGCCTTGGGCCGCTCGGCCTCGTCGAAGACGGTGATGAGGATCGACAGCGTGCTCGGCATCACCAACGCGCCGCCGACGCCCATCAGGACGCGGCCGAGGATCAGCTGCTCCGGGGTGGTGGCGACCATGCCGAGGAGGGAGGCCGCACCGAAGAGGGCCAGGCCGATGATCATCACCTTCCGCCTGCCGAACTTGTCGGACAGGCTTCCGGCGGTCAGCAGGAGGCCGGCGAAGACCAGCATGTACGACTCGAGGACCCACTGGATGTCCTGAGCGCTCGCCTTGAGCTCTTCGGTGATCGTCGGGACCGCGACGGTGAGCACCATGTTGTCGATCACCAGCACGAGCGTGCTGAGGCACAGCACGACCAGGATGAGCCAGCGTCGTGGGTGACGTTCCATCATTCAACCTTTCAAAACGGCGTGGGGGTCCGGCGGCCGCAGCCGTCAGTGAGGAGCAGTGGACACATTATCAAACCAGCGTCCTGGTTTTTTCTAGGCCTTTTCCGGACCCGTTTGACGGAGCGACATCCGAGAGTCCCCGGCCGCTACGCGCCAACAGCCTTGAGAACCCCGGGAAAACGATCCAAAAACATACCGACGTCCTGGTCTTTTAGGATCAGGGGTGGGGCCAGTCGGATGACGTCCGGGGCGACGGCGTTGACGAGCAGCCCGGCATCCTGAGCCGCCTGTTGCACCTGCGGGGCGACAGCTTCGGCCAGCACGATGCCCAGCAGGAGCCCCGCTCCCCGTACCTGCCGCACCAACGGGTGGCCCAACGCCTCGATACCGCGGCGCAGCTGCTCACCCGTCCGCTTCACCTGGCCGAGCAGCCCGGTCTCGGCGATGGTGGTCAGAACGGCGAGGGCACCGGCGCACACCACCGGGTTCCCGCTGAACGTCGAGCCGTGCGTGCCCGGGGCGAGCAGGCCGGCGGCCTCACCGAAGGCGAGGGTGGCACCGATGGGCAGGCCGCCGCCCAGCCCCTTCGCCAGGGTGACGACATCGGCCTCGACCCCCTCGGCCTGTGCGGCGAACCAGTGGCCGGTGCGGCCGATCCCCGTCTGGATCTCGTCGAGGACCAGGAGCGCCCCGGCCGCAGTCGTGATCTCGCGCGCCGCGGCGAGGTATCCGGAAGGGGGCGTCTGGACGCCGGCTTCGCCCTGGACGGGTTCGAGGATCACGAATGCCGTGTCGTCGGTGACGGCGGCGCGCAACGCCTCGGTGTCTCCGTAGGGGACGAAGGTGACATCACCGGGCAGGGGGCGGAAGGGGTCGCGCTTGGAGGGCTGGCCCGTCAGTGAGAGGGCGCCCATGGTGCGGCCGTGGAACCCGCCCCGGGCGGCCACCATGCGCGTACGCCCGGTGAGCCGTCCGATCTTGAAGGCGGCTTCGTTCGCCTCGGCACCCGAGTTGGAGAAGTAGACGCGCCCGTCGCGGCCGGCCAGACCGAGAAGGCGCTCCGCCAGCGCCACGGTCGGTTCGGCGACGAAGAAGTTGGAGACATGGCCGAGTGCGGCGACCTGACGCGACACCGCCTCGACCACGGCGGGATGGGCATGGCCCAGGGCGTTGACCGCGATCCCGCCGAGCAGATCGAGGTACTCCCGGCCGTCGGCGTCCCAGACCCGGGTCCCCTCGCCCCGGACGAGGGCGAGGCGCGGTGTGCCGAAGTTGTCCATCATCGCGGCCTGCCAGCGCCGGGTGAGATCCGCGTTGCCCGAGGGGCCGTTCACGCGGCAGCGCCTTCGGCCGCCTCGTCGGGTACGACCATGGTCCCGATGCCCTCGTCGGTGAAGATCTCCAGCAGGATCGAGTGCCGTACCCGTCCGTCGATCACCCGTGCGCTGCGGACACCGTTGCTGACGGCGTGCAGGCAGCCCCTCATCTTGGGGATCATGCCGCTGGCCAGCTCGGGGAGTAGAGCCTCCAGCTCGGTCGCGCTGAGACGGGAGATGACGTCGTCGCTGTGCGGCCAGTCCCGGTAGAGCCCTTCGACGTCCGTGAGGATCATCAGCACCTCGGCGTCGAGCGCGGCCGCCAGGGCGGCGGCGGCGGTGTCGGCGTTCACGTTGAAGACCCCGTGGTCGGCGTCATCGGTGCTGCGGGCGATCGAGGAGATGACGGGTATGCGGCCGTCGTCCAGAAGCGCCCGGACGACTCCGGGGTCGATTCCGGTGATCTCACCGACCCGGCCGATGTCCACGCGCTCGCCGTCGATCTCGGCATACGCTCTGCCGGCGGTCATCAGCCGGGCGTCCTCGCCGGTCATGCCGACGGCGTGCGGACCGTGCCGGTTGAGCAGTCCCACGAGTTCCCGCTGGACCTGACCGGCCAGCACCATCCGTACCACGTCCATGGTTTCGTCCGTGGTCACCCGCAGGCCTGCGGTGAAGTGGGAGTCGAGCCCGAGCCGGTCCATCTGCTTGTTGATCTGAGGACCCCCGCCGTGCACGACGACGGGTCTGAGACCGGCGTGGAAGAGGAAGAGGATGTCCTCGGCGAAGGCGGCCTTGAGCTGGTCGTCGACCATGGCGTTGCCGCCGAACTTGATGACGACGGTCTTGCCGCGGTGGCGCGCGAGCCAGGGAAGCGCCTCCGCGAGGGCGTCGGCCTTGGGGAGGGCGATGTGCTTACGGGCAGCGGCCATCCCGGTGGGGGTCATCGTGCTCAGCACAGTCATGAGGCGTACTCGCTGTTCTCGTGGACGTATTCGGCGGTCAGGTCGTTGGCCCAGATGACGGCCGTGGCGGATCCGGCCGCGAGGTCCGCGGTGATGAGGACCTCACGGCCGCTCATGTCCACCTTGTTGCGGTCCTCGCCGATGGAGCCGTCCCGGCACACCCGGACGCCGTTGATGGCGACGTCGAGCCGGTCGGGATCGAAGACCGCCCGCGTCGTGCCGATGGCGGACAGCACCCGGCCCCAGTTGGGGTCCTCTCCGTGGATGGCGCACTTGAGGAGGTTGTTCCTGGCGATGGCCCTTCCGACCTCCACGGCGTCGGCTTCGCTGTCGGCGTGCACGACTTCGATGCGGATGTCCTTGCTGGACCCCTCGGCGTCGCCGATGAGCTGCCGTGCGAGGTCGTCGCAGACGGTGCGGACCGCCGCGGCGAACTCGTCCGCGTCCGGCTCGGTCCCCGAGGCACCGGAAGCGAGCAGGAGCACGGTGTCGTTGGTCGACATGCAGCCGTCGGAGTCGACACGGTCGAAGGTGAGGCGGGTGGCTTCGCGAAGGGCCGAGTCCAGGCGCGCGGCGTCGACGTCGGCGTCGGTGGTGAGGACGACGAGCATGGTGGCCAGGCCGGGGGCGAGCATGCCCGCTCCCTTGGCCATTCCGCCGACGGTCCAGCCCGCGCCCTCGTACACGCTGGTCTTGTGCACGGTGTCGGTGGTCTTGATCGCGATGGCGGCCCGCTCACCGCCCTCACCGGACAGCTCCCGCGCGGCCCGCTCGACACCGGGCAGCAGCTTGTCCATGGGGAGGTGGATCCCGATCAGACCGGTGGACGCGACCGCGACCTCGTGCGCGGGGACGCCCAGGACGGAAGCGGCCTTCGAGGCCGTGGCACCGGTGTCCTTCGCCCCCTGGGCTCCCGTACAGGCGTTGGCGCCACCGGAGTTGAGGACGACCGCGGCCACCCTGCCCGCCGCGAGCACCTGCTGCGACCATCTGACGGGGGCGGCCTTCACGCGGTTCGAGGTGAAGACGCCCGCGGCGGCGCGGTTCGGCCCGTGGTTGACCACGAGGGCGAGATCCGGGTCACCGCCGGCCTTGATCCCGGCGGCCACACCGGCCGCCGTGAACCCCTGTGCTGCCGTGACGCTCACTGCATCTCCCCGTTCGCTTCTGCGCCCGCGCAGCACGGGGGCGCCGGCATCGTCGTGGTCCGCGGCCCGCAGGCCGCGCGTGCGTCGCTCACGGTGCGACTCCGATCGTGGAAAGTCCGGTCACCTCGGGAAGCCCGAGGGCGATGTTCATGCTCTGGACCGCGCCACCCGCCGTTCCCTTGGCGAGGTTGTCGATCGCGCTGATCGCGATGACACGGTGGGCCGCCTCGTCGTAGGCGACCTGGATCTGCGCGGTGTTGGATCCGTACACCGATCCCGTCGCCGGCCACTGCCCCTCGGGCAGCAGGCGGACGAACGGCTCGTCCGCGTATGCCTTTTCGTACGCCGCGCGCACGTCGGCAGCGGTGACACCCGGCCTGGCCCGGGCGCTGCAGGTGGCGAGGATGCCGCGGGGCATGGGGGCGAGCGTGGGGGTGAAGGAGACGGTGACGCGTTCCCCGGCGACCGCGCTCAGGGTCTGGATCATTTCGGGGGTGTGCCGGTGGCCGCCGCCGACGCCGTACGGACTCATCGAGCCCATCGTCTCGCTGCCGAGCAGATGCGGTTTGGCCGTCCTGCCCGCGCCCGAGGTGCCGGACGCGGCGGTGATCACGGCCTCGGCCTCGGCCGTCCTCGCGGCGTAGGCGGGGAACATGGCCAGGGACACCGCGGTCGGATAGCAGCCGGGGACCGCTATGCGCGAGGCCCCTTCCAGAGCGGCGCGGCCGCCCGGCAGCTCCGGCAGGCCGTAGGGCCAGGTCCCGGCGTGCGGTGAGCCGTAGAAACGCTCCCAGTCGGCCGCGTCCGCCAGCCGGAAGTCGGCGCCCATGTCCACGACCAGCACGTCCTCGCCCAACTGCGCGGCGACGGCGGCCGACCGGCCGTGCGGCAGCGCCAGGAACACGACGTCGTGTCCGCTCAGCGCCTCGGTGGTGGTGGGTTCCAGGACCCGGTCGGCCAGCGGGAGGAGATGCGGCTGGAGCGTGCCGAGTCTTCGGCCGGCATTCGAGTCCCCGGTCAGGGCGCCGATCTCCGCCCCGGGATGTCCGAGCAGCAGGCGCAGCACTTCCCCGCCCGCGTATCCGCTCGCTCCGGCCACTGCTACCCGCACAGTCATGTTCCCCTCCTGGTCGGCGACGCCATGAATGTCCATCAGCCGGGATCCACTTACAACCACTCCAGGCATGAACATGACAAGTTTCCAACGGGCGCCGGCCGCCGGCCCCTCGTGACGTGCGCCTTCCGGGAATCCGCACATCGCGCCCGGGGCCGCAGCCCCCGGCTCCGGTCACGGACGTCTCCGAACGCCCCCGGTCACCGGTGCGGGCTGCCGCCGTACAAGGCCTCGATATGGTCGAACCCCTCGGCACGCAGACCCGGAGTGGCGTCGAGCGCCTGGCAGTACTGCTCGCGCACGGTGTCCGCCGGCAGCCGCAGGTACGCGGGACGCGACGCGTTGCGGTCCAGGCAGAGCCGAAGCGGTGTGGTCATGACCAGCGCCACGGCCGGGACGTCGTAGCGCTCGGCAAGGCCGAGCAGCTTCGCGCGCAACGCCGCCTCGGTGTGGTCGATGTCCACGACCGTCGTCAGGCGGCGCGCCAGCCGGCGTTCGACCACCGTGGCCAGCGCGTGAACCGCTTCGTCGGTCGCGTCCGGATCCAGCGGATCGTCGCTGATGAGCTCACGGAACGTATCCAGTTCCAGCACACTCTCGGGCGGCCAGGCGGCGGCCGTCGTGCTCTTGCCGCTGCCGGCCGCACCGAGCAGCACGATGAGGACCGGGGAAGGAAAGACGGTGTCGGACACGTGGTCTCCCATGCTGATGGTGTGACGGCTCACCGGTGTGCCGCGTCGCGCCGCGGGGCGGCCCCGGGACGTTCTCCGCCGGTTGCAGGGGCCGGGGCGCCACTGAAGCGGCGCCAGCACGGTTTTACCGCAATGTCCGGGAATTCTGCAGTGGTCAACGCTCGGAGCGCACTCCCGCCCGGCAGGGCACAGGCCCCGGCCCGGCGTCCTGGTGACGCGGATACGGCCCCGGGGCCGGCCGCCCACCGCGTGGCGCACAGAGAACGGCGCCCGGGCGGAAGCTCCGTCCGGGCGCCGTTCTCGGCGGTGCGGGTGACTCAGAAGGTGACCGGCAGCTTGTGCAGGTGACGCCCCTCCCCGGGAAGATCGAAGTACTCCAGGTCGCCGCGTGCGACACCGAGCCGCAGCTCCGTCTGCTGGATGAGCAGCTGGTCCAGTGCGACCTCGGCCTCCAGCCGGGCGAGTGCCGCGCCGATGCAGTAGTGGGCGCTGTGGCCGAACGCGACGTGGCCCACACCGCGCCCCAGATCGCGGGTGATGTCGAGGCGTTCCGGCGCCCGGTACTCGTCGGGGTCGAAGTTCGCCGCGAGCAGCGCACTCGTCACCGCCTCCCCCTTCTTGACGGGCATTCCGGCGAACTCCAGGTCCTCCACCGCGTACAGCGGGGCGCCCATCGGCACGGGGGAAGTGAACCGCAGCAGCTCGGGCACGGCGCGTTCGAGGAGCTCCGGCTCGGCGCGGAGCCGGGCCAGCTGGTCGGGGTGGTCGAGGAGGGCGAGCACCGCGCTGGCGATGAACAGGGCGGGCGGCGTGATGCCGGTGTTGATCAGGAGCAGGATCAGGGCGACCATCTCCGTCTCGGTCAGGCCGTCGGGGTCGCCCTTTCCGGCGAGTATCCAGCCGGAGACGAGATCGTCCGTGGGCGCGGCGGTGCGACGGGCGATGAGGTCCTTGGAGTGCTCGACCATGTTCCGCAGGGCCGGGATGACCAGGTCGATGTCGCCGGAGGCGTACTCACGGATCCAGGTCCGCATCTGCGGCACGTCGGCGTCATCGATACCGATGAGCGCGCAGATGACGGTCGAGGCGAGCGGGTACCCGACGTCCTCCAGGAGTTCGGCCTCCTTCCGGGCCGCGAGCGGCGCGACGAGCTCCTTCGTGATCTGTTCCAGGCGCGGGCGCAGGGCGTTGATGCGCCGGGCCGTGAACGACTTGGTGACCAGGTTCCTCAGCCGGCTGTGCTCCTCGCCGTCGACGAGCACCATGATGCCCAGGTAGTCGCGGTACTCCGCGGGCAGCCCGTAGGCCTCGATCATCTGCTCCGCGATGCTGGGGCCGTCCTGCGCCAGCCCCGGCACCTTGCCCTGGTCCCGGACGAACCGCGGATCGCTGAGGACCGCCTTGGCGTCCTGGTACCGGGTGATGAGCCAGACGGGGGTCTCGATGTCGGGCAGGGTCACGCGGACGAGCGGGGCCTGACGCCGCAGTTCCGTGTAGCCGCGGACGGGCTCGCTGACGAGCTCCGAAGTCAGCGCGAAGACCTCGGTCTCCTGCGACGTGATGGTCATGGTGGTCTCCTTCGGACGCGGGCCGCGTCGGGTGTGGTCGTTCGGGGATGGAAGGGGATCTCCGGCCGGGGGGGCGCCCCGTCATGGCCGGATTCAGCGGGCGGAGCGCGGTCGGGCGTTGCGTACCAGCACGTTGCCGGAGCCGGTGCGGGCACGGGTCTTCACATCGGGCCGGCTGCGGTCCCGCGCCGGGGGACGGCGCAGGATGTCGGTCAGCTCGCCCGAGTCGGTGCGCAGGTCGAGCGAGACCCCCGCGTCCGGGGAGAAGGCGGCCTCCAGGTCTCCGGAGGACGTACGGAGCACCACCGGGCCGCTCACGGCCTCGTGCAGGCGCACGTTTCCGGTGCTGGTGCTGATGTCGACCGCCGCGTACGCCAGGTCCACCGCGACGTCTCCGCCGGCGGCCGACACCTTCAGCGCACCCGTGATCCGGCCGAGCCGCGTGGCGCCGTGCGCGTTGCGGATCCGCGCCGCGCCGAGGACCTCGGTGACGCGCACCCGGCCGCGTCCGGTGGTGATCTGGGCGGATCCCGTCACCCGGCCGAGGAGCAGGTCGCCGCTGAGGGTGCGCAGGCGCACCGGGCCGGCCTCGTCCAGCCGGATGTCGCCGGCCCCGGTGGTGAACCGGCATTCCCCCAGGCGTCCGGCGGCGTCGAGGTGCGCCGATCCGGTGTCGCCGTGGAGGCTGGAACCGACGGGGAGTTCGACCAGGACGGTCAGGAACCCGGGCGACGGATCCGGCCGCCCGGTTCGCGCGGCCCGGATGCTCAGCGTTCCGTCCGCGAACGTGATCTCGGCCCGTTCGGCGGCGCGTACGTCGGCCGCCTCGGCCGGGTCTCCCGGTGCGATCCGTACGCGGGTGTCACTGCGGTCGCTCGCCCGGACACAGGCTGCTCCGGCACCGAGTCCGAGTACGAGCGCGATCGGCCCGGGCGTCCTGAACGCCTCGGTGACCGGCTCGTATCGGGTGCCGTCGACGTGGGTGGTCGGATCCATGAGCGTCAGAGTGGTGCGGGAGAGGAGCGCTCACAAGTGCTCCCGGCCACGCCCCGGTCCCGTTCGAACGGCTCTGAGCAGGCACAACCGTGTGGAGCGGGGTGTGCATCGGCTGGATTCTGGACAGTTGAACACGCTGCCCGGCGGACATGCCGATGCGTGCCCACCCCGGGGTGGAGGGGTGGGCACGCACGCGCGGGGGCGGCGTGAGGATGGCGTCGCGCCCCACGTCTGCCGTCTTGCCAGGGCGTGTGGTGAAAGTCCCGTCCGGCTTCGCGACGCTACTTTCGAAACACGCCCTAGAACCGCAGTTCCTGGGTGCAGCACTTCACGCTGCCGCCGCCTTTGAGCAGTTCGGAGAGGTCGGTGCCGTGGGTCCGGAAACCGCGGGCCCGCAGTTGTCCGGCAAGTTTCTGGGCCGCTTCGGGGAGGACGACGTTGAGGCCGTCGCTGACGGCGTTGAGGCCGAGGACGTCCGCGTCGTCCTGGTCGACGAGCAGGGCGTCGGGGAAGAGGCGGGCGAGGACTTCGCGGCTGCCGAGCGTGAAGGCCTGCGGGTAGTACATGATCTCGTCACCGTCGAGCACGCACAGCGCGGTGTCGAGGTGGTAGAAGCGCGGGTCGACCAGTTCGAGGCTGATCACCGGGCGGCCGAAGAACTCCTGCGCCTCCTGGTGCCCTTCGGGCGTGCATCTGAAGCCGCGTCCGGCGAGTATCCAGCTCTTGGTGACGGCGAAGTCGCCCTCGCCCTCGTTGACGTAGTGGGGGTCGTGGATCTCCGTGAAGCCGTTCGCGCGGTACCAGGCCCGGTGGGCCGGCGCCTCGGCGGCTCTCTCGGCGTTGAGGAACTTGGCGCCCAGCACCTTGCCGTCGACGACGGTGGCCCCGTTCGCCGAGAAGACCATGTCGGGCAGGCCCGGCACCGGGTTGACGAGGTCGACCCGGTGGCCCAGGGACCGGTAGAGGCTGTACAGCGACTCCCACTGGAGGAGGGCCATTCTGCTGTCGACGGGCTTCGCCGGGTCCATCCAGGGGTTGATCACGTAGCTGACGTCGAAGTGCTCGGGGCGGCACATCAGGTAGTGGCGTCGGGTGACCTTGCGGCTGTGCACCGATACGGAAGTCATGTCATCTCCGGGTGGGGTGATCAAGTACTGGCGTAGGGGTGCGCACGCGCGGTGGCACTCCGGGGGCGGGAGAGCGGGCCGGGCCCGTTCCGGGCGTCGTCGGCCGGTACGGGCCCACGCTCGCTGTCTCCCTTCCTCAGCTCTGCGGTCAGACGCGGACGGTGTCCCTGTCCATCTCGTCGCGCAGGCTCTTGGGCCGCATGTCGGTCCAGTGCTGGTCTATGTAGCCCAGGCACTGCTGGCGGCCTTCCTCTCCGTACGCGACCCGCCAGCCGGCAGGCACGTCCGTGAACGTGGGCCAGAGTGAGTACTGCTCCTCATCGTTCACCAGGACGTAGAACCGGCCGTCGGTGTCGTCGAACGGGTTGGTGCTCATGGGCAACTCCAAATCCTTCGGGAACTCTGCGACGTGTGTTCACGTCGCGCTGTACTGCCGGGTGCTCCTCCTCTCGGCGATCGAGTCGGCGATCTCGCCGCTCCTGATGGCGATGTTCGACAGGAGCGAGGACGCCAGTCCGTGGGTGTGCTCGGTGCCGCCCTGGAGGTAGACACCGCAGGACACGTCCGTGGTGGTGGCCAGCCGGTAGTCCCGCTCGACACGGAACCGGCCCTCCTCGTCGCGCAGGCAGTGGCCCTCCAGCTCGCCCAGCAGCTCGGTCGGCTCCATGGAGTCGTATCCGGTGGCGCAGATCAGTACGTCGACGTCGGCCTGGTACGCCTCGTCGTTGCGCACCGAGTGCATCGTGAGCCGGACGTCGTCACCGATCTGCTTCACACCGTCGACCCGGGACAGGTTGAGGAACTCGAGCCGGGAGGTCCCGCGTACTTCGTCGTCGTACGAGCGCTGGTGGAGGTCCCTGATCACCTCGTCGTCGACCACTCCGTAGTTGGTGTTCTTGTGGTAGCGCCAGAAGGAGTCCTTCGCCCGCTGACTGCCGTGGTAGTAGTCGTCCACCGCGTCGGCGTCGAAGATCCGGTTGGCGAAGGGGGTGTCGTCCGCGATCGAGTAGCCGTAGGACGGCATGATCGCGGAGACCTTCGCGTCCGGGAGCGCGTCGTAGACGTACCGGACGATCTCGGCGGCGCTCTGGCCGGCTCCGACGACGGCGACCCTTTTGACCTTGCTCTGGTCCAGCTTCCGGAATTTCTCGAGGAACTCCGAGCTGTGCCAGATGCGTTCGTCCCTCTCGATGCCCGAGGGCATCTTGGGGACGAGTCCCGTGGACACGACGATGTTGCGGGCTTTGACCAGGCGGGTGCCGCTGCGGGACCCGGTGTCCCGCAGCTCGACCTCCACGTGGTCGGCCGGCGCGTCCGCGTGTGTCCGGGGGAGCTTGACGGACACGACTTCCGAGCTGTAGGTGACCCGGTCCGAGAAGCTCGACTCGGCCCACTCGAGGTAGTCGTGGAATTCCTGCCGGGTGGGGAAGAACTCCTGGTTGTTGACGAACTGCGCCAGCCGGCCGGCGGCGTGCAGGTAGGCGATGAAGCTGAACCTGGAGGCCGGGTTGCGGAAGGTGGACAGATCCTTCAGGAAGGAGATCTGCATTTTCGCCGACGGGAGCAGCATGTTGCGGTGCCATCCGAGAGTCGGCTGACGCTCGAAGAACGCTGCCGACATGGGCTTTCCCTGCCCATTGCTCCCGTGCTCCTCGAGGGCAACTGCCAGTGAGAGGTTGGACGGACCGAAGCCGATGCCGACGACCTCGTAGATTTCATCCTTGGTTCCCATTGCGATTCTCCCGCCGGTGGTGGTTTTTGAAAGCTAGTGCACGAAATACAGACCGGTCAACAATTTGTTCTGCGAAATTGCGAGGGCCTTTTTCGGAGCATGCCGATGAATTCAGCGCACACCGAATGCTTTCGCTCCGAATACTTTCAGGACGCGTGCGGGCAGCCGGGCGGGGGCAGTTTCCCCATCAGCCGGGCAGCCTCTTGGTGTCTCCCCGAGCCGGACGCCGCGAAGGACTCGCGTACCCGCTCGCGGACATGCGGGTCCTGTTCCTGGCTGAGCTTGAACATGCCCTCCGCTCCGGACACGTCGATCCGGAAAGCGCCTACGGCCGGCAGGATCTTGCGGAAGTAGTCCTGGGATTCGGACATGTCCCAGGAGTCGCCGAAATCGGCTTCGAAGGCGCGCACCGTGGACCTGACCAGCTCCAGAGTCTCCTCACCGGCCTCGTCGTGCTCGATCTTGCGGAGCACGCCGTGGACATGGACCGAGGTGAAGTCCCAGGTCGGCGCGGACGGGGTCTGCTGGTACACCGTCGGTGACACGTAGGCGTGCGGGCCGGTGAAGGTCAGCAGGACCACGGCGCCGTCGTCCAGTGCCTTCCAGTGCGGATTGGCCCTGTTCATATGGCCCAGGAGCCTGGCGCCCGAGAGATCGGCCGACCAGTCCTCGGTCATCGTCGGGTCCTGGATCACCGGAAGATGTGTGGCGTAGGGACCCGCTTCCCGCGGGCCGTTGGAGACCATCAGTGCCAGGGGATTCCCCCGCAGGATGTCCACCATCCAGGGCGCGGACGGCTGGCGGTAGGGAGCGGGAACGAACATTCAAAAGCACATCCTTCGGTGTGGGTCGGTGGTGGCGCCGGCGCCGCGGCGGGCTCAGGAGGCGTCGAGCGCGCGGGCGATGGCCGCGGTCACGGCGGGAGCGTGTTCCGGAGTGCAGATCTCGTAGTGGGTACCGGGGACGTCGTGCACCCGGAGTGTTCCGGTGATGTGCGACTTCCACTGGTCCATGTACGGCGCCTCCGGATTCAGCGTCGCGTTGAAGAAGAGGGCGTCGCCCTCGTAGACGGGCTGCTCGAACCGCTTCAGCATGTCCACGTTGTTGACGACGACGGCAGAAGCGATTTCGAGCAGGCGCTCCTCGTCCGAGCCGGCGAGGTCGCCGATGTGGTCCCTGAGCAGCCCGCGCACCTGGGCGAGTTCGAGATCCGCGTTGTCCGCGAAGTGTCCGCTGGGCGCGGAATCCAGGAGACCGAGCAGCGCTATTTCATGCCCCCGGCTCTGCAATTCCGCAGCTATCGCGTGGGCGACCACCCCGCCGAAGGACCAGCCGACGAGATGGAAAGGACCTTGCTTCTGATACGAGAATATCTGCTCGATATAGTCGTCGACCAGGGTTTCCAGGCGATCGGGAAGGGGTGTTTCTCCGTCCAGACCGCTCGCCTGAATTCCGTAGGAGGGACGGTCCGCGGGCAGTCTGCTGGTGAAGTTCAGATACGGCCAGGCCAGCCCGCCGGCCAGGTGGATCCACCACAGCGGCTCCTTGTCCCCGCCCGGTCTGATGGGAAGCACCCGTGCGAAGGGGTCGGCGTTCTCGGACGCGTCGCCGGCCGCGTCCAGGCAGACGGCGAGCTCGGCGACCGTGGGGGACTGGAACACGGCCCGCATCGGCAGCACCGCGTCCAGCGTGGTGCGGATGCGGCTGTTGAGCCGGGTGGCCAGGAGCGAGTGCCCGCCGAGGACGAAGAAGTCGTCGTCGATCCCGACCTGTTCCAGGCCCAGGATGTCGGCGAACAGCTCGGCCAGTGCCTCCTCGGTCCGCGTGCGGGGCGCCCGGTACTCCTGCCCCGCAAACTCGGGAGCGGGCAGGGCGCCCTTGTCCAGCTTCCCGTTGGGGGTCAGCGGCAGCCGGTCGAGGACCATGAAGGCGGCGGGAACCATGAAGGCCGGCAGCTTCTCCGTGGCGAACTCACGCAGTGCGTCGATGCCGATGTCACCGTGCTCGGCACCCACGACGTACCCCACGAGCTGCTTGCCCGTTCCGCGGCCCTCCAGGGCCACGACGGCGGCCTGGGCGACGGCCGGATGCGCGACGAGCGCGGCCTCGACCTCGCCGGGTTCGATGCGGAACCCGCGGATCTTGACCTGGGCGTCGCCCCGCCCCACGTACTCGAGTTGGCCCTCCCGGTTCCAGCGGGCCAGGTCACCCGTGCGGTACATCCGGTCGCCCGCGGGTCCGTAGGGGCCCGCGACGAACCGCTCGGCGGTCAGGTCGGCCCGGCCGCGGTAACCGCGGCCGACGTCGCCCGCGATGTACAGCTCGCCGACCACTCCGACCTGGACCGGTTCGAGGTTCGGTCCCAGAACGTAGGCGCGTACGTGCCCCAGCGGTGAGCCGATCGGGGCGCTGCCCGAGCCGTCCCACTCCGCGCCCTCGGGGACGGTGAACGTGGTCGCGTAGAAGGATTCGCTCTGCCCGTAGGCATTGATCATCTTCACGCTGGGGAAGGTCTCGCGGATCTGGCGGACCAGGCCGGCCGGAAGCGCCTCTCCCGCGAACACCAGCGTGTCCACCTCTGTGCGGCCGGCGAGCTGGTCGACCAGCTCGGCGAAGACCGAGGGGACGGTGCTGATGACGTTGCCGTCCCAGCTGTCGCGCTCGCTCAGTGCGAGCACGTCACGGACGACTTCGACGACACCGCCGGTGCACAGCGTGGTGAAGATCTCGAAGGCGGAGACGTCGAAGTTGACCGAGGTGCCGGCCAGCACCCGCCGGCCCGGCGCCGCCCCGATGCGGGTGGCGAGGTGCACCACCCCGTTGACGACGTTGCTGTGGGTGATGGCGACGCCCTTGGGGGCGCCGGTGGAGCCCGAGGTGTACATCACGTACGCCAGATGCTGCGGCCGCAGGGTCACGGCCCGCACCCCGCCGACGGCGTCGGCCGCCGGCTCCGCGCCGGTGTCCGGGTCGTCCAGGAAGAGCACCGGGACGTCGCGGGCGGGCAGCACACCGACGGTGTCGTGGTCGGTGAGGATCAGCTGCGGGGCCGCCTCGGTGAGGATGTACTCCAGCCGGTGACTGGGGTATCGGGGGTCGATCGGCAGATAGGCACCGCCGGACTTGAGGACGGCGAGAAGACCGGCCACGAGGTCGGTCGAGCGTGGCAGCGCCACCGCGACCACGGTCTCGGGGCCCACTCCCCGGGCACCGAGTTCCAGGGCGAGCCGGTCGGCCCGGGCGTCGAGTTCGCGGTACGTGAGCGAGACCCCGTCGCAGACCACGGCCTCTGCGTCCGGGGTGGCGGTCACCTGCTGGGCGAACAGCTCGGGAATCGTCACCTGGGGAGCCAGGGTGTCGACGTGGTTGAACTGGTTGAGCAGCCGGTCGCGTTCGGCGGTCTCCAACACCTTGAGGTGTCCGAGCTGCCGCGAGGGGTCCTCGGCCAGCTGGTGGAGTATGCGCTGCAGACTGCCGGCCAGGGACTCCACCGTCGCCCGGTCGAAGACGCTCTCCTTGTACTGCAGGGCGAGCCGCAGGTAGGGGTCGGCGTCGGCCATCAGGGTCAGCGGGTAGTGGGTGCCGGAGAAGGGGCGGATACCGGTGAAGGAGATGCCGCCCGCCGTGTTCGCCTCGGTCAGACCCTCCTGGTCCACCGGGTACGACTCGAAGACCACGAGCGTGTCGAAGAGAGCGCTCAGACCCGTGGTCCGGTGGATCTCCGAAAGGCCGTAGTGGTGGTGGTCCAGGAGCGCGGCCTGGCGCTTCTGGAGGCTCTGCAGCATCCCGGCGAAGGTGTCGCCCGGGGTGTACCGCGCCCGTACCGGCAGGGTGTTGATGAAGAGCCCGACCATGGAGTCGACGTCGGTGACCGTCGGCGGGCGTCCCGAGACGGTCGCGCCGAACAGCACGTCCTGGCGCCCGGTCAGCTCCCCGATGAGAACCGCCCAGGCCCCCTGGAGCAGTGTGTTGACGGTGATGCCGAGCTCGGAGGCGCGTCGGTTGAGCAGGCGGGCCTCGTCCATGGGCAGCACGACGTCGACCTGGCCGGCGGCCGAGTCGTCCACGTCGTCGCCCTGCCGGGCGGTGACCGGTGCGACCAGGGTGGGCTCGTCGATGCCTTCGAGTTCGCGGGCCCACGCCAGGGCGGTCTCGTCGTGGTCCTGCCGGGAGAGCCAGACGAGGAAGTCCCGGAAGCCGCGGGTCCTGGGCAGGACCGAGCCGTCCCCGGCCGACCCGTACAGGCGCAGCAGGTCGGTCATGATGATCGGGAAGGACCAGCCGTCGAAGAGCACGTGGTGGGCGGTGAGGACCAGTTCGGAGGTGTCCGGGCCCGTGGTGAGCAGGGTGAACCGGATCAGCGGCGGCCGGTCCGGCTCGAAGTGACGGTGGTGGTCCTCGGCGAGGAACCGCTCGAAGGCCGCCGCGCGCTCGTCCTCGGGCAGGTGGCTCAGGTCGATCTCCTGCCAGGGCACGTCGACGCCGTCGACGACGACCTGTACCTGGTTGCCGTCGGAGTCGTCGACGAAGGCGGCCCGCAGGTTGGCGTAGCGGTCGAGCAGGGCCTGGGCGGCGGCCCGCATACGGGCCGGGTCCACGGGTCCGCCGATGTGGAAGGCGATCTGCATCTGGTAGGCGTCGATGGCGTCTTCGTCGTTCAGCAGTGACTGGAACAGCAGCCCGGACTGCAGCGCGGTCAGCGGCCAGACGTCACTCAGACCGGGGTAGCGGTTCTCCCAGATCTCGATGTCGTGCTGGCGGGCCTTGACCAGGGGCAGGTCGGAGGGGGTGAGTCCGCCGGCGGCCGGGTCGGCGGTGTGCCGGGCCAGCGCGTCCAGCGCGGCGAACCACAGGTCGGCCAGTTCCTGGACCTCGGCCCGGGTGAGGACACCGGTGGGGAAGCCGACGACGGCGTCGAGCTGCGCCCCCAGGTCGGTGTCGATGACCGCCGAATTGATTTCGAGGGTCGACAGGGCGGGCATGTCGGCGTCCAGATCAGCGGCCAGATCCAGGTCGGTGACCTGGGTGAAGCCGAGGCCGCGGAGGTTCTCCGGCATGTCGGCGGAGGAGAAACGGCCCAGGTAGTTGAAGCCGATCTGTCCGGTGGAGTGACCGGCGAGCTCCGCGGCGGTCTCCTCGTTGAGATAGCGCAGCAGACCGAAACCGAGCCCCTTGTCCGGAACGGCCAGCAACTGCTCCTTGACCGCCTTGATCACACCACCGGCGGCCGGACCCCCGGCGAACGCCTCGTCCAGATCGAACCCGGCCGTGTCCAGACGGACCGGGAACATGCTCGTGAACCAGCCCACCGTGCTCGACAGATCGGCCCCGGGCACCACGTCCTGCTCACGGCCGTGCCCCTCCAGCTTGATCAGCGTGGAGGACTCCTCCACCCCACGCCCACGCCGCCACTTCGCCACCGCCAGCGCCAGCGCCGCCAGCAGACCATCGTTCACCCCACCGTGGAACGCCGCCGGAACCCGCGTCAGCAACGCCTCCGTGACCGCCACGGGCAGCCGTACGGTGAACTGCTCCTGGGTGGAGAGCAGGTCCACCGCAGGGTCCAGCGGCCGCGCACCCAGAAGGGGGTCGGGGCCTTGGACGGTGCGGCGCCACAGGTCCATCTCGGCGACGCGTGCGGGGTTGCGGGCCTCGTCGATCAGGGCATGGGTCCAGCGCCGCACCGACGTACCACTCGCGACCAGGCTCGGGGTCCCGCCGTCCCGGACCTGCTTCCACGCCTCCGCGAGGTCGGGCAGCAGGATCCGCCACGAAACACCGTCCACCACCAGGTGATGCAGCACGATCAGCAGCCGCCCGGCCACCGCCTCGTCGGTGGGAGCGAACCAGACGAACTGCGCCACCACACCGGCCGCGGTGTCCAGCCGGCCCGTCGCCTCATCGAGCGCGACCCCGGCCTGCCGCTGCCACTCCTCGTCCCAGACACCGTCACACACGATCCGCCGGATCAGCGACGCGGCATCGACCGACCCCTCGGGACCGATCTCGATGACCCCGCCCCCGTCGAGCGAGAGACGCGACCGCAGGATGTCGTGCCGGTCCAGGACCGCACCCACCGTCGCCGCCAGACCGTCCCCGTCGATACCCAGGGGCAGGTCCAGTGCGAGGGACATGGAGAACCGGTCGTACCCACCGCCGAGTTCGGTCATGTACGTGACGATCGGGAGCAGGGGGACCGAGCCGACTCCGCCGCCCTCGAACTCCTCCAGGGTGACGGTGGTTCCGGTGCTGCGGGCCACCAGGGCCAGTTCGGCGACGGTGCGCTGCTCGAAGATCATCCGTGGGCTGACCTCGACGCCCTGGGCGCGGGCCCGGGTGACCACCTGGATGGAGCGGATGGAGTCGCCGCCGACGGCGAAGAAGTCGTCGTCGACACCGACCCGGTCCAGGCCGAGGACATCGGCGTAGACGTCGGCGAGGACCTTCTCCTGCGGGGTGCGCGGTGCCCGGTAGGCGCCGCCGGTGAACTCCGGCTCGGGAAGGGCCTTGTGGTCCAGCTTGCCGTTGGGCATCAGCGGCAGGCGGTCCAGGACGACGAACGCGGACGGGACCATGAACTCCGGCAGGTGCTGGCCGAGGAAGACACGCAGGTCACGGGAGGACACCCCGGCCGTCAGGTCGTAGTCCGTCCCGCCGACGCTCTCGGCGCTGCCCTGCTCGGCGCCGGCCGGTACGACATACCCCACCAGCTGCTTGGCGCCGCCGGCTCCTTCCCGGACGACGACCGCGGCCTGGGCGACACCGGGGTGCGCGACCATCGCGGCCTCGACCTCGCCGGGCTCGATACGGAAGCCGCGGACCTTGACCTGGCTGTCGCCGCGGCCCGCGTACTCCAGTTCACCCTGCGCGTTCCACCGGGCCAGGTCGCCCGTGCGGTACATCCGCGACCCGGGCTCGCCGTAGGGGTCGGCCACGAAACGCTCCGCGGTCAGGTCCGGACGGCCGACGTATCCGCGGCCGACGTTCCCGCCGACGTACAGCTCGCCCACCACCCCGACCGGGGCGGGCTGGAGAGCCGGTCCCAGGACGTAGGCGCGCATGTTGCCCAGCGGCTTCCCGATCGGCGCACTGCCGCCGCTGCCCTCCCAGGCGGCCTCGCCGTGGACGGCGAACGTGGTGGCGTAGAAGGACTCGGTCTGGCCGTAGGCGTTGACGATCCGGATGCCCGGCCGCAGATCCCGCAGACGGGTGACCAGAGAAGCCGGCAGCGCCTCACCCGCGAAGACGACCGTGTCCAGCCCGGCAAGACCGGCGAGCTGGTCCAAAAGCTCCGCGAAAGCCGACGGAACCGTGGAGACGATATGCCCGCCCCAGCCCTCCCGCTCACCCAGAACCAGAACATCCCGGACGATCTCGATCGTCCCGCCATGACAGAGACTGGTGAAGATCTCGAAGACCGACACATCGAAGTTGACCGACGTACCCGCGAGCGCCGTACGCCCCGGACCCGCCCCGATCAGCCCCGCCAGCCGCGACACACCATTGACCACATTGCGATGAGTGACAGCGACACCCTTGGGCGTACCACTGGAACCCGAGGTGTACATCACGTACGCCAGATCACCCGGCCGCAGCGGCGCGTTGCGTTCCCGGTTCGTCAGGTCCGCGGTGCTCCCGGCACCGGCGGGGGCGGTGTCCAGGCCGGCCTCGTCGAGGAAGAGGGCCGGTATGCCCGACTCGGGCAGTACGGAAAGCGTGGCGTGGTCGGTCAGCACCAGCTGGGGTGCGGCTTCGGTGAGGATGTGCGCGAGACGGTGGCTGGGGTACTTCGGGTCGACCGGCAGATACGCCGCCCCCGACTTCAGCACCGCCAGCATGCCCACCACCAGATCCGCCGACCGCGGCAGCGCCAGCGCCACCACCGACCCCGGACCCGCCCCACGCCCCACCAGATCCCGCGCCAGCCGGTTCGCCCGCGCGTCCACCTGCCCGTACGACAGCTCCACACCCTCGAAGACCACCGCCACCGCATCCGGAGCCAGCGCCACCTGACGCTCGAACAACCCGGGAAGGGTGATTGCCGGCACCGGCACCGAGGTCCGGTTGTGACCGTGCAGCACCAGCTCGCGCTCGGCGGGGTCGAGCACGTCGACCAGGCCGACCGGGGCCTGTGGGTTCGCGACCAGCCCGTGCAGCACCCGCAGGAACCGGGTCGCCAGGGCCTGTGCCGTCGTGCGGTCGAAGAGGTCGGTCGCGTACTCGATGAGGCCCTGCGCCTCACGCCCGTCGGGCGTGGTGACCTCGGTGAGGTTGAAGAACAGGTCGAACTTCGCGGTGCCGGTGACGACGGGGACGAAGTCCACGCGCAGGCCCGGCAGGTCGAAGTCGGCCTGGGTGAAGTTCTGCCACGCGAACATCACCTGGAACAGGGGGTGGTAGGCGGTCGAACGGTCGGGGTTGAGGAGTTCCACCAGTCGCTCGAAGGGGGCGTCCTGGTTGCCGTAGGCGCCCAGTGCCTTCTCCTTCACCTGGGCGATCAGCTCGTCGAACGTCGGGTTGCCGGCGAGCTCGGCCCGCAGCACCCAGGTGTTGACGAAGAACCCGATCAGGTCGTCCAGGGCGTCGTCGGTGCGGCCGGCGATCGGGGCGCCGATCGGGATGTCGTCCCCGGCGCCCATCTGGTGCAGCAGGACGGCGAGCACCGACTGCATCACCATCGAGACGGTCACATCGCGCTCGCGGGCCAGTTCCTCGACGGCGGCGAGCAGCTCGGGCCGCACGGTGAACTCGGTCATGCCGCCGCGGTGGCTGGCCTTCGGCGGGCGCGGCCGGTCGAAGGGCAGCTGGAGCGGCTGCGGGATGCCGGCCAGCTCGTCGCGCCAGTAGGCGCGCTGCTGGGCGAGCACGCTCTGCGGATCCGAGTCCGCGCCCAGGAGTTCGCGCTGCCAGACCGCGTAGTCGGCGTACTGGACGGGGAGCTCGGGGAACTGCGGCGCGCGGCCCTCGCGGCGGGCCGCGTAGGCGGCGGAGACCTCGCGGATCAGCGGCGCCATCGACTCTCCGTCGCCGGCGATGTGATGAATCACCAGCGACAGGATGTGCTCCTGCTCGCCGATGCGCAGGATGTTGGCCCGCACCGGGATCTCGCGGTCCAGCGCGAACGTGTACTCGGCCGTCCGGGCGATCGCCGCGTCCAGCCCGTCGGCCTCCACCTCGACGACCGGCACCTGGAGCAGGGCGTCCTGCGACGGCACGATCCGCTGGTGGGGAACGCCCTCGGCGTCCTCGACGAAGACCGTGCGCAGGCTCTCGTGCCGGGCCACCACGTCGCCGAGTGCCGCTGCCAGGGCAGCCGCGTCCAGCACGCCGGTGAGCTTCAGGTTGAGCGGGATGTTGTACGTGGTCGAGGGGCCCTCGAACTTGTCGATGAACCACAGGCGGCGCTGCGCGAAGGACAGCGGGAGCAGCTCGGGCCGGGAGGCAAGACGCTTGAGCGCCGGGCGGACCTCGACGCCCGCCGACAGGTGTGGGGCGAGTTCGGCGACGCTCGGCGCGGCGAAGACCGACTTGATCGGGATCTCCGCGCCGAGAACGGTGCGGACCCGGCTGATCAGACGGGTCGCGAGCAGCGAGTGTCCGCCGAGGGTGAAGAAGTTGTCGTCGATGCCGACCCGGTCCACCCCGAGGACCTCGGCGAACAGGCCCGCCAGGGTCTGCTCCGCCTCGGTGCGCGGTGCCCGGTAGGCGCCGGCGGTGAACTCCGGCTCGGGCAGCGCGGCCCGGTCGAGCTTGCCGTTGGGCATCAGCGGGAGGCGGTCCAGGGTCATGAAGACGGCCGGGACCATGAAGTCGGGCAGCCGTGCGGCCACCGCCTCGCGCAGCTGGTCGGGGGTGACACCGCCGGACCCGGCGGGCACGACGTAGGCGACGAGCCGCTTGCCGGTGCCCGTGCCGACGGCCACGACCACGGCCTGGGCGACGTCCGGGTGCGCCACGACGGCGGCCTCGACCTCGCCGGGTTCGACGCGGAAGCCGCGGACCTTGACCTGGCTGTCGCCGCGGCCCACGTACTCCAGCTCGCCCTGCGCGTTCCACCGGGCCAGGTCGCCCGTGCGGTACATCCGCGACCCGGGCTCGCCGTAGGGGTCGGCCACGAAACGCTCCGCGGTCAGGTCCGGACGGCCGCGGTAACCACGGCCGACGTTCCCGCCGATGTAGAGCTCTCCTGTGACACCGGCGGGGACCGGCTGGAGTCCGGGACCGAGGACGTAGGCCCGCATGTTGCCCAGCGGTGCGCCGATCGGTACGGCCCCGAGCGCCTGCGGGGTGCCGGAGGGCGTGAAGGCGGTCGCGTAGAAGGACTCGGTCTGGCCGTAGGCGTTGATGATCCGTACGCCGGGGAAGGCGTCGCGGGTGCGGTTGACCAGGTCGGCGGAGAGCGCCTCGCCCGCGAAGACCAGGACGTCCACCTGGGTGCGGTCGGCGATCTGGTCGAGGAGTTCGGCGAAGGCCGAGGGGACGGTGGAGATGACGTTGCCGTGCCAGCCCTCCCGCTCCCCCAGGACGAGGACGTCGCGGACCACTTCGACGCTGCCGCCGGTGCACAGGGTGGTGAAGATCTCGAAGGCGGAGACGTCGAAGTTGACCGACGTACCGGCCAGTGCCTTGCGGCCCGGCCCCGCGTCGATCTTTCCGGCGAGCTGGGTGACGCCGTTGACGACGTTGTGGTGGGTGAGGGCGACACCCTTGGGAGCGCCGGTGGAACCCGAGGTGTACATGACGTATGCCAGGTGCCGCGGCTCCAGCGGGGCCCGGCGCTCGGCGTCACCGAGGTCTCCGATGCCGGCGGGGACGTCCCTGTCGACGTCATCGAAGTCGACGTCGTCGAGGAAAAGCACCGGGGCGTCGCAGGCGGGCAGCACACCGACGGTGTCGTGGTCGGTGAGGATCAGCTGGGGGGCCGCCTCGGTGAGGATGTACTCCAGCCGGTGGCTGGGGTACTTGGGGTCGATCGGCAGATAGGCCGCGCCGGACTTGAGGACCGCCAGGAGGCCGATGACGAGCTCCGCCGAGCGGGGCAGCGACAGTGCCACGACCGCTTCGGGGCCCGCGCCCCGGCCGGCCAGCTCCCGTGCCAGACGGTTCGCCCGCGCGTTCACCTGCGCGTACGTCAGCTCCGTGCCCTCGAAGATGACCGCCACCGCGTCCGGGCTCTGTGCGGCCTGGGCCTCGAAGAGCGCGGGGACGGTGAGCCGGGGCGCCGGTGCGGCCGTGTCGTTGAACTGCTCCAGCAGGCGTACGCGCTCGGCGGGCTCCAGGATGTCGACGCGGCCCACCGGCTGCGAGGGGTCGGCGATCAGCCGGCGCAGGACCCGTACGAACCGTGCGGCGATGACATCGACCGTCTCCCGGTCCAGGACGTGCTCCTGGTACTGAAGGCTGAGCCGCAGGTGCGGGTCGGCGTCGGCCATGACGGTGAGCGGGTAGTGAGTGCCGGTGGACGGGCGGATGCCGGTGAAGGCGATGCCGGCCGCGGAGTTGGCGTCGCTGAGGCCGTCGCGGTCGACGGGGTAGGACTCGAACACCACCAGGGTGTCGAACAGGGTCGTGAGCCCGGTGGCCCGGTGGATCTCGGTCAGGCCGTAGTGGTGGTGGTCCAGGAGCGCCGCCTGCCGCTTCTGCAGGCCCCGCAGCACGTCGGCGAGTGAGTCGGCGGGCGTGTACGCGACGCGGACCGGAAGCGTGTTGATGAACATCCCGACGATGGAGTCGACGTCCGTCACCGCCGGCGGGCGGCCGGAGACGGTGGCTCCGAACACCACGTCCTGCCGTCCGGTGAGCTGGCCGAGCAGCACGGCCCAGGTGCCCTGGACGAGGGTGTTGACGGTCACGCCCAGCTCGGAGGCGCGCCGGTTAAGCTCCCTGACCTCCTCCAGCGGCAGGGGAAGCTCGACGTGTCCGATCCCGGAGCTGCCTTCCTGAGCGGCGCCACCGGGCACGAGCAGGGTCGGCTCCTCCACACCGGCGAGCTCCTGCGCCCAGGCGCGGGCCGTCTCCTCGTCGTCCTGCCGCGACAGGTGGACCAGGAAGTCCTTGAAGCCCCTGACCCTGGGCAGTACGGAGGGGTCACCGGCGGATCCGTACAGGCGCAGGATGTCCTGCATGAGGATCGGCAGGGACCATCCGTCGAACAGGACGTGGTTGGCGGTCAGGACGAGTTCGGCCTGGCCCGGTTCGGTCCTGACCAGGGTCAGCCGCAGCATCGGAGGAGCGGCCGGGTCGAAGCTCCGGCCGTGGTCCTCGGCCAGGAACCGGTCGAAGGTGTCGGCGCGGTCCTGCTCGCCGAGGTGGCTCAGGTCGATCTCCTGCCAGGGCACGTCGACGCCGTCGACGACGACCTGCACCTGCCTGCCGTCGGAGTCGTCGACGAAGGCGGTCCGCAGGTTGGCGTGCCGGTCGAGCAGGGCCTGGGCGGCGGCCCGCATGCGGGCGGGGTCGACCTCGCCCTCGACGTGGAACGCCATCTGCATCTGGTAGGCGTCCCAGGAGTCGTCGTTCAGCATGGTGTGGAAGAGGAGCCCGGACTGCAGGGGGGTCAGCGGCCAGACGTCCGAGACGCCCGGGTAGCGGGCCTCCCAGGCTTCGATGTCGTGCTGCCGGACCTTGACCAGGGGCAGGTCGGAGGGGGTGAGTCCGCCGGCGGCCGGGTCGGCGGTGTGCCGGGCCAGCGCGTCCAGCGCGGCGAACCACAGGTCGATCAGCTCCCGGACCTCCTCCGGCGCGAACAGCCCGGCGGGGAATCCGGCCGAGACGTCGAGCTGGGCACCGAGGTCGGTGTCGATGACCATGGAGTTGAGTTCCAGCGCGGACATGGCGGGCATGTCCGCGTCCAGGGGCGCGGACATCTCGCAGATCTGGGTGAAGCCGAGGCCGCGGAGGTTCTCCGGCATGTCGGCGGAGGAGAAACGGCCCAGGTAGTTGAAGCCGATCTGTCCGGTGGAGTGACCGGCGAGCTCCGCGGCGGTCTCCTCGTTGAGATAGCGCAGCAGACCGAAACCGAGCCCCTTGTCCGGAACGGCCAGCAACTGCTCCTTGACCGCCTTGATCACACCACCGGCGGCCTGACCCCCGGCGAACGCCTCGTCCAGATCGAACCCGGCCGTGTCCAGACGGACCGGGAACATACTCGTGAACCAGCCCACCGTGCTGGACAGATCGGCCCCGGGCACCACGTCCTGCTCACGGCCGTGCCCCTCCAGCTTGATCAGCGTGGAGGACTCCTCCACCCCACGCCCACGCCGCCACTTCGCCACCGCCAGCGCCAGCGCCGCCAGCAGACCATCGTTCACCCCACCGTGGAACGCCGCCGGAACCCGCGTCAGCAACGCCTCCGTGACCGCCACGGGCAGTTGCAGCTGGATGTGGTCGAGGGCGGAGCGGGTGTCGACGGCCGGGTCGAGCGGCCGGGAGCCGAGGACCGGGTCGGGCCCGTCGAGAACGGATCGCCACAGGTCCATCTCGGCGACGCGTGCGGGGTTGCGGGCCTCGTCGATCAGGGCATGGGTCCAGCGCCGCACCGACGTACCACTCGCGACCAGGCGCGGGGTCCCGCCGTCCCGGACCTGCTTCCACGCCTCCGCGAGGTCGGGCAGCAGGATCCGCCACGAAACACCGTCCACCACCAGGTGATGCAGCA
>NZ_JBIDAD010000016.1:0-113642 GCF_043202315.1 Streptomyces sp. NPDC048211
ATCGGCCCGTTCGGGCCCCCCCCGGCCTGGGCCCCGGGTTCCCTTTCTCCTCAATCCCCCCATATGGGGGGGCGGTCCCCCGCCCCCGGGTTTCCACCGCCCCCCCCTTTCTCGCGTCTCAGCTCTCCGGATCGCCCTGGCGCACCGACAGCAGGTCCTCCAGCTGCTCCTCACGCGCCTGGGCAGCCACGAACAGCAGCTCGTCCCCGGCCTCCAGGGTCTCCTCCGTGCTCGGCGTCAGCACCCGCTGCCCGCGGATGATCGTGACCAGCGAGGTGTCCTCCGGCCAGGCGACCTCCCCGACCTGGGTGCCCGCCAGCGCCGACTCCGGCGGCAGCGTCAGCTCGACCAGGTTCGCGTCCCCGTGGCTGAAGCGCAGCAGCCGGACCAGATCGCCGACACTCACCGCCTCCTCGACCAGGGCCGACATCAGACGCGGGGTGGACACCGCCACGTCGACGCCCCAGGACTCGTTGAACAGCCACTCGTTCTTCGGGTTGTTCACCCGGGCGACGACGCGCGGCACGCCGTACTCCGTCTTGGCGAGCAGGGAGACGACCAGGTTCACCTTGTCGTCGCCGGTCGCCGCGATCACGACGTTGCAGCGCTGCAACGCCGCCTCGTCCAGCGAGGTGATCTCGCACGCGTCCGCCAGCAGCCACTCGGCCATCGGCACCCGCTCGACCGAGATGGCGGTCGGCGCCTTGTCGACGAGCAGCACCTCGTGCCCGTTCTCCAGCAGCTCGGCCGCGATGGAACGACCCACCGCACCGGCCCCGGCAATCGCGACGCGCATCAGTGACCGCCCTCCTCGGGGCCCTCGGCGAAGGCCGCCTCGACCTTCGCGATCTCGTCCGTACGCATCATCACGTGGACGAGGTCGCCCTCCTGCAGCACCGTCTGCGACGACGGCAGTATCGCTTCGCCCAACCGGGTGAGGAAGGCCACGCGCACGCCCGTCTCCTCCTGGAGGGTGCTGATCTTGTGGCCGATCCAGGACGGCGTCGTGTGCACCTCGGCGAGCTGCACACCTCCGCTCGGATCGCGCCACAGCGGCTCGGCGCCCGAAGGCAGCAGCCGGCGCAGCATCTGGTCCGCGGTCCAGCGCACGGTGGCGACCGTGGGGATGCCGAGGCGCTGGTACACCTCGGCACGCCGGGGGTCGTAGATCCTGGCCGCGACGTTCTCGATGCCGAACATCTCGCGTGCCACGCGGGCCGCGATGATGTTCGAGTTGTCGCCGCTGCTCACCGCGGCGAACGCGCCGGCGTCTTCGATACCCGCCTCGCGCAGGGTGTCCTGGTCGAACCCGACCCCCGTGACGCGGCGGCCGCCGAAGCCGGATCCGAGGCGCCGGAACGCCGTGGGGTCCTGGTCGATGACGGCGACCGTGTGCCCCTGCTGCTCCAGGGTCTGCGCGAGAGCGGCTCCTACTCGCCCGCAGCCCATGATGACGATGTGCACCTTGCGCCTACCTCGCAGTCCTGGTCGTCCGGCTGACCTGCGAAAACACCCTGCTCATACTCATTCCTCGGCTGGCCGGGCAAACAATGGGGCAACGGTTCGTCCCGTTGCCCAGGATGAGCTTAAGCGGCGCCGGGTGCGTTGCCTCATTCGAGTGTGCTCATCTCGGGGGCACTGTGGCAAAGGCGACGTTCCCCGGAGTGTCCGAACGGTCCTTCGGTGCGCGTTCGAAGGACGTCCGGAGATTGTTCGAAGAGTGCCGGGGAGCTGTTCGAAAGGGCTTCCGGGCGGCCGCGGTGCAAGGATTCCGTTAAGGATTTCGTGGCTTTTCCTGCCGAGTGCAGGAGATTACGGGGCCATGGGGGTGGTGCGTGGGCTGCTCCCATACGGAACCCTTACGATCCTCAGCGTGTCCAAACTGACCGACGTGCCCAAACGGATCCTGATCGGCCGGGCCCTGCGCAGCGACAAACTGGGGGAGACGCTCCTCCCGAAGCGCATCGCCCTCCCCGTCTTCGCATCCGACCCGCTGTCCTCGGTGGCGTACGCACCCGGAGAAGTCCTCCTGGTGCTGTCCATCGCGGGCGTGTCGGCGTACCACTTCAGCCCGTGGATCGCGGTCGCCGTCGTGGTCCTGATGTTCACGGTCGTCGCCTCGTACCGGCAGAACGTGCACGCGTACCCGAGCGGCGGCGGTGACTACGAGGTCGCCACCACCAACCTCGGCCCGAAGGCCGGGCTGACCGTGGCCAGCGCGCTGCTGGTCGACTACGTCCTGACGGTCGCGGTGTCCATCGCCTCCGGGGTCGAGAACCTCGGCTCCGCCATTCCCTTCGTCGTCGAGCACAAGACGGCCTGCGCCGTGGCCGCCATCGTGCTGCTGACGCTGATGAACCTGCGGGGCGTCAAGGAGTCCGGCAAGCTCTTCGCCATCCCCACGTACCTCTTCGTGGCCGGCGTGTTCATCATGATCATCTGGGGTGCCTTCCGCGGACTGGTCCTCGGCGACACCATGCACGCCCCCACCTCGGAATACACGATCAAGCCGGAACACCAGGGCCTGGCGGGCTTCGCCCTGGTCTTCCTGCTGCTGCGTGCCTTCTCCTCCGGCTGTGCGGCACTCACCGGCGTCGAGGCGATCAGCAACGGCGTCCCGGCCTTCCGCAAGCCCAAGAGCAAGAACGCCGCCACCACCCTCGCGGCGATGGGCCTGCTGGCCGTCACCATGTTCTGCGGCATCATCGGACTGGCCATGGCCACCGACGTCAAGATGGCCGAGAACCCGGCGAAGGACCTGATCAACAACGGCACCCCGGTCGGCTCGTCCTTCGTCCAGGACCCGGTGATCTCCCAGGTCGCGGCCGCGGTCTTCGGCGACGGCACGTTCTTCTTCGTGATCCTCGCCGCGGCCACCGCCCTCGTCCTCTTCCTGGCCGCCAACACCGCGTACAACGGCTTCCCGCTCCTCGGCTCGATCCTGGCCCAGGACCGCTACCTGCCCCGTCAGCTGCACACCCGCGGCGACCGGCTCGCCTTCTCCAACGGCATCGTGCTGCTGGCCGGCGCCGCGATCCTGCTGGTCGTCATCTACGGAGCCGACTCGACGCGGCTGATCCAGCTCTACATCGTCGGCGTGTTCGTCTCCTTCACGCTCAGCCAGACCGGCATGGTCCGGCACTGGAACCGGCACCTGCGCTCCGAGAAGGACCCGCTCAAGCGCCGCCACATGATCCGCTCCCGCGCGATCAACACCTTCGGTGCCTTCTTCACCGGCCTGGTGCTCGTCGTCGTCCTCGCCACCAAGTTCACCCACGGTGCCTGGGTCGCCCTGCTCGGCATGGTGATCTTCTACGGCACGATGACCGCGATCCGTAAGCACTACGACCGGGTCGCCGCGGAGATCGCCGCCGACGAGACCCCGTCCGACGAGACCGTGCGGCCCTCCCGGGTCCACTCGATCGTCCTGGTCTCCAAGCTCCACCGCCCCACCCTGCGCGCGCTGGCGTACGCCAAGCTCATCCGTACGGACCATCTGGAGGCGCTCTCGATCAGCGTCGACCCGGCCGAGACGAAGGCGCTCAAGGAGGACTGGGAGCGGCGCGGCATCAACGTCCCGCTGAAGATCCTCGACTCCCCCTACCGCGAGGTGACCCGCCCGGTCATCGACTACGTCAAGGGGCTGCGCAGGGAGAGCCCGCGCGATGTCGTGAGCGTCTACATCCCGGAGTACGTCGTCGGCCACTGGTACGAGCACCTGCTGCACAACCAGAGCGCCCTCAGGCTCAAGGGCCGGCTGCTCTTCACCCCCGGAGTGATGGTCACCTCGGTCCCGTACCAGCTGGAATCCTCCGAGGCGGCCAAGAAGCGGGCCCGCAGGCGTGCCGACTGGAACGCCCCCGGCGCGGTACGACGCGGCCCCGTGGAGCGCAAGCCCAAGGAGCCGACGCACAAGGGCTGACGCGCGGCAGCCGTTCCCGCGGCACCTGTCCCTGCGGCACCCGTTCCTGGTAAGCGGCCGGACGACACCCACGTAGACTCGTAGGTTGTTGTCCGGCCGCTTTTCCTTCGCGCTCGTTCCCCCTGTTTCCCTTTGATCTCTGGAGCCACCCCCTCATGCAGAACGAATCCACTTCGCCGCAGGCCGGGGAATCGCAGGCCGGGGAAGCGCAGACACAGGTGACGCAGGCCGAGGAGACGCAGGCACGGGTCACGCAGGCCGAGGAGACGCAGGCCGGCGAATCGCTCGTGGGGCAGGAGTACGAGGTCGAGGTCGGCCCGGTCGCCCACGGCGGCCACTGCATCGCCCGCACCGCCGAGGGCCAGGTCCTGTTCGTACGCCACACGCTGCCCGGCGAGAAGGTCGTCGCCAAGGTCACCGACGGCGCCACCGACTCCCGCTTCCTGCGCGCCGACGCGGTGCGGATCATCGAGGAGTCCAAGGACCGCGTGAAGGCCCCGTGCCCGTTCGCCGGGCCCGGCAAGTGCGGCGGCTGCGACTGGCAGCACGCGAAGCCGGGCGCCCAGCGCCGGCTCAAGGGCGAAGTGATCGCCGAACAGCTCCAGCGCCTCGCGGGCCTCACCCCGGAGGAGGCGGGCTGGGACGGCACCGTCATGCCGGCCGAGGGCGACAAGCTCCCGCCGGGCGAGGTACCCGCCTGGCGCACCCGCGTCCAGTACGCGATCGACGAGGACGGCCGCGTCGGCCTGCGCAAGCACCGCTCGCACGACATCGAGATCATCGACCAGTGCATGATCGCCGCGCCCGGGGTCACCGAGCTCGGCATCGAGAAGCAGGACTGGCCCCAGATGGCCGCCGTGGAGGCCATCGCCGCCACCGGCTCCCACGACCGCCAGGTCATCCTCACCCCGCGCGAGGGCGGCCGCCTCCCCCTGGTCGAGCTCGACAAGCCCGTCTCGGTCCTGCGCGTCGACGAGCGCGACGGCGGCGTGCACCGCGTCCACGGCCGCGGCTTCGTCCGCGAACGCGCCGACGACCGCACGTACCGCGTCGGCTCCGGCGGCTTCTGGCAGGTCCACCCGCAGGCCGCGGACACCCTCGTCCGCGCGGTCATGCAGGGCCTGCTGCCCCGCAAGAACGACACGGCGCTCGACCTCTACTGCGGTGTCGGCCTGTTCGCCGGCGCCATCGGCCAGCGCATCGGCGAGAAGGGCGCGGTGCTCGGCATCGAGTCCGGCAAGCGCGCGGTCGAGGACGCCCGCCACAACCTCAAGGACCTGGACCGGGTCCGCATCGAGCACGGCAAGGTCGACCAGATCCTGCCCCGCACGGGCATCACCGAATGCGACCTGATCGTCCTGGACCCGCCGCGCGCGGGTGCGGGCAAGCAGGTCGTCAAGCGCCTGTCCGGCCTCGGGGCACGCAAGATCGCGTACGTCGCCTGCGACCCGGCGGCACTGGCGCGGGACCTGGCGTACTTCGCCGAGGGCGGCTACAAGGTGCGGACGCTGCGGGCGTTCGATCTGTTCCCGATGACGCATCATGTGGAGTGCGTGGCGATCCTTGAGCCGGTCGCGAAGGGCCTCTGACCTGCCGTTCTGCATTTCACGTGGTCAGCTCGTTCTGTTTTCGCTCGCGGAATGCGTCGACTGAGGTTCGCTTGTGCAGAACGCTCTGAGCTGCAGGTTCAAGGGCTGGCGTGGGTCTCGCGGCAACGTGGCGATGCGCATCTCTTCCCAACCAACACCCGCCGCTGCTTTCCCAGCGGTCACGGAACGCGCTGTCCGTGCCCCTCGCGCCCCCGTGCGCACTGAGCCGGTCCTCTCGCCTCCAACAAGTTGTGTCTGCGGTATACACCGTCCATGTCCACAGCGTGGAGGGGGGACAAGGCGCCGGAGTAGTGGATACGGGCTCTCGTGGCGGACTTCGGATCCGAGTGCAGGGAGTGCCTGCGGGGCAGCGACACGGAGGCGTCCATCAGCCTGCCGGTGGCGAAGCTGGTGGAAACATTCGGGGCGCGCTGGAAGCTGAGTCCTCGCCTTCATCCTGAGCATCCCTTGCCCGAGGCCCGGGTGCGTCCGGACTGCACGGTGGAGACATCGGGGCGCCTGAAACTGAAGGCGCCAGGGCAATACGTCACGCCCGACGGCTTCACGAAGCGGGACCGGGAGCAGTGGGAGCTGATGCGTGGACCGCGGTGGCCCGGTTTCTGCGGGCGCAACTCGGGCGCGCAGGTGCGCCTGGACGAGGGCTCGTGCGGCGGTGACGCGGTCGGGGTTCGCGTCGGCGGCCTCTGCAACGTCGAAGGCCGGGATGCCGCCCAGCCCGTGCTCCGCGTCGTCGAAGTTGTCCAACCTGGTCTCGGTGCGGGAGGCGCCGTGTAGGCGTCGCTTCCCCAGTCCTGCCGGTCGGAGAAGATTGGGTGGGTGCCAGTCCTTCGTGCCCACGACGTCGAGGACCTTCGGGGCCATCCCCTCGAAGGCGGTCGTGGCGAGCGGTGCGTAGGGCTGGGCTGCCGGGTCGTTCAGGATCCGCGCCCCGGCCGGGCGCGGCGATCATGACGCGGGCGCCGAAGCGTGCGTCGACGGCTCACCGGCAGGTTCGGGGTTGACGGGCCTGCTCGCCGTAGCTCGGGTCGGTGATCGCCGGCGGGTTCACGAACTGGCCGACGCACGCGGGCTGTCGGCCGCCGAACCGCTCGGCGAAGAAGGAGGGCATCCCTTCGCCCTCCGATTGCCGAGCAGCCGTGGAGAACTGTGCAGCGCACGTCGGTGGCGAACGGCCCGTCGTAGAAGGCAGGGCCGTGCTGCTCCGTGGCCGATGCCACGGAGCAGCACGGTGGTTTCCGTCAGAAGCCGACGCTCGGGTCGTGCGTGTCCTCTTCCGGCTCCACGCTGTACAGCGGGCGGTCCTCGATGCCCAGGGCACGCATCAGCTCGTTGGTCGGAATCCTGTACCTACGTCCGATGCGGAGGACGGGGCAGGGGAACTCGTGTTCGCGGATCAGCCGGTACGCGGTCGTCGAGCCGATTCCGAGTGCTCGGGCCGCCGTGCGCAGGTCCACTGCGACGGGCAGGTCGAACATCTCCGTGAAACTGAGGCGGCCCTCTGCCGGGTCCTTCACCCTCGCCTCCCCGCAGGGCGGACCGGCCGGGTGTCCGCGCGGCGCCCGGGCCGTCGCCTTTTCCCGGGGCTGTGACCCGCCGAACAGTCCGGCGACCCGTCGTCGGTGTCGATGAAGATTCCCTGTCGGCGCAGATGCTCCGGGCGCACCCGGAAACGCAGCGGTGCGCACAGCCCGTCCGGGCCGTCCGGACGGTCGACCCGTACGTCCAGGCTCTCCGCTGCCGGAGCGTCCGCCTCCTCGCCGGACGCAGTGAGAGCGTGCTCCTCGGTGATGCGTTCGATCTGGGTGGAGGGAAGCTCCCGCAGCCCTTCCCGGGCGAGATGCCACGCCCTGGCGCGCGCCGCGTGCAGCAGGGAGGAGTCGGTGAGACAGCTCGCGCCGTCCCGATCCGCCAGCTTCTCCAGGAGAGCCAGGACCATCTCGGCCTCCACGTCCGACCGGTCGGCCCGCAGGCGCGCGCAGACCCGGTGGACCGTCCCGGTCAACCGGGGCAGGGCCAGCCAGATCGCCAGGAGTTTCCCCGTGCTGTCTGGAGTCAGGTCGCTCTGCGCCGCGCGGATGACCTCCTTCCAGACCGCGGTGGCGAACTGCGGGTCGGAGTCCGGGCCGTACAACGCCTCGTGCGTCTCGGCGGCGGTCAGCCGGACCGGATCAGCCTCGTCGGCGTCCGTGGGGACGAGCACGAAGGTCGCGTCATTGGTCCGGGGATCGTCGAAGTGCCGCCTCACCGAGGCGAACGCACTGCTATGCGGTGGATACATAGGGAAATATCCTCTCTTTGGACTGCGGAAACCTGAGTCCGGAGGTGCTGGAGATACCGAGATGCTGGACGAGGTGGGTCCTGTAGTGGGGGCGTACCGCCTCATATCCGCGTCAAGCGGAGACGAGTCCCACCAGCCTCACTTTGATGCGTGAGCATGCGGTAGTGGTCTTCTCGACCAGGTAACGCCGCCTTTGGCCACGAGCGTGTAACAAGCGCGGCAGCCAGGCCGAGAGCTCGCCGGTGACGAAGTTCGCGAGGCTGGTGGGTGCCCGTGCAGAACGGGCACCCACGAACTGTTGCGCTCAGGCGGTCTCGGAGGGCGAGGTGTCCGGCGCCTCGGTGGGCGGGGTCGCCGGGGTGGCGTCCTCGCTTTGGACGGCCGCCCGCCGGCGGCGGCTCGGCGGCCAGTCGGGGGACTGGCGCAGACGGGCTGCGCGGCGGTTGCGCTGACGGTTGTTCATCGGATTCGCGGTTCCTCTCTGATGAGTTGATGGATGACTAAGCCGCCGTTTCGTGCTTCGGCGAGCGGCTGGTGCCATCGTGCCCGGGGGTGAAGCGGGGCCGCAGAGCGAAAACTGAGGGATAACTGAGTCCCCGGGGGGCGTGAAGAAGCAAGCGCGTGTGAAGCGGCACAGCGCGGCGCACAGATGAAGGAGCGCCGGCGAGGGGCCGGATCGCTGACTGCGGTGCGGTGAGGGAGAGGGCGATGGAGGGGTGTGTGCTGGGCCCGGTGCGAGCCGAAGGAGACGGCGGCAGGAGGGTGGTCGAAGGGTCGAAGGTGGCGGCCCTGTTCGCGCTCCTGGTGACCTCGCCAGGCTGCCGATGCAGGAGGAAGGACATAGCCGAAGTCCTCTGGGAGGGCGTCGAGGACGTCGGCGATCTGGTTAACCGCGTCGTCGCCGACCTGCGGAAGCGGCTGGGACAGGAGTCCGTGCCCCATAGCGGCAAGTCGGGTTACTGCACGCTCCGCGTGCCGGTGGGAGACATCGACCTGCTCCGTTTTCGCGAAAAGGTGAAGCAGGCTGAGGGACTGACCTGCAAAGCGCAGTTCGAGCTGCTCGGCGCGGCCTTGGAGGAGTGGGACGGCGAGGACGAACCGCTGCACGGACTGTCCGAGACCGGCTTCCACTTGCGTCGGGAGGGGCTACGGGCCGAGTTGATGGCCGCCGTGTACGCGCGGCTGGACGCAGCCTACAAGTCCAGGGAGGTCAAATGGCTGCGCGAGGAGACGGAGAAATGGTTCAAACGCGCGCCGGAATTGCCCCAGATCTTCCGGTTCTACCTGCTCGCCCACGCAGACCTGTCGGAGTCCCATCGTGAGCGGCTCATCGAGAGGTGGGAAAAGCGCAACGGAAGAGCGGATGTCGATGTACAGAGCGCCATTGACCAGGTTCGGGGAGAGAGCCGCCGACCGGGTGGGGTGCTTCTGCCTCCCGTTCCCGACCAGTTGCCCGGCGGCAGGCGCAAGCCGATCGGGCAGGACGAGCTGATCGGCGACCTCTTCGAGGCCGTGTGCGAGGAACAGGATGCCGGCAATCTGGCGCTGGTCCTGATCAGCGGCATGGCGGGTGTCGGGAAGACCACGGTGGCCGAGAACCTCGCCGGTCGGCTACGGGAGCGGTTTCCCGACGGGGTGCTGCGCGGCGAACTGAACGGATTCGCCGACGGAGACGTGCGGCCCGCCGAACCGGACGAGGTCCTGGACGGTTTTCTGGCCGCTCTGCCGCCCTACACCACGGTGACCGGAACGGAGAGCAGGAGCAACGCGTTCCGGTCGGCGCTGGCCCACCGGTCGGTGCTCATCGTCCTCGACGACGCGCTCAGCGCCCAGCAGGTGCTGCCGCTGCTTCCCGGAGACGGTACCTGCGCCGTGATCGTCACCAGTCGTAATGACCTCTTGCGGCTGCAGTCCGAGAGAAAGGTGCTGTTCCGCAAGATGGAGCCGCTGCACGCGGCGGACGCGCTGGAGGTGCTCCAGGAGAAAGTGTCGGCCGAGGACCGGGCCAAGCACGCTGTGGCCTTCAGTGAACTTGTCGACCTCTGTGGCCGACTGCCGCTGGCCCTTGTGGTGGTGGCCCGGCTCCTGGAAGGCGGTGCGCGTCCGCTGCGCACCCTCCCTCTCCTGGTGCAAGAGATGAAGGAGGAGCGGAAGCGGGCGATGTTGGACACCCTGGACCTGCCCGAGCATGAACTGTCGGTCCGCGCAGCACTCAACTGCTCCGTGCGCGTGCTGAATGAGGAATCCCGACTGCTGCTGTGGCAGCTCGCTGTCCACCCCGGGCCCAGCGCTTCCTGGGAGGCGGTGATGAATCTGGGACGGGCAGTGGACGAAGGGACGCGTACCGACCGGGCCCTGGTGGACCTCGTGGCGGCGAACCTCGTCGAACATCACGGCGACCGCTACGGGCTGCACGACCTCGTGCGGGCCTTCGCCCTTCGGCACGTGCGGCCGGTGTCGGACGAAGAGAAGGCGGAGATCGAGCGGGCGACCGTACGGCAGGTGCTGGAACACCAGTTGCACAACGTCCGAGCCTGCGACCGGGTGCTCGACCGCGAACGCACCCTGCCCACCGGCGAGCCCGGAGCGGTCAGGGTCACCGACCCCGCGGACCTCGCGGAGGCGATGGCGTTCCTGGACGAGGAGTACCCAGCCGTCCAGCGAGGCATTCGCTTAGCGATCAATCGGCGTATCGACCGGTACGTGTGGCTGCTTCCGATGTCCCTGGTCATTTACCAGTGGCGCCGTCGCCTGCTCGATGATGCGAGGCAGAACCTCCGGTACGCCGCCGAGGCGGCGGAAACCGTCGCCGGCCCGGTCGATTGCGCCATGGTCTACCGGTCGCTGGCAGGGACCCACTGGCGGCTCGGTGAGTACGACTTGGCTGTGGGCAACCTGCGCAGGGCCGTCCGGCTCAGCGAGGAGGACCGCAGCACGGAAGGCCGGCTGAGTCTGGCCCGTACGCTGCACCGGCTCGGACTCACCCTGCGCAAGCAGGACGACCGGACGGGAGCGGAGGAAGCGCTCGGCCGCGCACTGGAGTTGTGCAGGGAGCTGTCCGACAGGGTCGGGGAGGCGGCTGTTCTGAACGTCCTCGGCGTGATCGACCTCGACCGGGGGGAGCACGAGCAGGCGCTCCGTCGGTGCGCCGACGCCCTGGGCGTGGTGGAGCGTACGCCGGAGCGCAGCGGCCTGGCCGATGTGCTGTTCACCCTGGCCAAGGTGCACCTGGCCCGTTCCGAACGAGACGAGGCCATCACCCTGTACCGGCAGGCCTCCGACATCTACCGCGAACAGGAGAACTGGCCCAACGAGGACAAGGTACGGATGCTCTTCGCTGATGTCCTGGTGTCCGCCGGCGACACCGACGCGGCGGTGCGGGAGCTGGAGAGAGTCATCGCGCTGCGTGAGCGGATGGACGGTGAGGGGATGCGGGGGGTCCGAGAGCGGCTGGAAGGGCTGAGGTGACCTGCCCGGTCGGCGGCCGTCGGCTCACCGTCAAAGCCGGGGCGGATGCGTGCGGTAGTACTCGGTCGGGTCCGGGCGCAGGGGCTTCGATGGCCGTTGCGAGCCGAGCCGGGGTAGGTAGCAGCGGAGCCGATCGAACACCTCACGGACATCCGCGGGGCGTTCCGCCACCTTCCACCGGACCATCCACAGCGCCAGGGAGGCGAACTCCGGGGGCAGCTTGGCGAGCCGGTCGTCCGGCAGTACCGGGGTGCCCTCTTCCGCCCGCTCGTCCTGTCCGCCGTAGGGAAGGCGCATCACGGTCATCTCCAACAGGATGCAGCCGAGTGCGAAGATGTCCGCTTGCCGCGCCAGACCTGACGGGCAAGCGTCGGACTGCTCCGGGGAGGCCCAGCCGCGCGTACCGCGTGCGTATTCCGTCTTCTGATCCGCCACGACCGCGTGGCCCATGTCAATGAGCCGGAGACGGCCGTCCGGCTGCACGATGACGTTCTCGGGCTTGAGATCGCAGTGCACCAGATTCCGGTCGTGGACTTCGGCCAGGATTTCGCACAGTTGGCCGATGACGGCCGCAACGGTCCCAGGATCCTTAACGGGCAGGGCCGCCGACAGGACCTTCTGCAATTGGTGCCCTTCGACAAATTCCATGACCAGGCACCGGCGTCGCCGGTGTGTCCCCGTGGCGATGACCTCGGGAATCGCCTGGATTCCCGTCAGCATCATCATGCGTGATCCCTCTTTGAGGAGTTCATCGCCGGCCCAGTGGAAATCGCTCTCGGGTCCGAGGTCTCGGGCCTTCTGAAGCTTCAACGCCACCTTCTGCCCGCTGTTGCGGTCACGCCCGAGGAAAAGGTCGCCTTGGCCGCCGTCGCCGACCATGTCCAGCACTTCGTAGCGCCTCTCCACCGCGCCGACCTCCTCGATCTCCCTCACGGTCATCCACCTTTCCTCCGTTCGGAAATGGAGCATGAAATGTCACAGCCATGGCTGCCCCCCGACGGGGTGACCCGCACGTCCGACGTCATCACGGTATCCGCCGGAATGTTCAAGGGGGGAGAGTTCCGATGCCCCGCCGCTGACGCTCTCAAGACCCGCGGATACCACACCACCGACCCCGTACCGCGCCGCCGTGAACGGGTGGAGCACTTCGCTCTGGGCCCCTTCATGGCTGCCTGTGACATCCGTTCGGGACCTGCCGGCCACCCGCCCCGGACGCGTACCGGACCCTTGCACGACGGCCTGCGGACCTGGTCGGAGCACGGCGTGACGTTGTACGAGGCGGCCTTTCCCCTCGACCCGGAACGCCCCCTGCACGAGATGCCCGAGGCGTGGACGTACCGCTACCGGCCGACCGGTCCCGACCCGCGCGATGCCCAGGAGTACCGCCTCACCGTGTGGGGCCGCTGCCTGGCCTCCCCCGACGGTGCCTACCGCGAGCTTCGTCTGCCCGTGCACCGCCTGCGGGACCTGCCGCCCGACGGGTTCACTGCGGCCGTCGCCCTGGTGCTGGCCGAGGGCGCCCCCGGACCACCGCCGGAGCACGTACGGATCGTGGAGTTCGCGCTCTTCGACGGCCGTACGCGGGAACTCTTCGCGGGCAGCCGGGAAGAGGCGCGCGCCCGGTACCGCGAACACGGCCCCGCTGCCCTGGCCGGCGTACTGGACGGACGGGAATACCGCCCGGGGTCCGCCTGTGGCGGATGCCCCTACCTGTCGGTGTGCCCGGCCCTGCGTACAGCGCCCGGACTGCTGGGCATCGAGGCGCACGACCGGCCCCGCCGCACCTGGTCGGTCACCAACGGGCGGGCCTACCGAGCCTGCCCGGCACGTGACCATATGCGCCGGCTGCACCTGCCCACGGCGGATTCCGTCGAACGCGCGGTGACGGCCGAGCGCGGCCGGGCGCTGCACGCCTACCTCGCCGAACGGCACGCCCACGGATCGCCTCGGCCCTGCACGGTCGAGGTCTCGAAGGAGTGGGTACCGGAGGGATTCGATCTGCCCGCACACGAACGCGCACTCGGCGCCCTGCTGTTGCGGCGGCACGCCGCGGTCTGTCCGCTGCGGTACGTCGGGGACGGTACGGATGTGCGGACCGAGCCCCGGGTGGTGCGGCACGACACAGCCGCCGACGTGGTGGTCCTGGCCGCGCCCGACCTGCTCTACCGGGATGCCGGGTCATGGGTGTGGCGCGAGACCAAGACCTCCGTCACCGATCGGCGGTCCGACCGCCCCCTTCTGGAGCGCTATCCGCAGTTGGCCTTGGCCGTCGTGCTGATCGCCCGCGGCGACCTGGGCGGTGATCCGTTCCGCGCGCGGGTCGAGCTGGAGGTGCTGCGCCCCGGCGGCGCCGACCTGGAGATCATCGATCCCTTCGCCCCGGCCAATCGGGTCACCGCCGAGAAGGTACTACGGGCGATGGTGGCCGACTGGCACGGGGACGACCAGTACGCCGCCCGGCCCGGACGTTCCTGCGAGCGGTGCGAAGTGGCCCGCTGGTGCACGGCGTCGTCCGTCAGCGAGGCCGCGGCATGAGGGCGGGGTCAGCCGGCCGGGCCGATCGGCCGGACGCAGGCGAGGCGCCCGAGGGCGTGGGCAGTGACCTCTTCGGCGAACTCGCCCGCATGGTGGCGGCCCTCTCCGAGGTCCAAGGGCTCCGCTCCTTCACCCTGCCCTATCCCGGCCTCGCCCAGCGGGCGCTGGACCACACGGTGATGCGCTGCCTCGATGCGGGGGAGGCATCGCCGAGGAGTCTTCCGGAGCTGTGGGAGTGGTGCCGGACCAGGCCGTCCGACGACCCACTCTTCGCCGTCCCCTCCTCCCTGGTTTTGCCGGGCACGACGCTGGTGCACCGGGTCGGCCGGATGCCGACCCGGTCGTGTCTCGAGGTGGCCTCGCACGGACCGGACGGAGGCGTGGCGGCACACGCCCGCGCGCTCCTCGGGGACCTGCACGCGCGGAGTGGAACGGAGGAGCGCTACCGGCAGTGCAGGGCGTTCCTGGCGCGTCACCCGGTCGTCCACCAGCAGGACCGCTTCGCGCCGGGTTGGAACAGGGCGGTCTGGAGCCGGGTCAAGAACCTCTACGGCCCGTTGCCCGAGTTCCTGCTCGTCGACGGAGGTTTTCTGTACTGCCCCTCGTGCGGGCTCCCCGCGCTGCCCCGGGACAGTGCTGTGCCCGTACCCGGACCGTCCGGCACCGGCGCGGAAGTCTGGTGTGAGGGGGAGGACTGCCCGCGCGATGCCTCTCCGCGGCTCATCCGTGAGCCGGACCAGGCGTGGATCCTGCAGCGCTCGCTGCGGTGGTACCTCGTACTGCCGCACCGCACCGGCGAAGCCGCGCGGGAGGCACTGGAGCGCGCCGAAGTCGTGTACGAGACCCTGGCCGGTCTTCTGCCCGCCTACCGGCTCAGGGACACCGGCCCCCGCATCGTGGACATCCAGGTGTACGACCGCCTGCAGCCGGCGCTCCTCGCAGCCCATCTCACCGACAACACACCCCTCGCGGACCGCACCCTCGTCGTGGTCCCCGACGCGCTCGCCGGACGGGATGGCTACCGGCAGGCCTTCACCGGCGCCCTTCCCGCGCTCCTGCGGAACCGGCTGGTGCTCACCACCCCCACGGATCTCGTGCCCGACCTGGGACGGGCCCGGCGAGAGGAGAAGGACGATGCGTAGCCTCACCCCGCCCTTGACCGACGTGTTCAACGCGCTCAAAGCATTTCTGGGGTACTCCGTGCCCCAGCCCGCGCTGGAAGCCCTCTGCCAGGTCGAACTCGGCCTGTACCTCCAGCAGAAGATGATGCCGGGCAGCCCCGCGGGCAGCGCCTGGGTGCTGTTCAGCGGGTACGGGTTCGCCGAGGCGCACCGGGCACCGCTGCCACCCGATGCGGAGAAGACCCTCCGTATCGCCAGGTACTCGCTGTGGACGCTGCGCCGGAGCCGTACCTGGCTCGAGGCGCTGGACACCTACCAGAGGTTCGACGCCAGGGCGCGCGCCTACGACGTACCGGACGCCGAGACATTCGCTGCCCGCCGCGACCTCTCCGTCGCCGGCGACCGCTTCTCCGTCTACGAACAACTGCTGCGTGCCGCACCGCCGCTGGCGGGCAGGCGCCTGCGGGTCGCGGGTCAGGGCCCGCACGCCTTCCCCGTCAATCGCACCATGGCCGTCGTCGACCTGCAGCCGGTCCCCCGCATCCCCCTCGTCGCCCACGACATGGACCTGGAACCGGCCGGCGGCGGCGAGCCCCTGATCTTCACCAGGCAGAACCTGGAGCGCACGGCGGCGGAGATGGACGCCCAGCACGCTCGCTCCGGCAAGGGCCGGGCACCACGGTGGCTGGAGCGGCTACGGTCGTTCGACCTGTCCACCAAGTCGAACGGAACCTTCCACAAGGCGAGGAAGGACGAGGACTTCGCCTTCACGGTCGACGGCATCCAGCACCTGCTCGGCATCGTCGGCGCCGGCAAGAGCACACTGCGCGACATCATCGCCGTCCATCTCGCCAAACTAGGCAAGCGCACCACCATCGTCGTCACTGATGTCGCGGAGGTGCTGAAGCTCGTCCGGCTCTACGACCTCTACACCGATGGGGGTGCCGCACCCGTGCTCGGTTCCTCCGGCCGTGAGCGGCACGCCCAGCGGCTGCACCGCCGGCTGGCGGGCCGGGGCGAGCACCGACTGCTCGCCCACGATGACCCCGCCTTCGCCTACCTCGGCACGTCCTGCCTGCTCAACGTCAGACGGCAGGGCGCCAAGTTGACGACCGAACCACTCGCCTACGGCGAGGCACCCTGCTCCCGGCTCCGGCCCCCCTCGGCCCTGCGGAGTGACCCGAGCGACGGACGACACTCCGAGTGGCAGAAGAGGGTGACGAGCTGCCCGTACTGGTCCGCCTGTCCCCGTCACCACGGAGCTCGCACCCTGGTCGGCGCCCTGATCTGGGTGGCCACGCCGGCCGGGCTGATCGACGCCTCGCCGCCCCGCCCTCAGAACGGCGAGCGCATCCGCTTTCTCGAACTCGCCTGCCGCCGTAGTGACCTCGTGATCATCGACGAGGTCGACCGTGTCCAGATGCAGCTCGACCGGACTTTCGCACCCGCCGTGGTCCTCGCCAGCGATGAGGACAAGGGCCTCATCGACCAGCTGAGCCGGCACAAGATCCGGGAACTCGCGGCCGGCGGACGCATCCAGCTCTCCGAGCGGGACGTCGAGACCTTCGCCGCCGCCCTCAACACCGCAGGCGCGGCCACCGATCGATTGTACGCGATGCTCGTTGCCGGGTACGAGCTGCGCAAGTGGGTGCGGACGGGCTACTTCAGCGCCTGGAGGCTCCAGCTGGGGCTCCTCGACGAACGCTACGAACTCCCCGACGACAGCGGTCAAGACCACTCTCACCACGCCCCCCGTGAGGCTCTCGGGAAACTGCTCGACGCGTTCCGGGACAACCCCTTCGGTGACCGTCACCGCAGGACGGAGGAGGACTTCAGCCGGCTGACCGCTCTCCTCAACGAACTGCTCCACACCGGCAACCCGGAGAACACTCGGCGCCGCCTCACCGAGGTCATGGACGAGGTCTTCGCCATCGACCCGAAGTACATGGCTGCCCGGCAGCGGAAGTACCAAGAGACGTACGACGAGTGGCGGCGCGAGGAGGAGAAACAGGACAAGAAGTGCGGACGCCGCAGGAAGCCCAAGCCTCCGCCCCAGACTCCCGAGGAATGGCGGAAGCGACTCGCGGAGCGCTTCGAGTTCACACTATTGCTCAGCGCCCTGGAACCGCGGCTCGCCATGATCAACGCCATGTGGCCCCGCGTCGAGGCCGCCCTCAGCCTCGGCTTCAACACGATGTACCGCCGGCCGCTCGACTACGGTCCGATGGTGCCCGAGGCCCCGATGGGCAATGTGCTCGGCTTCCAGTTCCGGGTCCCGGGTGAGGACAAGGGCGGAGTCCGCAGCGGTGAACTGACCTTCTTCCGGTGCAGCGGCGTCGGACGTGAGCTGCTGCGCGCCATCCCCGATCTCACCTCCGTAGACCGACGGCCCGGTGCCCACTTGCTGCTCATGTCGGGCAGCAGCTGGGCGGGCGCGTCCAGCCGCTACCACGTCTGCGTCCCGGTCGGTGTGGTCATCGAACCGTCGGTCGAGGTGACCGAACGCATCGCCAACGAGAGCTCCATGCGCTTCGAGTTCATCGACGACGGCGACGAGAAACTGCGCATGTCGGGAACCCATCCGGACGACCGCCCGGAGAAGTTGCGCCGCATCGCGTGCTATCTAGGTGAGGGCGGAGACGAGTATGAGGTCACTGAAGGTGGTCCGCTTCAGCAGGAGTTGCTCTCTCTTCCTCCAGGGCGCGACCAGATCCTTCTGCTGGTCGGCAGCTATGCCGAGGCACGTGTGGTGGCCGACACACTGCACAACCTCAACGTCCGCTGGCGCAACAAGGTGCTGTGCCTGGTGTCGGACGACGAGGAGATCACCGCGGAGGACGAGGCGCCGTCCGCCTACCACGCCCGATCACTGCGCCGGGGCGACGTCGAGCACCTGAAGGACCTCGAGGCGGACATCCTGGTGGCGCCCCTGCTCGCGCTGGAACGCGGCCACAACATCCTCAACGAGGACGACGAGGCGGCCATCGGCACGGTCTACTTCCTGGCACGGCCCCATCCGCACCCAGAGGACCTCCACCTGGCCGTCAATGCAGTCAACGACTGGGTCGTCCGCGCCGTCACCGGCGGTGACTTCGCCACCCTGGTACAGGGACAACCCACCGTCGAAGAAGGAGCGGAGGAGTTCCGCCGCCTCGCCCGTTCGTACTGGTACCAGGTACTCGCCCGTTCGATGGCGTGGAGCCGTCTCGACGACGATGTACGGGAACAGGTCACCTGGGACATGCTGGTCCTGTTGTGGCAGGTGATCGGGCGACTGGTACGCGGTGGCGTACCGGCCCGGGTGGTCTTCGTCGACGCCGCCTTCGCCCCCAACCGCGGCGCCGTACCGGCGCGGCCCGACACCCCCGAATCCAGTCTGCTGCACAGCGTCCTCGCCGTCCTGGACCCGTATTTCGACGGCGGCACGACGACCGCGGAGGAGCAGTTCATCGTCCGCGCCCTGTACGCGCCACTGCGCAGCATGCTCACCCGCCTGCTCGCCGCCGTACCCGCCCACGCGTAAGCGCCGAACCCCTGTCCCAGGAGGTAATTCCGTGTACCACCACATTCGCGTCGCGGCCTACGAACCCGACCCGCTCCACGGACCCTGGCGGGAGGAGATGAAAGTGCTGCGGCTCGGCGAGGACCTGCACGCCGAGCTCACCGGGATGTATGCCGAGGCGGACAAGAACTCCGTCCACCCTCACCGGCTCCCCGTGCGCAGGCTCAACTCCCTGCTCCAGGCGATGGCGCCAGGCGTCATCGCTACCGGCCGCAACGCCGGGACGGATGGCCGTCTGCCGTGGCTCTACGCGCGGGAAGCCGTCCCGCCGGACGTGCTGGCCCCGGTGGTAGGAGCTTGGGCGGCGGGCATGCACCGGGAGGACGACGACTCGGAGGGCGCCGATTTCGAGGAGAGGCTCCGCTCCGGTGACCCGGCCGAGACGGTACGTCTGCCCCACTGGGAGACGGAACCGGTCGATCTCGCCGAGAGCGTGCTCTCGGCGGGCGGAACCGCCGAACCCGCCGCGCGGCTCTACAGCCTGCTGCCCGAGTGGATCGCCTTCCGGCTGGCCGCCCGGGCGTTCCGCACGGGCGGTACCACACTCCACTTCCGCGTCGAGAGCTCGGGTGACGGCGCGCGACTTGTCTCCTGGCCGCCTCAGCGATACGAGCGCCGACGACAGACCTGGTACTACTCGGCCTGCCTCACCATCACCGTCCACACCGTGCCGTTCGCCCCGAGGTTCCGCGTCCATGTGTCCACCCAGGTACGCCGGTGGGCCACCCGACTGGACGTACGCCCCCACCAGCTCGGCGGTACGACCGTCCTGCTCGACGCTCCACTGCCGTGGCCGGAAGGGCCGGACCGGGGCCACCGGCTGATGGTGAACACGCTGGGCTACGACCGGCGGTCGAAGGAACTGGCATGGCGCCGGCACAGCCCCGCACCGCTCGTGCCCGAGCTGGACATCGTGCGCAACTATCCCCGGCCCGAATCGCTCTTCTCCGACCCCGAACGCTGGATCAACGGTTCCGGGGACGTGGCCGCCGGCATTGTCTACCACCCGTCGATCGGCCCGCACGAGGTCGGACCCGGGCTGATGCCACGGGAGCGGGCCGATCTGGACGCCTGGATCGAGGAAGGGCTGCGCCCCCTGCTGACCCGGGTCCCCGACCTCACACGCGTCTCCCGGAGCAACACACCCTCCCTGCTGCCCCGTTCCGGCGCCGGACGCGTCCCGGGCGTCCGCGACGCCCAGCTGGCTCTGCAACGGCGGGCGGCGCTGACACGCGCACTGAACGGCCGCCCTCTGGAGATCGACGTCTTCTGGCAGTCCCCGGAAACCCGTGCGGCGCTGCTCGCCGAGCTGCCCAAGCTCATTGGTCTTCCCGCCGGGCAGCAAGTTAAGTCGGCCGACGGGGAGACCTGGCAGTGGCAGTGCGAGGGGGTCGACATCCGCGTCCGGGCCCGGCCCGCGGGACTCTTGGCCGACGCCCTGCCGACCACCCGAGCCCGCGGGCGCCTCAGGGCCGTCCGGCTGGCCGAGGCCATCGAAGGGCGCTGCGGGCTCGTGGCAGACCGGGCGGACCCGCTCCTCGGCGGGGCCGGAGTCGTGATCACGGAGATCGCCGGCAAGGAGCGCTTTGCCGCCGTCCCGGACTCCGACCCCAAGCACGCGCTGCGCATCGCCTGGGCACGGCAGGGACGGCTGACCCAGTTCGTGAACTCGCCCGACGACACCGACAGCGCTCTGGAACACCGGGCCAGGTGGACCTGGCTGGACGCCTTCCGGCAGCTGGGCGCGATCAGCCCGCCCGCCCATAGGGTGGGAGCCGGCATTCCGGGCGACCTCCAATACGCGGCGCTCTGGCTCGTACGCCACACCAGGAAGGGACCCACGCGATGCCCCGTCCACCGGCTGGTGGCGGTGCGGGTGCGCCCCGGGGACGGACCGGGCGTCATCGAGGGGTGGGACGCAGAACGAGCCGAATGGGTGCCGTATCCGAAGCTGTTGCTGCTGCTCTCCCAGGCACGGGAACCGGCGGCGAGCGGCGGGAAGGAGACCGGCAGGGGGAAGCTCGTCGATGCCTCGGCAGCCCCGGAAGGATCCCGGCCCGCTGCCCGCCCGGGCGTGGAGCAGGACAGGCAGCGGGAGACCGAGCGGCAGATCCGGGCACTGCTCTTCCAGCTCCGCGACCGCCCGACGCTGCTGCTGGCGGACGCCGGCAATCTGCGCCAGTGCTGGCCTGGCCTGCGCAACGGTGCACTGGACCGCGACACGCTCGGCTTCGGGGCCGAACCCGCCCAGCGGCACACGCTGTACGGCCACGACCTGCGGGTGCTGCTCGTACGGGACGCCAACGCCCGGGGTGAAGTGGCGGAGTGGTACGCCCACGACACCGAGGACGGGGTCGGCTTCGCCGAGGGTGTGTGGGGGACGGCGGATACGGGGGGCCGTGTCTTCGCGAGTACAGCATCGAAGCCGCACACGGTGGCGAAACTGCCGAAGGGGCTTATGAAGCTGGTGCCCACGGCGCAGGGCCGGACAGCGCCCGGGAAGACCGCGTGGAACCCCGGGCAACTGGAGATCACCGTGCTCGGCTGTCTGTCGGAGAATGCGCTGACGGACTCGGGGCGTGCGGGTGACCCGCCCGACCGGCCGGCGGAGTGGGCGACGCTCACGCACCAGCTGCGCTACCACGACGACTATCCGCCGCTCGCCCGGCCTCTCCCGCTGCACTGGGCGCGTCTCGCCGGTGAGTACGTGCTTCCGGTGGCCGGAACGAAGTCAGCGGGGAGTGCGTCATCCGCTTCCTGAGCGAGGTGCCGCCTGAATGGGGCGTCCCAAACGATCGACGCTTATAAGGGTCAACAATTCCCTCGTGTGAGCGCCGAAGCTTGAACCTGACCACGGGGACGGCGTCTGGTGCACTCCTTGCCGGGATCACTGGGCGTCCGCCGTGACGCTCGTTTGACGCTCTTCGCACCTGGTGGCCCCAAGACGGAGACGAGGGACGGACCTGACCTGCGGTTTTCTCTGAGTTTACCCGGGTGACATGCCTCCGATGACGCATCATGTCGAGTGTGTTGCGATCCTTGAGCCGGTCGCGAAGGGCATCTGACCTGTGATCCTTCGAAGCGTCCGGGCGAGCCCGCAACGCGGCAGTCGCTCTATTGCGTTGTCCCAGCACACCTCCCTTGCAAGGTGGCGCACGCGCCGGGCGCCACAGTCCGCGCCACCTGTTGACGCGCCGGTCAGCTGCGCGGATCCATGGAGCGCAGCAGCCCGAGCAGCCCCTGAGCGGGCTGCAGTTGGTCATCGGTGACGGGATCGGGACTGAAGTGCATAAGGCCGTTGCGGAAGTTCCGGCATTCCTCGAGTGCGGAGAGGAAGTGCTCCTGGTCGATGGCCCATCCCAGAGCCGACCAGTTTTCGGGCACCTTGAGCAGGTGACCGTACGCGCCGAACGTCAGGTTGGCGGCTGAGTTGACGCGGGAGGCGCGGTGCTTGGGCACGACGGCACGGATGCGCTCGATCGGAATGCTGCGGTCCACGATGCGCCGCAGGCGCTGCTCGATTTCCTCCACGAGCACGAACGGGCGTACCCGAGTGCCGAATTGCACGGTGAGGTCGGAGTCGGTGATCAGGCCGCACACCTTGTGGTCGTGATCGCGCACCAGGACATAGCCCGATTTCTGGATGGTCACGAGCCAGTCGAGCAGGTCGTCGGAGCGGTCCGCCTCCTGCGCCCGTACCGTGGCGGCGGAGAGATCGGCGCCGGGATCGGCCATGTGGGCACGTCCGATCGACTCCCAACTGACCACCCCGCGCAGCCGCCCGTCCGCGTCGAGGACGGGCAGTTGGCTGTAGTCGCGCAGGACCATGAGTGTCATCGCGGACCGGAGACTGTCCCCGACCCGTACGCACTCCGGCATGCGGTTGGCCGAATCGAGGTTGCTCACCCGGTACGCGACGGTGCGCGCCCGCAGGTCCTCCTCCGCCAGGTGACCCGCGGCGTCCGCCACGCTCTGGACCACGGCCGAAAGGCTTGTCGAGCCGGTGAGGCGACTGACGGCGCTCGTACCCGCCTCGTCCGGCTCCGCACCGCCCGCTACGACTGCGATCTGGCTGTCGAGGCTGCCCTCCGTGAAGGGCGGTACGGTGACGAGCCCACGGGTGTCCAGGTCGTTCTGAATCTGTTCGACGGCTGCCGGGTAACGGCGCTGGAGGCCCCAGACGGCGAGAAAGTCCCGCACGGACAGGGTGAGTGGTTCGGCCGCGCTCCTGCGGCGGACCTCCTCGAAGAGCTTGGCCGGCTCGGTCAGTGTTGCGGCGAACTCGTCGGCGTCCGGCCGGCCCGGGTCCGGCTTCCCCTCGGAGAGGGCGGCTATGCGTTCGGCCGCGCCGAAACGGCTGAGCTCGAAGACCGTCAGCAGGGATCCCATACTGTCCTGGAGATCCGACTGGATCGACTGGCGGTCGACATCCTTGACGAGCCAGTCGACGCGCCTGACATGGCGGACCCCGTCCGTTGCGCCCGCGCGGTGCTCGTAACCACCCGACACACGTCCGATTGCCACGAGCATCGACTTCTGGGGGAGGACAACGAGGTCCCCGGGCCGGATCTCGTGGACGAACCGGAACAGCTGCCCGGTCCAGTTCCCCACGGTGTAGGGACCCTCGTCGGGATACGCGGCGGCCACGGCCGCCTTGATGTCGTCCCGCGTGGCGGCGTCGGCCAGATCGCCGAGTTCCCACCAGCCGGCGATCAGTACGCCTTCCCCCAGAGCGGCTTGTTCCCGTTCGCCGTTCTCCCCTGCACGTACCACCCAGGCCCGCATGCGGCCCTCCCCTGAAGAACATGACTCGATCGTCCCGACCGGGTAGCGCGACTGTAGGCCAGGTGGGGACCGCCCGTCCCGGCAGGGGCATATTCGCGCCACTGCGGCTGCCCAGCGGGAACGTGGTTCTCCGACAGGCGCGGTAGGACTCGTCGCCGCAGTCGTAGACTGATCGACAGCCGCGTGGCCGGGGCGCGGGCTGCGACGAGCGTGTGGGGGAGTGCGTCGGTGGAACGCTTGGACCTGGATGTCGACCCGCGTGTGGTGGGTCCCTTCGAACTGCTGGCCCGGCTGGGCGCGGGAGGCATGGGCGTCGCCTACCTGGCGCGGGCGCTGCCGCTGGAAGGGCTCAGCGACGAACTGGCCGCCGCGTACCGGCTTTCCGAGCCGGACGGCGACGGGGATCCGGCGGACAGCCGGCTCGTGGTCGTCAAGATGATCCTGCCCAGCCTGCTGGACGGGCAGCCCACAGCGCTGGAACGGTTCGACCGGGAGATCGACGCGGTGCGCACGGTCGTTAGCGACCGGGTACCCGCGCTGATCGCCGCGGCTCCGCAGCACTCCTCACGTCCGTGGTTCGCCATGGACTACATCGCCGGATCCGACCTGCGCAGGCTGGTGGAGGCGACCGGGCCGCTTGCCCTCGGCCCGTGTGCCGCCTTCGGGCTGGCCCTGGTGGACGCCCTGCGTGCGATCCACGGAGCCGGACTCCTGCACCGGGACCTCAAGCCGGAGAACGTGGTTCTCGGGCCGGACGGTCCCGTGGTCCTCGACTTCGGGCTCGCGGTTCTGGCGGAGCGCCGTACCAGCCAGGCCATCACCAGACCGGGCGAGGCGTGGGGATCCTGGCCCTTCGCCTCCTACGAACAACTCCACGACTTCCAGAAGGTCAAGGAGCCGTCGGACGTGTACGCGCTCGGCGCGGTGCTGTTCTTCGCGTTGACCGGCCGCCCGCCCTACGCGATGCAGCCCCTCCTGACACCGCCCGACTGGGACGGTGTCCACACCGACTTCCTTCCCCTGCTCGGGCAGATCCTGGTGACCGCGGCCGGTCACCGCCCTGACCTCGACGGAGTCGAGATGGGACTGAGGGCCGTCCTCACCACGGCAGATCTGACCCCCGCGATCGCCGCGGAGCAGCTCGCGGCCGTGGTCGAAGCCGCCGGACTCACCCCCGAGCTCCCTCCCGAAGCGCTCACCGGGCAGGCCGACCCGGAGGTTCGGAAGCTGGCCCAGAAGGCGGTCGACGGCGGCGGCGCACCGGACGCGCCCTGGGCGGGAGACAGTCCCACCGTCCCGCCCGACATGGACCCCGGCTTCTACGGGCTCGTCGACACGGACGAGATCGAGTGGGCGGCCGAAAGCGAGCCCCCGGCGCAGGAAGCCGCACCCCGGGAGTACACCCCGACGCTGGTCGACCCCGCGCAGCCGGCCCCGCAGGAACCTGCTGTCGAGGTGATTGCGGCCCAGGGGAATCCGGCGCCGTCGCAGCCCACGAGCTACGTGATCGCACCTCCCCGGACGCCCCACCCGCACCGCCAGCCGGTCCTGCCGCGGGCGGCTCTGCAGGTCGCGGCGGAGCTGCGGAAGGCGTACGCGCACCGGGGCGACCTGTAGGAGGGCCCTCACGGAGGGCTCGCGGCCGCTCCGTGCGGGTGGACCCCGCGGGCCCGGCCTCCGGCATGGCGCGGACCGCCTACCCTTCAAGGACCCCATGACCCGAAAGGCAGGACCATCCCCGATGCCCGACGCAGTGCCCGGCGCCACCGAGGCCCGCACCGAAGCCCAGGCCATGCCGGCACCCGAGGGTCCTCCGCCGGCCGGCACGGTCATCGAGGTCCGCGACGAGGAGTGGATGGTCCGCAGCAGTCGGCAGGTCCGGCCCGGGGAGTACCTGATCGAGGCCGTCGGCGCCTCCGACCTCGTGCGCGGGCAGGAAGCCCGGTTCCTCGCGCCGACGATGGACCGGCCCCGCGTGCTGCTTCCCGAGAACACGAAGCTGATCGCCGATGGTTCGCCGCACTTCCGGCGCAGCCGTCTCTTCCTGGAGGCCGTGCTCCGCAAGACCCCGCTGCCGCAGACCGAGCGCCGCCTGGCCCTGGCCGACGGCTTCCTCCTGGACCGCATGGACTACCAGCTCCGGCCCGCCGCCAAGGCCCTCGCCAACCCGCTGCGTCCGCGCCTCCTGATCGGTGACGTGGTGGGGCTGGGCAAGACCCTGGAGATCGGAGTGCTGCTCGGCGAACTGATCCGCCGGGGCCGAGGCGAACGCATCCTCGTCGTCACGCCCGCACCCGTCCTGGAACAGTTCCAGCACGAGATGTGGACGCGGTTCTCCCTCCCGCTGGTCCGCCTGGACAGCGCGGGCATCGCCCGCATCGAGCGGAGGATCCCGGCCGGACGCAACCCGTTCACCTATTACAAGCGTGTGATCGTCTCCATGGACACGCTGAAGAACCCTCGCCGCTACCGGCCGTGGCTGGAGCACATCCATTGGGACGCCGTCGTCATCGACGAATCCCACAACCTGATCAACCAGGGCAGCGACCGCCGGGCGCTGGCCGACCTCCTCGCCGAGCGCACCGACGCCCTGATCCTGGCCAGCGCCACCCCGCACAACGGCGACATGCAGGCCTTCACCGGACTGATCCGCCTTCTCGACCCCATGGCCGTCAAGGACCCCCGCGACCCGAAGGCCGCCGAGCTGGAGCATCTGATGGTGCGCCGGACCAAGGTCAGCGCCGAGGTCGCCGGCCAGTTGAAGGACTGGGCACCGCGCGGTGACTCCCGCCCGGTCCGCCGCCGGGCGGGGGGCCTGGAGGAGGCGGTCTTCCAGGAGCTCGCCGACCACTGGCTGAAGCACCCCGGGGACAGTGCGGCTACGACGGCCGGTGCGGAAGCCCGGACGAGGGCCGGTGCGACGGCCGGGACGCAAGCCGATGCGACGGCCGGGACGGAAACCCGTGCGGAACCCGGGACGAAGGCCGGTGGGAGGGCCGGCGCCGAGGACCACCTCTTCCCCTTCGTCCTGCTGAAGTCGTTCCTCTCCTCCCACCGGGCCCTGTTCGCCACGGCTCGTGACCGGCTCGCCAAGACCGGGCACGCCCTCACCACCGCGCACAGGATTACCCATGAGCCCCCGGCCGGGATCGAACCCGTCACTCCGGAGGCGGCCTCGCTCCTGCGTCTCATGGAACAGGCCCGAGCTATCGAGCACGCGACCGCCGGGGGCAGCGCGCCCGAAGCGGCCTCGAAGCTGGCCGGCCTCGTCGACGAACTGCGCGCGATCGGCGTCGGAGCGGGCAGCCCCGTCCGCGCGGTCGTCTTCTCCGAACGCCGCGAGACCCTCGACTGGCTGGGCCAGGTGCTGCCGCCGCTGCTCGGCTGGAAGGACGCGGACGACGCCAGGGCGGCGGTCAAGGTGCTGCACAGCACCGGCGTCTCGGACCGCGTGCAGATGGAGTACGTCGACGAGTTTGCCCGGGCCGGCGGCGACGTCCGCCTTCTGCTTTCCGGCGACGGAGCTTCCGAAGGCGTCAACCTGCACCGCCAGTGCCACCATCTGATCCACTGGGACCTGCCCTGGAGCCTGATCCGGGTCGAGCAGCGCAACGGTCGTATCGACCGCTACGGCCAGACCGAGCGCCCCGAGTTCCGCGCCATGATCCTGGAGTCGGCGGTCGAGGGCGCGCTGGACGACACCCATGTTGCCGAGCGGGTCCTTGCCCGGGAACAGAAGGTGCACGCGATCCTCGGCGCCGTGGAGGCCGCGACCAAGGAGAACGACGGCGCTCTGGAGGAACGGCGCGTCATGGAGGCGCTGTTCACGGGTACGTCCCCGCAGGACGCCGTGGCCGGACTGGAGGCCGTACCCCTGGACGGCGAATCCGGGACCTCGCCGCAGGACCTGCCGCTCGCCCAGCAGCTCAACGCCGAATTCGGCACGAGCGGCGACCCGTACGACGATGCGGATTCCGGCTTCGCCTTCGACACCGTCTTCGACGACGAGAGCGGCTTCGACTTCGCGGACGACGGCGGCTTCGACTTCGACGACGCCCCGCCCGCCTCCTCCGGCGAGGCGACGACCGGTCCCGGACCCGCCCCGGACACCCACAGCTCCCTGGCACCGCTCCGGTTCGTCGAGGAACTGCGCCTGTTCGCGGATCGCCGCGACTACGTCCTGACCGGCCTGGAGGAGCTTGCCGACCTGGAGTCCTTTCGCCTCGACACCACCGTCGACGGCACCGACCTCAGCTTCGACACCCCCGACGACCTCGCCGACCGGCTCGATGTCCTGCCGCCCGGCTATCTGCGCGACCACGGCATCACCAAGCGCATGAAGCTGACCTTCAGCGGCAAGGACGCGGCGGACTCCCTCAAGCGAGCCCGTGAGGATGCCGACTCGCCCTCCCTCTGGCCGGACGCCCACTACGTCGGCGAGCTGCACCCCGTCCTGGAGTGGATCACCGACAAGGTCCTCGTCCAGCTCGGCCGCCAGCAGGCGCTCGTGCTCCAGGCCGACCGTGCCCGCGTCCCCGAGCCGGTGTTCCTGACCCAGGGCGTCTGGTCCAACCAGGAGGGCCGCCCGACCGTCGTGGCGTTCCTCGCCGTCGACCGGCTCGGCGGTCACGGAGCGGGACCGCGCGTTCGCAAACTGACCCGGGAACTCCTCACCGAGCTCGGACTGAGCCCGGACATGCCCGACCACTTCGCCCAGGGCGACCCGGCCGCTCTCCAGCAGTACGTGGCCGAAGCCGTGGCCGTCACCCGCCGCCGCATGACCGAGCTGCGGGGCAAGGCGGAGGAGCGCGTCGACCAGCCGCTCCGGGAGTACGAGGAACGCGTCGGCCTCTGGCACGAGCAGCCCCTCCCGGGCTTCAGCGGTGGCCGCAGCGCCCGCGAGCGGGCCGCGGAGAACCTGAAAGAGGCCGCGACCCGTCTCCGTACCGCCGGTGACGATCCGATGGTGCGGGTCCTGGCCGTCCTGGAACCGAGCTCATGACCCTGACCACCGCACAGGGCGCGGCCCGCGCCCCCCGTCCCACTCGTACCGTCATCCGGCAGGAGCGCCACGCGTGAAGTTCGACGCGCTGATCAACGAGGGCGAGTACTTTCCGCCCTTCTACCTGGACACGATCCTGCCCAAGCAGCTCAGGACGGGCCGCCTGAAGGAGTGGGCCACCGACGAGCGCCACGGCCGCCCCACCCCGCGGCAGGGCCTGCGCGACCTGAGCGGCCGCTACTTCGACGTACGCCTCACGGTCGGCGGCGAGGCGGAGAAGTTCAATGCCCTGCCCGATCCCGGAGCACAGGCTGCCCAGCGGCAGGCCGCCGAGCAGCTGAGGGAACACACCGGCCCGGACGAGCCGCCCGCCTTCCACCCCGCGCCCGGACCCCGTACCTACGGAGACGACCCGGAGGGGACGTGGCGGGCAGCCCTGGAGTCCTGGCACACCGCCGTCCTGACCGCCCTCGGCTTCACTCCGGCCCCCGGCCACCTCACCGTTCACGGCGCGGCCGGGCCGGTGGCCGTACCCGTCGCCCATCACGAACCCGGCATTGTCGTGCTGACCGGCGGTTTCGCGGACGACGTCTCCGCCGCGCGCGGCGACGGACACGCCAACCGGCTCACGGCCCCCGTCCGTATCGCCTCCGGCCGCACCCTCACGACCGTCACCGACCTTGCCGCCTGGCTGCTCGCCGCCGACGACGCCCCCCGCTACGCCCTCCTCCTTTTCGGCGGCGTCATGGTGCTCGCCGACCGCGAGAACTACTCCCGGGGCCGGCACCTCGCCGTCAGCCTGGAGGTGGCCCTGCCCCGCAAGGGTATGAAGGGCGCGACCGCCGGCGAACTCGACGTGATCGCCGCCCTCTTCGGCGCGCAGGCGTTCCGTCCGGCCGAGGACGGCGGTGACGACGACATCGCCCGCCTGGTCGCGGAGTCCCGCGACCACTCCGTCGGCGTGACCGACGCCCTGCGCGAGGGCCTGAAGGAATCCGTCCAGCTGATCGCCAACGAGGTCCTGGAGCGAGCGGACCGGCAGGACGTCACCCCCGGCGACCTCCCCGCCTGGCTCCCCGACACTCTCGCCGAGCCCGGCTCCCTCCAGCGCGTCCTCACGAAGGAATCCCTCCGCTACCTTTACCGCCTGCTCTTCCTGCTGTACGCCGAGGCCCGCCCCGAGCTCGACATTCTCCCGATGAAGAGCGAGGAGTACACCGCCGGTTACAGCGTGGCCCGGCTCCGTGAACTCGTTGTCCAGGAGAAGCTGTCCAGCGCCTCCCGTGACCGCTACCACTTCCACGACTCGCTGGCCCTGCTCTTCGAGAAGGTCTTCACCGGCCACCCGGTCGCCGGCACGGTCACCACCCGAGACCTTCCGGCAGGCCCCGACACCGAGGCCGGCGACCTGGCCGAGGACGACGGCCACGCCGGCGTACGCATCGAGGCCCTGCGCTCCCGCCTCTTCGACCCCACGTCGATAGAGCTTGTCGACCAGAAGATCGTCCATCCCGATGACCTGGATCCGGAGGGAAGGCCGCGGGACGGAGCCCGCACCCTCGACCTGCGGCTCCGCAACAAGGTCCTGCACCGGGTGCTGCGCCATCTGACCATCGCCGAAGGCACGGCACGCACCGGCCGGGGCGGCTTCATCTCGTACGCCAACCTCAGCATCAACCACCTCGGCGCCGTGTACGAGGGCCTGATGTCGTACACCGGCTTCATCGCCGACGAGCCGCTGTACGAGGTCGCCAAGGGCGGCAACCCCAGCGGCGGTTCCTGGCTGATCCGCCCCGATCAGGTCCGTTCCGGACGCTACCCCGACGGCCCCGGCGACAGCGTCTTCGTCAAGACCGATGTCGACCCGAAGACCGGGCAGCGGGTCACGGTCCCGCACAAGGTCGGCAGTTACGTCTACCGCCTCGCCGGCCGCGACCGTCAGACCAGCGCCTCCTACTACACCCCCGAGTCCCTGACCCAGGCGACGGTGGAGCAGACCCTGCGCTTCCGCCTCGACGAGAAGGGCGCCGTCGACCCGAAGGAGCCGGGGAACGCGTCGGTCGCCGCCGCCGACGTCCTGCGCTGGCGCGTCTGTGAACCGGCCCTCGGCTCCGGCGCGTTCCTCAACGAGGCCGTCAACCAGCTCGCCGAGCTCTATCTGCGGCTCGCCCAGCGGGAGCGCGGCCAGGACATCGAACCGGAGGACTACCAGGCCGAACTCCAGAAGACCAAGGCCTACATCGCCCTGCACAACGCCTACGGCGTCGACCTCAACGAGACCGCCGTCGAACTGGCCGAGATCTCACTCTGGCTGAACACCATGTACCGGGGCATGAGGGCCCCCTGGTACGGCCTCCACCTCCACCGCGGCAACTCACTCGTCGGCGCCGCCCGAAAGGTCTATCCGGGGAACAGCCTGCGCGACGGCGGCTGGCTGACCTCCAAGGCCCCGCAGAAGCCGAGGCACGCCTTGCTCGCGGAGAAGCTGAAGTCCCGGGAGGTCCACCAGTTCCTGCTGCCGGCGATGGGGTGGGGCTCGATCGGCGAGAAGGTGTCCGTCCGGACACTGAAGAAGGGCACCCCGGACGAGACCACCAAGGCCGTCGTCGACGGCGATGTCGTGGACTGGCTGGACCCGAAACTCGTCGAGGCGCTGCGGAAGTGGCGTTCGGCGATGCGGCGCAACCCGAAGGGCGACCCGAAGAAGACGGCAGGCGCGAAGCCGAAGAAGCGGACGGTCGCGGCGGCGCCGGAGCCCGAAACGGGTGAACTGACCCTGGACCTCGGCCTGGAGATCTGGGACCAGCCGATGCTCGCCGCCGCGGCTCCGGCGACCGGGTCCGCGGCCTCTGCCGCCTCCGTCGCCGACGAGGACCGGGAGCCCGGCGAGAGGACCGAGACGGGCCGCCTCATCCGGCTCGCCCGCCGCGTCGAGTTCCTGTGGGACCTGGTCGTCATGCGGCTCAAGCTCTCGGAGCAGGAGATCTCCCGGCACGTGGACGTGTGGGGGGCGGCGCCGGTGGCGGACGGTGTCGGCGTTCGCGCGCCGGTGGACCGGGACGCGGTCCTGGCCGCCCTGCACCGCCAGGGCCGCCCGTACTGGCGGCTCAAGCAGCTGATGGACACGTGGTGCGCGCTGTGGTTCTGGCCGCTGGAGAAGACCGGCCAGCTCGACGGCTCGGACGACTTCGAATACCGGCCGGGCGGTGAGGACCTGCGCGCCCTGCCGAAGGACAGCCACCGCCGCCGCGTCGCTCTCGCGGAACTCAAGGACTGGCTGGAGTTCGCGGAGTCGGTCGTGGGCCGCGTGGACGCGACGACGGAGAAGGGGAGGCAGGGGGCCCTGCTCTCCTTCGACGGGGTCCGGAGCCTGGAGGAGCTGGACGCGAAGGAGCGCGAACTCGACGAGCTGATGGGCGAGCTGGGGGCCTGGTCCGCTCCGATGGACCTCGGGTACACGTTCCCCTGGTACGAGACGGCTGCCCGGATTGCGGGGGAACGGGGGTTCTTCCACTGGGAGCTGGACTTCGCGCATGTGTTCGCGGGGGGTGGGTTCGACTTGATGGTGGGGAACCCGCCGTGGGTCAAGCAGGAGTGGAAGGAGAGCGGGGTCCTCGCGGAGTTCGAGCCGTGGTTCGAGCTTGCGGACAAGCCGAGCAACGAGGCCTGGGACGAGCGTAAGGACGAGGTGCTGGCCTGGCCAGGGGTCCGGTCGGCTTTCATGGGCGAGCTTGCGGACCATGCGGCGATGGGCGGGTTCCTGTCGTCGGTGGAGACGTACCCGGAGCTGGTGGGGACGCAGCCGGACTTGTACCGGGCGTTCATGCTGCTGGCGTGGCGGGCGGTGGGGGAGCGGGGGACGGCGGGGCTGATCCATCCGTCGACGCACTTGACGGGTGCGAAGGAGGGGGCGCTGCGCGCGGCCGCGTACCGGCACTTCCGGTTCCACGCCGACTTCACCAACGAGCTGCTCATCTTCGCGAACCCGGTGGGAAACAGCAGTCACTTCAGCGTCAACATCTATGGCAGGGACAGGGAGATTCACTTTCAGCACATGAGCTGGCTCCTGCACCCGAGCGTGCTCGTCAAGTCGGTACGCCATGACGGGAAGGGCCCCGTGCCCGGCGTGAAGGACGGGGGCAAGTGGGATCTGCGCCCACACAGGGACCGGATCGTCACGGTGGACGCGCACCGTCTTGACAAGTGGCGCGCGCTGGCGGGGGAGGCGAATCCGCCGTCTGTCGAGCGGACCAAGCTGCTGTATCCGGTGACGCAGGCGGAGGAGTCGGCCATTGCGGCGCTCGCGAACTGGCGACGCCGACTGGGGTCGTTTGACCCGCGAATGAGTGCTGGTTTTCATGAGAAGAACGATCGAACAGCGGGCTACTTCTCCTGGACGCCCGGCTGCGTGGCCGGCTGGCAGGAGGTCATCCTCCAGGGCCCACTGATTCACATTGCGACGCCTCTTCACAAGCAGCCACCCGAGGGTGGCTCGAAGAGCATGCGTGACTACGAGGCGTGGGATCACCTCAACCTGGCTGTGGACGCTGTCCCGCGCACGAACTACCGTCCTGCTGGTTCTCGGGCGAGGTTCGTGGCTGCACAGGACCGCTGGGTGGACCACAGCCGACTCGCGCAATTGCAGAGCGATCCGGCGGCGGTTGCCGCGGCGGAGGGTGAGGTCAAGGCTGACGATCCGAAGCTGGAGGGGGACGATCTGGGCAGGGCCGCCGTTGAGCTCTTGCGAGCGGCGAGTATTCGACCGTATTCGGAGTTCTATCGCGTTGCGTGGCGGGTCATGATTGCCGCGAACACCGAGCGAAGCCTCATCGCTGCGCTTCTACCCCGTGGGCCCGCTCACGTCGACCTGATCAACAGCATGGCCTTGCAGAGTAATCGCGCAACTGTTTTGATCTCGGGCGTGCTTGCCGCGCTTCCCAGTGACTACTACCTGAGAGTCAACAACGTTGGACATCTGCGCATCGGTGAGGCGGTGAAGTTTCCCGCCCCCACTCCAGGCCACCCCCTGGAACAAGCCCTCCTTCTCCGCACGCTCCGCCTCAACGCCCAGACCAATGCCTACGCCCCCCTCTGGGAAGAGCTCTACGACTCCACCTGGCAGCAGGACGCTTGGGCTGCAAAGGGGGAGTGGCCCGACGGCACCCCACCCCTCACCGACGGTGTCGAGCGCGCCTGGACCCGGGATACGCCCCTCCGGGCGGAGTTCGCACGTCGAGCCGCGCTCGTCGAGATCGACGCGCTCGTCGCCGTCTGGCTCGGGATCAGTGCCGATGAGCTGGTGGCCATGTACGACGCCCGGTTCCCCGTGCTCCAGCAGTACGAGGAGAACATGTGGTTCGACGCGGCAGGGCGGCGTATCGCGAAGGCGCATCAGCAGTACGGGTTCGGGCAAGCCAAGGAGGCGTGGAAGCAACTGAGTAAGCCCGAGGCGTTCCCGGTCGAGCACGAGGTGCCCGACGGTTACACCGCGCCCCTCTACCGAGCCCGTCGCAAGGACGAAATGAAGGCCGCGCACGCCGAGTTCACGCGGCGGATGCGGGCGGTCGGCTGGGAGCCCGGTGACACGAAGGCCCCGGGGGGTGCCGGAGGCTGACCCGCCCGCGCACACGGGAGCCCTGCCGTCGACTCGGACCGGCAGGGCTCTCGCGCGTACAAACGTCGGTTGTACTACTCGGCAGAGGCGAGTCCGACGAACCCTGCCCACGCCTCAGATGACACGCGAAGGACCGGCCCGGCTCCGACCTTCGAGTCACGGACGTGCACGGTTCCCACGCCTGCCGCGACCTCGACGCACTGGCCACCTTCAGTTCCGCTGTAGCTGCTCTTGAACCACATGAGGGGCTCAGCGTTATTCATAGCTCTCCCAGCAACTTCTCGATGAACTTCAGCGACTCTCGCGGGGTGAGAGCCTGTGAACGGATGATCCCATAGCGTGCGGAAGCGAGAACCGTCTGCGCTGGCTGGGTCTCCAACGAGCTGGTGTTCAGTGCCTCGACGTACAGGAACTTCTTGCCGTCCTTCCTCGTGACGACGGTGAACGGTCCGTTCACGCCTGCGTTGTCATCGCACTCGGTCGGCATGACCTGGAGTTCGACGTTGCGCTTCTGGCCGATGAGGAGAAGGTGCTCCAACTGCCCTCGGACCACGTCCTTGCCGCCGTATCGATGGCGTAACACTGACTCATCCGCAACGAAACTCAGCAGGGGCGTAGGGCGCCGCTCAAAGATGTCCTGTCGCGCTAGTCGCGCAGTCACACGCTGCTCGGTGGTCTCCTGATCCAGGGATGGCCGCCGCATGGCGAGCAGCGCCCGCATGTACTCCTCGGTCTGGAGCAAGCCGTTGACCATGTGCGTGTCATACATCAGCAGCTCCACCGCCTGCTTCTCCAGCTGAGCCATCCCCTGGAAGAACACGGGGTACTGCGCCCTCTCCACCTGTTCCTTCCACACCGACAGCAGGCCCCCCGCGTCCAGCACCTCGTCGGCCCGGTCGATCGCCCTCGGCGGCGGAATCCTCCGGCCCTGCTCGAACGACGCGATACTCGAAGCCGAGTACCCCAGTCGCTTCCCCAGCTCCTCCCGCTCCATCCCCGCCCGTAACCGCAGCGTCTTCAGGCTCTGCCCGAACGCGGCGACCACGCCCTGGCCCGCCTTGTCCGCCGCGGCCCGTGCGCCATCCGCCGTCCCGGCCTCGGGGCCGACCTCCACCTCGGCCTCGCGCTCCGTATGTTCCGCTGTCATCGCACCCTGCCTCCCCGGACGAACGCCCGCGCCCGGACCCCGTCACGCCGTGCCCCGTGTACCGGTGCCGGCACCGCGCGTACAAGAGGTTCGCGTCGGTGCGTCACTGCTGGTCACGCTACGCCACCGCGACGACGCTGGTGGTCATGACGAGCGACATCGGCAGTCTCACCCGAACCACCCAACCCACCAGCACCCCAGCGCACTTGAAGCACCCCTCCTTCGCCATGCGGTTCACCTCCACACCCCGGGGCGCCCGCCTCGCGCGGCGTCTGGTGGCGGTCCGGCTCGACGAATGGGGTGTGCCGTACGGGACGGAACCGCATGAGGCGGTCGTGCTGATCGCGGCCGAGCTGACCGCGAACGCCATCCGGCACGGGCTCGTTCCCGGGCGCGATTTCCACCTCTCGCTCCGGGTCACGGACCGGCCCCGGCCCGCTGCCCGGATCGAAGTGACCGACACCCGGGGTGAGCGTGTGCCGCCGCTGCCCGGACGGCTCCGCGCACCCGGGGTCGCGGACGACGGCCGGGGGCTGGTGCTCGTCGAAGGGCTCGCTGCCCGCTGGGGTTGGTACCCAAGGGCCAAGGGGCCGGGGAAGACGGTCTGGGCCGAGTGCGAGATCCCCGGCGCCGCGTCCGGCTGCTGACCGCGTCCGGCTCCAGGCCGGGCCGGACGGCCGGATTCCGTCGACGGGGGTGGGGTTGTCAGTGTCCCCTCGTAGAGTGGGGCGTGTGATCGATCCTGGTCGCCTGCGGTGATCCACCGGGGGCCGGGTCGTCCACCGCCACAGGACGGCAAGGAAGACGGGGGCCAGGCACGTCATGCGACCCACACTCGCCGCGCAGACACTGCGCGACACCACGGTCGAGTATCTGACGACGACGTTCGCGCTGGCCGAACCCGACACCCAGGAAGCTCTGGAGGACTTCCTCACCGATCCGTCCGACGGCCTCTTCCGCGGCCCCTACCTGCGGATCCGGCGGCCCTTCCGGCCCGCGGCTGACGGCTGGCAGGAGCGGCTCGACTGGTATCCGGACGACTTCCAGCCGTACGCCCACCAGGCCGAGTCCTTCGTGCGGCTCAGCAGCAAGGACGGGCGCAGGCCGGAGCCGACCCTGGTCACCACCGGGACGGGCTCGGGAAAGACGGAGTCGTTCCTGATCCCCGTGCTCGACCACTGCCGGCGGGAGCGGCAGGCCGGGCGGGCGGGGATCAAGGCGATCCTGCTGTATCCGATGAACGCCCTCGCCGGGGACCAGGCCGACCGCCTCGGTGATCTCCTCGACCGGGACACGCGTCTGAACGAGGTCACGGCGGGGCTGTACATCGGGGAGGCTTCCTCCAGGGGCACTTCGCCGTACGGGCGGGTGATGGTGGACCGGGCGGAGATCCGCCGCAACCCCCCGGACATCCTGATCACCAACTACAAGATGCTCGACCTGCTGCTCCAGCGGCAGCAGGACGCCCAGCTGTGGGCGGACGCCGACCTCACATACATCGTCGTCGACGAGTTCCACACCTACGACGGCGCCCAGGGCACCGATGTGGCGATGCTCCTGCGACGGCTCGCCGCCGTCGTCGGCGTCGCGCAGCGCGGGCGTCCGCTCGGCGGGATCTGCCCGGTCGCGACCTCCGCGACGCTCGGTTCCGCAGGCGGCGGGGACCCGGCGGCGGCCGGTCCGCGGGCCATGCTGGACGTGGCCTCGCAGGTGTTCGGGGTCCGGTTCCCCGACGACGCGGTGATCGGCGAGGACCGGCGGGATGCCGAGGAGTTCCTGCTGCCTGTCGACCACAGCCTCCCGCTCCCGTCGCCCGGTGAGCTGGCGGGCCTGCCCGACCCGGCGCGCACGCCCGACGGCATGGACGCCGTCGCGCGCGCCACCCTCGGATGCAACACCGCCGACCCGAGGGAGCTCGGTCGGCGCCTGCTCGCCCACCCGCTCACCCACGAACTACTGCGGGCCAAGGACGCGCCGCTGACCGCCGTGGAGACGCTGGAGGCGTTCCCCGGCACCTCCGCCCCCGGCACCTCCGACTGGCGGGCCGAGGCCGAGCGGGACCCCGGGACCGCCGCCCGCGACCTCGCGCGTTTCGTGGCGCTGATCTCGGTGGCGCGGGACCCGAAGCCCGGCCCCGACGGGCGGGACCGGCCGCTGCTGCTCGTGGAGAACCACCTGTGGTTGCGGGCGATGTCCAGGGTGCTGCGGTTCGTCACCCCCCGGCCGGTGTTCTCCTGGTCGGACGGAGACCAGGCCGCTGTCGCCCAGCAGGACCGCGCGGCGGCGGAGCAGGACCGTGCGGCGGCCGGGCGGCAGGCCGTGACGGTCGCGGCGCAGGCCGAGCGGCGACTCCATGTGCGGGGGGCCGGGCGGCTGCCAGCCGCCTACTGCCGGCACTGCGGACGCTCCGGCTGGGCCGCGATCTGCCCCGACCGCGACCCGCAGAACCTCAACCACTCCCCGGACGACATCTACCGCGCCGCCGCGGCCGGTGGCGCCGCGAAGGGGCGCGTCCGGGCCATGATCGCGGCCACCCCGGCCGAAGCGGCCGAACAGGCCCGTGCCGTGATCGCCCGCCGGGCCGCCCACCGGGCACGCAAGGGCGCCGCCCACGACGCGAGCCTGCTGGTCCTGGAGGACAACGGACGCGCTCTGCGCAGTCTCGATCCGGACGAGGTCCTGCCCGACGGCGACGGGGGCCGGGTCGCCCCCGCGCCGGAGAACGGCGTATACGTGTGGGCGTGGTTCGACAACCACCAGGAGAAGGCCGAGTACGCCCAGCAGGACCGCTGTCCGGCCTGCGGGCAGAACCAGGGCATCCGCTTCCTCGGTGCGGGCGTCGCTCCGCTCGCGTCCGTCGTCGTGACCCAACTCTTCACCGGCGGCGAGCTGCCGAAGAAGGACGAGCGGCAGCGGGACCGCCGCAGGACACTGATCTTCAACGACTCCGTACAGGACGCCGCCCACCGTGCCGGATTCGTCGCCAGCCGCTCCTGGAAGTTCTCCCTGCGCTCCCTCCTCCACGACCAGCTGGTGGCGGGAATCGACGAGAGCCCCGAGCACGCCGCCCACGGTGCTCCGCTCAACGAACTGATCGCCTCCCTGGTGACCCGGGCCGCCGAGCCGGGGCAACGGCTCCTCGCCGCCGTCGTCCCGCCCGACCTGGACACCATCGAACCGGTCAGGCGCCTCCTCGACGGCAAGAAGAACGTCACCAAGGCCACCTGGAAGCTGGTCGGTGAACGCCTCGCCTTCAACACACTCCTGGAGTTCGGACTCCACTCCCGGCTCGGCCGGACCCTGGAACTGACCCGCACGGTCGCGGCCGAGGTGTACCTGCCCGATCCGCAGAGCGCGGCCAAGGCGGCCGAGGCTCTGTTCGAGGTCCAGCTGAAGGGGCAACTGCCCCTGGCGCCCGCCGTGTCCGAAGGCGATGGTGAGGGCATCCTGTCTTCCACGCGGGCGCGGCAGCCCGGACCCCCCGCCGCCGGGGACCCCGGACGACTGCGCTTCTTCGAGGGATACGTACGCGGCCTGCTCGAACACATCCGGCAGTCCGGCGGCATACACCACCGGTGGCTGGACGCGTTCATCGACGACGGAGGCGGCAACCGCTACCTCCTCTCCTCGGCACGGCCCCCGGGCATGCCCGCGTTCGGACGCCATTCCGAGTTCCCGGCGTTCGTCCTCGTCGGAGCACGCGGCGGACGGACCCGGTTCGAGCGCGTCGACACCCGGGAGAGCTGGTACACCGACTTCACCCGCCGCTGCCTCGGCCTGGACCAGGAAGCCGCCGGGACCTACCTCGCCGCCCTGTTCGAGCAGCTCGCGGACAAGGGGATCGGCGCGCTGGCCCGGCGCCGGATCAACGGCGGGGACGGCCGGCCGGGACACGGGGTCTACGGACTCACCCCCGGGCACATCCGCGTCCGGCCCCTGACGGACGAACAGACCGGCCTCGCCGCCCTCACCTGCCCCGAGTGCGGCTGGACCCAGACCGTGCCGCCCGAGCGCGCCGCCGTCTGGCAGGGCACCCGCTGCCCGCTCAAGCGCTGCGAAGGAAGCCTGACCCGCCCCTCGGCGGACGCGGGCGGCCGGGCCGCCCGTGACTACAGCTCCGACTACTACCGGCGGCTCTACCGGGAGGCCGAACCGTACAGCGTGGTCGCCGCCGAGCACACCGGCGTCCTCGGCCGCAAGGAACGCGAAGAGGTGGAGAAGGGCTTCCGGCGCGGCGAGAAGCACACCGACCCCAACGTCCTGTCCTGCACACCCACGTTGGAACTCGGCATCGACATCGGCCAGTTGGAAGCGGTCATCCTCGCCTCACTGCCCCCGACCACAGCCGGCTACGTCCAGCGGGTCGGCCGGGCCGGCCGCTCCACCGGCAACGCGTTCATGGTCTCGCTCGCCGACACCAGCCCGCGCGCCCTGTACCACCTCGCCGAACCCCGGTACCTGATCGCAGGCCCGATCCTGCCGCCCGGCTGCTTCCTGTCCGCGGGCGAACTGCTGTGCCGGCAGTACACCGCCCACCTCATCGACCGGGCCGCCCGGGGAACCCTGGAAGGCGTCCCGCCGCTGCCCGACCGGGCCACCCAGCTCATGGGCCGTAACAGCTGGTTGAAGCAGTTCCGCGAAGCGGCGATCGCCCACGCGGACCTCGTCGAGGACTTCCTGCGGCTGTTCCCCGACATCGACGGTGTTCCCGGCTCAGGAGTCTCCCGCGACGCGCGCGCGGTCGTACGACGGTACGCCCGCGAGAAGATCGCCGACCGGCTGAACGCGGCAGAGGCCGCCTGGGAGGCCGAGCGCGCCGAGCTCGCCCGCCGCCGCCACCTGATCAACGACGCGGTCGAATCCCTCCAGGACGCCGTGGAGGACGAGGCCCGCGAGAAGCGCAACCTCGTCCGGGAAGCGGCCGGAGTCGCCTCACGCCTCCAGACGATGGCTCACGCCGGCGCCCAGGGCCTCCTCGTCGAGCACGGGCTGCTCCCCAACTACAGCCTCGTCGAGGACGGGGTACGCCTGGAGGCGATGCTCAGCCGCAAGGAGCCGGTGCGCAAGAAGCGCGGCCAGGACGCGGCGGCGGACGGCCCGGCAGAACGCTGGCGCAGCGAGCCCCGGGTCTACGACCGGCCCGCCGCCTCCGCCCTGACCGAACTAGCCCCGGGCAACGCCTACTACGTCCGCGGCTACCGGCACGTCGTCGACGGCTTCGATCTCGGCCCCGTACGCGAGGGCTCGCCCGACAAGACCCCCGTCGGCCTCCGGCTCTGGCGGGTGTGCAAGGACTGCGGCCACGTCCGCACCGGCGACCGTGCCGAACAGGACACCTCGGCCTGCCCGCGCTGCGGCGGCACCGGCATCGGCGGACGCACCGCCCTGCACCGGGTCGTCGTCCCCCACAAGGTCACCGCCCACGACAAGCGGGACGACGCCAGGATCGTCGACGACCACGACAGCCGCACACGCACGCCGTACACCACTGTCACCGCCGTCGACATCGACCCGGCCGGTATCAAGGAGACCTGGCGGCACCAGAAGACCACCTTCGGCGTCGACCACGTCCGCGAGGCCGTCATCCGCCGGTTCAACCTCGGCAAAGCCCGGCACGGGCGGCGCAACGACACCTTCTTCGCAGGCCAGGAGACGGTGATGACCGGGTTCACCGTCTGCCCGCGCTGCGGTGGCGCCACCGACCGCGAACCCGGCCACGGCCCCGCCCGGGAATCGATCAGCCAGTCCCTCCTGGGCCGCACCGAACTGGCGCACCACCGGCCCTGGTGCGTGGTCCGGCGCCGCGACAAGCAGGCCAGGCCCGACGACGTCCAGGTGATCACCGCCACCGAGCACCGCACGGAGGCCCTGCGCATCCTGCTGCCCGCGGCCACCCTCAACGTCCCCGAACGCCTGGCCTCGTTCTCCGCGACCCTCCACCTCGGCCTTGCCCTGCGCTACGGCGGCGACCCCGCGCACATCCGTTCCGCCGCCGCCACCGAACCCGACCGGGAGACCGGACTCACCCGCAACTACCTCGTCCTGTACGACGCCCTGCCGGGCGGTACCGGCTACCTCCAGCGCCTCGCGGACCGCGACGGCGAAGAGTTCCGCACCATCCTCGCCGAGGCCCAGAAGCGGCTGCGCGGCTGCCCCTGTAAGGACACCCCGCGCCGCGCCTGCCACCGCTGCCTGCTGCCCTACGCCCCGGAGCGCGACTACAAGGACGTCGACCGGCAGGAAGCCCTGTGGATGCTTGACCACCTGCTCGGCGCCGACGGCGGCAGCGACTGGGACGTCCGCAAGGAGGACCCGGACGCCCGGATCCGCTTCGTCGACCAGGCGGAGAGCGATCTGGAACGCCGCTTCATCGAATGCCTCGACCGCTGGCTCGCCGCCCCCGGCAACGCCGTCGCGGCCGGCCACATACAGACGCCCACCGGCAGGCACGGCAAGCAGATCACCCTGGCCCGGCCGGACGGTCGCCCCGTGCGCTGGGAGGTCGTCGCCCAGAAGGACCTCCACGGCTACCGCACCCGCCCCGACCTGCTCTTCCGCCCCGTCGCCGGGGACACCACCGGCGACGGGGCGCCACCGCTGCCGATCGCCGTCTACCTCGACGGCTACCGCTGGCACGCCTCCTCCCGTACCAACCGCATCGCCTCCGACGCAGCCAAGCGGGCTCGGCTGCGTGCCGACGGGATACTCGTCTGGCAGATCACCTGGGACGACGTCGCCGCATGGGACCACGCCCTCAAGGGCAGCCCCGAACCCGCCGCGGGCGAGCCCGCGGACCCGCTCGCCGCCGTCGTCGCGGGCCCCGCAGCCGACGCCGCCTGGCCGCCGTACGACGTGGCGGACCCGGCCGGTCCCGGGGCCAAGGTGCGGGAGCTGTGGCGGCAGCGGCGGCACGATCCCACCGATGTGGACGCCCTGTACGGCGGAGCCGTTCCCGCACTGCTCGCGTTTCTGCGCGACCCCAGGCCGGACAAGTGGCAGCTGCTGGCCACGCTGGCCGTCAGCGCGCCCGCGGCCCTGCGGCAACGGGATCTCGCCGGCGCCGACCCTGCCTCAGCGGCAGACTGGATCCAGGCCGCCGTACGCGACGAACCCCTGCCGGACGTCAGCGGGAAGGGGCTCAGACTGCTGCGCCTCAAGGACGGCTCCGGGCTGCCCCTCGTCCTTGTGGCCGCGGCGCGCACCGACGGCAAGGCGCTCCGGTGGAGCGCTCTCGCCGTGCTCGACGACCGGGAGGAGGCGGTCGCCGGCGACCGCGCCGAGCACCGGCGCCGCTGGAAGGCGTGGCTGTGCTGGGGCAACATCATCCAGTTCCTCGATCCCACCGGTGCGGGGCAGGCCGACGGGCTGGCGCTGGCCCGCACGACACTCGACGGCTTCGACGCCGCGCTGCTCGCGGCCACGGCGGGCCCGGCCACCGGGCTGCTCCCCGCGCTGCGCGCGCAGACGCCGGGCACCGGGCTCCACCAACCCGAACCCGAATCCGAACCTGACGAGGCGGCCCTGGATGCGTCTCCCGACGCGGTCCGGGCGGCGGCGGCCGATGCCCCGGGGGCATCCAAAGCCGGGAGGACCTCCGTCGAACAGAACCTGTGGCAACTGGTGCTGGGAGAGCTGTCCACGTACGGCGACCCCGACGTCGCGGAGTTCGCCGCACACCTCTCGGCCCGTGGCGACGTCCCCGCAGGCCGGGCCGGCTGGGACATCGACGGAGTGCCCCGCACCGTCGAACTGGCCTGGCCCGGCCACCGCCTCGGGATCGTGCTCGCCGAGGACGCCGAGGACCCGGAGTACATGGCGCGGTGCGCCGCGGCCGGGTGGCACGTGCGCGCACCACGGGAATGGGACGCCGACGAACTCGCCCGCATGTTGGGCGAAGAGAGGGGGACGCGATGACCCAGGCAGCAGGGCGGCCGGGAGGCCCGGCCAGGACCCGTGTCCGGGCGAGCCGTCAGGCCGGCGCCGACATCACCCGCCGGGGCGGTGCGGTCCGGGACGCCGTCGGGACCTTCGTCCGCCGCCTGCGGGCGGACCGTCACAACAAGGCGCTGAGCCTGGTCTTCCTGCGCGCCGCCGGCGACGGGGCCGATCTCCATCTCGGACGTGCGGACGCCCGGTGCATGGTCCTGCTCCTGTCGACCGAGGGCGGAGACGAGATGCAGCTCCTCGCGGTCCGGGACGGCTCCTTCGCCCGCGACGAACTCACCCGGCTCACCGTCGCCATCAACCCCGAGTCGGGTGCCGTCGAGGTCGTCGACCAGAGCGAGGCCACCGCCAACGTCGTCGCCCTCTCCACACGCTCCGACACCACCCCCGCGAAGGCCCCCGCCCCGAAGGTCCCTGCCCTGTCGGCCACCGACGGCACACCCGCCGCTTCGACAAGCAGCCTGCGCCGTCCGCTCTTCGCATCCCACGACGACGAGCTCCTGGTCAAGCTCGGTGTGGTGCGGTCACTGCTGCCCGCCGTCCGGAAGATCACCACGGACGATCAACTGGACAGGCTGCTCACCCACAACCTCCCCGAACTCACCCGCGACGTCCTGCTCGCCCTGCGCGACGGCAAGGATCCGGAGGATGTGGAACGCCTGATCACGAGCACCTGGCGTCCCGAGGGCGAGGAGGTCGATGTCCGGGACTGGGCGGGGGCGGCCCGGCGTGCCGTCTCCCAGGCCGAGACCGATGACGACGCGGTCCTCGAAGCCCTGGGTAACGGGTTCGACGCCTGGCGTCTCTTCCTCCACCCCGAACAACGCCGTCTCGCGAAGGGGGACTTCAAGGGATCGGCCAAGGTGACCGGCGGCCCCGGAACCGGCAAGACGGTCGTCGCCCTGCACCGCGTGAAGCACCTCGTTGACCGGCTGCCGCCCGGCCACAGCCGTGCCGTCCTGTTCACCACGTACAACACCAACCTCGCCTTGGAGCTGCGCGAACGGTTGCGCGACATGGGAGGCGAGGGCCTGCTGCGCCGGGTCGACGTGAAGTCCGTCGACGTGCTCGCCCGCGAGATCGTCCAGGAGTCCCGCACGGACATCGGCAGGCCGCTCGACGACGAGGCCGCGATGAACCTCTGGCACGACGTCCGCCTGGAAACCGGTCTGCTGCATCACGACGCCGAGTTCCTCGACAGCGAGTTCAAACACGTCATTCTCGCGAAGCGATGCGGATCCTGGGACCTGTACCGACGTGTCGGCCGCACCGGACGCCCTCGCATCACCCCACCGCAGCGCCATGAGGTGTGGCAGCTCGTCCAGGCGTACCAGGCTCGTCTGGCTGCCCCGCCGCGAAGGACGACGTACGCCGTCATCGCCGACCAGGCAGCCGGTCTCGAACAGCACCGCATGGCACGCGTCGAGGAGCAGGCCCGTTACAAGGACGAGCAGGGCGGCCGTGACCTGATCCACCGCGAGGCGGGGAGCGGCATGTGGCTCAGGCCCCGGTATCAGCACGTGGTGGTCGACGAGGCCCAGGACCTGTCCGGCTCGCACTGGCGCATGCTCCGGGCCGTGGTCCACAAGGGCCCCAACGACATCTTCCTCGTCGGAGACGCCCACCAGCGCATCTACGGCGGCCGGGTCGTCCTCAGCGACCACGGCATCGTGGTCCGGGGCCGCGCCTCACGCCGCCTCACCCTCAACTACCGCACCACACGCCAGATCCTCGGCAGTGCCAACGGCCTGATCGCCGGTGCGTCCTTCGATGACCTGGACACCGAGAACGACACGCTCGACGGCTACCGGTCTGTGCTCACAGGACTCGCCCCGCAGTTCTGGCGTGCCCCCGACCGTACGAGCGAGATGCGGGCGGTGGCCGTTCTCATCAAGGAGCGCCACGACGCGCACGGCACGCCCTACTCCGCGATGGCCGTCGCCGTGCCCGACGGCGGCTCCGCCCAAGAGTTCGCGTACCGGTTGGCCACCGAGTACCACATCCCGGTGGTGCCGCTCGGCAAGGACGGTGTCCGCTCCGACGAGGACGCCGTACGGATCGGCACCATGCACCGCTTCAAAGGCCTCGAATTCCAGCGCGTCTTCCTCACCTCGGTCGGTGACGGGCAGGTGCCGCGCCAGAACATCGAGCAGTACCGGCTCTCGAACCCCGACCGCTACCGGCTGGAGGAACAGCGAGCACGGTCTCTGGTCTTCGTCGCCGCCACCCGCGCCCGGGACGAGCTCGTCGTCACCTGGAGCGGCAGGGCCAGCCGCTTCCTGCCGCACGACGCGGACACCACCGCGCTCCGGGCGACCGACCTGCTCACCCCGAACGGTCCGTCCTCCGGATCGCCCCCGGCGTCCGTCGCCTGACAACGCTCCGTCCAGAGCAAAGCTCTCGGCGCCGGATCGGGACTCGCCCTGCACTACTAATCCGGTCATAGCGGTGTGAATCAGTCAGATGGTTTGATCCCTTTCCGTCGTCGCCGCGCCTCAGAGACAAAGGTGGGCGATGATCGATATCGGGCGTAGCGCGTACCGAACCCGGGTGCTGCTCAACCACTTCACGGGCGACCTGGTCCACCTACCTGACATCAAGTCTGTGTACGAGTTGAGTCACCGCCGAGCCGGTACAGGTGCTCTCTCAGGTTGGCGGCGAGGTTCGTGTTGCACGTGGTCAGGGGGCCTCGGCATGGGTGGTGATCGTGCTGGACGGGGCTCAGGCCGCCGGGGACGAGGCGGTGCGGCGGTGGCATTCGGGCCGGGCGCCGGATTACTACTACGGCGCCAGTCCGCGGCCGGTATGCGTCACTCCGTCGAACTGTCGTTCCTGATCGCTGAGCGTCGCCCCGCTCCAGGCAACGACTGATCGGGAATGATTCCGGCCACTGACTGGCCAGTGGCTGTCGAGTTCACCGCTCGACGGCGGCAGACTCACGTACAGTCTCCGGACCTGTGGGGCGATGTTGGGGGAGCGGTGAACATGACCGGTGAGGGGCATCCTTATCCCGTCGAGGAACTGTTGACTGCGGTCCATGCCGAGATCCTCGCCGAACAGCGGAGCGACGCCGACGGCGCGGTGAAGGTCGCCCTTTCCAAGGGGCGGCTCCTCTCGCAGTCCGGGGGGACCCGCGAGTATCTCTTCGCGTGCCGCACCTGGCAGGACAGCCTGGACGGTCTTCCCGTCCTCGCCAGGCCGTCACATTCCCGGAAGGCATGGGATCCGGCCGAGGCCACGCGTGCTCCTGACGGAACCGTACGGCTCGTGACGAAAGCCGATTTCGGGGCGACGCCCGCGCACATCCAGATCCGTAAGGACGACTCCGCGAACTGGGCCGTGCTGGCCGAGCGTCTGGAGACGGCCGGCAGCCAGGACAGCCCCATCGACGCGGACCACGCGGGCTGGCTGGTCGGCCGGGGCACCCCGCGCACCGGCCGTGCCGGGAACCCGGGCCGGTGGGTGGCGAACTGGACGGGGCTCCAGCTGAACCCACGTCAGCGTGACGCCGTCGCACAGGCCCTCGCCAGTGAGGTGCTGTTCCTGTGGGGGCCGCCCGGCACCGGGAAGACGGATGTCGTCGGCCACATCGTCGAGGGCAGTTTCCGCCAAGGACTCAAGGTCCTTTTCCTGGCCCCCACGAACGTTGCGGTGGACCAGGCCCTTGAGCGGATGTGCTCCCTGCTGGAGCACGAGGAGGGCTTTGCCGAGGGGATCGTCCAGCGGTCCGGGAGCATCGTCCTGCCGTCGCTGCGCAGCCGTTACGGCGACCAGGTCGACCCGGCCCGGATCGCCGCCCTGCTCGTGGAGAGCATCGACCGGCAGATCAGCACGGCGGCCGATCAGCTCAAGGGCGCGCGGGCGGCGCTGGTCCTGCACGACCGTGTCAGGGACCTGGAGTCGGACCTGGCCACCGGCACACAGGAGACGGCTGGGGCCGGCCGCGATCACGCCGCAGCGGCGAAGGCGGTGGCGGCCGCGGACACCCTGACAGCGCAGCTGCGGCTGAAGATGGAGAAGGTGGGGCAGCCGACCGGACTCTTCGCGGAGCGCAGAGCGGCGAAACTGCGTGACCTCCAAACCGCTCTGGCTCATGAAGAGGACGAGGCGACGCGGGCCAGGGAGGACGTCTCGCGCGTGGCTCGTCGCCACACGGCGGGCGAGAAGCAGGCGGCCGAGGCCCGCCGAGCCCTCCCCGCGGCCTATGCCGCTGTGGCGGGGATTCCGCCCAGGCAGACCGTCGTCGAGTCCGCCGCCTTTCTCCAGGGGCGACTCGACGAACTCGGGCGGAAACGCAAGCGCATCCAGGACGAGGTTCGCTCCCATTGCCGAGTACTCGGAGCGACCGTGGCCAAGGCCGTCCAGTCGAGGAAGCTGCTCGACGAGGTCGATGTCGTGGTGATCGACGAGGCTGGCATGGTCAACCTTCCCTCGGCCTGGTTCGCCGCCGGACTCGCCCGCAAGAGGCTGATCGTGGCGGGCGACTTCCGGCAGTTGCCCGCGGTGACCAAGGGCGACAGCGACCGGGCGGCGAGCGAGGAGGAGCGCGCCCATTCCCGTGAGTGGACGGCGCGGGACGCCTTCCACGCCGCAGGCCTGGTCGATCCTTCCGGTCGGGTACGCCAGGACCCTCGGCTGGTGGCGCTCGACACCCAGTACCGGATGCGGGAGCCTATCTGCGCGGTCGTCAACGAGGTGGCGTATCCGGACGCCCCGCTCAGGACCGGGCGCGGAAACACCAGCCGTCTGCCGTTCGCCCCGCTCATAGACTCCCCGGTGATCCTGATCGACACGTCCGGCCGCCGCATCCCCGGTGGCGGCCGCAAGCCCCACATGACGAACGCCGTCCACGCCGTAGTGATCCACGAATTGGTCCGAGGACTTCAGCACGAGGGCATCCTGCCCGGCCGCAAGTGGCAGGAGGTCCCCGAAGGGGAACGGGCGACCGACCGGCTCGCCGTCATCTCCCCGTACCGGGAGCAGGTCAAGGCCCTCAAGAGCAGCCTGGCCCACCGCTTCGGGGAGGACTACGACGGCCTGGTCGACACCGTCCACCGGTTCCAGGGCAGCCAGCGCCCCGTCGTGCTCCTCGACACGGTGGCGGGCGCCGGCAAGGATGCCGGCTTCTTCTACAGCGGAACGGGGCTGTCCTCGCAGACCTGCCGCCTCCTCAACGTCGCTCTCAGCCGGGCCCAGGACCACCTGGTCGTCGTCGCGGACGTCGCCTTCCTGCGCAAGCACCTGGCCCCGCACAGCGAGGCGCTGGCGATGGTCGACCATCTGGAGGCGCACGCGCAGACCATCTCCGCCGACCAGCTGATCCCGATCCGTGACGCGGACCAGTTGGCCACCATGTCGGCGGAGGAACTGGCACGGCCCGCCTTCTTCGAGCACAGCGAGGTCCTGGAAGCGGTGGAGTGGGACGTGGAGCGAGCGCAGCGCAGCATCGAGCTGTATTCGGCGTTCATGGACGCGACGCCGGTTCGCCGGTGGGCCAGAATGCTCGGGCTGAAGACGGCTGCCGGCCTCCAGGTCACGGTCTTCACCCGCCGGCCGGAGGAGCAGCAGGAACCCACCCGCGTGGCGCGGCACCGGGAGCTGGTCGGGCAGCTGGAGGCCGTCGGCTGCCGGGTCGAGTTCCGCGACCGCATGCACGAGAAGGTCCTGATTCTGGACGGTTCGGTCCTGTGGCACGGCTCGAAGAACCTGCTCGCGAACATCGGACCGACGGACCTGATGATGCGCTACACCGACCCCGCCTCCTGCGACCGCGTACGGCGTCTGATGGAGCACACCCGCATGGAACGTCCGGCGCGCGCACAGTGGCGCCCCGCCGGAGAAACCGCCCCGGTGTCCGAGGTGCCTGCCCAGCGAGCCGAGGCGCGGGACGAGAAGGTGTATCCGGGGCTGGAACGCGACGGCCGGCTGTACCTCAACGTCTCGTACGAGCAGAGGAACGAGGCCAAGCGCCTGCTCAGGGCCCAGTGGGACAAGGAGGCCCGGCACTGGTGGGTCGACGCGGCCAGGGTCACCCGGGAACAGGCGGCGCGCTGGCTGCCGTAGCCGTAGTTCACCACGAGCTGCGTGGGGTCCGTTCATCCTGGCGCTTCGGGTCGATATAGCCAATAAACGGAGCAGCCCCGGGGCTGAACGCCCGAGCCGATCAGGACAGGGCGAATCAGCCAGGTATTTCTGTCTCTTTCCGCGTTCGCCGCGCATCAGGGACAATAGTTGGCGATGACCGATACCGCCCCCAGCGCTTCCCCCGGCCCGCCTTCCGAGCCGTCGGGCTTCGGCCCCTTCGCTCACCTCACCGTGCCGAACACCCCGCTCTACCGCCACGTGATGCGGGCGTTCCTGGCGGCCAAGGAACGGTTCGCGGTCCACCTACGGCCCGAGGACGTGCACACCGCGCTGCCGGCGGACATCCGTCCCGCCGAGCTGGACGCCGTTGCCGGCGCGCTCGACAAGCTCGTCGGCTGGGGCAATCTGCGGGCGGATCCCGACACCGCCCGGGTGACCGCGGTCGAGGACTTCTACCGGAAGCGGTTCATCTACCAGCTCACGCGGGAAGGGGAGGCCGCCGAGGAGGCGCTGTCCGCCTACGACGAGGCACTCGGGCGGCGCGGAGCCCTCCAGGCCGTGGCCCTGCACGACATCGTCACCCAGCTTCGAGCCCTTCTCGTCCTGGCTGCCGAGGAGGAGCCGGATCCTGCCAAGACGCATCTGGCGCTCGACGCGCTGGCCAGCCGGTTCGCCGCGCTCGCCGACAACGCCCGGGCCTTCATGGGATCGCTCCAGCAGACCATCGACCTGCACGATGTCGAGGAGGCGGTCTTCCTCGCGTACAAGGACCGGCTCATCCAGTACCTGGAGCGGTTCATCCAGGATCTGATCACACTGGGCGGACGAATCGCGCGGCTGATCCTGGAGTTGGAGGAGGACGGGAGGGTGGAGCCCCTGCTCCGGGCAGCCGCCGGGCGGGAGGCCGCCGACGCCTCGCCGGAAGAGGCCGCGAACGCGGAGCGGGAGATGTACGAGCGGTGGGCCGCCCGCTGGTCGGGGCTCGGCGCGTGGTTCATCAGCAGGGGCGGGCGCGAGTCGCAGGCCAGGCTTCTGCGCGGCCGGGCACTCGGCGCGATTCCCCAGCTCCTCGCCGTCGTACGAGCGCTGAACGAGCGCCGGGCCGGCCGCTCCGACCGGTCGGCCGACTTCCGTACGATGGCGCGCTGGTTCGCCGAGGCACCTGACGACGACGCCCGGCACCGGCTGTGGCGCGCCGCCTTCGGCCTCTATCCGGCCCGGCACCTCAGCGTCGACGCCGATACCCTCGCCGTCCGCGCGGCGCGGCCCGTCCCGGCCGCCACGCCGTGGGCCGAGGCCGAGCCGTTGCGCATCAGCCCACAGCTGCGCCGCACCGGCAGCTACGAGCGGCGCGGCAAGCCCCGCAAGGTCGAGGACCGGGAGGAGCGGCGGCGCTCGCTCGCCGAGACCGCCGCCAAACAGACCGCCGAAACGGCCGCCGCCCGCGCCCGGCTCGTCACCCATGGCGTCACGCGCCTGTCCGGTCTCGGCGAGCTGGACCCGGCCTCCTTCGGGCTGTTCCTCCAGCTGCTCGGGGACGCCCTGGCCACCTGGCGGCCCGGTATGCGGCACACCATGGCCACCAGCAACGACGGCTGCATGGAGATCAGACTCACCGCACTCGCCGACGGCACGACCGCCGAGGTCCGCACCCCCGGCGGAGTCTTCAGCGGCCCGGACCACCTCATCGAGATCGTCGACCTGATGGCCGGAGACAGTCCGGCTGCCGGAGACGGCCTCACGGACGGAGACCCCGGACCATGACCACCCCACTCGCCGAGGTGCTGGACGGCCAGCACGCCGCCGAGCTGCGCAAGGCGGCCCGTGCCCTGCTCAAGCAGCCGCTTCTGCTCGCGCGCGGCCGGTACGCCGACGAGTTCCGCCTCGCTCGCCGGCACGCATCGGAGCTACGGGAGTGGTTCGACCGCAACACCGGATGGGCGCTCCAGGTGGACACCGAAGCCGCCCGGCTGCGCAAGAGCCCCGGTGTCCTCACCGACCCCACTCATCCCGCGCGGGACACGACCCGCGGTGCGGCCCCCTTCACCCGCCGCCGCTACGTCCTGCTCTGTCTCGCGCTTGCCGCCCTCGAACGCGGCGAGGCCCAGATCGCCCTCGGTCGCCTCGCCGACCAGATCGTCCTCGACGCCGCCGATCCCCGACTCGTCGCGACGGGGATCGAGTTCGCCCTGGAGCGCCGCGACGAGCGCCTCGATCTCGCCGCCGTCGTACGGCTGCTGCTCGACCTCGGGGTGCTGAGGCGGGTCGCGGGCGAGGAAGAGGCCTACGTCAGTGGGGCGGGCGACGTCCTCTACGACGTCGAACGCCGGGTCCTCGCCGGACTCCTGGCCTCCCGCCGCGGCCCCTCCACCGTCCAGGCCGAAGCCTTCGATGACCGGCTCGCCGAACTCGTCGCCGAAACCGCCCTGGACAGCGACGAGCTGCGCTTCCGCGCGATGCGCCGCTCGCTGACCCGCAGGCTCCTCGACGACCCGGTGCTCTACTACGACGATCTGAGCGACGCCGAACTCGGCTATCTCACCCGGCAGCGCGGCTTCCTCGCCGCCCGGATCACCGAGCTGACCGGACTGGTCGCCGAGGTGCGGGCCGAGGGGATCGCCATGGTCGACCCCGAAGACGATCTCACCGACCTCCGCATGCCCGAACAGGGCACCTACGGCCACATCACCCTGCTGCTCGCCGAGCACCTGGCCGCAGCCCACGGCCCCGTCGAACTCGACGAGCTTGCCCTCCGAGTCCGTGAACTCGCCTCCCAGCACGGCGGATTCTGGTCGAAGTCGACCCGTGAACCAGGCATGGAGGCCGAGCTCGTCGAACAGGCCGTCGCCCGGCTCGCCGCGCTCGGCCTGGTCTCCCGTACTCCGTACGCGGTCGTGGTGCGCCCCGCCCTCGCCCGGTACGCGGTCGGCGAGACCATCATCCGCGAACCCGGCTCCGCCCCCGTGCCTCCGCAGCGAAAGGCCACCTCGTGACCCGCCTCCCCACCCCGCGGCGTTCCCGCTGGCAACCCCTGCGCATCGGGCTCGTCGATCTGTTCCACTACGACGTGGAGGAGTTCCACTTCCGGGACGGGCGGCTGTTGCTGCGCGGCAACAACGGCACCGGGAAATCCAAGGTGCTCGCCCTGACCCTGCCGTTCCTGCTCGACGGCGACCTCAGCCCGCGTCGTGTCGAACCCGACGGCGACCCGGGCAAGCGGATGGAGTGGAACCTGCTCCTCGGCGGCGAGCACCCGCACTCCGAACGGCTCGGCTACACCTGGATCGAGTTCGGCAGGCTCGACGACGCGACCGGCGAGCAGCACTTCCGTACGCTGCTGTGCGGGCTCAAGGCCGTCAGCGGGCGGGGCATCGCCCGGCACTGGTACGCCGTCACCCGCCAGCGCGTCGACCACGGCTCCACCGAACGCACGGAGGAGACCTTCCGGCTCCTCGACGCCACCGGCACAGCCCTGTCCAGGGACCGTCTCGCCGAGGCCGTCGCCGGGCACGGCATGGTGTACGACCAGGCCAAGACGTACCGCAGAGCAGTCGACGAAGCACTATTCGGCCTCGGAGAGCAGCGCTACGCCGCCCTGGTCGACCTGCTCATCCAACTGCGCCAGCCCCAGCTCTCCAAGCGGCCCAACGAAGCCGCTCTCTCCCGCGCCCTCACCGAGGCGCTGCCGCCCGTGGACCAGGCCGTCATCGCCGACGTGGCCGAGGCGTTCCGCTCCCTGGACGAGGAGAAGGAAGAGCTGGCCGCCGCGTCCGCCGCCGAGCGGGCCGCCTCCGCCTTCCTGGAGCACTACCGGCGGTACGCCCGGATCGCCACCCGGCGCCGCGCCCGGCTCCCGCGCGCCGAGCACTCCCGCTACGAGCGCGTACAGCGAGATCTGGCCGAGGACCAGGAGCGCCGGACCCGCGCCGAGGAGAAGCGAGCGGCGGCCGAAGAGGAGATCAGCTCCCTGGCCGAGACCGGTGAACGTCTGAGGGCCCAGGAGACAGCGCTGCGCGAGGTGCCCGAGATGCGCGACGCCCGAGAGCTGGAGCACGCCGCCCAGGCCGTGACGCGAACCGGGCAGGCGGCGAACCGGGCGCGGGAGGACCAGCAGCAGGCGGACGCCCTTCACACCAAGGCCCTCGGGCGGCTCGGCACCGCCGACAACCGGCTGCGTGCGGCGCGGGGCCGGACTGAAGAGACCTGTGCCCACGTGCGGGAGCAGGCAGCCGCCGCGCACGTTGCCCTGCCGGCGGACGAACCGCTGCCCGCGCCCGAATCGCGGCAGGCCGTCGAGGAAGCCACGGACCGCGCCCGGCGGGCGCTCGACCACATCGAGGGCCGCCTCGAATCGTCCGAGCGGGCCGCCGCCGCGCACCGCCGGGCGTCGGGCCGTCTCGACGAGGCGGAGACCGACCTCGCGCTGGCCGCCGAGACGCACGGCGAGGCGGAGGAGAACGCGGCGCGGGCGGGCCGGGCCCTCCTGGACGACGTACGCGAGCGCGCCCGCGCCTGGAAGGAGCTGGCCTACCCCGACGCGACGGGCCTCCTGGACGAGCTCCAGGAGTGGACCCGTCACCTCGACGGCCCCTACCCGGCGCGGGTCCGTGCCACCCGGGCGCACACCGCCCGCTCCGTGGACCTTGCCGATCAGGCGGCCGAAGCCGCCCGCGCGACCACGGAGCTGGCAGAGCGCACCACCGAGGCCCGCCGCGAGCTCGCCGCACTGGAAGCCGGCACCGGACGCGAACCCCAGCCCCCGGCGACGCGTACCCCCGGCCTGCGCGGAACGATGCCGGGCGCGCCGTTCTGGCGCCTGGTCGACTTCCGTGACGAACTGCCTGAAGCCGACCGTGCCGGGCTCGAAGCGGCGCTCGAAGCCTCCGGTCTCCTTGACGCCTGGGTGCTGCCCGACAGCTCCGCCCTCGCCGCGGACGGACACGATGTCCTCCTCTCTCCGTCGAACGGACCGGTGAGCGGCCCCTCGCTGGCAGACGTGCTGTGCCCGGCCATGGACCCCGGCGATGGACAAGCCGCTGTCCTGGACGAGACGGCGGTGACCGGACTGCTCGCCGCCATCGGCCTCGACGGTGTGGGAGGAGCCGCGACCTGGGCGGCACCCGACGGGCGCTTTCGGATCGGTGCGCTCACCGGTACGTGGGCCAAGCCCGCCGCCACGTACATCGGCGAGGGCGCGCGCGAGGCCGCGCGCCGGGCCCGTGTCGCGGCGCTCGGCATCGAACTCGCAGCCCTGCGTGAGGAGTCGGAGAAGCTCGCGGCTCGGTCCGAGGCGATCGCGGCACGCCGGCGCACGCTCGACGCCGAGCTCGCCGATGTCCCCGACGAGTCGTCGCTGACCAGGGCACACGCGCTCGTGAGCGCCGCCGCCGAGACCGTACGCAAGGCCCGAGCCCGGTACGAAGGGCGTGCCACCGAGGTCATCGAGGCGGCTGAGCTCGCCGAGCGGGCTGCCGTCGAGCTCGCCGAGGCCGCCGCTGATCTGGGGCTGCCCGCCGACCGGGCCGGACTCACCGCCGTGCGTCACGCCCTCGGGGACCTCGCCACCGCGCTGGCGGCTCTGTGGCCCGCGCTGCGCGAACAGGGGGAGGCTGCACGGCAGGTGGACGACGAGCGTGCCGAGGCGGGCGGGGCGGAGCAGCGGGTCGTCGGCCTCGCCCAGCGCGCCGAGGAGGCGGCGCGCGAGGCGGCGGCGGCCGACGAACGGCACCGGACTCTGCGCTCCACCGTCGGTGCCGCCGTTGCCGAACTCCAACGGCGCCTCGCCGAGACCGACGAGGCCCGGCGGAACTGTGAGACTGACCGAAAGAATGCCCGGCAGCGTTACGCCCAGGCGGACCGGGAGGCGAGCCGGGCCGAGGGGCGGATCGAGCAGCTGGAGAAGGAGCTCTCCGAAGCCGTCGACGCACGTGCGGAGGCCATCGCCGCGCTCCAGCGCTTCACGACCACCGGCCTGGTCGCGGTCGCGCTGCCCGAGGTCACCGTCCCCGCCTCGGACGACGGCCACTGGGCCGCGACCCCGGCCATCGCGTTCGCCCGCGCCATCGACTCCGGCCTGTCGTCCGTCGACGACACGGACGCCGCCTGGGAACGCGTTCAGCGCCGGCTCAGCGAGGAACTCAAGACCCTGCAGGACACCCTGTCCCGGCACGGGCACAGCGCGTCCGCCCGTATGGTCGAGTACGGCATGGTTGTCGACATCGTCTACCAGGGCCGTGAGCGTGCCGTACCCGAACTCGCCGAAGCGCTCGCCACGGAGGTGGGCGAGCTCACCCGCATCCTGTCCGCGCACGAACGCGAGATCCTCGAAACCCACCTGATCACCGAGGTTGCCGGCACCCTCCAGGAACTCATCGGTGCCGCCGAACGACAGGTGCGGGACATGAACACCGAACTGGAAGACCGTCCTACCTCCACCGGCATGAGACTCCGGCTGGTGTGGCGGGCCTCGCGCAAGGCCCCGTCCGGACTGGCCCAAGCCCGCGAGAGGCTGCGCCAGTCCGCGGACGCATGGACTTCGGAGGACCGTGCGGCGGTGGGCGAGTTCCTCCAGGCCCAGATCGCCCGCCAGCAGTCCGACGACGGCTCGGGCAGCTGGCTCGAGCACCTCACTGCCGCGCTCGACTACCGCTCCTGGCACGAATTCGGCGTCGAACGCCACCAGCACGGACGCTGGGTACCGGCCACCGGCCCGGCCTCCGGCGGTGAACGCGTGCTCGCCGTGTCCGTACCGCTGTTCGCTGCCGCCTCCTCGCACTACGCCAGCGCTGGCAGCCCGTACGCGCCCCGCCTGGTCACCCTCGACGAGGCGTTCGCCGGAGTGGACGACGACTCCCGCGCCAAGTGCCTCGGCCTCCTGAGCGCCTTCGACCTCGATGTGGTCATGACCAGCGAACGGGAGTGGGCGTGCTACCCGCAGGTGCCCGGCATCGCCATCGCCCAACTGTCCCGGATCGACGAGGTGGCGGCGGTTCTCGTCACCCGGTGGGAATGGGACGGCACGCGACGGCAGCGCCGCGAGGACCCCGCACGGCACGCGCTCCAGGACGCGCCCGGTGTAGAGGAGCCCGAGCCGCTGTGGAGCTGAACCACGGGCCCGAGACCGGTGCCGAGGCAGTCGACAGTCCGCGGCTCGCCAGGCTGCTCGGCACACCGGACCTCTCCTGGCTCGTCGAACGAGCGCGCCGACGATTGGTGGCCGGGCAGCCCCTGATGGGTTCCGTGTCCCTGGCCGATCCCACTCCGGCCCAGCGAGCGGCGGCCGAACGACTTCTCGCCCGGGCCCCCGGTGGCGGCAGGTCCCTGATCGTACGGCTGGAAGCGGTCGACGCCGTACTGCGCCGTTCGGGCGCAAGCCCGAACGGCCTCGCCGCCGCGGTCGCGGTGCTCACCGGGCCTGTCACGTCGCTTGCCCAAGCCCGTCGAGAGGAGGAGGACGCCTGGAGGCGGGCGCACACCCCGCTCGACGAGCTTGTTGCCTCGGTCCCCGCGCTTGCGGAGTGGGCGGCCCGGATACGCGCCGACGGCCTGGCGCGGCGCCTGGGGCGCACTCCAGACGTCACGTTCCGTCTTCTCACCGGCGTGTGTACCGCCCTGCGCGAACTCCCCGCCGTCCCGGTCGTCTCGCTCCCTGCCTTCGCCGCCCGGATCCTCGGCTGGGCCCACGCCCTTGACGACGGCACACCGCTGGCCACCCTCATCCTGTCCGGGGCCCGTGCCCTGAGCGGCTTCCGCGACGGCCAGGGCGCCGAATGGCGACGGGAGGCCTGGGCATCGGTGGGACTGTTGCGGGACGAGCTGTCCTCGACCGTCCTGACCCTGAACCTGCGCGGCACCCCGGCCCTGGACCGCCTGGCCGAAGACGGCGAACCTTGTGTGCTCACCCTTCGCCAGCTCACCCGCAGACCTCCGGCCGTCGCCGATCCCGTGGTGCGGATCTGCGAGAACCCGACCGTCCTCGCGGCGGCGGCTGACATGCTCGGCCCTGCCTGCCCGCCCCTGGTCTGTCTCCAGGGCCAGCCTTCCGCCGCCGCCCTCACACTGCTCCGGGGTTTGCACGACCACGGAGCGACCCTGTACTACCACGGGGACTTCGACTGGGGAGGGCTCCGGATCGCCGGCGGCCTTCGCCGCCGCGTCCCCTGGCTGCCCTGGCGCTACACGGCCGCGGACTACCGCGCCGCCGTGCTCCGCTGTGCCCAACCTCCGTTGTCACCGCTCGTCAGCGCCCCGACGGAGACCCCCTGGGAGCCCGCACTCGCTATGGCCGTCGCCGAGCTCGGTGTTCGTGTCGAGGAGGAGAGGGAGCTGGAGCTGCTGTTGTCCGATCTCACGTGACGATCGTGACCGTCCGTCTGGACAGGGGCAGTTGAGAGTGAACAGTTCCGGGTTCGGCGGAGACATGAGCAGGGGAAGTGATGGGGTTCTCCCGGTGCAGCGCGAAGTCGTTGGCCTCCGAGACTGAGGAGTTCCTCCGCCCGGGTGCGGGGCGTCGTCGGCCGGCGGGCCTGGCCCATGATGTCGGTCGGAAAGTTGGTGCGGGGCATGACAGGCGAGCTGGCCTCCGGAGCCGGTGGGGGTGGACCCGATGGGTGACATGGCTTCGGCTGCCTGTTCGCCGGCTGTCGGCGATGACGCTCGTTTGACGCTCCAGGCCGCTACACGCAGGACGGCGAGCTGAGAAATGGTCTCTGGCCTGGTCTTTTCCATCACGTGCTCAGGCCGACACCTTTCCGATGACGCACCCCGTGGAGTGCGTGGCGATTCTGGAGCCCAGCACAAGGCGGTTCCCGCTGTGCTCCGGGTCGGCCGACCAGCCCTCGCCCGCCCGCCAGCTGATGCGGAGCGGCGAGGCGTCCGTGTCGGACCCGAGGACGTCGACCGTTCCGTCGGGGCCCGTGAGGTGAAGGCCGCGTCCGAGCGCGCTCGCGTAGAGGTCCAGCAGGAAGCGCGCGGAGTCGTCGATGGTGAAGGCGACGGGCGTCGACCGGCCGGGGCGGGGCTGGGCCTGTCCGCTGATGTAGTCGTCGAGGCTGTGGTCCATGGGGTGGACGCGTCCGGTGAACAGCCGGGTGGTCAGGTCTTCGACCGTAAGTCCGTGCCGTGCGGCGTTCGCGAGCAGTCCCCTTGCGGCAGGGGTGGTGGTGTGCTGCTGGTGGAGGTCCACGAGCATCTGCCGCACGGTGTCGCTGAGGGGCGCGGGGGAGGCAGGGTCCCGCTCTGCTGTCGTCGGGGTGTCGGGGTCCAGCGCTTGCGTGAGGGCGGTGAAGAACGGCCCGGGCCGCGTGGTCAGGGTGTGGCCACCGGTCGGGGTGAGGTAGGTCAACACGATTTCGTGGAAGCTCCGCTGAAGGACTCCCGAGTCGGTTCCGTACAGCAGGTTCATCGCGTACGCGTACGCGTTCGACCGGCCCGTCGGGAGCCCGGCCCGCTGGTCGCCCGTGACCGGCAGCGGCGTCGACAGCCGTGCCAGCAGGTTCCGTTGGGCGAGGACGTCGAGGATCGTCTCCGTCCGGTTGACGTTCTCGGAGGAGGGCGGGTCCGTGAGCGGCCTTCCGGACTCGCGCAGCGTGGCCAGCTCCCCGTAGATTTCGGCCTTCGACTTGGTCGGCCCGGCCGCATGGCCCGGCTCCTGGAAGAGCTCCCGTACGGGACCGGGTTGAGGTGGCTCTGCGGAACGCGCAGCAGGTGCCGGTCGATCTGCGACTCGGTTAGTCCGGGTGGCAGCTGTCGCACCGTCTCGCGCCGGGACTGGAGCATGCCGAAATACAGCCGTGACAGGTCCGTCTGCGTCGCGGCGTTCTCGACGTCGATGACGAACGCGGTGCCACGCACGGCGGGACGCAGCAACTCGGCGGCATTGCTCAGTGACGTACTGGGCTGTGCCACCTGGTCCTGGACGATCTCCCAGGCCGCGAAGTGCATCAGTGACAGGGCCAGACCGTTGAACTCGGCGCTGCCTGGACTGAAGCGGACGAGGGGCGGCGTCGGCCCGTCGCCCTCCACCAGCGTGGCCAGACCGTCGACGAAGAGGTTCGGTTCCGGTGAGTAGGCCTGGAACGGCGCCTGGCCGGCCATACGGGCCCTGGCCCGCATGTCCTCCCTGATCTCCAGGTCGAACTCGTCGACCATCTCCGCCAGGTCCGCGGGAGGTTCCCCGAGGCTCTTCTTCGGATTCTCCTCGTTGTACCGCTGCCACCGGCGGCGTGTCTCGCTGACGAGCTGGTCGCGCCCCGTGGTGTCGGTTCGGTCGGGAATGCGGTAGCCGCCCGACATCAGCAGGGGCCGCAGCGGCGACGTCGCGTCGTGGGAGTCGGCGGCCGTCGTGGGCACCTGGAAAGCGAGCTCGCGCGCGAAGTGGTCGAAGACGTGCCGGCCGGAAGGCGTGGTGTGGGGGTAGTCGTCGAAGTCCATGAAGGACAGGTACGGGTGGGTGTCCCGTCCGACGAGGCCGTGCAGAGCCTGCCGGGTCGCATCGCTCGTCAGGGTCGTGTTGCGCGCTTCCCCGAACGGGAACGCTTTGGAAGTCCACTGCATGGGTGTTGATCTGAATGGTGCAGTCGCCGGCTCGCCGCGTTCCGAACGCGACGGGTCCGTCCCCGTTCGGCGAGCAGTCCGAGGGCCTCAGGCGAGGCGGCAACGAGTACGACCGAGGCGGTGCGCTGGAACCAGTCAGATGCGTGGGTGAGGTCCTCGTCGGTCCATGGCTCATCCAGCGCGACTGCCCTGAGCAGGGTCCACTCGCGCAGTCGGCGGGCGAGGAAGGGACGGTCTCCGATTACTGCGGCCAAGGTCTGGGCCCAAGCGGGGAACGCCGGGTCGGTCAGCAGGCGGGCTGCCTGACGCTCAAGGTGGCGGTTGACCGCGGCCTCCGCCATCGACACGTTCGGATCTTTCAGGACGGTGGCCACCAGGGCGGCCTCGTCCGCCTCCGGGACATCTTCCAGTTCCTCCAGGTACCCGCGGTAGCGGAGGTGCTCGGGAGGTTCCTCGTCGAAGGGCTGGTCGGTCATGCGGCGAGTCCTTCCGGTCGCTCCACCGGTTGGCCACGTTCGAAGCGTGCTCCGGCGCCGACCAGGGTAACCAAGTGGGGTGCGTTCACGGCCCGCCAGAGGGCCTGGGCGGACTCGGCCGCGGGCTGGGCCGACTTCGGGAGGCTGTCGGGACAGTTGGCCGTTGGCCGTGATTCTAGAGGCCGCGTGTCGATGGGCTTTGCCTAGGGATGAGCGAGTCGAGTGGGTCGGATCCTTCGCCGGTGTGAACAGCGAGGCACGGACAGGATCCCGGGTGCGCGGCCCGGAGTTTCGCTGTCCGGGGCAACAGCCGCTGAGGCAAGCGGGGCGAGGAGAAGCCCTCTTCCGGCCGTCCCGGTGGTCGCCCCGCACGTCGAGGAGATCCTCGACGTCGGTGTCGCGTCGGCCTGCCCCGCGGTGATCCTGGCCGTGGCCGCGGACTGCACCGGCCGCACCCTGCCCCCTCACCTCCGGTGAGGGGGCGCAGACCCAACCCTGTCGCAGCGTCTGCGACCGCCGCGACCCGGCCGACCCGCGGGCACCCCGAATCCGGCGACCGGCAACTTCACCAGCACCAGGGCTCCTTGTGAGCGGTGATGGACACCGGTGCGCAGCTGTCATGTGTATGGCAATGACAACGTCCCTGCGGGGAAACGGAGTTGTCGGGACGCACGCTCGCCCGAACGGCATTTCGTTCTGCCGGCAGGGGGCACTCTCGCACCGGACCGGGCCCACATTCAAGCGATTCGCCTGGCGGTGTCCGGTCTGTCAAGTTCCGGCAAGTGGGGGCACCCGGCAGTCATTCGCCTTTGGTCCAGACCTATTGACGGGCCCGGTCACCCCTCCTACGATCCGGTCGACCGCCGCACCGCATCTCTCCAGTTCATCCGGGGCCGTGCGGCCACGCCCCCCCTCACGCACGCTCACGCCCACGGCACGTGGCGAGAATGGAGCACAGCATGTTCCGTCGGAGGATTCGTACTCTGCCCGAAACGGGTGACGGGCACTCGACCGCCGTCCGGACCCGGCGCAGCTCGGCCGTCCTGACCCGTACGATCGCCGGGGTGAGCGCCGCCGCCGTCATCGGCGCCTGCGTCACCCTGGTCGGTTCCGGCTCGGCCGGCGCCGCCGACGCCGCCAACCTGGTGACCAACTCCGGCTTCGAGAGCGGGCTTTCCGGCTGGTCCTGCACCAACGGTTCCGGTGAGGTCACCAGCAGCCCGGCGCACTCCGGCTCGTCCGCGTTGAAGGCCACGCCGTCCGGCCTGGGCAACGCCCAGTGCACCCAGACGGTCAGTGTGCAGCCCAACTCGAAGTACACGCTGAGCGCCTTCGTGCAGGGCAGTTACGTCTACCTCGGTGCCAGCGGCACGGGTGCGGCCAGCGAGCCGCAGACCTGGACGCCCAGCGCATCGTCGTACAGCCGGCTCAGCGTCGATTTCACCACCGGTGCGAGCACCACATCGGTGACGGTCTACCTGCACGGCTGGTACGGGACGCCCGCGTACGTCGCGGACGACGTGTCGCTCACCGGCCCCGGGGGCACGACACCTCCGCCCACCACGCCGCCGCCCACCACCCCGCCGCCCACCGACCCTCCGGGCGATGCCACCTGTGCCACGAAGCCCAAGCCGGCCGGCAAGGTTCTGCAGGGGTACTGGGAGAACTGGGACGGCGCCTCGAACGGTGTCCACCCCGGAATGGGCTGGGTCCCGATCACCGACACCAGGATCGCCCAGCACGGCTACAACGTCATCAACGCCGCCTTCCCGGTGATCCTCTCGGACGGAACCGTCCTGTGGGAGGACGGTATGGACGCGGGTGCGAAGGTGTCGACCCCGGCGGAGATGTGTGCGGCCAAGGCGAACGGCGCCACGCTCCTGATGTCCATCGGCGGTGCGGCCGCGGGCATCGACCTGTCGTCGAGCAAGGTCGCCGACCGGTTCGTGGAGACGGTCGTCCCGATCCTCAAGAAGTACAACTTCGACGGGATCGACATCGACATCGAGACCGGTCTGTCCGGCAGCGGGAACATCAACACGCTGTCCGCCTCCCAGTCCAACCTGATCCGCATCATCGACGGTGTGCTCGCCAAGATGCCGGCGGGCTTCGGCCTGACGATGGCGCCGGAGACCGCGTACGTCACCGGCGGCAGCGTCACCTACGGGTCCATCTGGGGCGCGTACCTGCCGATCGTGAAGAAGTACGTCGACAACGGCCGGCTGTGGTGGCTCAACATGCAGTACTACAACGGCAGCATGTACGGCTGCTCGGGAGACTCGTACCAGGCCGGCACCGTGGAGGGCTTCGCCGCTCAGACCACCTGCCTCAACAACGGCCTGACCATCCAGGGCACCACGATCAAGGTGCCGTACGACAAGCAGGTCCCCGGCCTGCCGGCCCAGCCGGGCGCGGGCGGCGGCTACATGGCGCCCAGTCAGGTCAGTCAGGCGTGGAACACGTTCAACGGCTCGCTCAAGGGCCTCATGACGTGGTCCCTCAACTGGGACGGCTCGAAGGGCTGGTCCTTCGGCAACAACGTCAAGTCCCTGCAGAACCGCTAGGGCCCTTCATCCGGACCGGGCTGGATCAGGAGCGGGGTGTGGTGTGCGTGCCACACCCCGCGAGCCAGCAGGAAACGAACGTGAGGCCCAGGCGCGATGCGTCCGGTCCACCGGGGCCGGACGCGCCAACCTGGCACACTCCGGCAGGGGGCTGGCTCGGCACCGCTCGGCGTCGAGCCAGGCCTGATGAAGGTGTCGTTCTGTGCAGGGCCCGGCACGTGTACGCACGAACCGCGCCGCACTCCGACAAGGAGTCTCAAAGGGAAAGCCGGTAGGTGTGTTGTGGTCGGGGGCGGGTGCGGTCGTGCGTGGCGGAACCCGTGCAACCTCCCACCGCGTCCCGCCCCGCCTCACCTCAAGCCACACAGGGCAGGCCGACGGAAGTGGGCGGAAGCAGACCGTCCGCTCAACCGCGCCCGCTCCTCGCACGTGCTGAGTGTCGTCGGCGGAGGCACGACGACTCGCAAGGCCGCCGACTGGGGCGCGGGCGCCCTCCCAGAGCGCTTCACACTGAAGCCCGCTCGCCGATGCAGGGAGACCACGGGTCGGTGGCACCGGGCCAGGGCATGCCGCTCTTTGTCCGACGGACGTGAAATCGCAGAAGGCGGGCATTCGGATATTCCCCGAGAAGAAGAGGATGCCATGGCCATGACCGACGAGTTGCTGCCCAACGAGCCGGAGACCGGCTGCCCCTCTTGCCGCAGGGCGGGAGAGAACAGAACCCCGGAGCCGCAGGAACCGGAACGGGAACGTCTGAATCGCAGGTGGAATGAGATCCTGCAGGAGACGAGGGTCGCGCAGACCGGCGTGCAGATTCTCTTCGGCTTCCTGCTGAGCGTGGCGTTCACTGCGCACTTCCACACTTTGGAAACCTTCGATCATGTGGTCTACGTGATCACCGTGATACTCGGGGCCTCCGCTACCGGGGCGCTGATCGCGCCGGTGTCCATACACCGACTGCTGTCGGGCCAACGCATGAAGGACCACATCGTCAGTGTCGCAGGCAGGCTGATGGTGCTCGGAATGGTGCTTCTGGCGTTGACGATCGGCGGCACGCTTCTGCTTCTCCTCCACGTCGTCGTACCGAGCCTCCTCGCCGAATCGCTGGTCGGCGGGATCATGCTGTGGTTCGCCATGTGCTGGTACGGATTGCCCGTCTGGCTTCGACTACGCTCTGCACGCGACGACCAGGCATGAAAACGCGGCGAGTTCGGTAGTCTGCCCATGGAGCACCCGGGTGCCCGGCTTGGACATCTGCTCGTCAGCGGCATCGGCACCTTTCCTCAGCCGTCGCGCTTGATCCCGCGCCCTGAGGGCAACCGACAGGCACGTCTCACGTTCTGGAGTTGCACGACGATGATCGCCGGTGTCGTCGCGCTGCGCGTCGTTCTTGCGCTTGTCGCTTTCCTCGTACCGCGCCTGTCACACCATCCGCAACGCGGCACTCAGCGCTCACAGGCTCATACACCCACGAGCGGAGTTGGTCGCGGTGAACCCACTCGCGTCCCGTTCTTCCCTTCATAGAGAAGGTGCTACGCGGGAGTGGGTGGTGAATGTTCGGGCAGGTGGAGGGACATGAGGTTGTTAATACGGTTCCCCTGCTTCTTGTTCTGATTCTCGCGGGAATCCTTTTCGGATCCGGCTTCGCCGTCAAGATCCTCTGGTGGGTGGCTCTGGCCGTTCTGGTGGTGTGGCTGCTGGGCTTCGTGATGAGATCCACCAGCGCCGACGGAGGCCGCCGGCCGCTGGTATCGATGGTGACCTGACTTCGCGCACGCGCTGTGGACGGTGCTGAGCTCACCGACGATGCGGCTATCAGCACCCTGTTGCGCAGTCCGATTGCGTGGGGGAACTGTGGTGTGGGGCCCGTCCAGAGGGTCGTCCGTCTGATCGGTGACCCGTCGTCCGGACCGGTGACGGGCCGCGGAATTTTCGGGGACGCAGAGGGTAAGCGGTGGCTGCACAGCCATTACTTCCCGCCCGGCAAGCTGTTCTTGCCGGGCGAACGCCGACGCGACTCGACACACATACTGAGGTGGAGCATGTCTCAGACAACCGAACGGACCGTGCTGGATGGTCAGGATGGTCTGACCGGGGAATCCTGCGAGGAGCGTTCCCTGCGGCTGAGACGCAGGCTGGAGCGGCTGATCGGTATCGCGGCCACTGAGGGGAATTCACTCGTGCCGTTGCGCAACGGCGATGAGATCTTCAGCGCGATGCTGGATGCGATCCGGGGCGCTGAGCACACCGTGGACATGATGACGTTCGTCTACTGGCGTGGTGACATCGCGCACAGGTTCGCCGAGGCCCTCGCCGAGCGCGCCCGTGCCGGAGTGCGGGTCCGGCTCATGCTGGACGGCTTTGGCAGCCGGCTCATCGAGAAGGATCAGCTGGATCTGATGGACGAGGCCGGGGTGGACGTGGCCTGGTTCCGCAAGCCGCTCTACCTCTCGCCGCTGAAGCAGAACCACCGCTGCCACCGCAAGGTTCTGGTCGTCGACGAGTCCACCGCGTTCACCGGCGGCGTCGGGATAGCAGAGGAGTGGTGCGGCGACGCCCGCAACGAGAACGAGTGGCGCGACACCCATGTCCGGCTCACCGGGCCCGCGGTCGACGGCCTTGCCGCGGCCTTCGCCCAGAACTGGGCCGAGTGCCACGACGAACTCTTCGACGAACGCGACCGGTTCGTTGCCGGCGAGCACCACGGCGACGCCGTCGTCCAGGTGGTGCGCGGCTCGGCCTCATTCGGCTGGCAGGACATGCAGACCCTGATCCGCGTCGTCCTCGAATCCGCCGAGGAACGCGTCCGCCTCACCACCGCCTACTTCGCCCCCGACGCCTACTTCACCGGGCTGCTCTGCGCCGCCGCCCGCCGCGGGGTGGAGGTGGAGATACTGCTGCCCGGCCCGCACACCGACAAGCGGGTCTGCCAGCTGGCGGGGCAGCGCTACTACGAGGACCTGACTGCCTGCGGTGTGAAGATCTACCAGTACCAGCCGACGATGATGCATGCCAAGACCATCACAGTCGACAGGATCGCCTCGCTGGTGGGCTCCACGAACTTCAACCGGCGCTCGCTCGACCACGACGAGGAGGTCATGCTCGCGGTCCTGGACCAGGACTTCACAGCGGTCCTCGACGGCCACTTCGAACAGGACCGGGAGGAGAGCGTGCTGATCAGCCACGGCCGATGGAAGCGCCGCGATCTCATGCAAAGGGCACGGGAAGCGGCCGTCATGCCGATCCGTCGCTTCCTGTGAGCACTTGCCCAAAAGGTAGGGCAGGGGTCCGTTTCACGCGGCGAGAGGGCGGTTGAGCCACGTGAGAGTCCGTTGTCCACAATCATTCAGGGGCCGGACCTTGGACTGCCCCCTGAACGCTTCGGCCATCTCCTCGAAGGAGCAGCGCCCTGTACTGCCCAAGCCGGTGAGGACGAGCCGCACGACCGCGGCCTGCCCCTCCTATGACGAGGCGCTCGGGCGGAGCGGCGCCCTCCAGGCCGTGGCCCTGCACGACATCGTCACCCAGCTTCGCGCCCTTCTCTTCGTGGCCGCCGAGGAAGAGCCGGATCGTCGTCACCGAGCACCTGATACCGGGTCTCGACGGAGAAGGCGTGATGTACGCAGGGGAGGGCGAATACCCTGTCCGTGCTCGACTCACGGACAGGCGTGCCGTCATCAAAGCGCGCTTGGACCGGATTTGCCTTCTCCTGGCAGGTGGCGCCGAGTGGACGGTGAATGCCCCGAATGCGGTCAACTGGCAGTGGTGGTCGGCCGCGGTCCTCTTCACTCCGGCCAGGTTCGAGCCCTCGGCCGCCGTCGTACCCCCTGAGACGGAGGAGAGGGGCTGCGCCGGATCAGGCGTCGGCCCTCCTGCCGAAGGCCCGCATGGCGAGGGCGCCCGCCAGGGGTCCGGGTGCCAGGAGGAGGAAGGCGTACCGCCAGCCGACGGCCTCGGCCAGGAGCGGGGTGAGCTGGATAGTGACGACCGTCAGGGCGAAGCCGATCGCTGTCTGGGCGGTGAGGGCCGTTCCGATGTAGCGGTGGTCGGCGACCTCGCTCAGTGAGGTCGAGAACACCCCCGAGTCCGCGATCACCGCCGCACCCCACAGCGTGCAGAAGGCGAACAGCGGCAGCGGGGAGGAGTGGAAGAAGAACGGGGAGACCAGGCAGCACAGGCCGCTGACGAGGAGAGCCGCCATGGCGGCGGGCGGGCGGCCGAAGCGGTCCGCGCCCCAGCCGCCGATCAGGCAGCCGGCGGCTCCGCCGAGTCCCATGGTGAGGAACACCGTGATCTCGACCGAGCCCGGAAGCCCCTTCGAGGCGGAGGTCGCCAGCAGGAAGGTCGGGATCCACGTCCACAGGGCGTACAGCTCCCACATGTGCCCGAAGTAGCCGAGGTTGGCCAGCCGCGGTCCACGCTCGGTGAACATGGTCAGCGCGTACCCGGGATTGCGGGCAGGAGCGGACTTCGCCGCGTAGGGGCCGGGCCGCACGAGGAGCAGCGCGATGGCGGAACCGGCGAACCCGGCAGCCGCGGCGGCGATCAGAACGGCGCGCCAGCGGAGTGATCCCACCCCGGCGATCAGATGAGGAAGCGTGGAGCCGAGAGTGAGGGCGGCGATGAGGACGCCCATGGTCCTGCCCCGCCCGGCACTGCCGGCCCAGGAGACCATCAGCTTCATACCGGTGGGGTAGACCCCGGCCAGGAACATGCCTGTCATGAAACGCAGCGGAATGGCTACGGCCAGCCGGTCGGCGACGAGGGCGAGTACCACGGTGCAGACGGCGGCTGCCGCGGCGCTGGCGGCGAGCAGGCGCTGGGGCGGGATACGGTCGGCCAGATTGAGGGAGGCCGAGGCCACCGCCCCGGCGACGAACCCGATCTGCACGGAGGCCGTCAGCCATACCGCACCGCCGGCCGTGAGCCCCCATTCGGTCCGGAGACTGGGTACCACCGCCGACATGGAGAACCACACGGCGAGGCCCAGCACCTGCACCGCGGCGATCGCACCGCGTTGCGCGACGTTGTTCACGAGTACCCCCTTGGGCCGAGCCCCTGCTCCGCCGGACATGCGCGGTCGCGCGGTGGCCGAAGGCGACCCTAATGCCAACGGTCCCGTGCGTACCGGAGGGGGCGCCGCCGGAGGCCGGGGCGCCGCCGGCTCCCCGGGACCGGCGGCGGTGCGTGCTCGGGCGGGGGCTGCCGGGCCGCGTCCTGCCTGCCCGGGTTGCAGCAGCCTGCTCGGCCGGAGCGCTTCATGGCATGTGGGGCCATGAGCGGGGAGCCCGGCCGGGCTCCCCCGGGCTCAAGCGGTGTCCCGGCTCTCCCAGCGCCCCCGGAACCACGCCAGGGCCTCGATGAGCCGTGCGCGGTTGTGGTCCTTCTCCAGCAGTGACAGCCGGAAGTTGGGGCGCAGATCCAGTTTGCCCTCCGGGACGTCGACGCCCTCCAGAGCGTTGAGCCGCCCGAGGAAGGCGGCGCGCAGTCCGCGGTCGGTGAACGGTTCGCGCGCCGCCAGATGCTGGAACACGATCTCCGCCGTGCCGCCCCGCCCGCCGCCCGGGTAGAGGGTCAGCGGCCAGATCCCGCGGCCTGGTGCCCCCGCTTCCCCGAGCATGAGGAAGGCGCTCGTGGTGACGTGGCCTCCTCCGTGCCCGATCCATCCGCCGAGCTCCTCCCAGTGGGCGAGAACAGCACGCACCGCTTCCACCGTCTCGGGCGAGTCGTCCGCCTCCAGCTGACGGAAGAAACGCTGCGCGCGCGTCACGTCGCCCTGGCCGACAGGTGTGTGCTGCGCGCTCTCCTGCTCTGCCGCATGATCGCCGTCCTCGGCGGCCAGCAGGGCGAGCTCGTCGGCCGTGAGACGCTGAGCCGGGTCCGCGGCTCCGTGCGCCGTGAAACGGATGCCGTCGGCGCTCAACCTGGTACGGACGTCGTCGCTTCCCTGGCCCCCGGGTGTCCAGCGGAAGCCGTCGGAGACCTTGCCCTCCGAGGTGAGCACCCGGTACGCGTTGACCACTCCCCGCGTGTTCGCCAGGTGGTTGCCCACGGCCTGGGCACCGGAGCCGAGGAACGCGGCGAGGTCGCCGTAGGACGTCCACGTCCCGCGGGGCAGTGCGGCGAGGGCCTGATGCGCGAGGGACCAGTCGCGGCTGCGTTCCGCGCGGCCGACTCCACGCAGCGGGGCAGGCCACAGTGCGATCGCACGGTCGGCGAGCTCGTCGGCACGGGCAAGGATCTCCCCTGCGCCCCAGCGCTCGGTTGCGGCGATGCGACGGTTCATCTCCAGGTGGCTGGCGTGCAGCAGGCCCTGCTTGCGCTCGTAGGGATGGTTCGACAGCTCCGAGTTGACCGCGGTGAGCGTCAGGTTTCCGAGCGTGTGCTGCAACCGGGAGTGCAGATCCTCCGGGCTTTCGCCGTCGGCCGTATCCGCCCTGAGCATGTCGGTCCACTCGTCGCCGGGCGACTGCGGCATGACGTGCTCGATGGTGAGCTGCGCGGCGCCGAAGTCGACCGGTTCGGGATGCTCGTAACTCTCCTCCAGCCGCTGCAGCACCATCTTGCGCTGGTGCCAGCGTCCGAACTGGTAGAAGGGCGCTGTCCGGACCTTCTCGCGCAGTTCGCCGTCGGCGGGCCAGAACCGGTTGTCGGCGGAGAGTAGTTGGTGCAGGCCGTCGGCGACGGGGACGCCGAGCGGCAACTGCCCGGGCATGGCTTGGAAGACTCTGTTGAGGTTATTGGTCGGCACCCGGCAGATCATCCGGCGCACCAGGAAGCTTTCGATGTACGACATCGCGCGGGCCGTGTCCGAGGAGCTGAGCTCCGCGCGCTCGCGGCGGTCGAGCAGCAGCATCAGAGCAGGGTAGGTGACCTGCGCCTGCCAGGAGTTCAGCTGGTACAGCCGGGCGCGGACGGACGCGTCCGGCTCCTCCTCGGGATGGAGCAGCCGGCGGAAGAGAGCGGCGCGTCGGTGCAACTCCGCGATGTACGCCTCGATCTCCGGCTCGCTCGCCCCGTTCCGCTCGAAGCGCTGCTGCTGGGCTGTGTACAGGTCCTGACGGCGCACTCGGTCATCGCCGTCGAGGACCAGTTGCAGCCACATGAGCTGTTCCAGCTCCTCGTTGCTGAGGCTGTCCTGAAGGGGAAGCCAGAAGGTGTCGTACACGTGCTCACCACGAGTGGGCAGCCGCATGAACAGGTAGTTGCGCAGCAGATCCGCCTGGCTGAGCTTGAGCCCCGTGTTGTTGAGGGACTCGAAGATGCGGTGCACGTTGTCACCGCGCTCGGCGGTCACCGCCACCAGCGTCAGCCTGGAGGTGATGGCCTGCTCGATGCGGAACACGTCCTGTGTGCCGGTGGGGCCGGACGTCTCGGCGAGCTTGCGGCGGAAGAAGTGGTAGGCCGCCCCGACGTTGCCGTCGGCGGCCGCTCCGCGAGCGGGCCGCGAACGTGGCGGGCGAACTGCGGCCGGTCCGCCTGGGTCGGCAGGAGCCGGAAGTGGTCGTTCCCGCTCTTGCGCTTGTTGACCAGGTATTCCTCGCCGATGCGTTCCGCCTCGTCGGGCTCGCTGTCCCTGACGTGATCCCGGATCGCGGTCAGGGCGAGGGAGAGCGTGGTCAGCCTCTGCTGACCGTCCACCACCAGCCAGCGGGGGAACGTCGCCTCGTTCTGCGGCGACGGTGCGAGCACGACGGACCCCAGGAAGTGCGTGTTCGCCTTCTCTCCGCGCTCGACCAGATCCGCCTGTTCCCGGATGTCGCTCCACAACTGCTGGAGCTGCTTCTCCGTCCAGGAGTAGGTCCTTTGATAGAGCGGCACCTGGAACTGCTGTGCCCTGCCCTGCACGAGATCGGCAAAGATCGTCTCTTTCGCCTGCATCGCGGCCCCCCTCGGCGATTGATGCGGTCGTGGTGTGGAAATGACCTTATGGCCTCCCGAAGAACGGCGGCGGACTACGTCGGAGCCCGTCCGGGTGGACACACCACGGGGTATGAGCGCGAACTTCGGGCTCCCTGGCGGGATCGCGGGCCGACGGACAGCCGAGCTGTCGGCGGCTCCACGCAGCGTTCCGCCGCCTGCTCGATCCGCTTGTCCGCCGGCAGCGCCCTGTCGAGCCGGCCCTGTCCACGCGCAGCCTCCGGCCCCGGCTCTGTCCACGCGCAGTTCCGGCCCCGGGTCCTGATCGCGATGTCGTGCGACCAAGCGCCCCTACCGGACGTGCGGAGGCGATGTCTCAGCGTACGGGCGACGCGGTCCGCGAGTGCTGGAGCTCGCTCTCACGGCTGAGTGCGGCGGATCTGCGATCCGCGCCACAACACCAGCCCCGGAATGACTGATTGGAGGGATACGGGTCACCTGTCCGGAGTACGTTCTCGGCATGGCTACAGGAAAAATGATGGAGAATCCGGAGTCGCGCTTCTCCGCTCTCCTCCTCGGTGCGGCAAGGCTTCCGGGCGTGCGTGTCGACAGGGAGGCGTACCTTCGGACGGCGCTGGCCCGCCATTGCTCGGAGGACCAGGTCCGCATGGCGACAGCGGAGACCCCCGCAGCGGCCGGTGTCTCGCTCGACGTGCTGGACAGGGTGGCCAATGAGTCCATCCGCTACGAGACCGCCAAGGTGAGCGCCCTCTCCGCGGCGGCCGGTTTCCCCGGGGCCCTGGCCCTCCCCGCGACGGTGCCGGCCGATCTCGCCCAGTACCTCGGGCACATGCTGCGCATCTCGCAGAAGCTCGCCTACCTCTACAGCTGGCCCAATCTGTTCTCCGACGACGGCGATGACGAGCTCGACGACGCCACCAAGGGAGTTCTCACCCTCTTCTTCGGAGTGATGTTCGGGACCCAGTCCGCGAACGCCGCCGTGGGGAAGGTGGCGAAGGCGATGTCCGAGCAGGTCATCAAGAAGCTGCCGCAGAAGGCCCTGACCCAGGGCGTCGTCTACCCGGTCGTGAAGAAGGTCGCCGCGTACCTCGGTGTCGAGATGACGAAGCAGACCTTCGCCAAGTCCGTCTCGAAGGCCATCCCCGTCGTCGGAGCCGCCGTGTCCGGCACGCTCACCTTCGCGACCTTCCGTCCCATGGCGCGACGGCTCAAGACGCACCTCTCCGGCCTGGACCTCGCCCGGCCGGCCGGGCCGGTCATCCCGGGGGACGTCATCCAGGACGAGGCAGGCCCGGCCGAGGACCAGGTGAAGGTTCCCCGTCCCGCCCGTGACTGGCGCATCGTCAGGCGCCGCCCGTGAGGTGACGGACGACTGGGGCGGGCGACTGGGGCGGACAAGGGGGCACGGGCCCGGTCCGCCCCCGCAGCCCCGCTCCCGTACCGCGAGGCCCGTCCCGGCTACGGCAAGCAGTCCGCCCCCCGGCCAAGCCGCTTCCGGCGCTGCCGGCTTCGCCCCCTGCTGGAGCGGGAGCGGTGACATGGCCGGCCCTGTGGTCCGAACGAGCGCACCGGCCGGGCCGTCGGAGGGTGCGGCGGCCGCGGGGCCGCCGCACCCGGGGAACGGTGCTGTGCGCTGTCGGTGGTCAGCCCGTGGTGCACGACACCGTCGGCCAGGTCCAGGATCCGTTGGTCTGAATCGTCACCCCCCAGGTGTTTCCGCTGCCGTTGGGCTTCGCGGTCAGGACCTGGGCGCTGGGGTAGGTGGTGCTGACGTTCCAGGTGGAGAGGATCTTCTCGGGGGCCGGCACGTTCATCGTGACGGTCCAGTTGCTGGAGCCGGTGACGGCGACGTTGAGGTTGTAGCGGTCGCTCCAGCTCTGGCCGACGGACAGGGTCGCGGTGCAACCGCCGGTTCCGCCGCCTCCGCCGGTGCTGCCGTCGGGTGCGACGGCCCGTCCGGTCTGCGGCGAGATCATGCCTGAGCAGAGGCCTCGGGAGGCGAGCGACTGAGCGATGCGCGGGATCGCGGCGAGGGTGTTGGCCGGCCACTCGTGCATCAGGATGACCTGACCGTTGGTGAGTCGCCCCACGGCCTGCACGATCGCGTCGCTGCTCGCACCGTTCCAGTCCTGCGAGTCGACGTCCCAGATCACCTCCGTCAGACCGTACTTGGCCTCGACGGCCTTCAGGGTGGAGTTGGTCTCGCCGTACGGCGGCCGGAACAGCTTCGGCGTGCCTCCGCCCGCGGCGGCGATGGCCTGCTGGGTCCGGGAGACCTCCGAGTCGATCTCGGCCTGGCTCTTCTGGGTGAGATGCGGGTGCGTGTAGCTGTGGTTGCCGACCCACATGCCGGCATTGATCTGGGCCTGCACCTGGCTCGGGGCGGAGGCGGCGAACTGCCCCTCGTTGAACATGGTGGCCCGCAGGCCGTTCTGCTTGAGGGCGTTGAGCAGGGCGGGGGTGTGGTCGTTGGACGGGCCGTCGTCGAAGGTGAGGCCCACGTAGCCGTTGCAGGCGGCGGCCTGCGCGGGAGCGGCGGCCGTGGCGGTCATGCCCAGGGAGGCCGTCGCGGCGAGCGCGAGTCCGGTGGCCAGGGCGGCCGGCCGACGGCGGGGAAGCAGATGCATGGGGGTTCTCCTGGTGGCGGAGGTCCGGCCACGCCGAAAGCGCGGCCGGACGCGTGGTGGAGGTGGGGGTTGCTGCGGGCCCGGTGGGATCAGCCGGCGCTGCAGGTGACCGTGGGCCAGGTCCAGGAGCCGTTGGTCTGGATGGTGGTTCCCCAGCTGTTGCCGCTGCCGTTGGATTTGGCCACGAGGGTCTGGCTGTCGGGGTAGGCGGCGCTGACGTTCCAGGTGGACAGCACCTTCTCGGGCGAGGGGACCTTCATCGTGACGGTCCAGTTGCCGGCGCCGGAGACGGAGACGTTCAGGTTGTAGCGATCGCTCCACTTGTCCCCTGCGGAGAGCGTCGCGGTGCAGCCGCCGGAGCCACCGCCCGTATCACCGCCCGTACCGCCACCGGTTCCACCGCCGCCCGTTCCTCCGCCGGAACCGCCCTCACTGACGGTGATGTTGGAACTTCCGCTGCTCTGGTAGCCCTCGGTCGCCATGATCATGTAGTTGAAGGAACCCATGCTCATGCCGTGGCTCGACCAGGCGTCGAAGTGGTTGCCCGTGGTGATGGTGCCCCCCGTCCGCTTCGACTGGCGGACGCTCCAGTACTGCTTGAAGGTCTTGGTTCCCTCGATCGAGGGCTGGTTCACCCGGGTCGTCTCGTAGATGTCGTACGTGCCTCCGTCGCTGGTGACCGTCCCCTTGAAGGTGCCCGTAGGGCGGTACGTGCCGAAGTTCTCGACGACGTAGTACTCGACCAGCGGGCTGGTGGTCCAGCCGTAGAGGGCGAGGTAGGCGTTGCCCGACGGGTTGAAACTGCCGGAGTAGTTCACGGACTTGCGTCCGCCGGTGCTCCACCCCTTACCGCCGACGAAGTTGCCGACGTTGCTCCACTGGTAGCCGTACGTCCCGCCCGAGCCCAGCGTCATCGACACCGAGCCGCCGCCGTCACTCCAGTGCGAGTAGTAGTAACCGTTGTTGGTGCCGGTCTGGTTCGAGTTGATGACGGTGTCGGCGCTGGCGGCATTGGGCAGCAGCAGCACGGCGACCGCGGCCAGGGCGATCGCCCAGGAGCTTCTCAGCAGGGTCATGAAGCGGCCGGATCTGCGTCTGCGAGGTGATGGCACGGGTGCGCTCATGTCGGTTCCTCCGCGGGCGGTGATGTAGGAGTGATGCCGGACGGCCCCTTCCGCCGCCCCAACACAGGCGCCCTGACGCGTGGTTGGGCTCACACGGCAGGGGTCGGCGGTGGTTGTCCGGCCCGGTCACGGAGTCTTGATCTGCCCCCGACAACTGTCAATAGTTTCGGCAAGTGTTGCGAAACCTTCGGTCTCGCCCAAGGGGCGGCCTCGGTACTGTCTTCACAGGTCAAACCGCACGTGGGAGGTGGAGAATCGGATGGCGGCGGATCTCGGTGACTCATAGGATTCATCCTGAATGATGGATTGCTTCGAAACTTTCGAGATTTCACGCATCACGTTGCCGGGATTGGGCGGGTCCGCGAACCGGCCTTAGTGCACGATTTATTTGACCGAACGTTCCAGATAGGGCTAGGGTTTCGACGTGGCCAGGACCAAGGAATTCGATCCGGACGCCGCGCTGCAGTCGGCCCTTGAGCTGTTCTGGCGGCGCGGGTACGAAGCGACGTCGGTGGCGGACCTCGTCGAGCATCTCGGCATCGGGCGCGCCAGCATCTACGCGACCTTCGGCGGCAAGAACGAGCTGTACCTGAAGGCCATGGACCGGTACGCCGAGATGCGTGACCCGCTGCTCCTGGCCGAACTCTCCCAGGCCGGCCCCGCGCTTCCCGCGGTACGGGCGGTGGTGCGCCGCTTCGCCGAGGAGGCGGCCTCCCCGGATGGGGTGAACGGCTGCTTCGTCACCAACACCGCGGCCGAACTGGCTCCGCACGACCCCGCGGCGGCCCGCCGGGTCGAGATCAGCTGGGAGCGTCTGGAGGCTCCGCTGCACTCCGCGCTCGTACGGGCCCAGGCTCAGGGCGAGCTTCCCGGGGGCCGCGACCCGCGTGCGCTGGCCCGCATGCTGCTCGTCCTGATGCAGGGCATCCGGGTCGTCGGCAAGGCGTCGAACGATCCGGCCCGGGTGCGGGACGCGGCCGAGCAGGCGCTGGCACTGCTGGACTGAATCACGCTCGACGGGGCGGGTGGGCGCCGCCGGGTGTCGTCGAGTGCCCCTGGGTGTCTCCATGGCGCCCTTCGCATGCCCGAATAATGGACTGATCGGTCAAATATCAGGGGGAGATGTGACCGCCACACGCGCCGACCGCGTCGTCGGCCTGCGGTACCGACACGCCTTCGTGCTTCTCGGTGTCGTCCAGATCACGCTGATCTTCACGCTCGCCGCGATCGCCGTCCCGCTGCCCCGCATCGGGCGCGAACTGGACCTGGAACGCGCCGACCTGATCCTCCTCAGCGCCGCCTACGGGCTGACCTTCGCCGGTCTTGTGCTCTTCGGCGGCCGCCTGGCGGACCGATATGGCGGGCGGCCCACCCTCACCGCGGGCCTGGTGCTCTTCGCGGCCGCCTCGGCCGCCGCCCCGCTCGCCCCCGGCATCGGGGCCCTGCTCGCGGCGCGCTTCGCCCAGGGTGCGGGTGCGGCCCTCGTCGCGCCGGCCGCCATGGCCGTGCTGCGCGCCGTCTTCCCCGCCCCGCCCGAGTACCGCAGGGCGATGGCCGCCTGGGGCGGGCTCTCCGTGCTCGGCGCGACCGCCGGCAATCTGCTCTCCGGGGTCATCTCGGCGCTGCTCTCCTGGCGTTGGACGTTCGCCGTACCGATCGTGGTGGCGATCGCCGCCCTCGCCCTCATGCGCGGACTGCTGCCGGACACCGCACCGGACCCGGGCCGGAGTCTCGATCTGCCGGGTGCTCTGCTCGCCACGGCCGGGATCACCCTGGCCAGTTACGGGCTCGTCGTCACGGACGCCCGGCCCTGGTCATCGGCCGGCGTGCTCGTGCCCTTGCTCGGGGGGACCGCGCTGCTGGCCGCGTTCCGGTATGCCGAGCGCCGGGCCCGCGACCCGCTGCTGCCTCCCCGCTTCCTGCTCGACCGGCGGCGGGCCCTCGCCCTCATGGCCATCGCGCTGAGCGCCTGCGGGACGGCGATGACCAGCGTGCTCCTCTCGCTCCACCTCCAGGAGGTGCGCGACTGGTCGCAGGTGCGGACCTCGGCCGCGTTCGTCCCGTTCGCCGTGGCCCTGATCGCCTCGGGCCGGGCGGCGGGCCCCCTGATCGGCCGGTACGGACCCCGGGCCGTCACGGCCGCCGGGATGGGCACGGCGGCGGCCGGGCTCGCCCTCCTCGCGGTCACCGGGCTCCACGCGCAGACCGGCTACGCATACGGGCTGCTGCCGGGCCTCGTGCTGCTGCCCGCCGGCGCGGCGGCCTCCTTCGCGGGCGCCTCCGTCCTCGCGACCGAAGGCGTATCGCCGGGGCGGACCGGGCTCGCGGGCGGCGTACTGAACACCGCGATGGAATGCGGCCCGACCGTCCTCCTCGCGGTCCTGCTCACCCTCGGCAGCGACGCCGCGGCCCTGGCCGCGACAGGGGCAGCCCTCGTCGTCGTGGCCTTCCTGAACCACCGCACCCCGTAATCCATCACTCAGGGAGTCACCGAAATGAACCGCTTCACCGGCAGGACCGTCCTCGTTACCGGCGCGGGCTCCGGTCTCGGCCGCGCCATCGCGCTCGCCTTCGCCGCCGAAGGCGCGTCCGTGGTCGCCGCGGGCCGCACCGCGGCCTCCCTGGAGGAGACGGCCGGCCTCATCGAGGTGGCCGGCGGCACGGCTGCCGCCGTCACCGTCGACGTCACGGACTCCGGCCGGCTCCGGAACCTCGTACGCGAGACCGTCACCCGCTTCGGCGGACTGGACATCGCCGTCAACAACGCCGGGATACTCCGTGGCACCGTGCCTGCCGCAGACGTGAGCGAGGCGGACTGGGACGCGGTGCTGCGGACCAATGTCACCGGCGTGTGGCTGGCCATGAAGCACGAGATCGACCATATGAGGGAGAACGGCGGCGGCACCATCGTCAACATCTCCTCCAACCTCGGCGCACACCTGAGGATCCCGAACGCCGCCGCGTACATCACCTCGAAGGCGGCGGTCTCCGCGCTGACCCGCGCCGCCGCCCTCGACCACATCCACCAGGGCATCCGCATCAACGCGGTCAGCCCCGGAGCCTCGGCCGCCCCCATGTCGCTGCGTCCCGGGGAGACCGATGCCGACCGGGCCGAGCGGGTGAAGACGGAGAACCCCCTCGGCAGGGTCGCTGAGGCCGGGGAAGTGGCGGCCGCCGTGCTCTACCTCGCCTCGCCCGCGGCCGGTGCGGTGGTCGGCACCGATCTGGTCGTCGACAGCGGGTCCTCGGCCTGACGGGCTCGCCGCCGGCGAGCGGACGGTCGTCCACCTACGAACTCCGGTCCGCGCGCCCCTGTGCGCGGCGCACGCCCAGTACCGCCAGGGGTGTGCGCCGCGCGCGTTTGGTCAGACGGGCAGGCGGTCGAGCAGACCCGTGAAGTCCGTCGCGGCCGGCAGGGTTCCGAAGGCCAGTCCGCGGTCGCCGGCCAGCCGGGAAGCGCAGAACGCGTCGGCGACGGCGGCCGGTGCGTGGCGTACGAGCAGGGAGCCCTGGAGGACGAGCGCCGCGCGCTCGATCACGCGACGGGCCCGCAGAGGGGCGTCCTCGGTGAGGGCCAGCTCGCCCTGGAGCTCCCGCCAGGCCGAGTCCAGGCGGCGGTCGCCCCCGGCGGCGGCCTCGATCTCCGTGCGCAGCGCCTGGAGTGACTCCGGCTCACGGGACAGGGCGCGCAGCATGTCCAGGGCGTTGACGTTGCCGGAGCCTTCCCAGATACCGTTGAGCGGCGCCTCGCGGTAGAGGCGGGGCAGGCCCGACTCCTCGTCGTAGCCGTTGCCGCCCAGGCATTCGAGGGCCTCGGCGACGGCGGCCGGCTGACGCTTGCACACCCAGTACTTGCCGACCGCGGTGGCGAGCCGGAGGAAGGCGCGCTCCTGGGCGTCCCCCTGCTGCGCGCGGTCCGCCGCCCCGGCCAGACGCAGGGCCAGCGTGGTCGCCGCCTCGGACTCCAGCGCCAGATCGCCGATGACGTTGCGCATCAGCGGCTGGTCGATGAGCTTCGCCCCGAACACGGACCGGTGGCGTACATGGTGCGCGGCCTGTGCGAGTGCCGCGCGGGTGCCGGCGGCGGAACCCAGGACACAGTCGAGGCGGGTCATGGTGACCATGTCGATGATGGTGCGCACGCCCCGGCCCTCGTCCCCGACGAGCCAGGCCACGGTGTCGTCGAACTCGGGCTCGCTGCTGGCGTTGGAGCGGTTGCCGAGCTTGTCCTTGAGGCGCTGGATGCGGAACGTGTTGCGGCTGCCGTCAGGCAGGATCCGGGGCACCAGGAAACAGGACAGACCGGCCGGTGCCTGGGCGAGCACGAGGAAGAGGTCGTTCATCGGGGCGCTCGTGAACCACTTGTGCCCGCGCAACCGCCAGGTTCCGTCCGCCTGTTGGACGGCGGTGGTCGTGTTGGCGCGCACATCGGTGCCGCCCTGCTTCTCCGTCATGCCCATCCCCGCCAGCAGCCCGGGCTTCTCGGCCGGGGTGCGCAGGCCGGACTCGTACACGCGGCTGGTCAGCAGCGGTTCGTACGTCTTGGCGAGGTCCGGGGAGTGACGCAGGGCGGGGACGGCCGCGTACGTCATCGACACGGGGCAGCCGTGGCCCGCTTCCGCGCTGCTCCACACCATGAAGCCCGCCGCGCGCGCCACATGGGCGCCGGGCCGGTCGTCCGCCCAGGCGGCGCCGCCGAGCCCTTCGCCGATCGCCACGTCCATGAGGGCGTGGTACGAGGGGTGGAACTCGACCTCGTCGACGCGGTGGCCGTAGCGGTCGTGGGTGCGCAGCCGCGGTTCGTGGCGGTTGGCCTCGTCCGCCCAGCGCTGTACCTCCTCGCTGCCGGCGCGGCGGCCCAGCCGGTGCAGGTCGTCCAGATACCACGGGGCACCCTCACGGTGCAGCCCCTCGATGAGCACCGGGTCGTCGGCGACGTCGTGGCCGGTCAGCGGGGGCGGCTGGTTCGTCACCTCGTGCGTGGTCGCGGTGGGACGGCTGCGGGGCGCTGGGGTGGCAGGCATGAAGGCCCTCCTGGGCAGGGGCGGTCGGCGGATCAGGGACGAGGGGCGGGGGCCGCGCCCGCGCAGCGCAACGCCATGGCGGTCAGTTCGGCGAGGAGTTCGGCAGCGTCGTCCTCCTCCGGGGCGCCGAGCGGAGCCACGAGGACCTCGCCGATGGCGCCGGTGAGCGCCGCGGCGGTGACTTCACCGTTCTGGGGCGGCAGCAGTCCCTCGGCCATGGCCTCGCGGATCACTTCGGCGAACAGCGCGCGGTAGCGGCGACGGAAGGCAAGACGCTCCGCGCCGACCGCCGCGTCCGCCGGTGCGGCGAGCAGGGCGTAGGCGAGGCCGCGGTTTTCGAGGGCGCGGCGGGCGAAGACCCGGACGCCGTCGGTGAGCCGGTCGACCGGGGTCCCGGAGCCGTTCAGTACGGATTCGAGGACGTCGACCTCGTGTCCTGCCGCCCGCCGGAAGACCTCGACGGCGAGGGCCGCCTTCGACGCGAAGTGCTGGTACATCGAACCTGCCGCGATGCCCGCGGCGTCGGCGACCGCGGTCACGGACGCGCCTGACCAGCCCACTTCGGCGACGACGTCGGTCGCCCGGGCGACGAGATGCTCACGTGCCGATTCGAGACGTCGAATCTCGGCTGGGGTCTTGCGGTAGGCCATGAAAGAAGTGAACCATCATTCATAGTTTCCCGACAAGGGCCGGACGCCCCGGCCCGCGATCCCAGGAGAAGGCGTGCACCTCAGTGCCATGCTGGACAGCGTCGTCCGAGCGGCCGGCCGCAAGGAAGCCCTGGTCTACCGCGACCGGCGATGGAGTTACGACGAGTTCGGCGCCGCCGTCCGCCGGACGGCGACCGTGTTGCGCGAAGCGGGGCTCCGGCCGGGGGACCGCCTGGCCGTGATGACGTACAACACCCCGGCCTTCCTCTTCGCGGCGTTCGGTGCCTGGCTGGCCGGTGCCACGCTGGTGCCCGTCAACCACAAGCTGCAGACCGCCGAGGTGGAACACCAACTGCGGCACTGCGGTGCCCGGCTGGCGCTCTTCGACCATGAGATCGGTGACCGGACCGCCGCCGCGGCCGTCGGGATTCCCCGGCTGGTGAGCCATCCGGACGCGACCGGGGACGAACTCCCGGCCGGCTCCTTCGAGGCGCTGACCGCCGGGGCGGCGGAGTGGCGGGGCGGGCCCGGACCCGACACCGACATCGCCCAGATCCTGTACACCTCGGGCACGTCCGGCCGCCCGAAGGGCTGCGTGCACACCCACCGGGGCATCGCCCTCACCGCCATCTGCACGGCGGCCACCGTCCCCCTCCGGCGCGACGAGCGGTTCCTCGTCTGCATGCCGATCTGGCACGCGTCCCCGCTCAACAACTGGGCGATGGGGACCCTGTTGCTGGGCGGCACGGTCGTCCTCCAGCGCGAGTACGAGCCCCGCGTCATGCTGGAGACCGTGCAGCGCGAGCGGATCACCGCGGTGTTCGGTGCGCCGATCGCGCTCATCGCCCCGGTGCAGGCGGTGCCCGACTTCGACGCGTACGACCTCTCCTCGGTCCGTTCCTGGATCTACGGCGCGGGGCCGATGGACGCGGACACGGTCCGCAGGCTGATGGAGGCGTACGGCTCGGAGAACTTCCACCAGGTCTACGGCATGAGCGAGATGGGTCCGGTGGGCGCGTCGCTCTCTCCCGGAGAGCAGATGGAGAAGGCGGGCTCGATCGGGCGCGGCGGCATGGTGGGCGTCGACCTGCGCATCGTGACGCAGGACGGCACGGACGCCGCCGCGGGCCGGACGGGGGAGATCTGGCTGCGCTCGGACACCCGCATGGCCGGGTACCTCGATGACGAGAAGGCCACCGAGGAGGCCTTCGTGGGCGACTGGTACCGCACCGGCGACCTCGGCAGGGTGGACGAGGACGGCTTCGTCACCGTGGTGGACCGCCTCAAGGACATGATCATCACGGGCGGGGAGAACGTGGCCTCGCAGGAGGTGGAGGGTGTCCTGCGCGGCCACCCCGACATCCTCGACGTCGCCGTCGTCGGCCGTCCGCACGATCAGTGGGGCGAGACCGTGGTGGCGGTCGTGGTGCCGAGAGGCGGTGCTCCGCTGGACATCGAGGGCGTACGGGAATGGCTGGAGCCGCGACTCGCGCGGTACAAGATCCCGCGCGAACTGGTTCTGCGGGCGGAGCTGCCCCGGACGCCCTCGGGGAAGGTCACCAAGCACGTGCTGCGCAGCGGTCTGACCGGCTGACCGCCGGGCCCCTTCGACGGGTGGTCTGCCGGGCCCGCGTAGGGTCACGGCATGGCCGAGCACAGGATGAAGCAGCCGCGCAGGGGGCCGGGCCGGCCCCGGGAGGAACGCGTCACGGGGGCGGTCCTGGACGCCGTCGTCGACCTGGTGGCGGAGCGCGGGATGAGCGCCCTGACCATGGATGCCGTTGCCGCGCGCGCGGCGGTGAGCAAGCCCGCCATGTACCGCCGCTGGTCCACCAAGCAGGATCTGATCATCGCCGCCGCCGAGTCGCGCATCGGGCCGTTGACCGTGCCCGACATGGGGGACTTCCGCGCCGAACTGCGGGCCGTTCTCACGGCGCGCGCCGAGGCGTACCGGCAGCCGGGGGTCGGCCGTCTGCTGGCCGGGGTGATCGGCGCGGCGGCGGAGACCGAGGCGGAACCCGGTGCCTACCGGGCGTACACGGCGCGGGTGACGAGTGAGACCCGGCATCTGCTGGAGCGGGGTGTGGCCCGCGGGGACGTGCGGCCGGACGCCGACCTGGCCGCCGCGACGACGCTGGTCGCCGCGTCGCTGCTGTTCCGGCTGGTCGGTGAGCAACAGGTGCCGGACGACGCGCTCGTTGAATCCGTGGTGGAACTGATCGGACGCGCGGTCGGGGTGCCGTCGTGAGCCGGTAGGGCCGCTCGCCCCTGTCCCTCTGCTCGGGGCCGCCCGCCCGCTCCTGTCTCCCTGTTCGGGGGCCGCCCGCCCCCGTATCCCGGTTCGCCGCCGTACGGGCGGAGAGCCGGCGCCTTGGTGCGCCCATTTCCGGCGGCGCCGGGCCCTCGCCGGTGAAGTGCCGTGCGGTTCGGCCGCCGTTGGCCGGGGCTCAGAAATCTTTCTTCTCAGACCCCTTGCCCCGGCACGACGCAATATCGATACTTCCGGTTACGTAATCGACGTCGATCGTGGGAGGAACCCATGGCCACCACCGTCACCACCGAGGGTCCGAGGCCCGTACTCGACAAGCCGCTGATGCGCTACGGGCGCCGGACACTGGAACGCCTGGCGCCGGGCGCCGACGCGCCGCAGTACCGGATCCTCGGCATCAGCCCGCTGACGCCGCACATCGGGGCGGAGGTCGAGGGTGCCGACCTGTCCCGGCCGATCGACGAGGCACTCGCCGAGGAACTGCGTCAGGCACTGCTGGAGTGGAAGGTGATCTTCTTCCGCGGGCAGACGGGCCTGGAGCCGCGGCACCACCTGGACCTGGCAGCGGTCTGGGGGCCGCCGGAGGCCAACCCGTTCTTCCCGAAGTCCGGGACGGCGGGCGTGTCACGACTCGCCAAGGACGCGATGGCCGTGGGCAACGAGAACATCTGGCACAGCGACCACTCCTTCATGGCCGCACCCGCACTGGGCTCGGTCCTGCGCTCCGTCGAGGTACCGGCCGCCGGGGGCGACACCATGTGGGCCGACATGGGCGCCGCGTACGACAACCTGTCCGACGCGATGAAGACCCGTATCGAGAACCTCACCGCCGTGCACGACTGGGTGCCCAGCTGGGGTTCGACCATGACCGGGGAGCAGATCGCGCACTTCCGCCGGAGCCTGCCGCCGGTCGAGCACCCGGTCGTGGTGCGCCACCCGCGCAGCGGCCGCAAGCTCCTCTACGTCAACGAGCCGTTCACCACCCGCATCGTGGGTCTGTCCGACGCCGAGAGCCGTGAACTCCTGGACGAACTGGTGCTCCAGGCGCGCGTCCCCGAGTTCCAGGTCCGCTTCCACTGGGAGCAGGACTCCGTGGCGGTCTGGGACAACATCGCCACCCAGCACTACGCGATCAGCGACTACTACCCGCAACGCCGGGTGATGGAGCGCATCGCCGTCGCCGGAGTACCGCTGTCCTGAACGGCCGGGATCCGCGCGGCGTGGTGACCCCCACGCGCGGCCCTCCCGCCAGCAGTCCCTTCCGCCCCGATCCGCAGCTCCCGCTGCCCGAACGCCCCTTCACGGAGGACCCATGACTACGGCACCGTCTCTGTCCCAGCGGTCCTCCGGGACCGCCGACTCCCACGGCGGTGGCGCCAAGGCCTGGACCGTGACCGCTCTGCTGGTGGTCTTCATGATGGTCAACTTCGCGGACAAGTCCGTGCTGGGCCTGGCCGCGGACGAGATCCGGGCCGACCTCCATCTGAGCGCCACCCAGTTCGGGCTCGCGAACAGTGCCTTCTTCCTCCTCTTCTCGCTCTCGGCCGTCGTGGTCGGCCTCGTCGCCGACCGGGTGTCACCGAGGCTGTTGCTCCTGGCGATGGCGGTTCTGTGGTCGGTGGCCCAGGCGCCCGCGGCGTTCGGCGGCGGTCTGGCCGTACTCGTCGCCTCCCGCGTGGTTCTCGGCGCCGCCGAGGGGCCTTCCTTCCCCGTCGCCCAGCAGGCGACCCTGGCCTGGTTCCCCAACCACCGGCGCAACCTGCCCGGGGCCCTGATCACCCTGGGCGTGACGCTCGGCGTCATCGTCTCCGCGCCCGGCCTGTCCTGGGTCATCCAGCACCACGGCTGGCGAGCGGCGCTGTGGGTGCTCGCCGCCGCCGGTCTCGCGTGGGCCGTGGCGTGGAAGCTGTTCGGGGCGGACGGCGGACATCGCACCGAGGAGAAGCAGGCGCTGCCCGGTGCCGCCGCGGCGGCACCTGTTCCTTACCGGCGGATCCTCGCCACACGTACCTGGACAGGGGCCACACTCGCCTACTTCACGAGCTACTGGTCGGTGGCGCTGATGCTGGTCTGGCTGCCGTCCTACCTGCGCAACGCCCTGGGACACCCGGCCCACACGGCGGCCGTCCTCGTGGTCGTCCCCTGGGCCGTCGGCGCCGTGGCACTGCTCGCCCAGGCCGGCATCACCGGACGGCTCATGCGCCGCGGCGTCGGCAGCCGCCGGGCGCGCGGCTGGGTCGGCGGGTGGCTGCTCGCTCTGGGCGCGGTGTGCCTGCTGGCGCAGACCTTCGTGGACGGATCCACGGGCAGGACCGTGCTGGTGGCCCTGGGATTCGGACTCGGCGGGTCCTACGCGACGATCGCGGCCACCACGGTCGCCGAACTCGCCCCCGCCGGCCGGAGCGGCGGATCGCTGGGCGCGATGAACGCGGTGGTCACGGCCGCCGGCCTCGCGGCACCTGCCGTCGTCGGTGCGCTGGTCGACGCCCGGGGCAATGACGGCTACCACCTCGCCGTCACGCTCTCCGGCGTGCTGCTTGCGATCGGAGCGACGGCGTCCTTCCTCCTGATCGACCCGGCCCGCGACGCCGCCCTGCTGACACGGTGACCCCCACCGCCGCACACGGGGCCGACGAACCGCCCGCCCCTACCCCCCTACCGAGGAGCCCTTCTGTGAGCGCCGCACCGGTACTCGACACCGCACCGCTGGACCACGCCGTCACCGCATTGCGCGAGGGCATGGAGACCTGGACCCGGACCGGTCCGGCCGAACGCATCCGCCTGCTGGAACGGATGCTGCCCCGCATCGCCGAAGGCGCCCCCGCCATGGTGGCCGATGCGGCGCGCGCCAAGGGCTACGAAGCGGGCTCGCGCTGGGCCGCCGAGGACTGGGTCACGGCGCCCTGGGCACTGGCACAGACCGTCGGCGCGTACCTCCACGTGCTGCGCAGGCTCGTCGACGGGCGTGACCCGGTCCCCTCCCGGGCCGTCCGGGAACGGGGCGGGCGCACCGTCGTCGACGTCTTCCCGGCCACGGGCACGGACCGCCTGCTCCTCAGCGGTTTCTCCGCGCAGGTGTGGACCCTGCCCGGCACCACGCCCGAGCAGGTCCTCGCCAGGGCGGGCGGCACCTACCGTGGCAGGGCGGGCACACCCGCCGTGGCGCTCGTCCTGGGGGCCGGGAACGTGGCGGCCATCACCCCCCTCGACATCGTGCACAAGCTCTACCTGGACAACCAGGTCGTCATCGCCAAGATGAACCCGGTCAACGACTATCTGCGGCCGCACTTCGAGAAGGTGTTCGCCGAGTTCGTGGACCGGGGCTGGGTCCGCTTCGTGGACGGCGGCGCCGCCGAAGGCGCCTATCTGACCGGGCACGAGGGGATCGACACCATCCATGTGACGGGGAGCGAGCGCACTCACGACGCCATCGTCTGGGGTGCGGACGAGCAGGCGGAACGGCGTCGGCGCGAGGACACACCCCTGAACGACAAGCCGTTCACCAGCGAGCTCGGGGGAGTCAGCCCCTGCATCGTCACCCCGGGCCCGTGGACGGACGCGGACCTCCGCTTCCAGGCGGAGCACATCGTCACCAGCAAGATGAACAACTCCGGCCACAACTGCGTCGCCAGTCAGATCCTCGTGGTACCGCGGGACTGGGGCGGGACCGGGCGACTGCTCGACGAGATCCGCAGGGCCCTGCGCGAGCTCCCGGCCCGCAGCGACTACTACCCGGGCGCCGCCGGACGGCTGTGCGACGTCGTCGAGGCGCACCCCGGGGCCGAGTTCCTCGTCGGGGAGGCATGCGGGGCGCTCGTGCCCGACATCACGCGCCCGGACGACCCCATGCTCACCGACGAGGTGTTCGCCAGCGCGCTCGGAGTGGTGCGCATAGAGGGCCGGGACCCGGCCCAATTCCTGCGCCGGGCAACCGACTTCGTCAACGACGCCCTGCCGGGCACCCTGGGCGCCACGCTGCTGGTCCACCCCCGGACCGAGCGCGCGTACCGCGACGCCGTGGACACCGCGATAGCCGAACTGCGCTACGGCACGCTCGGGGTGAACTGCTGGTCGGCGTTCGGCTTCCTTCTCGGGTACACGCCATGGGGCGCCTTCCCCGGGCACACACGTCAGGAGATCGGCAGCGGAATCGGCTTCGTGCACAACGCGTTCATGCTGGAGGACGTGGAGAAGACGGTGCTCCGCGCCCCCTTCGCACCGGCGCCGCGTGGGCTGTTCAGCGGCTCTCCCTCGCTGTCCCCGCGGCCTTCGTACTTCGTCACCAACCGGACCGGCCGGACGACCATGCGGCGGCTCACCGGCTTCGCCGCCGCACCGAGCGTCTGGAAGCTCCCCGCCATCTTCCTGTCGGCGCTGCGCGGCTGAGGCGCTTCTTCCGAGGTGCGGCATCACCGTGAACGTGGCGCGCGCTGCCCGGCCACCCCGAGCGGCCGCCGGGCGCGGGCCGGCGCACTCACCCATCGTCAGGCGAAGCGGAGGCACCGGACACCGATGGAGCCCACGAACCACCCCTATCGGCCCGGGTCTTGTTCAAGCGGCAGATCGCGGGCCGCCCCCATGGTGCAGGGGCGACCCGCGATCAGTTCCCGTCGTCGGCCTCGGCTACCGCGAGCGCCCGGGGCCCGAGGGCTCTGCCGCGAACACGCTCTGGCGACAGGACGCTCGTTGCTCCGGCGCCACCGACCACGTGCCGGAATCCCCGGTCAGCCGGCGGCAAGCACGGTCGAAGCGTTGCCGAGTGCGGTCAGCCGCGTCTCCTTCATGGGGGCGAGCTCGGCGTGCCGGTCCTCGATGAGTGACGCCTGGATGTCGGCCTCGGCCCGGAACCAGGTGTCCACCAGCTGGGTCGAGTCCTTGCAGGCGACATCCGCGGTGGCCGTGGCGATCTCGGCCGCCGTGGCGGTGCGGCTGCTGCCGAACGCGGGATCGTCGTTCGCCTGCATCGGGTCGCTGTAGGTGAACCCCTTGCCCGCCATGCACGTCGACCAGGCGGCGAACACCGCCCGCACGCCGGGTGCCTCCTTCGCCTTGAGGTAGCTCTGGCCGTTGATGTCCTGCGGGAGGTCGGGGTACAGCTCGTCCGATCCGCCGGTCAGCTGCCGAGTCGACTGTCCGATGCAGCCGCCTGCCGGGATCGCGACCCCCTTGAACGACTTCGGTGCCGCCTTGAGGGCCGCGGCGTCGCTCTGTCCGGCAGGCAGGCCCGTCATCACGAGTTCCTGGTCGTCCGGGAGCTCCGCGTCGGGGGCGGCCTTGGCGAAGGCCACGAGGGCGGGGGACGGGTGGTATCCGTACTTCGCGGCCTCGGTGGCGTCCTCGATGCCGTAACGGTCCGCGGTGAAGGTGTCCCGGGGATCCGCCTGCGGCACGCTCAGCGCTTCGAAACCGGTGAATCCGAAGTCGCGCATGCACTGTTCGTCGAGCTGCACACGGGCTTTCGTGATCTTGACGTACTCGGCCGACGAGGGGAGATAGTCCTCGATCGGCAGAGTGCGTATCTTCACCTCGTCGGAGGCGGGGTGGATGGAGTTTTCCTTGGCGGAGTCGGCGGAATGGCCACTGCTTGAGCAGCCGGTGATCACCAGCAGGCCCACGGTGAGGGCGGTGCCGATTCCCATAATCCTTTGACGGCGTGTTGAACTCATTGAATGGGCCTCGATACTCAAGAAGGGTTGGGGTGGTAGTTCCACGAAGCGTTGTTGTTGTAGGTGACGCTGAGATTCCGCTTCGACTGCGCCGCCACCACGTCGTACGGCCCCTTGTACCAACTGTTGTAGTGCACCCGCACGGCCTGGGTCTTGTAGCGGCTGTCCGCGGACGCCGCGTTGTTCTTGACGGTCACCCCGGCTCCGTTTCCGGTGCCCGGGTTGAAGACGTAACCGAAGTCCCAGGACGGCATGCCGTCGACGTGGGCCATCGCTGCTACCGCGCCCGCCTGGTTGGAGTTGTAGTACACGCACGCCAGGCCGTCGTAGCACCGGGCGGTCGGTGCGGCGGAAGCCGGTGTGGGCAGGGCCACCAAAGTCAAACCAAAGGCGGCGGCCATGAGCAGCGCGCCTCGTACGAATCTCATTCTGAATTCTCCTGACCAAGAGTTTCCGGAAGCGAGTACGGCGATCGGGGGCCGAAATCCGAATCGGGAATCGACCCGTATCTTTTTGCGTGCAGGCGCAATTAAAGCACTCCCGCAACGGGCCCAAGGGGGGATATTGAGCCGAAACTGGCGGGTTTTCTACTGAATTCCGGTGCATGTGCGCATGAGGGGTCCGAAGAGATCGGGGCAGGGGGAACCGTGTGGGCCGACCTGCTCACCCCCGCCGACCGGCGCGGACCGACGCCGCTGTTCCGGTCCCACGTGCGCCCTTACGGGACAGTCAGGGAACTCCGGCCCGACGTCGTCGTGATGGACATCCGGATGCCCGGCATGGACGGCATCGAGGCCACTCGGATGATCACCTCCAACGCCCCGGCGCCGCGCGTACTCATGCTCACCACCTTCGACGACGACAACAACGTCTACGCCGCGCTACGGGCCGGGGCCAGCGGATTCCTGGTCAAGGACATGGCGCTGGACGACATCCTGACCGCGACCCGCGTCGTGGCCGCCGGCGACGCCCTCATCGCGCCGAGTGTCACCCGACGCCTGATCGAGGAGTTCGCGAACCGTCCCGCGGCCGCTGCCCCTCCGCAGCGACTCGATGGCATCACCGAGCGGGAACACGAGGTGCTGACACTCGTCGGGCGCGGCCTGTCCAACAGTGAGATCGCGGCCGAGCTGTTCATCGGTCACGCCACCGCCAAGACCCATGTGGCGCGGCTGCTGACCAAACTCCACGCCCGCGACCGTGTCCAGCTTGTGATCATCGCTTACGGAGCGGGCCTGGTGTCGCCCTCACCATGACCCGGCAGCAAGCAGGGTCACCCCAGGTCTGCGATCTGGCCCACCGCCGCTTACGACAACGAGGACGCCTGCGGGCCTGGCTGTTCTCGATCGCCCCGGCCACCGGGGACCTCTCGCGCAACACCATCTACAACTACGTGCCCGGACTCAAGGGCGGTCGCCTCGCACTCGCTCGGGCGACGAGCACGCCGGAACTGCCCCGACCCGCCAGGTCAGAGGGCTGATCACCGCCGTTCGCGGCTGGTGACGGCGTTCTTACCGGCACCCCGTGACGCGGATCAGAAGGCGCGGGATTCCCGGACCGTGTCCTGGTCGACGTCCGTCCAGCGCAGCCAGGCCTCCTGGAGGCATCCTCGGCGTCGGCGGGGCGGTCCTCGGTCGCACTGACCGAGGACCGCCCCGGCGGCGGGGTCACCGGTGCGCCGCCGCGCACACCGCGTACCCGTCGAGGGCTCGGTGACTCAACGGAGCCCGTAGTACAGCGAGTTGTGCGCGGTGTCCGGCAGGTACAGGACGTCGTTCCCGTCCGAGTCCCGTCGCACCGCGAGCCGGTCCGCGCTCACGCCCGGAGCGGCGGACTGCGAGGTCCATGCCGTGCCCGGCCGGGTGGCGGCGAAGACGCGGTCGGTGCCGGAGCCGGTCACGTAGTAGACCCGACCGGCCTCGGTCTCGTCCCAGGTGATGCCGAGGGCCGCGGTGGTCGGGCCGCCGGCGTACACGGTCTGGCGGATCCAGTCGCTGCCGCTCGGATACGCGTAGTACACACGGAAGTTGCCGCCGCTGTCGGCGGAGCGGTAGCGGTAGGCGACCTTCGGGGCCGAGCCGTCGAGGGTGAGCTTGGCACTCTGCACCGCCGGTCCGGTGTACGCGTTGTCGATGCTCCATTCCTCACCCGTGGTGAGTTCCTGGATCACGTCGGACGTGGCGGGTGTCACCGGCGTGGTGACGGCCGCGCCCGTGCTGTCCGCGAAGGCGCCGGTTGCCGGGTCGTAGCGGAGGTAGGAGAGCTGGTGGCGGAACGCGGTCGCGGGTGCCTTGGCCCACTCGTAGAGGAGGTGTACGCGCCCCGCGCTGTCCACCGTCAGGTCGTCGGGGTACACGGAGCGGTTCAGCGCGACGGCGAAGGTGGCGACCACGCTCCAGCGTGATGCGGCGTTGTCCCACCGGTACAGCTTGCCGGGCCGCTGGTCGGAGCCGGCGCCGACACGGGCGGCCAGGTACAGATCGCCGTTGGGCGCGGTGGTCACGACCGGGTAGGTGATGGCCTCGCCCTGGTCGGGCAGTTCGGCCGCGTGGTCCGTGACGTCCCCGCCGGGGGCCTCGGTGCGGAAGTAGCGCCACGGGTTGGCGTGCATGGAGGTGAACACGTGCAGGCGGCCGCTGCCGTCGCGGGCGACGGACGGCTGGTTGTGACCGTTGTCGTCGGGGAATTCGGCCTGCTGCCCGCTCGTGGTGAGCAGCGGCAGACGGCTCCACACGCCGTCCGGGTCGCGCCGTGCGATGGCCGGGCGGTGCGTGGCGGCCGTCGAGCCGGGTTCGTTGAACGCGAAGTACGTGTACTGGCCGCGGCCCTTGTAGGTGGCGGCGGGCGTCCACCAGGCGGCCTGGTTCGACGAGTCCATCGCGTACGGGACCTTCTCGATCACCGTTGCCGCGGCCGCTGCGCGGTCCGTGCCGGTGGCCTGGGCGGCCGCCTGGCCGGGCGTGAGCAGGGCGGCCAGGGCCGCGGCCGAGGCGGCGTACGCGCGTGCCGTGGGACGTCGCAAGGTGAGCTCCTTCGCGGGCGTGATGGTGGGGGTACGGGAGAGGCCCATGGGGTCGGTCCGTTCCTCCGCTGCGCCGGAAATTTACAACAGATCCCACATCGTGAATAGAGATTGCACAATGAGGATTCGAGATACCTCAGAGGGAAGTTGGATGCGGCACGGCAAAGGGCCCGGTGAAGGCTGATCCGCCTTCACCGGGCCCCGGGCCGCCGCGTGTTGTCTCAGCGCTTGATGAGCGCGGCGACCTCCTCGCCGACCTTCTTCATTGCGTCCTTCGGCTTCGACTGGCCGACCAGGACGGCCTGGACCTGCTTGGCCACGGCCTCCTCGATCTGGGCGTTCTGCGCGAACTGCCAGAACGGGCTGCCGGTCGCCGTCTTGGTGATCTTCTCGGTCCACTCGGTGGTGAACGTGTCCTTGGCGACCTTCGGGTCGGCCAGGCCCGCCGTGGTGGACGGCGGCAGGGCCCGCGTCGCGAAGTACTCCGAGGTGGTGGCCAGGTCGGAGGTGGTGTGCAGCGCGAACTGCGTGGCCGCGTCCTGTCCCTTGCCGTTGACGATCGCGATCACCCCGCCCCACAGCAGTGCCTGCGAGGTGTCGCCGGACCGCAGCACCGGACGCCGCATCGGCTGCATCGCGTCGGCCAGCGTCTTGTCCTTGGACTGGGCCGCGGTCACGCCCTTGCCGATGACGGCGTCGTCGTAGAAGGCGGCCTTGCCCTGGCCGAACAGGGCGCGCGCGTCGAAGCGGTCCACGTCGGCGGCGATCAGCTTCGCGTCGTGCATCTTCTTGTACCAGGTGACCGCGTCGACGGAGGCGTCGTCGCCGATGGTGACCTTCTCGCCGTCCATGAGCGTGCAGCCGAAGGTCTGCATCCAGGGGAAGATGTCCTTGAGCTGCGCGACCTTCGTGGCCGCGGCGTAGGGCACGATACCGCCGCCGAGCCCCTTCACCGCCCGCAGCGCGTCCTCGAACTCCTCGATCGTGGTGGGGTGCTCCTTGACGCCGGCCTTCTCCAGGATCTTGGAGTTGGCGATCACGCCGATCGAGCCGGTGTTCCACGGCAGGCCGTACTGCTTGCCGTCGTACACGCCGCTCTTCAGCGCCACGTCCGTGTAGCCGCCCTTCGGGGCCACGGAGCCGAGGTCGGCGAGCTTGCCCATCTGCGCCACCGCGGCGAGCCAGGCGATGTCGAGGTGCACCGCTCCGGTGGTCTCCCCGCCGCCGAGCTTGAGGGTGAGCTGGCTCAGGTACTCGTTGTACGGGTACGAGACCGCGCGGACCTTGGACTTCTCGGCCTTCTCCCACGCCGCGATGATCTTCTCGATGGAGGGTCTGGCGGCCTCCTCGTTGAGCGACCAGGAGGTGAAGTCGAAGTCCTTGGACTTCGTGTCGCCTCCGTTGGAGGCGCTGCCGGAGTTGGACGGGGACGGTGCGCAGGCACCGAGCGCGCCGACGCCGGCCACACCGAGGGCGCCGATGCCGAACATACGCAGCGCGCCGCGGCGGCTGATGCCAGAGGTGGTCATGGTTTCTCCATGGGGAGTGGGCGGAAGGGGAGGAGCGTGGGGGAGCGGGCGGGAGGATCCCGTGCGGCTCGGTTACTTCACCGAGCCGGCGGTCATGCCGCCGACGAGGTAGCGCTGCAGGAACATGAAGGCGACGACGACCGGGATGGACACCACGAGCGAGGCGGCCATCAGCTCGGGCCAGGCGGCCTGGAACTCGCCGATGTAGGTGGAGACGAGGCCGGGCGGCAGGGTCTGCTTCTCCTTGTCGGCCAGGGTCACCGCGAAGATGAAGTCGTTCCAGCCACGGACGAAGGCGAACAGCCCGGCGGCGATCATTCCGGGCGCGGCCAGCGGCGCCACGATGGAGTGCAGCGTCCGCCACCGGGACGCGCCGTCGATGGACGCCGCCTCCAGCAGGGCGTCCGGAATGGTGTCGAAGATGCCCTTCAGCATCCAGACGCACAGCGGCATCGTGAACGTGGTGAAGGACAGCACCAGGGCGGTGTACGTGTTCAGCAGGCCGAAGCTGGAGAAGACGGCGTACAGCGTCACCAGCAGGAGGGCCTGGGGGAACATCTGGGAGGCCAGCACCATGTGCATCAGCGAGCGCCGCCCGCGATAGCGGAACTTGGAGAACGAGTACCCCATGTACGTGGCGACGACCACGCTCAGCACGGCGGTGATCGAGGCCACGACGAGCGAGTTGATCATGTACTTGATCAACTGGTCGTTGTCGGCGAGCGCCGTGAAGTTGCTGAAGGTGATGTGCGTGGGTATCAGCTTCGGCGGGAACTGGAACGCGTCCTCGGGGCTGCTCAGGGCGGTGGCCAGCAGCCAGTAGACCGGCAGGAGGCCGAAGGCGCCGATCACCAGGATCGCGGTCCAGGCGGCGACCCGGGAGCGGAGCAGGTCCTTGCGCATCCGGCGCCGCGAGGTGTTCTGGGCAGATGTGGCGGACTGCTTCAGCACGCCGGTGCCCGACAGCGGGGTGGAGGTCGTGGAGGTCATCAGGCGTCGCCCTTCCGCTCGGTGATCCTGAGGTAGACGGCGACCAGGAGGAGCAGGAGCAGCATCCACAGGCCGCCCAGCGCGGTCGCCCGTCCGATGTCGAAGCCCTTGAAGGCGGTCTGGTACACCGCGGTGGCGAAGGTCTCGGTGGCGCCCGCCGGCCCGCCGCCGGTGAGCACGTAGATGGTGTCGAAGTGCTGGAAGTTCCAGATGAACTCCAGCAGCAGCACGATCGAGGCGACCCCGCGCACCTGTGGCCAGGTGACGGCGAAGAAGCGCCGGATCGAGCCGGCCCCGTCGATCGAGGCGGCCTCGTGCAGTTCCTTGGGCACGGTCTGCAGACCGGCCAGGAGCATCACCATCATCCAGGGGAAGCTCGCCCAGGTCTTGGTGATGATGACGGCGAGCATCGCGGTGCCCGGCCGGCCGAGCCAGGACACCGACTCGTCGATGATCCCGGTGTCCATGAGGATGCCGTTCAGCACGCCGTAGTTCGCGTTGAAGATCCACATCCAGAGGAAGGAGACCACCACACCCGGGATCACCCACGGGAACAGGAACAGGCCGCGCATGAAGCCGCTGCCCTTCAGGCCCGAGTTCAGTGCGAGGGCGAGCGCGAACCCGAGCACGAAGGGGACGAGCGTCGCCCCGACGGTGAAGACCAGGGTCTGCTTGAGGATGGTGAGGAAGTCGCCGTCCAGCCAGTAGGTGAAGTTGTCGAGGCCGACGAACTCGCGTCCCGGCAGGCGCAGGTCCTGCTTGAAGAAGCCGGTGAACAGGGCCGACACCAGCGGATAGATGATGATCGTCGCGAACAGCGCGATCCCCGGAGCGGTCAGCAGCAGTGCGAACGCGCCGTTGGAGAGGCGTCCACCGGACCGCTCACGACGTGGAGGGGCCTTCCGTGGAGGTGCGGCCGTACTCATGGATCAGTCCTCTCGAACGGGGCGGGAGCGGTGGTGCAGGGCGTGCCACGGTGGCTGCGCTCCGCAGGGCGGAGGCGATGCGGCCGGACGTGAGCCGTGAGCCGCGCCGTCCCGTGCGCCGGCCGAGGCCCTGTGTGAAGGTCATGCTGCCGCACTGAATGCAAGTTGCAACATGCGGGATCGTTCTCCATATCGTGCGAAGACGTCAACCCTTTTGGTCGGTGAATCGTCGGTTCTGTGCGGAACCGTCGAGGTCGGTGACCTGCCGCGAATCGGGCGACGGCCCTCGCCGACGGCATCGTGGGCTGCGCCGGAAACTTACAACACATCCCACTGACTGAACAGTAGTTGCACAATATGGATGTGATGTACGTTCATGGTCGCTCCGCTACGGCGGAGAGAATCCGTGCTTCACACCGAGGAGGCCGCCCCGTGCGGGAAGAAGAGGTCCATTACGACATCGCCGTCATCGGCGGCGGCCTGGCGGGGACCTGCGCAGCCATCGCCGCGGCCCGGCTCGGCCGACGCGTCGCCCTGGTCAACAACCGCCCGGTACTGGGCGGCAACGCCAGCAGCGAGGTCCGGGTCTGGGTCTGCGGAGCCTCCGCCCACGGCGTGCACCGCTGGGCCCGGGAGACCGGCATCATGGGCGAGCTGTACACCGAGAACCAGTACCGCAACCCCGAGGGGAACCCGTACTACTGGGACCAGGTGGTCCTCGACGCGGTCCGGGCCGAACCGAACATCGACCTCTACCTCAACACCGACGTACGGGAGGTCGACGCGAGCGGTCCGGACGACGCGCGCCAGGTGCACTCCTGCACCGGCTGGATGATGGGCTCCGAGCGGCGCATCACCTTCCACGCCCGTCAGTTCCTCGACTGCACCGGCGACGGCCTGCTCGGCCACCTCGCGGGCGCCCACTACCGCATCGGCCGCGAGGCGCGCGCGGAGTTCGACGAGCCCTGGGCGCCCGAGGAGGGGGACCGGGCCCTGCTCGGGTCGACGATCCTGTTCCACACCAAGGACACGGGCCGGCCGGTGAAGTTCGTGGCGCCCGAGTCCGCCCGCGACCTCACCACCACGCCCATCCTGCGCAACCGCGTGCTGCGCACCGGCGACAACGGCTGCGACTACTGGTGGGTCGAGTGGGGCGGCGAACTCGACACCGTCCACGACAACGAGCTGATCCGCGACGAACTGCAGGCCGTGGTCATGGGCATCTGGGACCACATCAAGAACTCCGGCGAGTTCCCGGATGCCGAGAACCTGACGCTGGAGTGGGTCGGCAGCCTTCCGGGCAAGCGCGAGTACCGCCGCTTCCTCGGCGACCACATGCTGAGCCAGCAGGACGTTCTGGAGCAGCGGCAGTTCGCCGACCGTGTCGCCTTCGGCGGCTGGTCCGTCGACCTCCACCCGGTGCAGGGGATGTACGCCGACGAGCCCGGCGCCCGCCAGCGCTACGCGGACGGCATCTTCCACATCCCGCTGCGCTCCCTGTACTCGGTGAACGTCACGAACCTCCTGTTCGCCGGGCGCAACATATCCGCCACCCACATCGCGTTCGGTGCCACCCGCGTGATGGCCACCTGCGCCACCCTCGGCGAGGCCGCGGGAACGGCCGCCGCGCTGTGCGTGGCCGAGGGGATCGGCCCGCGCGAGCTCGCCGCCGAGCACCCCGAGCTGGTGCGCCGCACCCTGCTGCGACAGGACGCCTCGGTGATCGGTCTCTCCGACGACGACCCCGGCAACCTGGCCCGCGCGGCGCGGGTCAGCGCCTCCTCGCACCTGGGCCGGCTGGCCGCGGAGCCGACCCCGGACGCGCCCGGCGAGCCGTATCCGCTCACCCGCGACCTCGGGCTGCTGCTGCCGGCCGACCCCGCGCTCGACACGGTGGACCTGCTGGTCCACGGCGCTCCGGGCGAACGGCCGAGCGAGCTCACCGTGGAGCTGTGGAGCACCGGCCGCCCCGAGAACGCCGTCCCCGTCGACCACCTGCTCACCACCACCGTGGCCGTGCCGGCCGGCGGCCCCCACTGGGTCACCGCCCGCCTGGGCCACCGCCCGGACGCCCCGGAGAACGTCGTCCTGATCGTGCGGGCCTGCCCGGGGGCGGCGCTGGTCCTCCTTCCGGTACGCACCGACGGCGTTCTCGCGCTGCGCAGCAGGGCCGAGGGCGACGTGGCCGTCGACCACGACATTCCCGAGGAGGACGGCCAGCTGGTCCTGGAGTGGCAGGCCCGCGGCCTGCGCCGCCGGACCTTCGGCTTCCGCGCCGCCCCGGACACCGCGGCGTTCCTGCCCGAGCGGGCCGCCGGCGGATTCCAGCGCCCCTACGGCGGACCGCAGATGTGGTCGTCGGAGCCCTTGGCCGCCCCGGACCGTGCGGCGCAGTGGCTGCGCCTCGACTGGGACGGGGAGCGCCGGCTCACCGAGGCGCGCGTGGTGTTCGACGACGACGTCGACGAGTACCTCAACAACCTCCACCGCCACCGCACCCCCTTCGAGGTGATGCCGGAGCTGGTCCGCAACTACCGCCTCCAGAGCCGCGAGCCCGACGGCACCTGGCGCACCCTGCTGACGGTGACCGGCAACCGCCGCCGCCACCGCGTGCACGACCTGCGCGGTGCCGACGGCGGACCTGTGAGCACCGACGCCCTGCGTCTCGTGGTGGACGCGACACACGGGGCGCCGCACGCCCACGTGATCGCGTTCAAGGCGTACGGCGCGTAGGCGCGCGGCGAAGGGGGCCCGGTACAGGTCGGCTGACCTGTACCGGGCCCCCTTCGCCCGTTTCCGGCTTACGGCGTAGGACTCAGACCGCGCCCAGCGCCTGGCTGATGGCGTCCGCGGCCTCGATGACCTCGCGGGTCAGCGCGAGGCGCTGCCCTTCCGCCTCGGTGTGGCCGCCGAGGAGGGAGGTGGGACCCCAGAGGGAGATGGCGGCCACGACGTCGCCCGAGGCGTCGCGGACCGGTGCGGCGAGGGAGGCGCGGCCCAGGGCGCGCTCCTCGGCTTCGATGGCGTAGCCGGTACGGCGCACGGTGTCGATCTCGGTGTCGAGGAGGTCGTGGCTGGTGGTCGTGTAATCGGTGTGTGCCACGAGCGGTTCGGGAAGCAGTGTGCGGCGCTCCTTGGGGGAGAGGCCGGTGAGGAGGCATTTCCCGATGCTGGTGGCGTGCAGCGGGGCGCTGTGTCCGGCCTGCGTGTACGACTTGGGGGCGCGCGCTCCCTCGAAGTTGCACAGGAACATCAGCTCGGTCCCGCGGCGGACGGCGACGTTGGCCCCCAGCCCGGTGCGGGTGGCGAGGTCCTGGAGGACCATGCGGGCGGCCCGGTGGACGGGGTGCCGGTTGGTGGCGGTGGCGGCGAGGGGGAGGATGCCGAGGCTGAGGCGGTAGAGGTTGCTGACGGGGTCGCGTTCGACCATGTCGAGCCGTTCGAGGGTGGACAGCAGGCGGGAGGTCGTGGAGGAGCCCAGCCCGGTGAGTTCGGCGACGTCGGAGACGCGCAGTTCGGCGCGGCCGGAGTCGAGTGCGCGCAGCACCGAGACCGCTCGTTCGACGCTCTGGTTCGTCCCGGCGTCGGTCGCCCGAGTAGCCATGCCCCTCCTCATTTTGCAAACCACTTGCACTATCTGCATCAGCATATCGCGTAGATCCGAGGCATGGCCGATGAATCCGTCGGCCCGCAGTGGCGAGGACGCGGGCCGCGTGCGTGCGGCGGGGACGCGCACCGTCTTCCGGTGCGCGTCCCCGCCGCCGGCGTCAGGCGGGGCGCAGGCCGAACCAGTCGAAGGCCGCGCTGCCCCGGGTCGCGTACATGCCGATGACCCGGCCGGTGAAGCCCCCGGCCACCTCCGTGGTGAGGTAGCGGCCGTCGAGCGAGGCCAGGATCTCGAAGTCGCCCTCGGCCGTCTCATACCCCAGGTGGAGGGTGTCGGGCCCGCCGACCCGGAGGCCGGGCGGGACCGTCGCCCCCGGGTCCGTGACGGAGGGCGGCAGGACCACGGTGGTGGTGACGTCGATCCGCAGCGTCACCGGGCCCGGCGGCACGGTGCGTTCGGCCACGGTGTGGCACAGCGGGCCGATCCTGGCGACTGCGCGGACCGTGCCCGAGCCGTCCGTCTCCACCTGGTAGTGGTGCGCCTCGTCGAGCCGGACTGCGAGCCCGCCCAGGCCCCCGGCAGAGACCTCCACCTGTGTACGGGCGGTGCAGTCGGGGTCCCGCTGGCGCCGCCCGACGAAAAGGGCGTCGGGCAGGTCGAGGCTGTCCGCGCGCGCGTGCAGCACCAGGTGCCCCGGCCGCTCGTCCAGGCGCGCGGCGGCCGGGTCGTGCCGCCTCGGCGACACCCAGCACGGCGCGATCGCGGGGGAGTCGAAGTCGTCCCGCTCCGGCTCCTGCGGCCACGGGTGCGGCGGCAGCGCGGGGGCCTCCGCCCGCAGGTCCACCGGTCCCGGCAGCGGCCACTCGTCCTCCCAGCGGACGGGCGCCAGGAACGTCTCCCGGCCCAGACCGTGGTACTTCGGGGTGTCGCCGCGGGGCCGGGTGCCGAGCAGGACCATCCACCACGTGTCGTCCCGCGCCTGCACGAGATCTCCGTGGCCGACGTTCTGCACGGGGTGGCCGGTACTCCGGTGGGAGAGCACGGGATTGTCCGGGTGGGGTTCGAACGGCCCCGGCAGGCTGCGGGTCCGGGCCACCGACATCGCGTGCCCGCGTTCGGTGCCGCCCTCCGACAGCAGCAGGTACCACCAGCCGCCGATCCGGTACAGGTGCGGCCCTTCGGGGTACTGCAGCCCGCTGCCCGACCACAACGCCACCGGCTCGCCCAGCGTTTCGCCCGTTTCCGGGTCGATGCGCACCCCGTGGATGCCGTCGTCCGAGTACACGCACCAGCAGGTGCCGTCCTCGTCCCAGGCCAGATCGGGGTCGATGCCGGGAATGCCGACCGCGACGGGGTCCGACCAGGGGCCGGCCGGATCCTTCGCGGTGACCAGGACGGTGCCGGCGTCGGTGACCACGGTCGTGATCATCCAGAAGCGGCCGTCGTGGTGCCGCAGCGTCGGTGCGTACACCCCGCACGATGCCGGGACCGTATCCGGCAGTTCCAACTGGCCCGGACGGTCGAGCGCGTGGCCGATCAGCCGCCAGTTCACCAGGTCGCGGCTGTGCCACAGGGGCACCCCGGGTACGTACTCGAAACTGGACGTCGCCACGTAGTGGTCATCGCCCACCCGGCAGATGCTCGGGTCCGGACTGAAGCCGGGTATCACGGGATTGTCGAAGAGCGCCATGTCCGTCCCAGGGTGTGGATGGCCAGGTGGCGGATACGGCTGCCTGCCGCACCGCCACGGTCGTCGAAGCGCTTCGAAAGTCGCATGGGGGTGGTGCGCTGTCAACGGCCGCCGAGCGGGTCCGCCCGTCCCGGGGCGCTCCGTTCGGGCCCCGCCACGAGTGCCGGGGCCCGAACGCGGGATCAGCCGGCGGCCGGGCGCAGGCGGACCGGGAGGGCCTGGTGCCCGTTGCTGATCAGCGACGGCAGCGGCTGCAGTTCGGCTGCGGGAACGGCGAGTTCGGCGTCGGGGAACCGTTCGAAGAGCTGCTGGAGCGCGGTCGCGATCTCCATACGGGCGAGCGGGGCGCCGAGGCAGAAGTGGACGCCGTGGCCGAAGGCCAGGTGCTCCTTCGTCGGACGGGTGATGTCGAAGAGGTCCGCGGACGCACCGCGCGTGCCGGGGTGGCGGTTGGCTGCGGCGTAGGAGGCGAGGATCGGCTCGCCCCGGGCGATCGTCTGTCCGTCGGGCAGGGGGATGTCCGCCAGGGCGAAGCGCATGGGCAGGTGCTTGATGGCGGGCTCGTGCCGCAGGGTCTCCTCGACGACGCTGTTCCAGTCGGCGCGGCCGGCCCGCAGATGGGCCAGCTGCGCGGGGTCGGCCAGCAGAGCGGTGATGGCCTGGTCGATCACGTTGACGGTGGTGTCGTATCCGGCGGAGATCATCAGCAGGAGCGTGTCCCGCAGTTCGTCGTCGGTGAGGGCGCCGCCGTCCCCCTCGTCGTCGCGGGAGGCGATGAGGAGCGTGGTCATGTCGTCGCCGGGATGCGCGCGCTTGGCCTCGATCAGTCCGTCGAGGGCCTCGTACAGCGCGGCCGTGTTGGCGGTGGCCTCCTCGACGGTGAGGGTGGTGTCGAAGACGCCGTCGACCAGGGCGCGGAAGCCGTCGAGCTGGTCATCGGGGACACCCATGAGCTGGCCGATCACCGCGATCGGCAGCGGGTAGGCGAGGTCCCTGCGCAGATCGGCCACCTCACCGGCCGGCCGGGCTTCGAGATCGTCGAGAAGCGTGGCGACCACCTTCTCGATGGATGAACGGAGGTCCTGGATGCGGCGGGTGTTGAACGCCGGGGCCACCATCCGGCGGAGCCGTCGGTGGTCGCCTCCGTAGGCGGTGAACATGTTGCTCACGGCGACCCAGAGGGCGAGGGGCCAGGTGGCCACGGTCTCGTCGAAGGCCGGCCAGTGGGCGCGGGCGTCCTTGGAGACGTCCGGGCTGGTGAGGAGCTCCTTGAGGAGCGCCGGGTCGGTGACCGACCACGCGGTGACTCCGAGAACGTCCACACGGGTGGCCGGACCGCGGTCGCGCAGGGCCTGGTACTCGGCATGGCGGTCGGAGCCGCTCGGATCGAGGACGAGCACGGGCTGATCGGACATGGTGTCTCCCTTTTAGTGAGCGGTGGAGAAACGGACGGGAAGGGATTCCAGGGCGCGGTGGAAGGGGCCCGGCCGCCAGCGCAGTTCAGCGGCGGGTACGGCGAGATCCATCTCCGGCAGGGCGTCGAGCAGACAGGTGACCGCGGTCTCGGCGATGAGGTAGGCGTGCGAGCGGGCCGGGCAGGTGTGCGGGCCGATGCTCCAGGCCAGGTGAGCGCGATTGCCCGAGATCCCGCCCGGCCCCTGGGTGAGTTCGGGGTCGTTGTTGCACGCCGCCATGGAGATGACGACGGGCTGGTGGGCCGGGAGCAGGAAGCCGTCGATGTCCGCGGGATACGGCGGATAGGTGATGCAGTAGTTCGCCATCGGCGGGTCGGTGTACAGGACGGTGTCGAGCGCGTCGCGCACCGTGGACTGGCCCGCGTGCAGCCCGGCGGCGAATTCCTCGTCGGTGAGGATCTTCAGCTGGGTGTTGGCGATCAGGTTGGTCAGGGGCTCGATGCCGGCGCCGTAGAGAGTGACGAGCTGGTGGATCATCTCCTCGTCGGTCAGCTCCGCCGGGTGGGCCAGGAGGCGCGAGGTGATGTCGTCGGAGGGATCGCGCCTGCGCAGGGCGACGAGGTCGATGAGGGCCTGGCCGAGGATCGCGTTGCCCTGCGCGGCGTCGGTGGTGTCGAAGATGCGCGCCATTCCGTCGGCGATACGGCCCCCGATCTCGTCGGGGCAGCCCAGCAGCGCACTCAGGACCCGGAAGGCGATCGGCCAGGCGTACTGGGTGAGCAGATCGGCGCTGCCGGCGGCGAGGAAATCCCCGACGGCCTCCGAGGCGATCCGCTCCACCTGGGTGCGCAGGCGGTGCTGGTCGACCGCGTTGATCCCGGCGGTGTTGGCCGCCCGGTAACGGGCGTGCTCCGCACCGCCGTTGCGCAGGGCGTTGGGCCGCCACTCCATCATCGGCCGCACCGGGCACGAAGCCGGTACCTGCTGCTCCCAGATGCGCGGGTCCGGCGGGAAGTACAGGGGGTCGTTGAGGATACGGCGCGCCTGGAGGTAGCCGATCACCAGCGTGGCCGGGATGCCGGGAGCCAACTCCACGGGCACCAGCGGGCCGTAGGTCTTGCGCATCCGCTCGTAGGCGGCGTGCGGGTCGGCTGCGAAGCCCGGATCGTACAGCGAGACCCTGCCCGGTGCGGCCGTGGGCACGGAGCTGGTGAAGGTCATGACGTGGGCTCCAGGGAGAGGGCTGCACGGTGCGAGATCAGGTACTCCGCGAGCGTGATCAGGGCTTGGAGGGACGAGGTGCGGTCGCGGGCGTCGCAGGTGGTCAACGGGGTGTGAGGTTCCAGGGCGAGGGCCTGGCGCAGTTCGCCGGGGTCGTAGACGGGCGCGTCGGGGAAGGTGTTGATCGCGACCGCGTAGGGGATGCCCTCGCCCTCCAGCAGGCTCAGGGCCCCGTGGCTCGCGTCGAGGTCGCGGGTGTCGGCCAGGACGAGGCAGCCGAGAGCGCCCTGTGCGAGGTCCTCCCACAGGGGCTGGAAGCGGACCTGCCCGGGGAGCCCGAACAGATACAGGGCGAGGGCGCCGCCCGCCATGTGGATACGGCCGAAGTCCATGCCCACGGTCGTCGTCGTCTTCTTCGGCGTGCCGCGCAGATCGTCGATCCCGACGCTGTCCTCGGTGATCGGCTCTTCCATCCGTAGCGGCCGCACCTCGGACACGCTGCCGATGAACGTCGTCTTGCCGACACCGAATCCGCCGGCGATCACGATCTTGGCAGACCGGGTCACCGTGGCCGGCACGTACGAGACGGCGTTCGACGTGTCAGACCAGTTCTCGGAGTCCATCAAGCACCTTCTGCAGGAGGTCGTCTTCGGGCTGATCGTTCACAGCGGCTTCGGGGCTGGCCAGATGGCCGCTGTCCATGAGGGAGGAGACGAGGATCCGGATGGTGGAGGGCGGCAGCTGCAGCGCGGCAGCGATGTCCGCGACGGCCAGTCCGCCGTGGCCCACGGAGAACAGGCTCATCACCCGGCGGGTATCCGGCCCCAGCTCGCCGGTGGGGCTGGGCGCGGCGATGACCACGCTCTCCAGCAGGACGTTCCGGTGCGGGCGGACCCGGCCGCCCGTACGGACGTAAGGCCTCACCATGTCCGGGTCACGCCGCGGACCCGTCATGCCGCGGTGCCTCCGTCCGGCTGGAGGACCGGCCTGCGTTCCGTGGTGCCGAGCTGCTCGCCCAGACGCACCACGAGCAGGGCCATGTGGTGGCTGATCAGGCCGACGTCGGCGTGGGGCCCCGTGGTGACGACCGAGAGCATCGTGTTCTGACCGGCCGCCGTCGTCAGGCCGATCCGCTCGACGCTCTCGATCAGCTGCTGGCGCACGCCCTGCCCACCGGTGAAGTCGTCCCACGCCCGGCCCGAGGCCCGCAGCGAGGCGGTCAGGGCGGCCAGCTTCTCGCCGTCCTCCTGGCCGATGGTCTCGGTCCGGGCCTTGAGCAGGCCGTCGCCGCTCATCAGCACGGCGTACCGGACGCCCTCCACGGATCCCAGCTGCTCGTCCAGCAGCCAGCCCAGGGCGTTCGAGTGGGTGTCCGACATGATCAACGTCCTCCGTCAGTGCTGGCGGTGTTCTGGTCGTCCCGGCTGCGGCGGCTGCCCGCCATCCATGCGGCGGCCACGGCGGGGGTACCCGGATCCGGATCCACGGTGCCGGGGGCCGGCCGTGTCCCGGCGGCGGGGCCCGTCCCGGTGGACGGGCGCGGGGTGCGCCGGCGGACGGTGAGGCCGCTCGCCGTGGTGGACGTGGCCGGCGGTGCCGGCGCGGGCTCCGCATCCGGCGCGGGAGCGGGGAGGGCGGCCGGCCTGCTGTGCATGGACGACGGCCGCGAGGGCTGGGGCGTCGTCAGCAGGGCCTGTGGGAGCACGATGATCGCGCGCGTGCCGCCGTACAGGTTGGGAGCCGTCAGTTCGACGCGGAAACCGTACTGGTCGGCGAGCACGGACGCGACGCGCAGTCCGGTCTGCGGGTAGGCGCCGAGCTGTGTGATGTCGTCCCGCCGGTCGCCGGACATCACCTCACGCGCCCAGGTCAGCCGCTCGTCCTCGATCCTCAGTCCGGCATCGTCCACGACGAGGAAGGCCGCGTTCGCCCCGTGCTCCAGGGAGACGTGTACCCGGGCGTTCGGCGGCGAGTACCGAAGCGCGTTGTCCAGCAGCACCGCCAGGGTGTGGACCACGGCTTCCACGGCCCGGCTCTGGACCGCGAAGGACTCCAGATCCGTGTGCTGGATGCGCTGATAGCCCTCGACCCGGCCCATGGCCGTGCGGACGACGTCGGTCAGTGTGGTCGCCGGCCAGCGTCGCGACAGCTTGTCGCCGGCCAGGACGCCGTACCCGGACGCGGTGAGCAGCATCTGCTGGGCCAGGTGGTCCATCTCGACCAGCGTGGCGTACGCCTCGTCCGAGACATGGCGGCGCACGCCGGCGCTGATCGCGCTGCTCAGCTTCGCGGCCCGCTGCACGGTGCTGGAGGCGAAGGCGCGGACTGCCGCCCGGGCCACGTCCACCGACTCCTGCCGCGCCTGGGCGATGCGCTGCTCGGCTTCCGTCCAGACCTGCGCGACCTGGTCCTGCGCTGCGTTCTGGGCCAGTTGGCCGGTCTGGCCGATGGCGGCGCAGGCCTGTCCCGCGAGAGCGCCGAGGGCACTCGCCATCTGGGTGTGCACCAGCTGGGGCGGCACGGCCAGGTCGGGCCGGTAGGCCTGTCCGGCCCGGGTGTGCGCGGCAGCGGCCGGGACGACCGTGTGCGTGATGTATCCGGCGAGCTGCTCGGCGGCGCGCATCTGCTGCCCGAGCTGTTCGATGTTCTGCTGGAGGCCGTCCGCGCGGCGCTGCTGGGCGCGGGCCTTGCGGTGGAAGTAGAGCGTCGCACCGGCGCCGGCCACCAACGCGGCCGCGATCAGGATCAGTTCGGTCATCAGGCCCTCACGAGAATCGGGGGGACGGCTCCAGTGCGTATGCCGTCGGCAGGGCCGTGCTGCTCGATACGGGGATGCGGTTCCATCGTTTCTGTACTCCGTAGTGCCCGGGTTCCGGGTTCTGTTGACTGCCCGGGCCGGCCGAGGGGGAGGGGGGCGGCCGGCTCCGGGCAAGGGATCAGGAGTCCGCGGATTCCCCTGCCGCCGTGCGGGCGGGAGGGAAGGGGGAATCGGCGAGATGGCGAAATTCGGCGCGCGCGCCGGTTTGCGCCGGGACTGGCCCGGGGCGACTCCGCGTGGTCCGGGGCGGCGCCCGCTGTGCACGCAGGAGGCTTCGGGGAGCTTCCGCGAGGCCGTGCGCTGCCGTTTCCGGCTGGACCGGAGGTGTCCTGCGGGGCAGGACAGGCGGAGTCGGCCGACTGCCGGCGATCTGAGCGTAAGGCCGGCGAGGTGGGCATGACAGAACTCTAGTTGGAATGAGCCATGTTGCGCACGAGGCCCCTGTGCCTGATGGGAGGCGTTGTTGTGAAGTCCGTTACGAATCAGCCGTGTTGAGGGAATTGCGGAATGCGGGGCCGCCGGTACGCGGGGGGTCACCTCTCTGTGCGTCCCGGATGGCGGAATGTCCAAGGCGGTTGCGCGGTAAGGGGGTTCGGCGGCTGCTTCCGCTCCCCGCATCGCGACTCCTGCCGGGGCGCCGGTGACTCCGATGCCCGGGTGCGGTCCGGCTTCGGTCTCGGCGTGAGGGTGGCGCCCGGCCGGACGGAGGGCGGGCTCCGTGGGACCGGTCGGCGCGTCCCGGTGGCGGTCACGTCGCTCCGGGTGAGCCGGAACGGGTGTGCTGCCGTCGCTGACCAGGTCCGATCCGGCAGTTACCACAGCGTAACTTACTGACGGGTTACCTTCGGTAAGTGCCGCTGCTAGCTTGCGTTCACCCGCATTCCGAGCAGAGCGAGGAGTGAGCTGTGAGCCGCAAGACCACCCGTTCGCCGTCCGCCTTCCCCACGACCTCCCCCATGGTTTCCCCCGCCCGCGGGCCACGCCCCGGTGGCATGCGCGCGGTAGCCGTCGCCGTGACGGCAGCGGCCTGCGTGGCCGCGTACGCCGCACCCGCGTCCGCCACCGACGGGTCGCAGCCCGTGGTGTCCCGAGGGGTCACCATCCCCGACTTCTACAACCCGCCGGCCGGACTGCCCTCCGCCAACGGCGCGGTGATCCGCCACGAGCCGCTGCCGCTCGGCCTGAGCCTGCCGGGTCTCGACGGTCGCCCGATGCCGGGTACGGCGACCCGGCTGATGTATCGCTCCACCGACTCGGGCGGACAGGCCGTCGCGGTGACCGGCGCCTACATAGAACCGTCCGCCACTTGGAAGGGGTCCGGTCCGCGCCCGCTGGTGGCGCTGGCCTCGGGCACGGTGGGCCAGGGCGACCAGTGCGCCCCCTCCATGACCCTCCAGTACCCGCTGACCCTGAGCGGTGAGACCGTGTCGGTCGGCTACGAGACCCTGGCGATCTACCGGCTGCTCTCCGCCGGCGTCGCCGTCGTGGTCACCGACTACGTCGGTCTCGGCACGACCGACCGGCTCCACACCTACGTCAACCGGCTCGACCAGGGCCACGCCCTGCTGGACGCGGCCCGCGCCGCGCACCAGCTGCCCGGCACCTCGATCACGCCCGACTCGCGCACCGGCCTGTACGGCTACAGCCAGGGCGGCGGAGCCAGCGCGTCCGCGGCCGAACTCCAGCCGTCCTACGCACCCGACGTCAAGCTCGCCGGCACCTACGCAGGTGCGCCGCCCGCCAACCTCACCGCGACCATGAAGGGCATCGACGGCAGCGCCCTCGCCGGCGCCCTGGCCTGGTCGATCAACGGCTTCGCCCAGGCCGAGTCCGACGTGAGGGACGTCGTCGAGGCCAACGTCAACGACGCCGGACGGGCCGCGCTGAAGGACGCCTCGACCATGTGCGTCGGCGACGCGATCTTCGGCTACGGCTTCACCAAGAGCTCCAAGTGGACCACCAGCGGCAAGCCGCTCGGTGACGTCATCGCCGCCGAGCCCAAGGCGCAGGCGGCCCTCGACAGGCAGCGCATCGGCACGCTGAAGCCCAGCGGCCCGGTGCGCCTGGCCACCGGCGTGCAGGACGACATCGTGCCCCACGCCCAGGCACGCCAACTGGCCGTGGACTGGTGCCGCAAGGGTGCCGACGTCACGTACGACGCCATCGTCCTGCCCAACCTCGGCGACAAGCTCCTGACCAACCACCTGGTCCCGCTGATCACCGACCAGGGGGACGCGATCTCCTGGATGACCGACCGTCTCTCGGGCAAGGCGACCGGCTCCAACTGCTGGACGATGCCGCTCCAGCCCTGACGGCCTGACGTTCGACGCCCCGAAGCCCCGCCGCCCGGACGGCGGGAAGCCCCGACCCCTGACGTCCGGAAGACCCGACGCGTCCGTAAGTCTCGACGTGCGGACGTCCCGACGCCCTGACGGCTACGAAGCCCGACCCCGGACAGCCGGGCGGACCCTCCGGTCCGCCCGGCTGTCGCGTTTCCGGTGTGCCCGCCCCCGCCCCGTACGGGCACCGCGCACCCCCTCCCCGGCCCTCCGCGTACGGGTGAGACCGTGGGGCGGAGCCCTCCCGGCGCGGGTGTGCCGCAGGTCACGGGAACCCCTTGCCTCCCGCGGAGAGGTAGAGAGGTGTGAGACACACAGAGGACCCGGGCGAGCTCCGCCGGCGTGTACGGGCGGGGGACCGTCAAACGTTCGCCGACCTGTACGAGGACTACGCGCGCACCGTCTACAACCACGCCCTGCGCCTGACCGGTGACTGGTCGGCCGCCGAGGACGTCATGTCCGAGACCTTCCTGGCCGCCTGGCGGACGCGGGACCGGCTGGAGCCGGAGGGCGGATCGCTCAGACCCTGGCTGCTGGGCATCGCCACGCACAAGGCCGAGAACGCCAACCGCTCCCGTCGCAGACGGCTCGCCTTCCTGGCCCGGCACCCCGACCCGCCCCAGGTGGCCGACTTCGCGCCGGAGACCGCCGGACGGATCGACGACGCCCGCCGCCTGGTGGCGGTGCACGCGGCGCTCTCCCGGCTGCGCCGTCACGAGCGCGAGGTGCTGGCCCTGTGCGTGTGGTCGGGGCTGGACTACGCGGAGGCGGCGCAGGCCCTGGACATCCCCGTGGGCACCGTGCGCTCCCGCCTGGCCCGGGCGCGGGCGCGGCTCAGCCGACTCAGCGACGAGGACCTGGAACCCGGCGGCGGAAGAACGGAACCGCGGGGGGCCCGCGGAGAGGTAAGAAGCAGGGCCGCGTTCGCCGCCCTGCCCGTGCGGGAGGAGACCCCATGAACGACGCCACACCGCCCCGGTCGCTCCCCGAGAGCGCCGGGAGAAACGGGAGTGCCGAGGCCGTCCGACTGGCCCGGATGCTGCCGTCCCCGGCCGAATGGGACCTCCCGCCCGGGCGCCATCTCCACCACAAGGAAGCCCTGATGCAGCAGATCGACCACGACCGGGCAAGCTCGACCCCGACCCCGACCCCGGCGCCACCCGCCCGGCGCCGCCTGCTCCGCCCGGCCGTGCTGGCACCGCTGACCGCACTGGCCCTGGCCGGAGCGCTGACCGTCGGCCTCGCCCCGTGGGACGGCGGGGGAGCCGTCGACCGGGCCCGCGTACAGACGCCGGGCGGCTCCCGGCAGCACCCCGTCGCCCTGCTCGACCGGCTGTCGGCCGTCGCGCTGGCCCGTGACGCGCAGCCGGTCGAGGACAGCCAGTTCGTGTACGTCAAGAGCATCGGACGCGGCGCCGATCTGACGAGCGGGAAGGCGGTGACCGGTCCGCTGAAGGGCCGAGAGGTGTGGTTCTCCCAGGTGCGCGGCCCCGTCAAGCGCCTCGGCCTGATCCGGGAGGACGGCGAGAGCCTGCCGGTCAACGCCGGGCTGGGCGACACCGGCGCCACCCCGGCGGGCATCGGCCGTCCCACCTACCGCTGGCTCGCTGCCCTGCCCACCGACCGGGACGCCCTGCTGGCGTACCTCTACGCCAGGACCCCGGCGACGGACGGACAGGAGCAGGACCAGGCGGTGTTCGACCGGATCGGCGACCTCATCGCCGAGCAGGTCATGCCGCCCGGAACGGCGGCGGCCCTTTACCGGGCGGCGGCCGCGGTCCCCGGTGTGACCGAGGTGCCGGACGCGACCGACGCGCTCGGACGGCACGGCCTCGGGATCGCCCGCACCGACACCAGGTACCGGACGCGTTCGGAATGGGTCTTCGCCGAGCACGGCCTCACCTTCCTGGGGTCGCGCACCTTCCTCGCCGAGGAGACCCCGGCCGGGCCGGCCGGCACCCTGCTGTCCAGCAGGGCAGTTCTCCAGCAGGCGGTGGTGGACCGGGAGGGCGCGCAGCCCACCCGGGCACAGCTGCGCACCGCGTCCGGCCGGCCGGACGCCGAGGAGAGCTGAGCACCTCCGGAGACCGACCCGCTCCCGCCCCGCCGCCGTTCGGTGAACCGGTGTCGCGGCGGGGGCGGCGGCGCGATCACGGGACGCGGTCCCCGCCCGCCACCCGTGCGGGGATCCGCAGCCCGTGCCCGTACCGGCCGATCCGGCCGTGTTCCACCCGATGCCCGGTCGGCCGCGGGTGGTGCGGATCGGACCTCTGGTGATCCTTACCGCGACGACGACCAAGACATCGCCCGGCTGCTCGCGCCGGCCCGGTGGGACCGGCCGGCGGAACACCTCACCGACCACGTGCGCACGGTCGTGCCGGGCACCGGTGCCGCTCCGTCCCCGTGAGCGGCACCGGTGCCGGGTCCGCCGAAAACCACGTGCGGCGGCCCCGGAAGCCGGTTAGGTTCTTCCGCATGTTCTTCCGACAGCTCTACGGCTGACGCGGGACGGGGCAGCGCCCCACCTCCGTCCGGCATGCCCTGTGCGCGCCCACGACCCGGACTCCGGGCCGGAGCGGCCGACGCACGGGTTCGCCGTGTCCTTCTCGCCGCAGACCTGAATCGAGTGATCTTCCATGTCACGTCGCCGTGCCCACATCGCCATGGTCGGCATCCCCGCCGTCAGCCATGTACTGCCGAGCCTCGAAGTCATCCGTGAACTGGTGGCCCGCGGCCACCGGGTGACGTACGCCAACGACCCGGCCGTGGCCGACCGGATCGAGGCCACCGGGGCCGAGTTCGTCCCCTACCGCTCCGTCCTGCCGGTCGCCGACAACAACTGGCCCGACGACGCCATCGGCGCGATGGGCCTCTTCCTCGACGACGCCGTCCAGGCGCTCCCGCAGCTCCGCGCCTTCTACGACGACGACCCCGCCGATCTCTACCTGTACGACATCGGCGCCTACGCGGCGCGTGCGCTGGCCGAGTCGCAAAAGCGCCCCCTCATGCAGCTGTCACCGGCCATCGTCGCCTGGGAGGGCTACGAACAGGACGTGGCGGCGCAGCTGTGGGCCCTGCCCGGCGCCGACGCGTACCGCGCGAAGTTCACCGGGTGGCTCGCCGGCTGCGGCGCGTCCACCACGGACATGGACGCCTTCTCCGGGCGCCCCGCGCACACCCTCGCCCTGGTCCCCCGGGCGATGCAGCCGCACGGCGAGGACGTCGACACCGGCACGGTGACGTTCGTCGGCCCCTGCTTCGGCGGGCGCGGAGCCGAGCAGAGCTGGACCCGCCCCGCGGACGCGGAGCGCGTGCTGCTGGTCTCGCTGGGCTCGGCGTACACCAATCGGCCCGAGTTCTACCGCCGGTGCCTGGCCGCGTACGGCGACCTGCCCGGCTGGCACGTCGTACTCCAGATCGGCCGGCACACCGACCGGGACGAGCTGGGCACCATCCCGGACAACGTCGACGTGCAGTCCTGGGTACCGCAGTTCGCGATCCTGGAGCAGGCCGACGCCTTCGTCACCCATGCCGGGATGGGCGGCAGCGCCGAAGGGCTGTACACCGGAGTGCCGATGATCGCCGTCCCGCAGGGCGCCGACCAGTTCATGAACGCCGACCAGCTCGTGGCCCTGGGCGTCGCGCGCCGCATCGACACCGCCGACGCCACGGCCGAGACGCTGCGCACCGCGCTGACCGAACTCGTCGGCGACCCCGAGGTCGCCGGGCGCTCGGCGCGGCTGCGGGCCGAGGTGCGGGCCGAGGGCGGCACCCCGCGGGCAGCCGACCTCGTCGAGGAGATGCTGCTGGACTGATTAGTCGGCGAGGGCGGAGCCGGGTTCCCGGTGGTCGTCGCCGCCCCTGCGTGGTCGGGGCCCGCGGGCATCGTGGGCCCCGGCCGAGCGTGTCAGGAAGGGAGTCCGGCTGTCACGGTGTGACGACGGGGAAGTCGGGGTCGAACTCGTCCAGCAGACCGGCGAGCGTCTGCAGAGCGGCCGCGTCGCCGTCGAACGTGATCTTCCCGCCCCTGGCCAGATCCGGTGCGGCCGCAGGCTTCAACAGGGCACCGACCAGCGCGGCCTTGGGGCCGGTGACCGTGAGACGGGTGCCGGGGTGCGCCCCGCGGCGGGCGTTCAGGACACCGCGGGCCACCCACATCGTCCAGGTCTCGTCGAGATCGGTGAAGCGGAAGTCGATGCGCAGGTCGGCATCCGCAGCCTTCTCGCCGATCAGATGCACGGCGGCGAAGTCGAAGAGGATGCCGATGGGCATGGCCATGATGGTGTCCGGACTGGCGGTGGCGAATGTGGCCGGCTGGATTCCCTGACGCAGCTCCATGGCGGCGGTGAGGAAGATGCCGCGCCACTGCGGTCCCTCGGCCTGGTAGCCCATCTGCTCGTAGGCGTCGGCCTGGAGATCACGCGCGGCCTGGTTCTCCGGCTGGGCGAAGACCAGGGTGTGCAGGATCTGCGCGGCCCAGCGGTAGTCCGCGGACGCCAGGGCGCGCCGCCCCTCATCCATGATCTTCTCGGCGCCGATCAGGGCGACGAAGCGGCGGGCGGACTCGACCGGTGGGTGGGGGTGGAGCGAGACCGGGTCGCCGTCCCACATGCCGAGTTCCTTGGTGAACACGGCACGCACGTCGTGGTGCAGGGTGCCGTGATAGCCGCGGTTGAACCACTTGCGCCCCAGCTCCTCGGGCAGCTCGATCTCCTCGGCCGCCTCAAGGGGTGTGTAGCCCTTGTTGGCCAGCCGCAGCGCCTGGTCGTGGAGATACTTGTACGTGTCGCGCTGCGACTCCAGGAACGCCGTCACCTGGCCGTTCTCCCACACCGGCCAGGTGTGCGGGCCGTAGTGCACCTGCACGTCGTCGCCCCAGCGCTCCAGAGTCTCGTCGAGGTAGCGGGCGAAGTTGCGGGCGTCGCGGGTCCGCGCGCCGCGCAGCGTCTGGATGTTGTGCAGCGAGTGGTTCGCGTTCTCCGCGCAGGTCAGCGCGCCGAGCTGCGGGATCCAGATGTGCATCTCCTCGGGCGCCTCCGTGTCGGGGGCGTACAGGAACTCGAACTCGAGGCCGCCGAGATCCCGTTGCGTACCCGTCTCGGTGATGGCGTCGGTCGGCGAGATGTACGAGATCGTCACGCCGGGCACGGTGGCGATCCCGATGCCGCAGGTGACGCAGCCGCCCGGACCGGGGTCGAGGAGGCTGTTGAACGCGTACGAGGCGCGTCGCGACATGGCGTTGCCGGCGATCACGTTCTCGCCGATCGCGTGCTTGTCGAACGAGGCGATGGTGCCCGGGGCGATGACCGGGACCTTGCCCGAGGCCACGTCCTCGGCGCTCACCACACCCTTGACGCCGCCGTAGTGGTCGATGTGGGTGTGGGTGTAGACCACGGCCGCGACGGGCTTGTCGCTGACATGCTCGCGGATCAGGCCCATGGCCTGGCTCGCGGCCTCGACCGAGGCCATGCAGTCGACGACCACCAGTCCGGTGTCGCCCTCGATGACCGTGAGGTTGGCGATGTCGTTGTTGCGCACCTGGTAGACGCCGTCCACGACCTTGTACAGGCCGCCCTTGCGGATCAGCTGCGACTGACGCCACAGGCTCGGGTGCACGGTGTCGGGCGCGGGGGCGTCGTCGGCGAGGTAGTCGAACCGGGCGGCATCGAAGATCACTCGCCCGTCCGTCGCGTACAGCTTGTCGGGCAAGGGGGCGATGAACCCCCGGTTCCGGTCGGCGAAGTCCTGCCGGTCGTCCATGTCGTAGCGGGCCACGGCCGCCCCGTTCGCCGCGGCGGTGGCGGGCGTGGCGCCCTTGGGCGTGTAGGTCATGGCGAACAGCTCCCGTCCGTCGCGGCCACCGGCCGGCCAAGCGGGACCGAACGGGCTGCGAGCATGGTCGATTCGCCCTCAGCCTCGTTCGGCTCCCGTCACCCGACTAGGCGAGCGGGGCCGAACGGGTGACGGGCGGGAAGGCGGCGGACGGGCGGTGCGACGGGGAAAGGCCGCGGGGCCGCACGGTGGGTTTCACCGTGCGGCCCCGTACTGCGGGTCCCGCTGTCGTGCCGTGTACTGCCCGGCGAGGGGTCAGCCCTTGCGGGCGGTGACCTCGTCGGTGAGCTGCGGGACGACGTTGAAGAGGTCGCCGACGACGCCGTAGTCGACGAGGTCGAAGATC